>NZ_JADYVU010000001.1:0-1457026 GCF_020194115.1 Bradyrhizobium sp. NBAIM01 | reverse complement strand
GGAATGGGGAGGGGGAGGGAAGGGAAAGGGAAAGGGAAGGATCCAATGGCCCCAGCCGCACACAGTCCCGCAGTGGCCCTACCACTTGGCCGGCAATGCCCGGTCGAGGTTACGCTTAACCGGAGCAATTCGGCCTGAGATGCGTGTCACCTCCTGAAGAAGCTGGAAGCGAACATTGCTCTTTTGGGAGATGGGGAACAAGACTCGCGTGACGAAAAGGCCGCCAGCTGAGGCGGTCTTACTGCTTCTCTGGCCGTGTGAGCGATGTCAAGGCAATAGGGGGCGAACTCGCCTAGGACCTTGCGCGATTGGTCGAGTTGCCCCCGCGCTCGACTAGCATCACGCGCATAAGATTAGCAGTAGCGCGCCGGCGGGCGTAAGTGACGTAGTTGGCGAAAGACTTCCATTTTCTCGCGTGCGGGACAGTTTCGCGGCCGTCCATAGCCGATAACTGCAACCGTGAGCGATCCGCCGCCCGGGGCGGTCCGTAGGACTGCTGGTGATCGCCCGCCGCTTCCGATGCGACGCCGGCCTGTGCGGACGCCAGATCTTCACTGAGCGTTTCGCCGACAGGATATTGGCGCCATCGGCGCGACGCACGGCGCGGCTAGACTTTATCACCAGCATCTTGGTCTGTTGCTTAGCGGTCGACCGGCAGGGGCTTCGCAGAACGGCTGATGCTGCCAGTAAGCAAGGACACGCTTATGCGTCTTGTCCGGCGCCGCAGCCGTTCACAGGCCGATTGCTCAGTGTTACGGTCAAACTGACGGGCCCCGGCTGGGGCGGCGCATGAACGAAATGGCTATGTGCTCGGCGTCCAGACCCCGGAGCGGAGCTGAACGCAGGTAGACTTTCAATTCCCTGATCGAAGGCTCACCTAGAGGGATTATGGTCATCAATTGATCGGACCATCAACCAGTGCCTGCCTTATCTGTTCGGCCCGTTCTTTGGATAGCTTCTCGGCCAAACTGTGATCCCTTAGCAGCGCAGACCCCTTGCGTTCTCGATCATAAACCATCCAGCCGGTGCTCCCCATTCGAACGAGAAACCTGGACTGTTGTGGAGGTAATTCGTGGCTCAATAGTTCCCTCCCACATGGACCTGTTACGAAATCGCACCGGCGTCCCAACGCAAGACGACACACCTGTCAGGAAAGCACGACTCGCGCTTTATTCCTGAACCGAGACACTGAAGGCACAAACGCACTCCATAGCCTGCGCCAATGGCAGAGGCATCTTTCGATGCCGCGCTCGTCGTATCCACTGCCGCAGAAGGGGTATGCAAATCGCTCGTGAAATTGATCACCTCGTCAATCCAGCCGGGCCATGCAGTCGATAGAAGTGGCCGGATGCCGACCGCATCGCCGGCGGGAGTCCGAAACGCCCCGACCGTGCGCGTCGGCGAGCCTTGGTCTATGACTTGTCAGGGCATCAAGAAGTGCGCGTAAGATGTGAGGTGGTTCACATATGATAATCGCCACATGACTTGGATGGGGGTATCAACTCGGTCTCGCTGAGCCTGATGCCCTTATTCAGCAGCGAAGCTGGTCGGGAACAGGCACAGCGTCGGTGATTGGCATTCTCGTCGCTCTTGTCTTTGCGCTCGTTGGTTATTTGGAGCGGTCCCCGGACACCGATCTGAGCGAATCATCAGCTGGACAGAGATGGCTGCGGCTAGCCTAGCTTCGATCGGCCGCTGAGTGGACCAACAGCTTGCGAGCACAGCAGGAAGTCGCCGCCACTTTCGGTACCGCTCGATTGGAGCTGTCGGCCACGACTCAGTTACCGAGAAAGTACGCCCTGATGCTCCAGCGACTTGCCGGCGCGCGACTTGCGCCTGTTCTGGACGGTTAGAGAAAATGCGATGAATCCGTCCACATCGGCCTTGTCGGTCAGGAAGCCAGCCCGAAGGCGGTCGGCCACGGCGTCCACTCCGCCGACGTCGTGCTCAACATCTGGCCAGGCAACGCGAACTTGCTCCTCCGGCCAACATGGGCGCCGGTCGCTCCCGGGTATCGGTGGCGTCATGCCGGAAGGCGTGGCCACGGCTGCACAGGGGGGGGGCCACCGCGGTCGCCAGCACCCTGCAGGTACGAACTCGCAAAAATAGTAAGCGTTGCTGTCAATCTTTTTGGTTGAAATCCGCTAAAGCGTGAGTGAATAATGATGCTACTTTAAGCGTTATGCACCGATCGGCAGGTGCGATAAACAGTCATCAACTACAGATCGCGCCGCCAGGATCGTAGCCGCTCGGCGAGGATATCGGTCGCGGGCCAGGGCATTTTTTCCAGGTTCAAAGCTTCGGCAGATATGGATTGACGAACGGATCTCGAGATGCAGTCGCGAAGCTGGCTCCGAAAGAATCTCCAAAAATGGTGCCGAGGACGTGACCAGGCCATTTTTCCAGAGGCGCGCCATCTCGAGAAATGTGTAGCTCCGACTCAAAACCAAGATTGATAGGGCATGTCCGAATGCGACAGATCTGAAGGTTTGGCCTGCAGTCTGGTGACCAAGATTTGGTGTTCTTATTTAGGTGGATGATATGCTTGCGGCGATCCGTTCCCGTTGTTGCAGAGCAGTCCTCATAGGCATCTCGATAGCTGTGCCAATCAAAAGTGCCTTTGCTCAGGTCGACGTGCCTGGCGAGTATCGACAACTCGTTCCCGGGCTGCTCAGCCGATCAATCTTCAAAGGTGACGCTGGAGGCCGGACTGTCGAGGTGATCGACCTGCTGGTGGGTGCGCGTAAAGCCTCCGAAGAACTTGCCGCGCCCGGTCGTGCAATGCTGGACGTGCAGGCCGGTGACGCGACTCTGATTGTTGACGGCAAGTCCCAGCAGGTGCGTCCGGGTGTCGTCATTACGCTCGATAGCGACCAGCGGATTGCTGTCGACAATACTGGCGGCGAGCGCCCCTTTGTCGCGCGACTGATTGTGCTTTCGCCAGCGCGGCACTGAGAGCGCTGTTTTTGGAAAGGGAGGGGCGCATGCAGGTTCGTTTGGCCATTTCCACCATTGTGAGCGCCATGATGGTCGGCTGTCCTCTCGTGAGTGCACAGCCAGCGCCCGAGCGAGACCCGCATCTGCAACCGGGTGGCGGAAGATTTCAAAACGATCCGGAGGTGGTCTCGCCGCTTCTGCTCACAAGACCAATCTACGAATGCGCCCAGACAGTAGTGGTGAACGGTTACGTTCCGGACGCGCAGATCGAGATCTACCTTGCTGGCCAACCAAATCCCATTGGTTCGGCTACTGCGTCCGAGATCGCCAATCAGCCGATCAAAGTAGCGACGCAATTTGAAAACGGGCAAGTCATCACTGCTGTCCAGGTTGTGGGTGGAGTGAAAAGCAAGCCTTCGAATGCGGTGACGGTCTCGTCCTACAAAGATGACTATCCAGCAGGCCTGCCGCAGCCGCGGTTGAATCCGGCGCCTTGTTACGATTGCGGACGTGCTGTCGGCATTGCAGACGTAATCCCTGGAGCATGGTGGAAAGTATTTGCCGAGGATCCGCTGGCGGGCGGTGGTTTCGGTCCGAAAACCGAGGTAGGTGGTAACGCGGATTTTGCCTATACGTTCGTGAATCCCGCGTTTCGGAAGGGGCAACGCATCACCGCGCAGTCCGGAATTTGCCGCGATGTCAGTCCGGTGTCGCGCGCTGAGGTTGTGCAGTCGCAGCCGTCCTCATTACCAGGGCCGGTAGTTGACACGGTGTATGAAGGTGCCCCCGTTGCTGTGGTGCGCGGGCCGGCATCGAGTGCGCTGCTCAATGGCGCCGATATCAAGGTGTTCACTGACAACATGTTACCGAATCCCAACCAAGTCGGGGGACAGCCCACTCCTGGCGGTGCGCAGCAGATTGGACTGAACCCTCGCGGGAAGGGGACCGGCAACTACTGGGCAACCCAGGCGCTGTGTACTGCCAGTGCACCGGGACCGAAGACGCCGGCGAAGCCCTGCAGCCAGCTGCCGGCCGCAAAGATTCGTCAGCCGCTACCGGGTGACACGATCATCGAGGTAGTGGAGTTCGTCCCCGGATCAAGGATTAGCATTTACGCAGAGGCCGAAGAAATCGGGGATGGAGGTGGTGCCCAGGTCGCTCTGACGCGCGCGATAAAGGAAGGCGAGAAGATATCAGTGGTGCAGTCGATGGGACGTTGTGTGGCGGATCTCGTTTACGTCGCCACCGCCGGCTGTGCAGACCGTGACCCGAAAGTCTGTTCGCGGGAATGGCCTGCTTTCCGGCACAGTGGACTGCGGGACGCGCAGCAGCCGTTCGACTCTCCACTGGCGGACCCGCAACAGGTCAAGACGCTTCAAGTAAAGTGGACGTTCCGGCCACCGGATGATCCACGCGCTTTCCGCGCATCTGCCATCGTCCATCAGGGGCGTGTTTTCATCGGAAACGGCAATGGGAGGCTCTACGCTATCGATGCGGCCAGCGGCAATCTGCTCTGGCAATATCCAAAGGCGGGCGATCCTGCGCTGCGCTCGCAATATGAGACGGTCTCCGCACATAACCCTTCTTCCGAAGGACTGCCGGCGAGCGCGTCAATCGGCACGGTCAGGGAGAGAGATGCAGTTATCTTTGGGGGGCCTGACCAATCTGTCGGACGCAGGTTGGGCAGCGGTCGGCTTTTTGCTCTCGATCCCGCGAGCGGTGCGGAGATCTGGAAGTCTCCAGAGATCGCGGCTCTCAATGGGCTCACACCAGGGGACGGGCGAGAACTACACGAGAATATCGGTTACTCCTCGCCACTCGTAATCGGAAATCGTGTGTATGTGGGGATCGCAAACCATGCAGATAGCCCGATCCAGAACGGGCGTGTCGCGTCGGTCGACATCAATTCCGGCAACATCGTTGCTTCCTTCGATTTCAAGGCTACGAGCACGCGTGGCGGCGGGATCTGGTCCTCACTGGCGGGGGGACTGTTGGGCAATGCAATCTACGCGACAACCGGTAATGCGCGGCTCTGGAACGGCGGAAGTCAACCGCAGCCAAGTGTCGATCATTCGCTAAGTCTGCTAAGACTGAATGCCGCAACCGGCTCACTCGACTGGAAGCTCAAGCCGGTGCCATTCAACATGGACGATGATCCCGATTGGGCGTCAGGTCCTACGCTGCTGGACGCACGTTGCGGAGCTACGGTTGCTTCGACACAGAAGGATGGCTGGAGCTATGCTGCGCGTGCGGGTGCTGGTGCGGGGGGAAATCCGGTGGTGCGCTGGCAATTTCCTCCGACCGGCATCCCGTTTACAAGCGGAACCCACGGAGATACGCGCTATCTGATTCCGGGCGCTGCCTGGCGCGACACCTTCATCACGACCACTGGTGGCTATACCGTGGAAGCCGGGCAGGTACCGCCCGGGTTCACCCGGTTGCATGCGCTCGACGTCTGCGCAGCTCCTTCAGGTCCAGTGCGGTGGGTAGCAGACATTCCGGGCACGAGGAAAAATACGGCCTACCAGCTTGGGCCGCCGACGGTCACGCGGGGCATCGTGTTCCTGGGCACTGCCCAAGGGCACCTAGTTGTGCTCGCAGATCCGTCGGTCTGGCCACCAGCCGGCTCGATATGCGATAATCCGGAGGTCTTACAGGCGGACTGCGTGCCGAACGGTTTCGGACTCGTTCCACGTCCGCAAATCCTGGCGGACATCGATCTTGACCCCAGTAATAGTAGTGACCGCATTTTCACCGAGCCCGTTCTGGCCGATGGCCGCGTGTTCGTTGCGACAACTGCCGGCGTACTCTACATGCTCGAAACGGCCAGATAACCGGAGAAAATCGATGAGCAGCGTCCCACTTCGCGTCCTCATCGTCATCGCCATACTCTCGTTGTCTCGCGAGCCCGTTTGGGCACAAACTGCCGCAAATACGGCGGGCATTTTCGCTCGCGACCGCTACTCCGGCCCGCTGATCGCTCAACGCGTCGCCGGGAGGAACCGGCCAGCTGCAGTGCCACAAGCGGGTGGTGCTGGTCTGGATGTGCCGGTAGTTCACTATCAGGAAATAAGTCTGCGCCCTGGCACACGCGTGGCCGGCTCAACTGCGGCGGCGCCGCTAGCGGCGGGGGCAGGGTCTTCACTCCCGCTCAAAGCCACAGGCGGCTTTCTGATCTATGAGTTGAGGGCAGGAAAGCTCACGACAATCATCAACGGCAATCGGCGGGAACGCGGGTTAGGCGAATTCTGGATCGTGGGGCCCACAGACACGGTTACGCTTGAGACCGAGGATGACTCAGTGGTTCTTCGGACGATCCAGCTCGCAAACTAATAACCAAACCAACCGCCGCACTCGGCGCTCTACCGATAGTCTCTTCTCTAACGGACGAGGCCGTCCTCGTCCGAGGGCCGGTTTGGCGGGCAAGGCAACCAGAGACAAATCTGTCCGACGTGCGCAGGACGCCGTTCCAAAGGTGAGGAGGCCTGCCTTCTATGCCTTTACGGTAACCTTTCCCCTCATTCCGCCGTGATGGTCACAGTGGTACGGGATTTCTCCGGTCGTTCCAAACGTATGCTCGAACGGCGGGTCACCTTTGACCATGTCGCCGCTGTCGAACTCGCCACCATCAGCCGTTACGGTATGTGCAACAGTATCCTCACTTGTCCATATGACTTTGTCGCCTTGTTTGATTTCAATTTGCGAAGGTGAAAAAGCGAAATTCTTGATCGTGACGTTATAGCTGGCCATGAGACAGGGTCCTTATCTTGCAATTTTGACGCGTTCCATCATTCCCATATCCTCGTGCCCGAGGATGTGACAATGCATGACAAACTCTCCTTCGTAGTCCATATATCGAGACCTGATGACGATCGGTTTTGGTTGGCCACCGGCTGGCAGGATGATCGTATCCTTCCACAGTTTTGCTCGCTTCATCTTGCCGTCCTGCGCAGGCTCCTCGCGCTCTACTTCGAACGGGTTGACGTGAATATGAAAGGGATGAGGGAAGATCCCATCACCAGCTACGGTCCACTTGGATGCTTGACCTAGTTTGAGCATGCGCGGCGCATGCTCGGGCATAAAGACTCGATCATTCGACGTAAAATGCAGCTTACAGTCGGGAGTTTCGGTCTGGCATATCGGACAACTGCCGTCTGGGGTGCAGGAGCGGCGGCTCATACCATCGAAGCGCACTGACTGCTCCGCGTCAGTCAATTCCTCTTCCCTGATCGGAACGAGCTCGCTCGGGACACGGTTACGCAGCTCTTCGCCACTTGGCAATGCCATGTCTCTGGCGACGCCCTCAACGAGCACTCGTGCAATGATGCGCTGCGGTTTGTTTCCGATGTCGGCAATGAGATCCCCTGCATTAAAGGCGGCTCTTGACTGCGCGACCCGGATTGCCGTCGTTGCGGCTTGCAACGACAGGGCGGCGGGCAACATGCCGTCTCGCAGGAAGTACTCCTTCGAGGTCTCGCCAGGGGCAAGAGGGGCGGCCTTGACCAGAACGTCACTGCGGTAACCGGGACCGAGCAGCAACTCGCGGACACCCTCTTGAGAAGGCTCGGCCGCTGGCCAGGCCACCCGGCGACCTAAGGCCAGTCCATCTGCTGCGATTTCATGGAGCTGATGGCCGTCGAGTGCCAGGGCAATATTGTCCTCGACGCCGGCATGAACAAAGCGCCATCGCTGCACCTCGCCCGGATGAATCCGGATCGTCGGAACGAACACGCCATTTACAGTAATGTTACGCGACCACTGCCGGTCCGGAATTGCTTTGTCGAAGTCCTCAAGCTTTCCGTCAGGTCCAAACCTTATCTGCTGAAGAACGAAGACTTTTTGTTCGGCATCCTTGATTTCCGGTACAGCATCCAGCCGGCCATTTGCATCCTGACCACCCTAGATAATGAGAGCTCCTGCCATCCCACTGGAAACCTGCACGCCAGTGCTGCCATGAAAGTGAGCGTGATACCAGAAGGTACCTGTCGGGTGCTTGTCGGGGATGTGGATCCGATACAGCTGCCTAGCCTTGGGGTCACCCGGATACTTCTCCGGCCGTATCTCCAGGAAAACGTTATCGCTGTTGCCGGACGGGGAGGTGTGCAGCCCATGTGTGTGAAGATTCGTGATATTGAAGCTGAAATCGCCGTCGTGGTCAGTCGGATGTGGATCCTGCGGGTGATGGTGCGTCACATCTGCTGGCAGTTTGTTCGTCAAGCGGATGAAGAGCGTATCACCCGGTCTTGCGCGAATGGTGGAGCCAACGAGATCGCCGTTATAGGAGCGAAGCTCAACTTCGCACCCTGCGATTTTCTTCCCCTTCGAGTATTGCACAACGAGCTCGTAGGGGGCGCTTTCGTTCGTCGGTCGGACGACAGCAGGTTCATGAAAATCGGCAAAGCCAAAGCTCCTGATGAGCTCCTTGATCCAAGCCTCACGCTGCTGCGGATTGCGCGGGTAGGGGGCACACGGGTCCGTGACAGGTACCTGTGCGCGAGCCAGCCCGGCACTCGCAATTAGCATCAGGAGGATAGCAATACAGGGGGCTGAAACACTGCATCGAGACAGCATCATTGCTCCGTGCATCTCGTTGTATCCACAACCAGAGCTATTCTATCGTTGCTTGCTAGACAGGCAAGAAAAATATCAGTTGACGCAGGGGTTATTAGAAAGACCGCTCGGCGAGGAATTACGGGCCATTCTCCTGCGGAGACTAACGTGAAGACGTAGGCATTCATCACGCTCCAATAATAGGGACTTTGAACCGCGCATGTGTGCGCCTGGCGCGAGCTGTGGCGGCACCCGGGCTTCGGAGAATGGTAGTTAGCGGTCCCGAGCCTGAAAGCTATTTGTCAGCCGCAGTGCAGCGCGGGTTCAGCAATTGCTGCTGCGCGTCACGGACAAAGTAAATCGAGTGGGCGCCCATCTACAGCACCCACAACCTCGCGAAGTACCAGAGCTATCTTGAACGGGCTCGTAGCGTCGGGAGTGTCCGTCGGCGTCTACTTTTGGGGGTGATGGATGAGCCGAACGTCATTGGGCCCTCCAGGCCCCAGGAGGCCGGTGTAGCGCTGGCCGCGAATGTCGTACTGCTTTACGGGCTGCGCCGCGTCCGGCAAGAGGCCCCAGCGGCCGAGATGCGAAATTATCGCGTCCGAGGCGGGTTGTGTGCCATGCG
Source organism: Bradyrhizobium sp. NBAIM01 (assembly GCF_020194115.1). NCBI lineage: Bacteria > Pseudomonadati > Pseudomonadota > Alphaproteobacteria > Hyphomicrobiales > Nitrobacteraceae > Bradyrhizobium > Bradyrhizobium sp. NBAIM01. Next base: position 1,447,911 of record NZ_JADYVU010000001.1, on the reverse strand, counting down.
AGAAGTCCTCGGGAACGGCGAATGATGCAGCATAAACGTCGCGGACCGCGGGGGGCCTCGTCTCAGCCCCGGCGGACGCCCGAGCGGCTTGCTCCATCGTTGGTCCAAGGAGCGCTGGCGGGACCCGATTCGACGGTTCCGCACTGGGCTGCGGAACGTTTTCCGGTAGAGTTCCGAGACGAATGGTAGCGCCTAGAAGATTGAGCGGGGTGCCTCGCCTCATCGCTGCCGCAGGAACGAGCAGCGCCGTGTAGCGGTCATTGTGAACTATGAAAGGTCGACCGTCCCGGCCCGGCGGGACGCTGCTACCGTCAAGCGTAGCTGGCGCGTGCTGGTGGCCGTGTCCCAAGTTAGAAGGACGAACGGCCTCTCCTAAATCCAGGTGTTGGTGAGGGGGCGCGGTCGGCTCGCGAGACGACGATGGGCCGGCGTCTCCTACCATCGCCCACAGCAGATCCTGATCGTAACCTTCCGCAGGAAAGACCAATGGCGAAGCGACCGCTGGCCTGAAAGTCGACGGTGCGCCGGCGTGTTCCATCAGCACGCGAGGGACTGGATCGCCGGACTCGCTCAGCTGGCGCCCAATGGCATCCCCTTCCGGCTGTCTTAGCGTCCTCTGCCTCTTCGCAGGCCTCAACTGCCCGATGTAATCCTCACCCATGAGGACCTCGTGGCTTGAAAGCGGATCGCTCCCGGTCAATTCGTTTGGAGCCGGCTGGTAGCCGTGGCTTCGGTTGAAGTGACGAACGGCTTCTCCTGCATCCGGTGCCTGGTGATTGCGCGCGGTTGGCATGAGAGACGATGCTAGGCTGGCTTCGCCCATCATCACTCGCGGCGGATCCGGAACGTAACCGTCCGCAGTCAGCTCGTTCGGCAAACTCAATGCTTCCCATAGCCCGCTGTGCTGCGCAGCGGCGTCCCCGACGCGCCTGGTGACTGCGTCTTCGGGACCGCGGGCGCTAGGGTGCCCAAGTTCCAACGCCTCGATGAGTCTACGGTCTTCGTCAGACAGATGAGGATGGTCGTGATCTGAAGAAACAGGGACCCCTACGACGGCATTGGTATCAAGCTGCGGCACCTCATCCAAGTAGGGCTCAAACTCAGCTTCCTGCTGTTGCGGTTCTGGCACCGCGGCGTTGTAAGCAGCGAAATCCCGCCCGAATGGGTTGATGCTGTTAAATGGGTCCATGTCGCCTCCCAGTTTGAGTCGGTTCGCAATCCTGAGCGGATAGTGTCGCTCTCTGGTTCTTCCTCTACTAGGATCAGCTGTCGACAAGCTGACGCGCTCAGAGACTTAAATGAGCCAAATTGGCCAGGGCCGATTGTCACCCTCAGCCGAGGAGGCGCCATCGCACTTTCCGCAAATACTGGCTGGCAAGTCGCGGCCGGCACGAACAGATTCTGTTTTTGGCGCGTAGCATCATGGGGCCTGCAAATCGGCCTGGGCAGTGTTCTGGACGATCCGGTCGGATGGTGCCCGAACCAAGGCGCACCTCTTCGTTGAAGGCGTGCATTGCCGAGAAGGTCTTGACCCGGGCCGCAGAGGGTAAATCGGATCCAGCCATCTTGGCCTGTCGCGGTGCGGATAGTGCAGGAATCCTTGCGGCTGCGACCAAGGCGCGCCGACGCCGTCGATGGGAGCGCCCGGCACATGTGAGGGAGCACCGACGTGCGACATGGGCGTGTCGCCGGGAGGGGCTTGAACTATTGGACTCGCAAGGCATCATCCATCGGAAACCTTGATCCCGGTGATGGTTGGTTCGTCGCGCAGCGGGGAACCAACACCTGGAACCATCTTAATAGGGGAAGCATGTAGAAAGAGGGATCTGTCTTGTGCAGAAGCTCCTCCACTTTGCCGTGGCCACCGACCGGTGGACTGCGCCCGAGAACGCGGAGCTCTGGGGTGCATAGTTTCGTCGGCTTGCTGAAAGCTGGATCTCCTACATTACTGTGAGCAAGAGAGAATTTTGACCCAGGCAAGTGAAGCAATTGGAAGGACCGTTTGCCGCTCCGCTCGCAGCTCAGTAAGAGGCCGCGCCTGAGCCGCAGGCGCCGCGACCTGCCAGACGGCGAGCGCGACTGGAGAGGAGACAACCCCTTCTCGCTCACGCCGCTCTTAGAATGGTGTTGCAGGCGACCGAGCTATCCGGTTGGCTAGGGTAGGCCGGTACCCGCCCGTTACGCTCGCTCCTGCTGGAGGTAGTTGGGCAAAAGCGCTGGAGCAGATGCTCGGCAGACTTAGATGTGCCGATTGTCGCGCAGAATTCTTCGCTTCCTTTACGCCTCTGCCGCGATACTTTCCTAACCGTGGCTTTGTTCCGTAGGAAGCTTCATCCGGAATTGTCCCGCATTGCCTCACCTTAAAATGTTTGCCCGACAACTTCGCTGCCGCGCCTGTGGCGGAGCTGCCGGATCACTTTGGGAGCGGGTATGCGGGGAAGATCAGCATGCGCGCAACGCGCGAGATCACATCAGCGATGGCCAAGCGTCATCGGGCCGCCGGGCGGCTCGAGTAGGGACGGATCCTGGACGAGCTTTGCGCCGTCACGGGGTGCCATCGCAAGCACGCGATCCTAGCACTGTCACGGGAGCGGCACTGGGGATCGACCGTGCCGCGGCGGCCAGGCCGGAGTTACGGTGCTTCCATTCGGGTTGCACTGATTGTGCTATAGAACGCCTCTGAGCGGGCTTGCAGTAAGCGGATCGGCACAACGATCGCCTCTTGCTCACGGCACTTGAACGGCAGGGCAGATTGGAAGCTTTCTCTCGATGAGCGGTCGCTGGCTTTATTGAAGGTGAGCGCCGCGACGATCAGCCAACTGCTGGGCGACGTAAAATCGCAGCACCCGGAGGACACTGACGGTGGGCGGGCTTTTCCCGTGCCATAAGGCAGGTCCCGGTGCGCACATTCAACGACCGGGGACCACCTCCGCCGGGGTACTGCGAGGCGGATCTGGTTGCGCACGGCGGCACGTCCGTGCTCAGCCGCCTCTATCGCGGCTGCTGGTGAGCCTGCGCGAGTACGGCCGAGAAATTTGGTCATCTTCTCCGACGCTCCAACTCGTGAAGGAACGCGGCCGCGTCACGGATGCCATCGTCAGGTGCATCAACCTTGACATAAGGGTGCGCGCCTCGCGTGGTGTTGTTCTCGCAACTGGCAGCTTTGCGCGCAACGCGCTGTTGGAGTGGACCTCAGTGGTGCACACCAGCATCACGTTATCCCCCGATATAACGGTGACGGCGTTGAGCTTGCAACCACGCTCGGCCGCCATCGACAAAGATGTCGCATCCGCCGGCTTCTGGATCTCAGTTTCAATCCTGAAACGCGGCAGCGGCTCACAAATCGTGCCACACACGACTTTCCGCTTCGAAAGCTACGTCATGTTCTCGGCGGACGCCATACTTGCCGGCGCGGGTCGCGTCATCCGACAGCCTGGAATTCGAAGGCAATAAGCTGTTCTTCGAGCAGGCGCTCGATCGCGCCGCGCTGATCGTGCGCGGCCGCAACTCGCACGAGCAGCAGCCAAATTCGCCGACCCGCTGCCAACTTCCATACAGCAGCCTCAAGCAGCGCAAGAAGTTGACGGGTAGGTCGTCGCCGCACAACGAACACAACTACTAGAAGGGGGGGGAGCCCGCGAGTTGAAAGCAGTGCGGGCGCGGCTCGGTGCCGGGCTAGCCAGGAAGATTGCCAGGTATCCGGCCGCACCCGCACTTGCCATTTGAGTTTAGCGAAGCGTGGCTCAGCGCTGGCTATTCTGGAACCGACAGCAATGCCCTGCCACCCGCGTTAAACCCAACGATTATATATCAGGGCTAGCTTACTGAAATCTGACGATACCTGCGCGGCTATTTACAAAACGAAAAGCGGCCCGTGTGGGGCGGTCCCAGCCTAGCCGCCGACGACGACAGTGCGCTCAATCTGTTCTGGGCAATCTCGCAGCCAGGCAAAGACGGCGTTTAGACTGTAAGGCGTTACGACTTCGCGGTCACCGGGGTTGATGCCTGGACCTTCGATAAGATAGAAGCACCCATCGGCTGTCCTGACCATGCGATCGCGGATCTCGTGCCATTCGCGCGTTGTCGGGTTGATGTCATCAAACACACGCGTCGCAAAGCAAAACGCTTCGGCGAGTTGATGCGCTGTCCGTTTCCGTTTCGCTACGCGCAAATACATACGGGGCTTGGCCTTTACTGGCGTGACTTCTCGTTTGAACATGTGTCCTTCTCCCTGGTCGGCTCACCATCATACACTGCACAGTCGCGTCGATTCTGTCAGTCTGAGAATCGCTCCAAGTTATTGATGATTCAGTCCCTACACGTCTCACATCTGAATGACGTTACGACCCTCAGCCGGTAGGGCGTAAACCCGAGCTCAGTGGAGCTGACATTGTTGGAAAGTAGCGCGGATGCGACTCGGCGTCCCTTTATCAACCGGGGGATCTGGGATAAAAGCGCTGTCTCTGCCGCATCCGCACTTCCGGGGAAGTTAGCGGTGACGTAAGCCCTACCTCTGGAGCAAGGAAAAGAACGGTGCCTCTCACGCGCCGCTAACTTCTGTGTCTCCCTTTAGGCATGATCCAAGACTAACCACATCCGGCCTTCCCGTGAGGTTCGGTCACGGACACAGTGGGTTTTAGCGAGGAAGCGGTCTTGAGTGGCCTACCCGAACTGGTAGGCCAGACTGAGCGACTTAACCCGCTCAGCCTGTCAGTCTCGCAGAATGATCAGAGCGGCGCGAATGGCGCGCTGATCTCTGCGTATCTCTGCTTCACTTGCCGCAAGCGAGGACGCCCAAGCGTCGCTGAAGCATCGGCTCACCGGTCGAACCGCTCACGGCTGCGAACGAGCGCAACTCATTCGAGGATGATTCATGCGCAATCATGACCTTGTCTCGGGTAGTCTACTGGCACTGACTGCGGCCGGCTTCGCGTCGCTATGCTCAAGTCTGCTGGCCATTGTCTTGATCTAGGAGCTGCAGCGGTTCACACGGTCAGGAACTGGCTCGGGTCACGGAGGCGCTTTCAGCAGATGTCCTGCGGGCTAGCGGCCGCTCGCTTGCCCTTATGCGCTTTGCACAATTAGTTGCATCGAAGGCCTCGAACACCCATCATTCCCGAGGAGAGACATGGGATGCTCGGGCGGGAGAGGGTGAGGGTCGAAAGGCAGGCTTATCTCGACGGCGTTCGCGAGGAACTCTAAGCTCGCGGCGAGCTTGTCCTATTGCTTAACATACAAGGCCTGTTGACTGTACTTGGTCCCGTCAGTTTCTTCCCGCCACTTGCGCTGGGGGCGCACCGACGAGCTCCTCGTAGAGGCCAGGATCGGTCGCGCCCTCGGTATTGACTAGAAATACACGTGCATCTTGTCCAAGGCCAATCCTGCTACGCAATGTGCAGTCCGAAGCAATCCTCAGCAACCCTGCAAGACCAACACCACCACTTTCTCCTGCAACAATGGCCGGGTCTCCATTTCCGGGGTTTGCAAGGCAATTCATGACGCTGATTGCGTCCTCCTCGTCGACAGTCATGAAGGCGTCCGCTACACGTGAAAGGATACGCCAAGCGACGAGCGAAGGTTCATAGCATTCAAGCATTGCCATCACCGTCGGGCGGCCATGAAGGACCTTGACACGCCGTCCAGCCCTAGCGCTCTCGAAGAGGCACGCTGCTCGCGAGGGATCAACAACCGTAAAGAACGGGCGGTTGTTACCGAATAGAACCGAAAGATGTCCCGCTACTGCTGCGGCGAGTCCACCAACCCCGGCCTGGACGAAGACGTGGGTCGGGATTTTGGCGAGCTGGCGCAGTGCTTCACTCAAGAGTGCGGTATAACCCTGCATCACAAATCCGGGGATACGCTCATAGCCCGGCCAGGACGTATCAGAGACCGTGATCCAACCCTTTTCTGCGGCAACTCGGGATGCTTCGGCGACCGAGTCGTCATAGTTGCCGTTGACCCGGATCATCTGCGCACCAAAACGGGCGATTGCGTCAATACGTTCGTCGCTGACGCCTGAGTGGACGAATATGGCACATTTGGCGCCAACGAGTCGGGCACCCTGCGCGACTGACCTGCCATGATTTCCATCCGTGGCGCAGGATACCGTCATCTCCCGAGCCACGGGCATCACGTCAGGTGTCTGAAGCTCCGAGACGTCAACAGCTCGGCCGAGCCGCCGACTCGCTTCCTCCAAGACCAGCCGGATCACGGCATACGATCCACCCAAGGCTTTGAAACTGCCAAGACCGAGCCGACGGCCCTCGTCCTTTATATGGATCGAGGCCACGCCGATCTCACGAGCAAGACCCGACAGAGAGACGAGTGGAGTCTCCTTGTGGTCAGCGCGATGCCGGAGAAATCGCTCCACTTCGCGAGCGGCTTCGACGCTCAATATTTCCGCATCCGATGCAGCCAAGGAGGTGCGGTGTTCAGTGTGCTGATTGAGAAGCAACATGGTTCGACTTTCTTGCTTGCTCGTCACCATATCTGGCTTCAGGTCGTCCGCTCGGAAATACCGATGCAGCATGATGCGCTGCTGGTCGCCGTAGTGTCGATAGTCGGACCAACCCTGAGAAATTCGACGTAGGGTCTCAACTGGTCGCCCGTCTCCTGCAGCTCCGCGGCTTTCCGGTGCTCGCAAGAGTGCAGGCGTCCACGAGCGCACCAAATCGATTGCAAACAAGCTCTACATGTTCTCTGCGGCGAGGTCGGAGAGAGCCTTGCTGCGTTTCTCGTCCCGCACGCCTTTATAGGCAAATAGGTCTTCTGCCCTGATCCTGCGATGACGGCCCACCGTTGTGTAATTGATGTCACCTCGTTCCAGCAGCGAGATCAGGAACGGACGCGAAACATTCAGGATATCCGCCGCCTGCTGCGTGGTCAGCATCTCATTCACGGGCGCGAGCCTCACCGCATCGCCACGCGCAATACGCCGCAACAGTTCAATCAGCAGGCCCGATAAGCCTGGAGGCAGGGTGATCTCAGTAGGCTTCTTCTGCTCGTCCTTGAGCACGCGCAGCTTGACGTCGCCATTAACATGAGACCCGAGCATCTGACGAAGCTGGTTGGCCGCCGCCTTCTCGCTCGCGGAAGGCAGCCGGTCCGCCCCTAGCTCCTGGGCGTAGGCTGGCATGGTGTGACTCTCTCTATGGGACCCATGTAGGCACTATTCGAAGCAAACGCAACAATCGCAATAAACGCAACAGACGAAATAAACGTGACCGGCGAAGTTCCCGCCGAGAGGTGGTCAATAGTCAGCAGCGTTTCCACGCCCTGAGGGACGCCAAGGAGGCCTACAATGCTCATCGGGGTTCCCTGACGTGGGCGGAATCGAAAGGCCGACGATACCTCGTTCGGAGCTACTACGATAAGGCAGGCCTCAGGAAGCAGGCCTCGCTGGGCGCGCGTTCCCCCGAAACTGAAAAGATGAAGGCGGACTTCGAAGCGAAACGTGCCGCTGCAGAAGACCGGGTGAAGAATTTGCGCGATACCCTGGAAAGGCAAGCCGCAGTCAACCGTGCGCTCGGGCTGGGCCGCGTGCCGCTGCTCGGAGCTCGGATCACGCGCGCTCTCGATGGCTTCGGAATTTTGGGTTCCGGAATTCGGATTCTTGGGACGAACGCGATCTACGGTTATGAGGCCTCTTCCGGCGTCAGACTCGATCCAGGCTTGGCTACGACGGAAGACATCGATCTGCTGTTCGACGCACGCGGCGGGCTTACGTTCGTCGCAGACGACGACGTCTCTGAATCATCCCTCATGAAGATACTCAAACGAGTGGACACCAGCTTTGAACGCGCCAAGCAGACGTTCCGCGCCGTAAACCGGGATGGCTATCTCGTCGATTTGATCAGGCCAATCCAGAGCCCACCTTGGAAGAAGGCTCAAGACAAGATCGGCTCCGACCCGGAAGATTTAACCGCTGTGCAGATCGAAGGCCTCGATTGGCTGCAGAATGCCCCCGCGTTCGAGGCGGTGGCGATCGACGAAAAGGGCGAACCGGTACGTATCGTGGCTCCGGACCCGCGGGTTTGGGTCGCCCATAAACTATGGCTGTCCCGTCGCCCGGACAAGGAGGCGCTAAAACGCCAACGAGATGCAGCGCAGGCTGAAGCCGTAGGCGCTCTGGTGGCGAACTATCTCACTCACCTCCCGTTCGACGCACAGCAATTGAGGATGCTTCCGAAAGAGGTGGTGGACAGCGCGGCGCCGCTGTTCGCCAAGAAAGTTAGCCCTGCGCGAGCATAGCAGTCAGGCCGGCAGAAACAGCACCGGCATATTCGGCGCCGATCATCAGCAGCACCATGATGATGATTAGCAGGCTCGTGCTCGTGGCATGCCGATGCCGGCACCTTTTGCCGGACCAGAACAAGACCTGCGATATCCGACGCCCATCCTTCGCACGCTGCAGAGCCTGGCACGGGCTGACTGAACGCCGGGACAGTCCTTCGCGCAGGAACGTGAGCGGGTGGGCGCCCAACCAACCGCCGATCGCATCGATCGCTGTGGGTTCGGCCGAAAGCCATCCGCTCTAGCTCCGACGCTCTAGGCTAACACCAGCTTGGCGGAACAGGCCACCCCGACGCTTTCCGGCCCAAGTAGGAACAGTTGAAAAGAAGCAAGGTTGATACCGGAGGAGGTGGAAAAGCCCACCCAAGAGCAGCTCGCCGAACCCAAACAATTGAGCGCGCTCGCATGAACGAATGACTGGTCAAGGTGGTCCAAGCGAAGGATGAGGCAGAGACACGAAGCCGCGACCTTGAGGACGAAGCGAAAATGGAATGGTGCTGCATCGGACGAGTGAGTCTCGAGGTCTGTAAAGTCATGCCCCTCTACCGTTTCCATTTAAACGGATCGACCCCAGCCCATGACCTGCTCGGCCAGGAGTTGGCTGATGACAACGCTGCAAAGGAGCATGCGAGCTTCATTGCGCATCGATTGGGCACAGCTAACCCGGTTGCCGTGCGGCAGGAGAACTTCATTTCGGTGCGCGACGAATGGGAAAACGAGCTGTTTCAGGTTCCTCTCGCTTCCACGACCGTGTGAAAGCCACCTTACAGCTCATTCTTCAGGAAATGAACGGAGCGCTCGTCAAGCTAGCGCGTCGGCTCCGCGGGATAAAAAACGCTGTCGGTGAACGTCTTCCGCGACCCGATTAAGCAATGTTATCGGCCGGGCGGGAAGAACCAATGTCGCTGATAAAAAGCAGTAAAGCCTAACACGACTAGATACTTTCCACTTGATCATCGTCGCCTTGCCTTGTGAGTGCACGCACTAAGTCGCCGGCCAATCGATCGGCTTGCTGTACAGGCCCCTGCGGCTGATCTCGGCAAGCAACCTGTCTGCGCGATGCCTCGCCGGCATTCCCACGAGGCGCGTGCCGGCCGCCGCGTCAGCTGCAACCTGATCACGAATAAACTCGTACATCCGGGTAATGAAATGATCGGAAAGGCCCGCGAAATCCTCGTCGGGCGCCTTGGCAGGTACTAAAAAATTCACGTGATCAAACTCCAATTTATTCATCTAATTGCTGCAATCCAGGCGATCATTGCGATGATGGCGGCCCCCGTGAACACGATGGGCACGAGGTAACGACTACGATCCCGTCTTCGCCAGCATGCAATTGCGTCCTGCGTTCTATCAAGCATGCCTCGGTCCTCTGCTCATTGGCAGATACCGGGCAACCATTGCCACGACAAACACGGTGCTGGGTTAACTTCACTCATCAACCTTAAAGATTGACACTTTGGATCGCCACACGGGGACCGTCAATTCGTTTCGACGATCTCAGCCGCAAGCTCAAATCGCCGAAAAGGCCGGCGTTGACTAAGCACTCCGCCAGATCGTCACCGTCGCAGCGGCCAGCTTGACCCTGGCTTCTCAGGGCGCGATCACGTTCTGGGCAGGCGGGCGAGGAGACGATCAGGCCGTTGCATTGGCTAGCGAATGTGAGCCCCAGCGTCCTGTCGCCCTGCGTCGAAAGGCCGGTGAGCTGCTCGCGGGCGACGTCGACCGCTCCGCCAGGAATGAAGCCGGATGCATCGTCGAGGTCCTTTGCGATTGTGCTGGGATCCGCGAACAGCCCGTAGATGGCGACAAGCGCAGCTATCCGGGAAAGATCACCGGAAGGCTGTAGTAGGTCATGCCGGCGGCGCGGGCGAGGATGCGGTGGTCGCCGATGTTGCTGTAGGCCGGCCAGAGGATGTCCTTCCATGCTCTGGCGGGGATGTCGGCGGGCGAGGTCGCTTTACGCCCGCAACCTCCGCCTTCGGTCGCCGCCTCGGCAGGCGAGGCGTCACGCCCGGCCTGCCTGTTCGTCGGGAAGTTGCCCCTCCCGCTCGCAATGGTCGGCATGGTCGGGCGCGACGGTGCGCTCGAAAAGGAACGCCACGGCCGCCAGACCAAGCGCTCCGGCCAGGCTCCATCCTATACCGTCCGACGGGCAACTGTCTTCTTGTTGTGGGCCATCAGTCCTCCGCGGGATCAATCGCATCGCGGAGGTTTGGTTTCGCTCAGCTTCGCAACGACCTGAGCGGTAGCGCGATATGGACGCGGAGCCCATCCGGACGCCAGTCGCGCTCGATTTCGCCGCCGATCCGTTCGATCGTGATTTCCACGAGCCTGGTGCCGAAGCCTGTGGTTTCGGGCGCTGCGACCTCGCAAGCGCCGCTCTCGGTCCAGGCGATCCGGACCCGGTCTCCTTCCGCCCACCAGGAAACGGTCACGAAGCCGCCTTCGCGGCTCAAGGCGCCGTACTTTGCGGCGTTGGTGGCCAGCTCGTGGAAGATGAGGGCGAGATGGTTCGCCGCCTGCTCGCCCAGTGCGAGAGCAGGCCCATCCAATACCGACGGCTTCCGCTCGTGCGGGCGCAGGATGCGTTCGACGAGGTCGGAAAAGCTCGCCACTGCCGCCACGTTCGTGCCGAAGGACCGGCGGATCAGCGCGTTGGCCTCGGCCAGCGCGTGCAGCCGTCCCGACAAGGACTCGGCGAGTTCTTCCTTGGTCTCCACGTTGCGTGCGGTCATCCGGACCATGCTGTTGGCGACGCTGAAGAGGTTTTTGATGCGATGGCTCATCTCGCGCATCAGCGTCTCTTGCTGCTGCATGGCGAGGCTGAGGCGTTGCTCACTTTGGATCATCCGCAGCGCCATGCCGGCGAACGCCGCGAGCTCCGACATGAAGCGGGCATGCTCCCTATTGAAGTGTCCGACGTGGGCCGCGACCAGCCAGAGCGTACCGATCGCATCCGCCCCCTTCAGGGTAAGCGGGACGAGCAGCACCTCCGGCACGGTGATGCCCGCCTCGCGGATCCAATCGTAGGCCCGCTCGGGGCGCTCCATGAGGATGGGCTGGGCGAGATCGAGACACACGCCGCAAGGACTGAAATTGCGTGGGGTCGTGGCACCCTCGAAGGTGGCGAGTTCTCCCGCGAGCGCATGCCAGCGGAACTGGCCGGGCTCAGGCTCGAAGATGCTGATGCCGGCCGAGTGCGCTTCGCAGATTTCCATGCCGAGCTTGACGAGACGCTGCAGCACTTCGTCCGGATGGTCGGACATGACTTTTGCGAGGTCCTGGATCGCGACCTTCTCGCGCAGGAAGTCGGGCGCCGCGGCCTGACGGCCGGCGAGTTGGTCGGTGATGAACACCGTCGCGATCGGCTCGGGAAACTGGATCTGCGACCGCATGGCGATGGACTCAACTGGTGCCTGAGGACGTCATCTTGCCATCGCGGCTGCGTCTGTTCCAGCACGAACGGCAGGCTTGGCCGCATCTTTCGGTCGCGTGATGCGCTATACTTTGGGCAACTTGGACGGCCGCTTCGCGCGGGCTGGAGCGGGGATGCCGGCCGGACCGCCGGTCAGAAAACTTTCAAGTTGCGCGACGTTTTCGGCGGCGAGGGCCTTCCGCAGCAGCACTTCGCGTTGCACGCCTTCGGCGGCTTCTTCCGCGCGTTCGCGCGCCATGTCCGCGGCTGTCCTCAACCGGTCCGCGAGCGATGTGGTCTGTTTGAAGCGGCGGCGCCGCTTCTTCGGCTCATTCTCCATCAGGCCAAAGTACCGGCAGTCGTTGATGGCGCACCATAACGTTTGTGAATCGCAAGTGCGTCTTTCGACTGGATGCGCTGCAGCAGAGAGGACCGTCGGGCGCTCCCGATGGCGCAAGTATATCGCCTACTCGGACCAGGTGGGCTCGCCGCAGCGGCATTCGTGCATGAGTACCTTGCGGCCGTCGCCCGGATTGAGCACGGGGCGGACCAGCTCGAATTTCCGGCCACAGCGCGTGCAGATGCGCTCGGCCGTAGCTGCAGGCGCGGTCTCGTCGGAGCGATGAAGATGACAGCACGCAGGAGCCGTTGAAGCCTGCGAGGGACGTTCTTGCGCAAAGCCAAGCGTTCCAGCTTGTGGCTTTGTCATGACGGCTCGATCGGATGTGGTCGTCCGGCCGTCACCTCGCGGATGGCTTCGACGATCTGCTCCGGATGGTACGGCTTGTGCAGCGTCAGGCTCCCCGCGACCGGGCGCGGGTTGACCGGCGAGAAGCCGGTAGCGTAGATCACGGGAAGGTCGGGCTGCTGTTCACGACAACGTTTCCCAGCCGTCGATCGTCCCCGGAAGCTGGACGTCGGTGACGAGGGCGTCCGCGACCTGGCGACCACACCACGACAGCGCTTGTTCGCGGTCCGCGGCGTGGATCACGTCGAAGCCCTCGTCGCGGAGACACTCAACAACGAACTCACAGATCAGAGGGTCGTCCTCCACGACGAGAATGCGCACCTGCGATAGTCCCGAGCGTCTTGGTTCGGCGATTGAAACTCAAACTGCAGAGGGCTTGAGCAGTTCCGCGAGTCTTCTAGGCCAATCCACTTCCGGGCGAGCGCAGGCACTCCGCGTTAACGCTCGAGCGGAAATCCGGCAGCACGGAAACCTGAACTTCAACAAGAGGGCCTAGCCTGTGTGTCGCGAACTGCTCAGCCGCGTGATGATTGAGGCCGCGATCGAGGCGCTGGAAGCTGACACTGGCACTGAAGTGCGGCCGCCCCGTCCCCGGCATCTGAGAGCTAATTGCTCAAAACCACTCAACTTGAGTTGGTCAGCGGATCATCGTCGCCGCGCTGGACTCTCGGTCGGAATGGAATGTACTTACCTCATCACCGAACGGATCTAGGCTACCATCGGTGACTGAGAGACCGCTTGTGCTCCCGCCAAACCAACACGGGAGCACCATGCAAATCAGTCGCCTGCTGCTGGAAGCGAATCTGTCAGCGGAGCAACGCCACGTCTACGAACTGGCTTTCAACACCGCGTTGCGCAAGCTCAATCTGGTGGATCGCAGCGATCCGCTGTGCGAGCTGGTCGCGCGAAATAGGTCAACGAGACGCTGGTTGCGCCGGCGGTGCACATCGAGGAAACACCATAAGGCGATTGGAATCATTGCGCTAACGCCTCCACAGAGAAAGACAAAAAGAAATAGGTTGGACATCACAAGACAACTCTCGATGGCACCTGCTAGATCCCACTGTAGATTGGGATTTGCGCGGCATGAGCGTCCACAACATTGACAACCTTCTTAGCAAGCGGAAGGTGTCGCTTTTCTTTCGACCAGATATCCTTAAAGTTGTCGACCGTTTCTGACGCAGTGTCCACGACCAGTTTTTCGGGGAGCTTGGCCTTCGCCGCGAGGTGCTTGAGTTCGTCCTTCGAAAAATCAACCATCTTCTTTGTCCGCGAGTAGTTCAGCGCCATTTTATCATCCGCTATGTACGGAATGGTTGAAAGCAAATCGTAGGCGGGCGACAAGGCCAGCGTCCGCCTGTCCGGGTAAATCAGAGACCAGTTCTTGAGGTGCATGCCGGCATCGCCAATTAGGGTGCTGAAGACAAGCCTTCGCATAAATTCCGCAACACCGGATCGCCGGTTCGATCCCAAGGACGCGCCCTACTGTTTCTATAGCGGGGCGTGACCGTACTTCTCGTCGGGCGCCATGCCAAAGACTTGTGCGAAATCTCCGATGTGGACCGGCCGGTCCACTGTCCAGTCAAACCTCTTTACGGCAAGAGCTTGCACTTTGAGCTCGCCCATACCTTGAGGCAGGCCTTTGATCGCGTTGGCACGCCCATGCCCATCGCCTTTGCGATCGTCATGATCGAATGTTCGTCCTCGGGCACACCTGGATACTGACGAGAGGGCAGCTTGACAATCCACGAACCTCCGACGCTTTCGATAGGGACGGTCAGCCCACCTTTCTCTCGATCATTATTCAGCGCTGAGAACTTCAACTGCACGCCGGCTAGCGAAAAACGCAGCATGTTGTGCCGCTCGCCCGGAGTAAAGTTTTCTTCGACTTCAGCAGGCAGGGCCTCCCCTTGAGCCGGATGGACAGAAATTGCGCCGGGAGATCCCGGCCGAGCATCTATAGGAGGAGGGCGTGGCTCGTCCATCGACCGCACTCTCAAGTCCCCTCCATCCGACTTCCGCGTCGTGGATCAATCAGCTCGAGTGTTGGTTCGCTGAGCTCGCCGGAAAGCAGATCAAAAGCGAGGTATTCACACTTGCATGAGGCAGCTCGAGGCCTACGTCCGTACTTTCATCGACCTGCACAACCAGAGCCCGAAGCCTTTCAAGCTGACCAGATTATGGCTTCCGTCAAACGCTTTGCCACAAAGCCCAGCAGAGTTCGTGTGGCGAACTTTAGATTCACGTGACTAGCGAGTCGACTGCAATCATGAAAGATGATTCGCCAGAGCTGACCATCAGGCGTTTATCCTTGATGTGGCTGCTACGATCTGCACCAAGAACCTAAGTAGCCTTTTCACCTCATCGGGACGCGAGTTTCGGTGCGCAGCTCTGGCCGACTCGGAATGCATGATCAGCACGATCATGCAGTTCGTCCGACCACCTGGTCGAGTACCCGAACGCTCTTGATGCCCAGTCTTACTCGGGGTGAGGACCAAGTTACCGTGCTTAAAGACATTTGGTGCGGAGGCGCTCGCGAGAGGCAATCGCGGCATTGCGAACCCGCGTCATCAAAACGTCCAGAAAAGCCCGGGTATCCCCGAGTACACCGAAGCTCCAGTTGATGATCTGATCGCCTGCCGGCAAAGAAACGGAGCCGAGATGATCGAAGCTTTCTCTTTCGCCAATGCTCACCACTTTCAGGATGCGCTCGCCTCGCAAGCGCGCCTTCGCTACGAGGTCTTCGTCGAACGCCGCGGGTTGCCCCACTCGTTTTGGGAGGGGCTGGAGTTCGACGAGTTCGATACGCCCGCCGCGAAATATCTGGTTTGGCGCGACGAGAAGCGGGTGGTGAGGGGACTTGCGCGGCTCCTTCCTACCACGAATTCCTATATGCTCCAGACCTATTGGCCACATCTGATCTCAGGTCGAATCTTCCCGTCGTCGAGCGGTGTATGGGAACTGACGCGTGTCTGCGTCGATAAGTCGCTCGATTCTAAGCTTCGCAGAACCGTGCTTCCGGAGCTGCTCTGCGCGATAGAGGAATTTCTCTCGACCCCGCACGGCGTCGGAATTGTAGGGGTGACCAGAGAACATTTGCTGACGCATTTCATTCGAAGCGGCATCAGATGGCTGGGCGAGCCGGACCTCATCGAAGGCGAGCTTGAACGTGCCTTCTTCGTTCCGAAGGGATTTATTCGACCGGAGCATCATTGCCGAAGGTTCGGAATTGCCCGTCAGGTTTTAGCGAACCCGGAGGGAATCGCCCTTGCCCCAAAAGCCGCATAAGAGCCCCGGTGCGGAGTCCGCCGATGCGAGTGGCACTGCCGAAAAAATGGCCGACGCGGTTTCCTACCTTTGCCGAGTAGCGGCAGAAGAAGGATTTCACTCCGTGCTGACCGATCTGTTTCAAATCCAAAGAAAGCTCGAAAGGATCTCATCTACGCGGAACCCTTCGTCCAAACGCTTCAACTAGGAGAATAAGCTGTACCTGGATGCGTTCGAAGAGCATACAGCCTTGGTCGCGTGCAGTTCTAGCCTGGAAGACTCAGGAGATCGGACTTGTGCCGGACTTGAACTTTGGAATCAGATTTTCGGACTGCTCGCATCCCTGCTTCATGGCGGAAATCGATCGTGGAACGATGTGGACCACACGAGCCGATGTCGCGCAAACGAGCTTTACTCGCAAAATGCAGGCGTACCTTGCTGCACATTCAGTGAAGAAGCACGAAAGCCAATTCGGTTGGAAAGCGTTCCACGTTCTAACCGGATCAATCTCCCTTCCTTTACGAACCTAAGGCGGCTCGAACGCTAGGCCAATTTGGTCCGATCCAGCTTTTCGGGCAGCGGATTTCTAGCGCCCGCGTGCGCCTTTAAGGCGACGCAAGAGTGTCACGCGTGCTCACGGTTGCGCTGCAAAAGAATTGCGGTACGGGGTCTTCGGATGATCCTTGCGGATCACCCTGGCGACCAACAAATTGTTTCAAGATTAAAGGACTACGGTATAGCTTTGCGAGGTCAAGCTTCGATGAAAAACCTTGGAAGTGCTGTCTCATTGGCGGGTTCACATGCACGGGGCCTGCAGCATGGTGCGTCGCGTCCGGAGATCGCCCATCATGTCATCTCCCAGCAAGATTGCGCCCTTCATCGATGGAGCCAATCTCTAGGCCACAGCGAAGACGCTCAACTTTCGACATCGATTACAAGCGCCTACTTAGTGAATTTCAAAGTCGCGGGACGCTGCTGCGAGCATTCTACTACACCGCCATCATGGAGGATCTGGAGTATTCCTCGATCCGCCCGCTGATCGACTGGCTGGACTACAACGACTACAGCGTCGTCACCAAGGCCACCAACGAATTCATCGACGCTTCCGGTCGCCGCAAGGTCAAGGGCAACATGGACATCGAGCTCGCCGTTCACGCCATGGAGCTCGCCGAGCACATCGATCAGATGGTGCTATTCTCGGGTGATGGCGACTTCCGCTCGCTGGTTGAAGCCGTGCAGCGCCGCGGCGTCCGCGTCACCGTGGTCTCCTCGATCGCAAGCCATCCCCCTATGATCGCCGACGAGCTGCGTCGCCAGGCCGACGTGTTCACCGATCTTATCGAACTCCAAGCTAAGATTGGTCGCAGTCCGTCTGAACGGCCGGCATCTCGTGAGCGCGAGTCGCGCTATCGCTCGCACCCGGTCCCGGAGCGTGAAACGACCCCAGCGGTTAATGGAAGTGATGGCGTGCTCGAGGACTGAGCTGCGAAGCGAGACTGCTTGTGTCATTCCGAGGCTGGTATGACCGGCACGCCGGCGCACGCGCTCGTTCCTCCGAGCCGAGCCGCGGGGGGCCTGTAATGATGATGACACCACCGAATAATTGAATAAGGTCGGGGAAAGCATGGAAGGTTGGAATGGAAGCTGCCCGCCGCTTTCGCGCAATGACTTTGCTGTGCCGACAGACAGCAGCGCGTGAACCTGAGAGGAGCTGGAAACTGCTGGCAGAGCAGAGTATTGGGAGCATCTGGCGGCTGCGGCATTCGCTCACTGATCTTCGGCCTTGAGGAGTTTTCGTCCTCATCTTTTCATCGACTTCTTGGTCCAAGTCATTTTCTGAGGCATGTGATGTCCAGTACGCGTCAGATTTCTACTTGTGCTGCTCTGAGTGAACGAATCCAAGCGCTTGTGGCGGAGCTGAGAGAAGTGGAAGCTTCGAAGCAGCCCCGACATGTGGAAGCGAAAACAAGCGGCAGAAGACGGCGAGCGAAACCGGGCAGCAGAGCAAGAGCCGTGAGCTAAAACGTGGTCCCATTAGCGCCGAGCCGCAGCGCGATCGAAGCGAGTTAGAGGGCAGGCTCAACGTGAACTCGAAGGAGGGCGCTTGGACACCATGCGCCCAAAGGCAGATGTTTGTCGAATTTGAACCGCACGCTTTGCATGGTAATTGTATAAAAGCGAACAAAGCCGGCTTGCGATACGTCAAGAGCCCATAGGGAGTGAGCCACATCTAAAATTGATTAAGGGCTTGCCGCTTTTTCCCGGTCTGCTGCACAATCTTCTTCGTGTGAGGATTTCGAGGGAATAGCTTCCGTTCAGCTCTAGATTTCGCAAATTCATTTGAAGGATTCTGTGGGGGACATCGCGATGGCTAAGTCTTCCGTTTCCCGTGACGCCTTTCGAGGCTTGTTCGCCTTTAATCCGGTCAAGGCCCACCACGAGCAAAACGCTGTAGCCGAAGGCCGGCTCTTCAAACTATTTGGATCGAGCGACCACATCCCCGACGGGCTGTTGGAGTTGTGGTCATCACGGACCGAGCTGATTGGCCCTGAGGCCGTTGGCAACATAGTGTCACCACTCGCTCATCAGATCCTGGACGGCGGCGCACAATATAACCACGCCAGCGACTTCCTTCATCGACTGTTGCGAGAGTTGGATCGAGACATCCATTAAACGCGATTGCGAGAATGTCCGCACTTGGCTGTTGTTCGGGTTTGACCGGACATCAGTCGGGCGGCCGGGTGAGTCCCCGCGCAAACGCGACGGCGAGACAGGCCATCTAGTCAGAACAACGGTTGCCTGGATTTTCGTTCGATGCTGCGCCTCGAAAAACGGCGACGAGCCGATCACCTTTCCAAAGTTCAACGTCGTGCTCGCCCAACATTTGTTCGGCTCGACCTCTCGCCGCCTGCTCGTCGATGCAGTCGAGCTTTGCTGCGCAAATCAACCGCCGGCTTCTGTCCACCACGAACACTTTGTACCGCATGATGGCAGTCCCATCCCAAAGAGGGGAGCGCCATTGTAGTCGAATGTACGATTAAGGTTGCGCCAAAAGTAAGTGCAGGCGCGCGGAACGTTTGTACGTGTGGCAATTCGGCTTTACCCGCGCTTGGAACTCTTCGCTGCTGGCAGCGCGTCAGGTATCCTGCCCAGCGCACCGCGCTTCAGGAGCGTAATCTCACCGCATGTCGGAGCGAGCGGCTCGAGCTTAAGATTGAGAGCATCCCCAGCATTATCAGCAGTACACCAAGCCAAGTTGCCGTCTGGCTCGGCGCCTCGTTACCAGCCTTCGCGAGGCGTACGGCCTCGGCATAATCGGAGGTTCGGACGAAGTCGCCACATCGTTGGCCGGCGGGGCGGCGAGAAGTTGCTCGACATCGACTTGGCTGGGCGTGGACGCGGGCCGATGGGCATGCGCAGAGATGAGGGCTGCCGAAATCCGAGCGGTGTCCGTGTCGACGCCAGATACAGCATTGGCGACCTTGAGTTCGGAGTGGGGCGGCTGAGTCGGCTGGACCGGTGCGGAGCGCAGCAACTGCGCGCGCATCAATGACCCCGCTCTGCCTAAGCGACGTGGCCCCGCTCTCGTCCAAACGGGCGGTGCTATCTTTGGCCACGCGCCGACGAACGGTCTTCTTCACCCTCGCGATACCCTCGGCTAGGAACCGCACTTGCGGTGCCCGTCCATTCGATAGACCCAATGCTGGCCGTCGGGAGTCGAGTTGCCGGGGCGTCCCACGCATTCCGCTTGCGGCGGGGAGGCCATCGAAGGTTGGGTTGCAGCAGTATTGAAGAGATCCGCAAGAGGATTGGAGGAGGCAGGGGCCGTCGAAAGAGTTTCAACAAAAACGAGACCGACGAGCACAATCGCAAGTAACCGGACATCCAAAACTCCCGGTGTTGCGCCCGCCCGAGATGACCTTTCGCGTCGACCTGGGCAGCCATGCGGCTCAAAACTGGCGATGCGACGGATTCATTGTGCTCCTGACGTGAGATCTGGGTGAACGGTAAGTCCCGTCCGGCAGCTCGCGGTTGCAAAACAAGCCCCGGCGTCATTTGGTCGAGCTTCCGGAGTGAGCGGCAGACATCACGTCATCGGGGCCGATCTACCACTCAATCGGTATAAGCGCGCGGTCGCTCGGTGTGCGTCGGTAGCGCCATGGCTACGGGCGTACATCTCCGCCAAAGGTGCCGAATATTTCGCGACGTAGTATCTGACCTCGCTGCACGAGATGCGCCCTGTGGGCCTGTGGTGACGCGAAGCGAAAGGCGTCGGACCCCACCGGGATCAGCAGCAACGCAAGAGTTCCAGCCCGTACGATCATTTCTCGCCGCCCCTGTTACGAGAGAGCAGGCCTGAATCGCGCGCGCGACACAAATTAGCAATCGTGCACCAATCCAAAGTGCTGTGAGACTGTTGCTCCAGTGCTTCGGTGCTGGGCGGGTATTGGTCAATGAGGTGTCGGTAAAGCGATCTGGCGCGAGCTTCCTAGAAATGCGGAAGTGGCAAGTTCGATCATCGCACTGAACGGCTCTACGAGCTTGCGACAGCTAGCTCCGCCAAAGCGCTCTCCTTCTGCGACTGGCTTTGGGGATACGGGTAGTCCTGGCAATTGTCCTCGCCTGAGCGGCGCGTAGGCGACGCCGGAGGGCCTGCAGTTCTCGAAATAGTGCAACCATTGCCTCGACCCGCTCGCCCAGAATAGTCGAATAATTGTAAACGCCACCTCGATTACTCATTACTGCCCAAACCATAATTGTTGAAAGCAACAGGCGGTCGAGAAGGGGAAAAGTATGCAATCCAGGGTAGGAACATACAACCCATAAATGACGACAGGATTAAAAGGGGCTACGCGAGGCCCTACACCGTTGTCACGGCGCACTCCTTTCGCTTGCCTTTCGGGTTGGTTTCGTTCCGCAAGTTCGGCCTGTATTGAGGAAGGCCGCCGATCCGAGCGGAGGGCTAAATCGAACGAAGGGCGCCCCGCCCGTGTTAGAGAGGGAGCATCCGTCAGCAATGGATGCAGAGTAGACTGGTCCCAGCCACGAATCAGCCCCGTGGCTGGGGTTCTTCTTCTCTGGGCAGGCCCGGTCGCGCCCCACTGCACAACAGCAGGTCGCAGCACGCGGCTTGAACTCAAGCCCAAGACAACTCCCAGCACCGTTAGTAGCAAGACTCGCAGCTTGCCTCCACCCTTCCTTCCAGACCCCGTTCGGCATCCGCATGTCGGCAGGCAATAGCTGGAGGCCAGGCCGCTACTGTGGGTGCCATACTCTCGCACAACGTACTCCCGCGTGAAGCGCTCCTCCGAGCGCCAGCGCTGGTGATGACGATTGTCGGAGACGGCGGGTAGACATAGGGCGTATGAACACGCCAGCAAACGTCTCCCCTGCACGCAATTGCGGGGAGACGCTCCTAGTGGAGAGCCCACCCACCAGCAACGCTAGCGTTCCTGCCCAATGACCGGTTCAGCTCGTTCATGTTTTCCTCCTCAGTAACAGCGTTTTTTCTTTGCTGTCTCAAAAAAAATCCCAGCAGAAACCGCTTCGTTTCAAGCTTCCGAGATAAAACTCACCCGTCTTCGAAGGCGGCAATCAACTTCTCCAGCCACCCGCGATGAGTTCAGCCCTTCCATCTACTTCGCATCTCTGTGGCGAAGTGAGCGACGGCGGCTGCCTAGCAGGAGTGGCTCCCTTAGCGCTTGCGCAGCCTCTTCGTGATCCACGGCTCTCTTACTCGTGCCCAGCGCACCGGCTGTTAAGGCCGTGGGCGGCCTGAACATCGCATCATCGCAGTGGCTGCGAGCTCTCGCCGCCCTCCAACGCCTCGGGGCTTTGTTGATATGACGATATTCAGGCCGGCCGCGGGCGGACGGGGTCATTCTTCGGCTTCGAGAATGCCGCAATCGAGCCCGACTTGGTATGCCTAGCCACATCGATAAGTGGATTGGGCTTACCGATGTCCCTCCTCTTGCTCAAGAAGGAGCATGATGTCTGGGTACCCGGTGAGCATAACGGGACCTTCCGCGGCAACTCGCTTGTTACAGCGGCGGCATGACCGATCTGTCGCGGCGACGGGTTATCCTCGAGTGTGGGCCGCACGACGAAGTCCTGAAGATTATGCCGCCACTCAACATCCAGCTGTCGATCCGTCTCGAGGGGCTCGAACAATTAGAAGAAGCTGTCCCGGACGCTCTTTCGAACGACAGAGTACGCACGTCGGACCTGGCCGTTGCTGAATCACAGGGGTATGAGACCCATCTTGATCCCTATGATGACGGCGGTGATTCGATTGTTCGCACCGAGCTTTCGCATTCCATTGCTTAGGTGAAACTCAACGGTCTTCTCGGATATGCGGAGGATCTCGCCTATCTCCCAGTTCGTCTTCCCTTCCTTGCACCAGCGCAGACATTCCGCCTCCTGCAAAGTAAGCGGAATTACCTCTGGGTCCCTCCGACCGGACAGCTCGCAATATCTCAGCCAGTATTGCACGCTCAGCATATAGAGATGAGCCATCCGGTGGGACGGCACCTCCTCTCTTGTCCGGAGACTAAGACTTATGAGATCAACGTCTCGACCTGTCCCAGGGATGGGAATAGTGATGCCAGAGTGAACGCCAAGCTCGCGACATTCCTCGAAAAAGCGTTTCTGCTCCTTCGTGAATCCGCCACGAGGGCTTGTCTCCGACCACGTGAATGGTCGTCGGGCGAAATGCGCCCGTCGCACAACGGGATCCTTCTTATCCCATCCCTCGCTTTTGTATGTGTCAACGTAGCCGGCGGGGAAATGGGCCCAAGGCAGCGACACGAGGCCTCGTTCATTAGTCCTCGCGAACACGGCGTTTTCGTAGCCTTCTTCGGCTACGGCGGAAAGGAATAGCCTCTTTAGAGAGGCCACTGATGTGACGTCCTGCGTGCTTTCAATGAAATTCTCAATATTCGTCCCCATGGTGCCCCCACCCGGTTCGATCCTAATGTGCAGTTACGAAATCCATCATTGCCTCGTTAAACGCGCGTGGCGCTTGCCAGTGCGCGGCGTGTCCCGCAGCGATCAAAACGGGGCGTCCGCGCCAAAGGCTCCCGAACGGGACATTGTTAAGATACTCCATGCGGAGAAACGGATCGGCCGATCCCTGGATGACCGCAACCGGCCGATCCGTACTCATCACGGTGGCGACTTCGTCGGCGCCCTGTCCGGCCATCCCGTTCGCGACCATCCAATAGCGCGCGTTGCCATCGGTGCGCCCTGTCATCCGCACGAGGTGATGGTTGTCGGATATGTGCACACCCATCATCGCGTTCGTATAGCGGCGAACGTCTTCTGGCTTAAAATGCCTGCGTCCAGCAAGCGCGGTCGCCCCCGTCCATCGAAAGCCCTCCGCCGCGCCTGCGGGAGTCAGCCGAATAGGCGGCGTTCCCGAGATAAGCAGCGATCGCACCGCCGGATTGCAGGCCAACATCTCCAGTCCGATATGACCACCGAGCGACCAGCCAACGACATGATAGGATTCATATCCGAGCTTGCTCATGAGTTCGCCGAGGAGCCGGGCGTAGCCGGGAAAGCTATAGGTCTTCGACGGGCGCATCGAGTCGTCCGAGGCGCCATGCCCCGGCAGATCCGGAGCCACAATCCCGAGTTTGGTGCGGGCCAAATCCTTCAGCTGCTTGGAGAACACCTCCTTGCACGATGAGTTTCCGTGAATCAGTAGGATGCCTATCTTTCCAGACCTGCGGTGAAGGAGCTGGAGCCGATGGCCGGATAAAACACAATAACGATGCAACATCCGAAATTTCCGCCCAATTCTAGGGGACGGCACGTACTAATATGCCCAAGCTAGGCGAACCGATGCGCGATGCAATCTTCAATTGATTATGCTACACTCGAACGATTACAGGTCAATCCTCAGATGCGTCCGTTCCGTACAAAGATCGGACGCGTAAAAGGGACTGGGCGGCGATTGAGCTCACTTCATCGACGGGTTGAAGTGACTTGAGACGGGACATCTCATAAGGCGGTCCGGCACGCTTTGTCGGGTGAAGGGGACGGCTGGCCAAATCGAAGCTTCATGATGCATCTCGATTTGTGGAGCTAACGGACAAAGCGCTACCGACTCTAACCGTCTCGAAATATTGAAACCAGCCGCAGGCACGAAGAGGCAGTCCTGCCGATTAAGTGCGACGCTGAAGGTCTGATCGATATTGAATCCCGAGCCTGGCGCGGAGGATACCCTGACTGTGATGAAATCGGCTCCGAGGCGGTCGGTGTAGAACACCAGGGGCGCGCTGTCCTGCGTCCCATATTCCAGAGCAATCAAGTAACTGCGGACCAAGCGGCGGTGAGATACGCCGGTCGGAGCGGGATATTCCTTGATAGTTCCAGACCAAAGTTCGAGAGCTCCGGATCCAGGCTGCAATAGTATCCTTCGCTCCCACGGTCTCTCCGTATGGGAAGCCTTGCGTGCCATCTGGGCGATCTGTTGGTCGTGCCGCTGAAGGACGACTGAACCGCGGCTTGGTCGAACGCTCCGTTCCTGAGTTTATGGGCGGCGGCATAGTCTTCGGGGTTCTTCCCCAGAAACGGACTCTCGCCAACCAGACGAGCCGGTCCTGGTGAAGTGAGCGACCGCCAATCACCGGGTCCATGGAAAACGGCAACGTCGGAGGGGGCGTGTTCGTCGCGTATCTGATTGGTCTGGATCGCGAGAAACGAATTCCTGGCGGGCGGATTCGGCCCGCTGTGATTGCCCTAACCTCGCGTCCTTTTTCTCGGGACGAAACTAGTGGATTCCCTAGGAGGAAATTGACCTCGGAGGGTGCCCAGTCATCCGAGGCAAGCGCAGCGGTTGCCGCGGCACGGACGGACGCCTCGCATGCACAAGAGCCGCCGGTTGCCCGCATGCGGCGGTTTCGGGCACGGAACCTACCGAAGAGATGCTCTCAGATGCTCGACGGTGGCCCTCAACTGGTCCGCCGAAGCGGCATGGCTGGCAAGCAGCGCCTTGTGCCAGATCGATAAGCCCGGCCCTTGAGGAAGGCCTCGCCGGTCCGTTGCGCAGCGTGGCCCCCCAGCAGATCGACCGAGCTTTTCGAAATAACGCGGCGGAGGAGAGCTGGTGCCGTCGCTCGCCGAGGTAGGGCCGAAGCAGCTGAGAAAGTCAATGCGGCTGCGAACAAAGCGCACCGCGCCGTCGTCGCGCGACATTGTCAAGAAGACTACGAAGGAACGGCCAGTGCAACCACGGCAACTCGCCCGTGCAGTCCGGGGAATTAGCGCGGGTGGTGGCCCTTATCTCAGCGGGCCTACTCGGCATGGTGCCGCTAATTTGCATGCACCGGCGGAGACGACAGGGAAGAAAAAGGGGCCCGTTGCAGCAGATCGTCTCAAATGGCCGAAAATCATCCTTCAGGGGCAGCGTCTCAAGTCCGTTGCAAACCTGGATTCCGGCTCAAAGTCTCGCGGAATGGCGATTGTGGTCGGAGGCCGCTCAACCGAATTGGGGGTGTCACGTCGGGAAAACCTAGGAGCGCCCCTAGTGGCCTTTTTGCAAACCAGCCGTTTCAGTGAGCAGTCGGTTCACATTGGAAACAGTCCGTCTATGAGCTCAACGTCAAGCGGCCTCGGCTACTACGATTTCTTCGCCAGGGGCAAACAAGCATCGTCGGATTGGGACAATCCGATCGGCCGTCCGCGCGCAGAGGACATGAGAAGCGGCAAGCTCGGCCAGCTTCACCGGGATGTCTTCGACCATCACCACCTTCCCGAATCGATACCGCACTACGTAGGTAAGCTAATCGTTCAGGAGCGGGATCATTCGCGCATCATCGCGTTGGACAATCTGACAGACTATTACCTGAACTCGGACCTTCCCGTTGACGCTCCGATACACGAATCGGCGGATCTAAATGCCGACGACGAGATCAGGGCGGGCGAAAACAAGATAACCAGCGATGAGTTCTTCAGCATCGTAACCGATATTCCATTCAGTGCCGAAGGGGTTCAGTATGGCAAGCTCGGAGGCAACAGAGTAACGTATCTATTCGGAAGCGTCGGTACCGGAAAGACGTTCCTTTGCGCCCGACTTATTGCGAAGCTGCAGCGTTCGCCGCAGGACGCCGACGGCTTCACCGTGGTTCCGATTCGCGTGTGCTTCGAATCATTATCTCGTTCGAAGATCTTCGATATCGGTGTGGACGAGGGGGAGGTGGGCAAGGGCTTCTATGCCCATCTTCTCGCTGAAATAGATAAGCACACGGCGCGGATTCATAAAGGGGCGATCGCGTCGCCCGAGATCTCCAAGCAATGGACAGAGCAGCAGGTCTATGCGGCGAAACAGAAGCATCTGGTCCGTCTCGCGGAACAGCGTCTACGGGTATTCCTCATCTTCGACAACATCGATGGATTTCACTATCGGTATTCACGCATCATATTCTTCGACGAGAAGTACCAGGCCTTTTTGAAGAAGCTGAACCGCAACATCGTGAAGCTGTGCAACTCTGTCACAGACGAAGCGCTGCTCGGAAATGCAGGCTTATGTTGCTTGGTCGTTGCCCGAGAAAACGTTGCCAGAGACTTCATACCAAGTCTCGCAGACCCGGATCGGCAGATATTCGAGGATCACAGGACGTTTTGGCTTGGGGAGGTCGACCCCAAGAAGATAATCGAATCTCGCTACAAGTTGCTTGACGTTGCCGCAAAGGCGATCGTTAGGCACGGCCTAACAATCTCCGGGACGGGCCCGCGCACTTTTGAGGACGCCCTGGTGATCATCCGGGAAAAGATTCTGAGCAGTGCGTCGGACGTAACCGAAGGTCTAGGTGTGATTTGGGGAATGTGTCACCACGGGCACCGATCGCTAGTGGACTTCCTCTCTAAGCTGAAGATCAACTATTACCTCCATCGTGAGATACATGAGCGGCTACTGGGGGACAGCCCTCACTATCTTGAGCGTCTTTACATTACGAACATGAAGCGAAGGTACGCGCAGAGCAAGAATCACTTTCCGAACCTATTTCTGTGCGATTCTTGGATAAATCCGGAGAACATAAGCGAGGGGGTTCAGTGCGATCACTATCATTCGTACTGGCTGAAATATCTTATCTTGAAATTCGTCTTGGACAAGGAAGTCCGGAATGTGCCGGTGACGGGCCAAGAGGTGATAAATTTCTTCGTCAACACCCTGGCCTACGAAGATAGGTTCGTCCGCATTTGTCTCGGGAGCCTCTGCATGGTCACCGAGTCGCGTTGCCTGGAGATGGATGGCCCTCGCGACGTCGCTCCGACCGACAGAAGGCTGATGTTGACGAGCCGGGGAAGAATCCTGATCGACGGAGCTCAGCGCAGAAACAGGAATCCGTACTGCTTCGAGTTGAGTTACTTGCAGCTAGTCACTGACGATTTCTGGTTAGCCTTACCGAAGCGGGCTCTTGACGAAATCTTCGTCGAGGCGAACCTATCGTACACGTTCGAGCTCGGAAAACGGTACCAAGCAGGCGTCTCCGAATACCTTTCGAAGAAGATATTCGCCGCGATAACCTTCCTGCGTGTGTTGGAGGCATCCTGGGATTATGAGGAAAAACGATGCGGTGATGATGCGTTGCTGAAACCGTTCAAGCCGGACTTCTGGACGATTTTCGACCAGCTCGAGAATCTTATCGTTGCCTTGATAACCAAGGGTTTTTCCGGAGCAATTAGACATGAAGGGCGCAGTATCGCGCCTGAAGATGTTCGATCCTTCGTCAACAAAGTGCGCAATGACAAGACTTATTCAGAATTTTTCGAGGCTGTATGGAAGTCCCGTTGCAAGGTGCTTAGTCCCGGAATGATTGGCGAGCACCACTATGGATAGATTCTGGTTTGCTGCGATCGGGGCCTTGATTGGATTCGTGTCGTCCCTGACGGTTCTTGTTTTCAAGGAGACGTTCGATCGGCGACGTCAGCGTCGTACCGCCATCAATACGTTGGTTCTTATGGTTTCAAGCCTAAGGAAGAATCTGGACGTCCAGCCGGATCGGGTGCCACATGTTCACCTTGATAAAATGATGTCCGTTCTTCACGATCTTGCTGCCCGCGAGGATCTTAGGCGAGCCTACGCAAACTATGACCAAGCTCTGCGCGAATATCGAGCCGCATGGCTCGACGGAAGTAAGCCCACCGCCGCAGCGCGCGAAAGCGTTGAGAAGTGCCTGACCGCTTCGGGAGCGATCCTTGAGAAGTATAAAGACGGCCAGGTCAGCAGGACCTTGGACCGGTTGGCCGGAGTAGCCGATTGAGAGGCGTTTCGATGCCGATGAACGTTTAAGATTGTTCGAGCGCCTTGCGATTGAATCCCGGTGCCCCGGGGAGGCGCTTGCCTATTGTCAAATGCTTGTTTCTAATCGTTAAGAGCTCGTTCGGGTTCATCAGCATTCCGCCTTGCCGCGGCGGCGCTCATTTCTCCTTTCGACCAGCGCCGCAATTGGGCAGAACTCCACGCCATCTACATCGACCCATGTGTCGCAATCACGCGGCTGCTCCGAACATCGATAAGCAAGCTGAAAAAAACCACGCGTTGCCGACCGGAAGGCAGGCTGCGTCCGCCCTTTAGCCCCGAGATAGACCCCCAATCCGTTGAGCAATAAAGGCCGGCGCTCTAGCCGCCGTGACCGACGGCGTCGCTGTCGATGCTGGTGTCGTTCTCAGGATGATAATCCGCTGTTGAGCGCGGCGATGCAGGGACAGGATTGAACGGCGGCGCAGGACGTGTTGTGCCAGTCGAAAGGACTATTCTATTTGGCATCTTCGTATGGAGTGACAGACATCAAGCTCGCGCCGGGACGAAAGGCAACATGGTTCTTCAGATTTGGTCTTTGACTGAGACCCTGCGCCTGAAGAGTGGAAGGCGTGCGGCCGGGTCCAGCTCCCGTCGTTACGCCGCGAGCCGAGTGCGGTCCGCAGCAGCACGGGACTGCCGACTCTGCAGCCAAGTTGCACAGCCGCGAGCCCGAGCGTGAGGTCGCGGAGCTTCAACAAAGTAGCAGATGCCTGAGCGATTCGCGTGGCGGCAAGCATAGAGGCTTTCATTTAGTGATGATGATCATCTGCGATCGGACCAAATCCGATCACGAGATGGAGGAGCGACGATGCGGGTTATTGCGTTATCGACGAATGAGTGAAGAAAAACTGCGCGAGATGGTGGATGGCAAGCGCGAAACACCGACATCGCGGGCCTTGGGCCTCTGCAACCGAAAATCTCTTGACCCTCCAACGGAATATGGTGATAAAAACGCGTCACTACCCTAGGTTAAGTTCTCGTTTTTTTATGGGGTGGTCGTTAGTGTATCCCTCGTTTGTTGCAGGTCGTGATCTGCGGATGCTTTCAATGAGAGCCGTACGAACCCTGGGATTCAAGCCTATTCTGGTCGCTCAAGACCATCCCCGCAGACAGTATGGGGAAATTGACGCAATTATTGTGCGCGAGCAGGTCTTTGCCTCGATGCGCAAGCATCGGGGCATTGTTGTTCTCTCAGTGGTCATCTCGACTTTGCTGTACATGCCCGATCAGATTGAGGAGCTCTACCGGATAGCCTCTGACGATAGGGGGCGGGTAACCATCAAGGAGTTGGTCGGCCTTGGTGTGATTGCGCTAGGGATCTGGGCGGCCGCATCTCAGCTTACCGCCGCAACCCTGCCTCATATCCCGCCCGATGCGGGCCACTTGGCCTTCTGTATTCAAGCTGCCGTTGAGCTCGGAGCTCTGCCGATCGTCGCCGTGACGGTCCGTCAACTCGCCTGGCGGCCGGCTGAAAAGATCAATGAGGTCGAGGAAGTCGAAGCGGCTTCCGCATTCAGGACCAAGCGCTCCCTTCGAGCGGACATGCTGTTCGTCCTTCGCTTGTCATGTTGATCCTGCTCACCTCGTTTGTCGGATTGCTTTTATCGAACGCTGTTTGAGCTGCTCAACCATCCGTCGGGCCTTGATCAGGAGTAGAGCCGTGATGTTCCTCGCTTCTGCTAACTCGGCCGAGAGCGGACATCTTCAGCCGCGAGCCCTGCTTGACGCCGAGAAGACCATAGAGGTATCGAACGACTTCTCCGAATGTGTCGGCCATTTTGCCATGACATTAGGGTGATGAATCGCGACAACGTTCATCGTATGCTTGCGATCTTAAGTGAAGTAGAAGGCCATTCTTTTCGTCAGCCACGGCGGTATTTATATCGTGAAACTCGCGCGTGCAGTGTGGTCATGGTACCGCTGGGAGGAGACCCTCTATGCTCGACTCGGAAACAACGGCCTGTCTCCGTCGAGTTCTGGATGAGGTCTGCAAGGGGCTGTCACGTCACGAGACCGGCACCCGAACGTATGTCGCCTCCAAACTTCTAGAAGCCGCCGCTCGAGGCGAGACGTCCGTCGAAGTTCTCCGGCAGGTCGGACAAAAAGCGCTAACCAGCGCTCCGTCAATGTGGCTTCAGCAAGGTCCTCGTCGACGTGCACCCGAAAACAGTGGTGCCGGTGAACCCGCCGATAGCTCAACCAAACAGGATTAAGCACGCCGATTTGGATGTCCATCACCAAGCTCCGGGGAGCTGGAGGCATTCAGGGGACGCGCCGCCGCGGAAGCTGATCTGAACGGCTAAGCGCGCGAGACCCAGCATGGGCCGCTGTAAACCGCCTTTACATTCAGGGTCCGGCCAGCGGGTCACGGCAAGCGGGATCACAGTGGGATCCGGCGATTGACCAAGCAATAAGGAACCTGGGCCGGTTGGTGCGCAAAGACGGCGACCAGCGAAAGTTCGAGTAAACTATTCTAGCTGAATAAGATGACACGGAAGGGCGCCGGAGGCTCGATGGCCCAGGCCTAACCGTGTCATGTCGACGGATTAGAACCGTTGAGCAATCTGTCGCGAACGCTGTAGGCGATGCGCTGTAGTGACTTCGGATCGGGTCGCGCTGCAAGCAGCCGACGCTTCGCCCGTCTTCTCGTCCTCTCCGTTCCGTGATCCGGGTTGAGTCATCGCAGAGCCTGCTGGCCGGCGGCGATCAAGTAGAGACTTCGCTCTCATCCTGTTTGTCGCATAGCCTGCGGCCTCCTGCAGCTTTAACGAACAAGACGGTTGTCTCGTCCGTCGCTTCCATACAACCGGCTCTGCGAGTGCAGATTTCGTAAATCGAGGGATTGAGTCCGTTGTTAAGCTGCAGCCGCGGTTGCAGCGTTTGGATTTTGCGCGGCTTTCCTGCTCGGCAAAAGAACAACCGAATAGACCGGCCGACGAGTCGACGGCGAGCATTGAACATCTTAGTCGCGAAGAAATGATTGGCGCACCCGTACAAATAGTTCTATTACCAATATACGATCTAAGGTAGCATAAGTGGCTTACGCAAGCGGGGCATTGTGCCCTAGCCGTTTCGTGGGCGCAGGCCCTGAGCCAGTTGGTTCTTCGTGGCGCGGATGAAGCCAAGTGGGTCGCGTGAGGTGACGACGCAACCGTTATTCGAGGATTTTCCAAAGACGAGTTCGGCGACGAGGCGAACGTTACTCAAGATCGAAAAGAAAGCTGCTTTCGTTTCATGGACGGGACATGGGCTGCATCTATAATTTGCACTACTGATCAGACTGCAAATCGACCTGGTGGCGTATACGCGAGTGTTCTTCGATTCGAACCGCACTGCCTGTGTCCGCACGCAGAGGGAGTTAGATCCTAAGATGATGGTGATCGTATCAAGCTTCAACCGATTCACTGTCCGATGTGGGTCACCCTCAGACAATTCGGATGCGTGTCATCAAGACGAACGTGTTGCGTTCGTCGCCACGCGTCACCACCCACGGAGCTTTGTTTAGGCATCCATAGAGAGAGGCCCCGTCATGACTGGCACTACGACCTTTGATAACGTCATTCCGCGAGCAGACATCGTCAAGCATGCGGACCGGCTTGGTGCCGAAATCAAGAACATTACGCTGTTGGACGATGTCTCTGACGAGATCGTCATAGCCATTCACCAGCTGCTGCTAGAGCATAAGGTCATCTTCTTCCGTGATCAGGGACATCTCGATGATGTCCAGCGACTGCGTTTTGTGCTCCGGCTCGGCTCGCTGATACCGAATCCCACAGTGCCGGACCCAAGGGGCGGCTTAACAATCCGCAAGACGCTCGGTGACCGCGCCTGCAGCCATGTCGACCAGACGAACGATGACGAGGTCTTCAGTGCTCGCCCAACAATATCAGTGCTGCGGGGGCCAGCGACCCCGCCTTTTGGTGCGGACATGGCTTGGTCGAGCACGACGGCCGCTTATCTTGACCTTCCCGATCCCCTGCGGATGCTTGCCGATAATCTTTGGGCTGTGCGCGGCGCCACATTCGATCACACTCCGATGGAGGGTGCCACCGAGGCCGACAAGCGGGCGTCGGACGACGCGTCCACCGGAACGATCTATGATACGACACATCCAATCGTTCGCGTTCATCCCGAGACCGGCGAACGCATGCTCTCGCTTGGTCGTTCAGTGCAGAACTTTATCGGCCTGCAGCGATATCCCAGCCAAAGACTATTCGAGCTGCTGAAGTCGTATCTTACCGCGCCGGAGAACACCCTGTGCTGGAAGTGGAAAACAGGCGACGTCGCAATCTGGGACAATCGCGCGACCGAGCGGTACACCATCGATAAAACTGGCAGTCCTCATAGGGCCATGAACCGGCTTCCGGTTGACGCCGGCTTACCCCACACAAAAAGGCTAAAATCACGGGCCGCTGTGGCTGCCTAGCAACGTCAGCAGTCCGGTTTCGCAAGATGCAGGCGGTCCAAGGCTAAGTTGCCGCCCGCAACGTCGAACGGGGGGCGTCCCGCCCCGGGCGGTTGAAACCGGCGCAGGGGATCTGCTTCTTTTCTGTCCATAATAATTGCTGAGATGCGCGAGCAGGCGGCGCCATTCTCGTCTTAGAGCCCCCGGCGCAGTGCGAGCCGATTGTTGCATCCTATCTATCCTGCCGAGAAGGCGGAGCGGATCGAGAGCGGCGAAGGTTGAGGGGCGCTATTCAGTTTAGAATTGGCCTCGCGACTGAAATACCGCTAATGGCTGCGATTTAGTTGGCTAAAGCACCGCTATGGGCGAGTAACAGTGCGGCCTCTCCTATTACTCTCACGATAGTCCTCACCACACTAGGTAGGGTACCGATCCTCTGTCGATGCTATATTGTACCATGAGCAGTTCCAAAGTAAGGCGTGAAAGGGAGCATCGCATTGTCAGGTTGCATTCCGATGAGAAACAGAATTTGCGATGCGTCGTCAACCAGCGTCTCAGCGGTATCGAGAAGATACATCATGCCTCATTACACGGGAAAGATAGAGATATTGGACTCAAGACGCGATGGCCGCCCGTATATGCGAAACAACAAGGCGCCCGATGAAATTGGAAAGAACTTCTCTCGACCGAACGGAGCGGCCGCTTGTCGGCCAGATAATCTGCCCGAACGATGAGATCTGCAGGCACTCCAGCGCACAAACTTGGCGCGAGTGCCGTGCGCTCCCGCCCCACGAAGCGCGTAAAGCTTGATCGTCGGCCGCACACCTCGTCTCAACCTAGAAAGGCTCAGATGCCGATCGATTATCCCGCTGCCCTGAACTTGAGAACCTGTGGAGTTCCCTATTCCTGGACTGACCGGGAGGTAATGCTCTATGCCATTGGGGTCGGCATGGGTTCAGATCCTTTGAAGGAAGAGGAGCTACAATTTGTCAACGAAGCATATGCAACTTCAAAACCATTAAAGGTGGTCCCGACGTTCGCGTCCGTCTGCGTTTGGGGGGCGCGCCCTGGAGTCATCGACCTCAATCGGCTCCTGGTCGTTGACGGCGAACGTGACATCACGTTTCACAAGCGGATGCCTGTCGCAGCAAACGTGACGGCGGACGCGCGCGTGAGGGGAATCTATGACAAGGGGAAGGAGAAAGGTGCGATCGTCCAAAATGAAGTGGTGGTCAGACAGGGCGGCGACAAGATCGTCACCATTGTTTCGTCGACCTTCGCGAGAGGCGACGGCGGCTTTGGCGGGCCATCTGCCGGAATGCCCGAACCGCACCAGGTGCCCCGCCGGGCACCAGACCGATCGGTCGATATCCCGACCCGACCTGATCAAGCCCTGATCTATCGTCTTTCCGGTGACCGAAATCCATTGCACAGTGATCCGGAGTTCGCCTGCCGAGCCGGTTTTTCACGACCAATCCTGCATGGAATGTGCACGTATGCGTTAACCTGCAGAGCCGTCCTGCAGAGCTACGCCGATTACGATCCGTCCGCTTTTCATCGTCACCGCGCCCGCTTTTCCGCGCCGGTATTCCCGGGAGAAGTTGTTACTGTCAATCTTTGGAGGGACGGCAATTCGATTTCATTCGAAGCCTGCGTACGAGAACGTCGGGTCACGGTCGTGAAGAATGGGCAGACGGTGCTACACTGAGCACGGTTCGGACCTTCCTTGTACCTATGCACGTGCGCGTCTGTATGAGATGGGCCGCGTGGGGCTGATTCAACGAATCTCAAGTGCGAGAGGCTCTTCAACTGCGGCCTTCAAGGCGCCATTTCGAATGATCGCTCCCTTTTTGGACTTCAAGAGGCAGAGCGGCGCGTGTTTCGACGCCACGACGTTGGCGGATCGAAGGCGACATATGCAGTCAGCTGACAGGGCAAAAGCCTAGCTACGTGTTCGGCGTGCGTGATTTTGCAGATTTTCCGGGTGGACGCCTGTCCACATTAAAGGCTGGTGCGAACTCACGCATCTGAATGGCAAAAACAAAGACCGCGCTGTCGCTTATGTCAGCATTGAGCTAGCAACGTCATCTGCTCTCTTTCGCGCCAACTATGTTCGAAGCACGATTGTCCATCGTGTCTTGGCAAGCGGCGTGCCGTAGGAGATGCGGGCGTCTAGAGCGCCAATAAATACGATCCTTGCTCTGTCAGGAATGCGCGCCTGCAGTTTTGGAGCGTTCTTAGTGGCGAAATGGTCGCATTCAGCATACCCGCCCCCCCCTTCAACCGCAGCCCGGTCTGCTGTTCTGGGAACAAGTTCGAAGAATGTGTCGCATAGCATTTTACGCTGGATCATATCCAGCTGTTCGATTCTCGACATGTGTCCGGAACCGAACGCCACAGTGCAACGAGTGTCGCGCGCACAAGAACCCCTCATTATGTATCCTCGCTGGAGTCGGCAGGGGAGCGGGGCGGCACACCGATTGCTTGAGCCTTGACGATCGTCACAGCCGCTGAATCCTCGAAAGATGCGCGGCGTGGATTGTCGAAGATATGCGGGTGCTTGTTAGCCCGGAAGAAGTTCGATTTCGGAATACAGAACCACGGTTTCTTCGTGCCGAGAATGCTTCATCTCGATCTTCAAGACGCTGGGCTCATGATCGTACCCTTCCAGCGATGACACTGAATTAGCTTAGAGCTCTTGAATGCAAAAAAGTCGGATCGACCTTGCAGCCATCCTCGACGTCGACTTCATCGGCAGCGACCTATTTCGCGGCAACAGTCCGAACGTCTCCAACGAACGGGTCTTCGGCGGCCAAGTCGTCGGACAGGCGATGTTGGCCGCATGTCGCACAGTAGAAGCCCGGCTGCCGCATTCGCTCCATTGCTACTTCATCCACACCGGCGATCCTCAGGTACCTTTGATATACAAGGTAGAGCGCCTGCGAGACGGTAAAAGCTATTCGACCCGGCGTGTGACGGCAATGCAGCATAGCAACCCAATATCCTCGATTATGGCGTCCTTTCATAAGCGTGAGGAAGGCACGTTCGACCACCAGGATAAAATGCCGGAGGTGCCGGGGCCTGAGCATTTCACAGCCAAAGAGTTGTCAAAGAAAGCAGTATATCCCCACCTACCCGAAATTGTTCGGCGCTACTATGAACCCGATCGTCCGGTCGAGCTTCGCCCAGTCGAGATCGACCGCTATGTTGGCCAAAAGATCGAGGACGGAAAGCTTCATATGTGGATGAAGGCTGCGACAAAGCTGCCCGATGATCCGGCGCTGCACATATGCGCGCTAGCCTATGCCTCCGATCTATCGCTGCTGGATGCCGTGATGGGACGCTATGGGCGCACGCTGTTCGATGGACGCATCTTGTCCGGAAGCCTTGACCATGCAATGTGGTTTCACCGCCCGTTCCGTGCCGACGATTGGCTACTCTATGCCAAGGAATCGCCGAGCGCGCAGAGCGGACGTGGCTTTACCCGTGGCCTGATCTTTCGGCGCGACGGCACGCTTGTGGCTTCGGTCGCCCAAGAGGGCTCGGTGCGCGAGCGACGCTGAGCTTACGCAGCACGGGCAACTTGTGGCTTGGGTGAGTCAGCGGCAGACAGCCCGTCCAGCTTGCTTTGCATGCCGCGGTGCTAGTACTCCAGTTGTTTTATAGACCGTCCGCTCGGTCAACCCACTCTCAGCAGCTAGTTCCCGGCATGCCTCTACGCGTCCCCTCATCGTACGGAAGCGCCGTCGCGGTGGCTCACCAGCGACCCGTTCACCGGCGTGCTCCGGATCTCCATGCACGGACGCGGCCGCTGAATGGACAAGGTCTTCATCGAACGTGTCTGGCGATCGCTCAAGTCCGAGGACATCTACCTGAAGGGATACGCCGACGGCTGCGAGGACAAGGACGGAATCGCAGCTGGATTGCCTTCTACAACGAGCATCGCCTTCGACAGGCGCTCGGCTATCGCAGGCCGATCGCGTATGGCGCGTGGCAAGTGGGACGCCCCGTGTGGAGACGATGGACAAGGCCGCCGGGTTGCCCACATGCCTATAGCGGCAACAGACGATAACCTTTACGGCCTCTAGTAGGAGAAGGAGCGGTCAGCTTCTACCCAAGAAACCGTTCAAGCGGTCCGCTGTGCGGGTTTTCTACTACTAAACCCAGCAGTTGATATGTCCGTCACGGAACGCTTCAGTATTCGCTGCACGGAGCTTGAGCGGCCGGGGCACAGACTGGCTTTGTCAGATCGCTGAGCTTTTGACGAGAACGCGTGCTCGCCACACGAAAGCGCAGGCGCGGCATCGCCACAAAGATGGAGATTTCAACATATGCTCACAACGGTGGGTTCGGAGATCCCTCGGGCGTGGCTTCCACTTCCAAAGTCGGAGTAGGATGCCAGCAGCAGAAGGTGCTGGAGGCGGTCGCGCGCGCCCGAACTTAATGCAAGCTTGGTACCGCTCCCGGCACCCGAGCTATCTTACCGGCTATCCTCGATTTGGTGGGGAGGGGCTCATTCCGGTCGATTCTAGCACCGGGGCGTGCGCGAGCAATCTGTTACTCTCTTAGTCGGTGATCGAACGAAGATGCCGCCCGACGCTTCACGCATCCAAGAGGTTGAAGCCCAGGATGATTGAATGGGTGGTGTGAGGCGCGGTTACGCTGCAGGGCTGGTCCGTAGCGCCGTGCTCGATAATAGGTGGGATCCACATGAATGGCGTTGAAGCGTTTCGAAATCTGCAGGCCGAGGCAGCTGCTTGGCGTCACTATCTTCATGAAAATCCCGAGCTGGACTACCGGCTTTACAATACGGCTAGATTTTTAGCCGAGAAGCTAGAGTCTTTCGGTGTTGATCATGTCGAAATGGGGATAGCCGAAACTGGTATCGTCGGCTTGATCAGCGGCAAATGCGGAGGCGGGCCAACGATCGCACTGCGTGCGGATATGGATGCGCTGCCGATACTTGAACAGTCAGAGAAGCTCTGGTCATCGAAAGTATCGGGCAAGATGCATGCATGTGGGCATGATGGTCACATGGCCATGCTGTTGGGCGCCGCGAAATACCTCGCGGCTACCCGGCGCTTCAGGGGGGCCGTCGCCCTGATCTTCCAGCCCGCTGAAGAAGATGGAGTGGGCGGCAAAAGGATGGTCCAGGCAGGCATCATGGACCGTTTCTCAATAACCAAGGTGTTCGGATTGCACAATGTGCCAGGAATTGAAGTTGGCAAGTTCGGTATCTGCCATGGGCCAATCATGGCCGCTCTGGACGAGTTCGACCTCATCGTAAAGGGGAGGGGCGGCCATGCCGCGAAACCACACGAGGCAATTGATCCAGTTGTCATTGCAGCACAGATCATCGTCGGCCTGCAAACCTTGGTTTCTCGCTACACGAATCCAATCGAGGCGCTGGTGATCTCCGTCACCAAACTCAGTGCAGCTCGGGCTTACAACGTCATTCCTGACCAAGTAGAAATGGCAGGCAGTGTCAGGACTCTTGCTCCCGACCTGCGCGACTTCGCGGAACGGCAGATTCTGTCGTCCGCTCGAGGCATTGCGCGCGGATTTGGCGCAGACGTCGAATTCAGGTACTGCCGATCCGGCCCGGTCACCATCAATCATTCGGAGGAAACAGATCTGGCGATCAAGGCAGCACGTAATCTTGTCGGACCGACTTCAGTAGATGACAAGATCTTGCCGCGGATGGGATCCGAGGATTTCGCTTACATGCTTGAGGCACGGCCGGGTGCGATCATCTTTCTTGGCAACGGATCGACGGCTAGTTTGCACCACCCGGCATATGATTTCAATGACGACATCTTGCCATATGGCATCGGCTATTGGGTGAACCTGGTCGAGACGGTGCTGGCCGTCTGAACGTTCGACTTCGCTGGCAATGCCACGTCTCCATCCTCTGAACGGAGTCTACAGCGATAGTACGCTTGGAAATGCGCCTGCAACGACGTCCTGAGGCCATCCTCAAAATCTTGGAAGGCGAGTGCGCGTGACCGCCGGACATCAAGCTGGGGCCGTCTTGATGCTCAGCGGTTAGGACCATCTTTCGATATAGAAAGCCCGCGCAAGGTTTACAATATTGGTTAGAAGAATCATCGAGGGGGGTGGCTTGCGAGCACTCGGGCGCTCCAAGAGAGGCCGGCTCGAGACCCGCTGGTCACCATCCATTGTGCCGCACGTCTGTGCGTACGACGATGGAAGGGGCGTCCGAGAAGCGTCACGTTCGGGCGATCAAGCTCGAGATTCCGATCGACGAACCCAGCCGCGCGAATGTCGTCTGCGAAGCGGCGAAAGCAGCAGAGGCACGATAGCTCATAGACCTATCCCCGCCATGCGAGCATTGCAGCCGGATTTCAGTCAGACCCGTCAGATGCGGCCGCTGGGTGCAATGACCTCTGCTCCATGAACAAGCGCAGAAACTTCGCGCCGAATACACCGCTGTTTCCCATACACACATCGTGCCAGGAATAGGCATGAGAGTGTTCAGGCGGGGTGAGCGTAGTTCCCCGGCAGTATTCTACCAGCCGAGCACGCCACAGCATCTTACGTCGGCGGGATGCAATCTAGGGCGGAAGTTTTGTTGCCCGAAATACGCGCCTCACGTATCGCTTCGCCTCAGCTCGTCCGACCTGAAAACCCGCGTTCTTCAAGGCCGAGGTGACGCTCTTGCCCGCAACTCGCCTCGTCAACTTACATAGCTCAAATAGGGCCGGTACAATGGAAACGTGATGGCTTCGGGTATCTTGGCGATGACGGCCAATGCTGTGATCGCATTGTAGTATTTGACTTCTGTCGGGATTTCGTCGGGGGGCTGCGCTAATGCGTTCAATACGCTCCGCTCATTGTGCCAATCGATGTTGAAGGAAATCGAGGCCGATAAGCTACGGACGTGGTGGAGGGTACCAGGTGGCATATAGAGCATATCGCCGGCACTTACGGTGATTACGGCGGGCGTTGCATCCCGGTACTGCGGAAAGCGCACGTAGTCCGGTTGCTCCGGGTCCACATCAAACCATCTCCAACCGCGGCGTCCACACAGATCGGCTTGGGTCGAAGGTATGATTGTGAACGTCTTCGTGCCGTAGATCTGGAAGAAGAGGTTGTGACTAAGTAGGCTGTCGAAATGAAGCGGCGTAATCGTGCCTGCTGGGCCCATGAAGAACTGCGAATACCGCCACCAATGCTGACGATACCAGGGACTAAGAAGCTCTGCGGGAAAGGGCTGACAATCTGCCGCCAGCGTTTCCACTAAGCCCAGCAATGGAATGTCGTGGCAATACGGAATTGCCCCCGCAACCGACGAGACTCCATCCGCGCGCGGCGGCTGCTCCATTAAGAATCGCACGTATTCTGCGAGGCGCCAAGACGAGACTTTGATGTCGCCACTGTTCAGCGTCTTGACGGGCACAGTAAGCGATCCGGCGACCTGATCAAAATACTGAGGGGACCAGCGCCGGCACGCCGTCCAAGTCGCGCAACCGCCACGTAGGAGAACTGGCCGCATTGCATCCCGGTAATTCGTCGCAAAGTCCGACTCAGTAAGCTGCGCTAAAATAGCAACCGATGTTGAGCCCGAGGCTCCTAACACCGACGAAGATCGATCCGGTGACGCTTGAGTTGATGCTTCTTTCATGTTCACCACTTTTCTATGCGCCTCATCATGATCAGAGTGAACCGCAACCTTCAGCTGAAGGTAGCTAATCTCGCTCATCGATAAAAATCAAAAGCACTTATGGGAACATACGTCTCGCTAATGGCCAAGCTATTCGGCCGCCGCCCCCGCCGTCTGCAAGGTTTCAGACGACGGTGTCGACCTCCTTAACGATAAGCGAATGTGCTCCGCGAGCATTGCTGCGGGACGAGGCTGATGGCCTGGAGCGCGATACAGAACAAGGTCAATAGTAGGGAGTGATGGGAGCCCCTCCGCCTTCATAAGCTGGCGCACACCGGCTGGAACGACAGACTCCTCCGCCACCGAGACAGCCACCCCGACCGACACTGCAGTGACAATGGGAGCCATGGTGCCGCTCGACAAGACAATTTTAAACCTTCGGTCGGCCTCCTTGAGTGCCCGCAGAGTGATCTCACGACGAAGGCAACCACTAGAAAAGAGCGCTAGCGGCAATACATCGTACCTGTGCGGCGAGTTTTGCTTCGACGTAATCCAATGGAGTTTCTCTCGTCGGAGCAGCTCGCCGTCACTGGTCTCCGAATGCCGGACCACTAAGGCGAGGTCCACTCTTCCCTCCCGAACTTCCCGAACCAAATTGAGTCGATTCTCGACAACGATATCCAGTTGTACATTTGGACAAAACTTATTGAACAACAGCAATACGTGGGGCAAAAGAATGCGAGCGCAGTCGTCCGATGCGCCGATGCGCACTACGTCGTCCGACGGAGAAACGGAGAGCTTGGCGAGGGCTTCGTCATTTAGAAGCAGTATCCGGCGGGCGTAATGGATCAGCAGCTCGCCCGCGGTGGTGAGCTGAGTGCCGCATGGACCTCGCACAAAGAGCGGCTTTCCGATGCGCTCTTCTAGTCGCTTGATCTGCATGCTGATCGCCGCCTGGGTGCGGAACAGCCGTTCGCTCGCTTTCGTGAAGCTGCTGGTCTCTGCGACCATGACGAAGGCCCGCAGAAGGCCCGGGTCTAAATGCTGCACTTGCGTTTCCAGGCTAACAAAGAGAGGACAAGCCTCAGGAAATAAGAGTATATCGTGCACGTCGGCGGCTGCCGACGCCCAGCTTGGGGAAGGTGACAAAGTGTTCCGTCTCATGATTTGCGAACCCGACGGCGCGGATCAAATGCTGCGGCTCGTCAGATCTTTTACAAAGGCTTGAAGGCCGTGCATGGAATAACTCGCGCGGCAGGAGTGCGGATCGGCGCGATCACAGACCTCCGGCGCATGAGGCCACTGATCATTGTCGGGTTTCCGACACAAATACATGGCGCCAGGGTACAAGATCACCGGTCGATGCTTTTGCGTACCAGCTCTTTTCCAGCAAGAAAGAAAG
This sequence comes from Bradyrhizobium sp. NBAIM01, assembly GCF_020194115.1. Taxonomy (NCBI): domain Bacteria; kingdom Pseudomonadati; phylum Pseudomonadota; class Alphaproteobacteria; order Hyphomicrobiales; family Nitrobacteraceae; genus Bradyrhizobium; species Bradyrhizobium sp. NBAIM01. The sequence continues at coordinate 1,406,448 of NZ_JADYVU010000001.1, read as the reverse complement.
TTCAAGGCGGTTGACCGGTTCGCGTCTGCTGCTGCTGCTGCTGCTGAGCAGCAACAACATTGGGCAGAGTGGGGGCTCCAATGCCTTGAACTGTTCCGCGGCTTTCTCACAAGCAGGGCTGTCCCAATGCTCGGCTCAAGAGCTACGGGCTCGGGCAAAGCGTGAGAGCCTGTGACGGCTCCCAAGATCGATAACTCGCGGGCAGCTTACGTTGGTTGCACATTCAGTGTTGAAGCTCGGGCTCTGAGAGCCGCTCAGCGAAACGCACCGCTCATCGAAACACCGAGAGGGTCTCCAGATGATGGCGGGAAGCGGAGGTGCTGCCGGATTCCTGGACTATCAGCCCTAGTAGCTTCGTTGTTCTGTTTTCTCGGGTAAGTAGGCGGAGCCATTCCGGCAGGTGCGTGTCCCAACATAAATTCGCCCCGAAATGAACCCTGCCAAACGGGCACTCCCCTGGTGCTACCTGCGAATGAGAGTGCCCTTAGAGGAGTTCTAGAATGAATAGATGCATTCGCATCTTATGTCTAACGTTCGTAGCGTTGGGGGCATGACGAACTCGATCGTGCCACCAGCACCTTAAACAATGCACAACTGGAGCAAGCAACTGGTGGTCGCCCAAGCATCTAAAGCGCAAGCCATCTCGCCTCTTGGGTCAGGGAGCGAACCGGCTCGTTAAGCACCGCGGAGATCATCTCAGTCGTACAACGTGTGATCACCAGCCTGCGCACCAGGCCAAGATTTCAGTATCGAGAGCTTAGGAGATCAATGCGCTGTTCGTGATCCCGGTCTCAAGAAGCCCAAAGATGGCGTTTCTGGACAATCTGGCGGCACATCTCACCAGAGGAGGGCCCGGGCATCTATTACGCAGATGCGCAAAATGCGTCACCATTTGTCGATGCTATTTTTGGCAACCTGGTTGATCCGGTCTGCGGATTGAGGCTGACGCGTTGAAGCGCTCGCGGGCTTCACTATGTTTGTTGCATTCAGCTGGTCCGGTGCACTTTCAGGCTCATGTTTGGCGTGTTCTCTGTTGCTCTGGTATGTGATTGAGCTCGGTGGAACACTATCATCATAGACCTACGCCCTTCGGAGACTTTAGTGGCGCAGACCCAACGCTTTCTCGGGGTCCTAAAACTCGAAATCGGACTGACGCGGGGGGCCACCCCGCCGGTCCCGCGGCCGGGTTCGCTGCTGCATCCGACCACCTTCGACTTCCCAGTCATCACGGAAACTGTCGCGGGAGCTTGGGCGGATGCTGTCATCCACGGCGATCCATCGCTCGAGCAGGCTTACATCGCAGCCGCCCAGCGCCTGATCGGACGAGGCGCTGTCGCAATAAGCTCAAACTGCGGTTTCTCTATTCGGCATCAGGGGGCAGTTGCCGCGTCGGTGAATGTCCCTGTGGTGATGTCGAGCCTGCTGCTTGTGCCGGCATTGCTCCGGCAACTGCCGCCCGCCGCAAAGCTCGCGGTGCTGACCGCTGACTCGAGGCATTGCGGCGAAGATCTGCTGGGGATCAGTGACCCGGGCGAGCGGATGAGGGTGGTTGTCGGAGGCGTCGAAGGTGGCAAGTTGTGGCAGAACGAGATGAAACGCCCGCCATCGCCGACCGATGTCACCGATATTCAGGCGGATGTCGCTGCCTGCATTGCGCGACTTCGTGCTGCGCATCCCGAGATCGCAGTTCTCCTTTTTGAATGTACAGCGTTTCCGTTAGTAACGGCAGCAACCCGCCATATCACAAAGCTACCCATTTACGACATCATAACTCTCTGCCGGATGACGATGGCGTCCGTCGCCTGAGGCGTTTTACGTGTCACCCAAACAACGCGATACGTTGGCGCGTTATGGCCCCATACCGTTCGCCAGAGGCGTGATGTTGGGAAGGTTGGATGTGGCCAGTGACGCGCGCTTCACGAAACTCACAACTAGTCCTCTTCTCGTTGACGGCCTGGGTCGGAGCTGTCGGACGGCGGACGCACGGCTCAGGCGACTTATGCATCATCCTGAGTTAAGCCGCGGTTGCGGCAACCTTAATGCCATCGTCCGAGAGTGGGCGGGCGAGCTTGCGCGCAAGCGCCGTCTCAACTCTGGCAGGTTCCGAATCGAAATTGCCGCTTAGAATGTGACTGCGATCAAATCGAGTGGCAATCCAAGGTTTTAGCGTGCCGGCAAGCCGACGGCCGCGGCTGCGACTCACGGCCGACGAGGTCCATACGACCGGATGGTGGTCGTGAGCATCGAAATCCACTGAGCTGCGCTTGGGCATGGACAAACTGTCCACCTGGACAGACCCACTAATGGGCATGCCGATGTTCGGGCTTCGGTTCAGAGGAATCCATCATGATGCGCGCTGCTCGGAAGTAGTGGAGCACGGAGGCTCGCTTGTCAGCGGCTTTGCACCAACTCGGCGAACTGAGGGGGCCGACCATAAGACGCCTGCTGCATGGGACTGAACAACGGTGTCCTGCCGCCCAACACAGAGCGCAAGACAGTGATGGATTTGCCATTTTCTCAAGAGTGGCAGGCCATAAAGTCATCGATCTTACACATCGGGTAGGCCGATGCTCTGCCGTTCCGCAAGCGTTTGTGGGGTGGGGAGCTCTGAAGTCCATAGAGGATCGGCAGCAGGTGGATCGGCGAGGTAGAGCGGATCCAATCAGCTTCGGCCGCACCACGGTCTCTGACTTTGGGCTGGCCGACCACGGTCGCGCCGATGCCCGGAGCAATCTTACGCGCAGGGCCAAAGCCGTGCCGCACCACCTGGGCACGGCCATCCGGCAGCTTCAGCTCTGCTCGTCTCCAGAAATGCCTGCAGCTCGATCTCGAACGCCCGAGCAAGCAGCTCACCGGCTCCGTTCCATAGAATTTCTGTCAGTCGATCGTCAATTGTAGACGGCTGACGGAAGGCGAGGAAGTTGGTAGACTTGTTCGTTGGGAGTCTTCCCATGGCGTTTCGCTTTCCGTGAGAGGTTCTGGCAGACTCGACACCCGGCTCGATACGCCGCGTCGCCCGCCTAGCTCAGCTTGCGTCCGTGTCTATGCCACTTCCCTGATCACAGCTAGTTTCCGGCAAAATCCGTAAGAAGAGCGATCTCTCTCATCACCGAAATGCAATCGGCCAATCTTTGACGGCCATTTCTCGTTGCGGGTGTTTCCTACCAGAGATTCCGACGCGCGACGAGGCCGAGGTTCTCGCTGCACATTTCGGCAAGACATCCGGTTGGCATCTTCAGGGCCTTGCGCGAGCTGCGAGAGGGTCCCTGCTAATTCTGGACCCACGTGGGCCTGCGGAAAGGGGCACGACTAAGCGCCGGGTCGAACGTGAACCTTCTGAGCGTCGACTTCGAAAGGCCTGCCAGCCCGTCGGATCTTACGTGCAGCCTATTTCAACGCCTGCGGGTTGACGGGCGAACCAAAGCCACCAGTCACCTCCAGAGGTGGAGCTGCGAGCAGGAAGCTGTAGCGGCCGTCGGCAGCGCAGTCGGCAGCGAGCGCCTCAAGATTGAACATCTCGCCCAACGGCAAGCCCATGTCTCTTAGCGCCAGCATGTGGAAAGGAAGGGGCATTTCCGAACGCGTGCTCTCGGCGTCTAATATCTCCACCGCCATGTTATCGGCAGCTACGGCTGCTAGCGATTTCTCATAAGCCCATTCGGCGCAAGTATAGCTGAGGCCCGGCTGCATGCCCATAAAGCTCTCCCGGTCCCCGTCGGCGGTGAACCGAAGCATGTGGCCGGTATGTACCAACAGAATGTCGCCCGTGCCCACGCTTGCGCCTTGTTTCTCGCATGCGGCGTTCAAATCATCAACTGTGATCGCGTAGTCAAGCGGCAACCGCTCAACCCCCTTTAGCCGCGCGACGTCGACGAGTACGCCTCGCGAAACAATACCAGGTGCTGCCAAATGGTTGATGCCCATCTTTAGCGCACCATTTTCCGTGAGACATTCGCGAGCGTTGCACCCATTGTAGAGCTGGCCGTCATAGTGGACGTGACCGAGGGCGTCCCATTGTGTGGAACACTGCAGCGGCATGTGGATGACGTCGTCGGAGAAACAGACACCTGGCGCTGCTCCGGGGCCCATCGGTGTAAAAAGGTCTGTTGCGTAGACCATCGGGTTGAACCGCTTGCGTCCCAATTGGGGTCCATTGCGATCGAACCGCAGGCCGAGGTTGAAGAGTTTGCCGTGGCGCACCTCGGCGGCTGCGTTCCTCAACGTTTCGGGTCCGATGTGATTAAGTGCACCCCGCTGGTCCGCTTCGCCCCATCGCCCCCAGTTGCGCAGCTTATCGGCGAGATGATCGAAATTGACCGGCCGCATTGAGAAGCTCCTGTTCTGGTCATCAACTTGGGAAGCGTCAGATGATCTGGCAAAATGCCCATCTCAACAAGAGCTCGTTCATCGAAGGCCCGCTGCGAACAAACCACTTCCCATGCAGACATGCTCTGCTCAAAGCACGCTATCCGTTACCGAGGCACCGAGCTGTTCAAATCGATGATGCTAACAAGAAAAATCTGCGCCAAAGCAGGGGACGTGCAGTATTTCATCCAAGCGCGCGGCATCGAAACGTAAGCGAGCTCTCAGCGATCGAGGAGGATAAATCAGGCGCTCCAAGGAAGTAAGGTTGGAAATAGCAGTTCCGTGAAAGCCACCGGCGGAGATCCATCCGCGCACGCTCTTTCGGTACGCGCTGAGCTCTACGACCCCAGAAGTTCGCCCGCATCGCCCCATGCTCCTTTTCGCTTGTAGGATCGCCGGCGTCCGTTTCATCGTACAATCCGAGTCGAGCCCTATCGCTGTAGAGCTTACAGAAAGGGAGACGGCTGTTAGCTCGTTACCAGTGTAGGGTCCCAGAAATGAACACGCCGGCTCCGAACGGCTTCGCGGTGCGAGCGTGCAAAACGAACAGCAGCGGCGCGAATGATGCAACCGGTCGAGGGAGAAGGACGTTTGGCGGAATAGCAAAACCAGCTCCGCTCTCGAAGTTCGAGTCCTCGAGCTTGATCCGAGCACTTACGTTGAATGCCCTCCGGTCCCCTGGGTGGCGCCTCAGCAAACCACCTTGGAAGTACGATTGTATGCATCGCTCGCGGAACTCCACTGGTGCCACGACAAGCGAGACGATTGCCAGATGATAGAGAAGCTCCCAGCTGTTTGGCCGCCGTCACCTGGAACAGCGCGCAACGACCGAGCAGTCGGGCCGGAGGATTGTCCATGATGGGAATAATCAGCTTGCGTAGTCCGGGCTGATCCGATTGAGCCGGCGCTTGAGTGCTGCCCAGGGGCGCACGCTTCTGTTATATCCGTGTTCGTGGAACTGCGATGCCGCGTGAGCGGCGACACCTTCGGAGGGTAGGACGATTTGTTGACCGCCCTGTGTAGCCGCGATCTGAATGCGGCAAGATTGCTCCAAGAGGTACATGTTTAGGAACGCCTCGGAGACGGTCCGCCCGATCGTGAGCAAGCCGTGGTGCTTGAGGATCATTACATCCTTCTTTCCGAGATCGCGGACAAGGCGATCGCGCTCGCTAAGATCCAGCGCAACGCCCTCATATTCGTGATAGGCGACCCCGCCGAAAAAGCACATTGATTTCTGGTTCAATGGTAGCAGCCCTTGTCCCTGTGCTGCCACGGCCATGCCGGCGAGCGTGTGTGTGTGAATGACACAGTGAGCGTCATCACGATTCATATGCACGGCCGAATGAATCGTGAAACCGGCGTTGTTAATCTTGGACTCGTCCTCCCTCTCGATCGCATGCCCTTCCGGATCGACGGCGACCAGGCTCGAAGCCGTGATCTCATCAAACATTAGGCCGTAGGGATTAAGCAAGAAGCGAGGTTCTGCGCCCGGCAAGCGCGCCGACAGATGAGTCGAAATCAAATCGTCCATGCCGAAATGGGAAATCAGTCGGTAGGCCGCAGCCAGATCACAGCGGATCTCCCATTCCTGGGGCGTGAAATTGTGCATGTTCATCTCCTTTTGAAATAAGCCCGTCACTGTACAAGGGGTGTTTCCTGGCAGGATGCGGCCTCCGACTCAGAACTCGCAACTTGCCTGTTTCTGCCTTTGACAAGGGACCTCAGCTGGAAAGTCCGACTGCTATGCGCCTGGCGGCAACGAAGGCGCCGGAGCCGCGATCACTAGCGCCGCGCGCTCGAACAGATGATTGTGAGCTCAGAACGGTTCGAGCGCGAGCCCACCAGGCAAATTCCGCCTTGATCGGACCATTACAGAAGTGCCGCAGCACGTTTCAGCCATCGTTGAAAACCTAGCCCCCTTCAATGTCGCCGATCACCATCGTTCGCTTCTGACGCCCCGAGTTTGCCAGGGGCTAGCCATAGGCGGAGCGGCACTGGTGACATCGACATGTTTACTGATGCCGCAATCGCCACTGACGTCGGCTTGAGAACCCACACGCCGAACTGATCCGCAACCGCTCCTGCTTCGCCTACTCGTCAGCGCGTCGACAGCTAAGGTGCCACGTGCCGCATCGCCGCGACCGGCCTCATGTGCCTGCGCGCTGAGCCGTCGCGATCGTTGCGTCGTCACAGCTTAGGGCGGCTTCAGGCGGGATTCCCCGAATATCCTTACTGGTGTAGCCGAAAATCTGCACACCCCTACGAAGACTTGCAGTTTTTAAGATCAAGCTCTTTTTGCAGGCGAAGGGGCGATTTCATCGGGCGACGAATGTGGCAACGTCGCAGGTTCATTTGAGAACCTCGACGGCCGATAGCTCAATCTGACCAGCGCATCTTGCACGATACCGGCCAGAACGATCGGGTTGGCAGTGGGGACACAAGACTTTCCTACACGCTCTTGCGCCATCAGCGGGGAGGCTCAAAGCCACAGACATAAGACGCGGGTTTGCGAAACGCAGGACGCGCCTCGGCACTTGACGTGTTGTCGATGGATCGAGCGTGCGACGCGATTCGAACTCGAAAAAATGCGCGTTTCGCGAAAATGAAGCGGAATTTCGGCGGCAAATGGCCGCACATCGGCGATCCTCAGCTCGGAGGAATCGTATCATCGAAAAATAAGCATAGCGGAACCCGCCGGCCGGTCAGGCACCGTGGATTGATTGGCCTTATACGAAGCTCCCGTTGGGGTTGTCTAGAGCAATCCTAGCGGTTTTGAGGACTCGCGCTGAAGGGATGAAACGGATGTTGCGCGCTGCTTGGCCTGAACTGACAGGCAATCTTGCGTCCACGCGGCAAAGTGCTGTCGTCTTCCTTGATGGTGTCGATCAGGAAAGCGACATTGCAAGCCGGAGAAACTGTGCTGCAAAATGGACAAGTATAGGAGACGCTCATTGCCTCTTCGCCAATCTTAGCGTCCAAAGAGGTACTCATGATGAAGCTGCCCATGCCTGGCTTTGCGCGCTGACCGCATTTGAAGTTGCCAGGCGGCTATCCGATGAAGACGACCCGCAAAGGGTGGACGTTGTGGCCAAGCTGGAGGCCAGCCTGGAGGGCTTCGGATCCTTAGATCAGAGGGTGGAGCGTGTCGAAATCACACTCTATGATCAAGGCGAGTTGTCTGCCTATTACGTGCCCGCCGGTACTTCCACTTCGTGCGTACCCGCAGTTGTTTGCATCAGCCGGGAAGAAGAAACGGCAGGGATCCTGCTTGGTAGACTCTTGCCGCTTATAACTGGTCGGAACATGGCGGTTCTCGTCGTCTCTTACGATGACGTCTCAAGTCATTGGCTTGGACCGTCAGAAATATTGCTTTCTTGTTGCTTGGATCATTTGTCGGGTCTGCCGCAGATTGATGCGTCTCGAATGGCAATCTACGGAGAAGGCCTTTCAGCCGCGCTTGCGACCAATTTTGCTGCGACTGACCGCCGCGTGTCTGCGGCGATTTGCGACGGGGGGCTTTGGAGCTGGACCCGGACCAGGTCATCTATTGAGTGGATGACTAGGACTGCTGAGGCTCCGGACGCGGGGCTGTCCACGACGCAACGATCGCGTTTGGCGAGGAAGTTAAGATGTCCCATTCTCGTCGTTGCTGGCGAGCGCAGTATTTTCAACGCGTCTGAGGCAATCAAATTGGAGGCTGATTGCGCCTGGGCGAGCATTGACCTCGAATTGTTAATGCCACGGACCCCAGAGGGGGCATTCGAGAACTTCATAGCATGCGATGAGGCCGTCTTCGAATGGCTCAAGCGCAAGCTCGATCGCGCTCCAACTTCATAGCAGCCCGAGGCTTAATTTCTGAGATGCCAATCTGCTGTTCCTGGCAATCGCGTTTAGCCGCTTATTGAGATACGCAAGCGACTCCTCATCCAAGCCATTTAGAATCGTCGAATTGACGGCTTGTCTCTTGTCCGACAGCTTAGCAATTTCCGTCCGCACCTTTGGGGTCAACGAGATCTGCAAGAATCTTGCATCATCAGGCGACGTTGCGCGGATTAGAAATTCCAGCTGTTCAAGTTTCTTCGTCTGAGTCGTGATGAATGCGGGGTGAAACCCCAATTTGTTGGCGACTGCAACGCCGGAAACACCGCTGCCATCGTCGAGTTCATCGATCGCCATCAGCATCAGCCATTGAGGTTCGCTTATACCGATTAATTCAGCCCAACTCTTATCGATCTCTTCCAGTTGAGTGCGAATTTCGACGATGTTCCAGATCAGGTCCCTTACAGCCCTGTCAAATTGCTGTTGCGTGGCCATTTTCATTCTTTGTGCCAGTTCTGATTGTCCGCGGCGGCGAGCGTCAGCGGAGTCCGCGGCATCCTATCCAATCTCGGGAAGTCTGAAATAGCCCACTCAGGGCATGCCTGCCATCTAATTTATCAATTGACTAGTATAATTGATTTATGATATCGATATCGCGATCGTTGAGACTCGCAAGAGGTCTTCTCAATGAAAATCTCCAAGAAAGCCCTCGGGATGCCCCCCGAGGGCTTTGTTTTTGCGATGAATCTGGCCTTTGCCGCGTTGAATGATGCGCATGTTGCCGATCGGCAACGGTGTGGCGCAAAGATGTGATTTTTAAAATTAATTGATTGTAGCAATTGATGATCGAAAGTATGTCTCGTCAGGACAGCGAGGGGATCCTCGAAGTCGTTCCGTCAAGCGGTCCGCCTGGGGTGGAGCTGGTAGCGGATCTTTGAAGGACGGAAACGCGGTTTCCAACTTGGAGGTTCATCGATGAAGGTCATGAAGAGTATTATTCTTGGATCTGCGGCAATGTTCGTGGGGGCTGGGGCGCAGGCCGCCGATCTGCCGGTCAAGGCCAAGGCGATCGAGTACGTGAAGATCTGCTCGCTGTATGGTGCTGGATTCTACTACATCCCAGGCACTGAGACGTGCATCAAGCTCGGCGGGTATCTGCGCGTGGATACCATGCTGGCGACCAATGCTGACTTCGACGCTGCCGTTGGTGGTGTGGCTGGCGCACACAACCGGCTCAGCAACTACTACACGGCGCGGGCTCGCCAAGATCTGCAGATTGATACCCGCACGGCCACCGAGTATGGTGTCGTTCGCACCTTCGCTGAACTGACGTTCACGTGGACAAGCGGCACCTACTCTGGCGCCGGCACGTCCGCTGTCAATGGGGCGACAAGCTATACCAGCTCGCTCGGTTCCCAGATTGCTACAGGTGGAGTCGGTCTCTACTACGCATTCATTCAGTTCGCCGGGTTCACGTTCGGTAAGGCGGAGTCCCAGTTTAGGACCCCCTGGGCCGAATATCCGGCGAACAATTTCGAACTGCCGGGAAGCGCCGGTTGGGATCCTGTCAACCAGATCACGTACACGGCAGACTTCGGCCAGGGCATTACGGCGTCCTTCTCGGCCCAGGATCAGGTTCAGGCTTACACGACTAACATCTGGAACGTCACCGGTGCGACAGCCGCGGGTCTTGCAGTGGGGGCCTACGGTGCTAACGACATTGGCGGGACCCGAGCTCCTGACCTCGTTGCGAGGGTTCGTGTTGATCAAGCCTGGGGCCTTTTCCAAGCTTCTGTCGCCGCCCACGACAACCATGCTGCCTACTACGGGGCGTCCGAGCCCACGGGTCATCCCAACGACAAGTGGGGTTGGGCTGGACAGCTCGCGTTGTCAATCAAGAACCTCCCGACCGGCCCGGGTGACACAATCAACCTGACGGGCGTGTATACGCATGGCGCGAGCAGCTACAACTTCCATGACTACATGTCGCGGTCATATGCGATGTATGGCGGCACCGGATTGCCGGGTGCTTACCAGAGCTTGGGTATCGCGGGGGTTTCGGATTCGGTGTTTGTCGCTGGCGCTGGTCAGGAGCTGACCACGACCTATGGTTTTAATGGCGGATACACCCATAATTGGGACCCGTATTGGAATAGTTCGATCTTCGGAGCGTGGGCGGCTGTGAGGTATAACAACACGGCTAAGGGCTACATCTGTGGCGCGATGGTCACCACTCTCGCCCTATCGAGCGGCGCGGCCGGGTGTAATCCAGATTTCAACTATGCGGTGGTCGGCACAAAGACGTCATGGACCCCCGTCAAGGGCCTGACCTTTACCGGTGAGCTTGCGTATATGATGCTCGACCAGAAGCATGCGAGCGGAAGCACGGTGACCCTTCCGCTTCAGTCGGGCGTCGCAAAGCCGGCTGCCGTGTATGAGCTGAAGGACCAGAACAGCTTGGTGCTGCTGCTCCGCGCTCAGCGCAATTTCTAGATCGTCGCTGTATAGGAAAGGAGCAAACAACAGGCTCTTGAGTTAACCTCCAAGAAGGCCTCCGGCATGCCCGCCGGAGGCCTTTCTCGTTAGAAGCAGGCCGTGGAACGTTCTGTTTGATTACAGCCATGAAGAGCGATCCAATAGGTGTGAGGATGATGCAGTATCCAGTTTACCCGGTAAAACGACAGAGCGTGCGTACACGATTCGATGCGGTAAGGCTTGGCGTGAGCAGAAAGAAATTCGGTTGCTCTTGCGAGCCATTGTAGCCGCGGATGTCGCTCAACCGCTGCTCGCTAGCGTGGACCATGTGCCCCGGACCGTCTCTCCGGAAATCCCGGCGTACCAGCCGCATAATTTCCATACCTTGGTCTTGTTTTTCGCAGCTATTCGGCCTCACGCCCGTCTATATTCTCCGCTCGCGAGCAGACAAAATAAGTTGTGAGGAGCGGCGATGCATGCGCGGGCTGTCACGCGGCGGACTCTAGACGGCAACTTGGCCTCTTTGCTAAATCCCGGCTAGATCCAGATGGAAATGGTCAGCGGGTAGGCTTCCTACATCTCGTCCGAAGAGTTGCGCGCGAGGGCGCATCGAGCGAAACGCAGAACTGACGCCGGCCACCATAGCGGCGTTTTTCCGGATTACAGTGGTGTGAGGATCCGCTGGTAAGTGTTTCACGTCGAGCTCGATTCCGATAACCGATCCATCATAACGCGCCAAAAAATCCAATTCTCTTATCCGGCCGCCAGCTTTGCTACACGCACAATTCACGCGCCCCGAATCAATGAAATCAGGTGATGTTTGAGTTCCTCCGACGACGCCAACGCAGCTGCTTCTCTTCTCAAGTCGGATCTGCAGGAAGTAGCCGCATGACAGAACATTGTTATTGGCGTTTCTCGCGGGCCTTGCATCGCGCCATCAACGATCAATCTTTTGCGGAAATAGAGGGGCTGCTTGACGAAAATGTCGAGTGGGCGCTCTATGGGCCCGTTGACATGTTTCCGTTTCTCGGCAGCCGGCACGGCAAACATACCGTGCTGGAAGTCATCCGTCATGTCGCCGGCACTATCCAGGTGCGGCGTTTCGACCGCGAGACGACTATACTCGGGTTGAATTCTGCGGCCTCCATTTTGCGATGTTCGCTGCTAACGCGTGCTTCCAAAAAACCAATTGCGTTGCGCCTTGCCCAGTTCGCCCAGTTCGAGGCGGGCCGGCTCATCAATATGCGTGCGCTCATCGACACGTTTGACCTCGTTGAGCAGGCCCTCGGCCGCTCAATTCATCTGCCGAACATCGGTAGCTGCGTGGCGGAAACGCGTTAGACAGGATTTCTCCGTACACCAACTCTCCGGACGGCAAAGCCGGTTCACGCGGCTTTGCTGTCAGTGACCAGCTATCTTGCGCGGCTGGGTCGGATGTTGGGTACGGTGATCCGGCTTCGTGCAGCTATTTTAGGGTCGGCTATTGGTCATTCGAGCCAATCCAAAGCAGAACGATCTTCAATGATGTCGTAAGCTTCAGAATTGAATCGGGCCGCAGCTACAGTGTTAGACCGCCATCTATGACGATGGTCTGTCCTGTGATCATGGGCGCTGCAAAGCCTAGATAGACGATGGTTTCGGCAATATCCTCGGGAATGCATCTGCGCCGCAGGGGAGTTCGCTCAATAGAACTTTGCCGTTGCGCTTCGGTCCATTCGATCTGCCAGGTGCTGTCAACCGCGCCCGGAGCCACCGCGTTGATCCGGATCTCCGGAGCGAGACCCTGCGCAAGATGACGCGTGATCGCAATGATACCGGCCTTGCTTGCCGCATAGGCCAAACTGGATCCTCTCGAGGTCAATGCTGACACTGACGCCAAGCTTACGATAGCACCTCTGGAATGTCGCAACGATGGTGCAGCCGCGCGCGTGCATCGGAAAAGCCCGATGAGGTTCGTGTCCAACACCGTCGACCACAGCTCGTCAGTAATGAGGTCGAGATCAGAAGACGAAATGGATTTGCGTGCTCCCGGCGTGCCAGCATTGTTAACGAGAAGGTCGAGACCGCCCATCTTGTTGACGGCGGCGTTTACCAGCTCTGCTTCCTTTCCATCACCGATCGCGCCCGGTACGCCGAAGACATCGTAACCGTCCGCGCGAAGCTGTTTTACTTCTTCAGGCCCCCTTGGATCATCGGGAAGGTGGTTCAACACAACACTGCACCCCGACTCTGCCAACCGCTTCAAAGTCGCCAAGCCGATGCCTGAGGCGGCACCGGTGACGAGCGCTCTTTTTCCCGACAGGTCGTAGCGGATCATGGTCTCTCCTTTGGTTTCTCTCATAAGCGAGCCGCGCGGGCGCAGCTCAGCGCCCCCACGGGCACCGCCCCCGAATTGACAGACTTTTTATATCATATAAAAAGCTCGTGCAAAGCGAGATGATGCGCGACGGCCGGTCGTCAGGAAAGGCTAAATGCCGGCCTGAGCCTATGTTTTAGCGCTAAACCGACAGAGAGATAGGACACTATGAGCAATTTTAAGTTGTCTATGGCTGAGCCGGCCCGCCGCATGACCGGAGGTCGCTTCATTGCCGAGACCATCAAGGCGAAGGGTATCTCGCACGTCTTCTTCATGGATGCCGTTCTGCGACGCGCGCTCACCGAGATGGAAGACCTTGGAATCAAGCGAATTCTCGGGCACTCCGAGAAGGGAATCGCATACATGGCGGACGGCTATGCGCGTGCATTGCGACGGCCTGCCGTTTGCATGGCGCAATCGGTGGGAGCCGCCAATCTTGCCGCGGCCCTCCAGGAATCCTGGTTTGCCTACGCACCGGTCGTCGCGTTGACGGGGCGCCACGCGGCCAACTACCAGTATCGAAACGCGTACCAGGAGCTTCCGCACGAGCCGCTTTACGCCTCGGTCACGAAGTTTAGAGGTCGAGTCGATGAGGTAGCGCAGTTGCCCCATCTCCTTCGTCAAGCATTCAGAGAGGCGACCACCGGTACCTCCCGCCCTGTCCATCTCGACATCACCGGCTATACGGGCGACATCGTTGGTGCTGCCGAATTCACAGCTAGCATCTTTCCCGAAGAGACCTACGCAAAGGTACCAGCTTTCCGTCCTTCTCCGGACGCCGAATCGGTCAGCCGTGCCGCGGCCGCAATCGCTGCTTCAGAGCGCCCTGTGATCCTTGCAGGCGCCGGCTTGATGATGTCAGGCGCCGAGGGCGCCCTGAAGGCATTCGTCGAACATCACCAGATTCCAGTTGTGATGTCGCTTGACGCAAAACACGCTCTTCCGGAGTTTCACCCGCAAAATGGGGGGGTGGCCGGGACCTACTCGCGCAGCTGTGCAAACAAGATCCTGAACGATGCGGATCTTGTCATGTTCGTCGGCAGCGACACCGGGGACATGATTACGAACCACTGGAAGCTGCCAAGGCCCGAAACGCAGATTGTACAGATCGACATCGATCCGGCGGAGCTTGGTCGCAACTTCCCCGAAGCCATTGGTGTACACGGCGACCCGAAAGCGGCTCTCGATCGTCTTGGCTCGGAACTGCCATCCCGTTCGAGACCCGGTTGGCAGCGGAAGGTTGCTGATTATGTCGTCGAATGGCGGGCGGAAGCTGAGATCGCGCGATCCTCTGAGGCGACACCGATCAGGCCGGAGCGTCTGTGCCGGGAGATCTCGGACTGGCTTCCGAAGAACGCAATGCTGGTGGCCGATACCGGATACGCATCGCATTGGAGCGGGACGCTCGTCTATCTGACCGACCCGGCTCAAGGCTACCTGCGAGCCGCAGGGTCGTTGGGCTGGGCTTTTCCTGCATCGCTCGGCGTTCAATGCGCGATGCCGGATCGTCCCATCGTCTGCTTAACCGGAGATGGTGGTTTTATGTATCATCTGCCCGAGCTGGAAACGGCCAGGCGGTATGGCCTCAACGTGATCACGATCGTGAACAACAATCATTGCCTTGGACAGGGCAGAAGAAACATCGACATGGCCTACGAAGGAAGGAAGGGCAATAAGGAGGAGATCTTTGCCTACCGAGATACGGATTTTGCGCAAATCGCGCGCGATTTTGACTGCTTCGGTGTGCGCGTCGAGAAGCCAAGTGACTTGGCTAAGGCATTCGACGATGCGCGCCGGTCCGGTAAGCCCGCAGTCATCGACGTGGTGACGGAGTTTGAGGCGCTTGCTCCATTGCCGTGGAGCGCGCCGTCCGGAAGCTAGGCCGGTACTCCTGGCCCCAGACATAGCCTAAAAGGGGCCCACGCGGCCCCTTTTGCCTATTGTGGCTCTCCACTGTCATGGTACACGGAATTGCTATGAGGAGCAGGTCTATTAGAAGTCGCGCGGGTAGAGACGGGAACGAACAGACAATGAGGAAGGTAGCCTCTCGAGACGCAGAGCCCCTTGCTTCCTCATCCACGCTGCCGATGCCCACCGAACTTGATTGGCTGCACGTCGGGCGCGACAACTTACACGCGCGAACATATTTGATGCTTCGCAAAGCTCTTATGGCTGGTCGGTTTCGGCCGGGGCAGCGGCTGCTTCTGAAGCCGTTGGCCGAAGAGCTTGGAGTTAGTGTAACTCCTGTGAGGGAGGCGCTTTTGCGCCTCGCCTCCGAGCGCGGACTTGTTCCGCATCAGTCGCGCACGATGATGGTTCCAGTCTTGAGCGTGGCCCGGTTCAGGGAAATTCGCGACATTCGAATTGAGTTGGAGGGGCGTGCGGCAGAAGCTGCGGGTAAGAACGTCACATCGAGTGACATCTTCGCGCTGGAGAAAATGCAGGAGCAGCTGATGGTCGCAAGACGGCAGCGCGACGTGCAGACGGTCCTCGCCTTCAACGAAGAATTTCATTTCAGAATCTACAGATCGTCAGACTTGCCTGTGGTCTGCGGACTGATCGAAAACCTGTGGGTTCAGATCGGCCCGCTTCTGACGCTGAATGATTTCAGTGCATCCGCAACAGCGAGGGATCATCCACACCGATCGATCCTGGCCAGCCTGGCGGCAGGTGATGGTGCAGGCGCACGGCTAGCTCTGGCAAACGATATCATGTGGGCAAGCAGATATCTTGAGAAAGCTGTCGTCAGGCTCAACGAGCCGGTTGAAGACAAAAAAAAGCGAAATTCGATTGCATCCGTCGGCGCGAACTGACGACCAGCTCGATCAACTGACCGCCGTTTGACGGCACTTTGGCAAGGTGCGCGCGCATCAAACCGATCGAGCTGGATCTCGTAGGTGAGATGGTCATCTCAGGTGCCGTCACAGCAAATCTGCTGTCGCGCGTATTTGCCCGGTCCAAGAGACACTGGATAACCGTTCTGGGCTCTCTTCGGTCAGCGTTACAGGGGCCTGCTTCTCCGCTGTGTTCGCGCGACAACGCTGCACTTTGTGTTCTCTAACGAAAGGGATTATCCCATCGTCGGCATCACGAATTCGGCTCCCGCTCGAATACCCGTTGGCCATCTCGTCGTGATTGTCTTCAACTTGGTATAGAATCGAATGCCTTCCGGGCCATGCATGTGATGGTCGCCGAACAGAGATGCCTTCCAGCCGCCGAACGAATGAAATGCCATCGGAACCGGAATCGGCACATTGATGCCGACCATGCCGACCTGAATCTGATGAGCGAATTCCCGGGCCGCATCGCCGTCCCTGGTGAAGATCGCTGTGCCATTGCCAAATTCGTGTTGGTTGATCATGTCCGCTGCATCATCATAGGAGTTTGCGCGAGCGACCGCTAGAACCGGACCGAAGATCTCGTCTCGATAGATTTTCATCTTCGTCGTGACGCGGTCGAACAGCGTGCCCCCGATGAAATAGCCGTCTTCATAGCCCTGACGCTTAAAGTCGCGACCGTCGACCACGAGCTCCGCTCCCTCGGCAACACCCGCATCGATGTAGGCGCGAACTTTCTCGAGATGCTGCTTCGTCACCAAGGGCCCCATCTCGGCATCGGGATCGGTGCCGGGCCCGATGTTCAACGCCCGCACCTTCGGGGCGAGCTTTTGGATCAGGCGCTGGGCAGTCGTCTCGCCGATCGGGACAGCGACCGAGATGGCCATGCAACGCTCGCCGGCCGAGCCATAAGCGGCCCCCATTAGCGCATCGACCGCCTGATCCAGGTCGGCGTCCGGCATGACAATCATATGGTTCTTGGCACCGCCGAGCGCCTGGCACCGCTTGCCGTGCCGGGTCGCGGTCTCGTAAATGTAGCGGGCGATTGGCGTCGAACCCACGAAACTCACGGCTGCAACATCAGGATGGGTAAGAAGCGCGTCAACCGCTTCCTTGTCGCCCTGCACGACGTTGAAGACGCCACGAGGCAGGCCTGCTTCCTCGAGCCATTTCGCCAGGATAAGCGAAACGGACGGATCGCGCTCGGATGGTTTGAGAATGAAGGCGTTGCCGCAGACGAGCGCGACGGGAAACATCCACATTGGGACCATGGCCGGAAAGTTGAAGGGCGTGATGCCGGCCACAACACCCAAGGGCTGCCGCAGCGAATGGCTGTCAACCCGCGAACCGACGTTCTCGGTAATTTCGCCCTTCAAGAGCTGCGGTGCGCCCGTGGCGAACTCCACTACTTCCATTCCGCGCTGAACTTCACCCCTGGCATCTGAAACCACCTTGCCATGTTCGGCTGTGATGGCGTGGGCGAGTTCGTCAGTACGCTCTTCCAAAATGCGCAGGAATCGGTTGAGAATCCTCGCTCGCCGGAGGGGCGGCGTAGCGGCCCAGGCCGGGAAGGCGGCACGCGCCGCACCCACAGCAGTTCTCACGTCATCTGCCGAAGCCAACCCGAGCGTCCCGGAGTGTTGGCCAGTTGCAGGATTGAAAACCGGCGAAGTCCTGCCGCTCCGTCCTTGCACCAGTTCGCCATTGATGAAGTTCCGAATGGTTTGGGACACGGCAGTGCTCCTCTGTAAACCGCTTGATCGCGTTTGATAATGGATGCATAGATTTGCGCATCAACGACCAAATTCGCGACTCCGTTGTGCAGAAAGTGTAGTCGATGGATTGGGAAAGCGTTCGGATCTTTCTTGAAGTCGCGCGTGCCGGGCAATTCTTGAAAGCGGCAAAGCATTTGCGGCTGAATCATGCGACGGTTGCTCGCCAGGTCACGGCGTTGGAAAGGAGTCTCAAGGTTAAGCTGCTTGAACGCCATACTTCTGGCTGCGTGTTGACAGCGGAGGGAGACGCCCTCGTGGTGGCGGCGGAACGGGCCGAAAGCGAGTTGCTCAAGGTGGGCGCCAGTGTCGGAGGCGCCGCTGAAGCGATCACTGGCACTGTGCGCGTTGGGGCGCCGGACGGACTAGGCAACTACTTTCTGGCAGATCAGCTGGGGGCACTCGCGGCCCGACATCCCGGTCTGATCATTCAGCTCGTGCCGCTTCCACGCACCTTTTCATTGTCCCGCCGAGAAGCTGACATTGCAATAACTCTCGATCGGCCGAAGCAGGGGCGATTGATCCTGTCGAAATTGACCGATTACACGCTCAGCGTTTATGCCGCTAAGAGCTATCTCGCGCGCGAAGGCCAAATCGAGAAACAGTCCGATCTGACGGGCCGGTTGTTCGTCACGCATGTTGAGGATTTCGCTTACAGCAGGGCGCTGGACTACGCCTCAGCACTCGGTCGGCTGATGTCGCGCCGTTACGAGTGTGGCAGCGTGGTTGCTCAAATGGAAGCGGTGAGAAGCGGCCATGGCGTTGGCATCCTGCACGACTATGCTGCCCGCCG
Organism: Bradyrhizobium sp. NBAIM01; assembly: GCF_020194115.1. Taxonomy (NCBI): domain Bacteria; kingdom Pseudomonadati; phylum Pseudomonadota; class Alphaproteobacteria; order Hyphomicrobiales; family Nitrobacteraceae; genus Bradyrhizobium; species Bradyrhizobium sp. NBAIM01. The sequence goes on along the minus strand of NZ_JADYVU010000001.1, from coordinate 1,388,031 downwards.
CTATCCGGAGCTTCAGCGTCTGCTCCCTGATGTCGGGTTCGTTCGAAGCTACTGGCTCACCTCGCATCCCGATACCCACGACGTGCGGCGGATTCAAGAAGTTCATCGCTTCATAGTGGCTTCTGTAAAATCGTATCGCCCCAGCTTTGATGCGCACTAACCGGTTGCGTCAGCCTTGGTAGCTCCACCTGGTCTACAATCCTCTCGCGCCGAAGTTCATACTTAGCCGGAGGAAGTTTTTGAGGATTTCCTCCCCCTGTTGGGTCAGAATAGATTCGGGGTGAAACTGTATGCCATAGGTTGGATGGTCGCGATGGGTAAGCGCCATGATCTCGCCTTCCTCGGAGCGCGCCGGCACGACGAGCTTTGGCGCGCAAGAATCGTCCAGATCGACAATCAGCGAGTGGTACCGGCCGACGTTAAGTGGAGAAGGGAGTCCATCGAACAGTCCTTGACCGTCATGCGCCAGAGATGAGGACCGGCCGTGCATTGGCCGACTTGCACGTCTCACATTTCCGCCGAAAGCACTCCCGATGCATTGATGTCCGAGGCAGATCCCGAGAATTGGAACGACGCCGGAGAGCTCGCGGACAACGGCAGTTGATATCCCGGCCTCCATAGGTGTGCATGGTCCTGGCGATATCACCACGGCGCCTGGCGTGAGGCGAGCGAGATCGCCGACACCAATAGCGTCATTCCGGATCACCTCGGTGGCTTCGCCAAGCTTCTGGAAGTAACGAGCAATGTTGAAAACAAACGAATCATAGTTATCGATAATGACAATCATGAAGCACCATGATTGTTATCGTCAAATGCATCGAAGACGCGCTGTGCTTTCGCGATCGTCTCGTCATATTCGGCCTCGGGATCTGATAGCGCCGTTATGCCGCTTCCTGCGTGGAACACAGCCATGTCGTCCCGGATCGTGACGGTGCGGATTGCGATATTCGTATCCATGTGCCCGTCAAAACCAATAAAGCCAATCGACCCGCAATAGATTTCCCGCGCGACATGCTCGATCTCACAGATGACTTCCATCGATCGCACCTTGGGCGCCCCTGTAATGGATCCCCCGGGAAAGCACGCCTTGAGGAGCGTTATGGCATGTTGTCCCTGCGCAAGCTCGGCGGTAACGACCGACACGAGATGGTGTACTGAGGCGTAAGACTCCAGACCGCACAGCACTGGAACCGCCACCGAATCCGCGGTGCAGACGCGCGACAGGTCGTTGCGCAAGAGGTCGACGATCATGATGTTTTCGGCGCGGTCCTTTTCGGAGTTCCGAAGGAGCTCGGCCCGGCGTTGGTCTTCCTTGGCATCGCCGGAGCGCGCGATCGTGCCTTTGATCGGCCGCGTCTCGACCGTCCGCCCATCGAGCTTGAGAAAACGTTCCGGTGAGCTCGATGCAATGGTGAGCTTGCCGTAGCGCAAGAGTGCTGCAAAAGGAGCAGGGTTCATTGACCGGAGGCGACCGTAGAAGGCGAGTGGATCGAACGAGCCCGACAGGCGAGCCGTGAAGCGCTGCGCAATATTGGCCTGGAAGAGGTCGCCTGCCAGAATCAATTCGATCACCCGCTCGACTGCGGCGATATAGTCTCCGCGCGAAAAATTGGATTCCCATGCGACTACTGGTTCGGCGACGGGCGGCAGCTTTGGAGTTCGGGCGGCAAGCAGCGCTGCTAGCTCATCGGCTCTGGCGTGCGCTCGCTCGGCGCGAGCTGCGGGATCCTGCTCGGGCCAGCCCGTCGACACGATGAAGCATCTCTGAGACCTTTGATCGAAGCTGACGATCACATCATAAAAATGCAAGATCGCTTCAGGGAAGCGCTGTCCCGAAGTAGCCGGCGGGGCCAAGCGCTCCAGAGTTCTGTTCAAATCATAACCAAAGAATCCGGCCGCGCCACCTTGAAACGGCGGGAGTTCAGGACGATGCTTCTGCGGGTATTCGGCCAGCAGACCACGCAGAACGTCCCAGGGATCGCCTTCGATAAGCTGGCCTTTCCAGCTCGCCTGAGCATTCGCGACAATAAACGTGCCGAACGGGTCGCAAGCCAGATACGAATAGCGCCCAAGCGCTTCGTGTCCAGCAGCGCTGTCGAGAAATGTCAGATTTGCCATGCCCGCGAGCCGTTGCATCGCGTGGATGGGCTCGATCCACTGGAATTCGCTAATATGCATCGGGAATCAGCAATGTCGGAGGCCGGCGCGCAGCGTAGCTCGATCGCGGCACCCAGGCAGACGCATTCGTCTTGTCGATCGTGTCCTCAGGGTCCGTACACTCGTCTCGAATACAGGCTTATGAAGTCGCGTGTGGACCGAATGGGATCCCGACCGTTGGGCCGACCTAGGTATCTGTTGGTACGTCATAGTCGGCCGCAAACCGCAGCTCCCGCAAGGGTCGTACGCGCCTGATCGCTTCCTGATATCGATCGTGAGCTTTATACGCCGCGAGTTCCGTCTCGTTCTCGAACTCTCCATAGACGATGACGTCGATATCGTTGCCGATCTGATCGCTCTTGCGGTTGCGAGCAATCTCGAGCCGATTTGCATGCGGGATCTGGGTGAGAACGGAAAGGCCGGCGATGATCTGGCCGATATTGGCGTCATCTTTGGCGCTGAACAAGACGATGTGACGTATCATGGTGTCTGGGCGGATTTCATAAGAATGGTCAAATCCTGAGCTTCGATAGTGCTCGCTGCAGCAAGGGGCGATCTGCCGCGTCCCAGCGTCTCGTCACTGTGCAATGGGCCTACAAGGTTGGTTTCGCGTTCAGAGAGGGAAAGCGAAAACCATTCGATCGCCTGAATCTGACGGAAGAGCAGATTGCAAGCCCGATCGACGTCGTGCGCACGCAAAGCATGGAGAATCATTTGGTCATCCTGATGCGATCGTGGTCGTCAGCCGGCACTTCGTGCCGTCGCGAAAAACAGTCGCGAGTTCGCAAACCGCAATTCATTAAGACTCTCAAGAAGCCGCGGCAGGCCGCAACGCGCAACTAGCGCTTGGTGGAATGCTCGGTTGGGCGTCTCATACCCTTGATGCTGCGAGCTTGTCCATCAGTAAGTGCCAGCTCTATCGCTCCTAAGCCGTGAGTCTTGCGGCCGAATTGCGCAAGGCAACCACCTCAAGCGCTGCGCGATGTAGGCGATCTCCTTCGCCGATTGGGTAATCAAGTGGACGCCAACACCTTGGCGCGGGGCAGCGACAATAAGGGCTCCGAGTTGCCCAAAAGCCGGTGGAGCGCGGCTTGAACCAGCTTCCCGCGCAATATGATCCTGATGGAGCGGCCCCTCGGGCCGCAGTGCCCCGCTGATGATCCATTCTCCGATCGCGTTGGTGATGCGCTCAGCGATTGTGGTATTCTCACCATTCACCAAGATCATCTATCACGTGGTGGCACAACGCCGTAAGAGCCGGACACGCTCGTCGGCGCAGGATTTCTGCAATTGCTGCTCGGCTTTCGCGGTGTTTTCGCATCGCCCCAGCGTTAGAGTGGCGCGATCATTAGCTTGCGGGGCCGAACAAAGGCATTCGGCGGCACGTTTGCCAAGGGCTGTTTTCGACGTCTCACACCCCATCCATCAGGTCCGAGAATGTCGATCATCCCGAATATGCGTCTGTCGTGGATGAAGCGAGACTTATGAACGTTCGTGTATCGGTGGGAGCGACGGCGGCCGGGGACAGCCGGTCCTTCCGCAGCGATTGGACGCGCGTAGAGGCCGAAGTCCTGTATGGCTTGCCTTCCCCCGATCTGATGTTCAAAGCACAGAGCGACGCAAAACCACATACCTATTGGGCAGGCTCGGCATCACCTCCGACTTGTTCCGGTGACGTCAGCAATCGGTCGTGTGCAAAGGTCCTTGTAGGTCGAACATGCACGTTACGTTGATGAAGGGAAAGATCCATCGCGCGTCGGTCACTGAGGCCGATCTGCACCCTGAAGGTGCGATCTCGATTGATCGTAACCTGCTCACCGCAGCGGGGTTCTTGGCCAACGAGCACGTGGAAATCTATAATGTCGAGACCGGCGCACGGTTTGCCACTTACGTCATCGAGGCACCCGCGGGGTCAGGAATAGTCGGGCTGAATGGCGCAGCTGCACGGCTGGCCATTCCAGGAGACAAGCTCATCATCGTGGCATACGCCTCCTTCAACGACAACGAGGCACGAACGTTTAGTCCGCGCGTCGTCAGAGTTGATCGGGACAACCGGATTTTGTCGGATTGAGGGAAGATCGCGTCGATCGGTTTCGTAGAACCTACCCAAGGGGTTCCAAGCGCTCGCATGAAGCCGGATTGTGTTTCCAACGAGAGTAGCTACTCCGCGGACTTGGGGAGTCCAGCACGCGACCGCAAGCTGTGAGTTCTCAAGCCGCGCGCAGGTATCGATTTCACCTGGGCTACATTCCGGCCGGCCTATGCGCCGCGCCTTAAGAGGGCTGTCGCTGCGTTGGAGCCGAGGACCAAGTCGCGGGATCGCCGCTCGTGTGGGTTCCTGCTGGTCGGTGAGGCCCACGCAACCGGCGTCTACAGCGAGCATGGCAGAGGGGTCGCTTCAACATTGAAGGACGTGGAATCTCCTGGTCGTGCTGCGCCTTTCCCGTTCATTTACGCGGCAGCCGTCACCATTGATAGCGTGGCCATGCGGAAGGCGCTTTTCGGGTGATTAAACAAGAGCCGCGGCACCAAACGCCTTCGGCGAAGAGTGTCTGCGAAACGGCGCAACCCTAGCGGATGGGGAAGCTGGGCAACCGAGCAGTTCGGGTGGGACGTCAATCGCGTCAGCAGAGAATGGCAGTTTCGCGTACAAGGCATCGAATCCCTCTACCTGGGAAACCAGGTCCTCAAGCCGCATCGCCGCCTGAGCGCATCTCCTCCTGCTCGGGCTCTCCGCGGCCGTTCAACAGAGGTGGTGCCGGTGGCAGGCGTCGCAAAGCTGGTGCCGGAGCTACGGGGCGCAGCGCGTTCGTCAGTGCAGTCGTCAAAGTATGGATCTGGTCGTCGGCAACTTCGGCGTCCAGCACAATCAACTTGATGCGGGAGGCTGCGCTTGGCTTCCCAGACTAAAGGGGCGAAGCGCACGTTGAGACGTGGGCACGCTGTATCCATAGGTTGCGAGTTCCAGCAAGCAGAAGTTTTTTGTTCCGTTTATCCCTGACTCTCTGGTTCTGTTTTTGTTCTCTCTGAACAATTGGCGGGCCTGTTTCTGGGGCCCATTTCGAGCGGAACGAACGCTGACAAAGCATATCCGCGATTCAGTTGTTCCACGGTATTAAGATGCCTTCGTGTGGCTTTACACAGAACCTGATTACCCCCTGGGAAAGGGGGCGGTGAATTGCGGAATTAAGCGCCGCTTGCTTCGTGGGGAACTTTGCAGGTGCCTGCAATTGATTGCGATGGTCACTGTGGAACCGTACATTGCGGTAGTTCGTACAGTTTTGATGGTTCTGCGCGTAATTCGGCTGATTTGCGTGTTGTTAGGATTGCTTCGGCTTTGTTTTTTAAGTTTCTTGAAACTGTCGATGAGCGATGTTAGTTATGTGTACGGTCGCTGATAGCGGTGAAAAACAGCGGCTCCGCCTCCTCGGGAGGCTCCACGGTTCGTGGACGTAAGGTGAGCATTTCGCACAGAGGGTTCTTTTCGCACCAATTTCTGCCCTCGGAAATAGCCCCTGCGGGGGCTATTTTCTTTTCTGAGCCACCACATTCCGTGGTGGAGGTCGTTTCAGATCCCTTCCCTTGATGCGATAGTCCACCACCGTAACAAAGCTGACGGCTGGCAATTTATCGGGCAGCTTCGGCCTTAGGTGGGCGCTGGTTACGAACATTGCCCCATCATAGCCGTCCGCCTTTTTGGCCTTCTCGACATCGAAAAACGCGACATACGGCGCGTTCTCCTGGTCCGGCATTTCAACGATCAGGAAATTTCCTTTATCGCCGAAATAGGCCCTCCCGGCAGCAGCGTAGCGGATCATATCCGCTAGTTCTTTCGAGAGCTTATAGCGATGATGGCAGAAACAACGCTTCTCCTTACCATGCACCATATGGAGGTCTGGGCTATCTTCCGGGGTGATTTCTCGGGTGAAGCAGTGAAATCCAAAGCTGACACGGACAATGTATGGCGGAGCATCCTCCTCCTTGGCCTTCACTTCCATCGTGAACGGATCCAAGTGGTCTAGATCGTAGTCGATCCCTGCAATTCTCTTTTTCCCAAAACCCGACAAGAAGACACCCCTGAAACTAGCAGGCCGCGCACATCACTATCTTTGGGAAAGAATGGAGCGAGTCTATTAACTGTTCGTTAGAACTTGAGGCCGCCCCAGATCGGCGCCGGAAGTTCAGGGTAATCCAAGGCGGCGAAATCTGATTCGAACGTCTGCAAGCTAAAATTGTATAGATCGAACAGGTTTATTTTCTAAATGCACAACGCCGGGTCTCTTGTAGCCCGGTGTTCGTCCACCAAGTCAAATCCCCAAGGCAGCCCGGAATCGGGAAAGAGCCCGAACAATCGGGCCTGGGACCACGGGGATTTTTCCAATGATTTCTCCTTTGTACTGCGCCCAGCTTATCGCCTTAAGGCGCTCGCGCGCCTCTGCTGGATTCGCAGCAATGATTTCGATCCCCCACTCTGCGTTGCCGAATTTGTACTCGAACAAGTATCGCTGAAAACCACCTTCATTGGAGACTGACATGATGTTTTTCTACCTCTATAAGGATGCTGCAAGTCAGTGGCGTTGGACGCTCTACGCGGCGAACAACAGGAAGATCGCCAATTCCGGCGAGGGCTATCACAACAAGATTGATGCCATTGCAGCCATCAATCTCGTGAAAAGCACGAATAGCGCCACTCCCGTCCGCGAATGACGCTGCGGCTGACATGGTTAATGGTGCGTTAAGGGGCCCGGCCATTGCGCCGGGCTTTTCGCAAAGTGGCCTATTCTGATTTTCAGAGTGGCTCATTCAGGTCAGTACCGGCAAAATCCCAGTTCGCCATGCCCACCCTCGAATATCTCCGCTCGGAAATCGAGCACATGCGGCGCCAGATCGGCCGCCAGCAGAAGGAAATCCAGTCCCTCAAGCGTGCAGGGCTGTCCACGGCCTCGGCGGAAAACCTGTTGAGTCGGATACAGGCCAAGGTGGACGGGCTGTGCGACCAGCGGGACCAGCTGAGGAAGGCCGAACCGGTGCGGTGAGGGGGAGGGGCTGGAGGGCCGCAAGTGGTGAGCCCCGGCACCATCGTCGGTAGCGAGCCCGGTACCGCCGCCCGGGTGCGGCTGGTTCTTGAGGGCTTCGCGGGCTGCAGCACATTTCCCGCGTTGCGGAGCTGCTGACAGGTCGGATTCTGGTTGCAAACCATGTTTTGGCATTGGCTCGGCTAACGGGCCTCTGCCGTGGTTGCGATACGTCATCGATGGAGCGCTAGTCACCTATCCTTTCGTCGAGTCAATCCTTCTGCCGAGACTCCCTTGCCACCTAGGTATTTCGCTACATGTTCGCGGAATAGATCGATTCTTGCCAAGTCTTCTGCCGTCCATGCGAGTTCGGCTTCTCGGCCTTCCTTTTGCGCCGCGCTTTTCATCATCTCGGCTAAGAGGCCGCGCAACACGGTCTCCCAATACAAGGCTCGCTTAATGAAGTCTCGCAAGAACTCGGGCCCTTCCTGACGGCGATCTGGCGTGCCGCGAATGTTTGCACGAAACGTGCGGAAATAGTCGTGCGCTAGAAGATTGCGATCATCGTAGAATGAAATGAGTTCGGGCGTCTGGATAAGGAAAGCCTCTCCGAATGTCGTGACTAGTTGCCCCAGGGTGGCCTTAAGCTCGCTAGCATCTCCTCGGAGAAATTTTTCTGGTGTCAGGTCGCGAAAGCGTCGCTCCTTCTTAGCTGTAGGGGTGTGAGCTGCGTGGGCAGCGAGTCCGTAAAGGGTGAATTCCACGCGCTGCGAGGCATAAAGTGCCAATCCCAGCAACTGGAACTCGTTTTCGTCTTGATCATCCGTCATTGTCATTATTGGTAAGACTCCAGAGATCCCGGCCTCCGGCTTTGACGTTTCTGATGAATGTCAAATGGTGCCTAGGGTCCAGACTCAATTGAGCCAATATGCGACGAGAGCGACGAGATGAACAGCGGCCAGGAAATTCCGAGCGAGCTTATCGTATCTGGTGGCGATGCGTCGGAAGTCCTTGAGCCTGCAGAAGCTGCGCTCGATGACATTTCGGCCTTTGTAGGGGCGCGTTTGTTGAAGCGATGGATGACGATGCGGTTGGATTTGTTGGGGATTGCGGGTTTGGCGCCGCTACTAACGATCTCGGCGCGAAAGCCATCGCCATCGTAGCCCTCGTGGCGATGAGTGAGCGCATGGGTGGGGCGAGCGCCAGAACATCGGGTGCAGCAGTGATATCGGCATCCTGCCCGGGGTCAGATGAAGGACGACCGGCCGGCAGAGTGGATCGCTCAGCGCATGGATTTTGTCGTGCGACCGCCGCGCGAGCGGCCGATCGCCTGCTCCCCCTTTTTCCGCCGGAGGCACAACGATGAGCTTTGACCGGGGTCGAGTCGAGCGACAGCGCGACGAAATCTTTGCCGAGCTTGGCAAGCGCTTCAAAAATTGCGCACCATCGTCCGCGCTTGATGCTGTGGACGGCTCCTCCACGGGCACGAGAGTGAGTGGGCGCCGTTTGAAGCTCCCACCATTCGGAGGATCAAGCTATGCAGTCAATTTCAACAATCGGTCTGGATATCGCGAAATCGGTATTTCAAGTGCATGGCGTTGATACAGCCGGCCAGGTGGTCATACGCCGTCAGCTGAAGCGTCGGCACCTGCCGGCGTTCTTCCAGAAGCTGCCGCCATGCCTCGTCGGGATTGAGGCTTGCGCCTCATCGCACTATTGCTCTCGTGAGCTGGAGACGTTGGGGCATACGGTGCGGTTGATGCCTCCGGCCTACGTGAAGCCCTACGTCAAGCGGCAGAAGAACGACAGCACCGACGCGGAGGCGATTTGCGAGGCGGTCACGAGACCGAACATGAGGTTCGTGCCGGCCAAGACGGTCGAGCAACAGAGCTGTCTGATGCTTCATCGCGCGCGCCATCTCTTCATCCGCCAGCAGACTGCATTGATCGATTTAATCCGCGCCTATTTTGCCGAATTCCGGATCGTCGCCCCTGTTGGGCGCAGGGGTGCTGCTGGAAGTCGTTGCCGATACCGCCGACCGCCGGCTCCCGGAAGTGGCCCGTGCATGTCTTGCTGCTCTCGGCAGTCACTTGCGAGCGCTGAAGGCTCAGACACTGGAGTTCGACAGACGCATCATCGCCTGGCATCGATCAAATGCGACGGGCAAACGGCTTGATGCGATCCTCGGCGTCGGGCCAGTGTTGGCAACAGCCTTGGTCGCCAGCATTGCCGATCCCAAGGCTTTCCGATCGAGACGGGACTTCTCGGCCTGGGTAGGGCTCGTGCCAAAGCAGAACTCGAGTGGGGGCAAGGACAAGCTCGGCAGTATAAGCAAACAAGGGGAGCGCTATTTGCGTAGCCTGTTCACGGCTGGCGCGCTCACAGTGATCCGCTATGCCAAGATCCATGGCCCCGGTCGTCGGCCCTGGCTCACTCGGCTGTTGGCTCGGCGCCCCACCAAGGTTGCAGCTATCGCGCCCGCCAACAAACTCGCGAGGATGGCGTGGGCTATGATGGCTAGGGTGAGTGCTACAGGGAGCCCCTCGCGCTCGCGGGGTGATCTATCGCGCCGGACGTCCGGCGTGACGTAACGGTTGGGAGGACGAACAGCAGTAATGCAGTGCCGGTCGATCCGGCGATCAGGACAGCCCACATGGGCCACAGCATCATCGAATGCGCGCTTTTGCCGGGACCTGATCCGCGGAGGGCATTATGGCCAACGGCGATGGGTACCGCGCGAATAGGCCGAACACATGGCTGCTCCGACCAATGCTGCAAAATGAAGATTCTCCTTGCCAACCCGGAGCCGTCCACACATGGGAAACGATCGAAGCGATTGTAGACGGTCGTGTAAGGGCCATATTCAAGCGGACAATCGCGCCATCGCGCACCCGATTGCAGTATGTGAACGGTGCCGCTGATGATGCGCCGATCGTCGTCCCGCTCCGGCCCCGTCAGCCCGTCGGCAGATCAGGTTCGATGCGCGCCCATTGCTTGTCATTCAGCCAAAATAGACCCTCACGCATTCTCTCGCCCCGAATCAATTACACAGGCCAGAGAATCACGTGATGCTAATCAGGTACCGACCCTAGTATGTTCATGAACAACTACTGAATGGCGGCGGGCAACATGGTAAGTTCATCCTGCCCTACGGCCACGATCTTATCAACCGAAAACCCGTTGAATCGCGCCATATCCGTGTAGGCGCCCACATTCTGGAATTCAATCCAATCGCCTTCGCTCAAATCGCGTGGCAGTGAATACGAAAATCCAAGCCTGTCCATGCTGTCGCAAGTTGGGCCAAAGATGATGAAGTCCTGCCACTCCTCAGTCTGGATCGGCTCTCCCCCACGCCAAGCGCGGGCGGGGAGCAGAAAACATTGTCGGGCGGGTGAGAGCCCGCTGTAGATGCCCGCGCCGCAGTAGAGCGCCTCACCTTTTCTTAAGATCACGCGGCAAAACAAAGAGATGCTATCATGAACCAGTGCTCGTCCGGGCTCACACGACAGTTCAACATGCTTTAGTGCATCCGTTCCGCGCACCAGTTTCGTGATCTCGGAGAGCATGCGCAAGGGAGAGTGATAGGGGACGTTCAGATAATGGCCGGGAAAGCCGCCACCGATATCGAGCGCTGTGGGGGCCGGAGAAGCAGCTTCTATAATGTCGATGGCCGCCCGAATGCCATGCAGATAGGGATCGACAACGATCGTTTGGGAACCTGGGTGAAAGGACAACCCCGTGGTCCAGCGCGATTGCGCGTTGACGAGATCCAGCAGACGGCTCGCTTCGGCGGGCGAGGCACCAAACTTGCCGTTTAAGTCTAAGATGGCGCACGTCCTGCTACACTTTAACCGCACGTAGATTCGTATTTCCGGATCATGCGACGGCAAGACTTCGAGGAGCTTCCGCAGCTCGGCTTCGCAATCGATGACATAGTCGCGAACCCCCAGATCGCGGAACGTCCGTTCAATATCGCGACGAGATTTCACGGGATTCATGAACCATGAACGGGCCCCGGGAATAGTGGAATGGACAAGGTGGGCTTCGGCCAGCGACGCCACGTCGAATCCGGCCACTCCGGCGCGAGAGACCGCGTGAAGAATTTTGGGCAACGGATTCGCCTTCACCGCATACAGCACGCGTCCTGAGAAATGCTCGCTGAATTCGCGCGTAACGGATGCGAGACGCCCCTCATTGAGCGTATAGAAGGCGTCAACTTCCGCCCTTTCCAATGACCTTACCAAGCTCATATTGGACCATTCCTCTCGCCAGACGCGGAGTAGCCAGCGCCGTTGTGCCTGCTGCGAGAGCAATGACCATGCCAGCGCTCCTCGCGCATTAAACCGCCTGGTTACGCTTTGAAACAGTTCGCCATGCGCCACGGCGCGCGATGTCTTGGATCTTACAGCTTTTGTACACGGCTGTGAAAAACCAGACAAAGATTGGGGGCGACGCATCCGGATCGCGCATCACGGTCTTAATCTCTGGTTGAAATTCGCTCTGGCCTACGACAAGGACCAGGCTATAAACCGGGGCAGCGGCCATTAGTTTGAAGGCCAAACTAGACCAGGGTCGGACTCAATTGACCCACTAAGTGAGGGCGGCTGTCGGTGCGGAGAGCAGAATGGATACCCAAGATGTGCCTCTGACGCCGAAAGGTCGAGAGGCAATGGTGCCGAGCGTGAGCGAAGGCGGCTCTTGCCCTTGGTGCGGACTCGATATGGCGCGCAGGGCCCGCGGACATCATCTGGGGTCGAAAGATAACACCGATTCACGAGCTCGAGCGGTCGATGTGCTGCCGGCATTCTCTGAGGTACAACGCTATCCTTTCAAGCGCAGCCATCTGGTTGCGCTGCGCGCCAACAAAATACCGATCACCCAGACCCGATCCACGACGCCGAGCGCGATCGCTGGCGTTGTCCGCGGGGCTTCACGGACACGATAAAGATTGTAATGGGCCCACGTACAGGTTCACGGCTGCGCCGTAGTGATCCAGCTTTTGAGATGGTGGGTCGCGCGAACCCGCTTCTGGCTCATGCGGAGCACAAGGTGCTTCACATAGTTGATGGAGATGTTCAGTAATTATCGGGGCGATCTTGGAGTATAGGAACAATGTGGCAAAGGCGGGTGCATTTACCACATCGAGCGGGAATGCGGCTACGTGGACGCAGTACGCCTCCATCGCGGCGAGTCAAAATAGGGCTATTAAGGATGCTGCTTGGACCGCCGAAAAGATTCTGAAGGACCTAGCCGCTCAAAACAAGTTGGCCGTATAAGACAGTTGTCCGGCGGACGCAATGGCGTTCCGTCCAATCATGCGGCGAGATCACTTCGCTCAATACAAAGATATCGGCCGATGTGGCTGCGATTAACGGTACTTTGGGGTCTGTCGCTCACTTTAAGTCTCCGCAAGCGGGGCCGTAATGTTAGCGCTGATTACAGCGCCCGCGAAGAGCATTCCTTGCGACTCGATGCTCGCATTGCAACCGCAGAACGTACGGGCGCGACTGGCGCAGACCGACGCTGGTTCTGCCGATGCTATTGCGATCGGCGAAATGCAGGTTTTGACGATTGGTTTCGCGCAGGAATGGCTGGGCTTGGCACGATCGTCGGCGAGAGGTTTTGGAGGCTGAACGCCACAGTCGACAAGTCTTCTGGACACGCTTGGCCGCTTTGGCCGGCGACCGTCGCCGCGACAAGCGCAGCGATCGGCTGGGCTTGGACGATCTTCCACAAATAACCTTCGCATGCACATGAACTAGATTTTCGACCCACCAACTGGGACTTGCTGTCCGGGCCTGTCGGACGTCGAAATCTCTGATCTTCCGTTCCAATCACGTCCTAGCGCCCCCCATTAGCGCACGTAAGACGAGTCTACAACACAGTCGTTCACGGAGAGCAGGTTCTGCGTTCCGCGTTTATCGAGACCAAGCGCGGCACCCAAAGGCCGGCGCGTGGACCGTCGTTCCCCAGCCCGCAGCGCATCTCGCCCGAACCTCAAGCCGGTATAGCAGAAATACGGCCGATCACGACGATCAACGCTGCAGATCGTCGTGCTTGCAATGTTACCGTACATCGCTGATAGGCTGGGGAGCAATATGGTCACCGCACTTCGCAACACGGTCATGGCTGTCGCCTTTATCGCAGTCGCCACCGTCAGCATTCTGTGGGATTTAAACAGCTACGTCGCCTGTGGTCTGGCGCTGGTCGCCTCGTTCGCTTCCGGCTATTGCGTCGAGCGCGCCTTCATCAATCGGTCCCATTGCGACATGATCCGCCTTAAGGGCGCGGACTGGCGTTCGGCGGAGGATCCGTGAGACCTGACGCTGCCATGCTTCACGCTCGTTCGTTAGGGTTGATCGGGGCACGCTGCGGGGAGGGGCCAGTCGGCGCCTGGCTTGCGGCCGCGCGTGATATCGCGCTCAATGGTTCGAAGCGGCTTGCCGCTTTTGGCGGCTGTGTCTAATGTGAAACGGTCAGATTTCTCAACTTGAGAACTCTTTCCACGGCCGCACGGTCACGACGTGCTTCGTCTCCGGATGGAACGCTTTATTAGCCGCTTTTCGCTTGACGATCAGTTCGCGCGTTGCGGCGGCGTCAGGTCGCGGCGGATGAAAACGGCTTCCGCCCACGGTTCTTCGAGCATGCCCCCGAAGGGTGCCACCGTCAGCGCGCAATACATTCTGGCCGTTGGGTGGCGCAGCGGAAGCGCTAGATCGTCCATCAGGTCCTTCCAAGATGTTCAGCCGCGCTGCTTCTGCGGTGAGGTAGTCACCAACCGGACGCTAGCGGCTCCGCGTCAAGAACCGCTCACAGGCCAATCGTTCGCATGAAAGTTACCGCAGAATGTCCATCCGCCCATCGGGCAGCAGCGGCCCTCCGAACTAAACTGCTAAAGATGGGCTCCCATGTTGAAACCTGACCTTGGCTCTTTCGGCAGGCGGATCGAATGAAAAGGCGGCCGGATCGCGTGGGGCCGCCACCTTGCCGTCACGAAGAAGATGACGGCGCGCGAAATCGCGCTCGACATCGGACTGGCGGCAAATCAAGCGCCGCGCATTTTCGAACTGTGCAAGCGCTGCGATATTCAGCTGGCGGGGCGGGCGGCCGCGACAGGAAGCCGCCGGCGCCCGCATCTTTCGCGTCTGAGTGCAGAACGCGGACTTTCTGAGGCGGCTTGCGGCGCGACACTTGCTTGAACCCAGGGAGCGCCGCCGAACTGATCCTGAACGCTGCGATCGATGCGGCGACACCTTTTGCGAAAACCTTGTGAATTTGGCTGATGCCGGACGAAGCGAGTTAAGCCGGCCGGAACGCTCCCGGCGAACCGTGCCTAGTCCCGGCAACCCGGACGATCTGCGAAATATGCCGGCGGTAGTGAAGCGGAATTGCACCGAGCTTCCGGCTCGCAAGTGGGGCCTTCAAGCATCTATTTTTTTCTTGCACTCGCCGGCGACGACCCGCGCGATCTGCCGCGGCATCAGCGGAAGTCAAAATTGGAGAAGCTTTTGGCGCCCCCACCGGACAGCATCACCGTCGCGCCGTTTGAGCGCGGCGAGATCGGCCGTGAGCTAGTCCGGCCCGCCTGTCGCATGGCCTTGAGGGGCTGGTCTCAAGCATCGCGATCGGCCGTCAGAAGCACTGGATCAAGGTAAAGAACCGCAGCCACCCGGCGATGGAACGGAGCTACAGCAGCGTGGCTGTTCCAGAATTAACCCCCCCACTGCGACATCAAGCTTAATTCCAGACTGCGATTGCGGCGAAGCTACGGAGCGTTAGCTTCTCACGGCCGGACATTGCCCTTGGTCCGGGTCCCCAAGTGGCGAAGCCGTCGCGCCAATATACTCGTCGCGGCGGCTTCGTTTGGACTGTAGGGCTCTCGCGCGAGTTTTCATTTGAAAAGGCAGTCAGACCGCAAAACTCTCGATCTCATGGAGATGCGTCGGCAACTCACTGCCCTGCGCTCGCAACACTCCGACAATCTTGCAATTGCGTTGCTATTGAACCGTTTCCTCGTGAAGGTCGCATTCCTCTCGGAGCCGAAAGACCGCGACCACGAACAATATCTCCGATCTGAGTTTGCAGAGACGCTGAAGAAGGTAGAGGCGATCACCTCGCGCAAACGAGCAGCGATGCGGCCGGCTACCACTAAGCCATCCAAGTAACACTAACGATCGTATCTCATTGCGCTTGCCGGCGGCGGCGCCGATGCTAAACGCAGTCGCGAAGTCGTCGTTGTTTCGCGTACTGGCGCCTTCGCGGCGAGGGGTCGCCGACCCTAGCCCGGCGGCCCCGCCCATGGGATGTTCAGGGCCTGCGCTTTATTCGATGCGCCGCTCCTAGCCTCGCGGGCCGATGTGGCGCCGATACTTGGGTCGCGGCGTGAATGCCGTACCGATCGAAGAAAGCGCGGACAGCTGGGGTATATCGACCGCCCATAAGGCTGTCGATCTTCGTGGCCTCCAAAAGTGCCGTGATCTGCTTCCAGCGCCTCGCCTGGCCGGGGCCCATAAGTGCAGCCGCGATATGTTCTTCTCGCGAACAGCGGAAGCGCATGGAGCGGGCGAAAGCGCTTTGTCATCCGATCAGTGCGAAATGTGGATGTCGCCCGCATCGCGCGGCAGCGGGCGCTCGCCATCGAAGTCGAGATCCGACAGCACGGCGCCGATCCCGAATAACAACATGCCGCCGATCCAGATTAGGGTCGTGGCTGCAAGATATGCCGACGTTCCTACCCCTATAGATCCGGTCAAGCCCATCAAGGCTCCAGCGTTGAACAGCAGTCCGACAGTGCCCCAGAGCCAAAACAGGACAGAAAGAAAGCCGCGGCCGACGCCTTGATGGCTTCGCAACCTAAATGTCCGTTCCCACTTCTCGCCCGAAAAAATCCCCATAACTCCCCCCACATGCCCGGAATTCAACCGCAGCATGTGGACGAAAGCAACAGCGGTTCATCGATACTTCGAGATGATTGGCGCCGCCATCAGGGTGGAGGAGTGTTTCGTGCTCAACCGCATCCATGCTGCGTCTTCGGACGCACGGCTGAGATCGCCTCTGCTCGGGCGATTAGCTTCCTGGCGCGGCGCATCGGTCAGGTCACGGCCGACTAGATTTTTTGATCGAACCGGTAGGCGACGCGCCACAACCGCGCACCATGCGTTGCGACAGCCAGATAAAGGCCGCCGCCGTCGGTGAGTTTGTACGTCTTGTCCTCCGGCTTGGCGCTTATTTGCATGTCGGTCAAAGGCACCCCGATCATCCGCTGCTGCGTGTCCTCCTACCAACACCGGTCCCCGGTCGTACCAACGGCCCTACCAACAGAACACGCGGAAGGTAGCGAAGAGACGCGATGCCAAGGGAGGAGAAAACCTTATGTTTCAGCGGCTTCTGTTGCTGAAGCGTGGAGTAACGGAGGAAGAAGAATAGTCAAAGGGTGCCGACTGAGGGGATTAAACCTCTGACCTTCGGTTTACAAAACCGTCAGTCGGGGATCATTACAGCGACAGCTGAAAACCCGCCACCGCGGTTGTTTCAACGAGCATTGGTCCTGAACTTTAGCGCCCCTTCACAGGCGGGGATCTGCTGCTGTGCCCGCTAGGAAACACGATCTACGTGATTTCGCCCTTTTTGCGCGACAGCGGCAGATCTGGGCGAGGTCTACGACAGCCTCAGGGAGGCTGCTGTTTCGCTGACCTGACGAAATTCGCTCAAATCTCGATGGCCAAAGAGAATCTGCGAACGAACATGTTACTCGGACGAGGGACGGCCCGGCGCGTTTACATACGCCAAACCCGTCAAGTGGACCTAAATCCATTGGTGATGCGCCAAAAAGCGCAGGATTTGTTCGTATCCAACCCCATTATTGCATCAATCGGGAGTCATCGGAGGGTAAAATTGTTCAAGTCCGCTGCAGCGTTGCCTCTGAGACATCGAGCTGCGCAGGGAACGAGGTGATGCGGGCCTAATGGGCTGTACACGCTGGCCCAACTTCGTTGCAGCCGTCTCGAACCAACACGGGCGATCAACCAAGTTGAAAGTTTGTAAAGCATAGCTTCGACAGGAGGCGAGAATGCGCAACGACTTCGATAATTCCCGCCACGGTTCAGCTCGATGCTGCGCGATCTGCGGAGGAAGATTTGGACTAATCCGTTATTACTGTTGGCGAACCGCTCTTTGCTCTAGAAAATGCGCCGATCGCCTTAGGGCGCGGCAGCAGGCCGACCGCAAGTGGCTACCTTGGTCGCGAGTTAGCTTAGCGTTGTTGCACTTACAAGCGCGTGACGTGATCAAAAGCTAAAAGCAGAGCGGGTCTTGACTGCGTCGGACCAATGAGAAGGGGAGGCGCCAGGTTAGAGAGATGTCAGCGACGATCATTGATTTCAAGGCTTTCAAGGCCAATCGGCATGCGGCGGCAAAAACGAGAGGCGAAGGGACTTCCCCAATGGCGCTCGAAGGCTTGCTTGCGCCTCTCTTCTTCTTTCCGCTTTTCCTGGCTTGGATTCCGTTTTGCCTGATGGCGTTGCCTGCGGCGGATCGAGAGACGACCTGATAAGTTCCTTGGCTTTCGATCCAGAAGCGTAAGACCGCATCCCCTATCTTGCCGCGCCAGCTCACAACTTAGTCAACTCTGCAAAGCCTGAACGGGTTACCGAAAAGGTACAGTCGACGGTCCTGTTTTGTGCGATGTGAGCTCCGGCGTAGCCAGGCGGATGCCTCCGTCGATGTATGATTTGGTAGGGCTGGTTCGTAGCTGTCGCATTCGCCGGGCCAATCGCGAGGCTGAGGCGCCGCGGAGCTTGAACGCGATCCAACCGTGTACTCCGATTGGGGAGAATTTGAGGTCTG
The DNA here is from genome assembly GCF_020194115.1 of Bradyrhizobium sp. NBAIM01. Lineage (NCBI taxonomy): Bacteria > Pseudomonadati > Pseudomonadota > Alphaproteobacteria > Hyphomicrobiales > Nitrobacteraceae > Bradyrhizobium > Bradyrhizobium sp. NBAIM01. Next base: position 1,370,014 of record NZ_JADYVU010000001.1, on the reverse strand, counting down.
AGACGATGCGTGGTCGATTTCTGGTTTACGATATCCTCGTAAAACGTTATGGGCGAGGATGGCGTTGGACCATCTGCACGACTAACGGTGCATTGGTCATGACGGGATCAAGGAGAAGCCGACCCGCTGCGAGCTATGACGCAAATAGAGCTCTCTTTCTATTGTTGCAGAGCGCTCTTCATAATTCGCACACATCCTGGGGCACGAAGGACTTCCCGACAAAATAACAGTCGGGCCGACCACGCGCCGCTTGCCGAAATCATTCGGCAGCCTGCATTGTCTGCAGTTGGGAAGCCTCCCTTTGGCCCTTTTGGATGTGTTCTGTCGCTCCTCGTGCGGCCGCTCAGTCCAGCGCGGCGAGCGAAAGACAGGATTTGCAAAGAATGAGTCACGTTCCGCAGCCGAGGACAGAGAAAGTCACGATTCCACTTCTGCGGCGCTGGAAGCAGGAAGGTCGTCGCATCGTGATGACCACCGCTTACGACGCAGTGTCGGCCCGCATCGCCGACGCGCTCGTTGATATCTTGCTAGTGGGAGATAGCGTTGGGAACGTCTGTCTTGGGTTCGACAACACGCTGCCGGTCAGCATGGCCATGATGAACCACCATCTGGAGGCGGTTGCTCGGACGCGGCCGCGTGCGCTGGTCGTGGCGGATATGCCATATCTCAGCTTTCACCTCAGCCCAGAGGAGACGATCCGAAATGCTGGTGGCTTCCTGCAGCGGGGCGCCGACGCTGTGAAGCTCGAAGGTGGTGCGAGGCGCCTCGAAATGGTCCGCGCCCTTGTGGATTGCGAAATTCCCGTAATGGGCCATCTCGGTCTAACTCCGCAAAGCGTCAATGTCATGGGCGGTTTCAAGGTGCAGGCAAGAACTGCTGATGACGCGTTGCGCTTGCTGGAGGACGCCCACAGTTTGCAGGAAGCCGGATGCTTCGCTCTCGTCCTCGAGGGCATTCCAGCCGAGCTCGCCGCGCGGGCAACCGAAACTCTCCGGATTCCAACGGTTGGAATCGGCGCGGGTCGCTGCTGTTCCGGCCAGGTGCTGGTATTCCACGATGTGTTGGGGCTTACCGCAGGTCACCGTGCCAAATTCGTTCGGACCTATGCAGACGGGTTTGGGCTGTTGCAAGACGCGCTGTCGCGCTGGGCCAGCGATGTTCGAGACGGTTCATTTCCGAGCCCGGAAGAATCCTATCCGCTGCCCGAGGGTCTTGGCGACGTCATCGCACAATGGACACCCTTCAGTCAGACGTGAGAGCATTCAAATGCAAACTATCAAGACAGTCGCGGAGCTTCGGCGGGCGCTTATTGAAATTCGTAAGGCCGGCAAGCGGGTCGGCTTCGTCCCGACCATGGGCTATCTGCACGACGGGCACCTCGCCCTCATCGAAGCAAGCAAGGCGCAGAGTGATGTCAGTGTCGTGAGCATCTTTGTCAACCCTACTCAGTTTGGTCCAAACGAAGATCTCGGCACCTATCCACGCGATTTCCTGCGCGATGAAAAATTGTGCCGAGATGCCGGGATTTCCATCCTCTTTGCTCCGGATGCAAAGGAAATCTATCCGGCCCAATTTCAAACTTTTGTTGAGCCAAGCGAGCTCGCAAAACCACTCTGCGGCGCATTCAGACCAGGACATTTCCGTGGTGTTGCGACTGTCGTCTGCAAGCTGTTCAACATGGTACAGCCAGATGTTGCCTTTTTCGGGCAAAAGGACTTCCAGCAGTGCGCGGTCGTTCGCCGCATGTCAGTTGACCTCAATCTTCCGATAGAGATCATCATCGTACCAACCGTGCGGGAAGCTGACGGGTTGGCCATGAGTAGCCGCAATCGTTATCTGAACCAGCAGGAGCGTGAGCGGGCTCTCGCCATCAGTCGCGGCCTATTCGCCGCGGCGGAGCAGTTTAACTCAGGAGAACGAGATGTGGAGCGGCTGCTGGCGACCGTAAAGCAGCGTTTGGCGGCCGTCGACCGGCTTGAGTACCTTGATCTGGTTGATTCCGTTAACCTGAAACCTGCCGGGAATCCTTTGAGGACCACCGCGGCACTTTGTGTAGCTGCCTACGTCGGCTCAACTCGGCTGATCGACAATATGGTATTGTCGCTGCCGGCGTGAGCTCCAAAAAAGCCGTCCCCAGCGATTGTGCGCCAGAGATGATGTCGGGTATTGCCCTACAACAGTGACTGGAACTGTTCCTCAGTTGTTGGGGCGCTTGCCGTGATAACCCGGCAAGCTAATCTCTCTGAACTTGAGGCCCAAACAGGCGTTTGTAAGAGCGCTCCATTGGCCTGTGAAAAAGGCTATTGCCAAGAGGTCCATACCGCCTAACGCGACTGTTAGGCTCGTGACTAGCCCTTCAGCCGGGACCGCTGACTTGCTCACCGAGATCTTTTCCCGTTGCGCCATGTCGCAGCTTCTGTGAAGTCGCAGATCGTAAGTAGGAGCCGATTCGTGCCACGGGGCAAGCCGCGCCATAGGCTCCCGCGCGGAATTGATAGGGTTATGATCGCTTAAGCTTCGAGGCTGCACTTCTGGATTTGACCGGGAGCGGCGAAACACCAAGGATTGACGTCACGCGAATTCCTCAATGAATGTTCTGGCAGGCGCTCATCAACCGTCCACTTCGGCCTAAAATCAGTCGTCGTGCAGCGTCCGATTATCCTCGCGGCTAGCTTGCCATGACAGTCCAAAACCGGTCTTGCCGATCAAGCTCTCAGCGCCACTGTCGCGGCGACGCAGAACTTCGAATAGCCATTTCGGCTCAAAAACCGAGCTCGACGGGAAATCGGTCGCAGAGCTGAAGAATTTCGACGGGCAATTATCTCCTTAGGGGCTTTGTCGATCTCGTGCAGAAGGAGGGAGCTGGCTGCGGCCCGGCTTCAAATTCGACTTCGTCAAGAGCAAGGAAAACCTCCTACAGAAGATCTATGCGAGCCCGAGCCTTGTCGAGTTCGCCAAGCCACCCTCGATTGAGCGCGGCAGTGGTAGCCAACAGTAGGCGATCCGGAGATCGCCGGGGCTGACCAGAAGTGCCTTAGGATCAGATGTGGGATCCCGGCAGGAGTCAGCTCCTCGCTAGCAAAGAAGTATGCTGGCCGAAAATGAGCCGCTTAGCGCGATAGAGCGCCCACCATCAATGATGCTGCAATTTACCGCGCCGAGAGACCGCGATAGTGCGCAAGTAATCGCGTGGCATTCGCTCCGCCGTGAAGCGCTCTTCGAAACGCGCGCGGTCGCGCCTACGATCGATTGGCTCAAGCTGCGCCACAGCGTCAGCTGCTTCGTTCTCGTTTTCGGCGATGAACCCGGTCACGCCTTCCTCTATGACCTCGGGTACCGAGCCGGACCCGTAGGCTATGACCGGCGTTCCGCAGGCCATCGCCTCGATCATCACCAGTCCAAACGGTTCAGGCCACCTAATCGGGAAGAGCAAAGCAGCGGCCCCTGCAAGGAACGGCTGTTTCGAGTCGCAATCTACCTCGCCGACGAGCTGGACTTGCTTGCCATCGATTTGGGGGTCTATCTTCTCTCTGAAATACCCGCTTTCGGCGCGAGGGACTTTGGCAGCAATCCGAAGCGGCATTTTTGCCGCGAGCGCAATGCGAATTGCATCTTCGGGACCTTTTTCGGCGGTCAATCGCCCAAGAAAAGCCAGGTATGATCCGGGAGCGAATGAGGCGCGGAACTGCTCAATGGGCAGCCCATGATACACCGTCCTAGACCAGTTTGCGCTTGCGAGCGGGAGGCGCTGATTATCTGAGATGGATACGAAGCAAGCCTCTGGAAACTTCGCGATCACGGCCGGCAATCACGGGAGATCCAGACGGCCGTGCATCGTCGTCATGAATGGCACTCCTGCTCGACTGAGCATGGGCAGATGTAGCCAGTCGATGTGGGCGTGAATCACGTCGAACTGGTTAGTGCAATTGGATACAGCTTCCAACTGGGCAGCCAAAGCCGCATTCGGATCTGAGAGTGGCGGCCCAAGGCGAAGGGCCTTGGGCCAGACGGGGAAAAGTGTAGCGCGGGTCCTGGAATCGCCGCTCGCGAACAAGGTGACGTCGTGCCCAAGCTCGACGAGCAGCGTTACCGCTGCGGCTCCGCGCGCCTGCAGCTCGCTCGCGACAGATTCCACGCCAGTCACCTCCTCGTCGTTGATCCGCTACATCGCGACCAACGTCGCGTTCGCCTTACATCGGAGACTCGAATTGCGGCTGCCATCGCAAGAGGTAGGACTGCAGCGAGCGCACCGCGATCGCCAGCAGGATGCCCACGAACATCATGACGAAGATGGCCACCATCATCTCGCTGGCATTGGCCCGCGCCTCGGCTTCGATGATGAGCTTGCCGAGACCGCGTTCGGCGCCGATGAACTCGCCGACGATGACGCCGATCAGGGCAAAGGACACGGCCGGCACGAGCGAGGCAAACACCCAAGCGAGCGCGGATGGGATCACGACGGTACGTAGTACCCTGAATTCGCTGGCGCCGAGCAGGCGGGCGGCGGCGATCTGATCACGGTCGACCGCGCGCGTTCCCTCGAAGGTGTTGAAGAACACCACGAAGAACACGACGAGCCAGGCGGTTGCGATCTTGGAGAGGTCACCGAGGCCGAAGATCAGGATGACGAGCGGCACCAGCGCGATGCGCGGGATGGAGTTGAGCGCCACGATGTAGGGGCCGAACACGCGGGAAAGGAAATCGGAACGGCCGAGAATCAGGCCGGCCGCGATGCCGCTCGCGGAGCCGAACAGAAAGCCCCACCAAGTGTTCTTCAGGGTGATGAGTGTGGCAAGCCACAGATTGTTGTCGCTGCCCGTGATGCAGGCGGTAAAGCCGGCCGCGTCGGAGAAGCAACCGAGCCGCAAAAAACTCTGCCAGATCAGCGATGGCTTGGCGACGAAATAGGGGTCGAGGATCTTCGGCACATAGGCCTTCGGCAACAGCGCCTTGCTCCATTCGAAGCCCCACTGCCAGACAACAAGAATAGCTGCGAGAATGGCAAGTTGCCAGAACAGGATGACGGCGCGGCTGTTGGACATGGTCAATCGGCCCTGGTGCGGCGGAATTCTTCGCCGAGGGAATGCCAAACGTGGGAATAGAGTCGGCCGAACTCGACCGTCTCGCGCACGGCCACGGGATCGCGCGGGCGCGGAATGGCGACGTCGAAGTCTTCCTTGAGACGCCCGGGGCGCGCCGAGAGCAGAATGATGCGGCTCGCCAGCGTCAAGGCTTCGCCAAGATCGTGCGTTACGAACAGCACCGTCTGCCGCTCGCGTTCCCAGATCTCCAGCAGCGTCTTGTGCATCTCGAGCTTGGTGTGGGTGTCGAGTGCACCGAACGGCTCGTCCATCAGCAGGATCTCGGGCTCCAAGATCAGCGTGCGCATCAAGGCGACGCGCTGGCGCATGCCGCCGGACAGCATGCGCGGAAAGCTCTGCGCAAAGCCTGCAAGGCCGGCCTTCTCGACCGCCGAAGCGACGCGCCCGGAGCGCTCGGTCTTCGGCACTCCCGCGATCTCCAGCCCATAGCCGATGTTCTGCTCCACCGTTCGCCAGGGAAACAGCGTGTCGCGCTGGAAGACATAGCCGACCCTGGGGTTGACCTTGCCGGTCTCCACCGTGTCCTGGTCGATCAGAATGCGTCCGCCGGAGCGCGGCAACAGCCCCGCGACCATGTTGAGAATGGTGCTTTTGCCGCAGCCGGATGGACCGAGCAGCGCGACGAACTCGCCCTGCTTGACCTCGAAGGAGACGTCATCCACCGCCACGAACTCGCGCCCGGAGGCGTTGAAGCGCTTGAAGAGCCCCTGCACGGCGATGCGCGTGCGCGCCGCCACTGTTTGATCCTCGTCGTTCGGGAGCGCGAGGCCCTTGCCTGGCGCGGCGTTCATTTGAATTTCGCCCTTGCCGCCTGAAGGAAGCTCATGTCGACCGCATCCTCGTACCTGGTCTCGGGAATGTCGGTTCCTTTGCGGTACCAGGGCTTGGCGCCGCGTTCGAACGAAGCCTTGTCGATGACGCCGTCATAGACCCAGGTCGACTTGTCGAAGCCGAGCTCGGCGCTGACCGCATCGGGATCGATGCCCGAGAAATATTTCGGCGTGACCAGCGCCTGCACCTCCGCGAGCGGCGTCGCCTTCACGAAAGCCATCGCACGGTAGATCGCGTTGACGTAGGACTGCACGATCGCCTTGTCCTGCTCGACCGTGTCCTGGAGCGTGTAGATCACGAGCACGGGCAGCGTCCCTCCGAAATCCTTGTCGAACACGCCAGGCTTCGACGTGTCGTAGATCGTCCGGCCAAAACCCTTCTTCTCGACCTCGACCATCCAGCTCGGCGGCGCCATGATGGCGTCGAACTGCTTGGTCTGCAGCGAAGGGAACATCGTGTTGGGTCCGCCGCCCGCGACCCAGTTCACCTTGTTGCCGAGTCCACGCGCTTCGAACACATAGGTGCCAAACACCCAGGTACCCGATCCGATGGCGGTCGCAGCAACGATCGGCTTGGCGCCATCGGGGCGCTTGTACTCCGTGAGCTCCTCGACCGAATTGATGCCGCTGTCGTAGAGGTCCTGCCGGACCATGATGTTGGCGTAGGAGCAGACCATCTCGGTCGCGAGCAGGATCTTGCAGGGCTTGCCGCGCGCACCGAGCTGGAGCGGATGGCTGGCATCGCCATGCGCGAACAGCGCCTGTCCCGCCGCCAGCGTCTGCCGGCCGAATGTGCCGGCATTGCCGGTAACGAGCTTGGAATCGAGTCCTTCGTCCTTGAAGTACCCCTTCAGCTCCGCGATCATGCCGATGGCGTAGACCGGCGACACCGGCCCGAAAGCGAGCGAGACCTGCTTGGTCTCGGCACGCAATTGCCCCGGCAGTAGCGATGCGCCGGCCCATGCGGAGCCCGCGATCAGCGCCTGGCGCCTGGAAATGCTCATGTGCTCCTCCTCCGTTGGTTCTTGTTCAATCGCGCGGTCGGTCAGGACGGCGCGACCTTGATCGTCCCTGCTTGTCTCAGGTGTTCGATCTCATTCGGTGACATGCCGATCTCGCTCAGGATCTCGCCGCTGTGCTCACCGATCCCGGGAGGATCGTAGCGATTGGGCAGACGCATTCCGTCCATGGAAATGGGCAACAGTGGCGTCTTGGCCTCCCGGCCGTCAGGAAGCCGAATGTCGGTCAGGCCACCCGACCGGTTGAGATGCGGATCGTCGAAGAGATCGCCGGGCTTGTTCACCGGGGCGTAGGGCAGATCGAGCTGCTCGAGCCGCGCTGCCAGATCGGCCTTGTCCCATTGCTTGAAGATCTTCGCGATTTCGGGAATCAGCCAGCTCCGATGATCGACGCGGTCATTGCTGCTCGCAAAGCGAGGATCCGAGAGCCAGGCTTCGCGATCGAAGGCGCGGCAAAACGCTTCCCATTGCTCTTCACCGACGATGGTGACGAACAGTTTTGAGCCGTCCCTGGTATCGAAGAGGTCGTAAACTGGCCACGGGCTGTCCTTGATCGAATACGGGATCGAGGGCTGGCCGCTGACCACCTCGCACATCATGGCCTGCGCCATCAGGAACACGTTGTTCTCGTACAGCGCGCTCTGGATGTAGCGGCCCCGGCCGGTGCGCTGCCGCTCGGCCAGTGCGGCCTGGATCGCGATCACGCCGAACATGCCGCCCATGACGTCGTTGACCGAAGCGCCGGCGCGCATCGGACGTTCGGGCAAGCCGGTCATATAAGCGAGGCCGCCCATCATCTGCACGACTTCGTCGAGGGCCAGGCGATTCTCGTAAGGGCCAGGCAGATAGCCCTTGAGCGAGCAATAGATCAGGCGAGGCGCGAAGGCCGCGACGCTCTCGTAGTCGAGGCCGATCCGCTTCAACAGGCCCGGCCGGAAATTCTCGATCAGAACGTCGCTGCTCGCGATCAGCCTGCGTGCGATGTCCTGGCCCTGCGCTGTCGACGTGTCCAGCGCGATGCTGCGCTTGTTGCGGCTGTACGTCGCAAAGAAGCCGGCGGCGGGCCCCTTGAAGGTGCGGGTGCGGTCACCCTTTGGGGGTTCGACCTTGATCACGTCGGCGCCGAGATCGGCGAGGATCAAGCCGCAGCTCGGCCCCATCACCATCTGGCTGAACTCGATCACCCGAAGGCCCGCCAGCGGACGAAGCTCCGATGCCGTCTCGCGCGCTGCGGCCGTCATGCCGCCCTCCGCAGGACCTTGGGATTCCGGCCTCGTGCAGATGCCCGGTCAGATGGTTTGCCGGGATGTGGCGGGCGAGAATCTCGCGCGTCTGCATCAGGCGGTCGAGGTCGATGCCGGTTGAGAGTCCCATGCGCTCCAGCATGAACACCAGATCCTCGGTGACGATGTTGCCGCGTGCGCCCGGAGCGAAGGGACAGCCGCCGAGGCCAGACACTGCGGCATCGAAACGGCGGATACCCGCTTCGAGGCCGGCAACGGCATTGGCCAAGCCGGCGCCGAGCGTATCGTGCAGATGCAGCCGCAGCATCATTTGCGACCCGACCTCGCGCCGCACCGCCGTGACGATCTGCCGGATGGATTTCGGCGTCGCATAACCGACGGTGTCGGCAAGCCCGATCTCGTCGGCCCGCGCTTCGGCAAAGGCGCGCGCGACCCGGCATACCGCCGCTTCGCTCACCTCACCTTCCAGCGAGCAGCCGAAGGAGGTGGAGATCGCGCCCATTAATTGCGGCCGCTGGCCGGCCGGCCGGGCATCGATCGCGGTGTGGACAGCGCGAAATCTCTCGACCTGCTCGTCGACCGAGCGGCGCACGTTGGCGCGGTTGTGCGTCTCGCTGGCCGAGATGACGAAATAGACCGCGTGGACGCCGGCGTCGATGGCGCGCTCGGCGCCCTTCGGGTTCGGCACCAGCGCGCCGATGGTAGTCGATTTGTGCGTGAGCGCATGCGCCATCACCGCATCGACGTCGGCGAATTGCGGCACGACCTTTGGCGGGACGAACGATCCGGCGTCGATCTCGCGTACGCCCGCCGCGGCGATCGTGTCGATCAGCGCGCATTTGGCGTCGGTAGGGACGAAGACGTCCAGGTTCTGAAGACCATCGCGAGGGGCCACCTCGCAAATGTGGACGTCGGACTCGCGCGCCATCGGGTCTCCTCCAGATGATTGTATATTGTTGCACAAAAGAACAATCCGTGGGACACTCTGTCAAGCCCTAAACTTGCGTGCACTGCAATGATTGCATCCGACAGTTCCCGACAGCGCAGCGTGAAGAACGGTTCCGAGCGCGCCGAACATCTCGCCGGCCTGATTATGGCGCTCGCCCGCCGCGAAGGCATGAAGGCCGGAGACCGCCTGATCGAACAAAGGCTTGCGGATGCTCTCGACCTTTCACGCGCGCCGATCCGGCTCGGCCTGAAGGCTCTGGAAGCGGCGGGACTGGCGCGCGGCGAGCCGCATCGCGGCTTTGTGCTGGCAAAGAATCCCACCAGCGGCGCTGCCCAGCCGGCGCTCGCGGCGGTCAGGCGCAACGAGCAGGTTTATGCAACCATTGCAGGCGACGTACTCGCAACACGGCTACCCGCCGACGTCACCGAAGCAGAGCTGATGCGCCGCTATGGCCTCAGCCGGGCCGAACTACAGCGGCTGCTCGACCGGATCGCGGCCGAGGGCTGGATCGCACGCCTGCCGGGGTATGGCTGGCGCTTTGCGGAGACCGTCTCGAGTCCCGAGGCTTTGGCCCAGGCCACGGCGTTTCGCTCCGTGATCGAGCCGGCAGCCATCGCGCAGCCCGACTTCATGATTCCGCAAGAGGTGATCGCACGCTTGCGCGAGCGCCAGTTGCGTGTCCTCGAAGGCGAGCTCGAGAAGATGACGATCGGTGAGATCTTTCACTCCGGCTGCGATTTCCACGAGGAGATCATCCGCGGGGCCGGCAATCCGTTCTTCATCGAAGCGCTCAAGCGGGTGAACTCGATCAGACGTCTGTTCGCGTATCGCAGCTTCGCCGACCGCGACGGCATGCGCCGGCACGTCCGTGAGCATTTGCGCCTGCTCGACGCTCTGGAAGCACGGCGCTATGCCGAGGCGGCGCGGCTGATGGCAAAACACCTGCAACGCCCGCTGATAGCAGGTCTGTCCTGACGCTCCATCCGGTTGGAGTTTTCGCTGAGGGCTATTGATATGGGTTTTTGGCTTGGTTGGAAAACTCCCTCGGAAAACAATGCCAGTGCCCGTGCTGCAGCGGCTGTGTTGCTGTGGTCGTCTTGGAATTTGATGGAAGCGCGCCCCGGCGCTGATCAGGTTATGGATACTGTGCCGGCCGGCAAGGTAGATGCGCCGGTCCCTCCGCTGCCGGAGCCCGCCGAACGGGCCAGGCGACGGCGTGAACGCCGCGAGCGTTAGCGCGAGGCCCGCGATCGAGCGCGGGGCGCACGCGTCTTAGTTTCTCCGTACGTCGACGGGCCCCAGTCGATGTCCTCCTTAACATCAAGCTGAGCTGCGATCCCGACAAAGCCAATCATCCAGATCGGGACGACCTCGAGCGTGCCCATCATGGCCGACGATAGTCCATTCCGCTCAATGGACGATATCCTGCACATCGCGAGGACGGATCGTGCGCGCACGGTAGTACAGGGCTAAACACTGAAAGAATAGGACCTCTTGAAGTTTGGGTATAGCAGCGGAGTCGGTCGAGAGCATTCCGCCCGGCCATGTCCTGGTGATCGACAGCCGCAACGATCCGCGGGCCGCATCGGCGGGCGCCATGCTGCCGACGCGGATGAAGGTGCGCGGCGCAGCCGCCATCGTGACCGACGGTGCGTTTCGTGACGGCCAGGAGCTGGCTCGGCTGGATTTCCCGGCCTATGCGCGGCAGGTCACGGCGTCGACGCGTTTGTCGTATCATCGCGTCGCGGATCTGAACGTCCCGATCGCCTGCGCCGACGTCGCGGTCTATCCGGGCGATATCATCGTCGGTGATGGCGACGGCGTTACGGTTGTGCCGCTGCATCTGGCGGCCGAGATGGCCGATCTCTGCGAGCGGCGCGACCAGCTGGAGAAGTACTGTCGTATCGCATCTCGGCCGGCGAGCCACTCTACGGCGTCTACCCGCCGACACCGGCCATACGCGCCGACTTCGAGGCATGGAAGAGGCGCCGGAGCAGATCCGGCCAGAGCAACGACGATCCGGGCGGGAGCATGAGATGAGCAAGACATCGCCCACCGCCATGGAGGCGACGATCCGTCGTTATTTCGATGCCTGCAATGCAGCTGATTATGACGGCCTCACAGCCTGCTTCACCGCGGACGCTGTGCACTACTTTCCGCCTGGCCTGCCGGACATTCCATTGCGTGGCGGCTGATACCATCGCTCGCAAATGGATCTGGTGCGTCGAGACGCTCGGCTCGCAATGGACGATCGAGAAGATACTTTGCTCGCCGACGGCGCCGGTTGCCGTGATCGAATGGACGCATTGGAAGCGCAAGCAGAGCACCGCGCTTCGCGGCGACGAATGGTACGTCTTCGACGAGACGACGGACGCATCAAGGAAATCAGGGCCTATTATGCGGCGCCGGCCGATGCCTCCGCGCGGATCTGCCAGCTCGTCGATTTCGACTATCGTGGCCGCGGGTATCATCTTGCTTGCGAATAGCGGGTTTCATCGTACCGCCTGTTGGCGTTGCCACTATCGACAGGTCAGCCTTTGCCATGGCCAGCGACCATCGCCGCTCCGGGTCAGAGCATCGGCTCGAACTGGCAGTGCACGAGCATTTCGGAGACTGAGGCATTGTTCGGCAGCATGAGTGCGGTTTCCGCAAGGCGGGCGATATCGCCCGGCTGGCTCATCTCGTGGCGGGGGATCTCGTCGTCGTTCAGCGTCATGTCGGTGGCAACATAGCCCGGGCAGATCACAGTCGCGCGAATGCCGGCCGCGCGTCCTTCGCGGCGAATGCCGTGGGTGAGTGCAACCACGGCGAATTTGGTCATGGCGTAGCCAACGTTGCTCCCCACGCGCTTTCCAGCGAGAGACCCCAGATTGATGATCCGGCCATGACCGCACATCGCCAGATGGCGCAGGGTTGCTCTGACGAGGCGCAGGGGACCCTTGACGTTCACGCGCCACATTTCATCTAGCTCGTTCTCGCCCTCGTCGGAGACACGGACCTTCGGATTGATACCGGCAGCGTTGACGATGGCGTCGACGCCGCCCCACCGCGCGACCGTTGCGTTGACCCAGGCGGTCGGGCTCTTGGCGTCTTCGGCGTCATAGCGGTGCGTCATGAGCCTCTCGCTTTCGGTGAGGCGGCTCGGATCGCGAAGCCCCGCCGATACGCGAAAGCCCGATTCCAGCAGCCGGTCAACGACGGCGCGTCCGATGCCGCGCGAAGCCCCGGAGACCATGACGATCCGATTGCCGACTTCCAACATCCGCGTCCGTCTCCTGCCGCGAGCCAAGCACCGAGGGAAATGTAAGGGGATGCGTACGAGGACAGTAAGAGAAATTCAGTCTGCCTGCATTGGGCATGCTTATGGCTCGCGGGTGTGCGGCTCGGAGCAGGATATTGGATGTCCTTATGAGGGCAGAATAAATCTGCTGTATGCGTGCGCCGATCTCCGCAAGTAGCTTCCCGCCGCTCTGGCTGACTGCAAGAAAGCCCCTTGCGGATGGGATTTTCAGACTACCGAACGGCGTTGGTGACGGGTGCATCCTCAGGTATCGGGGCTGCAACGGTTCGTCGCCTCCGCGCCGAGAGGCTTGAGGTTCACGCACTGGCGCGCGACGTTCGCAGGCTGGCCAGCCTTTCAGCTGAGACCGGATGTCACGCATGCGCGGTTGACGTGAACGATCTCGACGCTTTGAAGCGCCTTGCGAGTTCGGCCGAATTCGATGTTCTCGTCAACAATGCCGGCCAGTCCCGGCGCAGCAATATTATGGATACAGTCCCTGACGATGTCGACACGCTGGTCGACGTCAATCTGCGGGCGGTCCTGCACCTGACGCGGCTGATTGCACCGGGCATGGCGCACCGCAACCGCGGCCACGTGGTCAACGTCTCGTCGATCGCCGGCCACTACGCTTTCGGCGAGAACGCCACTACATTCAATTCGTCCGTGGCCTATCACGCGACGAAGGCTGGCGTTCATTCGCTGTCGCAGCAATTGCGCGTCGATCTCTACGGCACCTGTGTTCGCGTCACCGAAGTCTCGCCCGGGCGCGTGGCGACGAGCATCTTCCAGAACCAAAACGCTGCCGACAATCCGGATGCCCGCTTCGTCGGAGCATTCGAGACACTTCAATCCGAAGACATCGCCGATGCCATTGCGTTCGCGGTCGGATCGCCGGCGCGGATGAACGTCGCGACGATCGAGGTCGTACCCACGTTCCAGGTCGTCGGTGAACTGCGATTTGCGAGCCGATCCGAGGCCGCGCGTTTGAAAGAGATGAGAAGTGGAGCCGATAATGCCTGAACTCGCAAACCGCCTCAAGACCGTGAAGGTGTCGGCCTCGGCGGCGATGACGGACAAGGCGCGTGAGCTCCGGGATGCCGGCGTCAAGATCGTCGGCCTGTCGTCCGGCGAGCCCGATTTTCCGACGCCGCCGCACGCGATCGAGGCCGCACATCGGGCCGCCCTCGCAGGCGATACCAAGTATCCGGCGCAGCCGGGAACCGTCGCGCTGCGGACCGCGGTCCAGCGCAAGTTCAAGCGCGAGAACAATCTCGACTACGCCCTCGACGAAATCCTGATCGCCAATGGCGGCAAGCAGATCATCTTCAACGCGCTGTTCGCGACCTGCAATCCCGGCGACGAGGTCGTCATTCCGGCGCCAGGCTGGATCACCTATGCCGACATCGTTCTCCTTGCGGAGGCGACGCCCATCGCGGTGCCTTGCCCGGAGAACAACCAGTTCAAGCTCCGCCCCGCGGATCTGGAGGCGGCCATCACGCCTAAAACGAAGTGGTTGATCCTGAATTTTCCCAACAATCCGACCGGCGCTGCCTGCACGCGCGAGGAGATGCGCGCGATCGCCGACGTCATGCTGAAGCACCCCGATGTCTGGATTCTCACCGACGACATCTACGAGCATCTCACCTATGACGGTTTCGAGTTCTGCACCATCGCGGAGGTCGAGCCGAAGCTGAAGCATCGCGTCGTGACCGTGAACGGAGCGTCGAAGGCCTACGCCATGACCGGGTGGCGGGTCGGCTATTGCGGCGGTCCGAAGGACCTGATTGCGGCGATGAACAATGTCCACGGTCAGGCGACCGGCGGAATCTGCACGCTGAGCCAGGCGGCGGCCGTCGCGGTCCTGGACGGTCCGCAGGACTACCTGAAGGAGCGCGCGGACATTTATCGCGACCGCCGCGATCTGGTGGTCAAGCTGCTCAATCAGATTCCGGGCATTACCTGCCACAAGCCGCAAGGCGCCTTCTACGTGTTTCCAAACATCGCGGGCTGCATCGGCAAGACCACGAAGGGCGGGCGACGGCTGGATACCGATGCCGACTTCATTGCAGCTCTGCTGGAAGAACACCATGTCGCGGCTGTCCCGGGCAGCGCCTATGGCATGAGCCCGTACTTCCGGATTTCGTACGCGACCGATACCGAATCACTCAAGGAGGGCTGCCGACGCATCGCCACTTTTTGCGAAGGCCTGCGCTGACCGCGGATCGCGATGGCGGCGCGCCGCTGGTGCAGTGCGAAAGATGCAGCGGGCGGCATTCATCGGTCAAGATCGGAGCAGTTTGCCGAACCAATTGTCATAATCCATCCTGATACCCCCCAACGAAGATGTTCTTGGTCCTGTAGGATGCCGACGCATAAGCTTTGTGCAGCAGAGGGGTATGCCTTGGGATTGCGCAGTCGAGGACGGCCAGCGATGACCACCAGCGACGATGCGGTGGCAGTCTTAGGTGTTCAAGCTCCACCGGCAACCCGGCGGGCATCGCGGTGGCGTCTGGCTCTGCCGGTCGGGCTTCTCGCCGTCCCGATGCTGGCGTTCCTCACGTACTTCTTCTTCTATCCGGCGCTGGGGCTGCTGCTCTCGAGCATCCAGACCCAGGACAGCCGCGGCATCATCGGCCGCCCGTTCACGCTGGCGCACTACGCCCGTCTGATCAACGTCGAGCTCTATGCCCGCGTTCTCTGGACGACGCTGCGGACTAGCATCGTCACCTCGGTGCTTGCGACGGTGCTCGCCTATCCGGTCGCGCTGGTGATGGTCAAGAGCCGCCCGATGGTCACGCGCATCATTACCCTGATCGTCATCGCCCCCCTGATCGTGAGCGTGGTGGTTCGTGGATACGGCTGGCAACTCGTGCTTCAGAACGGTCCGAAGGGGATGCTGAATTGGATGCTGATGACACTGCACATCATCGACGCACCGATATCGGTCCTCTACACCGAGGCCGCCGTCGTCATCGGATCGCTGCACGTGTTCTTTCCGATGATGGTTCTACCGCTGGCCTCGGCACTCGGGAAGATCGATCCCAACCTCGAAGATGCAGCCCGGATGCTGGGCGCGCCATGGTGGAAGGTGTTCCTCCGCGTAACGCTGCCGCTGAGCATGCCCGGTTTCGTGGCGGGCTTTACCCTGGTGTTCTCGCTCACCGCCGGCTCCTTCGTCATCCCCGCGATCCTTGGCGGCGCCTCGGCGGTCATGCTCGGCAATCTGATCGAGCAGCAGATCTTCGTCGTCTACGACTGGCCGTTCGGCGCCGCGATCGCCGTCGTTCTCGTCGGCCTTGTCCTTGCGGTGAACGGCGTCTCGATGTGGCTTCTGGAAGGCCGGCGACTGAGGAGGCCCGAGTGATGGACGAGCGGTTTTCCGGCATCGGCGCCTTCATCCTCTACACGATCACTGCCGGCATGATGCTGTTCATCCTGGCGCCGCTGCTCCTCGTCATGGCAGCGTCGATCTCCGATTCCTATTTCGTGACGTTCCCGCCGCAGGGCTTCACGCTGAAATGGTACGCCAAGGTTCTCCAGGACCGCGACTTCCTCGAGGCGATGAGGCTGAGCATTCTCCTCGCCCTCGGCACGACCGCGGGCTCGCTCCTGTTCGGCGTGCCCGCGGCCTTTGCGCTGGTCCGCGGCAGGTTCTTTGGACTGGCAGCAATCAAGGGGTTCCTGCTGTCGCCGCTGATTTTCCCGGCGCTGGTCACGGGCCTGGCGCTGCTTCAGGTCCTGACCAGGCTTGGCTCGCAGGATGCGCGCCTCAACCTCCTGATCGGGCACGTGGTCGTGACGTCGCCCTATGTCATCCGCACCGTCGTCACCAGCCTTCAGCTCGTGGATGAGAACCTGGAGGATGCCGCGCGCACCCTCGGCGCAAACCGGCTGACGACTTTCTGGCGCGTGACGCTGCCGCAGATCGCCTCGGGCGTCGCCGCCGGCGGACTGTTCGCCTTCATGGTGTCCTTCGACAATTACCCGGTCACGATGTGGCTGGCGAACTCGGAGTACTCGCCCGTGCCGCTCGTCCTGATGCGGCAACTGGTCAACGTCTTTGACCCTTCCGTGCCGGCGATGTCGACGATCATCATCCTGATGGCGATGGTCGGCGTGCTGCTGCTGGAGAAACTGGTCGGCCTTCGCCGCGCGTTGGCTGCCTGATGTGCATTGGTTAGATGGAGATTGGACCCATGAAGCTGACACGTAGGACTCTCATTAAGGCCGGTGCATCCGCGGTTGCATTCCCGGCGATCATCAGCCGGTCGTGGGCGCAGGACACCAAGCAACTGCATGTCGGCGTCTACAACTCCGCGCTGGGCAAGCTGATCCAGAAGGAGGTCATTCCCAAGTTCGAGGCCGAGTTTAAATGCCGCGTCTTCACGATCGAAGGCGCAACGCTTTCGAACATCGCTGCCCTCCGCGCGACGCGCGACACGCCGCGGTTCAGCATGATGATGATGGACGACGTCGGCATCCCGCAGGCCAAGCAGGAGGAGCTGATCGACAAGCTCAATGCGGCCAAGATTCCCAACCTTGCGAAGGTCTATCCGCGCTATCTCTTCGAGGACGGCTATGGCGTCGGCTTCTCGATCTCCAGTGCGGCCATGTTCATCAATCCGCAGGTGACAAAGCCGCTCGAGAGCTATGAGCAGATCTTCGACGCGAAATATCGCAAGCAGATCCTGCTCAACACGCCCAAGAACACCCAGAGTGTGCTCATGCTCATCGTGGCGACGGCGCTCGTGACCGGCAAGCCGCTGAAGGAGGCGCAATACCTGGTCGATAGCGGCTGGGACAAGCTCGCGACCCTCAAGCCCAACGTCCTGACGATCTACGACAGCGAGGCGCAGGTGCTTCAGGTGGCCCAGGGCCAGGCGACGATCGGCGGCATCGAATATTCAAAGGCGATCTATCCGCACACGGCGAAGGGCATGCCAATCGACATGACCTTTCCCAAGGAAGGTGCGTTCACCGGCATCAACAGCATGACGCTGGTCAAGAATGCGCCCGAGCCCGAGCTCGCCTGTGCCCTGATCAACCGCATTCTGGAGCCCTCGGTCGCCAAGATGCTGTCCGAGCAGACGCTCAGTGCACCCTCAGTGGGCGGCATCGACTTCAAGCCGGAGACGGCCAAGTTCCTGGCCTATCCCGACACCAAGGCGACCGATCTCGGACTGTTCACGCCGGATTGGAAGTTCATCGTTCCGCGTCGCGGTCCGTGGCTGGAGCGTTATAACCAGGTGTTCACGAGCTAGGACAGGCTGCCATGAGGTCTTCCGAAGTCAGGCTTGACCGCCTCAGCAAGGAATATAACCGCACCAGTGCGGTCGACGACGTCTCGCTCACGATCGAGCCAGGCCACATGGTGGCGCTGCTTGGTCCGAGCGGATGCGGCAAGACGACCTGCCTGCGCATGATCGCCGGGCTGATCCGCCCGACATCCGGCGACGTTTTCGTGAACGACAAGAGGATGACCGACGTTCCCGTGCATCGCCGCAATGTCGGAATGTTGTTCCAGAACTACGCGCTGTTTCCTCATCTGACCGTCGAGGAGAACATCGCCTTTGGCCTCGAGATGCGCGGCATATCCAAGGCCGATGCCGCAAGGAAGGTGGCCGAGGCGCTCAGCCTCGTGCAGCTCTCGAGCTTCGGCAAGCGCTATCCGGCGCAACTCTCCGGCGGCCAGCAGCAGCGCGTCGCATTGGGGCGCGCCCTCGTGATCGAGCCGGCCATGCTGCTGCTCGACGAGCCGCTCGGGGCGCTCGACAAGGGACTTCGCGAAAGCATGCAGGTCGAGCTGCGCGCCCTTCAGCGCAGGCTCGGCCTGACCACCGTCATGGTCACCCACGACCAGGACGAAGCCCTGACCATGGCCGACAAGATCGTGGTCATGCGCGACGGCAAGCTCGAGCAGGTCGGCTCGGCGACGGAAATCTACCAGCGTCCCGCCTCGAAATTCGTCGCGCAGTTCATCGGCGCGTCGAATCTTTTTCAGGGGCCCGTCGAGCAGCGCAACGGCGGCGGGGCGGTCATTCGTGTGTCGCCCGAACTCAGCCTTCAGGTTGACCAGATCCCGTCGTCGGCCAGCGACGTGATGGTTTCGATCAGGCCCGAGGCGATCGTGGTCGAGCGCGTTGGCCAGAGCCCGGCGGCGCAACGCGCCAACAGCGTCACGGCGCGCGTCGACCAGGCCATCTATCGCGGGTTCGTCAGTCACTACTACCTCAAGACACCGAGTGGCACTCAGATCATCGTATTCGAGCAGAACCAGTCGCAGCAGGCCGGACTTCGATACGCGGTGGGCGAGGAGGTCGTGGCGCGGTGGGAGTCACCCAGCAATCACATCATTGTGCGTCACTGAAGCCGGACGCGAGCGCGACGTCCTGCGGGCAATCGACATCCCTTATACCCGCAGACGAACATCGTCTTGGATCGGCTTGCGCCGCTTGACTAGATCTAGGGGTGGCAGCGCCGCGGGCGTTCGACCAGCGAGGCCCTTTTGTCGATTAATCAGCCCAACGCTCCTTTTGTCGGCACGATCGAGAAAAGCCCGAAGATCAGCCTGATCGGCACGCTTGCAATGCTGGTCGAGGCACCGGGTGATTTCGACCTGGTGCAGCAGGGCCGCATCTGGGCTCTTGCGGATGCGGTTTCCACCTGGCCCAACGTCCAGGAGGCCGTCATTGGCGTCACCAATGTAATGCTCGTATTCGAGCAGCCACCGGCGGATATCGGTATGCTCGGCGCCTCGATCGTCGAACTGTGGCATCGCGTGCCGAGCCGCAAGGCCGACGGCAAGCTCATCGAGATTCCGGTGATCTATGGTGGCGAGCTCGGCTTCGATTTGCCGGCGGTTGCGAACCGCGCCGGCCTGTCCGAACGCGACGTGATCAGGATTCACAGCGAAGGCGAATACACCGTCTGTGCGGTCGCGAGTTCGCCGGGGTTCGGCTATCTCTACGGCCTCGATCCGCGCATCTACATGCCACGCAAATCCGTTCCGTCGCTCAATATGCGCGCAGGTTCGGTGACGATCGGCGGGATGCAGACAGGGGTGGCGGCGCTGACAAGCCCGAATGGATGGAACGCGATCGGATGGGCGCCGGTCGTCATGTTCGATTCGAAGTCAGAGCAGCCGTCGCTCATGCTTCCCGGCGACCGTGTCCGATTCAGAATCGATCGGATCGAGCTGTGATCGAGATATTGACCAGCCCCGCCTTCAACACCATCCAGGATCTTGGCCGCCACGGCGCGCGTCGTTTCGGCGTGAGCACGTCGGGCGCCATGGATCCCGTTGCGCTCGCCGCCGGCAATGCGCTGCTCGGCAATGACGACAATGCGGCCGGCATCGAGATACAGACCTTTCCGTTCCGCCTGCGCTTCCAGGCAGATGCTGCGTTTGCACTCACTGGTGCCGATCACGACGCGACACTGGCGGGATCGGCCGTCCGGCCGTGGTGGTGCACGCGGGCGAAGGCGGACGACGTTCTCGCGATCACAGCGCCGCGGCGTGGTGCGCGGGTCTACATCACGTTCGGCGGCGGTATCGATGTTCCACGCGTGCTGGGCTCGCGCAGCACGCATCTACGCGGCGGCTTCGGCGGGCTGGAGGGTCGTCCCTTGCAGGTGGGCGAAGTCGTGCCGATCGGCAGTTCCTCGGAGAGCAGCGACCGTCGCTTCGATTTCGGCGTCACGCCGCCGGAAGTCGCGATCGCGGGTGCCGCTCCGGCGGATGACCGCGTGCTGCGGATACGCGTCATGCGGGCCGGTGAGTACGACCTGTTCTCGGAGGCGATGCAGGCGACGTTCTGGTCGACGCGATGGCAGATCAGCGCCCGTAGCGATCGGGGCGGCTACCGTCTCACCGGCGGCAAGCTGACATTGGATGCGCCGGTCGAGATGCGCTCGCACGGTGTGGTGGCGGGCGTCGTGCAGGTGCCGCCGGCTGGCGAGCCGATCATCCAGATGAGCGATGCCAACACGGCCGGTGGCTATCCCAAGATGGCGGCCGTGATCCAGGCTGATCTCTGGCGCCTCGGCCAGGCGCCGCCGGGATCGCTCATCGCCTTTAGCGAGGTGAGCTACCAGGACGCGGTTGTGGCCATGGCTCCCGTCAACGACTACCTCGCGAAGTTGCGAGCGACCGCGGATCTCTATCGAGCGCTTTAGAGCATGATCCGGAAAAGTGTGAAGCGGTTTTCCGAAAGGATCATGCTCAAGTGAAAGTGGACGTCAACAATAACAAGAGCAGGGTACGAACATGAAAATCGGCATCAATTCGGACATGGGCGAAGGTTTCGGCAACTATCGCATCTGCGACGACGAGGCGCTGATGGGCATCATCTCCTCCGCCAACGTGGCGTGCGGTTTCCACGCCGGCGATCCCATCATCATGGATCGCATGGTTCGCCTCGCGAAACAGAAGGGGGTCGAGATCGGCGCCCACCCGGGACTGCCCGACCTTCTCGGATTTGGCCGCCGCGTGATTCAGATGGATGCCGCCGAGCTCGAGATGCACATGGTCTATCAGATCGGCGCCTTGCAGGCGATCGCGGCCAATGCAGGCCATCGCGTGACCCATGTCAGCTTCCATGCCGCGATGGGCAACATGGTCAATGCCGACCCTGACATGGCCGATGTCGTTGCCCGTGCGATTGCGACCATCAATCGTGATTTCATCGTGTTCTCGCAGCCTGACGCCGAGATCGTGCGTGCCGCGCGCAAGGTGGGCCTGCGCATCCTCACGCTGTTCCTGGCTGACCGCGCCTATGACGAGCACGGCCACCTGGTGTCGCGCAAGCTTCCCAACTCCGTCATCACCTCGACCGAGGCGGTGGCCGAGCGGGTCAAGCGTTTTCTGGACAGCGGGACGGTGCAGACCATCGAGGGCAAGTCGATCAAGGTCGAGGCGCGCTCGATCCTGATCCACAGCGACACGCCCGGATCGGTCAACCTCGCTGGCACGGTGCGCCGCGTGATCGAGCAGGGCGGTGGCGAGGTCACGCCCGCAACCGTCCTGCTCAACTGAGCGGGCGGATGCGCACGACCGGTGTGCCGTAGCCGACCGTTGCGCCGGTCTTCGCGATCACGGCATCGACGATACCGGCGGCCGGTGCCACGATGGGCGCATACAAGAGCCCGATCTTGACGAGGCCGACGATCGCGCCGGCCTCGATGCGCTGGCCCTGTGCGACGAACGGCTTGTCCCGCCAGGGATGAGCCGCAAGGAAATGCCCTGCGACGTCGGCCTTGGCGACGACGGAACGGTCTGCAGCGGGGGCGGCGAGCGTCGGTGCCGCAGCCATTCGCTGGCCCGTGTCGACGACGAGCTTCAGGGACTGGCCGGGCTCCTCGATCTCGATCGTGTCGACGCCGGACCTTTCGAGGATCTGCGCCAGACGCGCGATGTCGGTCAGCTCTATCGGCATGTTCGGGTCTCCTCGACAAGGCGCACATTGGTCCTGAGCCGATCGAGATAGGCCGACATCTCGGCTTCGGCTGCCAGCGCATCGGTATATGCAGTTTGCTCGAACCGCAGCCTGCTGCCGAGCCGCGCCTGCCCGATGCGCCACAGATCGGCGCCGATCACGGTCGCGATCTTCGGGTAACCGCCGGACGTCTGCGCGTCGCGCATCTGGATGATCGGCTGTCCGTTCGGCGGAATCTGGATCACGCCCGGGACGATGCCGTGCGAGCGCTTCTCGATCGGCACCTTCGGCTTCACGGCGGGGCCCTGCAGGCGGTAGCCGTAACGGTTGCTCTGCGGCGTGATCTTCCAGCTGATGGACCAGAACAGCGCCTGCGTGGCGGCGTCGAACCCGTCATACTCGCCGGCAATCACGACCCTGACGATGGTCTCGTCCACGGCGGTGTTCGGCCGCGCCAGCGTGATCTCGGCCGGCTCGACCCCGAACTCGCCGATGGTCGAAGTCGACGCGGCGCAGGGCAGGATGTCGCCCACCTGGAGCGGCCGTCCGTGCCAGCCGCCGAACTCGCCGCGAAACTGCGTGCTGCGCGAGCCCAGCACCATGGGCACGTCGATGCCACCGCCAACGGTCAGATAGAGCCGTGCGCCGCGGGGCATTGCCTTGATGATCAAGATATCGCCGGTACGGGCGTGCGACCGCCACCATGGCGCAATCACGCGTCCCGCGATTTCGGCCTCGACATCGGCGCCCGTGAGCGCAAAGGCCATGTCGCGCTCGAAACGAAGCTTGAACGGCAGCATCGGGATTTCGATGCCGGCGGCGTTCTCGTGGTTGCCGAGCAGGATGTTGCCAGCGCGCAGCGCGACATCGTCCATCGCACCAGACGTGCCGACCCCGAAGCGATACTGGTCGAAGCGGCCGAGATCCTGGACGCTGGCCGGCCCCGTGACTGACAGGATCTCGATCACCGGATCACCCGTTCGATCTGGAATCGGATCGTATCGCCCGGTGCGAGCGCGGCAGGCGTCGGCCAGGACGGATCGAAGAAGGTCCAGCTCGTGTGCCCGATGGCGTGCCAGCCGCTAGGGCCGGGCGATGCGGAGACGCCGGTCTGCGATCCGCCGATCGACACCGAGCCGCCTGCGGAGCGTTGCAGCGGCGTCTGCCGGCGCGGCATGGTGATGCGCGGGTCCATGCCGCCCAGATAGCAATAGCCGGGATGGCTGCCGAGCGCGAATACGGTGTAGAGCGGGGCGGCATGGATCGAGACCACATCGTCGACGGAGAGGCCGCAATGATCGGCGACGGATTGGAGCTGCGATCCGATCTCGCCGCCGTAGGTGACAGGCAGCCTGATCTCGCGGCCGCCGATCGCGAGGCCTTCCGCCGCGTCCCAGCCGTCGTTGAGCGCGGCGACCAGGGTGTCGAGCTCGCGCGGAGGCGTCTCGAAAGTCAGCATCATGTTGGTGATGCCAGGAATGGCCTCGCGGATTCCGGGCCATTTCGATGCAGTGGCCGCCAGCGCCCAGATGCGCCGCTGATGCGGCAGGTCGAACGCGCCGGGTGCCTCGAACAAGAGAGCTGACGTCCCGAGCAGGCTGATCCGCGGCCGGTCGGACGCCGTCATTGCGCGGCCACCTTCGCATTCATCCAGTGCTCGAGATGGTGGATGTCGTAGCCGCCCCGGCAGAAGGTCGGATCGGCGAGGATCGCCTGATGCAGCGGCACATTGGTTCGGATGCCTTCGGCGCGCAGCTCAGACAAGGCGACGCGTGCACGCGCCATGGCCTCGTCGCGAGTGACGCCGTGGGCAATCAGCTTGCCGATCAGCGAGTCGTAGTGCCGGGGAACGGTGGCGCCGGCGGTGATATGCGAATCGACGCGGATGCCGATGCCGCCGGGAACATCCCAGCGCGTCACCGTGCCGGGCGAGGGCGCGAAAGTGGCGGGGTCCTCGGCATTGATGCGGAATTCAATGGCATGGCCGATACGTGCGATGTCGCCTTGCACGATGCCCAACGGCTCGCCTTGCGCGATCCGGATCTGCGCCTTGACGATGTCGATGCCCGACGTCATCTCGGTGACGGGATGCTCCACCTGGACGCGCGTGTTCATCTCGATGAAGAAGAACTGGCCATCGTCGTAAAGGAATTCGAAGGTGCCGGCGCCGCGATAGCCGATCCGCCGGCAGGCCTCGACGCAGCTCGCGCCTACCTGCTCGATCAGTGCGCGGTCGATGCCTGGCGCGGGGGCTTCCTCGACCACCTTCTGGTTCCTGCGCTGGAGCGAGCAGTCGCGGTCGCCGAGCCAGAGATGATTGTCGTGCTGGTCGCTCAGCACCTGGATCTCGATATGGCGCGGCTTTTCGAGGAATTTCTCCATATAGACCGCAGCGTTCTTGAAGGCCTTGCTGGCTTCCGCGCGGGTCAGCGCCAGCGCCTCGTCCAGCGCGGCCTCGCTGCGCACGATCCGCATGCCGCGTCCGCCGCCGCCACCGGCGGCCTTGATGATGACGGGATATCCGATACCCCGCGCGATCACGTGCACCTCGGCCGGATCATCCGGCAGGGCGCTGTCCGGCCCCGGCACGCAAGGCACGCCTGCCAGCCGCATTGCGCGCTTGGCCGCGACCTTGTCCCCCATGGTGCGGATACAGTCCGCAGGCGGGCCGATGAAAGTGAGACCGGCGCGCGCGACGCGTTCGGCGAAGTCCGCGCTTTCCGAGAGAAATCCGTAACCCGGGTGGATCGCCTGGGCGCCGCTGACCTCGGCTGCGAGCAGGATCGCCGCAACGTTGAGATAGGTGCTGCTCGCCGGCGCCGGCCCGATGCAGAGTGCCTCATCGGCGAGCGCGACATAGCGCGCGTCACAGTCCGCTTCCGAGTAAATGACGACCGTCTTGAGACCCATCGCCCGACAGGCGCGCTGGATGCGAAGCGCGATCTCGCCCCGATTGGCGATCAGGACCTTGTCGAACATCAGGATGAACTCACAGGACCGATCCGGAACAGGGCCTGACCCGCTGCGATCTCCTCACCGTTCTCCGCGAGGACCGCAAGCACGACGCCGGGCGCCTCGGCGGCGATGTCGATGAAGGTCTTCATCGCTTCGATGATGCAGATCTTCTGCCCGGCCTCGATCCGCGCGCCGACCTCGACCAGCGGTGGCTCCTCCGGCGCCGCAGCCCGGTAAAAGATGCCATGCATCGGTGCGGGCACGACAATGTCGGCAGCTGCCGCGGGAGCTGGGCTTTCCTGATGATTGAGAGTGGGGGCCTCAACCTTGACTCGGTTTGTAGACTGGGCCGGAACCGCAGACGCGTCTGTAGACGCGCGCTTGAGGATGCGGATGCGGGTGCCGTCCTGCGTGAGGTCCAGCTCCGCGATGGAAGAGCGTGTAACGAGATCGACGAGTTGTTCGATTCTGGAGAGATCCACGGTCACGTTCCGCGTTGACAGCCTGTCGAGTTAGGGGCGTTCATGCGTCACTCCGCAGGCGGCCGGCTCTTCTGTGCAAAATTGAGGCCGCCGACGACCTGCTGAGTCGGCAGGACTTCCATGAAGGCAACATTCATGCGTGCCGGAGACCCAACCGCGAACGCGATCGAATTGGCGATGTCCTCGGGCTGAAGTGAATCATAGTCGTCGAAGAAGCGGCGCTTGGCTTCGGCGAGGTCACCGAGCAGCCGGCCGAAAACCTCGGTCTCGACCCGCGCCGGCGATATCTCCGTGACACGAACCCTGGTCCCGTAGAGATCGACACGGAGTTGCTGCGACAGCGAGTGAATGCCGGCCTTGGTGGCGTGATACACGGTGTTGCCGCCGCCGAATGCGTAGTGGCCGGCGATCGAGGAGATGTTGACGACATGGCCGCGGTCGCGGTGCGCCATGCCCGGCACGACCAGCCGCGTCAGATGCAGGACCGCGCGCAGATTGACGTCGATCAGGGCGTCGACATCCTCGGGCGTGGTGTCCAGGATATTGCCGCGCCGGGACTGACCGGCGTTGTTGACCAGGACGTCGAACTCGACCGACTTCGCCAAGGCCGCAAGCGTATCGAGGTCGCTGATGTCGACGGCGCAGGGTCGGCAACCGGTCTCTGCCGACAGGGCGCTCAGGCGAGTGGCGTCGCGGGCCACGGCGTAGACTTCGAGCCCTTCCGCACTCAGGCGGCGAACCGTCGCAGCCCCTATTCCGGAGGATGCGCCCGTCACCAGGGCCGTACGATAGTCCGAAAATCCCATCCGCGAGGGCTCCTCTGCTACCGTCCAACCCGCTGATGGCGTCGGCTGCAACGCGAGCGGCGGACGAGTTCAGCACTAGCTATAGGCCCCTCAGGTTCCCAGTGGTAAGAACAATTCCTTCTGATCCCATAGCTTCAGCCTATTGCTGCTGCACTGCTCCCTGACTGGATATGCGGAGACGCCGTATTGGATACGAAACGTTTGGAGGCCTTCATCAAGGTCGTGGATCTCGGCAGCATGACGAGCGCGGCGAAGGTGCTGAATGTCGCACAGCCGGCCCTGAGCCAGCACATTGCGAGCCTGGAGGCGGACTTCAAGTGCAAGCTGCTCGACCGCAGCGCCCGCGGGGTCAAGCCCACCGAGGCCGGAAGAATTCTCTACCGTTATGCCAAGTCGATCCAGCGGCAGCTCGAAGAGGCGAGGCGCACAATTCTGGACAACAAGCCGGAGCTGACCGGCAACGTCACGATCGGACTGGCCCCGCTCAGTTCGGCGGCATTGCTGGCGACCCCGCTGCTGATGCAGGTGCGCGAACGCTATCCCGGCATCGTGCCGCACATTTACGACAGCTCCGGGGTCATGCTCAGCGAGATGATGCTGAAGGGGAGCATGGATATGGCTGTCCTCTACGGCGAGCGACCGGTGACCGGTCTCGATTACAAGCCGCTGATGCGCGAGTACTTTTACCTTGTCGCGCCTCGCAGCATGTATCCGGAGCAGATGCCTTCGGAGGACGTTTCGGCGGCGGAGGTCGCAGAATTCGACCTGCTGCTTCCATATCGGGAATCCTTTCTGCGACAGACGGTGGAGCGGGTCTGCGCCGAGGTCGGACTCCGCCCGCGC
Source organism: Bradyrhizobium sp. NBAIM01 (assembly GCF_020194115.1). Lineage (NCBI taxonomy): Bacteria > Pseudomonadati > Pseudomonadota > Alphaproteobacteria > Hyphomicrobiales > Nitrobacteraceae > Bradyrhizobium > Bradyrhizobium sp. NBAIM01. The sequence goes on along the minus strand of NZ_JADYVU010000001.1, from coordinate 1,343,067 downwards.
ATCGTCGCCGAGATCCACTCCCAATCGACCCTGTCTTCGGCGATTGCCGCCGGCGTGGGGGCGGCGGTGCTGCCCATGTCGATCGCAAAGGAGTTGCCGAACCTCGACGAACTCTGCATTCGGCGCATTAACGCGCCGTCGGCCTCGCAGCAGATGTCGTTATGCATTTCCGATAACGCTGCGTTGTCCGACGCCGCATTCGCCGTCTACAAGATCCTGCTCGAGATCATCGTCAAGACCTGGGGGCCGTTCGACGCCCAGCTCGGCTCGGCTGCCATCGCCGCGGGTGGCCCAACGTCGTTTCCGGACGGGCCGAAGGACGAGCCATAACGAAACACGATGCGGCAATCCTAAAATCTGAATTTGCCGCCCCCGGGCGGTTGGTTATGGAGGTGTAACGGAGATCGCGACCGCAAGGAGGTTTTCATGGTGCATGTGATCAGGACATTCGATCGGCCCACCGCCGAGCTTGTCGAGCGCATCAAGAAGTTTCCTCCGTCCACCCTGCATGAGGCGCAAGGGCGCTCGGGCGCGCTGACCTCCCGCATCAAGCCGATCTATTCCGGCATGCGCGCCTGCGGACCGGCGCTGACGGTGAGCTGCCATCCGGCCGACAACATGATGCTGATCACGGCGATTTCGCTGGCAAAGCCCGGCGACGTGCTCGTGGTGAGCGCGGGCGATCATCCCGAGCAGGGCGGTTTCGGCGAAGTGCTGGCGACGGCCTGTGTCGCCAAGGGCATCGTCGGCCTGGTCACGGATGCCGGCGTTCGCGACGGCCTTGCGGTGCGTGACGCCGGCTTCAACGTCTTCTCCTACGGCCTCTGCATGAAAGGCACCGTCAAGGAGACCCTCGGCACCATCAATCAGCCGATCGTCATCGGCGGCATCGCGGTCCGCCCAGGTGACATCGTCAGCGCCGATGACGACGGCGTCGTGATCGTGCCGAAGGAGAACGTCGCCGACGTCTGCGCCAAGTCGGCGGCGCGCGAGGACAAGGAAGCCGGCGTGATGAAGGCGCTCAAGGCCGGCGGTGACATCCTCGAGCTCTCCGGCATCGGCAAGGTGCTGGAATCCAAGGGCTGCACGTTCGGCTAGGCTGTCCGGCATCGCACTCTTGCAATGATGAGAGATCAGGTGTCTGCCGTTCTCGGCTCGGGCGAGCACCGCTACCGCGTCGTCGACAATTGGGCGAAGCTGCCGGAGGGCTGGCAGCTCACCGACGTCGCCTCCGTCGCCGTCGACAGCAAGGACCGCGTCTACGTCTTCAACCGTGGCACCCATCCGATGGTGGTGTTCGATCGCGATGGCAATTTCTTGCGCAGCTGGGGCGAGGGACTGTTCTCCCGCGCTCACGGCCTGCATATCGACACCGCCGACAATCTATACTGCACCGACGACGGCGACCACACCGTGCGAAAATGCACGACGGACGGCAAGGTGCTGCTGACGATCGGCGCCCCCCAAAAGCCCGCACCATTCATGAGCGGCGATCCCTCCCATCGCTGCACCCACACGGCTTTGTCGCCGAATGGCGAGATCTACGTCTCCGACGGCTACGGCAACGCCCGTATCCACAAATTCACGCCTGACGGCAAGCTGATCAGGAGCTGGGGCGCGCCGGGCACTGATCCTGGCCAGTTCAACATCGTGCACAATATCGTCACCGATGCCGATGGCTGGGTCTATGTCGCCGATCGCGAGAACCATCGCGTGCAGGTGTTCGACGGCAACGGCAAATACGAGACCCAGTGGAACAATCTGCACCGGCCCTGCGCACTGTGCTCTTGCGGTGGGGCTAAGAATCCCACCTTCGTCATTGGCGAGCTCGGTCCCGCCATGCCGGTCAACCGCAAGGTGCCCAATCTCGGCCCGCGGCTGTCGATCGTGGATGCCAGGGGCAAGCGCATCGCGCGGCTCGGTGGCGAGGATGGCCCGGGTCTTGCGAGCGGCAAATTCCTCGCGCCGCATGGTATCGCGCTGGACTCCAGAGGCGACATGTATGTTGGCGAGGTCGGCGTCACCGACTGGAAGACGAATTTTCCCGACGAGGACATGCCGGCCGTGGTTCTCGCCACGCGGTGCTTGCAGAAGTTGGAGCGCGTGAGGGGTTAACCTGGCTAGAGGCGCTATGGTTAGACCATCAGGATCCCAAGCTCCGAGCGTGGCTACTCTTCGCTAGAACAGGGCTCCGAATAGTGACAATCGCGCCGATTTGTCCGCCAAACTACGGTTTCTTGCTAATAAGGACTTGTACATCGCGATATGACTTCCAGCACTAGTTGCCACCCGTGATCCCGCGCTCTCGGATGATCTCGCCAAACCGCTTGGAATCTTCGCGGGCTCTCGCACCGAACGCATCAGGTGACATCGCCACAGGTACATTGCCAACGGCAGTGATACGTTCCTTCAACGTGGCCGTCGCGAGCGCCCGGTTGACCTCGGTGTTGAGGCGCAGGATGACCTCCTGCGGGGTTCCGGCAGGTGTATAGACGCCAAAGATAGCGTCCGCGTCAAAACCGGTGAGGCCAAGCTCATCCAGTGTCGGCACGTCGGGGAGCTGAGGCGAGCGCTGCGGGCTTCCGATCGCAAGAGCCCGCAGTACGCCGGACTTCACGTGCTCGATGGCGATGCCGGGGTCGAACAGGAAGTCGATCTGTCCCGCCAGCAGGTCATTCAGCGCCGGAGCTGCGCCACGATAGGGCACATGCACGGCGTCCGTGCCGGTCATCTTCTTGAGCAGCTCGGCGGCGAGATGTGGAGAGCTGCCGATACCCGGCGATCCGAAATTGCGCTTGCCCGGGTTGGCCTTGAGATCGGCGACGAACGCCTTGAAATCCTGCGCCGAATTCTGCGTGCGAACGACGAGATAGAAGGGGACACGCGCAACGGAAGCGACGGGAACGATGTCTTTCGTCGGATCGAAGGGCAGGTTGGCATACAAATGCGGATTGATCGCAACCATGCCGCCTGACGACATCAACAAGGTGTAGCCATCCGGTGTCGCGCGGGCTGCCATTTCGCCACCGAGATTTCCGTTGGCGCCGCCCTTGTTTTCGACGACCACGGGTTGCCCGAAGGTCTCACTGAGCGACTGTCCGATCAGACGGGCAAGCAGATCGGCAGCCCCGCCCGCCGGGAAGTTGACGATGAGGCGAATGGGATGGGTCGGCCAGGGAGCCGACGTAGAAGTCGACGAAGGAGTGGGCGAAGTCTGCGCCAGCGATGGCGATAACATACTCGCAACCAGAGCAAGCGCGGTCACGATGGCCCTCATATGCGTCTCCCTGAACTTTGATTGTTGGTACATGGTAGATCTTTGATCCACCTTGAGGATCTCGCTCGCTGCAAAGAGGCAGCTCGCGCAATTCAACCGAGGAAATCGCCGATCGCTGTGACGCAGTTTGGATCTTCCTGCATGGCAAAGTGCCCGACATCAGGCACGATATGGATGCGTGCGTTTGGAATCTCTTTTGCCCATAGCTCGGCCTGGCTGGCCAGCGCGATCCTGTCCTTATCGCCCCAGAGCAGGAGGGTTTCATTGGGGATGCGGCTCAGCCAGCGACGGAGATTTGGGTGTCCCATGCCATGCGCTTTCATGATGTGGCCGAGCGCCCTGCCTTCTCTTTCCCTTGCCGCGACGAACCGTTCGAGTGGAGGTGCAAGCGCGCCTCCGGGAAAGTATTGGGCCGCGATCTCGGCGCGATGAGCGAAGTATTGCGGCAAATCCTGCGGAATGACGCTGCGGGGGTCGGCGCCGCGATGATCGGGATGGTTCAATCCTGCGGGCGCATTGAGCACCAGACGAGCAAAACGCTCGCCCGCGACGACAGCCATTTCCGCGGCCATCCAACCACCCATGGAATGTCCGACAAGGTGCGGCCGATCAAGCCCCAGCGCCGCGACGAGCCGCAAGTTATGGACGGTCAGATCCTGCATTCCGCAAACGTGCGGGGCGGGCCCGCTTTCGCCGAAGCCAGGGTGAAACGGCAGATACACGCGAAACCTGTTGGCGAGACCGCGCGCCCATTCATGCCCCTCGATGGTTGCTGCGCCATGAAGGGCCAGGACGGCGGGTCCCTGTCCGATAGCCTTTATCACCGTATCGACACCGTCGATGTCGAGTCTTAGGGTTTCGAATGTCACCTCAAACTCCCTGCTCCTTCCAGGCCCGCCGCGCGTCCATCCCAATGGGAGGCGCTAGCTGTCTTGCGAGGCGTTGCATGCGCACAAAATCCACCACCTGGTGGCCGACCGTCTCGAGCTGGCGCGCGGTTGCCGGATCGGTGCAGTTTCCGTCGGCGTCGAACAACACCGCGGAGGTGTTGAGCATCGCTCCAAACGGGGTAGTCCAGCCCCGGAGCGCATGCGTGATCGTTCGGAGCGCCGCCAGCGTCTGCCCAACCGCCTGCCAGCCGCCAGCGCATGCGATGCAGCCGACCGGAATTCCGTCGAGATAGGCGCGCGCGTCGGTCCTTAGCTCCTCGGCGTAGTCGAGCGCGTTCTTGATCAATCCGGATATCGATCCGTGGTAGGCGGGCGAGGCGACGATCAGGCCGTGGCATTGACGAAGCGCGGCCAGGAGGCGGGAAGCCTGTTCAGATGGCGGCTGCCCGGGCATGTACATCGGCAGCAGCAATTCTGTGCCGGAGAGCAGGATTGTCCTTGCGCCTCTTCGCTCGGCCGCCTTGAGGCTGATGGTGAGCGCGCGCTCGGATGACGACCCGGATCGCGGCGTTCCACCAATCCCGAGAACGAGAGGCCTGTCCTGAATCATCCTCTGCTCCAGCCGTTGTGCCGCCAGGGGCGGGCGCTCAGCCAATCTGCGCGCGCCGCATCTGGGGAAGAACCTCCTCGCCAAAGAGAACGAGCGATTCGAGGCGTCGCGCCGCACTGCCCCGGCTCAGCATCGCGAGAAAATGCCCCGCACCACATGTGCGGCATTGATCGATGATCTGCTCGGCGACCTGGGACGGCGTGCCCGCGACGTAATCGTCGTCATGCAGCGAAAATCCGGCTCCGGCCTTCGGCGCATCGAGGGTTGACGATGCGCGGTCGGCGACACGTGGATCGCCGGCGACGATCTTCAAGGTCGCCGCCTTTGCGGTCCGCGCCTCTTCGCGTGCCGCGGCGGCGTCGCGCGAAACGGAGATGTTGCGGCGGATTCCGAACTGGTTGGGGCCTGCGGGCTGTGCGAGTGCGGCGCACTCCCTTCGGTATGCATCGAATATCTCGGATATGCGGGCGACCGACTCGAAGCCGGTGCAAATCTTAGATTGCCGTTGAGCGGACTTCTGCGCGGATGCAGTGCTGACGACGGTGGTCCATTTCGGCGGCGCAGGCTGCAGGAAGATGCCCGGCATCAGGTTGAGGTTCTCGAAGGTCCAATACTTTCCACGGTGGTTGATAATGGGGTTCGCTAGGGCCGCATCGAGTATCTCGAGAGCCTCGTTGAATCGCTCGCGGGCCTCCGCCATGCCGAGACCGATCTGCGCCAGTTCCTGCGGAACTCCGGCTGCAAAGCCGATCTCCAAGCGCCCGTTCGTCAGATGGTCGAGCATCGTCAGCTCTTCGATGACGCGCCACGGCTCATAGAGCGGCACCACGTTTCCCATCGTCCCCAGGCGCAGCCTTTTGGTGTGGCGGGAGATGGCGGCGATCAGGAGATTGGGGGAAGGGCTCAACGAGTGGGCGAAGTGATGCTCGCTGAAGAAGATTCCTTCAAAGCCGAGCCGTTCGGCTTCCAACCAGAAGGCGAAATTGTCGTTGAACACGGCCGTCACGGCGCCCGGCAGGACGGTCCCATCGCTCGGATTGGGGGCCTGCATGAATTCGAAGATCCATGGCTTGATCACGGTGTTCCTCCGGAGCGCGATTGTGTTTGGCGGCGTTTTCAGCGCGCTGAATTTAGTTGCATGGTTCCCGAAATCTGAAAAATCGATTATATTGATCCGTGATATTCACAGGATGGATGCGATAGATGCGGTTCGAGGGGCTGGACCTCAATCTCCTGGTCGCTCTCGACGCGATCCTCGAAGAGCGCAGCGTCATGGGGGCCAGTCGCCGGCTTCATCTGAGCCAGCCGGCGATGAGCGCAGCCATTGGAAGATTGCGTCAGTACTTCGGCGACGAGATTTTCACGATTTCACAGCGAAAGCTCGTGCCAACGCCGTTGGCGCAATCGCTGGAAAAGCCGACGCGGGACATATTGCTGCGTATCCGGGCCAACCTGATCTCGCCCCCGAAATTCGACCCGGTGAGCTCGGAACGTCGTTTTCGTCTGGTCGTTTCCGATTATGCGAGCATCGTATTGATGCATGCCGTGATGAAGCGCGTCTATCAGGCTGCACCGCGCGTTTGCCTTGAAATTCTTCCCTTTAGCGACCGGGTCGATGACCAGCTTCAGCGAGGGGAGGTCGATTTTGCCGTGGTGCCGACGTCGAATCTCATTGACGGCCATCCCAGCCAGCATCTGTTTGCAGACGAATTCTGCTGCGTCGCCTGGCGCGGAAGCCGCCAGATCGGCCGTTCGATCTCGCTCCGGCGTTATCTGCAAGCCGGACATATAACGGCTCAACTCGGGCTTATGGGCGGGGTATCCTTCGATGAGCGTGCGCTCGTCCAGCTAGGTTATCGACGGCGCGTCGAGGTCATTGCCCCGAACTTTACGGCGATGGCTGCCATGGTGATCGGGACAGACCGGATCGCAACCATGCATCATCGCCTCGCTGCGATCTTTGCGAGAAATTTTCCACTAAAATTGCTACGCGCGCCTGTCCGCTTCCCGGCATTTCGGGAGGCTCTTCAATGGCCAGCGTCGTTTCACATGGATCCAGCGCTGGCGTGGTTACGCGAGATAATAACCGACGTTGCTTCCGAGGTTGAGCGAACTCCGGCAGCACAAATGAAGGTTGGCTAATGGAGCGGCTCGAACCTGCCACTTTCGCTGGCAACGTCGTGCCGGGCCTGACCGCGCTCAGCTCTTGTACAGGCTGTAGAGATTGGATTCGAAGCTCGCTTCTGCCACCCTGAACCAAGTCACGATGTCCTCGCGAAATTTGAGCCATTCGCCGTAGATCTTGCGGAAGTCGGGATTCTTCTCCGCTTCTTCGGCGTACAGCGCGAAAGCCGCGCGGTAGCCGCCCTCCATGATCTCGCGGGAGAACGGCCTGAGCTCGACGCCATTTGCGATCAAGCGGCGCAGCGGCGCCATGTTGCTGGCATCGTAGTGCGACAGCATGTCCCACGACGCCTCCGCGGCCGCCACTTCAAACGCGCGCTGGTAGTGTGACGGCAGCGATGACCACGCCTTCGCGCCGACATAGAACGCCAGCTGTCCCGTGCAGTCCCACCAGCCCGGGTAATAGTAGTATTTGGCGACCTTGTTGAAACCGAGCTTCTCGTCGTCGTAGGGGCCGACCATTCGACGGCGTCGATCGTGCCTCTCTCCAATGCAGGATAGGTTCGCCGCCGGCGATGTTTTGCGGAACGACCCCGAGCCGCGCGACGACGTCGCCGGAGATGCCGGGGATGCGCATCTTTAGGCCCTTCAGGTCATTGAGTGTGTTGACCTCGCGGCGAAACCAGCCGCCCATCTGCACGCCGGTGCTGCCGCCGGGAAAGTTCACGATCCCATAGGACTTGAAGAACTCCCTGAACAGCTCGAGCCCGCCGCCGCGATACATCCAGGACAGATGCTGACGCGGAGTCATGCCGAAGGGCAGCCCGGTGTCGATCGCGAACGCCTTGTTCTTGCCGCTGTAGTAGATCGAGGCGGTATGCCCAAACTCGGCCGTCTCGCTCTGAATGGCATCGAGCACCTGCAGGCCCGGCACGATTTCGCCGGGGCCGAACACCTGGATTTGGAAGCCGCCATCCGTCATCTCCGCGACGTGCTTGGCGAGGCGAATGGCCATGCCGTGGATGGTGTCGAGGTTCTTGGGATAGCTGGACGCCAGACGCCAGCGGACCGTGGCTTTCTGCGCGCGGACGACGGTGGGAGCGGCCAACGGCAACAGTCCAACCGCTGCAGCTCCAACGATAGCTCGACGAGTCTTCATGGTTTCCACCCCGGTTCGTTATGATTGCTTATGATTATTGTTGGTTGGATCGGCTGACGGCGCGCCGGCTCTTTCCGGCGCTCCATCCGCAAATCTAGAGCTTCCGTTCCATCACGGCGTCGAAATTGGTGACGGGCGGAAAGGCCTCCTTGTCGATGACGACATCGATCACGAACGGATCCGATGCCTTCATGGCGATCGCCAGGGCTGCCGCAAACTTGTCGCGGCCCGTGACGCGCCCGCCTCTTGCGCCGAGGGCGATGCCAGCCGCAGCGAAGTCGACCCGGCCGAAATCGTTCACTCCCGCGACGACATTGCCGTTCCAGCGGTACTTCTGCTCGTGGTACTCGAAGGCGAGCGCGCTGTTGTTCATGGCGATGATCACCACAGGCAGCTTGTACCGGACCGCGGTCTCGATATCGGCCAGATGATAGCCCGCGCCGCGATCGCCGGTGACGCACACCACCTTCTCCTGTCGCGCGATTTGGACGCCGAGGGAAGCGGGAAGGGCCCAGCCGAGCGATCCAACTGCGCGGAAGAACGCATCGTATCGCAGCGCCGGAAACAGAACGCCCGTCCAGGCTGCCATGTAGCCGGTGTCCGCCACAAGGGTGATCTCCCTGGGTAGCGGGAGAGCTCGTCGAGCACCGTCAGCGGGGAGAGCGCGGCGTTTCCGGACGCAGCGGGCATCGCCAAAGCGGAACGTTGCCTTGGTAGAGATCAACAACTTGTCACGGCTCCCTTTAATGGCTTGCCCACGATGCGCTCGGACTCGCAGAGAGAATAGCCGTCTGCGCTGTCAGACATCGATACGCCGGCGTCGAGGCAGATATCTGAGAGGCGCCGGCTTCGTTTGCGTCGGTGCTGCCCCAGGCAGGGAGCCGACCAACCCCCCCAAAGGTGCCCATCCCCAGACTGAGAGCCGGTACCACCCAAGCGCCTGTCTTCCATTGTTCAACGCCGCCTACGTTCTCGTGCTCGCAGGGCTTTATCTGCTATGGCAGCGGGTGCGGAACGGCGAATTGCGGGGTCCCGCATGCAAAGTCTCGGCGCGATGTTGCTCGGGGCCATCTTCAATCTTCTCGAGGGCGTGGCGATCACGAGATCCTGCGCTGCATCAGGTCAACGAAACGGTGTCCGAAGGCCAGCGCGTCTTTGGGTTATCGGGTTCCTGGTGTGGGGAGCGGCGACGCTGACCATGGGCGCCAACATGGTGCGCGCGAGCCAGGAGAGAATGCATGCTGAAAGCCGCTTACAGTCTCGCTAGCAAGCCACAGCGATGGTGATTTACGCGGTCTTCCTGCTGCTGCTGCTGCTGGTGCTCGCCATGGTTCCAACATTTCGCGTTGTCCTGTTCGGGGTACTCGACGATCTCCTGCAATTGCGCTGCTTCGAGGCGGGCTGAATTTCACAAGTGAGTCGAGCCTCTTCGTTCCCACGATTGTTCTTGAGCGTGCCGGAGGTAACCATGGTTGATTTCAGGCTTCCGAAACATTCGCGTACCGAAAAAAACCGTGTGGCCGAAGCCGGCCGGAAAGACACTGATTCCAGGTCTAGCACTGGAATCCGGACGATGGCGGCAATCCCAGGCTCGATACCTATTCGTGGACGCGTCGGGCTGCGCGCCGATGCTGCTTGACCATGCGAAGAATGTGCAGCGCGCCGAGACCTTCTCGGGCATCGCCTGCGTGAAGCGCCAGAACATCGCCGGCAGGATGTTGCCATCCCCGTCGCTTGCGGCGGTAGCAGCCTCCGGCAGCTTAGCCGCGCTGGAGCAGCTTTCTCCAGCGCGTTAGTGAACTTCAGAAAAACCAGTTGCTTACAGAAAACGACTCGGACTTAAAGTCCGACACGACAAAATAACTCGTTCCTACAATCAAAGCTGACTCGTTCTTTCAGCGCAGGAGCGTGAATTTTTAATGCGTTAGTCGACTCGTTCTTAATCTGTCAGCATAGCACCAGGAGGTTCAGAGCCCCGACATCATAACGTACTTGATCTCAACGTACTCTTCCATGCCATGGTGGGAACCTTCACGCCCGAGGCCGCTTTCCTTCACACCTCCGAACGGCGCCACCTCGGTCGTGATCAGACCGGTGTTGATACCGACCATGCCAGATTCCAGTGCCTCTGCGACACGCCAGACGCGCCCGATATCACGTGAGTAGAAGTAGGAAGCCAGACCAAACGGCGAGGCGTTGCACATCTCGATCACGTCGGCTTCGTCCTTGAAGCGGAATACGGGCGCGAGCGGGCCGAAGGTCTCCTCGCGTGCAACGAGAGCGTCAGGCCTGACATTGGCGAGCACGGTTGGCTGGAAGAAGCTCCCGCCAAGCGCGTGACGCTTGCCGCCGATTACCACCTTCGCGCCACCTTTCACCGCGTCGGCGATATGCTTCTCGACCTTGTCAACGGCTTCCATGTTGATCAGTGGTCCCTGTGTGACGCCGTCTTCCGTTCCGTTGCCGATTTTCATCGCGGCGACCTTCCTTGACAGCTTATCGACGAATTCGTCGTAGATCTTGTCCTGGGCGTAGATGCGGTTGGCGCAGACGCAGGTCTGGCCCATGTTCCGGTATTTCGAGACCATGGCGCCCTCTACCGCGGCGTCAACATCGGCATCGTCGAACACGATGAACGGCGCGTTGCCGCCGAGCTCGAGGCCTAGCTTCTTCACGCCCGCGGAAGCCTGCTGATAGAGGATCTTGCCGACTTCGGTCGAGCCGGTGAAGCCGATAAAGCGCACCGCAGGATGCTCGCATAGAACCTTGCCGATCGCCGACGAATTGCCGGTGAGAATGTTGAAAACGCCTCTCGGGACGCCGGCTCTTTCGGCGAGAGCAACCAGCGCCAGCGCGGTGAGAGGGGTTTCGTTGGCGGGCTTGAGCACCACGGTGCAGCCAGCGGCGAGTGCCGGTGACACCTTCCGGGTGATCATCGAGCAAGGGAAATTCCACGGCGTAATGGCGCCGCAAACGCCGATCGGCTGCTTGATCGCGAGCAGCCGCGCATCGGCACGCTGCGTTGGAATCGTCTCGCCATAGACGCGGCGCGCTTCCTCGGCGAAGAACTCAACATAGGCGCCGCCAATATCGACTTCACCGAGCGCCTCGGTGAGCGGTTTGCCCTGTTCGGAGGTCAGGATCAGCGCTATGTCCTCGCGGTTCGCGGCGATCAGTTCGAACCATTTGCGCAAAATGTTGGCGCGCTGCTTGGCCGTCAACTTGGCCCAGCCGGGGAAAGCGCGTGCGGCGGCTTCGACCGCTTGCGTCGTCTCGGCGGCGCTCATCACCGGGATCTTGGCAAGTTCCACGCCGTCGACGGGGTTGGTGACCGCGCGTGAAGGCGATCCGACCCAGGTGCCATCGATATAGCAGGCGTCCCGCAGCAGCGACGGATCCTTAAGGCGGTTGTGCAAGGCGGAGGTGTGTTGGGTACGTGTGGCAGCCGTCGGGGTCATGGCGTTGGTCCTGAGGCAATCGTGGATTCAATCGGAGCTCTAGAAAAATGGCCGCGCGACATACCGCGCGGCCAAGTCAGGGAGGAAACGCCCCAAAGGGCCTAGGAGCTGCAGCAAGTAGATGAACTCGCGGCAACTCCAATCTTGCACGAAACGTCGTGAAATTCGTGCAAGCACCCATCGCATACTCATTTCCTCACGAGTATTGGCGGCGTTCGCTGGGAGATCTTGCAGCTTTTTTGCGCGAATACACCGAAGCTCGCAGAAACTGCGTCAACGCAACATTTCGTAGGTGAAGCGTCGAGCTCGGGCGCTGTTCAATTAAGGACATCGAGTAGTCGTTCGACATCGCGTGGCGGCGTCGGCTTCAGGGAAAATCAATCTGCGCGCCCCGAATTAGCACCATTTGCGTGTAGCGACAGCGCGGACAGCTTCGTGTTTCGGACAAAGTCATTGAAGGGCTGGCAGCGAAGCTGCGATTCGCGCCCGCTGATATTGCTATGAGCGTCACCGGCAATCCGCGAGCAGTTTGAGCCAGCGCCACCTTGTCCGCCGGCGACGAATTTCGGTGGCCCATCCACCCCGCCTTCCTTCGCTTTTGAGATCAGGCTCGCAATCCAGAAGCGCCGGAACGTCCCTTGGAGTAGGGGGCGGTATGTGATCAGCCGTAGCAGAGTTGAGGGCACCTGTGCCTTTCAAGCGCGCTCGGCTCTGTGCTCTCCATCTTTATCTTTGCTCGCTTTATCTGATCAACCCGAGTGAGGGCGTGAGGATCTAGTGACGGCAGTGAAGTACTCTGACCACAACCCTGCTTTCCCGACGCCGCAAGGCCGACCGATTTTAAAGGTTGTCGGGTTTACCCGCAGCAGAATTTCACTGGAGGGCGCTTCTTTGGAGCAGGATTGCTGCGTGCCTTCGACTGCCCATAGCGGAATGACCTGACAGGGTTGCGCGCCACAAATCATCGGCATCGGCCGTCGCTGAGTTCTCAGCCACTCAATCACGGCCTTTTGGGGTGTGGTCGCGCATCATGGCGTTCTCGTGCGTAGCGAGTCTTGTCTAATTGACACCTGCCAACTGGAAGCACGGCTGACATGGCCTGAGAGTGGCCTTTGATATGCAATTTGATGAGATCGCCCGTACCTCGTCATAAAGCTGTATCAGTGTATCCGTAGCCTAGGTCATTCTGCGGCGGAGTTCGTTTTGGGACGTTGTCAGCCCGAGAAGGAATGAACACGGTAGTGACTTTGGCAGGAGGCCGACAACCGGCCGGTTCTCGCTACCTCAAAAGATATTGCCGTGACTGCTGCGTTCGCGAAGGAAAGATTCCGGTTCATTAGAAACAAAGACGAATTCGTTTCATTGACTGAGCGAAGATCGCTCCTACATTTTCAACGTCAGAGCGAAGTCATCATGCCGTAGTAGAGTCCCTGCCGACGGCCTTTGCTCAAGAAGAAACTTTTTCGATTGAACCACGAAGCGCCAAATCGACGATCGCTCAAGCGACCGGCGATGGCGGAGTGTTGCTCTACCGGATCATAGGATGAGGATAGAACGATGCGAAATACGAAAATCGTTGATGCATTCATTCCGCGGACAAGCGTCATTAGGCGGGCGCTGCGGCTTGGTGCCGAGATTGTGAATGTCAAACTTTCTTCCAAAATGTCGCAGGACGTTCTCTGTGCCATTCGACAAGTCCTGCATGAGCAGCAAGTCATCTTCTTCCGTGACCAGACGCATCTTGACGAGGCCGAACAGTACCGCTTGGTGGCTATGCTCGGCAACGCAGGCTCGCAGCCCTCGCTCGCACCTTCCGTTCCGCTCGCGACCGTCGAATATGCCTCATATGACCATCGGTCTACGAATATCATTCATCATGTCGATTCAGGACTCTGCCTTCTACGGTCCGGGACGATCGCACCCGGCAGCCACGAGGCGGCCTGGTCGAACATGCGAACTGCCTATCTCGACCTTCCGCTGCCGCTTCGTAAGCTGGCTGACGAGCTGTGGGCTATTCATCGCGGTGAGTCTGCGGACGGCCTGGAAGCATGCGATGCCGAGGCGAACACAAAGTTTCCGAACGAGCAGCTCGCTCAAACAGGCTTTGAAGTCGACCATCCGGTGGTGAGAATCCATCCCCTGACGGGTGAACGCGTTCTTGCCATTGGTAATGTCGTAGATCGATTCGTCGGATTACAGAAGGATACGGGCCAGAAGCTCTTTCATCTGCTCCACTCCTATATCACTGCGCCGCAAAATTCGGTTAGGTGGAGCTGGCAGGCCGGAGATGTGGCGATTTGGGATCCTCGTGCAGCTCACTACTATACGATCCATGACATGCAGAGGGGCACAACAGATCGTGACAATCTCGCTCGTGATCTGCCGGTCAGCGTGAATGGTCATCGGGGCGGGATGCGGAGTATGCTGCCGAAGCCTCACGCAGCGAGGGCGGCCTGACTCTGGACGACGCTTGCGATCTGCCTCAGCCGGCCTCTTATATATATCGAGCGAGCCCCGACTCGCGACGAAATCGCCTGCTGCCTATTTGAGAGGAATTAGGTCTCTTGGGTCGACGTGAGGCGCAGACATGAGACGCGGAATTTGCCCTTCGCCGGTCTTGCGCGCAGGAGCGGTGCCGGCAGCCACAATGATCATTTCGGCGCGCTCGCTTCTATCGAATCCGGACAAGCGTCTCACTCGCAGCAGGGGGCGGCCATCACGGGTGATTGCTTCAAATTTCAGCTCTTGAACGCACAATTGCGGCTTCTAGCGGGTGAGATAGCCGATTCGCAACTCTCAGGTTCGATATTAATACTCCGACATGGACCTGTCCGTGGGCCGCCACATTCTTGAGGGTTGGATAATCGTAACGATCAGCTAGGACGCGGCCCCACCAGGTAGAACGCCGGACCGGGGGCACATCGCGGACGCCTTGATCGCGATCCCGCAGCGATTGCACTGCTCATCACTGTTTGATCTCAGTCATTGGTAGGTTCGTGAGATAGCAGGAATGGGGGACTGGCACGATGTTGCAGTACGAACATAGAAACATATACTGGTGCTGGCTTTGCTGGCTCGTTCACCACCGAAAAGGATTTGTGAAGCCAGGCGAATTAGCAGCCAGCGAAGAACGGATCGGAAAGAAGATCTGATCCGCCGGTCGGTTCCGAGGAGGAGAGCGGCAAAGCTCTCCCCGACCAAGCCTCTTGAAGACAGTGAAGCGGTCCCGCTCGAGCCGCGTGTGCGTGGCGCCAGTCGGACATTGTGAACGCTGCGAGGAGAAACGTTCGGTTCTCGCATCGGAGATGGCTTAGTCGCGTCCTCAACGTTAAGTTTGAGGAGTGGGGGGTCCTGAGCGACGCTGCACTGCAGTGCTTGGGGGTGTTTCTCCGGGTTTGCCAAGCGCAGACTTTGAAATTACAATCTCCGCAGCGCTTGGGACGTTTAACATCTTGAATTTTGGACCAGAGTGAATTCGCCAGATAGGTTTTCCCTGCGGGACCCTATGCTTAATGCCGCAACCACCGCTCTTGTGCGCGCCGTCATCGGTGAGATCTGCGGGCACATTGCCACTCACAACACGGGCGCCCGGGCCCATGTTGCCTCGAAAGTTCTGGAAGCCGCCAGCCGAGGGTACGCGTCTCCCGAGCGCCTCAGGCAGATCGGACGTGAGGCTCTCACGGAGCCGCCGACGATGTGGCGATAGTGGCGAAAGGCGTGAGGACGTGAACTTCCAGGTCACAGTTCTGAAGATCCTGGTAAGCTATCCGGATGGCTTCGCGGCAATGGCGGATCTCAAGCGCGACATGGCACTCCTTGCGACCAGCGGACGCGATTGGGCCGATCGAACCAAGCGATTGGCCGCGCACGTGCCTGATCTGGACATATTCTCGCAAAAGCTGGTTGAGCGTCTAAATGGCGGGTGGCGCATCACCGCGAAGGGGCGGGTAGTTCTGGACTTCATGGAAGGCCGCTCGCGTCGTCCAGAGCCTCTGACTCAGGAGGCTCCTTGCAAGTCAACCGCGCGGTCGATGTCGATACCGAGGCTCCCAGAGCAAAGCGCTTCGCGACGAAGCTTACGCCTCCAGCGGCGATGCGCCGCCCGCGAACGAGGTGCAGGTCGGACTTAGCATTTTGCCGGCCAACCCACCCTTCCCGACAATGCCTCCAGAAGACATCCTGAAGGCCCGCTCTAACGAACCTCCAAGCGCATCATGGAGGATGGCTTTGAGGCGCGCTGCCCCTTTAACCAGTGCGCGATCGACGTCCGATGTGATGGCGACAGCGTAGACGTTGCCGATCTCCACGGCATGGCTTGGATCGTTGCGTACGCGGCGGCAGGAGCTGATAGGGCTTTAAGCCCACGGTATGCGTGTCGCTTGCCCGGACAACCATCCGTGTCTCATGATATGGCGGAGGCGCCACTGTCGGCAATGGATTGGCAGCAAGCGCGACCGCGTAGCTGCCCCAAGAATACGCCCGCAAACCAACCGAGGAATCATCCAACATGCTGTGGAGCGTTGAGGCGCGCGTGTATGCCGTTCCACTGTGCGCTTCGAATGCAAGACGCCATTCAGTTATGTTGCCGGTTTGATCGCTGCTGCGTGCGCGTGCATGCAAAGTTTGTTCGAGATCGCCCGCAAGGGGAACGACGACTTCGAACGCCCTAACCTGTCCTCCCTGCTGCGAGGATTGTCCTTAAAAGTGGCGATCGCGGCCGGTGGGCCTCGGACAATGCAGCTACGCTGGCGTTCTGCGCCGTGCAATCCAGCGGTACGTCGCATGCAGCCCTTCAATGTCAATGTCGGCGAAACGCCACCGATAGGTGCTCTTCCCTCCCGGCGTGAATTTGTGGTCATCGGCGCAATTTTGAGACAGTGGCCAAAGAGTGGCCTATGAGCTCCTTGAGTGTGTCTTGCGTGGCGGGTGCGGGTGTGGCTGCGCCGAATCCGCAATGACCGAATGGCGCGAGCTGCCCCCACGCAAGGGCAGAAGACGTGCTTGCTACGGTGACTGCTGTGCAGATCGAAAGGCTAAGTTTGACAGGTGTTAGGAGGCTTCCTGAATTTCGATGAAGTGCAGCCATCTGCGGGATGGGCCAAGCGCGTGGGCCAGGGAACATTTACGGAGGGCATCGGGCTGGTCGGGAGCGGCTCGAAGCCGCTTTTGTGCTGGCTGCGTGTCGCCAGCATGATGGCAAAGGCCGTGAAGAGGATCAGAAGACCGCGCATTTTGAAAAACTACCTGAAATGACCTAGGCGAAATTATGAAGCCGCTCACACCTGCCACTTGAGACGCAATATCTCGAGGGCACGAGACGAGCGCCGACAACTCGATAGCCTCTCTATTCGCCGCAGGTCGGCGAACTGTACCTTAGATGCGCCGAAAAAATGCAGTACGTCAGGACAATAGCAGAAAGAATGCATTAATGATTGCAGAACACTCAATGGAGCTGTCAGACCGGCCGCTTTCTCTCAGGGAGCTGATCGAGGGCATTCATGTACGAATGTGCGTTGGGTCTCAGGTGGCCTGGCGGCGCTGACCGCTGCAGGCATCGCGTTGTTCTGCTCGAGCCTACTCGCATTTGCGTTGATTTAGGTGGATCGCGCTTTTGGTCGCACCAAAGCGGGCGCTCGTAGTCATGCGCTCGTCGCTGACACCTGAATGAACAAAGATGGCGCACTTTGCCCCAACGAGCTGAGCGCCTTTGCGGCACTGATCTACCGTGTTGCCCTCGGTGGCGCACGATACTGTCGTTTGCTGAACTATGGCTTTCGCTTCAGGAGATCGCAGCTCGACACATCAACGTTGCGGCCGAGCTGCCGCGTCGCTTCCTCCAGCACCAGCCGAAGCACGGCATAAGAGCCCGGCCCAAGGCTTTGAAGCTGCCACATCGAATCGATGACCCTCATCATTGAGGTAGATCGAACCCACGCCGATCTCACGAGCAAAACCTGGTAACGACACTCGGGGCGTTTCCTTGTGGCCTGCGCGATGTGTGAGAAATCGCTCGACTTGGCGAGGGGCGGTGACACTCAGTGTGTCCGCATCCCAGAGTTCTAGACTAGCGCGGTGATCGGGACGCGTGTTGAGAAGCAACATCTTGGTCTCTCTGCCGCGAGCAATGGATCAGTCTCAACCGTGTTCTCGAGCATAGCGTCGCATTGCGGAGCGCGAGGCTCTCTAGCCTGGCTGCAAAGCTCCTGAATGACTGACCGGCCATCGCTACGCCTGGGGCGCGGCGCACCGACGCGAATCTGATTGATCGCCAAAACTTGCGCAAAACCACGCTGTCGGCGCCCGCACCTCATCGGGGCTCTTGACCCTCCCCGGTTATCAGATGAACGAGAATAGCCAGACTGGCGGACAATGGATGTGATCGATCAAACGAGTGGCTCGGAGCTGCCGCCCTTCTTGCACAGACCTGCAAGACGTTTTCGTTGGATTCTCGCGCTCGTGGTCGTCTCGATCAGTCTGTGCGCCTTACCAGCCTGTTTTTGGATTAATTGAAGCAGTTTTCGCGACGCAGCCACGCGTGAACCTGTTCCTGCACCGCTGTTAGCACCTGAAGACAGGGAAGCTCTCTCGGAGAGTCGATGTGGGCAACGACAGGCAATCGATGAAATTGCAGAGCTCAATCGCAACATCAGCACGCAGCAAGCAGATCTGAAGCGGATGGCCGATCAGATCGAGGCATTGACCGCGAAGATTGTGTCTTTGCAGAACCAACCGTTTGCTGCGTCTGTACCCTCGGCTCCTTCTCCGCCTGCACCCCGTCCCATTTTGAGGCCGGCAAAGAGAACGATCCAGCCCTTTAAACCGGAAGGTCCAGTCTCGGTCGGGGGTGCGCCGCTGACCCCCGAGCCAGACTCGGACCGACGTTGAGAGAAGCGATTGTTAGCATCCATTTTGCTTGTTGCGCGTCAGCAATGCGAGACCCCGACGGGCCGAGATGATGGTCCTGCGCCTCCTTCGCGCTCGCGAAGAGAGGTAAAGGCATCGATCCGAGCTTATAAAGCCGGATCCTCGATCAATCCTCCGGCGGCATCTCGATTGGAATAGCAAAGCCCGCTTTTATGCGATCCAATACGACCATCGTCTTGAAGCCCTTTATGTCAGGGTTCACGTAGAAAAACTTCCGGGTGAAGTCCTCATAATCCTCCATGGTGCAGGCGGTAACGTACAGGACAAAGTCCGCATCGCCTGTGACGTAGAAGCCGTTGACGACTTCACATGACGACTTAACCGCCTTCTTGAATCTGTCGATTATATCTGCACGCTCCCGCTCAAGAGTCACAAGCACAAGCATTTGAATAGGTCTGCCCACCGCCTTCGGGGAAACGATCGAGATATCGGCCTCTATGATTCCTTCAGAACGGAGCCTCTTCAGTCGGCGCTGACATGCGGTGGCAGAAAGCCCGGCCAGTTCGCCGACTTCCTCGGAAGTGACACGGTTGTTTTTTTGGACGATCTCGAGGATGCGGGCATCTATCCGATCGTAATGCATAACCGGCCCCAACCTAGAGGTGAATTTCACCGCGAAATGGGTTCACGGTGCAGGAAATCCTCGCAAGGGTAACCCAGGTTCAGGGTTAGTTTCAACTAATGACCGGGGTCCGATCCATGCCGATTTTCTGAGTAACCGTCCGATAAAGGGGCGAGGGAAAATGGTGCAGCGCCAGGCCACGCGAAAGCTCGGCCAGGAGGGCACGACCGCGGTGCCAGGGTAATTGCTTCCGCGTTCGGTGGCCTCGGCCAGCGTCTTCAATAGTGGGCCGGCGATCGCGCCGAAGCCAAGGTGAATCGTCGGTTGCCCGTTTCTCTCGACCAGCGGAAGACCGCACCTTTCGCCCGGATGTTCGTCGGGGGATAGCGGGCGATCCAAGCAGCCGAAGGCCCCTTCCACGAGCTCGAAGATCCTGCCGCGTGTCGGGGTCCACTTGGCGAGGCAGTGCTTCGCCGTGAGTACCCAGCCGCTTCCCACCCGTACTCCAGAGCAAACGCGATCTCGGATGGCCTGTGTCTCGTCTCCCGTGTCGATCAGTACAACGTCCTGCAAACCTTCTCGGCAGTAGACGGGCGAATTCGTGGACCATTGAAACTCGTCCATCGTCGGGATCGACGGCGATGTCGGTGGCGCACAGTGTCGAGCCGAGCCTGCGGAGTCGGTACCCGTGGCGGCCTCCATCAGAGTCGGTGCGGCAAGGATGGGAGCGGAATCCGATGATATGTTCGAGTTGGCAGGCAAGTCGACCTTTCCGCCCGCGTCGATGCCCGGTTGCGCTTGTTCGATCGAGGCCCTCGGAGACGGGGTGGGCGGCTTAATGGCGACGGGCGGCAGCACGGGAGAGGAGGAGGGCGTCGCCGGTCCACTCGGAGCACCGCCGCCTCCGGCAGGTGCCGATTTCTTGTCATCGCCCTCCGTCCAGACGAGTTCGAGTTTTCCGGCGTTGACCCCTACGACACGCGCATGCTTCGTGATTCGATGTTCGACGATGTCGGAAGCTGGCTTTCGCGCAGCGTGAGCGAGAGGGGTGGGAAGCGGCTTGGGTCGGTCGTTCTGTATCTCGGATCGCCGCCGTGCGGAGCCCCAGCATCAGCAAGACCGGCAGCAGGAAGGGCAGGCGCACCGATCCGCTAACGAGGCTTTCTTCGGCATTTGCATCGCTCTATCCAGTGCTAGGTCAGGACTACGGCTTCGGCGGGATCCGGATCACTGTGACTTTCGCGAAGTCCCTGTTGAGCTCGTGCGCGACATTTGCCAGACGCCCGAGGCAGGCTTGTTGAGCCAGACGTATAGCTCTCCGTCGGGGATCGGCGTCAAGGGGTCGTCCAATCTGTCGCAGCTCGCGGGCGGCGCGTCGGCGTCAATGAAATTCTCCTCGTTTCCAGTCGGCAGTAGCATTGGAGGAAGCTCCCTCTCGGTCCGTCCAACGAACGCTTGAGGAAATACACGAACTCGAACAACTGCCTGGCCCGTCCCGCGGCGTAATTGCGGTTCGCGCGAAGCGGGTGCGCTCCATAACCGAGCCACTCCCATGATTGCGGCAGGAGCGCAGGAAGTTTCATCCTAGGTGCCGAGTGTAGACACGGCCAGTTCGCGGAAATCGAACGTCGTGCACGCAAACCGCCTCTGCAGAATGGTCGATCAGTGGAGTCATCCAGAGGCTGCCAATATTTGCCGACGACGAGCTGATATCAAGCGTTCCTCCCGCCGAAAATGCCATCGAACAGGACCTTCCTGATGGACCGCTCGGTCGAAGCTTTGGGTAGCCTGAAGGTCGAGTTGTTTGCCCGCGGGTGCAACGACGCCGAACCATACGGCGAGCTCGTATCCGGACGCTCCGGCCTCCAACGCGGTCGGTCCATTTGGAGCGAGGGCTGAGCGCATATCGCTGCTGACGCCAAGCCCCGCAGCTTTTTGCCGTTGAACTGGGTGCCTTCCAGGTGATCAAGGCTGCGGCTGCCGCAAACGTTCAGCAGAATCCGGGTTAGCGCCGTGCCGAATAGGGAAACAAACTTGACGCGTTTTTTTTTCGCGAGAGCCGGTCGGGGAGGCTAGCCTTGAGCGGGCTGCGCTATGCGAACCAACGATCGGTGCAGGTTCTTCCTCGCGTGATCATCTGGTGCCCGCGGAACATTGGGAATAACAACGCGCGTACTGGCGTCAGCGCCGCCTATGACGATTTCTGGTTGTCGAATTTGCCGGGACTCGATAAGCTGGCTTCATTGTCCGATGCTAATACTTTACGGCTCGTAGCGCGATTTGCGGAGAGCAATCCATGTTCCGCGCGATTCAAATATCCATCCGTATTCCATTGGTCGCGTTTGCCGTGCTTATCGCTGAGACCGGCCACGCTCAAATTGTTGGCCAGGCCGGCGCAATGCGACCGGTCGCGGCGCTGGCAACGAACGATCCGATACGACAGGTCGCGCAACCAGTCGGGTTGTTGCGTGCAGAGTTACCTGGCGGTTCGATAAGGGCCTGCACGGCTGCGATCATATCCGACAGCTACATCCTGACTGCAGCGCATTGTGCTGTTGATGCGCTAAGCCTGACGACCATTTTCGGCCAGGGACAGGAGAGTGCAAAGTTTGCTGTAACGCGCCCAATCGAAATCAATAAGGATCGGGATTATGCCGTCCTCGAAGTCGACGGGACGCCGTCCCGGCAATTTAACGCTGCGAAGTTGCTGCTTCGCATCCCCTTTAAAGGGGAAAGCGCATTCATCCTCGCTGTGAATACCGACGGTGAGCAGACGATATCCAGAAATTGTTCGGTGCTTGGAACAAACGACAGGGGCTTGGTTCTTCACGATTGTGACACGACGGCCGGCAGCAGTGGCGCGTTACTGTTTTCCGCCAACGATCTGGCAATCCTCGGTCTGCATATGGGGCCTGCCGATACTCGATCCAACCAAGCGTCCGCAATGTATTCAATTGCTCTTGAGAGCGATCTAATTCGCAACATTGCGACGATCAGACCCTCGACCACTCCGATCATCGATTTCCGGACGGTCGGCGGCAAGCCTGGCGAGATAGCTTCCGATTTCAAGCGCCTTTACCTGTCGCTTTACAATGATGGCCGACTTCCTCTCAAGCCCTATCAAGTGGGAAGCTTCACAAGTATTGAAGACGCATTCCGATTCAATCAGCTATTCTATGGATCTCCGTTCCCGCTAGAACTCGACAGTATAGCTTGTGATGTAAATCCGAATGTCTGCACGCGAGAGAGGGTCGCGGCGACTTTGGAGGAACTGAAGTCGGGCGTGTACATACGCGATGTCATTCCTGATACCGGCAGGCCGAGTGGAATGTCCAAACCGTCCGCCGGTAAATGGTCCGTGGCGCCGTCCACGTCGTTGTGGCTTCCTAGTATCAGGTTTGAGCAACAGCGGGGTTGGGTGGTCTATCGCAAACGCGCGGGCCAGGAGATCAGCGAAATCGTACGTGAGTTTGGAGTTTGCGATCAGTTCGACGACCAGTGCAAGACTCTCATACTCGGAATGAACCGTAACCAGGCCGAGAGACTCAACCGCGACTATGCGGGTACGGTTTTGCTGCCCAAGATATCCTTCAGCGCGCGGGATATCGACATCTCGACTGCTTCAGAGAAAGGCGCGGGCCCTACGAAAGAAATTAAGCCGGTATCGTCCGAGCAGACCGGTCCGTTGATATTGCGCGCAAGCGAAGCAGCACCCGGGAAGACATCGCAATCGTCGGACTCCGACTATCGCGTTTTGCAGGTTCCCGCCGAGGCCAGCATATCGACAGGTTTGGACGGGGTACTCAAATCGCTCGGTTCGACGGCGTCCGGCTCGGCACGCATCGAGCAGAACTCCACATGGCAGCCTCGATGCACTGGCAATGAGGCCGGCCCATGCGAATTGGACCCGATCGACTTTTCTGAATTGCAAAAGCGGTTCCTCGATGGCGTCAACTTTCCATATCGAACCCTTGTCGACTTTCCGCCGGCCGTTAAGACCAAGGCAAAGCGTCTGGGGGTCATCGACACGAGGCTGGAACTCGGACATTGCGCATTCGACCACCTGAGGACAGCGAACCGCCTCAAGCTTATCGATACCACTATAATATCGAATCCGGCGCCGATGAGTGCAGGGCACGTACCCTGCAAGTGGATAATGCCGAATGGGAAAATCGACCCCGGTGTTCATGGAACGCATGTAGCCGGGCTGATGGTCGGTAAGATCAGCGACCAATCGTGGGGATTGAACCCCTTTGCAACGCTCTCTGCCGGACAAATCGGGACCACGACAATAGGCCAGCAGGTGAAAGTCTCAAGTCTTGAACTGGCTAAACTCTTGGGAAACATGCTCGATGAGGCGGGCTCGGCAGGCGGTCTGGATGTCGTCAATCTCAGTATGTTTTATCAGAAAGAGAGTATAACTCCCGTGGGACCTGGTGGCGCCGGGACTCGTCCTCGCGGCGATCCGGTTCTCGATGTCATCCAATCTGGCGCCGGTTATGAGACCTTGTTCGTCGTCGCTGCGGGCAATGATGGGGAGGATTTCACGGCGATTTGCGACATGAGACCGGCTTGCCTGGATTTGCCAAACGTCATTTCTGTGGCCGCGCTGGACGGCAAGACTGCCGGATTGCTCGCCGGAAATGCTGGGGGAAGCAATTATGGCGGCCGGGTGCATGTTGCGGTGCCCGGAGCCGATATCCTGGGCGTGATCAACGGAAATTACCTCGGGCTTTTGAGCGGCACATCCCAGGCCGCTCCCCAAGTGGCGGCGATCGCTTCTATCCTGCGGACGATAAAACCGCGCGCCACCCCGGGGGACATCAAGGAGCGGCTCATCGTTTGCTCACAACCCGTACCGGCACCACCGGGCACCCCCAATGCAGTCACGAATGCAATATTCGGTGGTCGAGTGGACGCGACTTGCACACTTCGCTCCGACGGGGAGGGCATACTGCGGGAAAAGAACTCAAAGGAAATTTTTCGCGTCAGGAGTGTGATCGCTGCGGCGCAACCCGATATTGGGTTCGACCCTGTCGTCAGTGACTACAATTATCACCTTGTGATCCCTCCGAAGCAGCTTCGTGGTTTGCGAGAAAGCAGCAATCCGGAAGAGTTCACGATCTTCTACAAAAGATCTCCTGAGAACAGCAATGCCTCGCTGTCAAAGGATGAGCGTATGTCGGTCCAAGCGGGTGCGCAGCTTAGGGTAGAGGTGTGGGAAGAGACGCCGCCCGCTCCCGGAGCATGGAGGCCCAGGACGTTCTCCGTTGGCAACATCGCCCGTTTTGTCGCTCCCATGCTGAACCGTTAGTGCGCAGGGGAATGTTCGATGTTGCGAACACTATTCTGTGTGGCTGCCGTTTTGACCGGGTCACTCAATTGGCAGGTTGCGGCCCAAACCTTCCAGAATGGACGCGCCCCGCTCGTTGTTGGACAGACACAGGACGTCAGGCTCGAGATTGCATTGGCAGATCCGCAGTCTGCAAACAGAACGGCCGTCGTGCAAGGGCTTCCTAGCGCCACGACGATCAAACTCCGGTTGGATCATATCAGCGGACCGAATATCCCACTTGGCGCGATCGTTGTCATACGGGATGCCGGCAATAACGAAGTGGCCCGGTACGCCGGGGCAAAATTGGTCGAAGAACGCAGGATCTGGACCCCGCTGATAAAGGGGACGACGGCTCAGGTTGAAGTGGCGGGGGAGCCGCAGGCGGGGGCCGAATTTCGTGTTTTGATCGGAGCCGTCGCTTCCAACGTTCCACCCTCAAAGCCGACGCTCAATGTTGTCAGGGACTTCGACCTGGAGAATATCGAGTACATCCGGGTAAATCAGCCTGAAATGTTCGTTGCTAGTCGTCCTGTAGCAAAGATTTCTTTTGTGAGCAGCGAGGGGCCCGCAGCTTGCACGGGATTTATGGTGACCGACGATTGGATGCTCACCAACCATCACTGCATCAACACCGACGAGATTTGCAAGACAGCGGACGTAATCTTCGGCTTCAACAAATCCGACTCTCCGCTCGGGGATGAGATGCAGAAATGCCTGCGGCTCGTTGACAAGGACGAAGACCTTGACGCGGCCCTGATAGAGATCGCCGGTTCGCCGGGCAAACGTTGGGGCTTCCTTTCGTTCAGCGACCCCATACCAACTCTCAACGAGGCGGCTGTCGTGGTCCAGCACCCCGCAGGCTTTCCCAAATTTGTTTCACGCATAGACTGCGTCGTATCCACAATGCCGGCAGACGGAGTGAAGATAGGCAAGGGAAGCGACTTCGGTCATTCGTGCGACACCATGGATGGTAGCTCCGGATCTCCGGTGCTCAGGCGGGCCGATCTGAAGGTGATGGGCCTCCATCACTGGGGATTTGTCGATCAGGTCGAAAAGTGGAGTGCGGAGAACAGGGCCGTGCAGATACGCTTCATCAGGGAAAGATTTGGTCTTTAGCTGGCGCAATGGATGCGCTTGGGACCGCTTTGCGGCGAAGTCTTTCAGCTGATCGCCGTGACGAGGAGAAGCGGCAGGTGGTCCGAGAGAGCAGCGCGCCAGAGAGACAGTGTGGAGCGAAGCATGCTGGTGAAGTTTCTCATTGCTTTGGCTGCAGCCAAGCTCTTAGTGGGATTTGTATCGCCCGCGCTGGCGCAAGCGTCGACGGACCTCGCTCCGTTGGTCATTCTCGTCCGGCACGCGGAAAAAGCCTGCACGAATTCAGACGATCCGCCATTGTCGCAAGCCGGCAAAAAACGCGCAGAGGCCCTCGCGGCTGCCCTCGCCAGCGCCGGGGTGAGGCGTGTGATCACGACGGATTTTCGGCGAACGAACGAAACCGCGGGACCTTTGGCGCAGGCACTTGCGCTTCAACCTGTTATTATCAATTTGAAGAACGACCCGCCCGATCTGCCCTCTCACATCGGGCGAGTTGTGTATGCCGTCCGCGCATCCAACGAGGGTGCCGTGCTCGTTGTGGGTCATACTGTCACAATTCCGGGCATTATTGTCGGTCTTGGCGGACCTGACATGGGAGAGATTTCCGAGTCCGAGTATTCCAACCTGTTTGTCCTGGTCGGGGGCCCAAAAATACGCGTGGTTCGGTCCCACTATGGAGTGTCCGATCACAACTCGCAGGCTGACTGCAACTGAGGACTGCCTTGTCGTCGCACCAGACTATCCGGGCGGTTTTATATCCCGCGGCCTTGGTTCGATGCTTGGACTACGCTGAACGTTGCTCTGGACTCACCGTGTGTGTTGCGCTGCGTGGGCAACATGCGACGAGAGCGCGCTGGCAAAACCTCAATACGGTGATAGGATCATTAAGGTTGCCTTGAATAAATTTTACCACCTTTGTTCTTCTCGAAAGGAGTAGATCATGATTGTCGGATTTTGTCTTTCGGCGGTATTGCCGCAACGAGTTCGCTGCCCGCTAACCGGGACGGCCCTGGTCTTGGCCGTCTCAATGATTGCTGGTTCCAATGTTCTTGCGCAAGACAGTAAGGGCCCATTCAGCCCCGACGAAGGCAAGCTTTTTTTGCGAAGCGCCGCCGAAAAGGCGAGAGTGAAGCAGAAGGAGGCCGCCAAGACGTTTGAAGAATTCAAGAAATCCGTCACCAAAGAGCCGTTCCAAAACGGAAAATACATTGTGAACGGGGACACGCCCATTTCCACCGACAAAGGCCTCGAAGAATTCTACAAGCAGAACGTGGTTGTCGCAGGACATGCGACCACTGAGTTTGCCGTCTTGAGCATACTGGGAGTAGACGTCATTTGGAAACCGGCGGATAAGAAAGCACTCACATACTGCGTGAGCAATGCTGCGGCGGATTCGGGTGGGTTCGGAAACCGCTATAACACCGTTGTGAGCACCATGGCCGATGCGACGCGAGCATGGGAAGCAGTTGCCGACGTCAAATACGTTCACGTAAATACAGAGGATTCGAACTGCACGCCGGCCAACTCAAACGTCAAATTTGACGTCAGGCCGGTCAATCTCAACCAATATTTGGCGCGTGCATTTTTCCCGAACGATGACCGCGAGGCGAGAAATGTCCTCATTGATAACTCGGCATTCGAGATCCCGGCTGGCGGAAAGCTCTCGCTGACGGGCATTCTCCGGCATGAGCTCGGACATACGTTGGGCGCACGACATGAACATAACCGGCCCGAGTCAGGAACTTGTTTTGAGGACAACGATTGGAGAGGTGTGACCGACTATGATGCCTTCTCGGTCATGCACTATCCCCAATGTAACGGGAAGGGCGATTGGTCGCTGATATTGACCGTCCAGGACAAGAATGGAATCGCCTGCCTGTACGGGCCGGCACCTGGATTCACGATTGACACGACTATTTGCAAACCGAAGCAGTGATCCGGCGACCTGACGAATGATGCCGTTAGCAGCCTTGGCCATTGCCTGGGCTGCTAAAGGTCGAGGCCTCCCCAAGGTATCGTTATGAAGATGGCGCCTTTGCTTCTCTCGGGACTTTTTAGTTTATCGTCTCCTTGGCAACTCGGCCACGCTCACCTGAGGGTTGAGACTGCACAGCTACGTAAGGCGCTGGATTTGACTGCAGCTCAGGATCAGGCAACCGATCGCGCCGCGAACTTTGCGGTTATCGACGGCGGGTGGATTACGCGCACGGCTGGATCTGCTGACTCGGGTGGTGACAAAGGTGCCCCTGACACCGTTCTGGAGCTTCAGAGCTTTGCGTTATACGCGCTATCGCGGGGCAAGGGCTTGTCCGACGATGGCCGGAGGGCGCTCGAGGGATTTCGTCAGCTCTTGCGTGAAATGAAGGCGGAAGGTCAGGTTGTCGAAGTTTCGGACACGAGAATCGGGCTAGAGGGCGAAACGAGGGTATGCGCCAAATTCGCGAGTTCAGATTTGGCAGGGAAAGCGTGGATGCAAATGCAGCGCCTTTCAGCTGGTGCTGACCTCGTGCATCTAAAGCCAGAGAAGTGCTGAGTACCGTCTCACTTGCCAGGGAATATGAATGCTCGTTGTAAGCCGCGGCATTATGCCACCATTTGCCAAACGGCCCGCAGAATCCGCACTCCTCCAAAAATGGAGGGGCAAACTTCTTCTTCCGGCCCAATGTGCAGACTTTTGCCGACGAGACGAATATTGGAAACAATTCCGGCGAATGCGAGCGCCGACGACTATCGGTGTTTCCTGCAACAGTTTCCGCGGGGTATTTCGGCGCTCAAGCGCGCGCGAAAAGGGATTCCGCTCCATGGCCGGTGACCGAGCCGCACCCGACGTAGGTCGAAATATTGGAAGATGGTACCGCCCTGCGGGATTCGCCGATCGAAAGCGCCGCCGCTGGAACGTCATATAAGAAGGGGATGCGTGGCATTCTGATCTCGTCTTCCAGCGACTAGGTGTTTCTGCAAATGTCCGACGGCGAGCTGGGCTATGTGGCGCCTCGGTCCGTCAGACGGTGCCGTTGTTGCAAGCACCGGTGATCCTCGACTATGCCGCTGCCGGTGACGATCCTCCGGCAGAACTCGACAATTTGCTGAACCGGTTCGCGACTTCACGGATCGAGCGCGTAAGCATCTTGGCGCATGCCGATCAAACGGCACCGGGAACTGCCCTGGCTCGCATCGCCAAGGTCAACGCAGCACTGGAAAAGAAAGGCGTGGGCGGCGCCATCATCGAAATCAAGCCGCTGGCCCAGCGAGCAACCCGATGCGTCTGAAGCAGGTCGAAGTGA
Organism: Bradyrhizobium sp. NBAIM01; assembly: GCF_020194115.1. NCBI lineage: Bacteria > Pseudomonadati > Pseudomonadota > Alphaproteobacteria > Hyphomicrobiales > Nitrobacteraceae > Bradyrhizobium > Bradyrhizobium sp. NBAIM01. The sequence continues at coordinate 1,314,349 of NZ_JADYVU010000001.1, read as the reverse complement.
CCTTGATGGGCACCAACTAATCACGATGGGTCCAAGGCGAAAGCTGCCTGCCATTCTTGATGCCAATTCGCGTCGCTGACGGCGCTTCTCCGACGGGCCCCGGATTGTCACCGCGGGATCGCGGGTGCCGCTTCGCTTAGTCGTTAAATCGTCAACGCCAATTCGCCGATTCGAGTTCAAAGATATATTCCCATTGTATGCACTTTTTGGTAGCGTATGATGAAGGTGCAATATTCTTAAATGCATTTCTAGGGAGGCCTGTCATGGCAACTTCGCGCAGGGACGTATTGCTGCAAGGTGCAGTGATCGGAGCAGGTATTATCGCGGCCAACACGACTGGCATGGAAGCGTGGGCGCAGAACGCGCCGCCTGCGCCAAAATTGCGGCGCTCGCTTCATGGCATGGCGCTCAATGATCCAATCTTGCAGACGTGGCGTGATGGGGTGCGGCTCCTGAAGTCAGCCAATGGCGATATCAGTTGGGCGAGCTTTGCTGCCATTCATGGCAACGACGCCGGTTGGGGTCTGTGTCCCCACGGCAACTGGTATTTCTTGCCCTGGCATCGCGCTTACCTTCTCATGTACGAGCGTGCGGTACGGCAACTCACCGGCAATAGTGATTTTGCGCTGCCCTACTGGGACTGGACATTGGATCGGCAGATGCCGCAGGCGTTCACGGATCAGACCTACAACGGACAGCCGAATCCCCTGTTCGAGCCGCAGCGCGACGCGACGCCGACGGATACCCTGCCGGACAGCGTGGTCGGACAGGCGGTCATCAACCAGATGCTCCAAGAGTCGCCGTTCGAGACTTTTGGCACTAGCCGCCCTGACGGACAGGACAATGTCGACCAATCATGGATCGTCTGTGAGTTCTGCGGCGTGTCCGGAACGCTAGAAGGTACCCCGCACAACAACGTCCACAATTTTGTCGGTGGCATCATGGCAACAGCCGGCTCGTCGCGGGACCCAATTTTCATGATGCACCACTGCAATATCGATCGCATCTGGTGGCTGTGGAGACAGGGCGGCGGCGCGGATTCTCCCGATCCGTTGTGGAGCGGCATGACATTCCAGAACAACTTCTTCAACCCCGACGGCACGCGCTTTTCGCCAACGGTTTCCGAGATGCTGACGCCGGAGCCGTTGGGCTACACTTACGTCGAGACGCCAATCGCGACCGTGTCCCTCAGCGGAATGTCGACGGCGCTTGTCATGCGATCCAACAAGTTCACTAGTCTTTGGTCGACGCCAAGGGGGGGCGCGAGGCCAGCAGGCATCGCCTCCTATTCTGCTCCGGTGACGCAGCCTGCTGCAACCGTCGCGAAATATCTGGAGGTCCCAATCGATGTGGATGCCGCAGCACTTGCGCCAGTCGCCGCCCGGCCGTCGTTACCGAGCGGCTTCGAGATTTTGAGCCTCGCCACGGCCCGCCAGCACTATCTCGACGGACCGCGCTGCTTTGCTTTCCTGCGCGACTTCGACTTCCAGAAGAACAAGAACACCGAATATCGCGTCTTCTTGAACTGCGATTATTTGTCGGCGAGCACGCCGACCACTGACCGGCACTATGTCGGGTCGTTCGGCTTCTTCGGCAGCCACGGTGGCCATTCCCACGGCGGCGGCGAGCCGAAAAAGCCGTCCATCAGCGTCGATCTGACGGCGGCGATTGCCCGCGTTTACGGTCCGGTAGCAACGCCGCCCGGCAAGTTGCGCCTGCAAATCCAGCCGGTGGCCTTGCGGGCCGGCGGCAATGCGGACGGCAGCGCCAGACCGGCCAGCGTCGAAGTTGCGATTGTCTCGGCGTGATCCCACATCAGGCGTTGCGGGTGACGCAAAGCTGATGGACCAAGGTCATGAACGTTCGTCGATTTTCGATAATGGGTGTGGGAAGCGCGCTCGCGACCCTTGTCGCGATCGGAGCACTTCCCGCAGAGGGGGATCCTTTGATTGCAACCGTCGGCAAACCCGCGATAGTGACGGCGACGCGATCGAAGCCGCAAGAAGGCCTGACAGCAGACAAGGTGCCGTCCCGCGTCGTGGTGCTCGTCACCGGTTTCCAGCCCGCACAACAGGGCAATGTCCGCGCTATCGTGAAAGTGCAGAGGGCGGACGGGAAGGAGCAGGAGATCGGGACCTTCGGGGTGTTTCCGGACAGGGCTTTCAAGGCCGAGACGTCCCGAGCGAGGGCGTTCAGCTTCCCACTTCCCAAGGAGTTGGCGGTCGATTCCGTGAAGCTGAAAATCGAGGTCGTTCCCGACAAGGAACGCGGAACAGGAGAGGGCGCGCGCCTAGAGATCGGACGCGCGGAAATCCAGTAAGCCGCGCGATGTTGGAGGCTGAGCTCCGGAGGGGGTTCGCGCCATGGATCCGCTTAGCTAGCAGGATTGGTCCAGCCATCCGCGGTGCAGCCGTTCGAAAACGCCTCCAGAGATCGAAAAGCGATCGCAACGGTCCGCTCGAGTTACTCTCTCGGGACCGCACGGGCATCGCGGGGGGCCTCGTTGCGGATGCCGTGATCGGCTGGATTGCGTCTTCGGCGTACGGCTGGGGACGTTACCATTACTACGGCGGCCCAAGGCCCATACGCCTACGACTAGGGTACGACGAGCTGTCCCTGGGGCGGCGGATACACCACGACCTACTCCACGGCACCCGTCTCTTACGGTGATCGCTATCGCCGCGTCGTCCGCCCGGCCTACGCTTATACCGCGGCTCCTATCCGGTCGTTCGGCACCGCTGGCATCGGCCCTATCGACACTGGTGACGAGCCCCGGTTCTGTCGCGTGATAGCGGCCGACTGGCCCAGTGCTTTCCGGTTAAGGGCGGCCCCCTGCTCGGGTCAGAGAAGGAGGCATGATCGCGGAGCGCGCGAACGGGCGTAGCCGCCGTTGTGGGTAATGGAACTTAGAGGAGAGGGCACCTTCGCCAGCAAAGCCTAAATAGACGCCCCCGCAGTCGCGATTTGTTATGGTTTTTTGCGGGAACCCAAAATATAAATGTGAAGGTTGCCTCTCAGTTTTGGTTCCAATGAAACGTAGCGATCTCAGCCACACAATCCGCGAGACCCTGAAACGGCTACCTTCGCCCTACGACTCCCACTATGGGATCGTGCCGCCGCCACCCCCGGAGGACGGCGTGTTCGTCGGCCGGGCGATGAAAGCCCTGGAAGCCGCTCAAGCGGCGTTCGGCAAGGTCGACGCCATCTGGGCGCAGATGAAGGACCCCTACACCGTCAGCCGGGTCCTTACCAGACGCGAGGCAGTCAGTTCCTCCTCCATCGAGGGCACCCAGAGCACTCTCGACGAACTGCTTTCGGTCGAAGAGACGGGCAACGACGGCGCACGGGACGAAGCGCGCCAGGTCCGCAACTACGCCGTTGCCTTGGAAGGATTCATCCCGCGAGCCACCAAGAGCGGCTACGGCGTCTTCACGATGGACCTGATCAAGGACCTCCATCGCGTCGTGATGAAGGACGATCCTGACTACCAGGACATTCCCGGCGACCTCCGCACGGGCGTCGTCTGGATCGGCGGAAACAAAGACATCGCATATTCCAGTTTGAATCCTCCGCCTCCTGCGGACGTCGCCGATTGCCTCGCCCAAACGGTGGATTACCTACGGAACGAGGGAATGCAGCAGCTGACGCAAGGGTTCATTACGCGCATGGCGATCGCGCACACCCATTTCGAGGCTGTACACCCCTTCCGCGACGGCAACGGACGCGTCGGCCGTCTTCTGCTTCCGCTCATGATGGCGGCGGAGAGGCACGTGCCTCTGTACCTTTCGCCTTACATCGAAAGCAAGAAGGGCTCGTACTACGCTTCGCTCAAGGACGCTCAACAGCGGCTCGACTGGGAGCCCATCATCACCTTCATGGCGGACGCCGTCACCGGAACCGTCGAAGAACTCATCCAAACCAGGACGGCACTGTCTGAATTGTCAGATCGCTGGAGAGAGCGCCGAAAATTCCGAAAGGGATCCGCGGCTATCCGCGCCTTGGACGAACTTCACAACTATCCCGTCCTGACTGCGAAGCGCCTTGGCCAACTGCTCGATGTGTCGCCGGCGCAAGTAAATCAGGCCATCGCCCAATTGCAGGAAGCGGGCATTCTGCAGGAGAGGACTGGATATGCGCGAAACCGGATCTACGCCGCCCCCGAAGCTCTCGCCATCATCAACCGTCCGTTCGGCGAAGAGCCCATCTTTGCCGAATTGGATGCCGACGACACCGATCTGGACGAGGTCTCGGTTGGCCCGAAGGGTCCGTGATCTCCCGGTAGACACGGAGACCGCATTGAGGCGGCTGCGAGCGAGCGTCCCCCCGCATCCTGCAGCTTAGCATCCGCATCGGGGACGGTGCCACCGGCGCCACAGCCGACGGCGAAGTCTCAGCTTATCTGACACGCGTCGCGTCCGCCGGATGAGCAGGTCCATTCCAGGTCCACAGCGATCGACCCCAGCGGTACGTTCCCCCGATCATGCGCGCGACCTCCTCGTCCGTGACAGGACGATCGTCTCGGTTATCTGCTATCCGTGCGGTTCCAACGAACGTGCCGGTGCTGGTTGTCGTTGCAAGAGAGGGTGTCTGGAGCGGACGGATCTTCGCTTCCGGCGACGATGACGTCGCAGTCCGATAAGGCAGTTTCCGCCTTCAAGCGCCCGATCGTAGCGAGGACACGTCGCACTTTCTTTCTCGACGCGCCCAACAGGCGGTCGCCGTTGCTCTGTTTCTTCGTTCGCGGGAAGATCCGCGTGTACTCGATGATCGGTCAGCGCACATGAACGAGGGCCGCCACTGATCGTTACGGTTTGAAAGATCGCGAGGACAGAAACAGCGGCTTCGACAAACTTCCAAGGATTCATTGAGCAAGAAGCGAAGTGCGTCCCCGTGGGCATCCCCAGCGGCGTTCCGCCTTAAAGATCTAGTACGCAAGCCGAGAGCAGAACCGGCAGTAACGAGGGGGATTCCGATGCCGCCAGTGGCGGACGAAAGGCTTGCGGCGCTGGTGAGGCAGGGTGATGCCGCCCGGAGCTCAGCAATGGATGGTGCAGGTCGTCGACGCTCATCAAAGACGCTTGCGAGATGTTTAAAGGAAACGTTCTGCGGGTCCATCGACTGGCCGACCGATGTCCACGACGCGCGGCTGCATTCCGTTCTGGCTTACCATCCGCTGAGTCTGAAGAAGGTGCCGTCGCAGGTTCTCCGGGCTCGCGTACAGTCGTCTACAAGAGACGCCTTTCGGAGGGTTCCTGGCCCGGAGCTCGGATGGAGAACTCGCGTTCCCCAGCACCGCCCCGGCGGGCTGAACTGGATGCGCTTCGCGAGGTCAAGCGCGCCATCTACGAAAGGGCCCGTCGGGCCCGGTCTCGAGCTCAACCAGACGAAGATTACCAAGATTTGTTGAGCAAACGTCTGACGCTTCGGACTATGATGGCTCCTTCCGTGTCCCGCTCTCGGACTCCGAACGCTGGTTGCCGAAGCAGAATACCGAGACCTTGAGGCTCTACGGCGAGGAAGGCGTACCGCTGCTGGTGATCGAAGACGCGGCGTTCGGGCTTGTCCCTTCGCTGAACGACCAAAATCTGGCGAACCTAATCTACCAATTGGACCGCGACGTCCAACGCGCAGAAACCGAGACGGACGACCGGGCGCTAGACCAGACGTTGGGAAGCCTGAACGACGGCTGGGCCAACAGTCGTAAACGAGAACAGGCCGACGATCATCGTCCCCGCATGATCCACATGGCGCCGGCCACCGCGATCATCGCCGACGTCATCAGCGCTGGCGCCGATCATCGGCGGCACCATGATGAACAGCATGATGCCGCTGCCGCTGATGGACATGTCGATCATCATCGGCCCCTGCATGATCACCGGCAGCATCATCAGCAGCACCAGCACCACTTCAGCAGGATAGATTGGAGCGCTGGCGTCTACCAGCGGCTACTGGCGGTCACGGATCGCTTGCGATCAGCTCAAAACCTACTATCTCACTCACGGCGAAATCTTCGCGGCGTTAATGTTTAGCTTCGGGCCCCGCCGCCGACTTCCCCTGATCTAGCGTCGATTTACGAAATCGAGTCGTTCTTAAAGCCCGGAATCGAGTCGCTCTTATATCCCGAGCGAGTCGCTCTTAAAGTGGACCAACAGCGGCGAGGCGTTGTGGTGGGGCCGGCAGGAGCATCCACCATTCTCGCAAAAGCCTGAGCTTTCTAGGTGCGGCTGGTAGGGGCGGAACGAAATGTCCCACCCCCATTCCTCACACCTATCCTCAACACATACCTAATCGCAATAGCGAGGTTGGTTCAGTAGTCCCCATGCAGATGAGCCTACCGTACTACGAGCTATTACGCGCCTCGTAGTCAGGTCTGTAGTAGCTTCGGTGGCTTGCAGCGCTTTCGGGATTGTACGGCACTCTTGACCTAAACATGGGTCATTCTTCATCAAAGATTTTCAGCCGCAAGAACGCCCTCAGCTTTGCTTCGCCGCTAGTACCGGGTCTAAATCTTTCGATAGTAAAATAGTCGGATCCAACATCCACGCGTTTGAACAGTTCGAGAAATTTTTTGACCTCTACGAATTGTCCGGGACGGGCTACATAATTGTAGGCTTCGCCGAACACTCTCATAAGCGCCCGAAAACCCGTTAGCTTGGTTGAGCTTGATGCCTTTGCCGCTTGCATTCCAGGCTTCCTCCCATCGCTCTCGTATGGCCATGAAATACGACGATCGCGATAGCTCGTGTCAGCGCGAAGATCTCCTCAATTCGTTCATCTGCCCGCTACGGGTTACGACAATAGAGGGTGGCGGTAAGAGAGTTGAAGCGGCACCCTCTCATGATCTTTGGATCGTCGACGAGCGACTTACATTTGCGCAATACTTCAGCTCTGACACCGAATTTGCGGCGCTCTCATCCGCCACTGATAGCAAGGACCGGCCAGATGTTCTAATTTTTGACCACGTGCATGGGTTAAGGCAGACAAAGGAGCCGTCTAACCTTTTGGTTGAATTTAAGCGGCCAGGCCGTAGTTCGTATGGAGATGATGAAAATCCGCAGATGCAGGTGCAGCGGATGTGCAACACCTATTATCTGGAGTCCTCAGAGATGTGCGAGGGCGGCCCATTAAGCTTGGGGCCGATACTGTATTCTATTGCTTCATAGTCGCAGATATCATCGGTAAGCTAGATGAATGGACCTTCAGCTGGCAACGCACTGCTGATGGTCGGGGCCGCTTCATGCAGCCGCAATACGGCTTCAAAGGCTCCATCGAGGTCATAGGGTGGGATGCACTTTTGTCTGATGCGCGGGAAAGAAATCAGGCGTCCTTTGATAAGGCGGGAATTCGGGAAAAAGCTATTTTAGCGCAGATTAATTCGCGGTCGCAGGGCTTTTGCCATCAGAGCCGGATATGATCATAGTGAATCCGTGCTTTTCGATGCCTTCCAATAATCCAGCGTTGAGGCCGCGCAAATACTTGAGCGTATCAACGCCCTCGCGACCGTAGGCAAAAAATTCGGCCCAGATCAGACCCATGATCCCGGACTCGCTCCAGTTCTGGAATATTTTCGATTTCTCTTCATTCGTATGGGCCAGGCCGCCGTAAATTACAACGTCAGCAATAAAGCGGATGCTGACCGCCGTATCCCCAAAAATAACTGTGGCTGTGCTATCGAGGTGATCGTTGAGCTGTTTGCGCGCACCTTCGAAGCATTCTTGTGCGTTGCCGCCCTTTAACCACTCGCTTGCATAGATACGAGACAACGAACGAAGCGAGATACGGTCGTTATCTTGGGTGAACAGGCGAAAGGTCAGTACAAAAGCGTCTATCTCGTCCTGGTCAAACTCAGGGATCCATGAGTGGATGCGTGCCAGCATCGAAAAAGTCGCAATGCCCGTTTTCTCCATGGTCAGGTCGTCCATTTTCACGACGACGTTCGGCACTTCGTTCTCGTAGCGCCTCCAGAATCCGGTCGTCTCAAGCCGGTCGACCTTGCGATTGAACTCCCGCAGGACGTTCAGCTGCGCTTCGATTTCCGCGCGTTGTCCTTGCGGCAATCCGCTCAAAGGTACGCCGGTCACGGCTGCACCCTGAGATCGATCCAGAAGTGATGAAGCCTGATCGGTGAAATCGCGAAACCGCGGTCAAAGCTGTGGCCGAGCTGCGTGGTCGCTCCCGCCACCCACGCACCCGTAGGGGTCAGGTCGGGAAATGCCTGACGCTGGCACTCTGCATTAACTGCAGCGAGGATCGTTTCCGGCGTCATGCTCTGCATATAGCCGACCATGGCACCACTCTGCGCGCGCTTCGCATAGGCCCAGTCGGGATGCCTGAACCGGACAATCCCATGTTCAATGTAGTTGAAATTCAGAACCCAGTCCGCTCTAGGTGGCTCGCCCAGCCGCTTGCACTCGACAACGAACTGTTTACTGCTGCGGAGCGGATCAGATTCATAACGGTCCAGGTAGACCCACTGGAAATCCGGCCGCTTCTGCTCCCGACGTGCCCGCGAGTCGTCGTCCGGGTCCGGCTGGTTGCAGCATTCGGTGACCGGCGCGACTTCATCATCGGGATACAGTTCCCGGCTGGCTGCGAGCAGGCAAAAATAGAACAAGCGGTTCAGCTCGATTTCCGAGTCTGGGAAGGCAGCTCGCTCACGAAACAGGTCAAGCGCGCGCGTGATGACGGCGAGACACTTGGCCTCGCGGCTGCGCCATAGCCGGTCTGATGGTATGCGCGGAACGCCTGCACGCATCATGCGACATCCGCAGCCGTGGAGTTCATCAGGAACGTGCGCGCCGATTCGGCGTCTTCGCGCGCCGCCGTCCGGGTCCAAAAGCGACGCTCGTTGCGCTTGATGAACAGGATTTCCGTATCGCTTACATAGCGGAAGAAACTGTCCACGAAGATTTTGGATCGCTCGACCGGGCTAAGCGAAACCCGGTCCAGGGTCGCGAGAACATTACGCCATGCGTGCGCGTCGTCCCTGGCTAATGGCGATACGGCATCAGTCTTGTAATGGGCCGTAAAGGACACCGCTATGAGCGGTGCCCCGGAGGGGGGAGATAGGACACGCCAGTGGAATTCGGAATCGGATTCCAGTTCTGCATTCCAGATTTGCAGGAATAGGCGCAGGTAAGACGTCAAACCGTTGCCAGCTCTCTTAAGATTGGCAATGGTCCCGGCGTCCTCCTGCGGTCTGGCGACCGCTTGCAGGGCATCGCTGTTCTCCCTACGGTAAAATAGGTCGAGTCCCAGATCGCACATCTCTCGGATGAGGTCTCTTTCTCCGAGCGACAGCCCATAGAGGTCGAACACGGCTTCGTCGAGTTGTCGTTCCAGTTGCGGCAATTGATCGAGAGCCTGGACCGAACCGAGCGGAAAGTTCTCCTCGATATCAAGCGTTTGAAGTTGCGTAACGATGTTAACGATCCGCTCGCGCAGTTCTGCGCTTTCGGGAAATGAAATCGGCATGTCCTGGACATGTTCGAGATGCACTTCGTCGTGCCATAGGCCCCAGGAGCCGATGGTTGTGAAGTAATAGTAGCGTGCGAGCGATGACCAGAAGATCGCCGTGATGACGGCTTCCTGCCATTCTTCCAGCCCTTTGAACCGCACTCCGTGGATCGAGTTCTTGAAGCAATATTTTTTTGTCTCGAAACGCGATGTGATGAAGCCGCTGCCCTTGATACCGCGTCCGACAAGCAAGCGTCGTCCGCTATACACTTCACGCTGTCCGCGACGATAGACCTTGCCCGGGACTTCCCGCAGCGACCGAAGGGATTGCGGCCCGTACTTCACCAAGTCCTTCGCAGGCAGTTCCTTGTAGCCGGTCAGCCAGTCGCTGTCTGTGCCGGTGCTCAGGACCTCGAAGCCGCGTCCTGCCGTCAACGTGACTCCCGGAAGAGTATTGGGAAGCTCGGAAAGACGATGACCGGCATCGAGCCGTCTGATCAGGGCGTCATCACGATGACCGCCCCACCAGTAAATTTTCCAAAGCTTTTCATTTTCAAGGCAATCACGTTGCGAAAGCCAGTGCATATCGCCACGGCTGAGCACAACGGCTTTCGTATTGGCGACGACAGCCGTGCGCTTGGCAGACCAGTACGGGAAATGGACGTCGTCGCGTTTCAGATCAACGTCGGTCTTGTCGAAGACGACAGAGACGAAAGGCGAAATGCCCTGGGCTTCTCGTTGAGTTCCGGAGAAAAAGATATGCCGCACATGCGCAAAGTTCACAACGTGCTTGAGCTTTGCGGATTCTAGCCATACGCGGCGGAACGCGCGGCTGTTATCGTGGTGCTTGAAGAACACGCCGGACGATACAAGCAGCCCGGCCCTACCGCCCGACCGCAACAGGGCCAGTGTCAGATGGATGAAGGCCTGTGAAAGCTCCTTGTCGCCAAGCGGACGGCCATCCTTTGCCTGACACCAGTTCGTCGTTGCTGTCATGGCCTTGCGGCCTTCTGCGTCTTCCTTCTTGGGATAGCCCCACGGAGGGTTCCCGACCACGACCGTCGCCGACCCGCGCCCAAAACGCTTAGTCACCTCGGCAGGGTATTTGTCCGAAATCACGTCGAAAGAATTGGCATCGAGCAGGATGTCGAAGAACTGCGCGTCCGGGCTCTTCTTCTCGCGCTTCCTGCGTTCGTCTTCCGCGACCCACTTGAGGTACGGCAGCCTGCGTTCGGTGTTGATCTCGCGCGGCGACTGGTAGTGCAGGAACGCCAGATAGAGGCTGAACGCGGCAACGCGGACCGCTTCCTCGTTGATGTCCATGCCAACGATCTGTTCGCGCAAAATCTTGCGCAGCTGCGGGCGGCTCACACGCCGTCCGGCCTGTTCCGCGCACAGGTGGCGGACAATGCGCCTGAAAGATTCCACCAGAAAAATCCCCGATCCGCATGCCGGGTCCGCCACGCGTGGCTTTTGAGCAAGCACATCGGGAGTGAGCGTCTGCGCAAGGACAAATTCAACCAGCGCAGGAGGAGTATAGTGAGAGCCTTTGTTACGGTCTTTGCCTTCGCGCTCGTTGTAGAACTCTTCATAGATCGTGCTGATCAGCTCGATTGGTATGACATCGAATCGGTAGGCGAAGAAAAAGAGTTCCTGCTGGCCGGTCGTATTACCAAGCAGGAACCCTCGGAGCTGGTCCAGGTGGTCCTGCTGGATACGTTCGCGTTCTTCGTCGTCAATGGGGAACGTGTCCCCGTTGAAGTCGATCGCCATCTGGTCGAACAGAGCATATGCGAAATCTTTGTTCTGAAGCACGCGCAGAAAACGGTTATCCGCCAGACGAGGTTCGATGGCTGGAGCCACAGGAGCCTGTGCGAGCAGTTTGTTCCACTCTTTGCGGCGCGAGGCCACTCCCTCGAAATAGGCTGGTGTCAGTATTTCGCGGTCTTCGAGGTACCGGATGAAGATCGCTCGTCCGATCAACGAATGGAGGTCGCGCAGGGTTGGCTTCTTGAATCCCCGGCGCGTCGGAACGGCGGCCAGCTGCTGGCGCACCGTTTTGAGGTCGCGGATCAGGGCACGGTCGGACCTATTGAGAGAATTTGAGAACCGCTCTTCACCGAACAGCACACCGGTCTCGACACGCTCGCGGTGGTAGTCGAGGAGTTTGGATTGAACCTCGGCAATGGACCGGGCGACGGCAATCAGGCGGGATTGGTCGTTGATCGACTCCTCCGGCTTTGGCGGAGCCTTGGTAAGATCGAGGACGAGCAACTCTCCCGGACAAGCCAGAAAGAGCAGCTGCGGCCTGGACATGCACCAAACGCGTTCATAGAACGCCCGCAACGCCGCTTGCGTCGTATCCGCCGTGCTGGCGAAGACCACCACGGGTTCACGGTCTACGAAGAAGACTTTTTCCGCGCCAACCTGGGCAGCCAGTGTCTGCCAGTCGCCCTTATCGATCCACTCGTGCAATGCGGACCGTTGCGGCTCTGCTGTGGCAGGCAACAATGCGCCCTGGTTGAAGCCCAGGTGTTCGTAGGCAGCCTTGAGTAGGTCCGCTGGAGCATCTTTGTCGATTGCCGGAGCCATTCTCTAAGACCTGCAAACCGGACGCGCTCTTGGAAGGACTGGAGTGTTGCTCTGGGAAAGGCTCTCAGTCATTTCTAGCTTTCAATGCAGCGAAGGCTTCGTAGAGCAGCTGGTTCAGTTTTTTGTTGTGCTGGAGAGCGTAGGTTTGAATTCGCGCCGGAAGTCGACGGGAATCTTGAAATTGAGCGGCGTGGTGCCGGGTGCCGCAGCCTCGCTGCGTTTTGGATTGGGAGGGCGCGTATTCGATTGCTTTATACCGGCCTGGGCTTTCGCCATCTGAGGAATCCTTTCCGTAAATCGGCACGGCAGGCATGCTCGATTCACCGGGATAGAATAGGACGAAAGCACGAAAGCACGCAACCGGCTGCCGGGCGAACGACTTACTCACATCGAGGGGTGCAGCGAGGGCGATACTGCGCGTGGTCCAGCGGCAAGGCGCTGGCGGCATCCAACCGGCGGAGGGTTGGCCATGGGGGTCTCGGGGGAGCTGGGACGCTCCGGCCGAGTGGCGCTGGACCGGCCATAACGGTCCTCCATGGTCCGGTGCCGGTGGAGCGGGAAGGCTCCAAGCCTGGCGAGCGGGTTTATGAGGGGCGGCGGCGAGCCCTTCGTGTCGATGGGGGGGTGCAGGGAGAGCGAAATCTCCCGCGCGTGGTTCAGGGGCAAGACCCCTGACCATGGGGGTGCCGGGGGAGCAAGGAGGCTCCGCCCCAGCTGGTGATGAAACGGCCAAACGTTCCGTCATGACGCGACCAGCTCGATGCCGGTCGTCGCGTCATGCGCCGGGGGGATGCAACGGGGGCGCGCCAGCGGTCCCCTTTGCCAAGATGCGTGCTGTATTACAGCACACATCTTGCAGTTAAGCGCGAAGCGCGCCGTTGTGCTGTACGACACGATTCGCTGGACTTGGTATTAATGGTAGCGCTTGGGCGGCAACGATTGCTTCGTCGTGGACAGCCATCCGAATTCTGTCGTGGCTTTGCGACCTGGCTCCCAGACGACCCACATGTACTTGTGGATGTTCTGGCGCCAAGGTGCTGGTCCGAACGCGGCCGCATCCCAGCACGTGCACTCGTCGAGTGCGTAGATGCGTGCGGGTGCATGCTTGCGCCACCAATCGATACATATCGGATGGCACAAGCTTGCGAGGTTAAGCAGCATGACGACTTGCCCAGCACTCCCGCTAGTCAGGCGCAGCGCGTGTTCGACAAACTGGTCGGCCAAGCCCTTGCCATAAGGCGGGTTGGTGACAATGTGCCGGGCGCGCGGGCGGGCTTCCTTGAGGAAGTCGATGCCGCGCTCGCCGAAGCCGTAAGGATGCAGTGCTGACGACCGGATAGCCGCAGCGGCTCAGGTCGCGAGGCGCTTTCCAATGGTTCGATCGCGGCGCGTCCTCGGCATCCGCAGGCCATCAATGATGTTGGCGGGCGCGGTGCTCGTCATGGGTAACTAAGTGAAGGATATCGGCCACACACTTTGCCCGCTACGCGAGCCTGCGCATACACGGCGAAACGCGTCGATAGTCTTTCTGCGAGGGAAAGTCGCAGGAAAGCTGCGCCAGGTTCGACCGACGTTCGCGGGCCGACGTTACGCCGTTTTATTGCGTGCCTTTATGTACCCCTATCCCGCTCGCCTTTGGCCGCGCTCGGCGGCACCAGTCACGCTGAAACCCTCTTTACGGCCCTAGCCTGCGGACTGACCCGGCAATCTGCCATTGACTAAGATAGGAGTGCAATTCAGATCCTTTATCCTTTGCGAACTTAACGGAGGCAAGAGATCTCATGCGCTACCTTATCGGAGTGCTCGCACTTCCCATCCTTGCCGGCTCAGGATCGCGTTCAACCGCTGATTCGCTGCCTTACTCGCACAGGCCAGCGGTTCGCCAGGACGTCTATTGTATGCAGGGACGCAGTTGGGGATATCCGGGCAATTGCCAGTTCTCGACCTATGGCCTGTGCATGGCTACTGCATCAGGTACATCCGCCTACTGCGGCATCAATCCGACGTACGCCTTCGAGCGGCAAGGAAGACGATCGCCCTGATGTGAATCAGAATTGCTGGTACACCAAGCCACGGTTTGCGCTTAAGATTTGCTCGTGCAGCCCTAGGTGCCTTTGTTCCCCTCACATGTTTTGTGCTGGATCGCCTCCCCCCTAGGATATCCAAGGCGCTGTGCTTCTCCGCCACACACAAAACAGGAGTACAACATCTGTTCGAAGGAGTGGCTGAGCGGAAATTCATCAAGACGGCGCCCCAAGAAGCCGAAAATAATCAGGTGATCTGACTTAAGCACCAGGGGGCCGGCTGCGGCTGTCGATTTGGGCCGGCGGCCGCAAGCAGACGGCAACGGGCTGCCCTGTGCGCCGAGCCAGGGCGGCCCTACTGCTCTGATTGGCTTCCTGGGCAGGGATGCACTCGGACGCCAGGCGCCATTCCGAGCAGAAATACCGCGCCTGAACCTTTGCATTTGGTGCGATTCTGCTTCTTGCGGTGCTACATGGCAAATATTCCCTGGGGGAGAATGGCCATTGGTTAGATCGCTGTATTTCGCCGTCACGGCGGTGCTCTTTTGGGGCGCTCTCGGTTGGCTTTTTTACTCTCTCTGGAAGTTGCCGTTCTAGTCGTCGCGCGGGCTGGTCTCACGCAATTTCATTCTGAATCGGCACTCTTGCGATATTATCGCCTGTCTTCAGTCTTGCGCCGAGCCGAAACCGCTCGTCAGAAATTGCTCATGGGTCCATTGCTTCAGCGCATCATGGTTGAGCATCGAGTTGACCAACGCATTCCAATTCTCACCTGCCTCTCTCCATTTCGTTTTTCGATCCGGAAGGGTCCGTAGCAACCGAAATGCCCTGGTTGCGATCTTGCTTGCCTCTTTCTCTTCAGCAGCCTCGCGGATCACGTCTTTGAACAATTGCTCGGGAAAGATCCACCCGGCGGCGATGAAGCGGTCTGCAAACATGTATTCGAAAGAGGCGCGAAACACGACGGCGGCTAACGCATCCTCGTGTTCCGTGCCTGCGCTACGCAGGTCGAACCATTGCAGCAGTCTTTGAACGGCTGCAGCAGGCGAGCACTGGCAGTCCCCGAGCGTCAGGGATACGAACATATACCCGATGTCCGATTGAAGTTCGTCGTCCAGGGACACGTACCAATGTTTGATTGCTTCAGTTGGCGTCATGGGAAGATTGCTATGAAAACGCGAGAATATAGGAGCCCGCCGATCGTGAGCGCTTGTTCAAGCGTAGCCGTAACTCTCAGTGCGTCCGGCTTTGCGCCGAGGCCAAGTTGTTCACGCTGCTTCTCTGCAGCAAGACAAGACGATGATGATGATGCTTCTCGGCAGGTCGATCGCACCTCGCTGTTGCTGCAAAACGGCGGATTCGTAAACAAAGGGGAAGCAACGATGTCCGATAGTCCTTCCTGCACATGAAGGTATCTCCGGCACTTCTCCTCAACATGGGACGGCAAATCATTTCGCCAGCGAATCGGGCCTGCGTCAACTGACCGGAACACCGTCGCCCTGTTCCAACTCGATCAGCGTGTCAACAACATCATTTGTGGTTCGGCAATGCCGAGTGCATGCCGTTGAAACACGAAGGCCGTCTAGACGAACATTAATGCCGATGATCTGCCATGTGAATCCCTTGAGCCCCGGCTCGCGACAGGGCTCTTCCGGAGCCGTCTTGTCAAATTCTGGCAGCTCTGCCAGAGCGAGTGCCACGATCAAACGTTGCACGAAGCGTGAAACTACCACACACGCGTGAACGTATCGGCACCCTTCATCTTGCTAGGCTTGCCGTTCTTATCAACATAGAACAGCGTCCAAGACGTTGGCATGGTCGACCCGTTAAGTTTACCAATCCACCGTGTAAAGGAATTGCACTGGGCAAAGGTAACAACAAAATACAGTCCGGTTGGACTAATGGCTCCGGATGCGGGATACGGAATGCCCTGGCACGCAAATCCTTGGGCATGGTTTGTGAAGGTCGCTTGGATTGCCCCACTGTTGGCGGACCAAACAAACAGTTCTGACCCTCGTTCATTCTTCCAGTAAGAGGGCGCGGGAAGTCCCTGCGCCATCGCCTCGGCGGAAAGAAAGAACGAATGGGCGAGAAGCAAGAATCCCAAAAGTCTCGTCATATCGAAGCTCCAACTAGAGATCGGCAAAAAGTAAGAACTCACATCACAAGTTTGGTACAACTTAACTTCCCGTTCGCTGCTCTTATCTAGCGTTCGCCAATGGAATGCGGCTCATATGTCGAATTTGCGCTGGATCTCGGCGTACGCGGATTCCCTCGAAATCCGGTTGATGCGCGATTTAGCAATTCAGTCTCATGGGTCGATAGCTCAAGGCCAACAGTGACGTGACCATGCTAAGGTGCGACGTTAGGTAGGGCCGGAGACGAAAAGGATGTCTGGTGCAGGTGAACGAGACCGACGGATCGGCCAGGTTTCCCTACGCAGCACTCTCCGGGACGTGTCCCCGGCGTCGTGAATGGCCAATTTGAGCCGGGCCAAAATTGCTAAAAGCCGAAGTTAAGTTGTCCCGGAAGGGACCGGAAATGGGAGCAAACATTCTCCAACTTGCCAAAACGTCAACGCAAATAGGCGCTGACGTAAACAGACTTCGGCCGGCCGCCTTGGCTTGCCATGACCACCTCCCTTTCTGCTTGGGCGGGTTACAGCCCACCGGCTCGGGCCCGCGTAACGCCGAGTCCCGGCGCAGGGAGCCCGGCCGTTAGGCCGGGCTGCAGAGGGGGGCCGCTGACGATACCAGCTATTTTATCCCGATTCGCGTTTGCGCACCTGACAAGCCCGAAGTGTTTCGGACCGCAATTGCTACTGGGCCAAAGAGCCAGGTGAGGGACCGTCGAGAAGTGGCGTGTCGAGGCTTTCTATTTCAGGCATGGCCTTGCCCGCGATGCCTTGCAGATCTCCATACATTCCAATCGTGGACTCAATGACGCTCGTCAATTGACTTTCGCGCTTGGCCCATACCCGCGTCATGAACTTCCGCTCTTTATCCAGATCTTCACGCATATCGTTAAAGCGCTCAACAATCGCCTCGAGGCGCTGCCGGAATCGTTTTCCGGTGAGATATCGATAAACCTCCTCAGCTTTGCTGAGTTGCCCCTGCTGCATCGTCCGAGCACCGTTGACCGCTACAAGAGACTGCCGCAAGGCTATGGCGACCGGGATGGCGCAGCGCGGATGGGCGACCCAAATTCCGTCCACAAGGTCGAAGTTTTCGATGTCTTTGGGAAGGGCGTTCGAGATCACCAACGCAATATCGGCTCCGCAGCGTCTCTGATCATCCCGCAACTTGGGAAGCCATCCATCCGACCAGTTCTTGGTCCGTTTTGACTCCCACAAGATCACCCCCGCAGGAACCCCGATCGCCCCGTTGACACGCTGAACAAGATCGGCGCCGAGCTCGCCCTTCGCGACTGGCTCAATCACATCCATCGGAAACCGTGCCTTGAGCACTTCTTCTAGTTCAAGTTCCAGGACCTCGCCTTGAGCTTGTTGTGAGGTCTGCTCCGCCTTTCGCTTCAACTCCTCGATTGTGCGGGTCATACCGGCGATCTGCTGGTCCTTTTCCGAGACCTTGAGCTTCAGCTCGTCCTCGGCTTCCTGCTTAGCCTTCGTCCTGACACTGGCAAGTTCCTCCTGAACCTTTTTTTGAATTGTGAGATCCAGCTCCCTGTGGGCGTCCTCGAGCTCCCGCTGTTTGCGCAGCAGGTCTGCCTGGTCCTTCTGGGCGGCGGCAAGTTTCTCGTTATTCTTTGCCAGTAGCTCCCGAAGCTCCGACGTTTCTCTGTCTTTATTCTCAAGCTCAACGGCTGTTGCATCGCGGGCCTTCTTGGCTTCGCTTGCGATGATTTGCGAGCGCTCGTCTTTTAACTTGGCCGCGACCAGCTCGTCGATTTTCTCCCGTGCTTTTGCTACCTGGTCCTGCTGTACGCGAAGTTCTTCGGATCTCCTCGCGAACTCTGTTTCCTTGGCAGCAAGCTGATGCTGGAATTGCTTCTGGGCCTGCGCAAGTAGCGGAGCCGCAAGCGACTCAGTGAGCTTTATCTCGCTGCTGCACTTCGGGCAGGTGATGGTTGGCTCGATCATATTGTGTCTCTGTCCTTCCGTACTGCTCCTCTATCTGACTCGCTTGAACTGGTAACCGGCATCCTTGACAAATTTGTTCAGGTAGCTCCCGACCGAGGATGCACTTTGAAGGCGGTCAAACAGGGACTTAGGGACCGCAAAGTAGTGGTACTCACTGCCATTGAGGAATTGCACGCCGAGAGCCCCTACCGAATCATCGTAGCCGACCGCGGCCACGGTGCTGGACCTTACTTCCACGTAATCCATCATTTCTCGAAAATCTCCTATGTCAGCGCCAGGATCGCTGCACAAAGCCGGTCGAGCGTGGGAAGCTTTGCGCCTTTGCTTCTCAAGATCGCCAGATGGTCGCCGATATGGACCGTATTCTTGGTGAAGCTGCCCGACGGATTGCCCAACCCCTTGGTCGCCGCCGAATAGGAGCTCTCCCACAGCGTTGCGCCAGCCTCTTGCTTGAGAATACAGCCGAGATTTTCCGGCCACACAGCATAGCTGCTGGTCCACAGCGGCTTGTCTGGAAAAGGCGTGTTTACATCACCGTCTAACAGGGTGAGAATTTTCAAATTGTCCAGTTTATGAAGGTTTCGTCGGCCCGGGTCCTGCACATTGCCGTCGGCATCAAAGACGACGAACGTCGGAATCCCAAGTTCCTTTGCTATCAGAAGCGGCTCTATGAGCGAGCTCTTTCCGTTCGCGGCGACGATGTTGCATCCAGACTTGCGATAATCATCCCACAGATTCGAATATGCCAGCCACGCCGTGATGTAAGCCGTATCTTCCAGCCCCTCCACGAGCACCAGCTTCTGCGTAAAAAACATCTCGTTTATGTGGGGTTGCAGGGCTTGGTGGAGCTGGGCGCGCTCGGCTTCAATGGGCGCTACCTTGTCTCCGGAGATTTCGGATAATCTATGGGCAACCCTTTCGCAGGTGGTCCAACGTATGCCGGATTCCTTTTTTGTCTCGTCCCTGCGAACCAGGCGTACATATTCGAAGTGCCGCCCCGACACGAAATGCGGGCTGTGGGTCGAAACCAGGATCTGTGCGTTTTTCTGGCTCAGCTTCTTAAAGACAGAGGCCAGATGGCGTGCCTGGGGCGGATGCTGATAAAGCTCCGGTTCTTCACACCCAAGGATCAACCGAGGCTGGGCTGTTTCGTTCGTTGCGGCAAGCTCCTGAAGGAGAGCCAGGAGATAGGACCGCTGAAGGCCGTGCCCAAATCTTGCAAGATCGCCGGAAAATGTTCCCTCGCTGGCGAAGAGCCGCGCAATGGGGTCGGCTATTTGTACAGATTTGATCGGATCCTCGGTCCATTCCAGCCTCGCAACCGCCTCTGGATGTGCCCATTCACCGAGCTTGGCTGTCAACGCCTGCGAGAGATGGTCGAGCGCAGTTTGCTGCTTTTGGATTATTGTCTTGTAAGATTCGAGTGTAGAATCCCTCAGCGAGGCTATCTCTCCGTCAAAATTGACCTTTGAGCGCACTGTCCGGGCGAGGAGTTTGCCAAGGGCAGTGTTGCGGCCTTCAACGTTTTCCTTTGTCGCGTCTTTAACGGCAGGAACGTAAACCCACTGAATATAGCGCGATAGACGATCGCCTCCCTTGCTGAAGCCGTAGAACTGATCTTCGCTGTCGATCAGAACACACCGCTCAGGATGATCTTCTTCATAGGATCGAAGCGCTTGTCGATTTGCTTCTTTGCTGCCTTTCTTGGGCAGGCCAAATTCAGGGTGCGCCTCTCGAACCGCCTCATAGATTCCTGCCAATTCCCCCGCCGGCGCCCCATCGTTGTACCTGCGGAAAAATTCGCTGAACTCTTTCATTGCGCTTCTTTTCGCAAACTGGCGGACTTGCGCCTTGCGAGTGGCTTCACTGAACTCGGCCAGCGCGGACACGACCAAGATGCCTGACCGATAATATTCGGAGAAATCCGCCTGAGCCTCCGGTTCGAGATCGTGGAACGTCAACGTAATCTCGACCGGCTCTTTGACGTTGCCGTTGTGAAAATCCTCGATATCCAGCTCGATGAGGTTGGTCGGAGCTTCCTCTGTCTGACGAAAGAAGATATTCAGCGCGCACAGAACGGTGGACTTTCCGGCACCGTTAGGGCCAACGAAAGCAGTATAATCATCCAGATCAACCACCATGTTCTTGAAAGAACGAAAATTCTTGATAGCGATAGACTTTATTTTCAAGAGTCGATCCCCAGGTATCGGACAATCTAAAGTAGTGGAAGCTTTATCGAACTTTGCTTGTTGCAGGCAACACCCAGGCGGAGTGCGGCCGCCGCAAGCGACAGCAATCGCTGCATCACTCGACAATGCTTGCGCGTTCGTTCTCCCGTTCTTCGTCTATAGCAGCATGGGTTTGGCACGAGCTCCGTGAAATTACTGCTCAGCGGCGCATCATTTTCACCAAATTGCGGTCGGGCACGCTTAACCGAAACACGTAGATCGAGGTCGGCGCAGCTTTCCCGCGTTCCTGGGGTGAGAGGACCGTTTCTGTCTTAATTCGCTACAGTTGAAAGTTGGCGAACTCGCCGTGGACTAGCTCCTAGGCGAAAGCGAACACGGAAAGAAGGGCCCTTGCTAGAGCTATGCGGGAAAGTGGGGATGACGGGCTGAGAGAGGCGGCGTATCAGGCGGGGGTCGAACCTGCCAGAACCTCTCAAGGAGCGACGCCATGAATGAGATTACCAACATCCCAGCCGTCTGCGGTTGACGGTCACTGACCGAAATTCTGCGGAGCTCGTGAGTTGCTCGCGGCCGGTCAAGATCGAACTGCAGGCTCGTAGGATTGGCCAAGGGGATCGGCGCGATGGCGGTCGCCCCGAGGTCAAAGACCGTGGTGCGGCCGGAGCTGATCGGATGTGCTTCACCTCGGCTGATCCTGCCGCTGTGGGCGCGCCGGACGAAGAGTCTGAGTGCGCTGCTGCCGGTCCTCTGTCTGCGCGGCATCTGGACCGGCGATTTCCAGGAAGCGCTCTCGGCGCGGCTCGGCAAGGATGCGCCCTCGGTGATCTCACGCCTGAAGGCGCAATGGCAGGGCGAGTATGAGCGCTGACAGACGCGCGATTTGTCTGCGCGGATGTCTACGTCTGGGCTGACGACGTTTTCCTGTAGGCCGGATGGGGGACCACAGCGAATGCATGCTGGCTTTGATCGGCGCGACGCCGGACGGCAAGAAGGAGCTGATCGGCTTTGAGGCTCGGCGTGGGCGCGAGCGACCAGAGCTGGCGCGAGCTCTGATCTACATTCGCCGGCAAGGGCTGCAGGTCGCGCCTGAACTGGCGGTCGGCGAATGGCGCACCCGGCTTCCGCAGGGCGATGAACGACGTTTTCCCCGGCACGCGGCGGCAGCGATGCTGACAGGACAAGGCCATCAATGTGCTGAACAAGGTTCCGAACTCAGTGCAGAGCGGCACGCGTCGTATCTCGGATGTTCGAAGGGGTGCTAATCGGATCTGGCACATCGAGTGTGGCACTGCCCGCGCTGGCGGCGCTCACCGCCCACGTCAACCTACACACGGCTTGACCTCCAGATGTCGCTTGCCGCACCAGACTATTGGATCTGAATCTGCGGTAGCTACATGGCATCGCTAACACTGTCTCGCGCAAGATCGAAAAAGCGTGGAGCGCTGCCGCGTCGCCATTCGGCTTCGAAATTCGTACGTGGGTCGCCAATTTTCGCAGTTTTCCTGCGGATTTCCGGCTGTTTTCTGAGGATCTATCGCCATCCCGCCGTGATAGATCTAACTATGGAACGCTAGGCACGTAAACGTCTGTTCGTCTTCGCGCAAAGTGGCACATTGCGTAAATGAGAAAGAAATGCGGATCGGTCAGGCTCATGTCCCATGGCAGAGTTGTTAGGCGTTCAGGCCTGTGGGGCAATCAGACCAGAGGGTTGTCGAGGAGCCTGCGGCGGTGCCTGTCTAGGGCACCCTTATCAGCCGCGGAGTACACTTGGGGTCCTCGCGCAATGTTGTTTAGGCAACGTACGGTGGGCAGTGCCTCGCCGATAGGATGTAAGCGCAGTGCGAACGGGTGGTGGTGTTGAAGGCAGCGATTGCACGAATTCAAAGGGATTAATGGTGACTCCCTTGCGGCAATGAACTCCGCGCTCCGAAGCAGGACGTGGCGTCTTAGGGTGCCGAGTAATCTAAGACAGGAGAAAGACGATGACTGAAGCGCTCCATTTCAAGAGCGAGGAGATGGCTTTTTCGCCAATGCATGGCGATGCTAGCGGCAAGGCAGCCTGCTGTGAATTGATCGGTCCAAAAATTAGCAAGACGATCGATGCGGGGATCGCTATCTACGACGACTGTTCGATCGAACGCACAGTAAATTACGACGAGGCTGCCGTTGTACTTAGTGGGACGTATCGAATACTTTGGGGTAAAGATTACAGCCGCACCATTGAAGCGAAATTTGGTGATGTGATTTGGCTTACCAAGGGCACTCGGCTGAAGTACCAGGGCGACAAGGCAAAGGTGTTCTACGCGCGTTACCCGGTTGATTGGAGCTCGCGCAGCGAGTCCATGGAGGACGTGAAACCGCTGACCGAGATCTATCATTTCCGAAGCACGGACATGATCTATTCGCAAATCCAAATCCATGCGGGTGGATTTGCTTCTACCTGCAGCCTAGTCACGCCAGAAATTAGTAAGACCATTGCTGCCACGATAGCTACGTACAACGACAGCTCTGCCGATTGGACGACTGAATATGACCAAGTCTCCATTTGCCTGGGTGGGGTCCTACGCATCCGCACAGGCGAGAACTACAGCCGTACAATCAACGCGAAGTTCGGCGACGTAGTGTGGCTTCCTAAGGGCACTCCGCTCAAGTACGAAGGCGACAAAGGAATCATGTTCTTCGTTCCATATCCGGTGGATTGGCGCTTGCGCAGCCAGCCACACCGGCCGAAGCCGTGGCCTGCATCGGTCCGCTAAAGTGCTTTCGGACTGCATAAGCGTTTGTTGCTGTCGCGAAAGTCCCTGAATGGATGGCGCGAGTTACGGGCGTGCGTTGGCGCGATGTCCGCCATATTGATGCTCATGGTGCTTTCGTGGCGGGCTGCGCGGGCGTCGTAGCTGTGGCGGCCAGATTGTTCTATCCACGGCTTGCACCGGCCTGTCCAGGACTGGACGTGAGCCGCGCGCGTAAACAGGGAAGACGGGAGTAACAGTCATGTCGCAGCGACTTCAAATCGACACGGGGACTGACGAGCTTGCCGCGGAAATCCGCGACCATGTTGCGGTCCTTACACTCAATCGACCGGAGGTCCGGAACGCCTTATCCAGGCGTCTAAGCGCGGCATTGGGCAACGTGATTAAGCGCTGCGGCGAAGATTCGCAAGTCCGGTCGATCCTTATAACTGGCGCGGGAGCCGCCTTCTGCGCGGGGGGCGACGTAAATGGGATGAGCCAGAATTCGCCCGCGACAGCACCAACATTCGATCAGCGGGTTTCCGATTTGCGCTCCAACCAGCGCGCGGTGTGGGGCGCGCTGGTTGGTCTGAGGAAGCCAACTGTGGCGGCGATTCCGGGAGCGGCTGCGGGTGCGGGCCTCGCGCTCGCGCTAGCATGTGACATCCGTGTCGCCGCACAGTCAGCTATTCTGATCACGGCCTATTCGCGCGTCGGTCTGTCCGGCGATTGCGGCATCTCCTGGCTACTGACCCGCCTGGTTGGATTCTCCCGCGCGCGCGAACTGATGTTCTTGTCTGAGCGCGTTGATGCACGTCGGGCTGAATCGCTGGGCCTTATCAACCAAAGCCTTCCTGACGCGGATTTGCAGGAGAGGGCGTTTGCGCTCGCGACCAGCCTTGCGCGAGGGCCGACTTTTGCGTTCGGTTGCATGAAGAATAACCTCGATCACGCTGTGAATGCCGAATTCCTAGAGTCGATGGACTATGAGGCGGAAAATCTGATCCGGACCGAACTAAGTCTTGACCACAAAGAGGGCGTCAGCGCCTTCGGGGAAAAGCGTAATCCTGCTTTCCAGGGAAGTTAACGACCCGAACAACTGCGTTGCCTTGGCTAGCGGAGGGCCTGTGCAGCTCATGACCTGTTTCAAGGCGACAGGAATTCCGTGCGATTGCGATCCTGAATTTTCCAGGCTTAGATGGTGTGGCGCACGCAAATAGCATCCAGACCAGTGATTTGCCATGGAGCCCGGTCATCATGGTGCGGATTAGGTCGGTGTGAGGCGAAGAAGTTGAAAACCTGCGCTAGCCGCGGACGTTTTGCAGAAATTCATCCCGCGATCCCGAAATTAAGCTCTAAAAGCTACTGGAAGCTGCGTAATTTGGTCTTGGCCCGCCCTGTAGTGCCATCACCGTGAGTTTCAGCTGACCGAGGAGGGGGCACCAATGAAGCGCTCAAGTCCGTCTGGTTTCATTCGAAATCGCGCAGTTGATCTCACAAAAGCACCGAAGGCACCTGTCACGGGGCTCCGACGTTCAGGGGTCAATCGCCGAACTCTCTTGCAGTTTGCCGCTGCCGCGATGAGCATTCCGGCAATTGCGCGGTCAACCACAGCTTTCGCCAAGGATAAGCTTGCCGGCAGTGGAGAGGTCGTAGTGTTCTCCTACGGGGGGACCTATACGAGGGCGTTGCGCAAGGCCGTGTTCGAGCCATTCACGCAGGCAACAGGCATCTCTGTGCTTGACGTGGTGGCCGACTTTGCCGAACCGCAAGTCAGGGCAATGAGCGAAGCTGGTCGCGTCGACTGGGACATCGCCATGATCGATGCACAGAATTACCCGGCCATGGACCAGGCTGGCATGTTTCTGCCCATCGATTATGGTCTGTGGGACGATGAGGCGGTGAAAGGGACATCGCAAGATGCCCGAATCAAAGGCGCGGTGGTCGCATTCCGGTCTGTGACAATGGTGGCCTACGACCAGCGCGCATTTCCGAAGGGCGGACCAAAAAACTGGGAAGAGTTCTGGGACGTCAAAAATTTCCCAGGACCGCGCGGTCTTGGTCCCAACGCGAGGCATAATCTCGTGTTCGCGCTTCAAGCCGACGGCGTCTCAAAATCAGATCTTTGGCCGCTGATTGACGACAAGCTCGAGAGGGCCTTCAAGAAGCTTGACCAGATCAAGCTGCAAATACCGAAATGGTGGGTGGCCGGCGGGGAGCCTGTCAACCTGCTCATGAACCGTGAATACGCGGCAACGAGCTGCCCGGACGGTCGCGCCATCGGGGCAATTCGTCAAGGCTCTCCTCTGCGCATTGTATGGGACGGAGGGAACTTAAACTACATTTACTGGACTGTGCTCAAGGGCGGTCCCAACAGCTCGAACGCGCAAAAGTTTATAGCATTTGTAAATCGGGCGGAGATCGCTGCGGCTTATACAATGGGCGTCGGGTATCCCGGCCCGAATACGAACCAAATTAAACATTTGCCGCCTGATCTTGTCCCGAACCTCAGCATCTTCGACGACAATGCATCAAAGCTCGTGCTTCAGGATAACGCCTGGCTCGTCGCCAAACGTCCCGACGGAAAGACGAACATAGATTACATCCAGGAGCGGTGGCTAGCTTGGCGATCGTCCTAGTCGGGGCCAACTCAATGCCGGGCGTATGAGCAAACTTAGCAGCCGCTGAAGAAAAGGCAGGTTTAGATGCATCTCGCGTCCGGCGGCGTGCTTGCTGGCAGAGTTCTTCTTAGAGGCCTGTCAAATCGCCGAGTCCGCATCGTGACGAGTTCTCGGTTGCCGAAGGGTGTCCCTGTGCCTTCCACAGTGTGCTTTGCAACACAGCTCGAAGGATCGGCGGGCCGGACAAAGGCATTGCCAATTTCCGAATAATGAGCAGTTCAGGCACTCGCCAGTCTGGTCGAACTGGCCCCGCGGATGTGGCGACACGCTCAGTACCACGACCGACTGCGCTATGGCCCAATGTGGAGGCATCACGTACCGGTGGGCAAATCACTAAAGTGGTTCGGCCTGGTGCAATGTTAAATTCGGCCATGCCGACACGCAACTTTGAAGAATTCGGTTGGGCTAGACGTAATTTACCGGGGAGTGTCCTGGTTGACGCCAGCGATGTCTGCAACCAAAGATACGGAACGAAACTCAAATTGCGGTCGCTTAAGTTTCCGATTTTGCGCGCCAGGTACTCAACACAGTCCATTTTTGAGGCGAACTCCTGCGTCGACAGTAAAAACTAGCTCAATTCCATGCGGGCGCGCCCTAAACTTAGCGATTTCCTTCGTCGTCAAGCCAGTAGTTTTCAGTTGAAATAGTGCCCAGACAACAAGGTGGATCAAACAATCTAGGATGAGTAAGCACAGCAACGGCTTTCTATCGGATGTCGAGCGCAATGCGGTAATCGAGCTAAGGCACGCGATGCACCGTGAGCCTGAGCTCTCCAACGCGGAATGGAAGACTCAGGAACGAATTCGTGTTTCGTTGCAGCAATTCGGGCTGACCGGCGCCAAGACCTTCCATACCACCGGGCTTTTTATTGATATTGAGGGCACAGGCTCCGGCCCGAAGCGGTCAATCGCCGTGCGCGGCGACATCGATGCCTTGCCGATCCAGGAGACGCGCGCGGATCTGCCCTATCGATCGCAAGTTGATGGTGTCATGCATGCTTGCGGTCACGATGTGCACGGCTCGATAGCGCTAGGAACTGCGCTCGCCTTCCACCGGCTGCGCGACAATTTTGCGGGCAAGGTACGCGTGTTCTTCCAGCCGGCGGAGGAGGCGGAGCCCCTCGGCGGCCGCACGATCCAAGACGAGAAGTTGCTGGATGGCTTCGACAAGGCCGTCGGATTCCATGTCAGTCCCGATATTCCAGCAGGCATGTTTGGTGCACGCGAAGGGGCCGTGACCAAATCCGCCGACCAGTTCAAGCTCACTCTCACCGGCAAAATGGCGCACGGCGCCTCACCCCACAAGGGTGTCGACGCAATTGCCATGGCGGCCGCTTTCGTCAATGAGGTGCAGAAGGTGGTCTCGCGCGAAATGCCGGCCGATGACGCCGCTGTTGTCACTGTCGGCACCATCCATGGAGGCGAGGCAACGAATATTATCTGCCCGTCTGTTGTCATGGAAGGTACGATCAGGACTCGTAGTCCGGAGCGTCGAGCTCTATTGTTCCAGCGCGTGCGCGAAGTAGCGGAAGGTGTGGCGGCGATGCATCGCGGACACGCTGAATGTATCATTCGGACCGGTGAGCCCGTCGTTGTCAATGACGCCGAAATGGTGCAGCGCTTCCGCCGCGCCGTTCACGAGAGCGTCGGCCACGACGCCTTCTTTAACGGAAAGAAGGAGATAGCCGGAAGCGATGACTTTGGCTTCTACTCGGCCTGCGTGCCATCAATTTACTTCTGGATGGGAACACGCGCGCCCGGCAACGAATCGCATGTGCATACCCCCACGTTTGGGGCGTCCGATGAGCTCATCATTCCGGCTACTGAGCTCACGGTGAGCTATATCTTCGATCTGCTGAACGCTTGAGATCCATTTGGGTGTCAAGAACGCCGAAGAGGCCCATCTGGTGACCGAACCCAGCGGAGACACGAGTATGTCGAAAAACCATGCCCCTGCTGCGCTGGCCAACTTGTTCGTCCCACTCTTGTGATCACGAACATGCCTTGGGGCCGCGGCGCGAGACCAAATAGCGTCGACCTTCGCGTTCTCAGCGGAGCCCGACGCGTACTGACGCCGGCAACCACCAGCCGATCGTGCAGCTGGCCAATGCTTGGCCTCTTTGACTAAAGGGGATGCTTATGATTGGTCTGGCTGCTATTCAGGATGCGCGCAATCATATCGCCAGACGCATTCTCTCAACACCGCTCGTAGGCTCGCCGACACTGTCCGATATCTGCGGCGTCACTGTCGGGTTAAAGCTCGAGCATCGTCAAACGACCGGCAGCTTCAAACTGCGTGGTGCCACAAATGCGATTCTCAAGCTCACGAACGCCGAGCGGGAGCGGGGAGTCGTGGCCGCATCGACCGGAAATCACGGCCGAGCGCTTTCTCATGCGGCCCGCACAGTAGGTTCGCGCGCGACGATCTGCATGTCGCGGCTCGTGCCCGAAAACAAGGTCGCCGAAGTCCGACGCCTAGGTGCGGACGTGCGCATTATCGGCAGTTCCCAAGACGAGGCGCAGAAGGAGGTTGAGCGCCTCGCCGATGAAGATGGGCTGGTGATGCTGCCACCATTCGATCATCCTAACATTGTTGCCGGACAGGGAACAATTGGTCTCGAGATTGTCGAAGCGATGCCAGACGTCGCGACCGTGCTCGTGCCGCTGTCTGGCGGCGGCCTCGCCGCTGGGGTCGCGGCAGCGGTCAAAGGCATTCGACCCCATACGAGAGTTATAGGGCTTACGATGGCGCGCGGCGCCGCGATGAAGGTTAGTCTTGATGCTGGTCGACCGGTGCAAGTGGAGGAATTTCCAAGCTTGGCCGATTCTTTGGGCGGCGGCATCGGCCTCAACAACAAGGTGACCTTCGCGATGTGTCGAGCTTTGCTCGATGACGTGGTGTTGCTAAGCGAAGAGGAGATCGCGGCAGGGATTCGTCATGCTTACGAGCACGAGCGAGAAATTCTGGAGGGCGCCGGCGCCGTTGGAATCGCCGCGCTGATAGCCAACAAGATCCCAAGATTGATGGGGCCCGTGGTACTGGTGCTCTCAGGCCGCAATATCGATATGAAACTGCACCGCTGTGTCGTAAACATGGTGAGCAATCCTTTGGGGCAGGAGATGTGATGCCAAGAATGAAGGTGCTCACGGAACGCGAGCTCAGAGACATCGTTCCTCTCGGCCTGATGGCAGTGCAATGTGTCGAAGGCGCATTCTTTTGGCTCGCCACGAAGGCCGTGGCGATGCCGCCCATTCTAAGGCTCGATATTCCCGAACACCAAGGTGAGGTTGATGTCAAGACGGCCTATGTGCCCGGCCTGGACAACTTTGCCATCAAGATCAGCCCTGGTTTCTTCGACAATCCAAAGATCGGATTGCCGAGCACTAACGGCATGATGGTGCTGCTTTCAAGCAAAACCGGTCTGGTGCAGGCTCTCTTGCTTGACAATGGCTATTTGACCGATGTCCGCACGGCCGCCGCTGGTGCCGTTGCTGCAAAGTATCTCGCTTGCAAGGACGCTTCGGTCGCTGCTGTGCTGGGTGCCGGAATTCAGGCAAAGCTGCAGTTGCAGGCGCTTGCTCTGGTTCGGCCGATCCGTGGGGCACGGATTTGGGCGCGCGACGCTTCCAAGGCTAAAACCGTGGCGCAGGAGCTCTCGGCGCTGTTGAAGTTTCCTGTAGTCGCATGTGAAGACGCGATTCAGGCTGTGACCGGCTCGCACGTTGTCGTAACAACGACGCCGGCCGACAAGCCAATTCTGAAATCGTCATGGCTTGAACCTGGACAGCACGTAACCGCAATGGGGTCTGACGCCGAACACAAAAATGAGATCGAGCCAGAGGCGATCAAGCGTGCCGACCTTTATGTTGCTGACAGTCTCAAGCAGACGCGACGGCTTGGCGAATTGCACCATGCCATAGCCGCGGGCACAGTCCGCGAGGATGCAAGGTTTCCAGAACTTGGCGAAATTGTCGCTGGCCTGAAGGCTGGGCGCACGAACGACATACAAATCACGATCGCCGATCTTACCGGGACGGGAATCCAGGACACCGCTATCGCATCACTTGCGTTTGAGCGATCTGTGGCGGCAAAGGTCGGCTCGGAATTCGAGAGTTGATGATCGGCCATGCGAAGTCGATCTCTGACTTCTAATCTCAATCAATCAGATCCAATGGAGCTACGATAATGGCGATCAGCAAAGGACCTCAGGCGTTCCCGCGGGCCGAGTTTCTACGAAGGCTCGGCGCGGTAAAATTAGAAATGAAGCGGCGCGAGATCGAAGCACTTGTGGTTTCCGATGCCCATAACATTACCTACCTTACTGGATACACGGCCAACTCAGGGTATGTGCCGCAAGCAGTCGTGGTTTCTCTTCAGAATGAGGAGCCCACCTTTATCCTGCGCCGCCAAGACGCACCAGCTGCGATCCATCAGACCTTTATGGATCGTGACAAGATCATCGGCTATCCCGAGGCGCTCATTGGCAATCCGACGATGGATGGTTACGACACAGTCATCGATTTCCTCAGCGATATAGGCTCAGGAAACCACGGCATCGGGCTCGAGCTAAGGGGCCTTTCCGCGCAAGCCGCAGAGAAGTTCAGGACGCGGCTGCCCAAGGCCAAGATTGTCGACTGTACGAATGTCGTAACCTGGATTCGCATCGTCAAATCCGATCTCGAGATATCGGTCATGCGAGAAGCGGCCGCCATCTCGGATGCAGCGATCATGCGCGCCGCCGAAGTCATTCGGCCTGGTGTGCGGGAAGCTGACGTGATCGCCGAAATCATGGGAGCGCTGGCCCGCGGTGCCAATGGAAAGCCCGGAACGACGAGATTTCCGAACGTCAGCTTGTGCTCCTCTCCTCGGACCGGAACCCCGCATATTTCGTGGAGCGAAGATGTCTTTCGCGAGGGTTCGCAGATCAACCTCGAGCTCGGCGGGGTACGCCATGGGTATTGCGCAGGGATCATGCGCACCTTCTCGATCGGTACACCGTCTGAGCGTCTGCGTCGGGTCCACGAAGCCGAGATGGAAGGTCTTGAAGCCGCCATCGACGTGATCCGGCCTGGGTCGACCTGCAGCGATGTCGCCAACGCATTTAATCGTACCATTGCGAAGCACGGGCTCAAGAAGGACTCTCGATGCGGCTACGCCCACGGCATAGGCTGGTTGGAGCCAACTGCTAGCCTGCAGGACGGGGATCTGACAGAACTGAAGGCGAACATGACCTTCCATTTGATGTTGGGTAATTGGATCGATGAGGACTTTGGCTACGTGCTCAGCGAGACATTCCGAGTGACGGAGTCTGGCGTCGAAGTTTTGACCAAGGCGCCGCGAAAGCTGTTCGAGCTTTAATTGAAGTTTGCATCGTCATAGGCATAACACTAATCGGCGCGCGGTGGCATTTGCCCACCGTCGCCTATCTAGGTTCTGTTTGCTCCTGGGCTGTACTCGACCGTGCCGCGACGCCGGCTTCACGAGGGCTGCAAGGTGCGAGATACAACCAAACGTTCTGGACGCGTGCCGGCGCGACTAGTCGGCACGACCTCGCGCGTGGCTCCCAGATCAAGACGGCAAAATCGTTTCAAGCTATTGCCGCCGCCTCACTCGGCACGTTGGCATGACCGAGGGTTTGGTCCGCACGCAATCGGTCAGCCCCCGGTAAACTGCTCCTCAGGCAACAGATGCGAGTGTCAAGCGACAGAGGGTGGTGATGTCGTAGATGGGCAGCTTCGTCACACGACGCATGGCAGGCGCGACCAAGGGAAAAGCCGTGCATTCGAACAGGATGGCAGCAATCGCTGGATGCTCACTTCGAAGCCGCGCAACGCATGCGGCAACTTCCCGTTCAATCACGCTGACTTCGGTCTGTGGAGGCGGACGTCTCATCTCGTTTTGCCACATCTCGCCGCCTTCGATGCCGCCAATGACAACCCGCGACCTGTCGCTGGGATCAATCCCTAACAGATCCTCGCTCAAATGGGTGGAGTCCGCTGTCAGCACTGCAATTTTCGCAGCCTTCGGGAGCTGGCGAAGAAGGGTTGGCAGTAAGAGTAGGCTGGAGGTCACGACTGGAACGTCAACCGACGCGGCCACTGCGGCCTGATGCCGAATAGAGAAGCCGCAGTTGGCAGTGATAACAACAGCTCCACGCTCGACCAATCTTTGGGCGGCTGAGATGTAAGCTGGCTCGAGTGCTGGATCTCCCCGAATGACGATCTCTGCCCAAGCTCCTGCGACGGTTTCCAAGATGACTGGGAAATCGTACGAAGTCGGATTCAGAATAGAGTGAGCGCGGGGTGCCCGAGAAGGAGCGCCAGGCGTCAATCCTTGTTCAAGGTTAAGAATTCCAAGAGAAGGTGTCGGTGCCATCTGACAAGTATAGCGTCGCTTTGCTGACATAACTTACCGATTTAAGGGGGATCTTGCTGAAAATCTGCACTACATTATTGGGTTCTTCAGGCTTTGCGCATTTTGGTTATTTGCCACACCTAACGTCCAGGAGGCGGCGCCCAACACATCGCCTCGCGTTCTCGAGAGTGTAGCAGTCGTAAGCCATGGCCTCCGATCGTCGGCACGGACTTGCAAGATCGCATCGACACGACCGCTGGAAAGGAGATCCCGACCGAGCGCCGTCAGGGTGCCGCCAGCTGCTGCCTTCTGACGGACGGGCGGATCGCTGGACCAGGAGCTATGGATTTCTCGCATCGGCCCCATACCGGATGAGTTGCAACGTCTTCGGGTTTGCCAGCCCATTACCAACACGCCCGGACAGCAGCCATGGTCTGCTCGCTGTCAATCTCCGGTATATATACCGTCTGACCAGGGGCGGATATTTCCTTCAAATTGATTCGCATTGAGATTGCGGGCCGCGCGATGCTTGCCCATATTTCACAACCGGTGCAGAGGCCTGAGCCGACCACGTCCTCGAAGTGTGTCGGCGTACGCGATGAGACACCGACACACACCATCCGGCTTTCCCGGCACGGATCGCCTCTCGTCGCAATTCTGCGGCTTGATAGAGTTATGGCTGGATAGCCCACACGTGGTCGTCAATTGTCGACGGGACGCGCATCCAACTCCAACCTGAGAAGCGGTAGATTCCGCGCCCAGCTGATTTTCACCGACGATCGCGCTACGGCGACGAAATAACCGCCTTTTCAGCTTGATATTAGAGAGCTACTTGCTCTCACTCGCTGAGTCACGATGCTCTAGATTAATCGAGAGACTACGCTTATCGTCTTGCCTCTGATCTGCAGGGCTCGCATCTAAAACGTTGATCGATAGGTGCTCGGCTACACGCGGCCAGCGCATGTTGGCCGCAAATAGATCTCGACGCTTCTTCGAGCCAAGACGCTGAGCTGATTTCAGAGCACCGATTGGTAGCTACTGCGCTTTGGTTGCAAGGCGTAGCGTCGCTCGAGAAAACGAAGGCCGGCAACAGCAGGTACACTAACCGCCAGGAAGAAGGCGCCGACCATGGTGATCGGCTCAAGATATCGATAATTGATGTTGGCAACAATACGCGCCTGAGACATCAATTCGACGACGGTAATCACGGACAACAGCGGAGTCTCTTTGAACATGGAAACCACGTAGTTGGCGAGTGCAGGAACCATCGGAGGCACGGCCTGCGGAATGATGACGTGCCGCCACACCTGAAAACGGGTCAGGTTCAGCGCTTTGGCAGCTTCCCACTGCCCGCGTTCCACATTGTCGATGCCAGCGCGGTAGACTTCCGACGTGTAACTCGAATAATGCACCCCAAGCGTGATCACTCCGGCGGTGAGGGGGCTGAGAAAAATGCCAATGTCGGGCAACATGTAAAAGACAACGTAGAGCTGAACAAGAAGCGGCGTGCCTCGTACGAATTCCACGAAGTACCGCAGAAGCAAGGCTACTAGGGGTAGTTCTGACCGTCTGCCGATCGCGATTGCACAACCCATTATCATAGCGACTGCGGAGCCGAGTAGGCTCGCGAATACCGTGATCTTTACTCCCTCAACGAGCTGAGGAAGGATCTCGAAAGCGAAGGACCAACTCCAATCCATTCTGCATCTTTCCGTTGCTTGGGTGCACTGTTGCTCAAGAAAGTGCGTCAACGTCGAAATAGCCGAAGCCGGACCGAGGCGCGACTCCAGAATGTCCATACACGGGATGACCGCCCCCGTGCTTTTGAAGCTTGCATCCGGTCGCTGCTTTGCGAGAGGCGTTGCTCGAGCAGACGCATCAACGTCGAAATGATCATCGCGAACGCGAAATAAATAACCAATATGGTGAGATAGGGAATGGCCGTTTCGCCAGTCTGCGTGCGCACTGTCTGGGCCCGGAAGGCCATTTCAGAAAGCGAGATCAACGACACGATGGAGGTGCTTTTGAGCAGCTCGACGGCGCTGTTCGAGAAGGGAGGGATCATCAGCAGCAAGGCCTGTGGCAACAGTACGTGCCTCAAGCGCTGCCAACGCCCAAGATTGAGTGCTATGCATGCTTCGATCTGTTCATGAGGCAGGGCGAGCATCGCCCCCCGAACAATCTCGGAGGCGTAGGCGCCGGAGTTCAGGCCGAGGACCAGCACGGCTGCCTGAAACGGACTCAACGAAAACCCCGAAAGCGGTAGCACGAAGTATGCCCAGAAGAGCTGGACATACATGGACGTGCCACGGAAGAATTCAGTGAAAACGAGTGCTGGAAGGCGCAACCAGAAAGTTCTCGACAGCCGCGCGAATCCTACAGCGAAAGCAACTATCCCGGCTAACAAATTTCCGAGGAGCGTCAATTCTATCGTGTGGATTGCACCCGAGAGGATAATCGGGAGAAACTGGAGCGATTCGGGCATTTAGAGGCTCAAGCCCGCAGCCACAATCTTACGCAAGAACGCTTTGGTTCGCTCTTGCTGTGGATTGCGAAATATTTGCTCCGGCGGTCCCTCTTCGACAATGCGTCCACCGTCCAAAAAGAGGATACGGTCGGCGAAGTCTCGTGCAAAGCTCATTTCGTGGGTTACGAGCAGCATGGTCATGTCCGTGTCGAGCGCCAGCTTGCGCAAGACATTGAGCACTTCCTCAACAAGCTCGGGATCTAGCGCGGACGTCACTTCATCAAACAGCATGACTTTTGGTTTCAGCGCGAGCGCTCGCGCAATTGCCGCTCGCTGCTTCTGGCCGCCGGACAGTTCGGCCGGCAAGGCATGCGCCTTGCTGGCCATACCGACCATTTCGAGCAGATCCATCGCTAGATCCCTGGCGGCCATCTCGGTGAGGCCGCCCCTGAGTACTGGCGCCAAAGTAATATTCTGCAGAACGCTCATGTGCGGAAAGAGATTGAATTGTTGAAATACCATGCCGATATTGCTGCGCATGTGTTCCAGATGCGCTTCCCGCCGACGTGGACTGAGTGTCATCGTCTCTGCACTCCAGAGCGGGTGACCTCCGACTAGAACCGCGCCACGCTGGACTGTTTCGAGCGTCATGAGGATGCGTAATATCGTCGTCTTGCCCGAACCCGAGGCACCGATGAGTGCCAGCTTCTCGCCAGGAGATACCGTGAAGCTCAGATCGGTCAAAACAGGATGAGTACCGTAAAACTTGCAGACCTCGCTGAACTGAATCATCGGCTGCGTCATTGCGCCTCCTCCAACACAGAGCTCTCTACGAACGCCAGAGCAGAGCCGATGGCCCTGATATCACGCTTGCCAGCCACATCCATCTGCTCGCCCTTAGTGACACGCCCGGTTCGATGTGCGTTTAAAGCTGTGCTGAGCAGCTACTTGGTGCACAGCTCTTCGGTTGTGATTTTCCCAACACCGACTGTGCCATCCTCCCGTCCGTACTTCTTCATGATTTCAAGATATTTCCCGCTAGCGATGATCTTTCGGAGGCCCTCATTGTAAGCGTTTCTCAATTCCACGCTGTCCTTGCTAAAGGCAGCCGCGGCGCAGGAAAGCTTTGTATCGGCCACATGGATGACTTGTGTCAGGGAGGGATCGCCAAGTCGCTTCTGCAAGTCAGCGGCAGTTGCAGTATCGTGGGCCAGAAGATCGATACGTTTGTCAGCCAGCAATTTCATTCCGCTAGTGCCATCAGGGAATATGACAATGTTGTCGGCCTTCACACCTGCGGAGATCGATAGCTTCTGCTGAGTGCAGCCGCCACAGACACCTATCTTCAAGGATTGTTCGGCGACATCCTTATAGGAACTCACTTTGCCGGCCAGTGAGGCGGGGAGAACAAATGCTTCCCCTCCACAACTGACGGGATTAGAGAAAATGACTGCCTGGCAGCGCTCGGGCCGAATGAAGAGAGCGCCTGACGAGGACAGCGTCGCTCGTTTCGATTGGATCGCCGGGATCATCGCGCCATATTCCATCATCTGGCCGGTGAATTTGGTCACTCCGACTTCCTGTAGGATAGCCTTGTCGCGTTCGGGGCCGAGGCCGGCGGGCGACCCATCCGACTCCAGCTTCATCCAGGGAGGCTCATTGGCAATTGCGATAATGACTCCGTTTGTTTGTGCTTCGTCCAACGTTGTGGCCGATACGGAGTAGGCTTGCGAACTGAAGATTGATGCGGCCGCTATCGCAGCTAGCAACCACCTTGCGCTACTCTGGAGCGAACATGAAACGTCACTTCGGTTCATCATTTGCGCGTCCTTCGATTTCCGCGAGTCAGGGTAACGTAGAGGTGCGTTCAAGCGCCTTATTAAAGAGAGGGCAGCTTGAGTGGCGGATCGCTGTCCGAATGAATGTCGCTTTCCCGCGAGCAAAGCAGGAGGCCTACCTGCTGGTGAGATTAGGAAAAGGCGCGACTTCCTTTGACGCGTCGCTGCTCATGGCAGATGAGCCTGCCGCCCGCGAGTGCACAGGAATTCGGTTGCGTCGTGCATCTGCACCTCGCCGAATGGCTCATTGTCCCGCGGTCATGCCCGGAGGCTTTTCTCTTAAATAGTATTGCCAAGCTCCGGCGCTGGATTTCTCCATTTTTTAGCTGCTTTTTGCAGGAATCCTGCGCACCAGTGGCGTTTTTTGCAGGATATAGTGCGTTTCCGCTCAGACGGGCTCGATCCAAGGAATGGGGTGGCTCGGCCTTAGCTTGCGGACAATCAGCCCGAAGAAAAGGCCGCGCTTCGTAATCATTTCAACCGCCCACAATCGGTCTGGCTCTCGGCGATCGAGGTGTTCGCCAAAATCGGGTCACCACTCGAGTGTCTCGCCATTGTAGTCCAGGAAAGCACCGCTAGTGGCAGGTGTGAGCTCCGCAATTCGTCGGGTGAGACAGAGCGCGCTATGTTCGGCAGAGATCGAAGTGGGGGAGGCAGACGCGCGTTCCCCTCCCATATCGGTACGCACCCATCCGGGGTAGAGTATTCCTACGAGTATCCCGTCTTCGGCCCAGTCGCGCGCGAGGCCGCGCATGCCGTTGTTGAGTGCCGCCTTCGAGGCTCGGTAAGCATATCTGTCGCGGCTCGAGCCGTAATTGTTGCCGGTGGAAGCATAATCGCTGCTAATGGCCACTAGCTTCTTCTCGCAGGAGCGCAATAAGTTGCCCCGCATCGCCTGCGCGATCAGCATGGGCGCCAGTGCGTTGATGCGCATCGTAGTCATCCAGCCTTCGACATCAATTTGTTCAGCCGACTGTGCTTTAGGTGTTCCGTTGATCCCCGCATTGTTGATGAGAATGTCGAGAGGCAGGTCGCCGATTGCGCGCTTGAGCGAGCTAATGGAGGCGTCGTTGGCTACGTCGAGCTGAACGATCCGCACCTGCTCACCGAATGTGGCCGCGAGTACCTTGAGCTCAACGGCTGTTGACGGGTCGCGGCAGCACGCGATGACCTCGGCGCCGTCGGCGGCGTATTGACGCGCAAGAGCAACGCCAATCCCTCGATTTGCGCCCGTAACTAGAACTCTCCTCATGTGGAATACCTCCCTATGATTGCCGCGGCTCGCGCCTGCAAATCTGTGAACTCGAAGGCTTCTCAAAGGCCGAAGCTTTGGCACGCCAGCTTAGGCTTGTTAGGTGCTAGCTCCCGGTCGGGCCGAAGTCACCCGAACTGGGCCTCTTTCGCCCGGTGGCTGGGGGGAGGCGAGCTCCAGCGTAGCGCAGCAATGATGGTATCGCTCTGAGCTGCGCTGACATTTTCCCTAGCGGAGAAGCTGACATTTTCCCTAGCGGAGAAATCGTAAGTGGCGGGATAGAGCGCGCGGGAGCCAGCCCCAGTCGAGGCGGTACCTCACCTGGCGACCGTCCGCGTTCGAGATTGAGGATTCCGGGAGATGGTGTTTTTTCTGACGGCATAAACAGAGCATAGCGCGCAAAGGCGGCGGAATCCGCTCGTGCTAAGCCCCGTTTCAGTTGAAAATCTGCATTCAATTGGAAAGGCGCGCAGGTGTCATGCAAATCCAGTGCGCTGGCCGCTCCCCTTCTTTTGCAGATCAAGATACGAAGCTTCAGTCGAGATCGTCTGCGCCGGCCCCGGTGAGGCGATGCCGAACATCGTACTCCGTTAGACAATGCGCCACACAGCCGACCTCCGTTTTCGAGGCGGAGCCGGCGCAGCTCTGCCCTAATCGGCCTTCTTCGCTGTACTAGCCTAGAGCTCATTCGGAACGCAGTCGGGCACCTCTTCTTTCCAGCGTACCGATCCGAACGGGCGCTCCAGCATACGGCGAATACGAATAGGCGGAGGGCCGACGTGGAAAGCCATGGCCTTCTCTTCTAACGCGCGTTCCGACTGGGTCCAGCGGTTGCGTTGGCGCAAATAATCTAACCAAGTGGGGCAGTGATACCGCTCGGTCCATAGCTCGGGATCAGCGATGTCACGCGCGATTGACCAGCCATAGGCGCCGTTGCGTTGCCGATAGAGCTGCACATCCTGCATGACGCTGTGGAAAGCGCGCGCATTCTCGGAAGCCACCCTGTATTCGAGTTCAACCACCAGCGGCCCGCTGCGGTAGGTAAGCGGAAGCCGCACCTTAGGATCGGCAAGCATCTCGGCGTCCTCGCCCCGCTCGGTGACGGACGGCATGGGCAGCCAGTGGCCAAGCAGCGGCAAGAGCAGCATCAGGGCAGCGGATAGAAGTAGCCCGATCTCGACTCCCACTCCATCGGTGAGCCGTCCCCAAGCCCAGCTGCCGATCGCAAGTCCGCCCGAGAACGATGCCTGCCACGCCGCAAGCGACCGGCCCGCAACCCATCGCGGCGCTGATAGCTGCATCCCGATGTTGAACAACGTCCACACGATTGTCCACACGGCGCCGGCTAAAACCAGAGCCGCGACTGTCAATATCGGCTCGCGGCTGAGCGCGACCGCGGCTATCGCGCCGCTCATCGATATCGTGCAGGCCCGAACCGCGGCTTCGCTGCTCATCCGCGCGCGTAATTCACCGATGTTGAGCGCGCCTATTACAGCTCCAACGCCGAAAGCACCTAGCATGATGCCGTAGGTTTGCGCTCCTCCGTGCAACAGATCGCGGGCGACCAGCGGCATCAATGCCTGGATTCCGCTGCCAACTATCCCGGTTATCATCGAGCGCGCAATCACGACCTTGATCGACGGCGAATTGGCGATATAGCGCACGCCCGAGACAATGGCGCGGCTCAAGTTTTCCCGTGGTAGCCGCGAGGGCTTCGGCACACGCTTCCACAGGAACAGCGCAGTTATCAGCGGGACGTAAAGAAGCGCGTTGACGGCAAACGCTAAAACCGCGCCTGCACTCGCAACGATTAGGCCACCAACGGCCGGCCCGAAACTCCGAGCGATGTTGTAGCTGATGCCATTGAGAGCGATCGCAGAAGGCAAGCTCTCGGCCGGCACCTGCTCGCTGACAGAGGATTGCCAGGCCGGTCCCATCAACGCCATGCCAGTGCCGACCACAAAGCAAAGCACCAACAATAAATTTGGAGTCGTGAAACCCAACCAATCAATCGCCGTAAGGGCGGTGGCCCCGCAAAGCGCGATCGACAGTGCAATCAGCATTACGATTCGGCGATCGTGCATATCGGCAATGGCGCCGGCCGGCATCGCCACCAACATGACCGGCAGCAACAAGGCTGTCTGCACCAGAGCAACCTTATCAGCGGAAGACGTCATCTCGGTCATCGCCCAGGCCGCGCCGACGCCTTGGACAAGTATACCGAGGTTCGACAGGAGACTCGCCAACCAAATGCGCCGGAACGTGGGATATTGCAGCGGCGTGGCAACGCTGTTGGATGATTGAAAGTCAGAAGTCGTTGGCATTTAGGTTCGCGGCCCGCGCGCGGCAATCTGATCCCAGCTCAGAAACTCGCGAAACGTTAGGGCCGAGGTGGACGAGCGGCTCTGACACGCGCCCAAACATTTGAAATATAAGCGCCGTGCCGCTCTTGGCTTTGCTGCCGCTAACATTGACCCGCAAACACCATATCGAGATCTCGTGATAATCTGTCTCGCTTTGATCGGAGGTCTCCTCGAATCTTCTGACAGCCCATCTTAGCGTCTAAGCAGCGCGACGCTGTCAGAGCCAATCTGAGAGGAACGGCCTTTGCCTTCTCTTGCAGATGCGCGCGTACAGATGTGCGCGACATCCATTCACTGGCTTGGAGCAATCATGCCCCTACCTTGGTGCGAATTTAACATCGCCAGACTCTAGCACAGCGATTGCACGACTTTTGTGCGTTCGGCGTGGCTAATCGACGAAAAAAGGCGAGAAGCCATGGGTCAACGACGACAAAGACACAAAACTCAATCTTCGTTGGGAGCCTCTACGGGAATCGCAAAACCAGCCTTCACGCGATCCATGACGACCATCGTTTTGAACCCCTTGATATCCGGATTCTCGTAGAAGAATCGCCTGGTAAACTGCTCATAATCTTCCATCGTCCGTGCCGTAATATACAGGACGAAGTCGGCATCTCCAGTGACGTAGAATCCGTTGACGACTTCAGCTGATGACCTAATCGCTTTTTTGAATCTGTCGATGATATCTGCGCGCTCACGCTCGAGACTTACCAGTACCAGCATCTGAATGGGCCTTCCAACGGCCTTCGCCGAAACGATCGATACGTCGGCCTCGATGATTCCGTCAGAGCGAAGCCTCTTCAGACGTCGTTGGCACGCAGTTGCAGACAATCCAGCAAGCTCTCCGATGATCTCAGAGGTAAGGCGATTGTTTTTTTGGACAATCTCCAGGATGCGGGCGTCTGTTCGGTCGTATTGCATTACTCGGAGCTCCAGTTGAATTCCGCCGCCAAATGGCGAGGTCCTGCAGGAAACCGTCCAAACGACGGTAATAAGCGACGCAAATCTGTTCGCAACATTAGTATCCTGATTGGCAGCAGAATTTCAACAAAATGACCGACAGGGACTTCTA
The DNA here is from genome assembly GCF_020194115.1 of Bradyrhizobium sp. NBAIM01. Classification (NCBI taxonomy): domain Bacteria; kingdom Pseudomonadati; phylum Pseudomonadota; class Alphaproteobacteria; order Hyphomicrobiales; family Nitrobacteraceae; genus Bradyrhizobium; species Bradyrhizobium sp. NBAIM01. Next base: position 1,273,230 of record NZ_JADYVU010000001.1, on the reverse strand, counting down.
AATGGTTTCGCAAGCTGTTCGGCCCAAAAGTCCACCTCTGGTCGGGCTAGCAAAAAAGCATCTCGAGAGTCTGAGTCGTCGGGATTTTGTCGCTGGGGCCGCTCTGATCGACGGACGCTGGATCGAGGGTGACAAGAGAGATGCCGTCGTTGATCCGGCAACTGGTGAAGTGATCGCTCAAGTCGCTCGTTGCGGCGCTGCTGATATGAATCTTGCGATCGAGGCCGCCGAACGATCTTTCGCACAATGGCGGAGCCTGCTGCCAGAAAGGCGAGGCGCGATTCTGAGGTCTTGGGCCTCATTAGTGCTCGCCCATTCGGAAGAGCTCGCCGTCCTCGTCACGAGCGAGCAAGGCAAACCGCTTGCGGAGGCGAGGTACGAAATTGGCTATGGCGCGGGGTTTCTCCAATGGTTTGCCGCAGAGGGAGAGCGCGCTTATGGCGAGACGATTCCGAGCCATAAGCCCGCAAGTGTGCTTCATGTCAGAATGCAGCCCGTTGGTGTTGCGGCGGCAATTACTCCTTGGAATTTTCCCGTCGCTATGATTACGCGCAAGGCCGGCGCCGCTATGGCGGCCGGCTGCCCGGTCATTGTGAAGCCCGCCCCTGAAACGCCGCTCTCGGCTCTTGCGTTAGCAAGACTGGCCGACGAGGCCGGGGTGCCGCCCGGCGTCTTCCAAGTTCTGGTTGGCAATCCAGTCGAACTGTCGACGCCGCTCTTGCGCGATACCAGAGTGCGAGCCCTATCGTTTACAGGATCGACAGAAGTTGGCCGGCTGCTGCTGGAAGGGGCTGCGCGGACAGTAAAGAAGGTGTCGCTCGAGCTAGGAGGACATGCTCCCTTCATCATCTTTGATGATGCTGATATCGACAAAGCTGTCAAAGGCGCAATTGACGCAAAGTTTGCAACCTCGGGACAGGACTGCCTGGCGGCTAATCGCATCTACGTACAGAGAGGCACTTATAGCGCTTTTGTCGAGAAGTTTGCTGCGGCAGTCACTCGGCTCAAGGTTGGCCACGGTCTTGAGGCTGGGACTGATATCGGGCCGATGACGAAGTTGTCCGTGGCTGAAAAGTGCAGGCATCAAATCAGCGATGCGGCGGCGAAAGGGGCGCGCGTTATTTCTACGAGCCAGGATCAGGGCTTCGGGCCAAATTTCGTCGTTCCAACTCTGCTGAGTGATGTCACGGAGGATATGCTCATTTCCAACGAGGAGACGTTCGGCCCAGTCGCCGCAGTGCTTCCATTCGACTCGGAGGAAGAGGTCCTGGCCAGAGCCAATTCAAGTGAGATGGGCTTGGCCGCCTACATCTATACCGACAGCTTGCGTCGTGCGCTGCGACTTTCTGAGAACATCGAGTACGGAATGGTCGGCATCAACACGGCGTCATTCACTGGGCCGCCCATTCCGTTTGGAGGTTGGAAGCAGTCCGGCCTGGGTCGCGAAGGTTCGCGGCATGGCATCCAGGAGTTTATGGAATTGAAGTACGTCTGCTTCGGCGACTTGGTGGCTTAGGAGATTTGGTATGAATGATATCAAGACGATCGCGGAGAAAGATCGCGCGACTGTTCTACATCCCTTCACCCAGCTCAAGGAGTTTGCCACAGGTAAAGCTGGTGATCCGACGATTGTCACCGGAGGGAAAGGAATCCGCATTGAGGATGCGCAGGGACATAGTTACATCGACGGGTTTGCCGGCCTTTACTGCGTCAATATTGGCTACGGCCGGACCGAGGTCGCCGAGGCAATTGCGCGGCAGGCCTACAAGCTGGCCTACTATCACACCTATGCGGCCCACACGACGGACGAGCTAGCTAACCTCTCCCATCGCCTTGTGCGAATGGCGCCGGGCAAGGCGAGCAAAGTCTTTTACGGTCTGTCCGGGTCAGACGCCAATGAAACACAGGCGAAGCTGGTCTGGTATTACAATAATTTGCGCGGGCAGCCCAGAAAGAAGAAGATCATCTCGCGCGAGCGCGGATACCACGGCTGCACTGTCGTTTCTGGCTCAATGACCGGTATGTCGTTCTATCATGATCACATGGATCTTCCGTTTCCAGGCATTTTGCACACCGGAGTCCCCCATCACTACTGGGGCGCGGAGTCAGGTGAAACGGAAGAGGCGTTCTCTCGCCGGCGTGCAGCCGAACTTGAAGAGATGATTGTGCGTGAGGGGCCAGAAACAATCGGAGCCTTCATTGCCGAGCCGGTGTTGGGTACAGGAGGCATCACACCGCCGCCCGATGGTTATTGGCGTGAAATTCAAGCCGTACTGCGACGCTACGACGTGCTCTTGATCGCAGATGAAGTGATTTGTGGATTTGGCCGCACAGGCGCTGAGTTCGGCAGCACTCTTTATGGGATGGAGCCTGACCTCGTAACGGTGGCCAAGGGTCTGACGTCCGGTTATATGCCGCTCTCTGCAGCAATCGTTGGCGAGAGGGTCTACAGGGTCATGGAAGAGGCCGCCGATCGGGTCGGCGCGTTCTCCCACGGATATACCTATTCCGGCCATCCGATTGCAGCGGCGGCCGCGAATGCAGTTCTCGATATCGTGGAGAAGGAGCGACTAAAGGATCGCGCGAGAATCGTTGGCGCTCATTTTTTGAAGCGCCTCAATGAGCGATTTGCGCAGCTAGAGATCGTCGGTGAAGTGAGAGGCGTAGGCTTGCTCGGTGCAGTGGAGTTCGTCGCCGATCGCCAGACCAAACGCCGTTTTGATCCCCAGCTCAAAGTGGGCGCCCGAATCTCCAAGGCGGCGCGCGAGAGGGGACTTATTGCCCGAGCAATGCCGCATGGGGACATTCTGGGATTTGCCCCACCTCTCGTCGTTTCCGAACATGAAATAGATGAGATCGTCGAACTCGCCTATCGCGCCACAAAGCAAGTGATGGACGAGCTTACGAAAGAATTTGCGGTTTGAGCTCGACACCTATTCTCGCCTATGCGAGGTGCCGGTTCGTCAATTTCGTTCATGTTCGCTTGCTTTGGCGGCAACCAGGACCCGGTTTCGATCGCGCTGCAGCAAGGTCCTTGTAAGGTACTCAAAGACCCACACGTCGGCGTCGTGATGGTTGAGTTGGACGGATTTTGCGTTCCATTCGACCATCGCAAAGGCGGTGATAGGAGTGCAATGCCGGCGGCGCCTGATCAGTCGGACGCGCTGGTCCGCGATATCGCCCAAACTTAGTTCCAAGAGGTGGCATGGAGTGGTGTGTGGTGCCCACGCGCATGGCGCCCATAACCGCTGGGTGAAATCGCAGCTACGTTCGCTGCACCTGCAGGTTTTCTTCAGTGCTATGGCCTCCTGTGCTGTCTTTGAGCGTAAGGGCGGCGGTAGATGGTGAAAATGTTTGCTTTAAACCATGTAGTGCTTGCGTCAGGGAGAGGATGCAATGACCGAAAAGAACTGCCTCGGCCAATTACATCGTGACCTGAGCCGACGTTCGTTTGTTGGATCAGCCGCAGCTTTACTGAGTGCGCCGTTTGTTGCGAAGGCGACTGCAGCCTGGGCGCAGGAAAAGCTTGCCGGCAGTGGGGAAGTCGTAGTCTTCAGCTACGGGGGATCGTTCACGCAAGGGGTGCGAAAATACGTTTATGAGGCCTTCACGAAGGCGACAGGTATTGCTGTGGTCGATGTGACTGGAGACTTTGCTGAACCCCAAGTGAAGGCGATGAAAGAAGCCGGGCGCATGGATTGGGATCTGGCCTTCATCGACGCGCAGAGTTATCCGGCGATGTCCGAAGCCGGCATGTTCGAGCCCGTCGATTACAGCTTGTGGGACCCGGAATCCCTGGTGGGCATTCCGGCCGCTAATCGTCTCAAGGATGCGGCTGTCGCCTACCGGGCAACAACAGTGCTCGCGTATGATGCTCGCGCGTTCCGAGATAAGCAGCCAAAAAGCTGGGCGGACTTCTGGGACGTGAAAACGTTTCCGGGCCCGCGAGGGCTCGCCTCGAACGTCCGGCACAATGTGGCATTCGCGCTATCAGCCGATGGGCTACCAGCAGCGGATCGGTGGCCCTTGACGGAGGGCAAGCTCGATCGAGCTTTCAAGAAGCTCGATCAGATCAAGCCGCATATCACGAAGTGGTGGAGCGCGGGAGGCGAGCCGGTTCAGCTGTTGCTGAATCGTGAGCTGGAAATGACGAGCTGCGGAGACAATCGAGCTTTAGCGGCCATCCGTCAGGGCGCGCCCATTCGTATCGTTTGGGATGGCGGTAACTTGGTTTACGTGTACTGGGCGGTACTAAAAGGCGGTCCTAATAGCGCGAATGCGCAGAAGTTAATCGCATTCGTTAATCGTGCCGAGAGCGCCGCCAATTTCACACTCGGGACGTTTCTCCCCGGTCCCAATACGAACCAGCTTCAGCACTTGCCGTCTGATCTTCTTCCGTTGCTTAACATCAATCAGGCAATCGCATCGGCGGTGGTTGAACAGGATTCCGCTTGGCTCGCCAACAAGCGATCGGACGGAAAGACGAATTTGGACCACCTCCAGGAGCGCTGGCTATCATGGCGGGCACAATGAGTTCCATCGCAATCAAAGACCAAACGCAATATTCGCGGCCTTGGCCTACGCCGTGGGCTTGGCTGTTGTTGCCTGGCACTATCTTCCTGGTGGTACTCTTTGTCGTGCCGCTCACGGGACTTCTCTTGCTCGCGTTTGGCATGCCAAACTGGACTCTGGCGAATTTCCTGCGGATCGGCGACACCCCCGTCTATTTGACCGTGATGCGTAACACGCTCGAGATCAGCGTTACGGTGACCGCGCTCGCCTTCGTGCTTAGCTATCCAATCGCCTACGCTCTCACGACGGCAGGAACAACGTTGCGTACCTTCCTGCTCATCGCAGTCGTGCTGCCCTATTTCACCAGCACTCTGGCTCGAACCTTTGCCTGGATCGTCCTACTCGGGCGCAATGGCGTCATTAACCAGTACCTGCTCGAGCTCGGCTGGGCATCTCAACCGATCTCAATGCTCTACAACCGGTTTGGTGTGATTCTAGGCATGACCCACATTGTCATGCCTATGATGATCCTGCCGATGTACACGGTCATGTCCAGCATTGACCCGAAGCTGATGCGCGCTGCGAGGGCGAACGGAGCCAGCCCACTGGCGGCGTTTCTCACTATTTTTCTGCCGCTCAGCCTCCCGGGCCTGATTGCAGGAGTGCTGCTCGTGTTCATCTACTGTCTCGGGTTTTACATTACACCTGCCTTGATGGGTGGGCTGTCGGACGTCATGATCACGATGGCGATCAGCTCCCAGATCCTGGAGCAACTCAATTGGAATTTCGGCTCTGCGCTTTCAGTGGTCCTGCTGGTCGCCGTCCTGAGCATCTTGTGGATCGGCTCGCGCTTCTTCCCAATCGAGCAATTGCTGGGATTCTCCGACGGCAAGCTCGGTTCGAGCGCTGCCCGCCGCCAGATGGGTGCCAAGATGTTGATGCGGATCGGCTCCGCGTCAAACGCTCTTGATCGCTGGCTTCCTTCGCTAGGAGGTCGAGGTGTCCCGATCCTGGCATGCGTTCTGGCTGTGCTTCTCCTGCTGCCAGTCCTGATCGTCGCATATTTGTCGTTCAGCGCCTCGTCCTACTTCGTCTTTCCGCTGCCTGGCTACTCCCTGCGCAACTACGAAGCCTTTCTGTTTGATACGCTATGGGTGCGCGCGACCGTCACTAGCATCCGTATTGCGCTTATGGCGGTTGCCATGGCGACTACACTGGGCGCCATGATTGCCTTCGGTCTTTCGCGCGGCGCCATGCCTGGTCGGGGAGCGATGGTCGCTCTCTTGCTCTCGCCGATTATCATGCCGACTGTTATCGTGGCCGTCGCGACCTATTTCCTCCTGGCACGGTTCGGATTGCAGGGCACCGAGTTCGGCTTGGCACTTGGTCACGCGGTCCACGCCATCCCCTACGTGGTGGTGATTGTGGTTGCCAATCTGCGCGACCTTAACCCGAGCTACGAGCGCGCGGCCCGCAGTCTTGGTGCCGGATCTTGGGCGACATTTCGCACCATCGTTGCCCCGCTTGTTATGCCGGCGCTCATCGTCGCCAGCTTCTTTGCGTTCCTGACCTCATTCGACGACGTCGTCTACGTGCTGTTCCTTGGCATTGGAAAGATTACGACCTTGCCGATGCGCATGTGGGAGGGGATCCGGCAGGACATCAGTCCCACCATTGCTGCCGTAGCCACTCTGCAGATGCTGTTTGCGACAATCGTAATTGTCGTTGGGACCCTGCTCAGACGAAAAAAGACCACCTGACGGCCCTGTCTGGGCGCAGGTGAATCTGAAAACCAATGATGAATTCATCCTAGGGAGCTGAAATGTTGATGAAAGCGACCGCGAGCGGCACTGATGTGAAAACCGGAGGCATCGCCCTGCGCAACCTGCAGAAGCGTTACGGTAGCGCGATCGCCGTCGATGATGTCAGTCTTTCCGTGGCACCCGGCGAGTTCATCTCGCTGCTAGGCCCGAGCGGATCGGGAAAGACAACAACTCTCATGATGATTGCCGGTTTCGAGCTGCCGAACAGCGGTCAGGTCCTGCTCGATGAGAAGGATATCACGCGCCTGCCGCCTCACCGCCGCGAACTCGGCGTGATCTTCCAGAACTATGCCCTATTCCCACATATGACGGTCGCCGAGAACGTCGCGTATCCGCTTCGGATGCGGCGTATGGCAAAGGCTGAGGTCGAAACGCGGGTGCGGCGCATCCTCGATCAGGTGCATCTTGGTGCCTTGGCCTCGCGCTCCCCTCACCAGATGTCCGGCGGTCAACAGCAGCGAGTGGCGATCGCGCGGGCTTTGGTTTTCGATCCACCCGTTCTTCTCCTTGATGAACCTCTGGGCGCGCTCGACAAAAAGTTGCGCGAGCATCTGAGGAACGAGATCAAGACCCTACACAAGGAGGTCGGCAAAACGATGATCTACGTCACGCACGACCAGGATGAGGCGCTCGCCATGTCCGATCGGGTCGCGGTGATGCACGAGGGCCGGATTCGCCAGGTTTCGGCGCCGAAGGACATCTATCGCAGGCCCGCCGACTTGTTCGTCGCTGGTTTCGTGGGTGAAGTCAATTTGATTCCGGTCAAGCTTAAATCCGGGACCGTGCAAGGTCCTGCGGGCGAAAGCCTCCCGGCTCCAGCCTGGCAGCATGCCGACAGGGACGCGACGCTGTGCGTGCGGCCTGAACATCTGCATCTTCAAGCCGGCGCCGCCGGGTGCTCCGGCGGAATTGAAGGGCGTATCAGTGGCATGACCTTCGTTGGCGACTCGACCCTCTTCGAATTCCGGAGCGAAGCTGGATTGCGGTTGCTATCGAAGGTGCTGAACGTGTCGGCCAAGACAATGCCGGAGGTCGGCGACGCCTGTGTCGCATCGTGGGCTGCTCACGACGCAACGATTCTGACGGATTAACTTGCTACGGTTACAGGTATCGCGAGCGCATGCGGGCCGTTTGAACATGACGAGCGGTCGTGCACAAGTGACATAAACAACAACTGGGAATGTCGACCCTTAACGATTTCCTCGATTGTGCTTGCGTCGAGTGGTGCGCGACCCATAGGGTCATCGAGATTGGCTCAATGTAGTTCCGGCCTGCCGCGCCGCTCGCAACTCGCATAGAGGGCAACGTTGTATCTTGCGCGGACAACCAAGCGCGAAATATTCGCGCCGTATAGGTTCATTAGCGAAAAAGCTGAGCATCGTCCGGCTGAGCTCGATTCGTGCGATCGCCGTCGTCCGACAAGAAAGGATCAGCAAGTCACTTCATGCTTGGCAAAAAACTTTGCGATCGAACCGACTAAGCTGGATCCAAAATCCATTCTTGCCGAGCGTCAACTTGCTGAGCTTCCAATCTCTGGGCGGGGGATTCCTGCTAAGAGCCTGACTATCAATCCCGAATTAGGCTTCATCAAGTAAAAGTTGGAGATTTTCCTCCTGTGAGAAGCTGTAAGCTCTTTTACGGCAGCTCGATCGCAACTGAACTCTCCAGGGGAGAATCCCAAGGCCTAGGAGCGGATCGTCGGCATTCCAACAGAGGTCTGGGTTCAGGGCTCTCTTACAAAATACCGGCTGTTATATCGTATCGAAGGCAACGTTTTCGGCGCCAAGTCAATCACAGTATGAGGCGACGTCGTTGGATCGCCAATCATTAGGTGGCGAGAGACGCAGACAAATCAAACACATGACGGTCTTCCTCAACTACTCAGAATTGCGACAGTTGGCTCAGCGCAGGTTACCGCGCGGCATTTTCCAATACATCGACAGGGGTACCGAGGATGAGGTTGGTCTTCGACACAACCGGATGTCCTTGGACGCGGTGCGGATTAAGCCGCGAATATTGACAGGCGATCGCCCGCACTCTCAAGCTATCTCTCTTTTCGGTGAGACGTACGATGCGCCGATGATTGTCGCGCCGACGGCCTTCGCTGGCCTCGTTTGGCACCAAGGCGAAATTGCGCTGGCTAAAGCTGCGTCGACTGAGGGGGTAGCCCTTTGTGCCGCAACCGACTCGATCTCTTCTGTAGAGGAAATCGCTGCAGCAAGTAGAGGGCCGATCTGGTTTCAGTTGTACCTTTGGAAGCACTACGAAATGACCCAGGCACTGCTCCAGCGCGCCTGGGAGACGGGTGTTCGAACGTTGGTGGTAACATGCGATACGGCCGTTGGTCCCAATCGTGAATACAACGCTCGCAACGGTTTTGACATGCCGTTCAGGTTTTCAGCGAGTAACCTGTGCGATGCTGCTGTCCATCCGCGTTGGGTGCTTGGCGTGTTGGCTAGATACATGGCAACCGGCCGCCTCCCAGGATTTGCGAACTATCCGGCTGGGTTTGAGAGCAGCATATTTGCTGCGGGAAAAGCACTACCTTACGACCGAGATCTTAGCTGGGAGCATATTCGTCGGCTTCGCGACGACTGGAAGGGCAATCTAGTGCTGAAGGGCATTCTGCGTGTGGACGACGCGCTTGTAGCAGTAAGAATGGGTGCCGACGGTATTGTGGTTTCAAACCATGGGGGGCGCAATTTGGACAGCGCGGTCGCACCCATCCAGGTGTTGGCAAAAGTAGTTGATGCAGTTGGTGGGCAGATCACAGTGATCGCCGACAGCGGAGTCCGGCGAGGCAGTGATGTCCTGAAGCTTCTGGCTATTGGAGCAAGGGCGGTAATGCTTGGCCGTATGCCGCTGTACGGGGCAGCCGTCGGTGGAATGTCCGGCGCCAGCCAGGCGATACGAATCTTGCGACGCGAACTTGATATTGCGATGAAGCTGAGTGGTTGCAGGGATTTCCGTCAGATGGATAGGAGCTTACTCGACATGTCGGAACTGCTCCACTAACGAGTGACTGCCGCTGATGCCGTCGAGTGACCGCAATAACTCAGGCGCCTCATTCCACCGCCGAGCACTCGACCGAGCTGACGTGGGGGGGGCAGGCGCAATGGGCAGGGCGACCATCACAGCCGTATTGGCTGCCGGAGAGCTAAGGCGATGTCGTCGGCTATGGAAGTGCAAAAGTGTTCGAGCTTGGGGTCGATGAGCGCGAATCTGGCTGTGCTTAAGAAAAGAGCTTTAGGGGGGATTTCTGCTATGAACACGATTTATCTCGTCGGTACTTGCGACACGAAGGGCGATGAACTGCGATATCTTCGAGAGTGTATTCGACAATCTGGTTGTCGCGTCGTTCTTGTTGACGTGTCGACGTCTGATTTGCGAAGCCATGCCCAAGACGTCGATGTTCATCCGGGCGAGGTCGCCTCATTCCATCCGGATCTGCCGAAGCGCAAACAGCTCGGGGATCGCGGTGAGGCCGTTGCCGCCATGTCGCAAGCACTCGTGGAGTTCATTCGATCGCGAAATGACGTGGATGGCATCATTGGTGCCGGCGGTTCTGGCGGAACAGCCTTAATCGCACCAGCAATGCGCGCTCTTCCCGTGGGAACTCCGAAGGTGCTCATTTCGACCGTTGCCTCCGGGAATGTCGCACCTTACGTGGGGCCAACCGATATCAGCATGATGTATTCGGTCACCGATGTATCCGGCTTGAACCGAATTTCGCGGGTGGTCCTCGCGAACGCGGGTAACTCGATCGCCGGAATGGTGCTAAACAAGCGCGCCTCTGTGGGCGACGATGGGTTGGCAATTGGGCTCACAATGTTTGGTGTCACGACGGCCTGTGTTCAGGCAGTGACTCGCGCGCTAGACAAGAGCTTCGATTGTCTAGTTTTTCACGCCACGGGAACTGGTGGGCAATCATTCGAGAAGCTCGTCGACTCCAGGCTGCTGGCGGGCGGAATTGACGTGACCACTACCGAAGTGTGCGACTATCTCATAGGAGGTGTCTTCCCCTGTACATCCGATCGCTTCGGTGCCTTCGCCCGTACTGGCTTGCCCTATGTGGGGTCCTGCGGCGCGCTTGACATGGTGAACTTCGGCGCGATGGAGACGGTTCCGAGCAAATTTCGGAAGCGCCGGCTGCACGTGCACAATCCCCAAGTTACGCTGATGCGGACGACCCCTGATGAGTGCGACACGATCGGTGAATGGATTGGACGGCGACTTAACAGCTGTACCGGGCCGGTGCGTTTTCTGATTCCAGAGTTAGGTGTGTCGGCCATTGATGCTCCGGACCAGCCTTTCCACGATCCTGACGCCGACGCTGCTCTATTCTCGGCGCTTGAGCGCGCGGTACGTCGCACCGATAAGCGGCAGCTCACGCGCGTTCCTCTCCACATAAACGATCCACAATTTGCGGAACTACTTGTTGCAAACTTCCAAGAGGTCCTTCGTGAGCAGTGATAATCGTATCCAACGTATCGATCGGCTTGAGTTGATCGAGCGGTTTCAAAAGAAGATCAGGGCCGGAGAGCCCATCATAGGAGGTGGTGCTGGCACCGGTCTCTCCGCTAAGAGCGAGGAGGCCGGCGGCATCGATCTTATTGTCATCTACAATTCGGGCCGCTATCGGATGGCCGGCCGTGGTTCGCTCGCTGGCCTTCTGGCGTACGGAAACGCCAATCAAATTGTCGTCGAAATGGCGCGTGAAGTCCTTCCCATCGTAAGACGAACCCCCGTTCTTGCTGGAGTCAACGCCACAGATCCATTCATCGTTCTTCCGAGCTTTTTACGCGAACTGAAGGAGATCGGGTTCGCCGGCGTGCAGAATTTCCCTACCGTCGGCCTAATCGACGGGCTCTTCCGGCAGAACCTCGAAGAGACCGGAATGAGCTATGTTCAAGAAATCAATATGATCGCTGAAGCAAACAAGCTCAACCTCTTGACGACTCCTTATGTCTTTTGTCCGGAGGATGCGGCGGCAATGACGGAAGCCGGGGCAGATATTCTTGTGTGCCATATGGGACTGACCACGGGTGGTGCGATCGGTGCTCGGTCGGGCAAATCCTTGGACGATTGCGTCGTTCTGATTAATCAGTGCGTCGAGGCGGTGCGAAAGATTCGCGATGAAATCATCATCCTCTGTCATGGTGGGCCGATCGCCAATCCAGGCGATGCTCGCTTCATTCTCGATGCGTGTCCCGGGTGCCACGGCTTCTACGGAGCAAGCAGCATGGAACGGCTGCCAACCGAGGAAGCCATCAAATCCCAGACACTCGCCTTCAAGGCGATCCGCAGCAAAGCAACAACATCAACCTAAAAGAGACGAGGCAAATGGCGCTTCATCGAGGACTGCTCCGTGAAGGTTTTAAGCTACCAACCTGCGAGAAGCACTTTCATGACTATGACGAGACTTGGCTAATTCTCTCGGGCCGCGGCACGGGTTATTGGATTGATCATGACGGTTTCCGGGAAGAATTCACTCTGGAAGCTGGTGACGTCTGGATGATCCCTGCGGGTTTCGAGCACGGTTCGGAGGGGTTTGCTGATACTAAGTCAAACAGCGAGGACTTTCGCATTCAGGTGTTCAACGGGACTTTGGCCGCCGGCCACCATGTCTTGGGCCACCACTATGTCGAGCAGTCGGGATACATTCCCCGCCTCACTCTAACGAAAACACCGACCGATCGATACAAACAGAAACTTCGCTCCAACCGGGGCGTGACATTTGTAGAAAAGGGGAAAGCAAAATTCGGCGCCGTCGACTGTCCACCTTTGCGCGAAGGCGAAATCCTGTGCCGGACAGTTGTGTCGGGTCTAACCAACGGGACTGAGAGAAACTCGCTTTTAGGAGGAAACTATGGCGGAGCGTTTCCGAGGCGCGCTGGATATCAACGGGTTGCCGAGATTGTCGAGCTGGGCGGCGGTGTAGCCCGTCGAATCTACAAGACGGGAGACCTGATCTTCTCGGGGCGAAGTTCAGGAATCGGACACGTCGAATACTTCACTTGCAATGTAGCCAACCCTAACGATGAGGACATGTTGCTCGTTAAGCTGGCGAAGGATGGGTCGATCGATCCGATCGCTGCGAGCCTCTTCGGGATTGCCAGCGTCGCGCTGCATGACATCCGTCGTGCCGATGTCAGGCTCGGTGAAGAGCTGCTCGTGATTGGAGCTGGGCCAGTGGGGCAGCTCGTTGCACAGGTGGGACGCGCAGCAGGCGCTCGAACGACCCTTGTGGACCTTGACGAAGCGCGACTAAAGTTGGGGCTGTCCCTCGGGCCTTTGACGGTGTTTCAACCCACCCCGGCGGAGACACTGGTTGACCATTTCGGCCGAGACCGGTTCGACGTCATCATGGAGACAAGCGGAGCCCCTGTTCTCGATGCGGTGTTGGGGACTGATTGGGCTGGAGGTCTTTTGAAGCCCAAGGGGCGGCTTGCTCTCATCGGTGGACGGGGAGAAGTGGGCTATACCTTCAACGCAGGTCAGGCGCGCGAGATCGAGGTGCTGCACGCAAGTCACTTCGTCCAATCGGACCTCGAGGAGGTGTCCCGGTTGGCCTCTCTCGGAATACTAAAAACGCGAGAGCTGATCACCAAAGTCGTTCCAATCTCAGAATGTGAAGCCGTTTATGCAGAGCTTGTCGAAGCACCAAGCAATTTGCTCGGCGTCGCATTTGATTGGCGATGCGCATAAATCGTGCTGCGTATCGTCAATAGGCCTAAAGACGGAGGTGATATGCCGGTTTTCAGAAGTGGAGAACAGCCCCCCGCATGGTGTGAACTCATGGGGTTCGAATTTGTCGAACTCACCGCGCAGCCGCGTGCAATAGCGGTTAAAGCCGACAAACAGCGTCTACTCGTCACGCGCGGATCTTGCCGGTTGACGAGCAGGGTGGGGGCGCAAGTGCTCAATGAAGGTCAGTTCTCCGACCTCGATGCGGCCAAGGGTCCCTTTACGGCAGACGCTGGCGATCGCACCGCGCAGGTCATCATGTTTTTGGGCAGGTGGGGCGCTGAGTTGGGCGGATGCGGCATTTTCAAGCTCACTCCGAGCACTCCAGCTTGGTGCAAGGGAGACCCCTTTAACTACCCCAAGTCGACGAATTTCGACTCTCACTATCACGACTGTGATGAATACTGGGTCATCCTCGAGGGCGCAGGAACAGTCATAGTCGGATCGCGCAGTTTCGAAGTCGAGGCGGGTGACTGCGTGGCAATTGGAATGGGGCACCATCATGACCTTCCTCAGCTTCGGGCCGACGTAAAGGGTGCTTATTTCGAGACGACTCTCGAAGGAAAGAAGCGGTTTGGACACCTTTGGGAGCATAGGCACGGACCTGCTGACGTTCGCGCCGAGCGGGTGTGACTTAAGCTCAACTCCCTCATTTGAAGGAGAGGTTCATGGCCTACAACGTCCTGCATATCGGCGCCGGCGGCTTTGGAGAGTTCTGGTGCAACACGTACTTACCAATGAACGTGGCAGACGGCACGATCCAAGTCGTCGGCTTGGTGGATATTGATACCAAAGCCCTGCAGAAGGGCGCGACGCATCTGGGACTTAACGCGGAGCAATGCTTCACTTCGGCACAGGAGGCCTTCCGCGCGGTGAACGCCGACTTCTGTACCATCGTGATCCCGCCCGCTCTGCACGAGTCAATCGTCGATCTTGCCCTTGCTCGAGGTATGCACATCCTTTCAGAGAAGCCAATTGCGGACACAATGGAAGCTTCGGTCCGGATAGCTGAAAAAGTGAAAGCGTCCCGTTGCAAGATGGGAATAACCATGAGCCACCGGTTTGATCAGGACAAACTAACTCTGAGAGAGGTCGTTAATCCGGATGCTCTCGGCCGCGTCAACACAGTATCATGTCGTTTCGGCAGCGATCATCGCGTTTATGATTCGTGGAGACGCTTTCGTCACGAAATGGCTCATCCTATGCTGATCGAGGGCGCGGTGCATCACCTCGACATCATGGCCGATCTGGCAGGGGCACCCTGCACGTCAATTTTTGCCCGTAGTTGGAAGCCGGAATGGGCGGACTACAAAGGCGACACTGACGTCATTGTATTGATGGAGTTCGCCAATGACGTGCGTGGAGTATACGAAGGCTCCTCGGCACAAGCGACGGGGCTCAACGGCTGGTCATTTGAATACTTTCGCGTTGAAGCAGCAACCGGGACGGCTGTCCTCGACCACCGTGAGGTGGAGGTTTTTCATCGCAATCCGAAGCGAATTTGTCAGGGCAACCGGCAGGGCAAAGGACAGCAGGTGTCGCTGCTCGCGGGGAAGAAGTGGGGGAACTCATTGCTAATCGAGCAGTTCTGTCGTTGGCTCGACGGAGGGCCGCCAATGGCTACTAACGTAGAGGACAACTTACAGTCCGTGGCAATGGTGTTCGCGGCCATCCAAAGTGCACGGCTCGACAAGCCTGTCAAAGTACAGGAATTTCTCCAAACCTTTCGGCAGGGCCGTCAGATTGCATGATTGCATCACGGTCGGGGTCAGGTTTCGCTGACTAGTGTTTTTCTACGCTCAACCTAACCGAATTCGCCTAGAAACATACGAAGTAGACTACGCGCTGCATGACTGGCTGTAAGCGCATACGTGCGAGAAGCGCTTTACAATGATAGTGAAACTTAGCTTCTTTCAGATCCAGGCGATGGTTAATCGATTGATCATGACAGCATACGCAGCGTTCTAACGAGAGCCGGCCAATGAAAACACCTCCGTCGCCGCACTTTACTCCCATAGACATGAAGCGCTCGTTCAACGGCAATCGCCGAATGCTCGCCGCAGAGCTCGGGAAAACATGCGATAACATTGATTGGAGCATCGATCTGCAAGGGCTCCAGACGTTCCGAGGAATGCCGTTCCTTTTCGGCGACGATGCTGGCCCCGACGTGCTCGTTCTACGCCCTGGGGAAGCTCCTACTCTTGTGAGCCTGCCGCCGACGATCGCCACTTACATCCTTTTTATCCAGGTGGCCGCGGATCGTCCACACACAACGCCGTCCAACTTCGGAGCCATAGGACCTACCCTTATTCTTGACTGCCCTAACGAAAGCAATGAGCTCGGCGACTTGGTGTCCACATACTCTCTTGCCTATACCGATGGCAGCAGAATCGATATGCCAATCCTGCGGCGGTTCGCAATTCAACAGATTCATGTTTCATGGGGCGCTCATCCGTTCGCGGCGGTCCCGGCGCGGTCGCCGAGCGTACATGCCACTCATCTTGAAGATTTCGTGCTTGGGCGAGCGCCCATTCTAGATTTCGGCGGTGCCGAGACTCGCACAATGTCGGGACGCCAATATCGTGGCCGAGAAAACCTCTGGATTTATGCACTGCCTAATCCACACCCCGACAAGGCGATCATAGGCCTCAAACTGCACGCAAAAGACGAGCTCTCCCTGCTGTATGCGGTGAGCACAACGACCGTCCAGGAGCATCCGCTGCGGCTTCAAGGTCGCCGGAAGCTGAGAATGCGTCTGCCATCCGGCGTCAACCTCAACGGACTGGGAGAACTTGACACCGACGATCGCGCTGATCAAATTGGAATCGACCTCGGTGCAGTCATCTCTGCTCGCGCCGTGCTTGAGTACTCACAATCGGATTGGCTGAGCGACTTGCATGACGTTCAGCCTATGCGGTCTCCTAACGAGGTTGTTGTTGAGTACACCGCTCACCCCGATGCGAGACTTTACCTGCGGTCTGAGGACGGCAGCTTGCTGATGCGGGAGCTTCTTTCTCTAGAAGCTACTCATTCTGCCGATTCCCCGCTGGAGGCCGTTGCCATCGAGCCAGCCAAGAGGCCCGTGAGTATTCGGATAATCGAGAAGTCTACAGGGCAGCGTGTCGCCGCGCGCTTGCATGTCCATGGCCCGCACGGGGAGTACCTCCCGCCAAAAGGTCACCACCGGAAGGTGAATGTAGGCTGGTACGTGGATAACGCAGCCGAATTTGCAAATGGGCTAAACCAGTATGCTTATGTGGATGGGTATTGCACTGTCGATCTTCCGCTCGGCCATGTCTTCGTTGAAATAACAAGAGGTTTCGAGGTGCGCCCGATACGGCGGATCGTGGAGATTGATGAGAATACCGAGAGTCTCACCTTTGAGCTAGAAAAGGTGCTCCGCTGGCGCGAGCAAGGCTGGATCAGTTCCGACACGCATGTTCACTTTTTGAGCCCGCAGACAGCTCTTCTGGAGGGGCAGGCCGAGGGAGTCAACGTCGTGAACTTGCTCGCATCTCAGTGGGGCGAAATGTTCAGCAATGTTGGCGACTTCGACGGACGAACGACGCTGGGAGCAAAGGACTTCGGTGGTGATGGCGAGTTCTTGGTTCGCGTCGGAACCGAGAACCGCATGCAGGTTTTAGGCCACATATCTCTTCTTGGATATGAGGGCGACATCATCGACCCGCTATGCACGGGCGGTCCCAACGAAGCAGCCATCGGTGATCCACTGGAAGCTACAATGGCCACTTGGGCAGAACGTTGCCGTCAGCAAGGTGGGCTCGTGGTAATGCCGCACGCTCCGAACCCTCAGGCAGAGCGTGCCGCAGACATCGTTCTTGGATTGGTCGACGCGATCGAGATGATGTCCTTCAATCCGCGGACTGCCCAGATCAGCGCTTTCGGTCTTGCTGATTGGTATCGCTATCTTAATATTGGCTATCAACTGCCGTTGGTCGCTGGATCCGACAAAATGGATGCAGCCTCGCTCCTCGGCGGCATCCGCACATATGCACATTTGGGAGCCCGCGATTTCACATATCAAACCTGGATGGACGCTGTACGTGGCGGCGACACGTTCATCACGGTCGGGCCGCTCGTTAGTATGACCGTGGAAGGGAAACGCCCTGGAAGCAAGGTCCGGATTCCCTCTGGAGGTGGCACGATTACCGTCGACTGGCGAGTTGAATCGCTTAGCGTTCCTCCCACACGCGTAGAGCTAGTGCTTAACGGCGTGGTCGTCGAGGAATGGCGTTGCGACAAATTGTCGTGCAAAGGGCACAAAGCACTGCAAATTTCAGCCTCTTGTTGGCTAGCAATTCGCATTCGAGGCAGTGTCGCCGGACGTGCTACTGATATAGCCGCGCATACCAGCGCTGTTATTGTAGAGGTCGGAGATAGTCCAATCTTTGCGACGGCCGATGCCGTCGCTGTCCTTGCGCAGATCGAGGGGTCAATAGCTTACTTAGATACGCTCGCTCCAAAATCTGATGAAGCGAGGCACGCACGTTTAAGGGCTGCTCTGGAGCTAGCTCACCATCGTCTACATCATCGGCTTCACCAGCTCGGCGCGCACCACGAGCATGCACCGGTCCACGCTGTTCACATAACACGCGAGCATTGAAGATCTAACTCATATGGCGTAGCTCCTGTGTTGCGGCGCCCTTGGGGGGACGACGCTTGATGAGGCCGCATGAAGCAGACGCGGCGTTGACTCACTGATCCGGTGCGTGGTGCAAATCAATACGGGTGGTTCGTGTCAGGCTCGTGAGGGGCGTACCGTTTCCGCGGCTCCGGCCAGGCCGGTGCGCCGATGGTGTCCTTCGACAGGTCATTCCTGATCACGTCGATCTGCTGCTGTGCCGCGGTTGTCGATTGTGCCGGTATCCGCTGGATTGCAGTCTGCAGTGACACGGTCTCTCCCCGATTTGGGTCGTGAGAGGCTCTGGATCGTCAGGGCGATTAGTCCGTTCGATCCTTAGATCGAGAAGCGCAGAAGGCCGCGAGTGCGTCGATGCTGATAAACGGCCGAGCTGCCAAAACGTTGTGCCAGATATGCCATCCGGTCGAACATTCACCTGGTAGTTCAAGCCAACGATCTGCTTGCGACCCATCAGGCGTGCAGCCAAAAATGACACAGCCATCCTTGTCGAGCGCCCCTGAACGCAAATCCGGGGACCAAACCAAAGATGATGCCGATAAATGAAGCTCGAAGAAACGGTCCTGTGGGCCTTCTCAAGCCCTGATGTAAAACCGCCCTGGCTCCCTTCCACGATCTGATATATCGCCCCGATCGAGATGGAGCTAGAAGCAGCTTAACGATTTTATTTGCGGGGAGATCACCCGTGGCGCTCTCGACCCGGTTCGCCTCGGCGATCCTGACGAAAAAACAGCTGCTTCTCCAGTCCCGGAGTTTGCCACTTGCAGCGGTGTGATGAGCGCCCCATCCTCGCCGGCTTACTTACCGGTTTAGAACTTATCTCCGTCCGCCTCTGGCATCGGCTGGACCCTACCACCACAACCAGGGTTGCGGGGAAAATGCATCCTGTACAATCAATCGCAGCTTTCCGGACGAAGAGGGCATCATCTGCAGGCTACTGTTAGGCCGTAACTGCTACGTCCGGCTACAAAGGCGGAGGTTCGTCAGAGGCGATCGTCTAATCGGATGATTTCATAGCATCGCGCTGCGATTTGCGATGTATTGAGGTTGGAAACGGAAAAGTAGAAATGGCTTTCAACGGTCTGGGACTTCATCTCGGCATGCTACCGCTTCTGTCTAATGCCGAGAGTCGATCGATAAGTCCAGAGAATCTACATGGTGCGCCTGGTCAGGGCGGCATGGCAATCGAGGGCACCGGCAGTTCGCGCGCGCGCTCCCTGGGCCAAGGTTGGAAGGTCTCGCCGTCGATCGATATCGCTCCTGGCACCACCCTTGTCCTTGCGGATATTGAGGGTCCAGGTGCATTGCAGCACATCTGGGCGACGGTCCGCGGCGGACGTTGGCGTTTCCTAATTCTGCGGATCTATTGGGACGATCAGGCGGAACCATCCGTGGAATGCCCCTTCGGCGACTTCTTCGCCAACGGGTGGGAGCGTTACGCCCACGTCAGCTCACTCGCGGTGTGCGTCAATCCTGCCGGAGGCTTCAATTCATACTGGGAAATGCCGTTCCGGAAGCGATGTCGCGCCACGCTGACCAATCTCGATGATGTCGAGACCAGAATCTATTACCAGATCGACTATACGCTTACTGACGTCCCGGAAGAGGCTGCGTACTTTCATGCAAGCTTCCGTCGCTCCAACCCGCTGCCCTATAAGTCGGATCACGTCATCATTGACGGCGTTAAAGGTAAAGGCCACTACGTGGGCACGTACATCGCTTGGGGTACTAACAACTCCGGCTGGTGGGGCGAAGGCGAGATGAAGTTTTTCATCGACAGCGACCACAAATTTCCAACCATCTGCGGCACTGGGACTGAGGACTACTTCTGCGGGGCCTATGATTTCGACATTGGTACGTTCGAACGCGATCAGCCGCAGGCGTATGTCCAATACTCAACCGCATATTCAGGTCTTTGTCAGGTAATCAAGCCCGATGGCGTGTACAAATCGCAGCAGCGATTTGGCATGTATCGCTGGCACATAATGGACCCTATCCGCTTCAAGGAGCGGTTGCGAGTCACAATCCAAGCGCTCGGATGGCGGACCGACAAGGAGGAGCGCTATCTACCACTTCAGGACGATATTTCGTCTGTTGCTTTTTGGTATCAGACTCTTCCTCATGCGCCCCTGCAACCGCTCCCGGAGCGCGACTTCCTCGAAGTCGTCTAAAGTGCCATCGCGTCTATCAGTGCCGCTACAAACTGCGGATCATTGTTAGCCATCGTTGCCAACGGCCGGCGTGCGTGCAGGTGCCAGGTAAACGCTTGTTGTGGTGTCAGTCGGACAGTATCGGAAATGAGGCTACGCCTCGGACCAGCGTGTCCTCAACAATCCGAAGTTTGTCGTCTCTGGAAAACCAGAGGCGTGGTCTTGTCTCCGTGATCACTTGCCAGTCGATGCGTCACTAGTTCCGACTTAAGCGTACAGCCAAGCGTAGACACGAGCCGATCCCTTCAAAGAGATCGTGAAACTCGCTATCGCGCCGCGAGAAGGCAGTAACAAAACGACACATACGATCAGCCATCCAGCAACCCCAAGCCGTTCCTGACAGTCTTGAGGAGCTGTCGAGGTAGCGCTAACGCAAAGACGTAACGCGCGGCACAATGCACGACAAAATGCTTCTAAGGGCCTAATGACGCTGACTTTCCGCGCTTCGCATCGGGGACGCCGATATCGCATTGCGCGACGACGAGCAGGCAAAAGGGAGGCGACACTAAATCCATGTAGTCAATTCCTTCTGTTGGGCTCGCCAGGGATCGGCCGCAAATCGATTGCCGACGCTAGGCGCGCTTTATCTGGCCGCGGAGCTACGCAGGAAGTGTGTCGCGCGCCTGCGCCCTAGTTGACCGCAATCATGCTTACGGATATTTATACGTAATACTAATACGAATCAGCATAATGGCGAAGAGAGCGACTCAGAAAGACGTGGCGAGACTGGCTGGGGTTTCGCAGGCGGCTGTTTCCATCGTGCTAACCGGCGCCGGCACGGGCTCCATTCCCGCCGAGACCTGGCAGCGCATCACCGACGCGGCGCGAAAGCTTGGTTATGCGCCAAACCGCTTTGCGCAAGGGCTTCGGACCAGACGAGCGATGACAGTAGCGTTCGTTGTGCCGGATATCACGAACCCATTCTATCCAATGCTGATGCGCGGTATCCAAACAGTGACCCAGGAGCACTCTTACGACGTGATCGCCATCAGTACCGATGGGGTGGCCGAGGGCGAGCGGCGTTTCCTTGACTGGACACGGCAGGGGCGTGTTGATGGCGTGATCGGTGTCTTCTTCACGCTAAGCGCGAGGGATTTCCGGCCATTGCTCGACGCTGGCATTCCGGTTGTCCGAATCGAGGCTCAGAAGAAGTGTGGCGGCGACATCCCGCTCGACGATATTTATGTAGACAGCTACGCGGCCGCGCGTAGTCTCACAGAGTATCTAATCGCGCGAGGCCATACGCGCGTTGCCATGATCGCGGGGCGCGGTGGGCCACAGAACGCGCGGCTCGAAGGCTACAACGCCGCGCTGAGAGAGGTCGGTCGCGCCCCGTACGTCGTGATCGACGACGTCTTCAACGAGGAGGGTGGGTTTAGAGCCGCTCAAGCCGCGCTCGATAGCGGCTATGGACCTACGGCTATCTTTGCCGCAAATGATCTGATGGCCATCGGTGCAATGCGGGGGCTGCGCGAGCGCGGCATCTCAATTCCGCGAGAGATTGCTGTCGCGGGCTTCGACGACATTTTGGCCGCCAAGCTCGTTGCGCCTTCGCTCACCACCGTCACGCAATTCCAGGGGAATATGGGCATCAAGGCTGCCCAGGTCTTGATGGACCGACTGCGGGGCGAAAATCCGGTCCGCGGGCGGGTATTTGAAATGCCATTCCGGCTGATTATGCGCGACTCGACCTGAGTCGCGCCAACAACACGAATTCGGAGAGTAAAAAATGAAAATACCCAACGACTACCTCGATCGCGTTTATGCAGGCGTCCTGGGTAAACTCATTGGTGTCTACCTGGGCCGGCCCTTCGAGGGGTGGAGCTACCAGAAGATAATGGAAGAACTTGGTCCCATCGAATATTTTGTGAATGAGCGGCTGAACCACCCGTTGGTCGTCACTGACGATGACTTGGCGGGTACGTTCACGTTCATCCGTGCTCTCGAGGATTACGGCGTCAAGCCTGGCCTCAGCTCGGAGCAGATCGGCAAAGCCTGGCTCAACTACATCGTCGAGCAGCGGTCGATTCTCTGGTGGGGTGGCAGCGGCAATTCAACCGAGCATACGGCCTGGCTGAACCTTAAGCGCGGCATCGCGGCGCCCGGCTCAGGCTCGATCGAGACGAACGGGCAGACGGTCGCAGAGCAGATCGGTGCGCAGATCTTTATCGACGCCTGGGCCATGGTTGCCCCAAGTCAGCCCGAGCTCGCTGCGCGTCTTGCGAAAGAGGCCGGCAGCGTCAGCCACGACGGGGCCGCGGTGCATGCAGCGATGCTGTGGGCGGCTATGGAGGCCGAAGCATTCGGTTCGTCAGACGTCGATCACTTGCTCGACATCGGTCTTAAGCAGATCCCCGCCGACAGCCCGATCGCCAGACTGATCGTCGACATCCGGGGTTGGCATAAGGAGCATCCCGATTGGCGAGACACCCGAAAGCGGATCGAGGAGAAATACGGCTACGACAGATATCCGGGCAACTGCCACGTAGTTCCGAACCACGCGCTGATGGTCATGGCAGTGCTTTACGCGCCGCATGATTTTCAGAAAGCGCAGATGATTGTCAACACTTCCGGCTGGGACACCGACTGCAATGCGGGCAATGTCGGTTGCCTACTCGGCATCATGAACGGACTCGCTGGCCTGGATGCCGGTCCGGATTGGCGCGGGCCAATCGCCGACCAGCTGCTGATCTCTTCGGCCGATGGCGGTAATTCGATCAACGATGCGGTACGCACGGCATATTATCTCACCAATATCGGTCTGCAGCTCGCAGGCTCGCGCAAGCTCGAGGCGCCCAAGGATGGCGCACAGTTTCATTTCTCGCTTCCCGGCAGTCGCCAGGGATTCCGGCCGCAGATGGGTGCCGAATTCTCGAAGACAGTCAGCATAGGTAATCAGGAATTTGAGGGCAGTCGTGCGCTCGCGGTGCACTATGCGGCCCTCGGCCCTGGCCAAGTCGCTGCCGCCACTACGCCGACATTCTCGCCGCGCGAGATGCTCTGCGCGGGAGGGTACGGCGGCTACGAGCTAATGGCGACGCCGCTAGTTTATCCCGGTCAGGTCGTAAAAGCTCGTGTCGTTGCGCCCGACGGCAACCGCTCGCCGGTCGAGGTACGACTGCGAGTACGTGTCTATGACGAGCGCGATGAGCTACGAAATGTAGACGGCGATGTCGTGACCCTAGAGCCCGGGACGGAAACCGTGCTCCGATGGCGCCTACCGGAGTTCGGTGGCCAACCTATCGGCGAGATCGGTCTGGCATTCACGGGCACAGGATTGCGCGCGGACGGAGCGTTGCTGGTCGATTATCTCCGCTGGGACGGCCCGCCGTCGCTGACGCTTCGCAGGCCTGCTGCCGATTGCGACTTCTGGCGCATGGCGTGGGTTAACGGCACAAGCTTTTTCTCGAAGCGTTTCAAATGGGCGGCCTTCCGAATCTCGCAGGATCGTGGTGAAGGCATCATTATTCACGGCACGCGCCAGTGGACGGACTATCAGGCCTCGGGTGATGTTATGCTGCATCTTGGCAATTACGGCGGCATTGCCATTCGCGTCCAGAGCCTGCGACGCTACTATGGGGGGCGCGTTACCCGCGAAGGCAATATGCAGATCGTCCGCGTTCGCGACGAGCAAACCAAGATACTTGCGGAAACGCCTTTCAAGATCGAATTCGAAAAGCCGATCTCAATGCGCGTCAGCGCAAAGGGACGCACAATCAGTTTTATTGCCGATGGTGCTTCGCTCTCGGTTGTAGATAGCGATCCTGATGCCCTCGACAACGGCGGGATCGGCTTGATCGTGCACGAAGGGGCGCTCTCCTCAAATGAAATACGCGTGGGACCTGCGTGATCGTGACGAGTCCCCATCAATGCCTTGGCGAGTCCTGCGCTGTGGGCAAGGCCCTGCACGGCGTCTGCTCGATTCGCGAATGGCGAGTTGTGCGGTGTTTCATTGGGCTGCGGAGCTGACAATGTTCCGCATGGTCGCGCGCCGCAAACTTTTTCGGCAGCACTACCGACGCCGGGCGGTGATGTTCTTAACGACCTACACCGCCCAAGGATCAAAACTAAATGGCACTTCAATCCTGTGCGCTGGACCAGCGGCGTCGCCCACCTCTCTCTACCAATTCGAATGGCTCGACTTGGGGCACCGCGGTCGCTCATTGTCTATAAGACAGGCCTTATATACTGCGCTTCCCTCAACAAGGCGGCCGTCACCGGGGGATCATGCACACGGCCGGGGCCACCAAGCGCGTCACGGACAAGAAATGCAGGCTCTCTTTATTGGACAGACCTATATCGACGTCGTCTTCATCACCGACCACATGCCGACCGGCGACGAGAAGCACGTGGCGCGTGACTACGCTGTCTCCTTCGGCGGCAACGCGGTGACGGCGGCGTTCTGCTGTGCCAAGCTCGGCATCGTGCCGGACCTGATCGCGACCGCAGCCAATGACTGGCTCGGGCGCATGTTCCAGGACATGTGCGCGAAGTACGGCATCTCGCTGCACGGGCGCAAGGTCAACCAGTCCTCGCTCTCCTTCATCATGCCCAAGGACGGCAAGCGCGCCATCGTCCGCTGTCGCGACGACGAGCACATCCACCCCTTTCCGATGCTCAATCTCGGCGGCTGCCGCGCGCTGCATGTCGACGGCCACCAGCCGGATGCCGCCATCCACTACGCCAAGGTGTGCCGCGAGGCCGGCATCCTGACCTCGCTCGACGGCGGCGGCCTGCGTACCAACACCCATGAACTGCTGGAATTCATCGACGTCGCCATCGTCGCTGAGCGCCTGTGCGAGCAGATGGATTTGACGCCGGAGAAGATGCTCGACTATCTCAAGAGCCGCGACTGCAAGATCGGCGGCGTCACCATGGGCGAGAAGGGCCTGCTCTGGTACGACGAAACCCCGACGGTCCAGGTGATGCCGGCGATGCCGATCCCGCGCGAGCGCGTGATCGACACAAACGGCGCGGGCGACGTCTTCCATGGCGCTTACACCTATTCCTACCTCGCCCATCCGGGCAAAAGCTGGCGCGAGCATTTCGAGTTCGCGCGTGCCGCCTCGACCTTCAAGATCCAGTGTCTCGGCAACGAAGCCGGATTGCCGACGCTTGTGGACATCGCGAAGGTCAGGCATGAATTCGAGGTCAGCCTGTAATCTCAGCTAGAGGTATCGCATGGGGCGCGTCTTCGTTGCCGGCAGCATCAACATGGATGTGGTTGCGACGGCCGATCGCCATCCGAGGGTTGGCGAAACCGTCGCCGGCAAACAAGTATTGTACTTCCCCGGAGGCAAGGGCGCCAATCAGGCGGTGGCGGCGTCAAGACTCGGCGCGACGACCACGCTGATCGGCCGTCTGGGCGAGGACTCCTTCGGCGCCGAGCTCCGGGCGTTTCTTGGCGCACAGGGCGTCGATCTCAGCTTCGTGCGGGACACGGCGGAAGCGCACACCGGCACCGCGATCATTACAGTCGCGCAGGCCGATAACACCATCGTGGTCATTCCCGGAACCAATGGGCTTGTAAGAACTGAGGATGTCGGCGCAGCACCGTTGTCGAAGGGCGACATCGCAGTCAGCCAGTTCGAAATTCCGCTGCCGACGATTGCAGCCTTCTATCAACGAGCGCGCACCGCCCATGCGACAACGCTGCTCAACCCGGCGCCGGCGCAGACATTCAGCCACGATCTGCTGGCGCTGGTCGACGTCCTCGTGCTGAACGAGACCGAGCTCGGCCTCCTCGCCGGCGTCGAACTGTCTGACGGCGATGACGTTGCGCGAATCATCGCCGTGGCGCGGGGGCTGCAAGTAAGCCCGGATCAGACCATTTGTATCACGCTCGGCAGGCGCGGTGTTGTCGCACTCGCCGGCTGCGACGAATTGATCGTGCCGGGCCGCATGGTGCAGGCGGTCGATACCACGGGCGCCGGCGATTGCTTCGTCGGCGCGCTTGCGGCGCAGCTCGCCGCAGGCTCGGCTTTGCGCGCAGCCCTCGCCTTCGCCAACAAGGCCGCCTCTGTCTCTGTGCAGCGGATGGGCGCTGGCCCGTCGATGCCGACGGCGGAGGAAGTTGCCGCGTTGATATAGAGCGAAGCGCTTCGTTTTGCTCCGTTGCTTGGGAGAGACGAAGATTCGAGAAAAAATTGAAGTCCGAGTGAGCGACGAATCTCTTACTCATGAGTGATCGCGGGAGGTCCGACCCTCTTTCTTGCAAAAACCGGAGGGACTGGAGAGGGTATCCGTCCGCCAAGGGCGGCCTTGTCTGGCGAAAGCAAGCGCTACAGGGGGTAATCCTAGGAGAAGCGCTATGACAATTCGAGGGCAGAGGTGATCACATTGGTCGAGCGGAGGCGCCGGCGGTCGCAGGATGAGAAGGAATGGCTGGTTGCAGCATCGCTTGAGCCCGGAGCCAATGTTTCCCAGGTGGCTCGCGTGGCCGGCTTCATGTGAGGCAGCTGTTCAGGTGGCGGAAGGAGCTTTGCAAGCACGCTGAAGCGAGTATAGCGCCGTTCGTGCCGGTCGAGATTGGGCCGTCTGTGCCGCGGCGGCAGGTGGCCGAAGCGCCATTGACGACGGGGGGGGCGTCGACGGAAGAGCCATGGCATCATCGAAGTCTTGGTACCGGGCACCGCATCCGGGTCGATCGCGACATGGATGGAGACGCACTACGGCGCTGCAGCCCCAACGTGAGGCGCGGCTGCAAGCCAAGGCGGTAGCTGCCAGTGCGCGGGCGGAGCTGTCGACCAGCGAGGCGCTGATCGCGCACCTTGAGCTGCCGATCGAGAAGCTCAAGCGCGAACTGTACGGACAGCGCTCTGAGCGCACGGCGCGGCTGATCGAGCAACTGGAATTGGAGCTCGAAGAACTCGTTACCACGGCGAGCGAGGACGAGCTTCCCGCCCAGGCGGCGGCGCCGAAAACCCGGAGCGGGCGCGCCTTCACGCGCAAGTGGCCGGTACGCAAGCCCTGGCCGGACGACATCCAACGCGAGCGCGTCGTCATCGAGGCCCCGACGAGCTGTGCCTGCTGCGTGCGGATCGCGCCTGGCGAAGCTGTGCGAGTATGTGACCGAGACTCTGGAGGAGATTCCGCGCCGGTTCAAGGAGACGGTGCGGGAAAAGTTCACCTGCCGCGATTGCGAGAAGATCAGCCAGCCGCCGGAACCGTTCCATGCCACGGCCGCGCGGCTTCATCGATCCGCAATTGCTGGCGACGATCCTGTTCGACAAGTTCGATATGCATATCCCGCTCAACCGCCAGAGTGTGGGCTTTAAGGCTGAGAGGATCGACCTGCCGCTGTCGACGCTGGCCGACCAGGTCGGCCACGGGATTTTCGCCGTCATGCCGCTCTTCCAGCTGATCGAGCGTCATGTGCTCGCGGCCGAGCGCCTTCATGGCGACGAAACCACCATCCGCATCTTGGCCAAGAGCAAGTGCACGACCGGCCGGATCTGGGCCTATGTGTGGGATGACCCGCCCTAAGGTGGGTCTGCGCCGCCGGCGACCGGTCTATTACGCCTCGAGCGACCGACGAGGCGAACATCCCCAGATGCCTCGCCGGTATCCTGCAGGCGGATCGCTAGCGGATTCGAGCCGTTGCCGATCCGCAAAAGAAAGCGACTGCCGATCACGCCGGCATTCTGCTTCGCCCAGGCGCGCCGGGGCTTCTTCGAGCTGGCCGACATCGAGAAGAATGCCAGGGAAGCTCGCAAGGCAAACCGGTCTCCCCAATCGCACTGGAGGCGGTCAGACGCCTCGATACGTTGTTCGAGATCGAGCGCGCCATGAACGGCCGCAGCGACGACGAGCGGCGTGCCGTGCGCCAGGAGAAAAGCAAGCCGCTGCTCGATTGACATGCACGACTGCCTGCTGCGCGAGCGAGAAACCCTCTCCCGCTCCTCCGAGGTCCTGAAACCCATGAATTACATGGGCGCTGGGCCGATTTTGCCCGCTTCCTCGACGATGGCAGGATCTGCCTCAGCAACAACGCCGCCGAAAGAGCGTTGCGCGGCATCGCCTTGGGAAGGCGCAATTGGACTTTCGCCGGCAGCCTACGCGGCGCCGACTGCACCGCCATCATGCTGACGATGATCACGGCGTGTCGCCTGAATGACGTCGATCCCAAGGCCTGGCTCGCCAACGTCCTAGCCCGTATCGCCGATCTTCCTGCATCGCGTCTGCACGAACTGCTTCCCCGGGAATGGAAGCTTCTGTGTCAAGCCGGCAAGGCCGACGATCGGCAAGCCGCCTGACCTTCACCCAACGCTGTCATACAGCTCGCCCGCGCGTACGCGGCAATCAGCGGGCTCGTCGTATGCGAGAGAACGTCCTAGCCCTCGCTGATCTGGTGTCCGCCGGGTCGACCTCGTGCCCAACGTCGAGCTCACGCAGGGGCGGGATTGGCCATCGTGCTGGGGGGAGACCCTAGCCTGGGCCGATAACAGCTGTGCCAGTTCCCTGGCTTCTGGCGTCAATTGCAGCACCTTCCGGTTCGTTCGCGCGTCCGCGCCTTCGGACGATAAAGGGCCGACCCACAGACGACGCAGCACACGCCGGACGTCGAGAACGGCGCCTAGCCGAAGCACGCTCGTCCGCGTCAGTTGGCCAGCACCATTTGTTGCGGTCGTGCCACTTGTTCCTTTCCGATGGTCAAGCCGAGCATCACGGCGCGTGATCAGATCGTCCCCGCCGTTCGACCTGCGCGGTCTCGCATTAATTCTTCCTTCCCTCCAAGCCTCCAACAAATAAACCCCAAGGTGCTCGACCATCTTAAAATCGTCTCGATCGCCAGCCGTAATGCGCAATTTAATCGCCTTATAGCTGCTAACTGGTGAATTTCGGCTCCGCTGATACAGTATTTCTAATTCCTGGGTTAGCGCGCACCTTGGACCACATAACATGCGCCACCATCCAAAGAGGGGAACTCCATGAGTGAGCAGGAGAGCCGCAAATTTGCTTTCAACGCTATGAATCGACGCTCGCTCTTGCAGTCGACGGCTAGCTTGCTGAGCGTACCGTTCACAATCAGCACCACAGGAGCATTCGCCCAGGAAAAACTTTCCGGCGCTGGCGAAGTAGTGGTTTATAGTTACGGCGGATCCTTTACGGAAGGTTTGCGCAAGAACGTCTTTGAGCGCTTCACCAAGTCGACAGGCATCAAGGTTGTTGATGTGACAGCCGACCTTGCTGAGCCCCAGATCAAGGCTATGAGGGAAGCTGGGCGCGTCGATTGGGACGTTGCTTTTGTCACAGGTGCTAACTACCCGGCTCTGCACGAAGCTGGAGCGTTTTTGCCCATCGACTACGACTTGTGGAACGCGGAAGCGTTAATAGGTGTGCCGGAATCGGCTCGTCGTGCCGACGCGGTCCTTGGCTACCAAAATGCAAATTTGCTGGTTTATGACGAGCGTGCTTTCCCTAAAGCTGGCCCAAAGAGTTGGGCTGACTTCTGGAATGTCAAGGAGTTTCCAGGGCCGAGGGGGCTGGATGCTGGCCTCGGTTATCGTAACATGGTATATGCATTAATGGCCGATGGCGTTGCGCGCAGCGATATCTTTCCGCTGACAGACGATAAGATCGACCGTGCGCTGAAGAAACTTGATGAAATCAAACCACATATCGTCAAATGGTGGACGGCGGGGGGGGAACCCGTACAACTGCTCCTGAGCCGTGAATATGCCCTGACGAGCGCGCCTGACGGCCGCGCCATAACGGCAATCAAGCAGGGGGCGCCGCTCCGCTTGGTGTGGGAGGGGGCTAACATGGGCGAAAATTACTGGACAATTCTGAAGGGCGGTCCGAACAGCGCAAATGGGCAGAAGTTCCTCGCGTTTGTAAACAGGGCCGAAGTAGCGGCCGATTTTACGCAAGGCGTAGGCTATCCTGGTCCCAACACAAATCAGCTCAAATACTTGCCAGCCAATCTCCTTCCGCTGCTCAGCATAAACCCCGACAACGCGGCGAAAGTGGTTCCTCCCGATTTCGCCTGGTTCACGTTGAAGCGCCCGGACGGTAAGACCAACGCGGATCATATGCAGGAGCGTTGGCTAACATGGCGAGCGCATAGTTAGCTGGTGCTTCGCCTGACTCTTGGACAAGGAGCAATCGCGCAAGCGCAGTTGGCTGCGCGATCTTGATGTGGTTGAGTGAGAACCGCTTTCGCAGGACAGTCTGTTATGGGCGCGCCGCGTGTCGCCAACACCGCGCGTGGCGAGAAGCCGGACAAACTATGCACAGCGGTTCTTCTCCAATAAAATCTCGTTGAAGCGCAGGCGTTGAAAGAACGAAGCGTGACCCGAGGTTTGGCTAATTTACCGTTCTAGCGCGGTGCTGCAGTCAACCGCCCGCCTTCGTAAGCTGACCTTGCCCTCAAGTTTTGTTCCGGACACGAAGTCGAACGACCAGCGGTCGTTCGGCGCGATCACCATCGTCAATCGGTGCTACGGCTTCCCGATCACCCGCTTGCGGCGGCCACGGCGTCGCACGCAAGCCTCTCTTGCCGGTAGATCCGGAACAGCTTTTTATAATTGGCCATAGCTCTCTCACTTGGAAGGCTTTGCACAGAGGTGTGAGCTGACGCTCGGGGTGCATAGCAGGTTTTTTTGACATGAGCCTGCGGCAGCGAGCGGCTTTGGGCTCATTTCATCCTCCATTATCCCCTGTTTTTCAAACGCAGGCGGATTGCTGGCGTGGTGCGGCCAAGGCGCCGGCCGCCCGACGCAGATTCTAGGCGCAGCAGGCGAGCACGATCAGCACCTTGTTGCGCTCGAAGTTGAAGAAGCGCAATCGTCGTAGTCCATAGTGCTCCTTGAACACGGCGTACGGCCGCTCAACGGCTGAGCGTACCTTGGCAATCAGCTTGTTGCGCCGCTTCTGCGCGGCGGCAGTTCGGGATGATGTTGGGGCGGCGCATCAAGCGGTCCGTGATGCCAGCCTCGGTCAGGCGCGCGTGCCGCGCGTGCGTGTAATAGGCCTGGTCGCCGTAGACCGCTTTCTCATCACCACAGAACAAACGATCCGCCGGCTCGGTGTCCGTGATCGAGGCATCCGTCACATGGACGCGGCGAATGAGGGTGTGGCCTGCATCCAGCCCGTGTAGACTTTGTAGCCGAACACGCTCTTCTTGCCCTTGCGGCCCCAGCACGCATCGCGATCCGCTGATGGTTCGGGCGGCTTCTCCTCCGCATCCTTGCGTGGCTTACGTGGCGGATTGGCCCGTGCCGGGATCAACGAAGCATCGACCAAGGTGCCCCGCTTGAGGATCAGCTTCTTGGCCTCCAAGTGCCGATTGATCTCGTTAAAATCTTCTCGATCAGCCCGTACTCCGCGATTTCCTGCCGGAACCGCCAGAACTGCTGTGGTCCGGCGTCGCATCGTGCAGGCTCAGGCCAACAAAACGCCGGAACGACAATCGATCCGCAACCGCGGCTTCCAAAGCCGGATCAGACAGATTGCGCCAGATCCGGCAAGCAAGCAGCGAAGCAAGGCTTCCGCTGGATAACTGCCGTTACCGGCGCTGCTGCCGCCCCGCTTGCCGAGCAAGGATCGCAGCGGCACCCACACCGCCTCGACTTCATCCAGGATGCTGCTTCGCGGCGCCTGAACCAGCCCGTCCGCCAAGCTCATCTGGCCGACATTGCGCTCAACCATGGCTCCCCCCGCCAGAATCAGTCATGCTTTATAGAATAACCCGATCGCAATTGCCCAAGCCCTCGCTTGAGCAGAACATGCAAGCGCCGATAACCGAAGCGGCGGCACTCCTGAGCGACCGCCCGCATGCGTTGGCGAAGGCTCGCGTCGTCCCCGGCCGTAGGTCAGGATGAATCCGGGGAACGCGTCGAAGTGCATGCTTAAGATTGGGCCCGGCTCGTGCTGGACCGCCCGGAACGGCAGGACCGATATGGATCAAATACTGGGGCTCCGGCGGTGTGGCCAACAGGATAAGGCTCCATACTACTCGACTAACTATAAATTTCTGTGAGCTCGTCAGCCGTACGACCTTGGCGCTGGGCTGCCTACCGTCGTTCGCAAGCGCATTTGCTGCGGCGACCCTGTCGTGCCACCGGCTGCGGTTCTGTTGCTGTCAGCACGTCGAGCGCGCTGGTCTGATGCTGCCGAGTGAGCAACGGTATCGAAACAGATTTAGGGAGAGAGAGGTTTAGTGCCGCAACTCGGGACATGGTGCAGTGGCGTTTGTTGCCGATACCCTGCGAGACTCGAGACCGAGCCGATCTCTGATTAATTGGCGCATCAGGCTTCGTCATATGGTTGTGAACGGACTGCGGACTGCCTCTCCTTGCCTTCTGTCATGGCCAAGCCAGCATGATGGTTTGCACCGTCCATGACCTTTTGGATCGCTTGGCTCGAGTATGCGAGCTCGCGTGCCGTTCAATGACCGGTTGCATTAAAACCTCGCATTCTGGGAGGTGAGCGCAGAATCTCGGCAATATGAGCCGCTACCTTAGGAGAACGCGGCTCGGGGGGCCGGGTAGGATCGCGGCGCACACAGTTTTCTACCGAACGGACCAAGCTATTCAGATTGCCACTCTGCTGGTGAGCTTCCAGGACGATGGGACTTAAGTAACAAGGAAACGAGATTAATGAACGGCGCTGAAAGTCTGGTTCGTACCCTGGTTGCGGGAGGAGTAGACACCTGCTTCGCAAATCCAGGCACATCCGAGATGCACTTTGTCGCTGCCCTCGACCGTGTCGATGGTATGCGCTGCGTTCTCGTGCTCTTCGAGGGAATTGCAACCGGCGCTGCGGATGGTTACGCGCGTATGGCCGAAAAGCCGGCCGCGACCCTGCTACATCTCGGGCCTGGCTTGGCAAATGGTCTTTCCAATCTGCACAATGCCACCAAGGCGTCCACCCCGATCGTCAATATTGTGGGAGATCACGCAACCTACCACCGCGGCTACGATGCACCGCTCACGTCCGATATCGAGGGGGCAGCGAAGCCGTTTTCTGGTTGGGTCCGGACTTCGCCGAATGCAACGCGTGTTGCGGCTGATGGTGCGGCGGCTATCACGGCGGCGCGCACGGCGCCCGGTCAGGTGGCAACCCTCATTCTTCCGGCCGATACGGCCTGGAACGAGGGCAGTGGACCGGTTGCTGTCGCCGAGGCACCAAAACGAGTGCGGGTTTCGCAGGATTGCATCAAGGACATTGCCAGGGCGCTCCGTTCCGGAGAGCCCACGCTGATGCTATTGGGGGGGCTTGCGTTGCGAGAACGCGGCCTTGATCTGGCGGGGCGCATCTGTGCCAAAACTGATGCGAAAATCATGTCGCAAACGTTTCCCGGTCGCATCGAGCGCGGCGCTGGTCGCGTTCCCGTGGCCCGACTTCCGTACCCGGTCAACCAGGCGCGGGAGACACTTGCTGGACTTAAGCATATCGTTCTGGTGGGTAGCCGCATTCCGGTAGCCTTCTTTGCCTATCCGGATAAACCAAGCTTGATGGCTTCCGAAGACACGGAGTTTTTGACGCTTGCACGTGCTGAAGAGGACGTCCTGGATGCGCTGGAGAGACTTGCGAACGAATTGCAGGCCCAATCATTTCCGAGCCAGGCCGCGAAGCTAGCGCCGCCATCGCCTGCTACCGGCCCAATTACCGGCCCGAACGTCTCACAGTCGCTCGCCGCGCTCATTCCGGAAAATGCGATCGTGGTCGATGAATCAATCTCGGCGAGCGCCAGTTTTTTCGCTGCAAGCTGGAATTCGCAGCCACACACTTATCTCCAGAACATAGGCGGTTCGATTGGGCTTGGGATGCCGATGGCAACCGGCGCTGCAATCGCCTGCCCAGATCGGCCTGTGCTAAATCTTCAGGCAGACGGCAGCTCGATGTACGCTATTCAGTCACTGTGGACACAGGTGCGCGAGGGCCTGAACATTACGACGGTGCTGTTCAACAACAAATCTTACGCTTGCCTCCGCGATGAGTTGGCTAACGTCGGGGCGCAGAATGTCGGCCGCAAAGCTCTGGACATGCTTGATTTGAGCCGGCCTGACATTGACTTTGCTGGATTAGCTAGAAGCATGGGTATGGCTGCGGTTCGGGTGACCACGATGGACGAATTCAATATCGAAGTGGCCCGCGGACTTTCGACGCCAGGACCGTATCTGATCGAGGTACAGGTCACTTAGACGATTTCTCGGTGATTGGGTCAGGCGAGATACTCAGGGCCACCCATCGTTCGGTGAGGTTGTCTTATGTGGGAGAAGAATTCCATCGGGAGAAGGCTGCTGCAGAACAGACATACCTTTTAAGGCGTCAGCTTCTGCCATAGAAGCGCGGGTGGAGATGGTTTGCCCGTGATCTGCGGCCCATCTCCGTACGTCATGCTTCCAGGGCTGTTGCTTGGGACCGACGTTGTTGCCCCCGTCGGTTGCGGCGCCGGTCAGTTGACCAGGACGTTTGGCGTGCTGACCGGCATGGTTACGACCGTATGAGCAGAGGCATCATAGACGGGGAGAGGGCCGGGGGCCGCTCACGTCAGGTGGATGCCGGGCGGCCGGCGGCCTCAGCAGGTCGCGTTCGTTGAACTAGCTGTGCAACAAATTGAGGACAAGCAACGCATCAAGAGATGCTTCGGCAGCTCGCGTGACGGTACCATCGGCGCATTGATTCGGACTAGTCGAACGACCGAGAAAAATAGCTAGGATGAGATCTCCGCATGCGGCGGAATACACCGGAGCGGACCAGCGAAGGACTAAGCCGGCCGTTGAATTAGGACTGACGCTGGAAGCTCGTTTCGAGGGAGTAATTCGCGCTGCGCGGAACATTCTTCGGTACAATCTACAAGAACTATAGAATTTTACGCCGCTGTCATGTCAACATCCAGCCTGGACCAAGATACCAGAAGGAGGAAGCTCAGAATGTGTTTATTTATTCGGGTAGCCACCCTCACGGTCGCCGCAACGCTTGCTTTCGCTGCTATGGCCCATGCAGATGACTCGTTAGAGCGCGCTCAGAAAGGTGGCGTGACATTCGGCTTCTCTAATGAGCCGCCCTACGCCTACTTAAGTCCTGAGGGCAAACCTGCTGGCACTAGCGCTGAGATAGTCGTCGCAATTTTCAAACGGATGGGAATAACGGAAGTTCGCCCTGTCTTGACTGAATGGGCATCACTGATCCCTGGGCTTAAGGCTCGTCGCTTCGATGTCGTTGTACCGATGTTCATTTTGCCGAACCGCTGCCGGGAAGTCGCATTCTCAAACCCGATTTCGCAGACGGGAGCAGCGATGCTCGTCAAGAAGGGCAACCCCAAGCAGATCCAAAGCTATGAAGATGCCGCAAAGAACAAGGACGTCATTGTCGCGGTGATGTCAGGCGCAGCCGAGCAAGGCTTCGCGCGCAAAGCGGGCATTCCTGACGATCGGATTATGCCCTTGCAGGATCCTGGGGCATTGCTCTCTGCTGTAAAGTCCGGACGAGCCGATGCTGCTGCCGTTTCGCCAGGATCTGCCAAGTCGATGGCTGAAAAGGGGGGGGGCGACGTCGAGGCGGCGCAGCTGTTCCACTCGGCCCCCCGGGCGATCTCCTACAGTGCTCCTCCGTTTCGCAAGGAAGACGAGTCACTGCTAAAGGCCTTCAATAAGGCACTCAGCGAGTACGTGGGCTCTGCTGAACACAAAGCAATCAACGCGACAATTGGTCGGGGCGATGAAGTTCTGCCTGGAAACGTCACTTCTGAAGAATTGTGCAAGCGCGATTAGCGTAGTGCTGCACAAGAGTTCTTCGACATGGAAGTGATGACGTTCCTCCCAATTTTGCTAAAAGGGGTCGTGGTGACAATCCAAATCACCGCGGCCGCCTCCGTAGTTGCCATTGTGTTGGCGTTCGTGGCCGGCCTCGCCCGGCTTTCGTCCAACCGCGCGATCCGTTGGCTAGCGGTCGGTTACGTCGAGCTTTTTCGCGGCACGTCCTTACTTCTCCAACTTTTCTGGATGTTCTTCGTTCTTCCGAATTTCGGACTACGACTGGATCCATTTCCGGTGGCGGTGCTCGTTCTTGGTCTGAATATTGGTGCGTACGGATCCGAGATTGTCCGCGGAGCCATCGTCGCAGTACCTGCCTCGCAGGTGGAGGCAGCGATCGCGCTCAACATGTCGGCAAGCCTTCGAATGCGCCGTATCATCGTTCCGCAAGCCCTGGTCACGATGCTTCTGCCATGGGGCAATCTTCTCATCATACTTCTGAAATCCACAGCTCTCGTTTCCCTGATCACGCTGCAAGATCTGACGTTCCAGGCTTACAACCTTAATGTGCTGACGTTCCGGACCTGGGAGCTCTATTCGCTGACACTTGTCATGTACTTTGTGATGGCGCAGGCCATCGCTCTCGCTGTCGCCTTCCTATACCGGCGCCTGAGCAGTGGAATGATCAGGGGGTGGATGTGAGCGATGTCTTTGACTGGGGCTTCGCCTGGTCGATCCTTCCGCTGCTCGCGTCCGGCGCTTTGGTCACGTTTCAGTCAACGGTAATCGGGTTCGTTTTGGCCCTCGCAATCGGACTACCGCTGGCATTGGGCCGCCGCAGCCGATCATTCTTGCTCTTCATTCCTGCGACAGCAGTGATCGAATTCATCCGGTCGACGCCACTCCTTATCCAACTCTACTTCATTTTTTTCGTTGGGCCGCAATTTGGCATCAAGCTCTCACCGCTTATGGCTGGCCTTCTGGCGATCGGGCTTTATTATGGTTGTTTTATTGCAGAAGTTTACCGAAGCGGTATCGATGCAGTTCCGCGCGGCCAATGGGAAGCCGTCATGGCCCTCAACATTGGACGCTGGCGCGCATACCGGGCTATCATTCTGCCGCAGGCCATTCCGCCGATGATCCCGGCGCTCGGCAACTATTTGATCGATATCTTTAAGGCGACGCCGATTTTGTCCGTCATCACGGTATTGGAAATGATGACCCGCGCGAAGATGATCGGTTCCGAGAGCTTCCGTTATACAGAGCCAATGACGATCGTCGGCGCTTTCTTCCTTATCATGACACTAGGAGCCTCCTTTCTTGTCCGGCGCCTCGAGCGGCTATTGGGAGAAGTCCGGAGCAAGACGCCGGCCGGACTAACCGGCGTCTGAGCGGTCAAGCATCGAGCACCGCGCGAAGGAACGCTCGCGTGCGCTCGTGTGCAGGCTTATGGAAGATCACGTCGGGCGGGCCTTGCTCGACAATTTCACCTTCCGAGAAAAAGCAAACTCTATCCGCAACTTCTGAAGCAAATCCCATCTGATGGGTCACGATCAACATCGTGAGATCGTGCTCTTCTCCGAGCTGACGCATAACCTGTAGAACTTCGTGCACGAGTTCAGGATCCAAGGCCGATGTGATCTCGTCGAAAAGCAAGATTTTGGGCCGCATCGCCAGCGCCCGGGCAATTGCAACGCGCTGCTGTTGGCCACCGGAGAGCTGCGCTGGATAATGATCTTTGCGGTCAACAAGGCCGACCTTGCCGAGCAACGAAACTGCGCGCTCAATCGCTTCGTCCTTAGGTAGTCCAAGGACGTGAACGGGAGCCTCGATGACGTTCTGCAGGGCTGTCATATGTGGAAAGAGGTTGAATTGCTGAAACACCATTCCGATCTTACCTCGAATCCGCCGAAGATACGCCTCTTTCGCTGGCACCAGGCGGCCGTCGATGCACTCATGCGTAAACGACTCGCCCTCGACTTCAATGAGTCCGCCGTCTATCGGCTCGAGAGTCATCAGGGTCCTCAGCAGCGTCGTCTTTCCCGACCCCGAAGGTCCGATCAACGCGACCTTCTCGCCGCGGGCCACGGAAAGGTTCAGGTTCTTGAGCACGACGAGTGAGCCGAACCGCTTCATCACATCAATGAACTGGACGGCAGGCCGCCCCGTCTGCGCTGCTTCTTGCTTATGCGCATCATGCGATTGTACAGCCTCGAGCTCGTAAATTTTCATGTTCGCAACTCAGCTTTGCTGGAGGACTGCGCAGCCTCGCAGGCTGCCCTTTGGAACAGAATCCCGTGTTCGGGGGCCGTGATCCACCTTCGCGCACGGGATCCAAGAGGAGCGCCCACGATCAGTGTAAAGGTCAAGAACGAGAACAGCCGCCGGGACAAGTCTCGTGGCGGCGAGGCGAGCAAGGCCAAGGCTTCTATCGCTGTCTCTCTGGGCCCCCCGGAGAGCTTCGATTTTTGGTGCGGCCATCGAGCGAGTAGCGCGGGGCGGCATGCTTGTGAAGCTCGTTGAGGATCTCGAAATGAATGATGCCCGCGCTTGAACGCTTTGATTATCTCGACCGCAGCACGACGGCGCGGGGGTTGTTCGACCATGGGCTTTCGTATTTGTGGTCGTAGACCCCTCCCGTGAGCGCGGAGGCCGGCTGTAGCCATTCCGGAGCACATGCCGTGGGCGGCGAATGTGGCCGTTGGCGCGAGGGCGGGTCTGCAAACTTTGACATCCTTGGACGAAATTGCGGCGTCAGAGTGGAAGCTAGGCTAAACGATCTGCAGCCGAGAAATGGGTTGGTAATGAGACGATATTCCTTTGGCTCAATCCCCCTCATCAAATAAGCCTGAGTAAAACGGTGCCTGGCATAGAGCGCCGCGACTCGGAGGAACCATAGCCCTGCTTCGGCTCGTTGTTGGACGCTGGCGAGTGCCGATCAAGCCGGCTAGCGCGAGCTTACAAGGGTCGCGCAGGCGACGAAGCCGGGTCAAAAACACCGGAGGCTTGAGCCGGCCGCCTCGCACATTTGCCAATGCCATTGACAGGCTGCGTTCACACGTATATCTCGAATAGGTCCCTGGGAATACGAGAGAATGTTTCTGCGCCAGTTTCGGTAACGCGGAAGGTCTCGCTAATCACGTAGCCGAGGTCTTCATCAATCCAGTTTCCAAGCATCAGGTGGAAAGTCATATTTGGCCTGAGGACCGTCGAATCGCCGAGCTTCAGGCTGGCGGTGGGTTCAGTCCACTCGATCCCGACTGCGTAGCCGCACCGCGAGTCCTTCTCGAAACCGTGCTTCCTCAGTGTCGAGTAAAATGCCTCGGCGACCTCGCTGCATGTGGCGCCAGGCTTGATAGCGGCGAGCGCGGCTTCCATTCCAGCGACTTCTCCCTCATGGAGGCGGCGCAGCCGCTCCGAAGGCTTTCCGATCGTGAGCGTTCGCATCAGCGGTGAGACATATCCATGACGTACGCCGCCAAATTCGAGATTGATCTGGGAGCCGTTCCGGAACACATCTTCGCTCCATCGTATATGAGGGGTCGCCGAACGCGGCGAGGCACACACGTAAAAGCTCGCGAGATCGGTGCCTGCCCTACCATTGGTGCCCCGAACCAGAGTCGCAATAATTTCTGAAGCCGCATCTGCCTCTCTCACGCCCGGACGAATAACATCTCTTGCTCGCAACATTGCGGCGTCGCTGATGGCAGCAGCCTCACGCATGACCGCGATCTCTAAATCTGATTTGATGCCGCGGATCCAGGTAACTCCGTTCGTGAAGTCGACGATCGTTGCGTCGGACATCCTTGTTTTGAATTTCTCGATCGAGCGATGTGTCAGGAAGTTCATCTCCAGCCCGATCTGCCGGCGGGCGAAACCATTATCACGGAGGAAATCGATCACGGCATCAAAACCGTCCATGTCCGGATTGGCGATAAGCGCCTCGGGATAGCCGTTGACCCGAGTCCGCTCGATGAACATTTGATGCAGTGCAGCTGGCGCATCCTGCCGGCGAGTGAAGAAAGTCGGTTCTTCATTTTTCAGGGAAACGATCAAGCCTTGTGGGACATATCCGGATTTGGAAGTGTAGCCAGAAAGATAAGTGATATTTGCCGAAGTTGTGACCACCAGCACATCGATCTCACGCCGTTCCATTTCTGCCTTAACAGCGGATAACCTTCTCAGATATTCATTCCGCGGGAATGGCTGTGGCCCTTTTGGCATTGACATGACGTGGCTCCCTTCAAGTGTTGAGCTTTCAGTTTGGATTTGCGGAAGAACAATCCTTTCTAGTGCACGGGTTTGTTGGCTTCACATGCACGCTTGCCCGATAGAATCCTCGGCGCTTGGCTCAATCTTCCAACGTTCGGGAGGCAATCACAATTCCGGCTTTGGTTTCTCTCTCAGGGGGGCGATGGCAGATTGCGTCCGTTCGAGCCCAAATGGCCTAAGCCGCTTGTGCGCATGAAACCAGATTGTGTCGGTGTTTTGAATGAGCAGGGCCGGCAACACGGATTTGACTATTATCAACGTGCTCCGACTTCGCGTCAGTAATGATCCCGTCAAGCTCGAGCACACGCTCCGCTCCCCGAGCCGATTGGCAGCGAAGAAATTGGCATGGGTGATCGCTGCCCGGTCAGGCTCATTCGTGTAACGTTGGCTTTGCAGAAGCGATTATGAAAACTTACGCGTTGATGAAGAAGAAAGCCGGCAAATTTGCAGGGAGCCCGCATTTTTGCGGCGCTGCTTGCGCCACGGCGCAGAGCTTCGTCGTACTCATCCTAATTCATCATTCACAGATCTTCACTTCCGGGCTGCATATCTGAAGTCGCGTTTTGCAACGAATACAAATTGCTCGAAAGGTGAGTCCAACCCTCGATTGGGCTGAATATGGCTTTTCGCGCCATCCCGCCGCAAAGGCGGAGTGAAGGACAACACGGACGAAGAGAAGATATCTGCGGCGGTGTTCGCCAACATCGAGCTCGCTGCCGAAGCAGGCCCGGTCGCCCAGATTGCCTCGTCAGCGGTTGATAGTGCTATAGAGGTTCAGCGCGCCACGGTGCCTGCGGACACGCGATGCCCGCATCTGCTCTCTCGAGAAATTTCCGCAATGACCTTCGCGGCGTGCCTGGCCTCAGGGCTGGTTGAACGGTCTCCCCGGCAAGCTCGCCCGTCGTCTCGCCCTACTGTGCTCAACCGGGTTCAGGTGCCAACCGCATCCGATGGGTCGGGACTCACCTGCACCAACATCTTTCCGAAATTGTCGCCACGCATCGTGTCGGTGAATGCTGCCGGAATTGCGCCCAGGCCCGAGCGAATGTCTTCGCGATACCTGATCGTTCCGGCAGTCACCAATGGCCCGACATAAGCCAGCATTTGGTCAAGATATTCCGCAGCAAAATCGCGGACCTCCACGTTCTTCGCCCGAACGTTTCGCGCTTTGAATATCGGCTCCGCGAGCCTCATCAGTGCCGCACGCTTGGCGACGCCGCCGTCTTCATCGCCGTAGGTGGAGATGGTGCCGCAAATCGTCATTCGGGCGCCCTGATTGAACAGAGGCAGCACAGCCTCGAAGACTCTGCCGCCTATATTCTCGAAATAGACGTCGATGCCCGCAGGACATGCCGCGGCGAGATCAGCCTCCAGAGCTGGTGAAAGGTGGGAGACACAGGCGTCGAATCCCAAATCTTGGGTTACAAACCGGCACTTGGCTTCGCGGCCGGCGACACCGACAACGCGTGCGCCGCGCTGCTTGGCTAGTTGACCGGCAATCTGCCCCACCCCGCCTGAGGCGGCCGAAACCACCACGGTTTCTCCGGCGAAGCCATCAGGTCCATTCCCGGATAGGCTGTGAGGCCGAGCATGCCTAGCACGCCGACAGCATGCGAGATGCGCCCCACCGATGGATTGAGCTTACGCGGGACCATGTAAGCGGGTCGCCAGACGCCCTCGCCAATTAGCCCGTATTCGGCCCAACCGTTGGTATTAAACACGAAGTCGCCCGGGGCATACCCATCGAGCTTGCTCTCGATCACCTGGGATACGGTGCGCGCATGACAAGGGGCGCCATTCGGCGCCAACCGTTCGCGAGCGTAGTATCACTGATAAGGATCAAGAGACACGTAGATGGTCCGGGTCAGCGCCTGGCCCGGACCGGGGGCCGGGACCGCGCGTTCCTTCAGCACGAAGGTGTCGGGTTGCGGGAAACTCGGCACGGCCCCGTCCGCTAAAGTCCAGTGTCGGTCTCTAGGCATGGCTCACTCCCTGTTTACTTGAGCTAAACTCACAACGTCGACGCCAGGATCGCACCTAGCTCTGTTTGTTGCCAAGGCCGATAGGATCTGGGTTACGAGACCGTGAATTCCAGCCACAACGCGACCGCTATCAAACACGGTGCAGCGAAGGTCGCGCAGCATTTCATGAGTTATAGGGATTCATCGCGGAATTTCGGACCATTCGCCCTCCTTTTGGCGGGTTCTCTGCACATTGGCCCCCCGTATTTTGGAAACCCATGTTGGCACCAGCGCCCGCGCCGATACGCTGTGTCTCAGCGGTCTGAATTCCGGCGGGCAGCTAAAATGAACGACAGGGGGCCGACAGCCGCATGCAATCGGGCAGGGGCGCCGCTGATCCGTGCTCGTCCGTACGGCCATTGTCGAGCATTGCCGGGCGCTTGTAGAATGACTCTTTCGATGTTTCTCGGCATGAATCAGCAGCCACACGTCGCCGCCGCTCGCTGGCCGCTCTTAAGGAGCGTGATGGACGGAGTAGCGCCCAATCGGCGTTGCCTGAATCGACTACATCAACACAGCGGCAGGAGTCTTCCGCCAGAGGGCGCTTGCCGAAGTCGCCGGTCAATGATTCTTGGGACGGTCTTTGCCTGATCGTCAGAACACACTTGACCGAGATCCCGGATATCAGGTGGTCAATTTCACCATCGTCTACGCCAGGTGGCGCGGCGCTAGCGCTCAGAAAGGGAGCCAAAAGACCAGATCAGATGCTAGGTCGTTTAGGAGGAAGCCTGAGCACAAAGGTCGCCGCATCGGCGTTCCCAACTGCGGACGGCCAGACCCTCGCGGTCACTCTCGCTCACCAGCTCGATGCGCTGCAAGCTGCTGCTTTGCTCGAAGACGTTCCCCGCCGAGGCAGTCAAGGCCGTTCCTATGACGCCTTTGCACCAAGCCAAGCGGTCTTGGAGCCGTGTTCTTTCCGCATGCCATTGGACAAGTAGTTCCTTTGGATGTTCTTGAATGAAATTCTAAAGGCGGGCAGCTGCATGCGTATCACGTCCCCGCTGCATGGTTATGTGCAGTGCGATGCGCGCTGTAGTTGAAAACAATCGCGCTATTCTGCAATTTGCAGGATTTCCACGCAGTTGGGTAAATTTCGGCGCCTACTTGCGGTCGATCCCCGATTAGATCTTCTCCATCAATATGGGAGGAGCAGCGATGAGAAGTGCAGCGCGGCCGACCGTTAATCGGGACGATTTGGAGTGCGTTCAGGGGCGCATTGCCTTTGTTCGGCGCGCGCCTTCCGAAAAAGCTCCCGAAGCGAAAGCTAGCAAGGGATACGCAGAACCAATGGTGAGCTACGACGTCACCATTCGCAATGCGCGTCCAATCGTCGGCGACCTTTCTCTTGACCGGGAAGGCTTCACTCTGATCCAGCACCAGATCTCTTGTGCGAACGAACGTGATCCAGAGATAATGCGAGAGAAGTATCTCCACGAAATGATCCCCTTCATCAAGAGCTACTTCAAAGCCTCGCGCGTTGTGGCTCGCCGGCAAGCCGTAGTCATTCGTGATACGGGTGAGGCCTCCGCTTCCACTCCGCCGGGAGAGGAAAATCGCCAGCTCGTAAACACCAACGTGGCTGGATTTGCTCATATCGATTACTCTCCCGTCGCCGCTCCGATGCTTGCCGCGCTCGCGAACCAACAGCAGGGAATTGCGATTCAGCCATATTCTCGGTTGATGCTGATCCAGGCGTGGCGTGCTCTCTCGCCGCCTCCACAAGACCTCGCCCTGGCATTCTGCGACGGCACGTCCGTCCTGGATACTGATCTTGTCAACACCAACTTCGAGAACTATGGGGTCAAGCACGGGAGCTGGCTTGTTCATCACAGTCCGTCTCACCGTTGGTACTACTTCCCAGAGATGAAGCCGGATGAGTTCATCCTATTCAAAGGGTATGATTCCGAAGATGGTTTCAACCCGAGGTCCACTCATGCGGCCTTTGACAACCGCCGCGCATTTCCCAATGCAAAGCCTCGCAAGAGCATCGAGGCTCGCTTCTTCGTGTACTTCGATTGAGCGGCCGGGTGCCAGTTGAGCAACTTCACACTGCCTAAGCGTTGCGCCCAACATATGGGGGTATTCATCAGATGGCTACAGTTCTGATCACAGGCGCGAACCGGGGCATTGGCCTCGCGCTCGCGCGGCAATATGCGGCCAAGGGAGCTGAGGTGATCGCCTGTTGCCGCGATCCGGGAAGGGCCGATGCGCTTGATGAACTCGCGGCGGCGTACAAGGGCCGAGTGCGGATCTTGCAGCTCGACGTAGCTGACCAAGGCTCGATCGCATCCCTCAAGGACGCGCTCGGGAATCAATCGACATCCTGATCAACAATGCGGGGATTAGCGATCCACGAGCGCGGTCTGCCGATCGGATCGACGCAGACATCTGGATGGCGGCCATGCGCGTCAACGCGCTTGCCCCGATGCTCATCGCCTTTGCGCTACGGGACAATTTGCGGCGAGGAGCGGAGAAGAAGCTCGTGGCGATCACCAGCATTATGGGCTCCACGAGCACGGCCGGCGGCGGGAGCTATGCTTACCGGGCGTCGAAGGCTGCTCTCAATAACGGTATGCGCGGGCTGTCTCGTGATTGGGAACGCGACGGTATTCTTGTAGGTTTGCTAAATCCCGGTTGGGTGCAAACAGACATGGTCAAAGGACAGCCGGCTTGGATTTCACCAGAGGAGTGCGCGGTTGGTCTTATCAGCCGAATCGACGAGCTCTCACCCACCACCAGCGGTGTGTTTCAGGACTACCGAGGGGTGGTGAGCCGCTGGTAATAGCCGAAAAGGCGTGACCCGGGGGAGGGTGCAGCGC
This sequence comes from Bradyrhizobium sp. NBAIM01, assembly GCF_020194115.1. Taxonomy (NCBI): domain Bacteria; kingdom Pseudomonadati; phylum Pseudomonadota; class Alphaproteobacteria; order Hyphomicrobiales; family Nitrobacteraceae; genus Bradyrhizobium; species Bradyrhizobium sp. NBAIM01. The sequence continues at coordinate 1,228,462 of NZ_JADYVU010000001.1, read as the reverse complement.
GCGAGGTCGATGCCAGCCACGGCATCCTGGTTGCGACGCGATATTCGCGAGATGGGGGCTGACCGTATCTCGTGCTGTCGTATCCATCAGGCTCCGGTCTCAGGGGCGACCCATTCGCCACAATGTGCAAGAATGAAAGCGGCGACCCGTCTCTGGCTCAACGTGGAAGGTGAGCCCTCGATCCTAGAAGGCGAGCTCGCGATTAGCCGATTGAGAGTCGCATCCGTAAGAGCGGACGATCGCCGGCAGCCTCCACGGCTCTATGATGGCCAGCGCATGGCCCGGCCGGCTAGCCGGGCGCTTGGGGCGCAGATCCCCGCCTTCGCCGGCGATTCTAACCAGGTTCTGCACAGGCGCGTTGTGGGGCTCAATTTGGCCCTTCGCTGGCGCAGCGTTTCCTGCGTGTTGAGCTCGAACCAGCCGCCCATGCGCAGTACAGCTCCATCATATCTATTAGCCGCCTGCTCAGCGACTAAACCCGGCTCAACCGATGCGACGGCGTCCCGCATGATTTGTTTCAGTTCTGAAGGGGCTGAGCTGGCCGATCACGCTAGCGGCACATTATGGAACTCCTGCTCAAATTGAGAAAAGCCGCAGAATAACTGCAATTCCAGCGGGTCTTTTCGCGCACAATGCGCGGCGGCCTTTCGCTACACTTTGTGTTGAATACAGACTGGCGCAGGTTAGATGGCACATGCGGCGCGACTTTCACTGACCGCACGGGTAAAACCGAAATTTGTCAGCAATGCATTTGAGGGTCCAAATCCCTTTGCCTAGCGCGCTCCCCGCAAATGAGCACCCCAAGGGGGGCGTTTCAGATGGCCCTTTGCACAGCTATGACGTTGATGTTCGTAACACGCGTTCGATAGCTGACGATCTCCACCCCGATCGAAGAGGCTTTATTACAATTCCGAGCAAGGTGAGCTGGGCAAACAATCTGGTCCAGGCCCCATGCGCGATCGGTAAGCGCAAACAGTGGTCCCTTCAAGTTCAACGCCTCGTCGCGTGTGCCAGAGCGGGAAGCAGTAATTGTTCGATCGGCCGGCACCCTTCCGGGGAGGGGACGGCGCTGGAGTGAAATCGCAGTGCGCCCATGCGTTCGATGGCCGTTTCTTTGACTGAGCGGGGAAGGTGGCGGCGGTCATTGCGGAGAAAGGCTCGGTGCGTGCAGGGTGTTAAACAGAGGCCGTTCGTTGCATGAGCACAGTTTCGAACGTTGCGGTCTCGGGGCTCCAGGCCTTGCGCCCGCTTTGTAATCCGCGGCAGGTAAGCAGTGTGACCGCCTATTGCCCTGAGCTGGCCACAACCGGCCCGCCTGGCGATGTGCAGCTCGCCCGGTCACAGATCCTGCTCTCCGCCGCCAGCCGGTCAATCCGATCGAGATCGGGAGATAGATGACCGCGCGGTGCATCAATGCCTTCGCCCCTGTACCCGGCGGCTGAGGAGACCTGGGGCGGCTTGATGCGCTTCTCTGAAAGTAAGCTCGCCACTATCTGCAACGACATGGGTGGCGCTGACATCGCCGGACGCGGCATAGGTGCTTACGAGACGCCTTGGGCGGTACTTAATGCTTGCACGTACTTGTCGCCGCACGACTCCGGCGCCGGTACTTACACGGGTCTGCTAGAGGCAGGTGTGTCTCAACTTCACCTTGCCCGACTGATGCGCATGCGACTTCAGCTGCGATATCGTTGAGCTCGCACTTGTCACTAACGATCTCTCTAGAGCCGGAACGACGGCGATCCGATGGTCACCAGTCTACCCCTTGGCGCTTGAAGAGCGGGTGCGACCGTCGCGACCGGATGATGTTCCCGGTGTGTCGGGAGATGTCGGTGAGGGGACTACTACTAGGTAAGTGCTTGAACTTTTGTTTCATCAAGGGAGGGACGCTATGACCAAGCGAAATGTTGCTGGAAATCAAGTCCGCGGCCTAAACCGACGCTCGCTCATTCAATCAACGGCGGCGTTACTTAGCGTGCCGTTTGTGGCCACGGCCACGAGTGCTGGGGCACAGGAAAAGCTTGCCGGGAGCGGCGAGGTCGTCGTGTTCTCATATGGCGGTTCATTCACCGATGGAGTGAGGCGAGCCGTCTACGAGCCATTCACGAAGGCGACGGGAATTAAGGTCGTCGACGTGGTGGCCGATTTTTGCGAACCACAGCTAAAGGCCATGTACAGTGCCGGCCGTATGGACTGGGATGTCGCCTTCCCGGACGCGCGGAACTATCCAGAATTGCGTGAGACCGGGATGTTCGAACCAATCGACTACAGTCTGTGGGACCAGGAGTCGCTTGATGGCACGCCGGCGGACGCGCGTTTGAAGGACGCGTTCGTGGCGGGGCAGACGACGATTGTCATCATTAGTGACGAACGCGTATTCAAAGGGAAGGGCCCGAAAAACTGGGTAGAATTCTGGGACGTCAAGAACTTTCCCGGCCACCGCGGGCTTGCCGGTACCGTCCAGGGTCAGCAGAACATCCTTGCAGCTCTTGTTGCCGACGGAGTGTCCCCGAAGGATATTTGGCCGATGACTGACGACAAGCTTGATCGCGCTTTCAAAAAGCTGAGCGAGCTCAAGCCGCAGATTTCAAAGTGGTGGACGGCTGGCGGGGAGCCGGTTCAACTGTTGCTCAACAACGAATACGCCATGAGCAGCACGTATAACAACCGTGCGGTTCAGGCGATCCAAAAGGGCGCACCTATCAAAATGTCGTACGATAATTGCTACCATACTCGTACGTTTGGCACGCTTATGAAGGGCGGCCCTAACATTAGTAACGGGCAAAAGTTCGTGGCGTTCTTGAATCGCGCCCCGATTGCGGCTGCGTGGACGCAGGGCACCGGCTGGCCTGGCTCTAACGTAAATCAGCTCAAGTACCTCCCAGCGGACTTGGCCGAGCTATCCAGCGTAAATCCACAGAACTTCTCGAAGGTCATTGTCGAGGACTCTGACTGGCTGGCGGCCAAACGGCCGGACGAGAAGACGAACCTAGCGCACGTCCAGGAGCGATGGCTGGCGTGGCGGGCACAATAAGAATCCAGAATGGCCAATGCTGGATTGCCGGCAGCGCCCCTATGGTCCAGGTCCGTCGTATCGCTGGGCCTGGCGCTGCGGCCCGAAGCAAACGTCAATGTTCACTCGCATATAGAGAGGTCAATCGCGGAAATCCACCAGGCTGCCGAATGAATGATACGGCGTGAAGGGAATATCGTGCTGAACATCTGACGAATATCGATGATTCTTGAAACAACCCCCCGACTGCTGACCAATTGTCCTTCCCGGCCGCCCGAGATGTAACTGCAAACTACATCTCATATCAGCCGCGCGTTAGCAAAGATCTCAAAGAGGCAATCGAATGTCTGAAATGATGGTGCCCGACCAGCTTGTTACCGCAGACGTCTGGAGCGATCTACGGAAGTATAAAGAGATGCCAGAGATCGATATGCAGCGCCTCTACGCATACCGTATCGAGCGCCTGCGCGGCGCCTTGCGCAATGCGGGCGCATCGATGTGCGTGTTAGTGAGCCCCATCAGTCTACGCTATGCGGTGGACTATCGTTCCTTTGGGCTCTTTCAGGCGCATATCCCCGTTAGCTACCTTTTCCTGCCCGTGGAAGGGCCGATCGTCATCCACGAAGTTGCAGCGCAGAACAAGCCGCCTATTGTCGACGAATGCCGGCCAGCACGGCCCATTTCCTTTTTTCAGGGCGGTTACGACCTAACCGACGCAGCCCGTGAGCTCGCAAACGATATCGGATCGTACCTATCAGAGATCGGCACAGACAATCGGCGGATAGCAGTCGAGTACGTCAACCCGACCATCACTCAGGCTCTGCTGCAAAAGGGGCTGGAGGTGCTCGACGGAGTCGTTATCGCGGAAGAGGCGCGTATCATCAAATCCGCTGACGAGATAGCTTGTATGCGCTGGGCTATCGCCGTCGCCGAGCTCGGTATTGCAAAGATGAAGGAAGCAATGCGTCCCGGAGTGACGGAAGTGCAGCTGTGGGGGTTACTCAACTACACGAACCTCGCGAATAACGGTGATTGGCATGATTCCAGGATGCTGGCGTCGGGCCCCCGCATCAATCCTTGGGGGCAGGAGGCTTCTCAACGACAGATCGAGTCGGGCGATCTCGTTGGCTTCGATACCGACATGACCGGTCCGTTTGGATATTTCGCAGATATCTCCCGCACATTTCATTGTGGACCGGCCAAGCCCACCAAGAGACAGAAGGAGCTCTATCGTCTGGCAATGCGGGAGATCGAACACAATCTGGCACTTGTCAGACCGGGTATTACGTTTCGCGAGTTTCAGCAAAAGGCCTTGATCCTTCCGGAGGAATATCGCGCGAACGCTTACACATGCCTTATCCACGGGGTTGGAATGGCAGATGAGTATCCGCGCATCAATCCCATATACGGCAGGCCGTCACCGTACGAGGGAACACTTGAAGCCGGGATGGTAGTGTGTGTCGAAAGCTATGTCGGAGCCGCCGGCGAGCGGGATGGCGTCAAACTTGAGCACCAGGTGCTAGTGGTTGAGGATGGCTACGAAATCCTGTCGACATATCCGTTCGAAGAGCGCCTGCTCGATTGACCTTTGCGAACTTACAGCCAACGAGGATCTGGCTTGCTGTCGGCGAGCCGTGGTCCTTTTAAGACCAAGGAATCTGCGTGATCCGGCCAATTTGACCAAGCGAGCTTCGGCCCGCTCGTGAGAGAGCTCAGCACGAGCTCTCTCTCAAGTCCGGCTTCCCGATCGGAAAAAATCCGTCGGGTTGTGAGCTTTCTAACTTGCTCAGTCGAAGTCTGCAGTCTTCAATCTAGAGAGCTTAAGATTCTATTCCAGCTCGGCAGATCCAGCAACCGACTTCACTTCCAGGTAGTCTTCGAGGCCGAAGCGCCCCCATTCACGACCGTTACCGGATTGTTTGTACCCGCCAAAGGGTGCGGAGCTGTCGAGTGATCCACCCTGTAGATATATCGTGCCAGCTCGAATGAAGCCGGCTACGCAGCGCGCGCGTTCCGTTGAGCCTGAGAATACGTAGCCGGCGAGGCCGTATGGTGTATCGTTAGCAATGCGGACTGCGTCGGCTTCGTCCGCGGCACCGATGATCGCCAGCACCGGCCCGAAGATCTCCTCGCGCGCAATAGTCATTTCATTGGTGACATCCGCAAAGATGGTGGGGCGAACGTAAAAGCCTTTATCGATGCCTTCCGGTAGCCCTGGTCCGCCTGTGACCAAGGTGGCTCCCTCATCGAGGCCTTTCTGGATCAATGCCTGGATCTTCTCCCATTGGCTGCGGTGTACGACGGGGCCCATATGAATGCCCGCCGTGCGCGGGTGACCAACGGTGTACCTCTCCGCTATAGCTTTCGCGATCCGCGCGATTTCCGCCATTCTAGATTTCGGTACAATGAGGCGCGACGGTGCGTCACAAGATTGGCCGGAGTTTTGGAAAAGCGTCGCGATGCATTTGGTGACGGCTTTTTCAAAATCGGCGTCCTCAAGAACAATGTAGGGCGATTTGCCTCCGAGCTCTTGGCTAACGCGCTTGATCGTATAAGCGGCTCGCCTCGCGACGTCGATCCCGGCACGTGTCGATCCGGTAAACGAGATCATATCGACGTCTGGATGCTCGCTCATGGCGGCGCCCACTTCAGGTCCCAAACCGTTGATTAGGTTGAACACACCCTTTGGTACGCCAGCCTCGTGAAGGATTTCCGCAAAAATCAGTGCACAAGTGGGAGCGAACTCCGACGGTTTGAGAATCATTGTACAGCCTGCAGCGAGCGCCGGCGCTACCTTGCAGGCTATCTGGTTTATTGGCCAATTCCACGGCGTGACCATCCCGACCACTCCAATCGGCTCGCGAACAACGATTGTACTGTCGATCCGCTCCTCGAAAGAGTAGTTCCTGAGCACGTCAAGCGTAGTAGCCAGGTGAGCGATGGCTGAGCCAGCCTGCTTCTGTTCCGCCATCGCTAGCGGGGCTCCTATCTCGTCCGAAATGGAATCCCCAATCTCCTTCGCGCGCCCTTTGTAAATCTGGAGAATGTTCTGGAGAATGTTGATGCGCTGCTCGCGCGTTGTCCGAGAAAAGCTATCAAACGCGCGCCTTGCTGCGGTGACTGCCTTGTCGACGTCCGCTTTTGAGCCGAGCACAATCTCGTACGTCTCCTCCGCAGTCGCCGGAGTGACGATGCGCGTCGTTTTCATGACGGCGGGATCAACCCACGCGCCATCAATGTAAAATTGCTTCCGATTGGCCATGTTGTCCTCTCTGAATTAGTTGGATTGGTGCCGACGCCAGCCCGAACAACTGTTGTGGTTCAGCGCAGGCTTCGCTTGCTGATCTCCCCAGAAGGGGGCGCCTAGTCCCCGATAGAAAGACGCACATAGGGAGCTTAGATGCGGTGCGGCAGGCTCACTCAATGGTTTTGGCCGTGCCCGGGTGGCTCAAAACGCCAGCTGAGACGATTTGAGCCAAGGCAGAGCTCATAGCGCCTTCACGTTCTCATCCCTTCCATCATCTGCCGATGAACCTGACGGCTACGATACAGCACCATCTCCTTCCAATCGGGCCTATCCGGATAGTAGTGCTGCTTCACGCCGCGGCGAACTTCACGCCCGAAGTCGGTATGAATCTGAGCTTTGCCGAAGGCATAAAGCCAATGGTCGGCGCGCAACACTGGTCTGGCCGCCTCCGGAGGGTAGGTTCCGAATTCTAGGCAAACGTAGACGTGGCGATCACCGAGAATGCGCTGCCAGTAGTCGTCCTGCGTTCCATTGAGGACCAAGGACGATGAGGTGCCGAGATCGGGTGAAGTGACCGAATGACCGAAGATGTCACGTGCCCGCTGATATCCAATCATGCCAGATGCCTGCTCGCATTGCAGCTCACCATAGCCATACGGTCCGAGGCCTGTGTGGTAGTCGATGACGAGGACAAGCTGACGCGACGCGATACTGTAGTCCGATACGATCCGTTCGAGAGTTTGGCGAGCTACGGTAGGGCCGAAGCCGCCAAAGAACATCCCGGTCGGATGGCGATACTGACCGGTGGTCCTTGCCTTCCGATAAGCAGTTTCACCGTATCTTGACCGGTACTTTTCAATCGCTGCCTCGGCCGCCGCAAAAACAGCGCCATCCAAAGCACTTGGGACCAGACTGTCGGCGAGTACGTCATATCCCTCGTTTTGAGGAAGGGGTGCCGTGAAATCAATAAAGTTTCTGTTGAGGTCACAACCTTCTTGCGTCACCCGCCGATCCCATGCGAATCCGTACGGGTTGATGGCGTGGATTAGCAGCATCGCCTCATCCGGCTTCAGCTTTTCGTATCCGAGCTCGGCCAGCCAGTCCAGCTGGGCTGCGGATCCACAATATCCTTCAGCGCCGTGGGTAGCCGATATTAGAACGCCGATTCTCGAAGCCTGGCGATCACCAAACCAGGCAACGTCTGTTGACAGCTCTTCTCCACCTGGTCCGCGCGCGGGCGATGTATAAACCCGTGCCTCACCGGCGCCTGCCTCGCCAACGTAATCACGAAACTTCTGACGAGCTTCGAAGTAATTCGATGCAAAATGCTTATTCGCTGCATCGAGAATGCGAGTGTTCATGAGCCATTCCCATCGTTAGCTCAAGAGAAAAGCTGTGGTGCTCGATCCCCGTGACTTAGAGTCTTGGGAGCTCAACCCTAATCTGAATCCGCTTCGGCTTGATTAGGTGTGCGCAGCCTTACTTGATACCTTCGCAGTTTTCCGGCGTTTAAGCCCTTCGTCTGAAGAATGAATGCAGGGCTGGCCTTTCCTGAATCTAAATCTGCCAAAGAAGGTGAGTTGGGGCGGGGTGGTCTGGTCAGCACGCGTACAGCTAGCTAGAACGTTGGCCTGCAACGGCCGGGCATTGACGGCAAGAAGCCGCTGATTGACGCCCCTCATTCCCAACGCACGGACGTAGTTTATTCGCAAAACACCGACGCGCTAGATGACGGCTCAAGCCGATGGCGAAGCCATTCGACCAAGCCTGTAGCAGGCGCCGGGATCAATTCGGCAGGTCGGCCCTGAAGGTGTGCGGGCGAGCCGGCCGCTTCACCCTTGGAATTCTCGTGGCTTAGTGTTGAGGCTATGATGCTCTGCAGAAGTCCGAGCGCACGGATGGCTGCGCGGCTCCGATGCTTGGTGGGGGGCTCGCTTGGATTCGTTGCCCTAGGGCCGGCTGAAATCGGAATGTGCGCCGAACGAGGTGCGCACGGTCGGGGACCGCGACGACTCAGCTTCGTGGCGCATAAAAGCTTCAAGATTTCCATGTTCTACGCAGTTTTTCAGGCTGGATGGAGGAGGATTTTCGATTTTTGGCTTCAGTCGCGCAGGTATATTGGGCGAAGACGATTGTCGCGCTTTGCGCAACTAGGAAGCAACGATGGATCTGAACTTTACCCCTGACGAACTTGCCTTCCGCGACGAGGTCCGGGCATTCTGCCGCTCCGCAATCCCCGCAGACATCCGCGAGAAACTGATTGCGGGCCGGCATCCCAGCAGGGATGACAAGGTCCGCTGGACGCGGATCCTGGCGCAGAAGGGATGGGCCGTACCGCACTGGCCGGTCGAGTACGGCGGCACGGGATGGTCACCCGTCCAGCAGTACATTTTCGGCGAGGAAGTGAGCCAGACGCCGGCACCGGAGCCGGCAGGTAGCGGCATCAACTTGGTCGGCCCAGTCATCTATAACTTCGGAAATGAAGCGCAGAAGAAGTACTTTCTGCCGCGTATTGTAAACGTTGATGACTGGTGGTGCGAGGGCTTCTCGGAACCTGGGGCAGGCTCCGATTTGGCCTCGCTCAAGACGCGGGCCGTGCGCGACCGTGACCACTATATCGTCAATGGCCAAAAAACCTGGACGTCGTTGGCGCAATATTCAAACTGGATATTTTGTCTCGTCAGGACTGATTTTGAGGCCAAGAAGCAGGGGGGCATCTCATTTCTCCTGATCGACCTGAAGTCTCCTGGCGTGACAGTACGCCCGATCCAGCTGTTCGATGGTTATCCAGAAGTGTGCGAGGTGTTCTTCGACGACGTAAGGGTTCCTGTTGAGAATCTCGTCGGCCAGGAAAATCGCGGTTGGGATTACGCCAAGTTCGTCCTCGGCAACGGGCGCGTCACGATCGCTTGTGTTGGCCTTTCGAAGGAGCGCATCCGGCGCATCAAGGAGCTCGCTTCGCGCACCAAAGTGGGTGGCGAACGGTTCATCGACAGAGCCGATTTCCGCAAGAAGATCGCCGGGGTCGAGGCTCAGCTCAAGGCGCTTGAGATGACGCAGCTCCGCGTGGTGGCCAACCAATCGAAACGCGAAAAGGGCACCCAGGACCCGGCGAGCTCGATCCTCAAGATCAAGGGTTCTGAGATCCAGCAGGCAACCGCAGAGCTTCTGATGGATGTGATTGGCCCTTACGCGCTGCCTTATCAGTCAGAGGAGGAATTTCAGCGAGGGGAGACGTCCATCGGTCCCGATTGGGCCGGACCGATCGCGCCAGCCTATTTCAACGGACGTAAGGTGCCGATCTATAGCGGCTCGGATGAGATCCAGAAGAACATCATCGCAAAGGTCGTCCTCGGCCTCTGACTCTTCAGCAAAGCCATAAGACGCTGACTGCGCGGGTTCTAAAGGTTCGAGGGGCAAAGATGCGGCCCCGTTTTCAGGAGGGTTTCTAGTGGATCTTGATCTTTCCGAGGAGCAGCGGCTCCTTAAGGATGGCGTCGAGCGCTTGATGCGCGAGCACTACAGCTTTGAGGATCGCCGCAAGTACCGGGCAGAGAAGTCTGGTTTCAGTGAAGCGATGTGGGCCCGCTATGCTGAACTGGGGCTTCTAGGTCTGCCGTTTTCGGAGGCTGATGGCGGGCTTGGCGCCGGGGCGGTGGAGACAATGATCGTCATGGAAGCTTTCGGTAAGGCGCTGATCCTCGAGCCATATTTCGCAACGGTCGTACTCGCAGGCGGTATCTTGCGGCATGGGGCGAACGAGGCTCAGAGGGCGAATCTCGTCCGCGCGATCAGCGAAGGCCGGATGAAACTTGCCTTCGCTTACGCAGAGCCGCAATCACGATATGATCTCTCCGATGTGGAAACTTGGGCGAAGAGGGATGCTGAGGGGTGGGTACTGAACGGCACCAAGGGTCTCGTTCTCCACGGCGATGTAGCAGACAAGATCATCGTGTCGGCGCGAACGGCGGGCGGGGCGCGCGAAAGGGACGGGATTGGTCTTTTCCTGGTCGACGCTCATGCGTCAGGTCTCATGCGGCGCGCCTATCCCACGCAGGACGGACTGCGCGCGGCCGAAATCACGCTTCAGAATGTGCGAGTCGGGGCAGCTGACGCGATCGGTGACCCAACAGGCGCTTTCCCGATTATCTCACGCGTAGCAGACGAGGCGATCGGGGCCCTCTGCGCCGAGGCCGTCGGCTGCTTTGCTGAAATGCATGCCATCACCGTCAACTACTTGAAGACGCGCAAACAGTTCGGCACGACGATCGGTTCCTTCCAGGTGCTTCAGCACCGGGCGGTCGATATGTTTGTCGAATTGGAGCAGTCGCGCTCTATGGCGCTCTACGCCACCATGATGGCCGGAGAAGGTGATGTGACGGAGCGTGAGCGGGCCATTTCGGCGGCAAAAGCGCAGATCGGTCAGTCATCCAAAGCGCTCGGACGGCAGGCCATCCAGCTCCATGGTGGCATCGGTATGACCATGGAATACAGCATCGGCCACTACTTTAAGCATGTGACGATGATCGACACCTGGTTCGGCGATACCGACCACCATCTTCAGCGGCTCGCCTCGCTCGGAGGCCTCTTCGGCGAGCAAGCGATCCAACAATAGGACCGGGATCTCGACCGAAGCGAGGCGCCGGCCTCACGCAATACAAGAACCGACGGGTTGAACATGCCAGTTGATCGTCTGCTGCCACAGGAACGCATTCAAAAGGGAACGGCGGGGAGGATCGGCCAGCTTTTTCAGCCTGAATCTGTCGCAATTGTAGGAGCATCCCAGAAGGGAGGCTTTGCAACGGAAATCCTCACCAACATCAAAAAATGGGGCTTCTCGGGAGAGGTCGTTGCAGTAAACCCGCGTTACACGCAGATCGCGGGCGTGCCATGCTATCCGAGCTTGAAGGCCATACCTCATCCCGTTGGCCTTGCCATCGTCGCCATTCCAAGCAAAGCCATTCCGGAGGTCCTTGAGGATTGCGAAGCTGCTGGCGTGCGAGCGATTCAGATCATTTCGAGCGGGTTTGCCGAACAGGCGGGCGACGGGGCAACTAAGCAGCGCTGGCTCATTGAGTGGGCCGCACGAACTGGAATCCCGGTAGTCGGTCCAAACTGCTTCGGCTTGATGAACGCGGCCAATCGGCTGATGGCAGTCCCGCTAGATTTTCACACGATGAAGGCAGGCGGAATTAGTTCCATCCTGCAGAGCGGTACTCTCGTTTATAGCCTTATCGTGCCACTGCTGGCGCGCGGAATCGGCATCGGCCGTGTGGTCACGGTTGGCAATGAAGCGTGTCTCGATGTCGCAGATTTCATCGAGTATTTTGTCGATGACGAGGATACGCGCGTCATCACCTCATATTGCGAGCAGATCCGGCGTCCCGTTGAATTCATTAAGGCCTGCGAGCGCGCGGCCGATAAGGGCAAGCCCATTGTGATGATCAAGATTGGCCGCTCTGAAAAGGCGCGCCAAGCGGCATTGGCTCATACTGGCTCGCTCGTAGGTTCGGACGTGGCGATCGATGCCGTCCTGAAGAAATTGGGTGTCATCCGGGTCGATACCGTCGATGATCTGATTGAGACCGCGGTTGCGTCGTCTTCGACCGAGCGGCCGCGGGGCCGCCGTGTAGCTTTCGCTTCTTTCTCCGGTACTGCCGCCAGCATCCTGTCGGATGTCGCGGACGCTTACGGCATAAAATTTCCGCCGCTGCCCGCTCCGGCGAAAGCCCGGCTGGAAGCGGTCTTTCCCGAGTTCGGCAATGTCGGCAATCCGCTCGATCTCACCGCGCAGGGCGGTTATGATACGCACATCATCGATGAGGCGCTGAGCACGCTTGCGACCTGCGGTGCGTATGATATGGTGATCTGGGGCCGTGGCTTCCCTTCGTGCCTCGATATGAGTTCGTCCCTTGGACAAGCTTTGACGCGAGCTGCGGCAGCGGCTCCAGAGGTTGTGTTCCCGATATTGAGCCTTGCCGGCGGCCATTTCTACACCTCTCTCGATCCAAAGGATACGATGGTCGAGCCCAAGGCCGATTTTCACGGCATGCCGTTTTTGCAAGGGCTGGCTCCGGGGCTGAAGGCGCTCTCGGCCCTCATCGGCTATGCTGAGTTTCAACGCCGCCGGAAACCGGGCGATCGCCTATCGGCCCAGTGGGGGCAGCGCAGCGCTTGCTATCCCGAGGCATTGCGCATCATACGCGAGTCGAAGGACGACGTTCTGACGGAGCGTGAGGGCAAGCGTCTGCTCGCACTCTATGGAATTCCGGTCACGCGCGAAGCGCTGGCGACCCGGCCGGATGAGGCAACGCGCATTGCACAGACTCTTAGTTTCCCCGTGGTGATGAAAGTCGAGTCGGCCGAGATCGTGCACAAGACGGACGTTGGCGGCGTCATCTTGAATATTCCGTCAGCGGAAAAAGCAGCGGAGGCGTTTGAAAGAATCATGGCTTCGGTCCGGTCGCATCGTCCCGGCGCGAAGATCGCCGGAGTGGTCGTGCAAGAAATGGCCAAACCGGGGCCGGAAATCATGCTTGGGGCGACTTTCGATCCGCAATTCGGGCCCGTCATCGCGTTTGGTTTGGGCGGAATCTGGGTTGAGGCACTCAACGATGTACAAGTGCTGCTGCCGTCCTACGATGCGACCGACGTGCAATCTGCAATCGGGCGGCTGCGCGGCGCGAGCGTTCTGCGCGGTGCGCGGGGGGGCGAAAAGACAGACTTGGACGGATTGGCCGATTGCATTGTGAAGTTCGGCACGCTCTGCACCGATCTTGCGGACGAGGTCGGCGAGATCGATATCAATCCCGTCATCCTTGCGTCCGATGGCACTGGGCTCACCGCCGTTGACTGCCTGATTGCCAAAAAGAAGATCAAAGCAGTTTGACCCCCGAAATCGCAGCCTTGGTTCGACCCACGAGACGTTCGGCGAATATGGATGCCGCCATCTGCTCGAGGGGGAGAGGCGGCGGGGGATGATTTTTTGACTAGGAGAGTGATCTAAGCCACACAATTGCTCTTCCTGTGCAACAACTTAAGCCGTCGAAACCGCTGTAGCTTAGTGCAAGGCCTTGACGAGAGGAAATATCACCATGGCAATCAACTATGAGCAGCTGATGGCCATGAAGAGACTTGGCCAAAAGTACAGCTATCGGGATCGCGATGTGATGCTTTACGCACTTGGCATCGGCATGGGAGCTGATCCCCTGGACGAGAAGGAGCTCGCTTTCGTCAATGAAGCCACAGTGACGGCGCGGCCACTGAAGGTCGTACCGACCTTTGCCTCAGTCGCAGCCGGATTCTCTGAACCCGGTGAGTTCAATCTGAACTCCATCGCGTTGGACGGCGAGCGCGATATCACCTTTCACAGCACACTGCCGCCGGCTGCGGATATCACGGCTGATTCTTCCGTGACGGCCGTCTACGACAAAGGCAAGGACAAGGGGGCAGTGATCCGCTTCCGAACCGTGCTGAAGGGCAGTCACGGCGAACCGCTGGCTACCATGGTGACTTCCTACTTTGCGCGTGGAGATGGCGGTTTTGGCGGTCCCTCTGATGGCCAGCCCAAGCCACACCAAAGGCCGAGCCGAGCTCCCGACCAAATCCTCAACATTCCAACGCGCGCTGATCAGGGGCTGATTTACAGGCTTTGCGGCGATCGCCACCCGCTGCATTCAGATCCGGAATCCGCTAGGCAATTTGGGTTTCCGAGGCTAATCCTTCACGGCATGTGCACCTACGGAATCACTTGCCGCGGTATTCTGCAGACCTATGCCGACTTTGATCCCAGCGCCTTCAGGCGGCACGCAGCGCGGTTTTCATCGCCGGTCTACCCCGGGGAGACCGTGACCTTGGAGATGTGGAAGGATGGCAACGTGATCTCGTTCGAAGCGAGGGTGAAGGAGCGCGCTGTCGCAGTTGTCAAGAACGGCATGACAATGCTTGGCTGATATCTTGCGTCGCAAGGAGCGCTCGTATTATCCGAGGTGACATCGATTGCGGACGCCCCTCCTTCAAAACCTTACGCACAGGCGTGCCCCCCTGAGCAAGTCAACTCCGTCATGTGCTCGCACCTACACGTCACTTATAGGGCCGGAACTCGCGGCTGCACGACGGCGAGAGGGGCCAGACCCTTTCCAACGTCGATACCTGATCAGCAACGATGAATTCGAATGGTGCCGCCCGGGACTGTTAAGTCAAAGCGGAAACTGGTGTTCCAGCGTCCTGCCTGAGTGGACCATGGTCTGTCGACCTTCCTGGAAGACGACCATGACTTCTAGAACGAAATGAGACGAAGTGCGCCCTCAATGTCCACACCAAGCATAACTGCGACCTCAATCTCTGCTCCGTTGTCGGAATGCCATCTTCATGCGCGACGCCATTCACCATCCAATCGGGACGACAAAATCTGTGCAGCGCTGCGCGGCGATCTTATTGGCAAGCGACCGCATTATGTATGTTCAGGGATACGACAGGGTTCAAATCGCCGATTAGTCCTGATCGCAAGAGTTGCATCGGGCGGATCGATCCGAACGTAGGGTGAAGCCATGGGTGGTTGGACGCAAACGCTTCGTATGAGAAGCTCCGCCCTGGACTGGAGGTGTCGCTTCGGCGAGCTTGCATTTACCGGATGCTTTGCGAAACGCCGTTTTCCATCAGCTTGAACAGCTTCGCCACCTCGCGGCGGACCGTTTTCCTACCGGTGCGTTGATCCGAGCTTCGGTCGACCTGTCGGCGGATCCGCCTCGATCGGCCACAGTCCAGCCCTGCTCGGACTCTTGCGCGCCACGATCATCGCGGCAATCATAACCTCGCCGCGACACCGACTTGCCATCCTGATTGTCCCGGGCTTGCCAGCGAGATTGCCGCGGCATAATCAACGCGCTCAGCGGTCATCAGGCCGAATTTTGGGTGATAGCGACGTGTTGCCAAACTCGTTTCGGCGATCGACGACCATGACACCGCATTCCAGAGCTGGTCACTCTGTCATAGGCGTCATCGCTGCCTATACAGCCGCTGATCTCCAACCGTTCAGCTCCAGCATTTAACTCGCATCCGATCAACTAGTGCCAGCAACTGTCCGTCATTGGTGAATTCGACGCGGGCTCCATCCGCCGCAGTAAAGTGTGATTTTCTCGAGCCCCGTTTCGCGTAACGGCACATCCGAGATACATCCAATCAAATGAGTCTCATTCTATCCGCTCTCTTCGCTCCGAACACATTCACCTAGCCCTTGATCGGTACGAGCCGGCGTCGCGCACCAGGTCCGCAAACCCGTCGGGCTTCTCTAAAACCAACCGACCAGCAGTGCAGAGTCCTCGTATCGCCGGGTCAGGTTGTTCCTCGCATTTGCTCGAGATCAGATAAGACGGCCGATACGCTGTGGCCCGATGCTCCCGCGGCACCGCGCCGAGGGACGACAGGGCATCTTGCATTCCTAGCCCAATGCGACAAAGCTCGCGGCACCAGCCACGACATCCGCGTGCTCAAACGGGCAATGTACCGCTGGAAATGATAAGGGCGCTCCTCGAGCAGCACGCCAGCGGTGTGAGCCGAAGCTGGCCCATGTCTATAAACTTTCTTATGCCAAAAAAGCGCAGCAGACATTATGTGGCGAACTTGATTCACGAAGTGCCCACATCAATCTCTTCGCTCGTGGCGCGGCTATCGATATCGCGCAGAGTTGGACTGAGGCCAGCATAGGCGAGCAGCCCAGCGAGAGACAACAGACTGCAGAAGAAACGGGCCCGGAGGGAAGGCTTGGTAGAGACTCACCGCGAACGGGGCCAAAGGCACATTCACACTATTGACTGCCCCGATAGCTCCGGCTGCGCGGGATTGCTCCTTTCATCGAAACGGAAAGCGACGCACCGATGATGAAGCCTAGTCGGGCCACGCGAAGCCGAGGCTAGCAACGGCATAGCCCATGATGGCGGTTGCATAGTCTGGCGCGAGGCGATCAAGACGTGCCTAGGGACCCCAGTCCGGCACCCCATGGCAGGAGGACCTTCGGTGTTATGCCGAACACTGGGGGGGGGGGAACCCAGAGCCAAGTAAACTTGCGACTGCGCCGCCGACCATCGCAATCTCGATGTGACCTTGGGGTATGGGCAGCAAGGTCTGAGATGGTCGCTCTGGTAGCGCATTGCTTGTTTTGTCGACGATTAGAAAACCCAAAGTCTGTGCCAGCGCATTCTGGCATGCAAGAGCAGGAAGCCGTAAGCGATGAACGGAGCAAGGTCGGAGCGGAGCTATAGTGGTTTACCGACGGGTTTATCAGTCCGGAGCGGTGGCTTCATCGCCAATGTTGGCTGCTCATCGAGGCACCGCGCGACCACATCAGCATTGCGGTGGCGATTAGATCAAACGCGTACAGGGGGCCTTCGGATCCGACGATGCTAACGATGAAGAATGGCGCCACGACCTGGCTAAACACGGTTCCAAGACGGGATGCCCCAGCGATTCTCGACATGCACCGCGTGCGCTCGGCGGGGTAAGTGTGCTCCGCGATATACGTTTGACCCGCCGACGTCAAAGCAGCGCCGAAGAATCCAAGGATCGCGACTGGCCAGGAGAAGTCCGAAGGCGATCGTGGGAGTTGCGAGGTGGGCCAGGCCAGTGCTTACTGCCGGCCACAGAGCATCATGGAAACCACAAACCCAGAAAGGCCGACGATGATGAGTGCCTTACGTTCGCGCAGATCCGATCGACGAGCCCAGACCACGGATGTCACGGCTCACAATAGCGATGAGAGCGAGAAAATGGCCGCCACCATCGAATCTGCAATGCCAATCGAGCGCCTTATCGGCGGAAGCACGGACTGCAGCCCAGTGTTACCACTTGCGGCAGTCATCGAGTCGCAAAAGATGATGACGAAGGCACGGCGCGAAAGCTTGGGCACATCGGGCATATGGGTTCTTGTTAATGGAGCTGACGGCTGAAACTTACGCTAACCATACGAAAGTAATTCAACTAGCCCTGCGCCCCAGATCCGTGCAAAGAAAGGACGGGTTATGCGAGATCATCGGAGAACCGTAGTTATGATATACCCTTCGTGCAGTAGTTCGGCGCCTTTGTCACAAATCCGCTGAAATTCAGCTAGTCTGAGCGGCACACAGATCGCAAGCCAAAAAATCTCTCGGCGCACGCAATGGAAGATCACGTCCATGTCTATGGGGGCGCAGTAATTACGGCTATTTCTCTGGCATTTCCGAAAATGAAGGCCATCTTTCTTCTCACGGAAATGCAGTTAGCTACTTATGACGTGCCTCGTCGTCCTGGTTTCGCCGCGCGGGTGAGGCCGAGATTATCGCTGCAAGTTTACTCAAGAGCTCGAGTTGACATTTCCAACCGAGGCCTTGCACAAGTTGCAAACAGGCCTACTGCTATCGCCAAACTACCTGGTCTGCCAATAAGGGCATGACTTAGTGGCGGCTCGAACGCGAACTTTGTGAGCGTCTATCTCTAAAAGTTAGCCAGCCGTCGCTCCAAGTGAAGTTTATTTCAACGAAGACCCGAAATGCCGAGGCCGATGCCCTCATCGAGCGGTTGACGCAGATCCTGAAGGCCTTCGACCGCGCCCGGTTCGGCCGATGATCGGAAAAGCTCGGCTCGGCAAACGGCGACGATGAACAGCAGGCCTTCGCCTTCGAGGAGACCGAGACCGGCATCGCGGAGATCAAGGCCCAGGTCAGGAAGGGACGTGCGCAGGCGGATGGCAAGCGTGGACTGCGTCGGTGCAAGGGCTCTGCGCCACATCTGGAGCGGATCGAAACTGTCATTGGGCCGGAAAAGCTGGCTGTGCATGCCGGCAAGTAAAAGGTGCTGATTGGCGAGCACGTGCCGGAGCGCCTGATGTGGTGCCGGCGAAGTTCCGGGTGATCGTCACGCGCGCTCCCAAGTATGCGTTCAAAAACGTGGAGAGCGCCATCCAAGCGTCTGCCGCGGCCCATATCATTGAAGGAGGCATTCGGACGGGAGCGCTTCTGGCCCAGATCGCCGCAAGCGCCGTTCAGGGGCCACCTACCGAGTGACGGGGTGATCTGCGAGGCTGCGGTTCGGTTTGGACCGTTAGGCTTAGAATGGACACAGTGCATACTGCTATCACGGAGCCGGTGCGGCGGCTCGAGGTCTTCACCGGAGCCGGCCGTCGGCGGAAGTGGAGCGACGAGGACAAAGCTCGGATTGTTGGGGAGATCGCTGCGAGTGGCGACTCGGTCTGCTCGGTAGCGCGACGGCATGGATTGTCGCCGCAGCAGTTGTTCGGCTGGCGCCGTCAGTTGCGAGAAGCAGCGGGCGGTCACTCCGAAGCAGAAGAAGTACAGTTTGTTCCGGCGGTGGTGGATGCCGTAGTGCCGGCGCCAGCTCTTGGGCGTGAGCGCAAAGCGGTGCGCCGCAAGGCCAAGGCGGATACCGGGGTCATCGAGATCGAAGTTGACGGCATCACGATCCGGGCCGGCCGTGGTGCGGACCCGACGATGATTGCGTCGATCGTCAGGCGCTGAAGGCGAGCCGGTGATCGGTCCGTCGGGTGCGGTCCGGGTGATGGTGGCGACCAAAGCGGTGGACTTCCGCAAGGGAATGGAGGGGCTTGCTACCCTGGTGCGCGAGAGCATGGCGGCAGATCCGTTCTCGGGAGCTGTCTATGTGTTCCGGGCCAAGCGGGTATCCGTCTGTCGGCCGCGCGAATTGTCCGCGCTGCTGGAAGGGCTCGACTTGCGGCGTGTGCATGAGGCGCGTGAGACGCCGGCGCCAGCGCAACCGGGATAGTTGTTGGCTGCGCTGCGGCGAAGTGAATCAGGAGCGTCGGACGCCTCGCCAGATGGGGGCGAATATGCTCTGAATTGGGTGTGAGCGACGCCCTGCCTCGATCCCGAGACGCTGAAAGCGATGCTGCTTGCCGAGCGGTGCGAGAGCGAACGGCTGCGTCAGATCATTAAGGAATTGCAGCGGCATCGGTTTGGCCGGCGGGCAGAGACGCTACCTGAAGATCAGATGCTGCTGGGCCTAGAAGACGTCGTGGTGGCAGCGTACAGCGAGGCGGCGCAGGACGTGAAGGCCATAACGTGCGAGCCCGTAGGCGCCGCGGCAACCGCGGCGCCTTGCCGGCGCACCTGCCACGGATCGAGGTCGTCGTCGACATCGAGGACAAGACCTGTCCCTGCTGCCAGGGCGAGTTACACCGGATCGGCGAGGATAGAAGCGAGCGGCTCGACCTGGTCCCGACTCAGTTCCGGACGCTCGTGACCCGGCGTCCCAAATACGCCTGCCGTGCGTGCGAGGATGGTGTCATACAGGCGCCGGCCCCCGGCGCGGTTGATCGAGGGCGGACTGCCGACCGAAGCAACCGTCGCCCAGGTTCTGGTATCGAAATATGCCGATCACCTGCCGCTCTACCGGCAGGCGCAGATTTACGCCCGCCAGGGCATTGAGCTCGATTGTTCGACGCTGGCGGACTGGGTGGGGCAAGCAGCCTTCCACTTGCGTCCGTTGCACGAGCGCCTCCTCGGCAAGCTCAGGCAACGGCCAAAGCTGTTCGCCGATGAGACGACAATGCCGGTGCTCGATCCCTGCCGCGGTCGCACCAAGACCGGCCAGCTCTCGGCCTATGCGGCGGACGACCGGCCATGGGGTGGCGCCGATCCGCCAGGCGTCGCCTATGTCTATGCCCCCCAATCGCAAGGCCGATCGACCGATCGCCCATCTGGCGGGCTTCAAGGGGATCCTGCAGGTCGATGGCTACGCCGGCTATGGCAAGCTCGCGGAGCGTGGCGACGTTCAGCTTGCATTCTGCTGGTCGCACATGCGGCGCAACTTCTACGAACTTGCCGCCCCCGGTCCCGCGCCCATCGCGGGCGAGGCGCTCAAGCATATCGCCGAGTTCTATGCCATCGAAAAGGACATCCGCGGCCGCAGCGCAGAGGAGCGTCGTCTCGCTCGGCACCAAAAGAGCCGGCCACTCGCCGATGCATTCCAAAGATGGCTGCGAACAAAACTCGGCTTGATCAGCCAAAAGGGCAAGCTGGCCGACGCCATCCGCTATGCGCTCTCACGCTGGGTGGGCGACGCGCTTCATTGAAGACGGCCGTATCGAGCTCGATAACAACGCCGTCGAGCGCTCGATCCGTCCGATCACGCTTATCCAGAAAAACGCATTGTTCGCAGGTTCTGACGGCGGCGCCCAACACTGGGCCGTCATAGCCTCTTTAATCGAAACCTGTAAGCTGAATCATATTGATCCGCTGGCCTACATCACCGATGTGCTCACCAGGACCGTCAACGGTCACCCGAACCGCCAACTCGAAAGTTTGTTGCCATGGGCCTGCGGAAACGGCTAGAATCCGGCCTGAGCGAAGAAAATCGACGAACCGACATTCTTGAGGCGTGCCGATGAGCGACAAGAACATCTTGTGGCAACAGGATGGGGTAGATCACGGTTGGTTTACAGCCGAACACATCGGGTCGATCAGAAACAGCACGAGTTACCGCCCGGGTGGTTGGTGGTTCTTGCCTGCTTGGCTGCCCGACACGCAAGAACACGACGTTGGTCCGTTTAAAACCAAGACTGCGGCACTAGCTGAAGCGGAACGGCTGGCAGCTCACCACAAACGAAAAACATAGAGATCAGCTAACGTCCCGAACCCGTGTGTTCGGAACAGCGCTTATCGCCGCTGGTCGGACGAGTTTAAAACCCAAGTCGTGATAGCGGCGCTGGACCTGGGCGAACGTCTCCGCGATCGCCCACCGGATTGGCATTCACCCGTCGCAGCTGTTCGCCTCGCGACGGCGGTGAACGAACCTGGGCCGACCATGGCAACACTGCTGCAGACCACGAAAATGAACAACGTCCATCTGTTCGCCTGGCTCTACCTAACGCTTCAGCGTATTGTCGACGGCTGCCCGAGCAGCGAAATGGGCGCGCTTAGGCCATGGAACCACACCGTGTGACGGCCGCAGCTTGCCCCTAACGACTATCCCGAATATTGCGCGATCATCGCTGTATCGCTGCCTCCAACGCTCCGGCAGTAGCCGACTGCTCGAGGCCGAAGCGGCAGCCTTCAAAACAAAGAGTCAGGACGTATCCGATCGGCAATTTTTCACATCGACGCTGCCGAGCTCCGACGGCTGAGGCAAGCTCGACCGCAACGCCGCCATCGATCGCCCCACTAATTTCGGCTCGTCAAGAAGAAAGGACGTCAGCCTCAGGCTCGAAACTCTGATCACGGCTGCCCTCTACAAGATCCACTCGGTTCTCACCGACAATCGGATCCAGTTCGCCTTCCCAAGCGTTTTGGGGACGGCCCGACGGTCGATACGTGACGAGTTTGTTCGATACAACGCGCCTTGGCTCCTCGTACCAGTAACGACTCGTCTATTCGCCCAATCCGCCCAGACGTCATCACCTAGTTCTTACAAAAGTTTGCCCTTAATGCTCTCGTCCTAGTTTGGGCCTGAACGAACTTCAAGCAGTTACCCAACAGGCAAATTCAATGCGCTTGAGGCGAGGCTGCCAACCTTTGAACACTTTTCGCAATGCTTTTTGCAATGGCTTCGTAGCCGTATGTCGAAGGATGACATTCGTCGTCTTTCAGGTTGTACCTAGTCCAATCGATGTCAGTGTCAATGTTGACTAGCTCGGTGCGATGCTGCTTCTGTTTTTTAATACGCTCAATCAGGTCCGCGCCGCTTCTCGTATCTGCTCCGCTTCTGGGAATGAGAGCGACTAATGTTGCAAGCTGCTTCTGCTCGGCCAAGTTGTCGAGGAGGTCAATAATAACAGTAAAGCTCTCCTGGACGGCAACCGAGTTCAAGAGCAATTGGTACTCGGGAAGCCCAAGGAGACGGTATAAGCGCGACGGAATGAACTTGTAGTAGAACGAGTTCGTGGAGATGGCGGAGACTAGGGAGGCTACATAGGGAAACTCAGCCTTTGGCTTTCTCCAATAGTCCGTGTCGAAGCCCGTGTTTGCTGCTTTCCAGGCTGTCTTGATGTCTGCCCAAGGGGGCGGCGCAACTAGTGGATGAAGCTGTCCGTGAGAAAGGTACGGTTTGAACCCGTAGGGGCTTCCAGTGTAGCTGGTGAAGAAATAGACGGGTCGATAGCCATTTAGCAGGCGCGCAAAGTCGTCATACATGATTGCTAAGATCACGATGCGTGCTTTAGGATACAAGTTGATCATTTTGTCGAGCCTCAGAAATGACTGTAGCGGGTCATAACCGTTAACGCCCAAGTTGGCCACGGAAGTATTGAGGAGGTTTTCAAGTACAGCCGGAAATGTTGATTGGTCAGACGCTTCCTCTCCAAACGTGTAGGAATCTCCAGCAATAACTATCTGAGCGTCGCCAGCAGAGGCGCTGTGACGTCTGGTGCGATCTGGGTTGAATGTGTACGTATTGAGTTCGCCTAGGCAATTCTTGTAGGTCACCGTCGTACCGCTCGGATTATCCCATCCTGTAGAAGGGTTAGCTCGAGTCTCAACAAATTTTTGTAGCGTCGACTCATCGATTCGAGCTAGGGCTGCATCCCGTTGATCGTATAGCTCTGGAATAAAAGCGACGGAGATTCGGGCCAGAAGTTCCGCTGACGTGGCAATGGTTAGCATGACTATCAAATAGAAGACTATCTTCTTCATTTTGTACCTTTACTAACAGCAGTTCGGTTGACCTTCCCCTAGCAGTCTGACGGAAACACTAATTGATCGCAAATGTCCCCTACCGAGGATGACAGGGGCCTTCCCATGCTAGTGACCTGCGACTGAATTTTCATTCTGCAGCGGCCAGAGTCTCGGGGTTTTGTACGCCAAGTGGCAAGGGTGAAGCAGCGGACCTCGGTGGAGGTGATCGGGGTTGCGCAGCCGATCGTCCGTTGCGGTGAGTTGGGCGGCATAGGCCGCAGAGGTCAGGTATTTCACCGACGAGTGAGGCCGCCGGATATTGTAGTCGGAGACCAAGTTGGCGATCTTGGCGCGGGCGTCATCCAGATCGAAGAACAGGGTGGTCTCGTTGAGCAGTTCATCGCGCATCCGGTCATTAAAACTCTCGATAGAGCGGTTCTGCACCGGCTTTCCAGCGCGATGGACTGCCAATCGACAACCGTGTCTTTGCTCCAGGCGAGCATGGCGTTGCAGGTGAACTCGGTGCCATGGTCGGACACGATCATCCTTGTCGCTCGACTATCGTCAGTCGGCGGGCGACGCGCCGTCCTGAGATCGACGTCTCCAAAACGGCCCCAGGCATTCATTCCTTAGTGACGTCGTCGACGATGCTAAGAATGCGGAAGCGCCGGCTGTTGGCGAAGTGGTCGTGGACGAACTCCAGCGACGAGCGCGCGTCGGGCCTCGCCTCATCAGGATCAGGGCACGGGTCTCCACAGGTTTGCGGCGAGCCGCCGCTTGCGGACGGAGAGCCCTTCCTCGCGGTAAATCCGGTAGATCCGATTGATCCCCGAGGGCTCTCCCTCCCGGCGCAGCAGGACGAATAGCCGGCAATAGCCGAACCGCCGCCGATCGTATGCAAGATCGCGCAAGCGGCCGCGCAGATACGCGACCGCAGCGCGCCTGGCGGCGGGACCTATCATTTTGCAGAGCAGCCCGCGAAGAGCGGGCACACCGAGCAGCTGCTCGGCCAGGAGCTTCTTCAGCTTCGCGTTCTCCTCTTCCAAGGCCCTCAGCCGCTTAGTCTCAGAGATATCCATGCCGCCGAGTTTGGGGCTTCCAATGGAGATCGTCGCTCATAGGTTTGGTGCTTGCGAGCCAGGTCAGCCGTTTTTGCATCAGCCTCGTGCTCCTTCACTACCGCTATAGTTCTTCCGTGAACCTTGCCTCTGTCCGTCGTTCTTCGGGTCCGGTTTCTAATTCGTTGGAGGAAATACGCAGTTGCAGGTCAGCTTCCGCAGCGTCGGGTTCTCATTGTCCAGCTATTTTGGCGGACGCATTTCGGCCTACAAAAGTCCACCCACTTCTTCTTCCAGTTGAAGTAGGGAGGGTTTCTACTAGTGAGGCCGACGGCGACAATCAAGTGATAGCTTTTGAACTTATTTCTCACATCGCGTTTATTCACGTCGGATGGCTTCCTCGAGATGCATGTCGAAGTCCAGCGAAAAGGATTCAAACATCACGGTGCCCGCAAAGCGCAGGGTTTCACCGCCTCACTTCGTTAATCGCAACCATAGCAACTACTATAATCCGTCACCAACGCTCTGCTCTGGTCTTCCTTCCGTATCAGCGAATTGCCGACGACAAGCAGCTCAATTTCTGTACCCATGAAACAGCGGAACGCGTCCTCTGGAGTGCAAACGATCGGTTCTCCTCGCACGTTGAACGAGGTATTCACGAGAACGGGGCACCCCGTTAGCTCCTTGAACTTAGATATTAATCTATGAAACCGCGGATTTGTCGAGTTTTGCACAGTCTGCACCCGCGCGGAATAGTCCACGTGTGTGACGGCTGGAATTTCCGAACGTACGACGTTCAGTCTATCGATGCCGAAGAGCTGCTGTTGCTTTTCTGTCATCGGCAACCGCTTCGTGCTATTCACGTCCGCCACAAGAAGCATATATGGACTCTCGGAATCAAGCTGAAACCACTGCGATACGTCCTCTCGAAGAACGCTCGGCGCAAATGGCCGAAAAGACTCGCGATATTTCACCTTGAGGTTTAGCTGCTTCTGGACAGTCGGTGAGCGGGGATCAGCAATGATTGAGCGTGCCCCGAGCGCTCGCGGACCGAACTCCATCCGGCCCTGCATCCATCCAACCGCCTTACCGTCCGCGAGAGCATGAGCAACATTGTTAATCAGTGCTTCATCGGATTCAGTCGTGAATACTGCGCCGGTCTTTCCTAGACTCTCTTCGACTTCGCGCTGACTGAACTCTGGTCCCAGGTACGCACCTTTCATGCTATCGCCCGAATAGCTGCTCCTAGGCTTTTCAAGCATGAGATGGTAGGCAGCGAGTGCCGCGCCCAAGGCGCCGCCGGCGTCGCCTGCAGCGGGCTGAATCCAGATCTGGTCAAAGAGCTTTTCCCGCAAGAGCTTTCCGTTCGCCACACAATTAAGTGCGACCCCTCCTGCGAGACAGAGATTTCTCTGCCCGGTTGCGGCGCGTATTCCCTTTGCAAGCTTTAGGACGACCTCCTCGGTAATGGCTTGAATGGAGGCCGCCAAGTCCATTTCCTTTTGCGTCAACCTACTTTCAGGGCGTCTTGCCGGGCCACCAAATAGTCTCTCAAAGCGATCATTGGTCATCGTTAGCCCGGTACAGTAGTCAAAGAAGCTCATGTCCAGGTGGAATGACCCGTCCTCCTTGATGTTGATCAGGTGCTCCTTTATCAGATGCACATATTTTGGCTCGCCGTATGGCGCCAATCCCATTACCTTATACTCACCGGAGTTCACCTTGAAACCGGTGTAGTAAGTGAACGCTGAGTACAGCAACCCAAGAGAATGCGGAAAGCGAAGCTCCTTGTAGATCGATAGCTCTCTTCCCTTACCGATGGCAAGGGAGGTTGTCGTCCACTCTCCGACTCCATCCATCGTTAACACGGCGGCTTCGTGAAACGGCGATGGGAAGAACGCCGACGCCGCGTGACTAAGATGGTGTTCTGAAAAGCGGAGCCGGCTGGACCAATCAATACCGCGCCCAAGGTGTTCGTTCAGTGCGTTCGTGATTAGCATCCTCTGAAACAGCTTGTCTTTTACCCAAACTGGCACCGACGTTGCGAAGCTCTTAAATCCGTTTGGCGCGAAAGCTAGATAGGTTTCAAATATCCGCTCGAACTTGCTAAAGGGCTTGTCGTAGAAGACTATATAGTCAACGTCGGCTGGACATAGATTTCCAGCCCGGAGACAGTAACGAGCCGAATAACCTGGAAAACCTGGATCGTGCTTTTTTCGCGTAAAGCGCTCTTCCTGCGCCGCAGCTACCAGTTCACCGCCTGACACGAGGCAAGCGGCAGAGTCATGGTAGTAAGCAGAGATGCCTAGGATATTCATTGTTCAAAACAGCGGGTAAACGAACGGCGCAATGACAGAGCCTTCTGCCAAGATTAGCAGAGCAGCAATAAGAACCATGAGAACAATTGGAGGTGCGAGCCACAGCTTTTTGCGAACTCGCATAAAAGCACAGAGTTCCTTGATGAAGAGATACATGTGCGCCTCAGAACTGGTGGGTGAAAGACTGACCTGTCGGACCAGGCGGTTTACGAGTGATCCAGTAACTTGCGACCGGTCGTCGCTTCAAATGAAGCTCATCGCGCCCGAGCAAGCGAGTGACGACGGCGATCGGTACGAGAAGCCCGAAATAGATGATGCTCAGAACAAACGGACTGACTATCCGCCCTAGCAACTCGCCGAAGTGGAACCAGAGCACGTTGAGCGGCGCGAGAATTCGCGGTGCAGTCAATGCTATGCCGCCGAATGCGATTCCGATTGAAAAGAGGGAACCGGAAGCGGCAGCAACGCCTCCCTTTATGGCCGCGTATGTGCCGAACGCGATAAATACGGCGCAGAATGTGAGGCCGAAGCGCCGATTGGACGGCAGTTTGGTCAGAACACTCATGCTTGTCGCCTCCTATGTATCGTCGCTGGAGAATTGCTTTACAGAATATAATTCGAGACCCTGGCGGTCTTGCACCGCTGTTTGCATAGTTTGTTCGACCATTTGAGCGGTGAAACTCATGCTTCCACAGAGCTCCCTCTTGTCATTCAGGGCTCGGCCAAGGGCTTAGCAATTGTTGGGCCAGTACCGCGTTAGGGCAAAAGTGCGGCACCTTTCAATTAGATAGTGCGCGCCTGGCGCACCTAGTGAGCGCGCAGGCTACCAGAATGTTGCAGTAGCCCGACATAGCCGCAGACGGCTGTTACAAACCCGACATCACCGCAATCAACAACGCCTGCATTTGGTTTGTATTGACGACGATCACCAGCGCGCATTCATTCAGAAAAGTACCAGCTTCGAGATTGCGCAGGATAGACGCGCTCGGATCGCTTTGTTGAATTTGGCTCGAGCAACAATGAACAAAAGGGCCCACTTGCGGCACTGCGCTGACGGTTGTTTCGACCTTGAACTCTATTGCCTGAGACTGGTCTAGCAGGCCATTGAAGAAATCAGCCGCATTCGGGCGCTGAACGTCGCCTTCGAATGTGGAAGTGGCCTACGAGCCTGCCCGCTGCCCAGATCATGACCTATCCGCGACCGCAGAGCGCATCATTTCGTCGTGCCCTTTCCATGAGAACTCTGTCCAGGTCAACGTTGCGGGGGCCGTAGTCCACCTCCAGCAAGCGCCGGAGCGCCCACAAAGCCGATTTCGTCACCGGACTCGCCTTCGAAGGTGAGATGCGCCTCTTCGACTAGATCGACGAAGTTGCTGTCGCAGCTGTCTTTTCGACCATGCACCAATAGCCCGTAAAGGACTCAGCTAAGCCGGCACCTTGGCCATCAGCCGATCTCCGCGAGCAGCCTGGGTAGCCGCACCAGATTGTAGGCGACCGCAGCGAAGGTAAAGGTCCATGGCAACCCTGCCTCGACGATCCGCTTTGCGGACGCGCCGGCTGACGCCATACTGTCGGGCCGTTCGCCCGCCGATCGCAGAGCTTCAGCCACCAGTGTTCTGTGCAACACGCGTCGTCATATTCATCGAGAGCATCACCTCATGGGCGAAGTGTTCGTCGTCATAGGCGTTGTCGGCGCCAGATGTGATCGCCGCCGGCCGATTAGCGCGAAACTCGATCATGTGCGGCGCGCCCATCCGTTCGGCATGGCCCGTGAGCCCGCTTCAGGCAGGCGGCGACCAGTAGGCCACGGCGGTTCTCCAACAGCACATCTTTGCCTCCTTGCCTCGGCTTTGCGGTACAGCCTGACACCCTTCCAGTACTAGATCGTCGCGTCGGAGATTCGATGCTTGCGAGCTAGGCTGGCTGTCCTTGCCCAGCTTCTTGCTCCTTCAACACAGTGGGATCTACTCTTTCCGTGAACCTTGATCGCTTCATCTATCCGTCCTTCTGCGGGCCGGACTCAAACTCAATGAAATACGTAGCGGCAGGTTACCAGCGATCGCCGATGTACGCCCTCGAAGTAATGAATGTCAGATCGCGATGAGAACTATAGCGACGATCGAGCCGATAGAAATTGCACTCATGCGGTCTCTCAATGCGAAGACAATAGGGTCGTCGTCCATAAGACGGCGGTGCGCCATCATGAGGTTCCTTGCTATCCAATACAGAAGAATTGGACAGATGAGCCATAGTGCCTTCGGATGTCGATAGAGTGTCTGCACATCCGGCGATGTAACGTAGAAAGCAAAGATCGTGACGGCGTTCAAGCCGGCCGCGGCAATTAGAGCGGCAACCACGTCAAGATCGCCGATCTTATAGTCTCGATTTGACCGGTCGGGGAGGCCGCGGTCGAGCCTAGTGGCGAGCTCAACGTAGCGTTTAATTAGCGCGAGTGAAGTGAAAATGAAGATAGAGAAGGTGAGAAGCCACTGTGAAATTTGAATTTCAACCGCCACGCCACCTGCGACGATGCGTGTAGCGTACAGCATAGCCAGCACGATGACGTCCATAAGCATCTGGCGCTTAAAATAAATAGAATAGGCGCTCGTTAGCATAAAATAGCCAAGCAATACTTCGACAAACTCCAGTGAGATTGTAGTTGCTAGCATCAGAGAAATGAAAAAGAGTGCCGGAATCATAAGCAATCCGGCATGAAGTTGAAGCAGGCCACTTGCAAAGGGGCGACCACGCTTGTTAACGTGCGCGCGATCAGATCTTAAATCTAGCAGATCGTTCAAGATGTAGACAGCCGACGCGCAAGCACAAAAAGCAAGAAACGCTATTACGTCTGTGATCATGTTAGCCAACGCAATCTGATGCGAGGTCAGCGCTGGCACAAAAATAAGGAGATTCTTGACATATTGGTGGGCCCGAAGGGCCCTGAACCACGCCCCGGTGTCGGCCTTACGGCCTTCTAATGCGACGTAAGTACCCTTGAGTGCGACGAGCCGATTTCTTACCGAATTGGAAAGGCCAACGCCGTACGCTTTGTTCGCAAGCTCCCACACCGGCAAATCTGACGCGTCGTTGCCAATATAGTCAAATCCGTACTTACCGAAGGCCGCCATGAGTATCTCAGCCTTCAAACGTCCCGACAAATTCACTTTTGTGTCTGAAGCAAACCAACCATCGAAGACGCCCAAATGATCTGCGATGCCCTTGGCGTGCCTCGCGTTTGCTGCAGTAGCAATGTAAACTTTTCTTCCGCGCGCCTTGGCGGCCTGGATGAACTCCAAAACGCAAGCGTTGTACGGGAGAGTCGCATAATCCAGCTCGGAGGACCGGGCAAGTTGATCTTTCACCGCTGCTTTTCCATTGGCCGCGGCCCAGATCACTGCGAAATCCCCCCGCAATCCAAGAGCAGGCAAGGCGTTCAAGGCAGACTCATACAGCATATCGGTTAGCAGTAAAGATCCGTCCAGGTCCACTACCAGCGGCTTATCGCAGGGAGTTTCTGGGTGGGCGGGCTTACTATCTGCGGCGGCACGACAGGTTCCTTCGAGAACTTTCGGTAAGGCCTCATCCAGTTGGGTCGGGTGACCGATATAGGCGATGTGCCCGCCGCGATCGACCACGAACGAGATCGGCACCGTAAGAGAAGAGCTGTCACTCGTCCAAAGCTTGTTTGTTTCCCCCGTGGCGTCAAGTGCAACGCGATAGTTCAGATTTGGAAACATGTTTGTAAGCCATGCATTCAATTTGCCCCCGTCCTCTTCTGGCGTTGAACCCCGTTCACAAGTAGCGACGCCGATGACCTCAAGTCCCTCTTCTTTATGTTTCTCTTGCAACTCCATCAGATGTGGTATCGCCTCCAGACACGATTCGCTTTCAGCTGCCCAAAATGCGACGACGTACACTTTCCCCGACTGGAAATTGGTAGGCGGACCATGCACCCAACTTTCCAGTTCAATCGTAGGAGCTAGAGACTTGAGGCGCAGCACCATGTTGCTCTCCAAAACTATCGCCAAGCGTTACGCGCCTTTATGCGGAGGTTGCTTTCCCTCAGAGCAAGGAGACCTCCGAGAAAACAGGGAAACACTTTCTCGCCAATCTTGACGCTTGGGTGCACCCGACCTCCCTCAATGTTGCTCCATTCTCAATAGCAACGGCCGTGCCAGTTGCGGCGCATATCGCGCCCGTTACTTTTTACCTAAACGGCGCCACAACATCGCGGTGTTTTGAACGCGACGGGGCGGTTGTGCGGCTGTCAGAGACTGGGCACGAATTGCGCGCTTCACGCCATCACATCTTGCATCGTCAGCTATCGAACGTGGGGCGGGGCGCTGGCCCCGAGCGCTCGGGTCGCGGGAGGCCTTGGTCCGCCTTCCACTCCGACACAACACATGCCGATGTATTGCAGTTCGCTGTTCGGCAGTGGTTCACAGCAATACTAGTGCCTGCAGCCTCCCATACGAGGGGCGCAGTTTTGGTTTAAGCTAGGGCGTACGCTTTTGGATTGGTAGAAGCAGCAAAGTGAGGCAACGAGCCGACTGGCTGCAGCTTCACAACATCCTGCGTCAGTAACGCTCGACGCGCCCAGACTAAGGTCGAACTCCGGCAACCGTACCATTCGCCCCAAACCGGCGGGTTGTACGTCGGCGTCGGCTGAGCGAGCGAGATCATCACCGATCGCTGCACTTTCTGACCACCTGACTGCGGTCAGCCGGTCTCACATCGCGTACTCTAGTGCGCTGCTCTCGCGATTGTGCAACACCCTGATGGGCCGAGGATTGATGCAACTCCAAATAATGAGGCCTGACCTTGCCAAATCATGATCGACGTCCTTTGAGGGGCAGCCGTGCTGTCTCCGCAGCATGCTCCAGGAACAACTCCTCAAGCTCGTGATTGTCGCCAGGGCGCCGGAGGCTCTAGCCATCCGGCCGCGGCGATGGCGCCGTTCGGCGGGCCATTCCCGAACAGATGTGCTGGGGCCGGTTGTCGATCCTCCCTACCCACTCGATAAAGCTGCTGAAACGTGATGATGTAACCAGCCCGCCCGTGATCAAGCCGGAAACTCTACCCAGGCGCGATTAAAAATTCGGTGTTGCCACAAGAGCAAAACCCCTGAGACCAGCTACTGGATGAAAGGTCAGTGGCAAGCCAGAATGATTGTTCGAATGTAAAGCTAGAGCGAATGTTGCGATTCCCTCCAGAACTGGTAGGGAGACGGCTTTCGCGTATGTGGTATTGTTTCCCCATCGAACTCGACTGGCGCTTCGAGGTCGCAATATATAACGAACCGCGAACCGGGAACGCGTGGTTAGAGACGATTAGACATGAGAGGTCTCCAGATGTACGTGACGGGCGCCAACAATCTAGCACATCGCGAGATCGGCAGTGCAAATGGCACGTCCGATAGACCGTACACGCCTTCCAGAGACGCTCACAAATTCTGAAAGTGGTGCCCCGATTTCTGAGGTGAGGAAGAATGAGGCAGTGCAAGCGGGCGGGGTTCGTGCCGGGTATTTGCGAACGAAGCTTGCCCGAATGATCCTGTTGAATTCGCTGACGAGCTTTGTGCTTGCTACCCAACAGACTAACTTCAAAACCCGCCGATGAGACCATGATGAGCTTCGACGCAAGCGGACGGTTTTTCAAGCAGATTGTAGCAAGTGCGCCCCTTTCGGTGCTTCGCCCGGGCGAAGATCCCCGCGCTAATGAACTTCGTGGATGGTGGTCCTGTGGATCCCGGAAAGCCACATTGCTCGAAGTGTGCTTGATCCGCTGCATAACCGCAGGGGGCATCAGAAGCCCGGCGCGGGGTCTCTTCGGCGTTCAATCAAGGAGTCAGCGGCTGGCATGCGCCCCTGCTCACTTCCTTGAGATTTGTGTAGGTCAGAGATGGCGGCCATAGCTCTGGTGACCGGCGGTTCGGGATATTTTGGGCAGCTGTTGAGCAAACAGCTACTTGATCAGGGAACTCACGTTCGCGTGCTTGACCTCAATGTCCCTGACTTCAAACATTCTAATCTGGAATTTCTCAAAGGCACGATACTCGATCGCAATACGGTCAAGCGGGCACTCTTGGGAGTGAACAAGGTGTTCCATATTGCTGCCCAAGTTCCTTTGGCCAAGAATGTAGACCTGTTCTGTTCCGTCAATAAGGAGGGGACCCAGATTATTGCTGATGAAGCGGCTGCGGCAGGCGTCAAGAAGCTGATATATACTTCCTCTAGTGCTGTTTATGGTAGTCCGAAATCGAATCCTGTTACCGAGAACACGAAAGCCAGTCCCGCCGAAGACTACGGACGCTCAAAACTCGCAGGAGAGATCGTTTGTAAGGCAGCAGTGCACCGCCACGGTCTCGATGTGGCGATTATACGCCCGCGCACGATTCTTGGACCTGGCCGTCTTGGTATCGTCCAAATCCTGTTTGACTGGATAGAGCGGGGCCTCGACGTTCCAGTTTTGGCTGGCGGGAACAACAGATTTCAGTTTGTTCACTCGAATGATTTGGCTTGGGCATGCATTGCGGCATCGGAAATCAAAGGGCTTGCAGAATATAATATCGGTGCCGCCGAGTTTGGCACGATGCGTGACCTTCTGCAGGTGGTAATCGAACATGCCGGAAGCAAAAGCCGGCTCAAGTCTATCCCGATGAGGCCGGCTCAGTTCGCAGCGAATTTGGCGAGCTTACTCGGCCTCTCCGCCTTGAGCCCTTGGCATACGTTGACGTTTGGTAGATCGTACTATTTCGATATTTCGAAAGCACAAAAGGAGCTTGGCTATCGGCCGAAATATTCGAATTCGCAAATGATCATCGAGAGCTATGATTGGTATCTGGCGAATAAGGCGTCTCTGCGCCAAAGCGGAGCCTCACACCATAAATCTCCGGTCAAACAGCAGATTCTGGCAGTAGTTCCCTACGCGTTGCGGATGATCCCGGGATGAACCCGCTATGTCAGTTCTTAACGAGGCCTCCGACGCCCACGGCCTGCCGATGCAGCGCTAACCGGTAAGTGTCACTCAGTTTGTTTTGTGAGTGTATTGAGCTTAGGCTATCGCTTGCGAAACGCGCTCTCGAAGGTGTCTATCGATTTATCCGAGTCTAGTGGGCCTGATGTGAGGTCAGCCGTCGCGCCATGTTGAATTGTTCAAGAACCGTTCCATCTGTAGAAATGGACTGAGTTCGTCTCTATAATTATTTCTGGCTCGAGGAGACGGAAATGCTGTTCGATCGAGTGCTCGTGGCGGCACTTATGCCTGCGTGGCCCTTGCTCGAAGGGGAGGAGAAGCCGGCAATAGCCACTCAAGTATTAGCAAGCGTTACCCTAGCCATTGCGGACGCCCCCTTGCATATTCGTTTGGTGGCTCGAAGCGTGGCGATCGTCCTAGGCGTCTGCATCTTCTTGATTTCAGTTGGCGCGGAAGGTTCATTGGCAAGCTCCCGGCGCGCAGAGAGGTTCTGCACGTTTCTAGAAAGATCGCCAGGTCCCATTAGGTCGGTCATGCGCCTTTATCGATCCATGGTGCTGCTTGCATTTTATGAGCAGGCGCTCGTGGCAGCAAAGCTGTTATCCGCGCGGGCTACACTGGAGCAAAACGCTTGAAGTTGAAAGGTTGGAGCAATGAACTGCAACTGGATGCGGATGCGGTGATTGTCGGCTCCGGTGCGGGCGGCGCTAGCGTGGCAGATGTGCTAGCAGCTGCCGGTTTATCCATAATCATGCTTGAAGAAGGCAAGCATATTTCCACATCGTCGGCTTCTCCTCTGGGAAGAGGGGCATTTTCGGCAGGCTGGCGTGGCGGCGGAATAACAGCCACGATTGGCCGATGTCCCATTACCTATGCGGAAGGACGATGCGTCGGGGGCGGGACAGAAATCAACAGCGCTATTACTCAGCGAGCTGATAGCGATCTCATTGATCAATGGCGCAAGTTCAACAAGATCGAGAATTTTACGCCGGATGAGCTGGTGGCATATTACGAGCGCGCGGAGACGGCGGTCAATTCAAGCCTGACCCCCGGACCACTCGGACGTGCCAGCGACATTTTGCGGCAAGGAGGGGAAGCGCTGGGCTGGAAAGTGTCGGAGTTAAAACGGGGACAACGTGGCTGCAAGGGGGCCAATCGGTGTTCTTATGTATGTCCAAATGGCGCCAAGCAATCCATGACGGTGACCCTTCTGCCAAAAGCGCTAAACCGGGGCATGCGGCTGCTGGCTCAAACACGTGTGGACAAGATACGGATTACAAAACGTCGTGTCACGGAGGTGCTTGCCCAGTCACGCGATTCCCGCGGACAAGCCGTCCCAGTGCGGGTAAAAACTGATATGGCATTTCTTTGCGCTGGTGCGGTTCACACCCCGGCGCTTCTGCGCTGCTCCGGTGCGCGTGAACGCATTGGTAATACACTGCGCCTTCACCCGACGATCAAGATAACAGCGCTGTTTGACGAGCCTGTCGATGCACATCAGTCGCGACTTCCATTGACGGCAATAACCGAATTCATGCCGGAACAGCGCATTGGTGGATCGGTATTCACGCCCGCGATCTTTGGCCTCTCGCTTGCGGAAGACTGGACGAATCGCGCCGATCTGATGCGGGACTGGCGGTTTTGCGGCTCATACTACGGCATGATACGGCCGCGCGGAGTGGGCTCAGTAAGATCACTCCCCGGCTTTGACGAGCCGCTTGTCAGTTTCAAGCTCGCCCCTGAAGACTGGATTGCTTTGGGCCAAGTTCTCACACGCCTTGGCCAGGCCATGTTCGCCGCCGGTGCCCGCAAGGTCTTTCCCAGCATATGTGGACATGAAGGATGGACGAGCCCAGATCAGGTGCATGAATTCTGGGACAAGCCTTTGCCAGAAAGAGCAACGAATCTGATGACGGTGCACCTGTTTTCGAGCTGCCCACCGGGCGAGCATCAGGATGTTTGCGCCGTCGACAGCTATGGACGGGTACGCGGCGTCGAAAACCTCTTTGTTGCCGACGCCAGCCTTATTCCCGAAGCGCCCGGCGTCAATCCGCAAATGACCATCATGGCCCTAGCGTTCAGAGTTGCGGAAGCTGCGCTCTGTCATTCCACACGAGAACGCGCCCGGTTAGCGGCAAGAGACAGAAGTTGAGACAGGACTATTGATTTGCAAGAAATCCCGATCGCCCTGAATACGCCCCTCGTGCTTCTGACTGGAGCCACCGGCTGGCTGGGGGGGCGCCTCGCGGCAGCGCTGACAATAGGCCTGCCGGAAGTAGGCCTTCTTGCAACCCGAGGCTTCCGGGTAAGGGCGCTCGTGCTTCCGGGACAAGACATCTCCCAGCTGTGTGGGCAGGGCGTGGAAATCGTGACAGGTGATATCCGGGACACGGAAACTGTCAGTTTATTCATGGCCGGTGCCGAGGGCGCTGTATTCATCCACATGGCGGGGATCATTCATCCCACGACTGTTGCTCAGTTTGAGGCTATTAACATAAAAGGCACGGTCAATCTCCTTACGGCCGCGCAAAGAGTGGGGGTGCGGCGCGCGATTTTCATTTCGTCGAATTCCGCGATGGGCTTCAACCCGCATCCGGATCACAGATTCACGGAGGAAAGCCCCTATAATCCATACATGGCGTATGGCCGCTCCAAGATGCTAATGGAAAAAAAGCTGCGTGGGGAGACTACCGTCGGCGGCCGGCCAGAAATTGTCATTATCCGCACTCCCTGGTTTTACGGACCCAACCAACCACAAAGGCAAACGCTATTTTTCAAGATGGTCAAGAACGGAACGTTCCCCATAGTTGGATCTGGGCGAAACCGCCGTTCGATGGGCTATATCGACAATCTGGCGCAGGGCATCCTGTTCGCCGCAGCTCACCAAAAAGCGGCTGGCGAGATTTTCTGGCTTGCGGACGAGACGCCTTACACCATGAATGAAATTGTCGAGACCGTCGGCAAGGTTCTGCGTGAAGATTTCGGTATGATGGTCCACCCCAACAGGCTCCGTCTGCCGAGCATTGCGGCTGACGTCGCAATGGCAGTCGATGCGGCTCTTCAGTATGCCGGCATGTATAACCAGAAAATCCATGTCTTGTCTGAAATGAACAAGACAATTGCCTGCGATATCACCAAGGCCAGAAAAGTACTCGGTTATTCGCCCAAAATCGCGTTGCGAGAAGGCATGCGACTCTCGGTTGCCTCGTGCCTGAAGAACGGACAAGCGATTTAGGCTTCTCATCTGTGTGCGTAACCAGTCGATTGAGACCGCATTATTTGCTGGCATCTGACAGAAGCTCACATCGTTAGCAGCGTGAATATTTGAGGTCTTCAACAGGACGTGAAAGATGCCACACGAGATCCTGGTTGGCGTCGAAGGCCGCGTGCCGAGCAGGGCTCGGGATGTTGCCATTCCGACCCCTCAGGTAGCGTGGGGGACTGGCACGCCGACAGGACTCCCGATCGAGCCACGTTTGTGGTCCGTCCCAGCTCGCGCGCAGCTTGCGAGATTTCCCGCACGAGCCCTGATTTGCTTGGGACTGATACCGCTAGGCGGCTTCGGTCCGCCCCTCGTAGCTGGGTGAACAGAAGTGTCGTACACCTATTCCACCGCTCCCCGCAGAGCCCCTTTGTTCCGAGCCTGCGCCAGATCGCGGTGACGCAGAAGCCGCCGTCCACTTTCTGAGCTTGGCTCCGCGCAGACCGCGAAGATAGCGGCAGTCGAAGTCTAGAGCATTGGCCCATCTGACTGAATCGTCGGGGATTCCCAAATTAGCGTTTTGGTGATTCAAGCTGATCGCCGGGACGGGAGGCCGGTGGGCGTGGCGAAACCGCTGTCGATGGATCTTCGCAAATGTGTGCTTGCTGTATTGGAAGCGGCGTTTCAGGCCGGCAGGCTGCCGAGCGATTTGGCGTGAGTGCGGCAAGCGTAAGCCGCTGGCGAACGCGCGAGCGGGAGCAAGGCGATACCCATCCACAAGCTCTGGGCGGAGATCGCAAGTCTCATCGGATTGATGCCCATCGGGCGACGATCATGGCTCTGCTCGAGGCGTAGCCCGATATCACCATCGAGGAATTGCGTCATAGCTTGAGCCAACAAGGCCTGCCCTTTGGTTATGGCACGATCCGTCGCTTCTCGAGCGCCACAAGATCACGCGCAAAAAAAGACCGCCCATGCCACAGAGCAGGATCGCCCGGACGTTTTGAAGCGACGTCAGGCCTGGCGCGAGAGCCAGGGCAAGCTCGACCGGGATCGGCTCGTCTTCATCGACGAGACCTGGGCATCGACCAACATGGCGCGAACACATGGGCGCTGCCCACGCGGCGAACGCCTGCGGGCAGGCGTTCCTCACGGCCACTGGAAAACTACAACCAGCGTAGCCGCTCTAACCACACGCGGCATCATCGCACCCTGGGTGCTCGACGGTCCCATCAACCGCGATGCCTTTGAGACCTATGTCGAAAAGGTGCTCGTCCCCGAGCTTCCAGACCACGCCATCGTCATCATGGACAACCTCTCCGGCACAAAGGGCCACTCATACGTGAGATGATTGAGGCGGCCGGCGCGACGCTCCTCTACCTTCCGCCCTACAGCCCCGACTTCAACCCAATCGAGAATGCCTTCGCCAACCTCAAAGCAAATGCGAAAAGGCCGCCGAACGCACCGTCGGTGGCCTCTGGGATGCTGTCGGGCGCATCATCGACACCTATACGCCCGCAGAATGCACAAACTACTTCGTCGCCGTAGGCTACTTGCAGCCTGATCGGCTAACGCTCTAGAAAGCCCAAAGCTCTCGCTCGTTCCACATCGATGCGTAAGCGGCAAGCTGCGGCCGTCACACGGCGTGCTTCCATCGCATAAGCGCGTCGATTTCGCTGCTCAGCCAGCGGTTGGCGATGCGCTGAAGCGTTAGGCTGAGCCAGGCGAACGGATCGACGTCATTCATCTTTGCCGTCTGTAGCAGTGTTGCGATGGTCGCCCAGGTTCGTTCGCGGCCGTCGTTGCCCGCGAAGACGTTATTCTTTCTCGTAATCGTGTGTGGTTTGATGGCGCGCTCGACGATGTTGGAGTCGAGCTCAATGCGGCCATCAGTGAGGAAGCGTTCGAAGAGGGGGCGGCGCGAGACGGCATAGCGGATCGCCTCGGCCAGTTTTGATTTGCCGGAGATCCGTCGCAAGGTCTGCTGCCAGAGGTCGAAGAGATCTGCGACGACCGCCGCGGAGGCTTGTTGGCGCGCGGCAACGCGGGCGTGGGGGCTTTGACCGCGCACTCGACCTGCCAGAGCCTTGCCATCAGCTGGACCGTCGCCGTTGCCACTTTCGAGCTTCCTGCAAAATGCAGCTCATAGAACTTGCGCCGGCTGTGTGACCAGCAGCCAGCCAAGGTGACGCTGTCATTGGCGCGATCCGGGCGCGCCAGCTTGTTATACGCGGCATAGCCATCGACTTGCAGGATGCCGCGATAACCATTGAGATGCCGGACCGCGCATTCGCCGGAGCGGCTGTCTTCGAAGCGATAGGCCACCATCGGCGGACCGCTGCGGCCAAAGGTTCGGTCATCTCGGGCATAGGCCCATAAGTAAGCCGTCTTCGTCGATCCGGAGCCGGGAGCGAGGGGCGGCAAGGTGGTTTCGTCGGCAAAGATCCGATCTGCCTTCTTGACCTCTCTGAAGATGTAGTCGGCCACGATCTCTAGCTCGAAGCCGAGCTTGCCCATCCGTTGCGCCATCAGCTGGCGGTCAAGTTCGACCTGGTCGCGGGCGTAGATAGCCTCCTGGCGGTAGAGCGGCTGGCCATCGGCGTACTTGGAGACGGCGATCTGGGCCAGAAGGGCTTCGGTCGGAATGCCACCTTGGATGATGTGAGCTGGCGCTGGCGCCTGGATCACGCCGAGTTCTTGAAGACATACTTGGGACGGCGCGTGACGATGACGTGGAACTTCGCCGGCTCGACGTCCAGACGCTCCGACACGTCCTCGCCGATCAGCACCTTCTGCTTGCGCGGCAGCTCAGCCAACGCTTCCGGCTCAATGACAACTTCGATCCGTTCCAGATGCGACGCAAAGCGCTTGCGCCGACGAGGTGCGCGTTTGCCATCCGCACGCTCGCGGCCCTTGTTGACCTGGCCTTGATCGCAGCGATGCCGGTCTCGCTGCACAACAGACACGCGAGGCCCGCGGATATCGGTAAGCGCTTGCAATAGGCCTATGCAGGTCATCCATAGGTGCAAATGGGTTTTAGAGAAACCGGCGCGGCGCGCGAATTCCGATCACGTGCAAGGATTTCTATCCTCCAAGATGATAGATGATCGCCATCTCGCGGAGGAGCGGCAAGTACCCGATTTCACCGGCTGGCCCGACGAGAACATCGAGGAGACCGCCTCAGATCGCGAGGGACGGCCTCTACCAATTCTTAGAGGAGATTGCGAGGCTCGTGTCGGTTAGAAGTTCTTCGAGGCCGATATCCCTCGAATGGGCCTCCTTGATGAGCTGCCACGAAGGGCCATGCTAAGAAATAACCACCTTGCCAACCGAAGAACGTTGTCGGTCTTGCTGGATCGGACCCTGTTAGGTCTGTCCACAGCAACTACAGCAATTCTTTTCGTTTGGCTGCTATACTACAGTGGTCACGGTCTTGATCCAAGCGATGAAGGTTACTGGCTCAATGCCATGACGGACCCATTCGCCTACTCCATCAAGATACCGCCCAACTTTTTCGACTTTGTCCTCCACTGGCCAT
This sequence comes from Bradyrhizobium sp. NBAIM01, assembly GCF_020194115.1. Taxonomy (NCBI): domain Bacteria; kingdom Pseudomonadati; phylum Pseudomonadota; class Alphaproteobacteria; order Hyphomicrobiales; family Nitrobacteraceae; genus Bradyrhizobium; species Bradyrhizobium sp. NBAIM01. The sequence continues at coordinate 1,188,495 of NZ_JADYVU010000001.1, read as the reverse complement.
ATCAATGGGCGGGTGGCGACATCGCAGTGCTTCGCATTGCGAACGTTACGCTAACTATGGCGCTAGGCTGGATCCTCAGCTTTCTGACGGTCCGGCGTCTCTGGACTGTGGCCTGGCCGCACGCGGCGGCGCTCTCGGCAGGAATCGCCAGCCTAGCATTAGTCGCCTTTCACTGGAGGGCGCTCACTCCCAATTACTACACGCTAAACGTTCAATCGGCCTTGATGGTGATTATTGGTTTGCTGCTCGCCGATCGGCCAGGGCGCATGGGTCAGGTCTTAGGGTGGCTCTTAATCGATCTTGGCGGCTGGACCTCGTTCATGGCTAGGCCGACTAGCGCTGTGGCCATTGCCCTCGTTGTGATGCTCTACGTCGTGGCTTTGCGTCGTAAGTTGCTCCTGCCCTTGCTTATCGCGGCGCTGGTCGCCGTCGGCCTACTGATCGCTACCGCCTACTTGATCGGTGGTGGCATCAGCGGGCTAGTGACTCGTATGAGCAAGGGCGCTGAGGGGATAACCCTGCTTGGTGCCGGGCACGGGGTGTCTCACATTATCCGGATCGACCCGCTGGAGACTAGTTTCGCCCAAGTCGCTATCGCTATTCTAGTTTCGACAGCCGTTCTGCTCAGTACTCTTATGCAGTTCAAGCATAAGTTGTTCACATGGCTGACTGTCGCTGCGGCGTTGACGGTAACAATTGAGATTGCGCTGCTAGGGACCGATCCGATCAGCATCAAGCCGTCGACGCTGTTCTTGGTGTCGGTCTTCACATGCCTTGGCGCGATGTTCCATCGTAAGGCAATGGTTCTGCGCACACAGACACTCACCAGTATCGCTCTAACGCTAATCTTTTTGGTCCTGCCGCATCTGCTCGCGCTGAGCTCCAGGGGCAATTACTGGACCGTTGGTTCGGACGCGGCCTTGTTCTGGATGCTTGCCGTCGTTGCTTTCCTGAGTTCTCTTGCGCAACCGGAACGCAGCGCCGCCACCCTACTGCCCCTGACGGTATCGGCACAGTTGCTCACCGCATCGGTGGTCAATGCCGGCATGCTCAAGCCATGGCATCAGCTGAAAGATCTGCGCGCTTATGATGCTTTGACACCCTTGCCGGGTGGAGAACTGGTGCTCTCGCAACCATTCCACGACTATCTGGCCACGGCCAGAGCTCAAGCTCGTGCGGCAGGCCTTGAAGTAGGAATCCCGGTGGTTGATCTCTCAAACGCGCCGACCTTGCTGTATGTGCTTGAGACACGAGCGCTGGGTCTACCGTGGCTGTTAGGGGGATTTCCCGGCAGTAATGCAGTCGCCGCAAAAGCACTCGGGCTTGAGACCTGCGCCGATCTGGCCAAATCATGGGTGCTGGTCGCGCCGGAGGGCCCGCGTCATCTTGACCAAGCCGGCGTCATGGCGTCCTTTGGAGCTGAGCAGGCAGACTATGTCGTCGCTGCTACGTTCGAAGTCCCAGTCATCGATGGGTATTATCCAAACGCTCACAGGCAGTTTCTGTTGAAACCTGTACGCCCACCAGGGCTCGCGGAGGAGTCCTGCCGTGAATCTAGGCGACAATGGCCGGATAGCCAAAAATGGCGCCGACCGTGAAAGTCGACCTTTGGTCCGTGGCACGCGAGCGACATGATGCCCAACCTGGTAGGATAATGCTGGTCATACCGGCGAGAGATCATAGTTGGTGGTCGGCTCAAACATTAGGCGCGATGGCCTGCGTGGCCGCTGACCATCGGCATCTGTTCGCGCTAAGTGAAGGTTTGAGAGGCTTTGAACTGTTCAACGGTCTGCAAAAGTACCTGATGCTTTCTGCCGGCCGATTTCCCCACACATTCGCTAGGATCTTCAGCTAAGAAATGAACTACAATCCGCCTACTATGACTAGGGGCACAGCTTGACCAGTTCATCGTTCGCATTAATCGCTTTTAGCGTAAGCTTCAATGCATTAGCTCAAATCGCTTTGCGAAAGGCTATGCTGACGGTTGGTCCACTACCGTGTATCGGCGACCCTTTAGTGTTCATTTGGGCCTGTATGAGAAATATCTATTTGTGGGGCGGCTTGGCTTGTTATGCATTTAGCGTTTTATTGTGGCTGGCTGTGCTCTCAGGCAATCAGGTTAGTGTTGCGTATCCATTGCTATCGATCGGATATGTAGTTGCCATCCTACTCAGCTTCCTTCTACTCGGCGAAGCGATACCGCTTGCAAGACTAGTCGGCATCGCATTGATTTGCGTCGGCGTAGTCTTGAGTTGTCGGGCGGGGTGACCCGATGGGATCCGTGTCACGGAGCGGCTCATACCGTGCATGGAATAGTCGTGCCTGGCGGGAGGAGAATGTTGCCCAGTTTAATGCCGAAGAGCCACCAGCAAAATCGGTAATCTCGTACGAGATAAACGTGCGGCAGGCTAGGACTTGGACTCTTTATCTGGAGCAAGATGGTGTGACCTATCAGCCTCACAACACGTGTATTAAACCGCGGGCGCGAGCAATGCACATCCACTGACCTCAACAGGTTGGGCTTCTCGTCGTGAATCTCGGTCTTGGCTTTGCAGCGCATACTTCTCGCAAAACTCTCTGGGGAGATCGCGATACGCCTCCACGTTAGTCCGACTGAGGTACATGTTGTTGTGTATTGGCAAGAAACTTGCGTTAAGGCTGCGGAGTATCCGCCAATCGTAAAGCGAGGAAGATCGTCATGGGTGCAATTAACATGGGTGCAACTAAAAAGCCAGCGCTCAGCCGACTGGAGAAGGAGGGACGCTTTGCAATCGTAAAGGCCGAGCATCTCAGCCACATCTCTGCTGCGCTGCTGCAAGCTGCGGGGGCGACGGAGGACGAGGCGCAAGCGGTCGCTACCGGTTGCGTCAATGCCAACCTGGCGGGCCATGATTCCCATGGCGTCATCGCCATTCCGACGTATATCGATCGCATTAAGGCGGGACACATCGTGCCGGGCGCGAGGTGGACCGTCGTGCAGGAGACCCCGACCACAGCCGTTATCAACGGCAATTGGGGCTTCGGTTTCCATGTCAATGCCAAGGCGATGGCGCTCATCATCGAGAAGGCAAAGACATCCAATATCGCGGCTTGCACCGTGTTTCACCAAAGCCATGTCGGCCGCCTCGCCGCCTATCCGTTGATGGCCGCAAGTGCGGGTATGATCGGGCTCGCGGCTGCTGAGACTGGCCGCTCACCTAAATTTGTTGCGCCCTTCGGTGGCCGCGAGGCACGACTCGGCACCAATCCGATCTCGATCGCGGTGCCGTCCGATCTTGAGGCCCCATTTCTTCTCGATATGGCGACCTCAGCGGCCGCCTTCGGCAAGATCCAGCTGGCGGTCTCGCGCGGTGAAAAAATTCCCAAGGGCTGGATCATAGATTCCCAAGGCCGGCCGACCACCGATCCCAGCGACTACCGCAGAGGCGGCGCGCTGCTACCGCTCGGCGGTACCGAGGGCTACAAGGGTAGCGGTCTCGCCGCCATGGTAGAAGTCCTAAGTCACCTCCTGACCGGCGCCTGTTTCGAGCTCGAGCCGTGCGGCCGAGACAGTAACGGATGCTTTATGGCGGTGTTCAATGTGGCGGCGTTCCGGCCACTTGATCAATTCAAGAAGGACGTCGCCAGTTTCGCGCATTACTTGAAGTCCACGCCGCTGTCAGAAGGCTCTTCCGGCGTGTTCTACCCCGGCGAGGCTGGATACCGGCGCGAGCGGGAACGAATCGCCAATGGCGTTAAGATAGAGGACGCGACTTGGGAAAAGCTGTGCGCGCTTGCGCGTGATTACGGGCTTGCTGACGAGCTCGATCTCACTTGAAGAAGGCATGGCATGCAAAATGGCAGATGCCTCGTGTAGCGGCGCAGAGCAGCAAGGCCTGTCGAGCTAATTGCAACACCGTCGACCTCGCTCAACCTGCTGCACCAAACCGCGCAGTACGGGGTAGCGCAAGGCTTTGCTACCTTTTCATAATTGGGTGCTCCTGCAGCACAGAGCGTAGTCAGCATCACGGCGCGCCGAAGCAACGCCCTGCCGACGGTCTGATTCCCTGTAAGCGCTGCGGTCGCAAGCTCACACTCCGGTACTCCGGCATGGAAAGCCATATCCCGCGCTACAGCTGCAACCGCCCCTCTGGATAGACAATGGCGGGGCCCACTGCATCGCCTCGGGCGGACTGCGCGTCGATGACGCCATCGAGGAACAACTGCTTGGCCTCGTCGGTCCGAGTGCTGTCGCCGCCGAGCACTGGGTGCGAGCGTCACCACATCATGCATGGCGATCTTGCCTTCGATCTCGGCAGCGTGAGCGAACGCCCTGTTCAGCGGACTTCCAGCTCACTGGCGACCAGCCGGTTCGCGGGATCAGTGGCATCGTATTGCCGGAAAGCCCTGTCGGCGGCACATCATCCAGGCCGTGCGTCAGCTGGTGCTGCTCGCCAGCGACGATCTGATTGCCGGCCACCTCAACGGTAACAGCCTCAAGTCTGGCAACGGTAATCGCTGGACCCGCGAGCGCGTCACATCAATGCGCTCGAACTACCACATGCCGATGTTCATTGCCGCGGAGGAGGCGAGCGAGCCATGGCTCAACCTCGAGAAGGCCGAAAAACTCTTTGAAAATCGTGCAAGACGCTCCTGTTGGCCGCTAAAGTCGGCGAGATCGCATCTATCCATCCTGTGCCGGAGGGGCGTTCGATCTTCGCCCGCATCTCGCTGATAAGAACTGCTGCTTCGAACGAGCGCGACAGAACGCAAAATACCCCACGGATCGCATCTCGCCCAACAGAATCTCTTCTCTTCAATCACATAGCCCAGATGGGGGGGTAATGCGCTCATGTAGTATCCGCGCAAAGTCTCCAATTTGTTGAGCGTCCGCAAGGCTGACGAACCAGTGAGTGTTGAGGCATTCGGATCGGAACCGGCCGTAAGGCTTGAATGATGACACTGCATTGGTAGGCTCATAGGTCCAGATCGCGCGACACGAACTCGCTGCGTTGATCGACGCGGACCATTGCGGCAATCCCACTTCCTTGCAGGCCCTTTCCAGGATCGTAACGACGTCGCGCCGCGGAAGGTGAACCGTTGGACGTATCGACCAATCGTGAGCACACGCAGCTTATGCCCTGTCGCCAATTGATCGTTGATAAAATTCATCACCCAAGTCTCGTTCGACCGCGTCGCCGGTTTGCGTTCGTCGCGCAACTAGGCCTTAACCCGACGCTTCGGCGTTTTGTTGCGCAACCATAGGCCCAATCCGCGATAGATGCTACGGGTCGTGTTCTGGCGCGTGGTGCCATCCGTCGCGACGCAGCGAGGCGTGCACACGGCGATAGCCGTAGCGAAGGCGAACATGGCAGATCCCCTTGAGTTCAAGAGCAGCCTGGCCGGAGCGACCTGAAATGGTAGGTTGACCAGTCGAACTCGAGAGCGTCACAATCCCGACGGATCGACACCTGTCACTCACGGCACATTTCGTCGACAGCTTGCGCTGGGCCAGGCTTCATAGCTTCCGGCGGATCACGTCGTGCAGCATCTCCCTCGAGCGACAGGTCCGCCATCAGGTTCTTCAGCTTGGCGTTCTCCTCCTCGAGCTGTTTCTACCGTCGCATCTCGGTCGGCAGCAGACCGTTGTACTTCTTCTTCCAGCTGAAGTAGGTCGCCTGGCCGATCCCTGCCCTGCGGCAGATTTCCGCCACTGCAGCGCCGTCATGGCGTTGCTTCAAGATGGAAGCCTTCTGGGCCTCCGAAACAGGGGCTTATGGCTGAGGTCGTGATGGCCGATGCCGATGCGTTCCGAGCCGCTATCGCCGCAAACGGCGCCCGCGCCGTCATTTCCAAACGATCCCTCGCGCGCGGGCAAATATCCGCTTAACAAGCCCCTGTATGGCGAGCGCCTCCTGATCGAATGCTGCTTCTCGAATTCAAGCAGCCAGACGCGTCGCGAGACGTTACGAAAAGACTGCGTGAAACTATTTCGCCGCCGCCGCAATCGCCGCAGCTCTGCTCTTACTAAGGTAGTTGTCCACACAGGTTAGCTAAAAATTTCGCGTTTGCCGGCCTCAGATCAGACCCACCAGGGCCATTCCAATATCAACTCGAGTTAGCAAGCGCCCACCAGATCCGTGGCCTGTTTCTAACCACGGCTGTCCGGTTCAAAACACTTCCGCCACTCTGCTAGGTGTGAACTCTCAATGAATATCGGAATCAAGGGGCTTGAACTTCTGTGGCACGGCAGTTGCACTTCAAGCGAGCAACACCATGGGAGCGGGTGGGGGGCTGTAAGAGCGATGCTTGCTCTTCCTAGAAAGTAAAGCGCTTAAGAGCAGCTGCCGCATTCCTTTTACGCCGTTGACGGAGAACAACATGTCTTCAATGAGAAAAATCACGTTTTGTGGTGCCTATTGAAGATCCTCTCCTTCCAGCCCGAGGAAAGGCTGGCAGTCCAATTCGACGTGACGGCCCTCGTTGGCGCTATTCCGCGCGACGTCTCAGGATAATGAGTTCGATGGTGCTCTACTGAATTCGCTCACTGGAGAGTCCGATGGATCTCGAATTTACAGCTGAAGAGCACGCATTTCGCGATGAGGTACGCCAGTTCCTGCGCGATAACGTTCCGCCGGACATGCGGCGCAAGCTGATCGAAGGCTGGAATCTGTCCAAAGATGATATGATCGGCTGGTGGCGCACTCTTAACAAGAGAGGCTGGGGCGTTAGCGACTGGCCGGAGGAATATGGAGGCACCGGCTGGACCTCGGTTCAGCAGTACATCTTCAAGGAGGAGCTTCAGATGTATCCGGTCCTGGCGCCGCTCGCCTTCGGCGTCTCCATGGTTGGACCGGTTATATACACTTTCGGCAACGAGTCGCAGAAGAAGTACTATCTGCCGCGCATCGCCAATGTCGACGACTGGTGGTGTCAGGGCTTTTCCGAGCCTAGTGCCGGGTCTGACCTCGCGTCGCTGAAGATGAAAGCCGAGCGCAAGGGCGACATATACATTATGAACGGGCAGAAAACCTGGACAACGCTAGCCCAATATGCGGACATGATTTTCTGCCTCTGCCGCACTGATCCAACTGCCAAGAAGCAGGTAGGCATCTCCTTCATCCTGGTCGACATGAAGAGTAAAGGGATCACGGTGTGCCCGATCCAGACTATCGACGGCGACTACGAGGTGAACGAGGTGTTCTTCGACAACGTAGAGGTGCCCGTGGAAAATCTCGTCGGGGAGGAAAACAAGGGGTGGGACTACGCGAAATTCCTGCTTGGCAATGAGCGCACCGGTATCGCGCGGGTCGGCGTCTCCAAGGAGCGGATCCGCCGAATCAGGGAAGTTGCCTCGAAACTCGAGTCTGGCGGCCGGTCTGTGCTCAAGGATCTTAGCTTCAGCCAGAAACTCGCCGCCTGTGAGATAGAACTGAAGGCGCTGGAGCTGACGCAGCTGCGGGTCGTCGGGAATGAACGCAAACATGACAAGCGCAGACCCAATCCGGCGTCTTCCGTGCTCAAGATCAAAGGTTCTGAGCTTCAGCAGGCCACGACCGAACTTCTGATGGAAGTGATCGGGCCGTTCGTTGCACCCTTTGATGGCCATCCCGATTCTCGGGATGAAGCGAGCGATTGGACCGCACAGATCGCTCCCAGCTACTTCAATAGCCGGAAAATCTCGATTTACGGCGGGTCAAACGAGATTCAGCGTAACATCATTAGCAAGACCGTGCTGGGGCTGTAGCCTTCTACCGACAAAGGGCCATTCCACATTGTCGTGAGGAAACATGGATTTCGAATTGTCTGACGAGCAGCGGATCCTAAGGGACAGCTTGGATGGCCTGTTGGCCAATACGTATCGTTTTGGCCAGCGCTACAAATACATGAAGGAGAAGGGAGGCTGGAGCCGAGCGATCTGGAACCGGTTTGCCCAGCAGGGTCTGCTCGGTTTGCCCTTTCTCGAGGCAGAGGGAGGCTACGGGGCCGGCCCCGTTGAGACATTGATCGTGATGGAGGCTCTGGGACGCGCGCTGGTGCTCGAGCCCTATCTGCCGACAGTTGTGATCGGCGGCGGGTTTCTGCGCCATGGCGGCTCAGCCGCGCAAAAGGCTGCGCATATCCCCTCGATTGTCGATGGCAGCAAGACCTTTGCATTCGCTCAACTCGAGAAGCACTCGCGTTATAATTTGAACGACGTGACCACCTCTGCGAAGAAGAGCGCCGACGGATGGCTCATCAATGGCGAAAAGCTCATTATCACAAACGGTGAGAATGCGGACGTACTCATCATCACGGCGCGTACGCATGGCGCTCAGCGTGAGCGATGCGGTGTTGGGGTCTTCCTGGTGCCTGCCAACGCCAAGAGCATCTCCAAAAGGAGCTATCGTACTCAGGATGGCCTGCATGCTGCTGATATTCGCCTAGCTGGTGTTGAGGTGGGCGCGGAGGCGGCGATCGGAGATGTTGACAATGGTCTGCCGCTGATCGAGCTCATCGTCGATGAGGCGCGCGCTGCCCTCTGCGCGGAAGCTGTCGGCTTGATGGACGAATCGCTGAAGACTACCGTCGAATACCTGAAAACACGAAAGCAGTTCGGTGTGACGATCGGATCGTTTCAGAGCCTGCAACACCGCGCCGCGGACATGTTCGTCGCGCTCGAACAGGCGCGCTCAATGGCGATGTTTGCCGCCATGGCCACCAAGTTCGATGATCCTGCCGAACGTGCGAAATCGATTGCAGCGGCAAAAGTGCAGATCGGAAGGAGCGGAAGATTCATCGGCCAGCAGTCGATCCAGCTGCATGGCGGCATTGGTATGACTTTGGAAGCCAAGATCGGCCACTATTTTAAGCGGTTGACCATGATCGAGCACGCCTTTGGCGATGCCGATTACCACCTCCGGCGAGTCAGTGAGAGCGGCGCGCTAGTCTGATCTTCGACCTTAGCAAGGCAGCAGCCATCACGCCACCATGCGTGACTTCGCTTCCGCAGGATGTTGAGACGGGATGAGTTGCTCATCTGTCAGGAATGTTGCGATGCGACACACGGACATAACTTGCTCTCCCTAATCCCACGCCTGGAGGACACGTTCGATACGACTACCTCCTGAGCGGTGCTAGCCGAGCTGAACCGGCCAAGCGGCGACCTAAATGGTTGGAGCAGCAAAGAGATGCGATGCGCTTCGCAGGAGCGCGCGGTCGACGAAATCACGCCTGTCGAGGCGCAAAAGCGCAATGGCGGTCGCGTCCGAAGCGGGGCCGTCTAGCACTCACGACCAGAATGCGAGCCGGTCCAGGCGCTGATCAAAACCGAGGACCGTCAAGCGACGACGGCAGGAATGCCCAACACTGGTTTGCTTCCGTATAGGCCAATGACTGAGTTGGTAGATGATCCAGTACAACTTTTGTATCTCGCTTCACAAAAGCTGGGCTCATCTTTGCCCCATCGATTGTATCGCTGAGGATGCACCAAGTTGGCAGATGCGGAAGTGGCGCATTGAACCTAGTGAAAGCTATTGGAAAAATACGGACAGCAAATGAAAATCACAGGCGTTCGCACCCACATCCTTGAAGCTGCGCTTTCGCAGTCTTTTGGCTCCTCACGTGCCTGGTATGATACCCGCGCTGCGATGCTGGTCGAGATCGAGACGGACCAGGGTATCGTCGGCTGGGGCGAATGCTACGGCCCAGCGCGAATGACCGCAGCCGTGGTCGATGGCGTTGTGCCATGGCTCATCGGTAAGGACCCGCTCTTTACGGAGAGCCTGTGGCAGCTGATCTATGCGGGCTTGCGCGATCACGGACAAAAAGGTGTGGTTATCCAAGGCTTGAGCGGGATTGATATCGCACTATGGGACATCAAGGGCAAACATTTCGGGGTTCCTGTGCAGCAGCTACTCGGCGGCGCGCAGCGACCGGAGCTTATTGCTTACGCGACTGGTCTGCTCCGTCGAAAAGCGGACGACCCGATGCGCTATCTGGGTGAAGAGGCGGCAGGCTACGTCGCTGAAGGATTTTCCGCGGTGAAACTCAAGATCGGCTTCGGTGTGGAGGAGGATGCAGCCGCGACCCGCGCCGTGCGCGAAGCGATTGGGCCGACTGTGAAGCTGATGGTGGATGCGAATCAAGCGTACGATAGTGTCGCTGCGATCCGTCTCGGACGCATGATCGAGCAGCACGACATCAGCTGGTTCGAGGAGCCGGTGCCGCCAGAGGATATTGCGGGCTATCGCGCGGTAAAAGCGGCGCTCTCAATCCCCATCGCCGGCGGGGAATGCGAGTTCACGCGCTTTGGCTTTCGCGACCTATTCGTGTCGCGCGCGCTCGATATCGCGCAACCCGACACCTGTGCCGCCGGCGGTCTATCCGAATGCAAGAAGATCGCCGACATGGCCGAAGCATTCGGAGTCCGTTATAACCCGCATGTCTGGGGTACCGGAATTGCGATTGCTGCGTCACTACAACTACTGGCCGTTCTGCCGCCGCACACGCCGCTCTCACTGACGGCCGTCGCGCCGATGCTGGAGTTTGATCGTACCGAGTACCCTATCCGGCAAGCGATCCTCACTGCGCCGCTCGAGCATACTCGCGGCATCGTCCCGGTGCCGGCCGGGCCTGGGCTCGGCATCGAAATCGACCGCAAGGCGTTGGCGCGATTTGCGGCACAGTGACGTGTCCATCGCCGCCCACGCCATCGACTTGACGGGTAGGTGCTGGTCAGCCGGTGCGCGCGCGATACAATATCGGATTCCCCCTCACCGGGAGCGCGGCTCGCCTGTGCCTGGTCCGGTTATTGCGCGAGGCGGCCGTTTTGGAAAGGTGGGGCTCTCGCCAACGTTCATCCGTTATTTGAGAGGTAGCTAACAAGATCGTGTGGGATATTCTACCTGCGATCATCTGTGTTGCCGTTACTATTACGAGGGTTCAAAAACGTTCGAGCGGCTGGGCACGCTTCTCGCCGTCGAATGTAGTGGTTCAGGGTAACGACCGTACTCTGCGGTCATGTCGATCTCGTTACTGCATCGGCGAGTAGCACGAAATTCGTGATCGCTCGGTGCACGGCAACAGCAGGCTGGCGAAGCCGTCTTGTAGAGGGCGCGATTTTCCTTTCAGCGGGACGTCGAACGTCGTGATGTGAAGCGCCGGGAGACATCGACAAAGACTGCGTCGGCGTTCAGCGTTAAGGAAATGCCGGATTGTGGACGAGCGATCCTCGGCGATCCGGTTTTCTGGTTGCCTGTCGCCGCGCCGTCACGCCAGTGCTCCGCGTTGGGAAGCGAGCGGCTTCCAATCGGCTGGCTCGGCCGGATCCCAGATCGATTTTGCCGACTTGACGCAAGAATTCGCTCCCGTGTATGAGCGCGCAAGCGGAGGGCTGGATGGGATTGCGCCGCAAGGTGCGATCGACATTCATGTCAATGGCTCGCCATCCACAGCGCGAACCCGAGAACGTGGCTTCCTGATCGCCTTTGGACTCGAAGACTGTTGGGCCTGAGGACACTGGACTAAGCGAGCCAGGTGCTGAGTGTCCTCAGGAAGTTGGGGTGAGCGGACGTTTGTCCCCGCGCCGAGGTCGCCCGGTGGCCGAGGCGAGTGCGGGCGCGCGGTCAGGCTGGACATCAGCAACTCGCTCGCGCCGAATCTCAGAGGCTCCAACGCTAATGGAATTTGAATTCGATGTGCAGGCTCGAGCGGTACAGTGTGCGGGCAGCTAAAAGCGACCCCCTGGTACCCACCCCAACGCGCCTAAACCATCTCGCAAATTGAGCTTTGACTGAACGTTGCGTCGCTTCCCTGCAACTACCGACTTTAGCAGTTCAATGCGATAGAAATCGCAAGTATCGCTTCACTGGAAACGTTACGTGAGGTGACATGTCTCACGGCTTCATTGAGGAACTGCGCGGGATGCTTGATCAGGCGTCGGTGCTGACCGACGCCGACATCGACGAGCGCTATTATCACGACCTTACGGGTGAGGCGGTTGCCAAACCGCTTGCGGTCGTCCGTCCCACCATTGTGCAAGCGGGAGCGCCGCTGCAAAGGATCCAGGAGCGTGTCGAACAGGAAGGCCACATTTTCCCGCTTGATCTGGGCGCACGGAGTAGCTGCACCATCGGTGTCAACATTTCGACCAATGCTGGCGGTAACCGTGTAATTCCCTATGGCATGGCGCGCGACTTGATACTCGGCCTCGAAGCCGTTACGGCCGACGGAACTGGCCTGCGCAAGTACGTCAGAAACAACACAGGGATCGACCTGAAGCAACGTTTTATCGGCAGCGAAGGCATTCTTGGTGTAGTGACGCGAGCGGCGCTGCGCATGGTTCCAGCACCTACTGAGCAGAAATTGATGTTGTGCGCCCTGGAGTCGTTTGCGAAAGTCTCTTCATTCCTGGGCATAGCGCGTCAACGTCTCGGTGGAGAACTCACCGCATTCGAGGCCATGTGGAATGAGTACTCCCGCCTGACCGTCGAGCGCGTAAACGGCATGGTCGGGCCGCTGCCAACCCATCACCCCTTCGTATGTCCTGCTCGAAGCTTCCGGTAACGACGATGCCAGAATTCATGCCGATCTCGAGAAGCTGCTTGAGACCGCGATAGGCGAAAACATGATGCTCTACGCGACGCTCTCAAACTCGAGGCATCTGCAGCAGCGATGTGGCGTATCCGCGATTCCTCGCTCGAACCTGCTCGAACCGTCCCTATGCCGCACGTATCGGCTTCGAGGTCAGTCTTCCTAACGAGCGTATGGATGAGTATGCGAAGCTGGTTCGTGCGCGCATCAAAGCGATCGACGCCCGTACGTTCGCGATCATTTTGGGTCACGGGGCTGATGGTAACCTGCGCCTAGAACTGCATCACGAACACACGCCTGACAGGCGGGAGGATTTCGAAAAAGCTTGTTCATCGGATTACCGGAGAACTTCAATTTCGGCTGAACACGGTATCGGCATCCTGAAGCGGCCATACCTAAATGTCAGCCGACGCAAGAGGAAATCAGAGCGATGCGTACGCTAAAACGCGCACTCGATCCGAATAACATTCTGAAGCAGGGCGTATTCGTCACGCTCGGGAGCGGCAATGAACAAAGTGCTTATCTTAGCTTGCGCGGGACAGCTTGGAGATGGTCCGACAAGGGTATAGCCTCTCGATGAATAGCGCAACGATTGGGATCATTTGGGAGCGGTTTCGCGCATCGTTGCTCGTGTCCCATATGGCTCGGCCGCCACTGTGCAGTCGCATCAATTCCCAACGCCACTTATACCAAGCGACCCAAACACCCACAAAACGAACACTCGTGAAAGCCTTCATGCCACATGCCACTTATTGTCCGGCAAAGTTCTCCGGCTGAAGACCTCAATAGACCGTCATTAGTTCATAAGTATTCCGCGGGCGTGGGGCAAAGCATCTGGTCAAGTGAGGTTCTTTACATGTATTTCGGCACCGCCGATTGCTGAACATTGGTGAAGGATTAGCGATAACCACGATCTGGTAGACCCGCGGCATGGCGGTGCAGCGCTTGGAATGAGCAGAGAAGAGAAGTCCGGCAATGTCCAAGACCCTAATCGACCTCCCTGCTATCTTCGATCTCGAACAGCTCGATCTGAATGTATTTTACGGCAACCTTCCAGATACCCGCTCGCAACGGCTGTTCGGCGGCCAGCTGATCGGGCAAGCCATGATCGCGGCATGCCGCACTGCGAAAGGCCGGTTACCGCATTCGCTACACAGCTATTTTCTTAAAGCCGGCGATCCGCAGGTGCCGATCACCTACCTGGTTGAAGCTCTGCGCGATGGCAAGAGCTATTCGAGCCGACGCGTTACAGCAATCCAGCGCTGTGACGCGATATTTTCCATTATGGTGTCGCTTCAAGCTCAAGAACAGGGCGCATTCGATCATCAGGACAAGATGCCAGACGTGCCGCCGCTGGAAAAGCTCGCATTGGAGGAACCGGACAATCAACCCATGTTTGTGGAGACGCCTGAATTCATCCGCCGCTATTATGGGATTGAGTTACTCATGGCCGAGACAGGACGTTACTTCGGCCAGAAGTTTGACGATGGCCGCATCCATCTCTGGATAAGGACCGCCATGAAGCTGCCGGACGATCCGATGCTGCATATATGCGCCCTGGCCTATGCCTCCGACTACTCGTTACTTGACGCGGTCACCGCGCGTTATGGCCGCAAGCCGTTCGACAGGCGGATGATACCTGCAAGCCTCGATCATGCGATGTGGTTCCATCGGGCGTTCCGAGCGGACGACTGGCTGCTTTACGCGCATGATTCTCCGAGTGCGCAGGGTGGTCGTGGCATTACGCGAGGACTGATCTTTAAGCCCGACGGCACGCTGGTGGCATCCGTAGCCCAGGAAGGATCAGTTCGCGAGCGACCTTCCCCTACCTGAGCAAACACTGATCGTCGCTGACAAACCTCGTCGTTACACGTTTGGCAGCGAGAGGCCGGTCTGTTGAAGACGGCTATGTTTGAGGGTGTGTTCAGGCAGCTGAAGCGCAGCCATGCTCTTGGCGACGCAGCTATACGAAACGCGATGCGTCCAGCAACGTCACGCGCGTCAGGAACGAGCCTGCCTTTGGTGTGCTTGCGAAAGCTGAAGCAGACAGTGGTTACTCGCAAAGTGGCACGGTGTGCGCCGTAGATCGCCGGCGGCATCGCGCTCTTCCCAACCCCGCGAGATGTAAAGGACAACCGGGCTGCGGCGGGAACACGGACCTGTGATATCGGTTGACGTGAGCAGCTAACCGAAATCTATTTCGAAGCCGATGTAGCTGGCGCGATTCCCATGCGCTCCTTGCGCCCTCAACTCTACCTGATTTGGTAGCTGTCCGGGTGATGAAGCCAGTGGTTTAGTCAGTTTCGCGAACCATTGAGTATGCGCGAGAAAGTTCACCCACTCGGCAGTGCGCTTTCTGATGAGATAGAGCTCGTGGCTGATTAGAGAGCGAGGTGTCTACTGGAAGAAAGGTGGCTGAGATCCATCAGCCTGAGACGCAGTGACAGTCTGCTCAGGATCGGGAACGTCATTGATCCCACATCTAGCGGTAGTCGTTCGTGTCTAGGGGGCGGTCAGTGGTTCTCACATCAGTAAACATAGGCTAGGCCGCGCTCATGGTCAGCCCCCGCCCACGACGTTCGAATTATCACCATGATTTGGAAATAGAGTCCTCGATGGAAGTCTTATCCGATCTGCGGGTCGTCGAAATCGGTAGCGCGGCCGGGACCAGCTACTGCGCGCGGTTGTTTGCTGATTTCGGCGCCGATGTTCAGAAGGTCGAGCCGCCGGCAGGTGATCCACTTCGCCGAAGCGCGCCACTTACACCTGGTGGGCAGAGCGCATGGTTTGCATTTCTGAATTTCAACAAGTCGAGCGTTATTATTGATCCCACTGCCCCAGATGCGATGACACGGCTGACGGCATTGATTGAAGAATGCGACATTCTGATCGACGGACGCGATGTTGATGCTGCTGACTGCCCGGCCGTTGATATTGGTGCCATCCGGGAACGACGCGCCGGCTTGATCTATCTTCAAGCCAGTTGGTTCGGCGGCGAGGGGCCGTATGCGAGATTTGCCGCGACTGATTCTACGGTGCGCGCACTAGCCGGTCTCGTAAAGCTGGTCGGGCCGGCCGAAGGCCCGCCCTCGCACGCACCGGATTTTCAGGCGGGTATCTTGGCCGGTCTATGGGGTTTCATCGCGGCGGCTTCTTCGGCGATTGCGCGAATGCAGGTTGGGGCGGGGCGGTCGTGGTCACTCAGCACTTTCGAAGCGATCCTCGCTCCGACCGAGTATCTGATGTTCGACGCGTTTGCGCGCGGCCACGTGACGCGCCGGATCGGCGTTAATCGCTTCTGGCCGAACTTCCCTGTCGGCATTTATGATACAAAAGAAGGTTGGCTCGGCGTTTCAACGGTAACTCCAAAACAGTGGCACGGATTCTGCGAAATGCTTGGCCTCTTTGACCTGCGCGATCATCCAGATCTCGCCTCTAACGAAGGTCGTCTGCAACACATGGATCGTATCGATCGACAGTTCATTCCGAGGCTGAAGACGCGGACAGCGCAGGAGTGGTTTTCGGAAGGGCTGAAACGCAGACTCCCAATCGTTCCGGTGCCCCAAGTCTCGGATTTGCTCCAGGATGCAGAAAAGATAGCCAGCGGTGCAATCGTGCGCGTTCGCCTTGGCGATGAGGTGGGAAGGACCGTCGGCTCGATGCAACGGCTGACATTGACACCGCCACGTGCGGGAGGGCCGGTTCCGGGGGTGGGCGAACAACAGCGCCATGCTGATGTACCACCAGCCGAGCCGAGCATTCCGCGATCATTGCGGGGTTGTGCCGAGTCGTACCAGTTGCCTTTGCAAGGGGTGCGCGTGGTGGACTTCACGATGGGCTGGGCAGGACCATTATGTACGCGCACACTGGCTGACCTTGGTGCGGATGTGATCAAGATCGAGGCGATCCAATATCCGGATTGGTGGCGCGGCGTTGATAAGCCCGCTGGCTACCTGGAAAATCGGATGTACGAAAGGGCGCCGTGCTTCTGCATGATGAACCGCAACAAGCGCGGTGTGACGCTCGATCTGAAGCGTACGGAAGGCCTAGCCCTTGCGAAGCGGTTGTTGGCACTAGCCGATATTGCCGTCGGCAATTATTCAGTCAACGTGCTGCCGAAGCTGGGGCTTGGCTACGACGTGCTCAGGACCCTCAACCCTCGGCTGGTCCTAATGTCAATGTCGGCCTTTGGCACGAATAGCGTCCATCGCGACTGCCGGGCATACGGTTCGACTCTTGAGCAGGGCTCAGGGCTTCCTGGCGTAATCGGAGCCGCCGGTGGACCGCCAGTCATGAGCCACATCGCTTTTGGCGATCCCGTTGGCGGGTTGAACGGCTGCGCTGCAGTTCTGGTTGCGTTGATTCACGCCCGCAAGACCGGGCAAGGCCAATTCATTGATCTGGCGCAAATCGACTGCATGATGCCGTTCCTAGCCCCATGGATCACGGTTCACTCGTTCGATGGTATGCCGCCACCCAAATATGGAAATCGGCATCCACAGCACGTTCCACACGGCTGTTTCCGATGCGCGGGTGAGGACAACTGGATTATAGTAGCCGCTACGGACGCGGCCATGTGGCAGAGGCTCGCCACCCTTATTGGCCGACCCGACTGGGCCAAGGACGCGTCTCTGAAGTTGCCCCAAGCCCGCCGAGCCATTGAGGGTGATATCGAGAAAGGTATCGAGGCCTGGACCCTCGCCCGCGACGCGGATCAGGCCATGTTTGAGTTGCAGGCGGTAAGGGTTGCGGCCGGCACCGCCCGCCTGCCAATTGATATGCTTAAGAACCCGCATCTCGGCTCGCGCGCATTTTTGCAGGAAGTGCACCGCGCCTTCGTAGGATTGCACCCGCAGCCTTCGATGCCAATTCGTGAGAACGTGACCCCCTATCCAGTGCGCACAGCGGCGCCGACCCTCGGACAACATAACGTAGAAGTATTATCAGGGATTCTCGGGCTCTCCGATGCGGAGATCGAGCAATTGGAGAGGGATCACATCATCGGTACGTCCATGCTGTCCGAGGCGGAACGCCCAAATGCTGAACACACCTTGAATTGAGAGGGTTGCGTGAAGTTCACGACTGACCAAACACTTGCGCTTGCTGGAGCGGTCGTCCACGATACCCGTATTCTGCAAATGCCGTTTTGTATGCTGCTCGCACGTTGTTGCTATCGGAATAGGGCTGCCAGAGAGTGATATCTCGATGAACCGCCGATACTGGGAAAAGATGGCCGGCAATGGGTGACACCGCCCAACTTGGAAAAGCTCCGCCGAGGAGCACTTGAGCCGTGCTGATGCACAAGAGGCCGTTTGCTCGACCGCCGAAGCGCTTCGGATCAATCCCTCGCGCCTGAACGAAATGCAAGGCCCGAGCAAGGACATGAGTGGCCGCCCGCCCGGGAACATCGGTGGTGACACAAGACGCAGTCTTATCTGCGCCAATGCAGGTTGTTGCGCGAGCGCATGCGTATAGATGAGGTGCCTTGCGGCGTCGACCTTTGGTGCTCGAGCAACTGAGATTGGAGGTATCTCAGAAACTCAGGGCATTGTTCATATAAAGGCGGCGCCTGGAGTCGCAAGCCCGGCCCCTCAGGGGATAACGCGCCCGCGGTTACAACCATGAATTCACACATGGGTATCAACTCTGACGATCTTATTGCCAGAGGAGCTGCTGCACCTTAGTTGGTCAGCTCGCATGGCACTACTAACCGCTCGCGACATCCGAACTCATTATCATGAAGATAGTCCAATTCTCGGACTTGATAGCGTCCGCTAAACGACAGGTCACGCTGGCTTTGCCGACAGCGCCCCTACAAGTACTGGTAGCTTCGTTGTTCCCGCGTGGCAGGTTATTAAGCGGGGAGGAAGGCCGCCAGAAAGCGTGATCGTGCTGAGTTAGGCCTGCCCATTCGTCTCGCTCGTCGGAGGGTGACACATGGCTAGAGCGACAGGCGAGTCACGCAACATGGAAACGTTGGACGCGCTGGAATCCCGCGTGCGCACGTATTCACGTTCGTTCCCGGCCATTTTCTGCCGAGCGTGCGGCTCAATCATGCTAACGGAGGATGGCCGAAAGGTCGTCGACTTCCTCTGCGGTGCTGGAACCCTCAATTACGGCCATAACAATCATCGGCTCAAAGCTGCCATTACCGACTATCTGGCATCAGATGCCGTAATCCACGGCCTAGACATGGCCACTCCTGCGAAGCTCGAGTTCATTGAGGCTTTTAATTCTGTCATACTTCGGAGACGGGATCTGCAATACCGCTTCCAATTTACGGGGCCAACCGGCGCCAATGCTATCGAGGCAGCAATAAAGCTCTCACGCAAAGTCACAGGACGGCAGAATATAATCTCTTTCACGAATGGCTATCACGGTATGAGCTTAGGAGCGATTGCCGCGAGCGGAAATCGCTATTATCGCAAAGCTAGCGGCGTCTCCTTGTCAGGCGTAACTTTCATGCCTTACGATGGTTACCTAGGGCCGGACGTTGATGCAGCGGAATATTTGCAAAAATTGCTGACAGACGAGAGCAGTGGCGTTGATTATCCAGCCGCCATTCTTCTCGAAACCGTTCAGGGTGAAGGCGGCATAAACGTCGCCCGCAAGGAGTGGCTGCAGTCTATCCAAACTATCGCGAAGAACGCGGGCGCGCTGTTCATAGTTGACGACATCCAGATGGGCTGTGGTCGCACAGGCGAGTTCTTTAGCTTCGAGTTCGCTGAGTTGTCGCCAGATATCGTTGTCTTATCGAAATCGCTGAGCGGCTACGGTTTGCCCTTATCCCTGTTGTTGATCAAGGAGGAGTTTGACGCGTGGCAACCAGGCGAGCACACGGGCACATTTCGAGGAAACAACTTGGCGCTCGTATCTGCAACGGCAGCACTAGATCTTTACTGGCGGGACGATACCTTCTCACATGGAGTTCAGCGAACGGGAGAAGTTATGCGCCATCGACTCGAGGCCATAGCGGCCCAGTATGGAAACAGATTTTCGGTTCGAGGGCGCGGAATGGCGTTGGGGTTTGATTGTGGAGTGCCAGAACTTGCGGTAACTACAGCACGCAAGGCATTTGAAAAAGGATTGATTGTCGAACGATGTGGACCTGTCGATCAGGTTATTAAATTCCTGCCCGCACTCACGATCGACTCTGAAACACTGAATGACGGTCTTGAGATATTCGAGCATTCATTGGACGAAGCGCTGGAACAGACGAGGCAATCGTGACTGGTCCAGACTTGGCCCTCCAACAGGTGAAAGAAAATGCTATGGTGTACGAGACGATCAAGTATGAGGTTGCCGAGCAAATCCTCACAATTACGTTGAATCGGCCGGAGAAACTCAACGCGTTCAACTCCCTTATGGAGCGAGAAATTGTAGATGCCTTTGACCGTGCCGACGGACACAATGACGTCCTCGCGATCATTGTGACCGGCGAAGGTCGCGCCTTTTGCGCTGGCGCCGACCTTTCCCTAGGCGCCGATACGTTCGATCGTGACGTGCGGCGCGGGCCGGTGAAACGGTTGCCCGATGGCAGAGTGGATTACAGCGATCCCTCAGTCAGCGACGGAGGCGGCAAAATTGCTATGCGGATCTTCAGGTGCCTCAAGCCTGTGATCGCTGCTGTGAATGGGCCCGCGGTCGGCATGGGCGTCACCATGCAGCTTGCGATGGACATTCGGATCGCGTCCGACGCCGCGCGCTTTGGTCTTGTGTTCTCCCAACGTGGCTTAGTGTCGGAGGGAGCCTCCAGTTGGTTTTTGCCTCGGGTGGTCGGCATAGCGCAGGCACTCGAGTGGTCTTACACGGGGCGGATATTTACGGCGAAGGAAGCGCTTGCCGGTCGCCTGATTAGCAAGATCGTGCGTCCTGATCGACTGTTGCCGACCGCCCGTGCCCTCGCTCACGAGATCGTGGACAAGACCTCTCCAGTATCGATCACGATGATCCGTCAGCTGATGTGGCGCATGTTGGGGGCCGATGATCCTATGGAAGCCCATAAGATCGAAAGCCGCAGCATGTATTCGCGCGGCCGCTCCGACGACGCTAAGGAAGGCATTATGGCGTTCCTGGAAAAGCGGCCGGCAGTGTTCAAAGACAGGGTGCCGGCCGATCTGCCGGACTTCTTTCCCTGGTGGACTGAGCGGGAGTACCGATAACCATTGATCTTTCGTTGTTCGGCTATAGCGACTGCTCCCGACCACCTTGCGTCGCGCTTGAACAAAACGGTCCAAATATTGAGTGACACACGGCTTGAATTGAAGCTTAGGGGCGCTTGGAGCTGCGAGCCCGCGATTGATTGTCTTCGTGTTCAGCTGGAGTCACGCGCCGCCTTCGCGAAACAGTACGCGTCCGGAAAGGTTTGTATGCTCGGCTAAGGATGGTCTTGCAGCCACTATCTTTCCAACGCTCGAATGTCATTGATCTCACGCATGCTGAGTGATCAAAGTGCAAAGTTTGATGTGGATTCTGACACATCATCGGCAGTAGCCCGTTGCTCGAATTGACCTGTGCACCGGCAAGTCATGTCGTAGCTCGCCTGATGTTAGTCGTGCCAAGTCCAGTTGCTCGTTCTCGGTCGTCCTCACCGGAGTTAGTAGTGGCCTGATCCATGACTAGCCTATAACCTGAACCGGACGTTCAGTCTATGACACGGCGATCAGAATAGGACAAGTTGCAGATGAAACGCGTAGTTAATCCTTTGAACGTCTCGCGCTTCCTTCGAGGATATGACGAAGCCGCCACTCAGAAAGGTATCAAGCTTTCGATCGGGTTCGATTTTCACAAGTATGTATCGATTACAAAAACGCTTTCAGCTAAAGTACCGACATATCCAATGTTCCGGCCAGATCGCTCGCCGATTAAAGCAGGTGAGGGATACTGGATGGTGGGCCTCGACAAGAACAATGAAGTCGTGCTTGTGCAGGCTGCGCGGCTGTACGATCTTTCGCACAGCAATTTCGCAGAGCATCTTGAATCCCTGAAGGCATTCTATGCCGATCCTGCGACACAGGCGCACCCTCAGGATCGTTGTAGCTGCACCGCGCCAAGTGCGAGGAAGATTACTGGAAAAGTAGCGTACCACGGGGATTTTTGGTTGCGCAAAGACTTTCGAGGACAGGGCATGCCTGAGATCATGGCCGCGGTATTGCGCGGCGTGTCGTTCTCGATGTGGGCTCCCGACTTCCTCGTAGGACTTCCAGAGCGCTGGCTACTGTCTAAAGGCGTTCTTGCGCAGTACGGACATTTGCATTGTCAGCCAGGCGGATCGGTGCTGCATCTCGTAGAGGAGAATATTGTGGCCGACGATCTCCTTGTCTGGTTAACAGGTGAAGAGCTGGAATCCCTTGTCAACCGCCACGAGGGAAGCGAGGTGGCCTTAGCGTGAGTATCGGCACCACATACTGGAAGGAAGGGCAACAAGTTGCGCTAGCCGCGTGCCTAGCAACGCTCCGCGCATACATTTGGCAAGGGGTAAAGATGTCGGCGGCCGGGCCATACGACGGAAATGTCGGGGCCTCGAAGGCCAGCGAGCTCTTCGGCTAATCTGGTCAAGGGTCGCTAAAACGAAAGAGCGGAGATCTCGCTAAAGGAATAATGATGCTCCGGAGCCAATCGCATTTGGCGAGCTGAGGGTGGCTGGCGAAGGTGAGCGGTCGATCTCAGTCAAGTAGCGGGAACAGCGTACCAGTGAGGTTCGAATATGGTGGCAATCTCGCCGGTTGGGCAAAAATCCAAAGATAGCTTTGCTCGTGCGCGGCGAGTGTTTCCTGACGGCACGTCGCGAGTGACCATCGAGCGGAATCCGGGTCCAATCTATATCGAGCGCGGAGTAGGCAGTTATCTCTTCGATGCCGACGATAACCGGTTTCTGGATCTCAATGGCAACTTTACGACGTTGATACACGGCCACGCTTTCGCGCCTGTAGTGGAAGCGCTGATGCGCCAGCTTGAGCGCGGTACCTGTTTCGCACATCCGACGGAAAGCGAGATCGAGCTCGCCGAACTACTTTGTCACCGCATTCCGCAGGTTGAGCGGGTTCGCTTTGTCAACACCGGGACCGAGGCCGTGCTGTTTGCGATCAAGGCTGCGCGTGCCTTCACTGGTCGTTCGAAAATCGCCAAGCTCGAGGGCGCGTATCATGGCGCTTACGATTGGGCTGAGGTGAGTGTCGCGGCCACCCCAGATAATTGGGGTGAGTCCGCGGCGCCAAGGTCGACCGCGGTCTATCGGGGTATGCCTGCAAGCGTGCTGGATGAAGTCGTTGTGCTCCGCTTCAATGATGCCGAGAGTGCACGCCAACTACTGTCGTTTCATGGGCACAGCCTTGCTGCAGTCATTGTAGATCCAATGCCAAGCCGCGGTGGTCTAGCTGCGCCCAAGCCTGAATTCATTGCAGCGGTTCAGGATACAGCCCGCAAGAACGGCGTTCTAGTCATTGCTGACGAGGTTCTGAACCTCCGGCAGAGTTTCCGGGGAGCATCCGCCTTGTATGGCCTTGTTCCAGATCTCATCACCATGGGCAAGATCATCGGCGGCGGTTTACCAATTGGGGCAATCGGAGGGCGGGAGGAAGTGATGAGAGTATTCGACGCCTCAGCGGGTCGACCTCTACTTCCGCAAGGCGGGACATTTTCGGCCAATCCTCTGTCTATAACAGCTGGTCTTGCCGCAA
This sequence comes from Bradyrhizobium sp. NBAIM01, assembly GCF_020194115.1. Lineage (NCBI taxonomy): Bacteria > Pseudomonadati > Pseudomonadota > Alphaproteobacteria > Hyphomicrobiales > Nitrobacteraceae > Bradyrhizobium > Bradyrhizobium sp. NBAIM01. Next base: position 1,165,264 of record NZ_JADYVU010000001.1, on the reverse strand, counting down.
TGAAGCATCTAGATCATGCGGCGTTTGCAAATCTTGACGAGCTTGGGTGTGTTGTTCGGGACGGAATTGGTCGAGCTATTTCAAAACGAAGGGCGCCGCTCTGCGTCACTGGAGCCGCCTCTCTCTTTCGCATTCATCCGATGGCAGAAGCCCCGAATGACAATCGAGAAGCCTATTCCTCGCCCAGCGCGTCTAAACTCATGAAGCAGCTTGCGGACTTCTTTGTGGAAAACGGAATTATGTTCCAGCATGGCGCTGCTGCTTCGATGTCAACACCCATGACTCGCGCCGACGCTGAGTTCGTCGTTGAGGTATTTGCAGGCTTTCTAGACAGCCATGACGTGTGCTGGAAAACATAGAAGAACTACTCGTGGCGCCAGTGAAGGCGACCTCAATTGTTGCTCCGCCTTGCAAGTGTTGCCGCGGACCTCGCCGTTTGCAATCTGCCGTTTGAATTGTTGGAGGGTAAGCGATCACTCCTTGGAGCTTGAAATACGGCACGGGCCGGCGCCTTACTATATCCAGCTCCTTGCGTACTTGTAGATCAGAATCGCTTCGCGCGAAGTCCTGGCGCTGTAAGCGCGTCAAGCTCTATATTCCGAGTGTGGCGATCGTTGGTTGGTGCGAGAGTTCTCTGGACTGATTACCGAACACGTGGACGTGACGATCGTCGACTTTGGGGCAGCACTAAAGTGCGTGCTCGCAGATACGACAACTTGTCATCTGATGAGTCTGCAGTCAGGTCGACGGCGCCGCAAAACTCCCTCTTACAGGGGGCCAAGCCGATCGAAGGACGACCTGGCAGCTGACGATGCCACGATGCAGCGCCCTTCTGCTTACAGAGGTGGCCGCGATTTGATAGCTCACTCCTAAGACGGCGCTCATTCGCAGCTCCGTTGAGGACTGCAGCGCCCTATTTGACCTAGTAGCTGCGAGAGCGACCTGCCATGTGTAAGGTCCCGGCTCTTAAGATCGGACAAGGCTGTTTCTCGGGACATGTAGAGAGTCCGCCCGACTTCGCCAAACCGCGTACCTTACCTAATTTCAGCAGCCTGGAGCGCGCGCCTGCAGAGGGAATGGAGAGCGACATGAAGCAGCAGATCGTGCCCCCTGAAGGTGGTCGCCCGAAAGGGCACTTTCGGAACACCGCATACGTCATCAACAAGAGCAGGCCATTTTTTGATGCGGCTCACACCGCTGGTCTCATGGCTGTTCAAGGACGTTCTACGATCGGACGTGCATTTGCGTTAGGCACCGGTCCACTTGATGATCGGCGGGAGATAATTGATTTTGTACGGTGTTCCTATCTGGGGCTGGATAATCATCCTGTGATCGTAGATGGCGCGATCAAGGCGATCGAGGCGCATCGATCACTGCACTGGTCTTGCGCTCGAACCCGGCTCAATTTCGATCTCCTGGCAAAGCTGGAGGCCAATCTGTCGGAAATGTTCTGCGCGCGTGTGATCGCTTTTTCAACCGTCATGCTCGCAAATCTCGGAGCGATGCCCATTCTTGCGTCTGGCATGTTGACAGAAGGCGCGAAGCCGGTTGTCGTGTTTGATCGTAATGCGCACCTCTCGCTCGCGTATCACAAGCCCGTAGTTGCAGACGAAACACGAGTGGAGACCATTGCGCACAATGATATTGACGCTCTTGAAGGCTTGTGCCGCAAACACCCGGTAGTTGCCTATGTTTGCGATGGTGTCTATTCGATGGGGGGGAACGCGCCGATCAAGGAGCTGCGCGAGCTCCAGGAACGTTATAAGCTCTTTTTGTATATTGACGATGCTCATGGCATATCGCTATTCGGACGCCATGGGGAAGGATTTGCGCGCACTCAGTTCCCCGAAGCTTTGGGCGATCGCACAATCATTGCAGCCTCGCTCGCCAAGGGATTCGGAGCATCGGGCGGCATGTTGATGCTAGGAACAGCCGAGCAGGAAGCTCTGTTTCGACGTTACTCTCTTCCCTATGCATTCTCGGTAGCACCCAATTTGGCAGCAGTTGGTGCGGCGCTGGGCTCTTGTAAGATCCACCTCTCGGCAGAACTCGGCGAACGTCAGAAGCAGTTGGGGCAACGGATCAAGGTTTTTGACGATCGTGTAGCGACGATCGAGCAAGGGAGTTCACTTCCAATCAGAATGGTTTCTATCGGATCGGAAGCCAAAGCTATTGCAGCGGCACGAGAGCTTCTCGACGCCGGCTTTTACACCTCCGTGATCTTCTTTCCGACCGTTGCCCAAGGAAACGCAGGCGTTCGCGTGTGTGTTACGGCAGATCATAAGGTTGGCGACATAGAACGGCTGTGTGACTGCATTCTGGACAGAGTACCGAAGGCCATTGTCGACAAAGTAGGAAGGAACGTGGCGCAATGATAGGGCCGCTCGCCGGCAGGAGCCCAACGAGGCAGGCCGCTGCAATTAGGTACGCCTGTGGCGGACGCAAGACGTGAGCGTTCATTTAAGCTGCGGACACTGTGCTTCTCTTCGAAGGACATCTCCCCCTCGTTGAGCGCAACGGAAGGCGCTCCTTTCGACGGTCTGAACCATGGTAACAGGAAAGCAGAGAGAAAGTGATCCGGGCGTTGCCCTCGTGACTGGAGGAGCACGCGGCATCGGACTGGAGATCGTGCGACGGTTCTTGGCGGACGGCTATCGAGTGGCCTTGGTGGCGACACAGACGAAGAACGTGCAGCGTGCACTCGAAAGCCTTAGCTATTGGGAAGATCGCCTCTGTGCGGGGGTAGTCGACGTCACTCAGGAGACTGAGGTGACCCGATTTGTTGACCAGATCCGAGGACGGTGGGGCGAAATCACCGCTTTGGTAAACAATGCCGGAATCTCTCCAAAGCGCGTGGACCAGAACGTTCCCTGGCTTTCGCAAATGTCGTCCCAGGAATGGGCAAAAGTCATCGATGTCAACCTAAGCGGTCCGTTCTTTTTAATGCGTCTCTTAGCGCCATCAATGATTTCAAACGGCTATGGACGCATCATAAACGTCGGCTCTCTGGCGGGCCGCGCCGTGCCGTTGATCGCAGGTCCGCATTATGCTGCATCAAAAGCGGGATTGGTCGGGTTAACCCGCGCTGCTGCACGTGATCTCGCTCCGTACGGTGTTACGGTCAATTGTATCGCCCCGGGTCGGGTTCTCAGTGATCTAACGGGGCCCGCAGAGGCGGCGGTGAACCGTTCCGCCCTCAGCCGCATTCCTGTCGGTCGGTTCGGACGGGCCGAAGAGGTCGCGGACCTCGCTGCTTTTTTGGCTTCACCGGGGGCTGGCTTTATTACTGGTGCGACGATCGATATCACGGGTGGCGAGTTCGCCGCCTAGCTGATGAGCGTCGTTACGGCGCAACAGCGTTCTGAACTAGATAGGGTCCGGACGGGATCAGCTAAACAATCTACCAAGATGCAAGCAACGTCTCCGGTGGCTCACGTCGTCGGACGGCCGTGCTGATGGCATGCTTTCCAGAAGGGCCGGCTGTACTTGGAATGAGAGTGAATAGGCTAGAGAGACCAAATTTAGAGAGACGACAGCTTGATCGCTGTGCGTCGTGGAGATGCATCAGTGATGACGCGCTTCTGCATCCCACTTGCGTGATATTTTCCGATTGAACGAAGACCGACATGGAACGCTCTGGAGGAACGGCCCACGGCTTGCGGGCTCCAGCATTGTGCGCTACTGGACAGGAATGTCGCGTTGAAAGTGAAGGAATTGTCGAGTGGATCTCAGACGCTTAACTCCGCATTCGATTCGTGATGTTGGTGCTATGTTGTCGTTCGGCATACGAGCGTTCTGCAACCCATTGGCGCAAGCGGGGTGTAACCGAACGAGGAAGCGTATGGGCCGTTCACGACTGTTCCTAGCATTATCGAACTGCTGATGACGAGCGTTGACCCGTTCAATATGCGCGAGGTGTCAGGGTATCTCGTCTCTCCAGAAGGCATGTGTCCCGGCGTTAGCCGGTCTGATGGCGCAGGGGGAACGGAGATTACACCTCGCGCTCAGAGTTAGGCCGCATACCCGTTAGCTGCGCTTTCTCGCCGCCTGAGATAGATCTGCATCGAAAGCGTCTCCTGTCGTGTCGAAGAGAAATTTATTCGAGACATTGCGCGCCGGCACCGTCCTTGCTGGGACTTCGGAGCTTCTTTTCAGCAGGTCCTCGAGAATGAGCGGAAGGCAAGCGGGTCGATCAAAAGACACGCATGGTGACGGTCTATCAGCTTTCATAGCTTGAAGCGCCGCGGGTGCTGGGCTCTCCTGAACAGTGTGGTGCTTACGGGCACCGCATCCGCAGGCTAGTAGTTCCAAAACATAGTTGTGGCTGAAGAAAATGAATCCAACCAGAGAGGCGTTGTCGCGGTTGCGAGTGGTCGAAATTGGTAGCTCAGCTGCGAGCAGCTATTGTGCGCGGCTGTTTGCGGACTTCGGCGCCGAGGTTTGGAAGGTCGAGCCGCATGCCGGCGATCCACTTCGCTCCAGCGCTCCGCTAACCCCAGGTGGTCAGAGCGCGTGGTTTGCGTTCCTAAACTTCAACAAGTCAAGTATTGTCATCGATCTTGGTGACCCAGAGGCCGCCAAGCGACTGGCACTGTTGATTGAGGATTGCGACATTCTGATCGATGGCCGCGATATCGATGGCGCGAACTGTCCGCCCGTTGATGTCGCCGCAATCCGAGAACTGCAACCTGCGTTGATCTACCTGGATGTGAGCTGGTTCGGCCAGGAGGGGCCCTATGCTGAATTCGCCGCCAGCGACACGACCGTTCGCGCCCTTGCCGGTCTCATCAAACTGGTTGGGCCAGTCGAAGGGCCTCCTTTGCACGCGCCGGATTTCCAGACCGGGATCCTGGCGGGTCTATGGGGCTTTATCGCAGCTGCCTCGTCAGTGCTGGCGCGAATGCAGAGTAGAGCGGGTCGATCGTACTCGCTCAGTATCTTCGAGGCATGTATCACGCTCAGCGAGTATCAGCTATTTGAAGCATTTCAGCGCGGCGAGGCGATGCGCCGGATCGGCATCAATCGCTTCTGCCCGAATTTTCCAGTCGGCATCTATGAAACAAAAAAAGGGTGGCTCGGCGTCACAACAATAACCCCGTCCCAGTGGCGTGCGTTCTGCGACATGCTCGGCCTTCCTCAATTGCGTGACGATCCAGCTCTGGTGCTCGGTGCGGACCGTCTGAACCATATGGAGCTGATCGAACGACTGCTCATCCCAAGGCTTAAGAAGCGGACCGCGCAGCAGTGGTTTGCCCAGGGACTAAAGCGCAAGATCCCGATTGTACCGGTGCCAGAGATGTCCGATCTTCTCCAGGATAAAGAGAAGATCGATCGTGGTGCAATAGTGCCCATTCTGCTCGGCAAGGAACGAGCGCTGACGGCTGGCTCGATGCAGCGGCTGACATTGACACCGCCGCGCCGGGGCGGAAGGGTTCCGTGTCCCGGCGAGCGGCAGGCTTTCACGAATAGCAGGCCCAAGCCCACCAGTGGAGCGCCGGTTGTCTTCGACTCCGGCAGCCCGGCCGAACGGCCTTTGCTGGGAACTCGCGTCATCGATTTTTCCATGGGCTGGGCTGGCCCATTGTGTACTCGCACCCTTGCCGACCTCGGTGCGGACGTGATCAAGGTCGAGGCGATCCAGTACCCGGACTGGTGGCGCGGTGTCGATCGCCGGCCGGATTACGTAAACCGTCAGATGTACGAGAAGACGCTGCGGTTCTGCATGATGAATCGCAATAAGCGCGGCATCACGCTCGATCTGACCAGACCCGAGGGCCTCACACTTGCTAAGCGCCTGATAGCGGGCGCCGACATTGTTGTCGACAATTACTCGGTCGATGTTCTGCCAAAGCTTGGGCTTGGTTACGACGTATTGAGAATGCTCAACCCGCGCCTCGTGGTGATGTCGATGTCAGCCTTTGGCAAGAACAGCGCTTTTCGCGATTGCCGGGCATACGGCTCGACGCTGGAGCAGGGCTCGGGGTTGCCGAACGTGGTCGGCAGTGCCAATGGGCCGCCGGTCATGAGCCACGTTGCGTTCGGGGATGCTATAGGTGGTCTGAATGGTTGCGCTGCAGTTCTTGTTGCACTGATCCACGCCCGCGAGACTGGGCAGGGGCAGTTTATCGATCTCGCGCAGATCGAATGCATGTTGCCGCTTGCTGCTCCATGGGTCATTATCCAATCGCTTTGCGGTACGTCGACAAGGTACGGCAATCGGCATCCTCAGTTTGTGCCGCACGGCTGCTTCCGCTGCGCCGGGGAAGACAACTGGATTGCAGTGGCTGCCACCGATGCTTGTATGTGGCAGAGGCTTGCGAGCGTGATCGGCCGAGCAGACTGGGCTGCAGCCCCCTCTCTGAAAGTTGCGGACCGCCGCCGTTCGATGGAGGATACGATTGATAGGGCCATCGAAGCCTGGACGCGCCCACGTGATGCAGATCAAGCAATGTTCCAGCTGCAGGCCGCAAGCATCGCAGCCGGCGTTGTCCGCCTGCCAGTCGACTTGCTAAAGGATCCGCAACTCAGATCTCGTTCATTCTTTCAGGACGTCGAACGCGCTTTCATCGGTCTGCACCCGCAATCGTCGATCCCGATTCGTGAAGGCGTACGGTCTCATTCCATCCGCCGAGTAGCACCGGTTCTGGGAGAACATAACACGGATATTCTGACCGGCCTTTTAGGGCTGTGCGAGCCCGAAATCGCTGATCTCGAGAGGAAGGGCATCATCGGGACGAGAATGCTCTCAGAGGTGGAGCTGAGCCAAAGACGAAGCTCTCAAGAAACCTCGACGATGTAGCCTCGCGTTTGCGTGTGGCTCTCACGGAGGCTTGAGGACAAAGTGTATGCCTACGCAGTCGCAGGTGTAACAGAATCCGCCAGGTCAAGGGAGGACTGGATTGTCTGAACAGCGCAGTTGCACTTGCATTTGAGGCATTGGGGTCGGTTCGCGCGCGATGCGTTAAATAGAATATGTGAAGCTCCGCATGCCCGCGCGAAACAACTGCCACCTGGCTGTGAGGAACGGGCTCAAAGATAGACGGTCGTCCTGACTGGGTCAGCTGGCTCGTCTACAGTGCAAATAGCATCGTTGTCGTGCATGTATCGAACTGCACCGATCACACGATTCTTTGCAGGCTGGTCGACACCGGTAAGATCGAACGTCCTGGAAGTCCGCTGCTACTCGGGTGCAAGTCCATAGCGAGATGAAAGTGGCACTGAAGTCAACTACCAGTGCTCGCTGTTGCTCCGGATATGGACCCGTGTCACCTATACTCTCGACGTCTGCTGCAAAAGAGCGAGACAGCTGCAAAATAGCTTTGCGCGAAGGCTAAGGTGAAGGAACAGCGCTTGCAAAGCAGTGACTTGCAACTCTACCGACCGGAGCCTTCCGCTGCTTTGTTGCTGCCTGCTGCTCTGAAAGAACATGGCGCGGTGTTTAGGTCATGGAATGTGGGTTTTCGATCGATGGGCCGGTCGCTCTAACATGAGAGGCGTTTGAGAGAGGAGTACGGCATGGCGCGTAATGGTCAAATGGCGCTCGGACTATACGTCTTACAGGCTGGATACATCGAGGGCGCTTGGCGCGATCCAAGCGTGCCGGAGACTGGCGGAGTCGATATCGACCATTATGCGCACCTTGCAGCGCTTGCCGAAGGCGCGGCATTTCACTTCGTATTTCTTGCGGATAGCCCAAGTGTCGTCGAACGTGAGAATGCGGACATAGCGCGTGCAGGCCGAAACGATACGTTTGAGCCGATCACGCTGTTGTCGGCTCTCTCATCAAAAACAAAGAATATCGGGTTTGTTGCAACGGCGACGACGACGTATCACCAGCCTTATCATCTCGCACGTATGATGGGATCCCTTGACCACCTCTCGCACGGACGTGCGGCTTGGAATATTGTTACCTCCGGAAATAAGTTCGAAGGGGCGAATTTTGGCGATGAGGAGATTCCAGAGCATGACGCGCGATATGAGCGAGCTAGAGAGTTCGTAGGCGTCATGAAGGGGCTTTGGGACACATGGGAGGACGACGCCTTCGTTCGTGACAAGCAAAGCGGGATCTTCGCAGATACGACAAAGCTGCACTTCCTCAACCACCGTGGGACTTATTTCTCGGTCAGAGGCCCACTAAATATCGCACGGCCGCCCCAAGGCTACCCTGTACTGGTTCAGGCCGGCTCATCAGAGGTCGGAGTCAAATTTGCTGCAGAATTCGCCGAAGTTGTATTCACCGCACAGCCCTTGCTTGAAAGCGGTAAGAAGTACTACGCAGATCTAAAGGAGAAGGCTCGCGGGCTGGGGCGCCAAGACGATCAGATATTGGTAATGCCGGGTATTGTCCCGATCATTGGAAGGACCAAACAGGAGGCCTCCGATAAGCTAGAAAAACTGCAGTCCTATACGCATCCAGACGTCTTGATGGAGACGGCTGACCGGTGGCTGGGCTTCGTCACCAATCTGCGTTCGATCAATCTCGATGCTTTGGTTCCCGCTACCCTCCCGCCGACGAAATTCATTCAGAGTCGCCAAAAGGTGCTCCTCGAGCTAGCTGCTCGCCGAAACCTGACCTGGCGACAGCTGATTCGCTTGATTTCGGATTCCCGCGGGCATTTGATGGTGGTCGGAACGCCAGATGAGGTGGCAGAAGCCATGATCAACGCGTTCGATCAATATGCGGCCGATGGATTCAATCTCATTCCGGCGATTGTTCCGAGCGGGCTCAAGGAGTTCACGGAGTTCGTTGTTCCTGAATTGCGCCGACGCGGCAAGTTTAGGTCGGCAAGCTCCGGACGCACTCTTAGAGAAAATCTCGGGCTCAAGCGACCAGGCAATCGATTTACGCGAGCGGCGTAAGCGGTCATCTCGAAGATGCTCTGCTTACTTGAAACAGATCGGGGTGAGTGCTGTTTTGGAGCCGGAGGTCGGGATGGCCGCCGTAGATGCGAAGGGGGCACGTGAGCCGCTCCGGCTCGTTTGCCCCCATCGTTAGCGATAGACATGGCTCTCTCGATAATTACGTCCTGCTCCGACGCCGGCGGGGCGGCTTGCGTCCTCTGGACATTGGCTTGGGAGGCGCCGCACCCTGGGCCGGCTCAGCGAACAATTCGGACAAGTGAATAGCCAAGGTCCTGGCGATACGATCCAGGAGATCAATGCTCGGGTTCTTTTTCTGCTGCTCAATGCCGCCCAAATACGAGCGGTCGATCCCGGCATCATAAGCCAATTGCTCTTGCGGAATGCCGCGATCTACACGGATCCGGCGCACATTCCAGGCCACAAGCGCACGAGCGTTCATGCGCAAAGCCAGCCATTCTGACGATTATGAAACCACTGGTTATAGACCGGGTATTAAGATAAGCTGTCGGAACCAGTTGGTTGTCCGCGGACTATTGCTTTGACGAAGCAAGTCACGGTGAGACGCAATGTCGTGGAGTTTGTCTTCTTTGAATCCCGTTGACCCATCACAAGCGAGCTCGCGGGCCGACAGAGCTCGCTACCGGCGGGACAGCAAACGAGCCCAGAGGGCCTGCGGCTTTTTCACGGCGCCGGGACCAAATAGGACAAACGTTCTGCTGGAGCTCGAAAAGTGAACGAAATTTTCCACTTGGCTGCCCTTCAGGCTGCGGCCTTTTCATCAGCGCGCGGGCAAACGGCGGGGCCACCACTCCGTTCCCACGGTGTGAGGAGCAAGGACAGCCTTAGCTGTGTGCCAAATCGGCGATCAGTCACCGTGTGGACTGCGAGTAGATTCGGGCGCCGATCAAAGAGCAAATGCGCAGAATGGAGCCAGCCGATATGCGTTCGCGGCTACGGGTCCGGCCAAAAGAGAAGGGGGCCGCGACAATTCGAGCGGTACCAAAATGACCCCAAGTTCGTTATCGTCGCTCGGATTTCGCTAGAATTTTCAGTTCGGTAGGAGTTTCAGTCAGTGCCGGCCGACCCGAAGATCGCAGAATTGGCCCCCAGCGCGCACGAGCTCACGTCTTATGACAAGGAGCACGCTATCACCTACATGCGACTTCTCGATGCCGACGCTGACAAGGCAGATTGGAGCGAAGTCGCGCGCGTTGTGCTTGGGCTTGACCCGACCGTTGAACCGGATCGTGCGCGACGCACCTTCGAAAGTCATCTGACGCGTGCCAAGTGGCTAGCAGGCCATGGCTATCGTGATCTGCTGCGTAGCGGTTGGCCAAAGCAGTGAACACCGCCCGATCTCAGGATCAGCGGAATTCCTAGCAATCGCAAAAAACGATCATTCCATCGATTAAGTGCGTGCAAGGCCGGTACGCGGCACCTACGTAGCCGGAAAGGGCCACAATCATGGGATGCACTTCGCTGCGCGTGAAATCTTGCGGAGAAATGGTGCGATGCCGGGTACTAAGTGGAGATCTGAGGAAGCATACAGCGACCTCAAGAAGGCAGAAGCTGCCGACGTGGCCTGGGAGTGGATGCGCCGGGATCCCGACTACAAAGAGGATTACAGGCGGTTGTCTCGCCGACAACGATCAAGCGCAACCACGGACCAGTTCCGACGGAAGTGGGGGCTCTCGTTTTCCAGCTGATCCGCAAAAGACATTCGACAAGCAAGCAGTCTTCTGGGCACCCGAAGTGCTGTCGACCGTACTACCTGTGCGGGCGGCCAACTGCGTGGCGCCGAAAGGCTACCAAGTCGATTTCGGCAATCTGCCGGGCACCGACCTTCGTCGCGCGCCGGATGGCTGGCATGCCATCGTGCCGCTCGGCGGCGCGAAGCATCGCCTTTGGCTGAGGAGCCTTCCGGCGAGGGTGTCTGCTGTCGTGCTCGACCTGCCGCTCGATGCCGATTTCGAGCTTCGCTTGCAGGCCGCACGTCGATTTTGGCTCGCCCTTGAGCATCGGCCGCTCGGAAAGCCCCCTCTTGCTTTGCCAGCTTTGAAGCGGCATCGGCTAATCCTCGCGCTGCGCGCACTGGATGGATGGCAGGAAGGAAATAGCTATCGCCAAATCGCGCAAGGTCTGTTTGGAAGTCATCGTATTGGCGAGCGGGGCTGGAAAACAGACGACCTGCGCAGCCGAACCATTCGACTCGTTGAGCTGGGGCGGCGCCTCATGCGCCTTCGCTGCCGCGCATTGCTCCACAAGGGCAGACGCAGGAATGACACTTCATGAGCTCTCGGGCATCAATGGCATACCTCCGTTCTGCGCAGCCAATTCTTCTGACATGGCACGATCGCCTATAGGAGGAGATCTTTGCGTTCCGATCTCTCAACTCTGTCCCTTGTCACCGGGATGGCTGCAACAGAGAGGTAATCTTTGTCGGAAGAAGACGCCGGCCGCCTTGTTCGGATTGTCTTTCAGGTTGAGTGCTCTCGACATGAATGGGGCGCGGTACATCGATCTGGCGCAGAGTCATTGAAGCAACCTGGAGAGTCGTTTCAGGTCGCCTGAGCTAGCGCTGCCTTCTTGCAAAGACGAGCAACCCAGCGGCAAAAAGAACGAGCGATTTCGGGATGCTCGCTGCGATCCACCGCATAGGCCCGATACCGCATGCCACTTGGAGCGCGCGAGCCGGGGATGATCTGCAAAGCGCCACCTCGTACCAGATCACTGACGATGATTTCTGGTGCGACAAGAAGGCACTTTCCTGTCATGACTGCCGGCAGAGCAAGATAGTTGTGATCATAGCGCGCGCCCGCTCGTATGTCGTTTGAGGACAAGTTCATGGCCCTCAGCCATGTCGGGAGGATGTCGGGACGAGAAGTGATGTTCAGGATCGGGGTTGATCGAACGATCGAGAGGCCTCTGCCCGCGACCAGATTGGGCGGGCCGACACATACCAGCTCCTCATTGTAGATCTCCCAGCTATCGGCAGGTTCGATGACGGAAAGGTCGCGTGTAATCAATATGTCATAGTCATCCGAAGATGTCGGCGGCGATAGCGAGCTGACGACGTCCACGATTACACCGCCCGCTTCAGCAGAGAACGCCTGCAGATTTGGAATCAGAAGCGAGGAAGCAAAAGTCGATAGTGAAGTGCGAACAACAATCCGATTGGTGCCCGCGGCCGCCCGCCGCCGCATTCTCTTGGCGGTAAAGCCGACTGTCTCGAGCGGCTCAGAGACTGCATTAGCAAATAGTCTTCCGAACTCGGTCAAATGACTGCGTCGGCCGCGCCGCTCGATGAGGTCCGCACCGAGATAGTCCCGCAGGACCGACAAATAGCGGCTGACCGAGCTCTGCGTCGTTCCCAAGCTGCTGGCTGCGCGGGTGACGCTTCCTTCGCGTGCGACGATCACAAAAGCGCGGATGGCGTTTAAAGGAACTTCATCGTCTTGAGCCGCCATTGTCTGATCCGCCGCCAGATTGAACATCCATCACATTATTCGATGTCCATAGCGGGATTGCCGCTAATAAGGCTCGGGTGCGCAGAAAATCCGCGTGGAAGCGCTTTCATACTTGGTCCAGTATTGCACAAGATCGGCGCCAACGGCTCGGTGCTGTCAGGGGGACTAGGTCCTTTTGCGGCGTGCCGCCTTCGGCTTGCGACCTTTAGGTAAGGTGGCGGGCGGCGGTGCACCCTTGGATGGCCGAACAAACAGCTCGGAGACAGCAACGCCGAGCGTCTCGGCAAGGCGATCAAGAAGATCGACTGTCGGATTCGCCTCCTGGCGCTCAAGTCCGCTCATATAAGAGCGATCAACACCTGCATCGTAGGCCAATTGCTCTTGCGGAATACCGCGCTCGACGCGGATCCGGCGCACATTGTAAGCCACAAGCGCACGAGCTCTCATGCGCGAAGGCAGCCATTTCGATGGTCATCAAACCACTGGCTATAACCTACATAAACACATCACAAATCTGGAGGCTTTCGATCGAACTATTCGATTCGTGTCACGAATCGTTGTTTCCACTCACTACTGAGGGGCCGCACCAGCGCTCGACTGTCGATTGTCTAGCAGTTTGTGGCGGAGCGGGTTTGGCCGGCGCTTGCTGACTGGAGCTCGGTCGTTCAGCTGGCTCGCCAGCCGTTCGATTCCGCTGCCGATTGGGTGAACGGCCTTGAGCCAAAAGCAAAGATGCTGACTGAGCGGGCGCCGAGGGTCTTTCATTCGGAGTTGCAACCCGAGTGAATGAGCCGCCCAAACCATCGAGATTGCAGCGACAGTCGATCAGGCAAGGCTAGAGTTTGTCTTCAGCCCCGCATCAGCGCAGAAAGCGCGTTTCAGCTGCCTCCATCTCGTCCATTCTTTGCAGCCTGAAGATTTCCTCTACCGGTACAATATCCTTGTGGGCGTTCTGCACGCCGCCATCAGCGATGATGCGGCGGAAAGTATCGCTCAATGCCGTGCATGAGGCCCGGATCCCGTAATTGCCGTAGATCATCATCTGGACGTTGCCCAACGCCTTGACCCGACGGGCATCCAAATCCGGATAAGCATTTGGCACAATGGCCAGCGGCGCTGGACCTGTCCAGGCGCGGGAAAAGCTTTCGATTTCGCCAGGATCCTTTTTCTTTGAATGGACCAGGATCACGTCGGCACCAGCTTTCACATATGCTTGCGCGCGGTCCAAGGCTTCAGCTTCGCCAAGGCCAGCGATGAGCGCTTCGGTTCTCGCGATCACAAGAAAGTTTGGATCCCGTCTTGCCGCGAGAGCGGCCTCGATCTTGCCCTGGAATTCCTCGATGCGCAGCAGTTGCTGGCGGGCGTCCGCAGCAAGACTGGTGACCTTCGGAAATGTCTTGTCCTCGATGACAACGGCGCTGGCGCCGGCCCTTTCATACTCGCCAATCGCATGGATGACATTGATGGCATTGCCATAGCCTGTGTCGATGTCGGCCACAATCGGAATCGTCGTGCGTCCAGCGATTGCTCGCAGCATATCCAGATGCTGTGCCATCGAGATCAGGCTCATGTCAGCCAAGCCATAAAGTGCGGATAGTTCGAAGCCGGAGGCCCACAGCCCGTCGAAGCCGGCTTCCTCCGCGAGGATCGCTGAAAGGGGGCTGTGAGCTGCCATAATGTGGACAAGACCGCGTTCGGCCATCCGGGCGCGCAGGCGTTTGGCAGGGGACATAAGACGTCTTTCAAGATGGGGCGGTGCAAGCGGTGATGATCCGATCGCAGGCGCGGGTGAGAGTCTTAAGCGAGGAAGCATGGCAGATGCGAATGTAGGGCGTAGCCTGGAAGCCGCCGGGGAGCTCTACCGGCACCAAAACGCATCGAGAGGGCGAACATGGCAGTCAGACTGTCACCTTGCCGTCCGGCGTGCGTTTGCGATCAAACTGGCGCAGGAGGAAAATGCGCAAAATGAGCCGAGTAAGGGGCACGATGGTGCTTCCGCCTGGTTCAGCTTCGCGACGACGAGTTGGCGGCGTTGCGGAAGCGCGCGCGAATTGCCCTAGATGATCCCGGGGGCCAGACCGCGCCTCGACAGCTGCATATTGCGCGACCGAGCTGCTTTGGGAAAAGGTGCGACACCGGACGAGATTGATGGCGTTGACCAGAGTTAAAGGTCCGACGTCATACGGAACGTGCCAACTAATCATTGCGTTGGCTTTCGAACCGCCGTTGCCTGGCATCGAGACTTGCAAAGTTCGCGTTGGACACGCCTGCTTCGCCGGAAAAAAAACCGCGGTCTGATCGACACGATCGTGACAAAATCCCCGCGGCCTGCGACCGCAGCGCCTGCTCGCGATGAGCGCGGTACATTGCGTCGGCCCGCGGCGGATTGCGCAGATGCGGGTCTCGCAGGCAGCAAGTGGGGTTTCGAAAGGGGGCGCCCTGACCAAGTTTATCGCGTCCGCACTTTCGCGTAGCTCGGCTGCTCGCGCCGTCATGGCCTCGGCTTCTGAGGGACGGACCGGACTTGAGCCGTTTTGCAACGAGAGACAATAGAGCACCTGAAGTTTGACGCCGGATTGTTGACGCCTTCTACTCTCGGCAAAGTTACAAACAAAACGGACATTCGTTTTTGTTGAATGAAATCATCGCAACTTGCGATGCCTTGCGTCGCGTCGTCGTAGACCACGGCGGGTTTCGCGGCCGCGCCTCACCACCAAGAGCAATATACTCGGCGGCTTTGTGCATTGGGTGCCGCGCAGACGTCTGAATGTTCCTGTCCAAAACGAAATGATCAACAAAAGCTCGAACCGCTTTCTGGCTCACCAGCAAGAAGTTACGCGCCGCCCCTTAAGGAAGCAGCGCCAAGGTCGGCTCGCTGCGGCCGGTCCGTTGTCAAGCGACCTCGCGCGACGCTGCTTAGCACTGTTTAACTCTGCAGTAGTGCGTTTATCGCATATTGCAGGGGCTTCCATCTACTTATTCGATACCTGTCATCCAGCTGTAGCAGGATAGGTTTTGAAGGTCCGCAGCTTGAGCAAAAAGTTTCATGCCCGCGAGGAAGTGATGCAATGGCATCTGTTTTGATCGAAAGCATCGTTAAGGCCTACGGTCAGACGCCTGTCCTGCGCAACGTCTCGTTGTCGATAGCCGATGGTGAATTTCTGACGCTGCTGGGGCCGTCGGGCTGTGGTAAGTCGACGCTGCTCCGTATCCTGGCCGGACTCGAGGTGCAGGACGCCGGCTCCGTCGCTATCGGCGAGCGCGTGGTGGATGGAATGCCGCCAAAGCGGCGGGATGTCGCAATGGTGTTCCAGTCTTATGCACTCTATCCCCATATGAGTGTCGCGTCGAACATTGCACTGCCGTTGCGGATGCGTCGGCTCTCTGCCTTACAAAGGCTCCCTCTTCTCGGCCGTCTTCTGCCTAGAACGACGCAGATCGCCGCGGACATTTGGCTGGACGTCTCCCGTACGGCTAAGTCCCTTGGGATTGGCCACCTGTTGTCGCGCAAGCCGGGGCAACTCTCCGGCGGCCAGCGCCAGCGTGTCGCGGTTGGTCGGGCGATGGTGCGCCATCCAGCTGTTTTCCTCATGGACGAGCCCCTATCCAATCTCGACGCCAAGCTGCGCGTGCAGATGCGCGCCGAGATCAAAGAGCTGCACCAACGGCTCGGGGTCACCTTCATCTATGTTACCCATGATCAGGCCGAGGCGATGACCCTTTCGGACCGCGTCGCGGTGATGCTCGATGGTGAGTTGTTGCAGGTTGCTCCACCACAGAGCATCTATTCCGATCCAGACAATCGCCGTGTTGCCGAATTCATCGGCTCACCCAAGATCAACCTGCTTGATGGCGTGATGCGCGAACGCGGCTTAATCGACGTGGCTGGTTCGACGCTCCAGATCGAAGCCGATGCCCTGGTGGGGACGCCGCTCTCGCTCGGCATTCGTGCGGAGGCTCTTTATCTCGCGGACCACGCTGGCCAGGGGGTGCTGACAGGTTCGGTGCGAATGGTTGAGCACATGGGATCAGACCTCTTCGTACACATCAATCTTGCCGGCATCGATCAGCCGTTCGTCGCAAGGCTGCTCGCCGAGCGGGCGCCGCATATCGCGCCCGGCCAGACCTTACACATCGGCGCGAGACCGGATCGCATTCTTCTGTTTACACGGGATGGACGGCGCTTACGGCGGGAAGCAGATCCTGTTTGCAGATACGTCGCTCCGTTTCGGGAGGCCGCGCGATGAGCGAGCCTCATGTTTTTGCCGACGCCTATATTCGGTCCTTAACGCGGCGATGTCTTGCGGTCTCACCAGCTCGTCGGCAAGCCTTTGTGGTGGCATTCGCAGGATACGCCCTGGCTGGCCCGGCGGTCTTCTTTCTGCTGGTGCTATTCTTGGCGCCGGTGGTTGGGGTGTTTTCCATCGCGCTTACCGACTGGCAGCTCGGGGCGGGTTCTTTTTCCTTCGTCGGCCTTGCCAACTACAGCGAGGCGTTCGCGGACGCCACCTTTAGGGCCTCCCTCGCCAACACCGCTGTCTATGTTCTGATCGTCGTGCCGGGTACGCTGCTGATCGGCCTTATCGTTGCACTTCTGATTGAAAGCGGAAAAACCGGTCGCTCGTTCTATCGTGCCGTCCATTTCCTGCCCTTTATGGCGACGGTCACGACGATGGCCATTGTCTGGGAGGCGCTACTGCATCCCACCATGGGCCTCGTGAACCAGATGTTCGCCGCAATCGGCCTTCCGACCGCCAACTGGCTGCGCAATGAAAATACTGTCCTTGCGGTGTTGGGCGCTTTCGGGATCTGGCAAAATCTAGGCTATGCGATGGTGCTGTTTCTCGCGGGCCTCAAGACCATCCCGCGAGATCTCTACGATGCGGCCGATGTCGACGGTGCCGACTTATGGATCGACCGCCTGCGCACCGTCACTCTGCCCTTGCTCGGGCCAGTCTCGTTGTTCGTTGTCATTGGCGTGACACTGCGGGCCTTGGAATGCTTCGACGCGGTGAAGGTACTGACGCAGGGCGGCCCTGGAGATGCCTCCGAAGTGCTGCTCTACACCCTCTATCGAGAGAGTTTTGAGTATCTGCGCACCGGATATGGCGCCGCCATCGCCGTCGTCTTTCTCGCCATGGTCGGAACTCTCACGCTGATCAACGCCCTCGTCATGGATAGGAAGGTGCATTACCAATGAGCGCGGCCACTTCCGTCAAAGGCTTCTCGTCGCTTGCCGGCATCCTTCGCCATGCCGTGTTACTCGTCACAGCAGCGTTGATACTCGTTCCCTTCCTGTGGATGATCTCGCTCTCGATCAAGGCGCCGGGTGAGATATTCCACGCGTCCTTCTCCTTCTGGCCGGTGCAATTCTACGGCATCGAAAACTATGAAAAAGCGCTGACTGAAGCGCCGCTGCTCCGCTACATGGGCAACGGCTTGGTGGTATGCGCTGTCATACTGGCCTTCCAAATTCTCCTCTGCGCCCCTTGCGCTTACGCGCTTGCAAAACTGCGATTTTTCGGTCGCGACCTCGTGTTCGGCATGGTGCTTGCCGGTCTGATCCTCCCGCACCAAGTGCTTTCGCTGCCGCTATTCGTCCTCGGGTACAAGCTCGCCATTCTCAACACTTACACCGTGCTGATCCTTCCTTATGTCGTCTCGCCGTTCGGCATCTTCCTGTTCCGGCAATTTTTCAAGACGATTCCGGATGATGTCGTGCACGCTGCACGCCTCGACGGTCTCTGTGAACTCGCTATCGTCTGGAAGGTCATGGTGCCGATGGCACGACCGGCCGCTATCGCATTCGCGATCTTCTCGGTGGTCGCGCACTGGAATGACCTGTTCTGGCCACTGATCGCCGTACGTGATCAGTCCCTGATGCCGCCACCGCTGGGTATTCTGGTCTTCAAGAATGAGGAGGCCGGCAGCGACTACGGTCCGCTAATGGCAGCATCCACTGTCGTGGTACTCCCGCTCACCATCGCCTTCCTTGCAGCGCAACGTTGGTTCGTCGAGGGACTGACCGGAGGGGCCGTCAAATAACACGTGAACCGAGGGGGTTGAAGTGTTTCCCTCGTCGCATGCGCTGGCATTGCCCCGGGCAAGTGCCGAAATGAATATGGTTTTGAAAAGGGAACTCCGATGTTTACAATAACAAAGCTTTCTTCCGCAATCGGCGCGGACGTCGCCAATGTCGATCTATGCAGATTGGCGGACTCGAAAGACGCCGCGCTTGTCGCCGCGCTTCGCGAAGCGCTTGAAACGCACCTTGTACTTCGCTTTCGTGGTCAACATCTGTCACCAAGCGACTTCGTCAGGCTAGCTTCAGCCTTCGGCCATACAAAGACGCTAAAGCGCGCCGCAGCGCCAAGTAACGCGCATTTGCCTGGCCATCCTGAAATCAAGGTCGTCTCCAACGTAGCGAATGATGATGGTCGCCCGATCGGTGACGGTGGTTCCTCTGAGAATTATTGGCACACCGACGGCACCTATCTGCCACAGCCGGTGAAATTGACGTTCTTGTACGGGCGCGAATCGCCCAAAACAAATCCACCGAAGACCTTTTTCATGAACCTGTCTGATGTCCATGATCGCCTGCCTCTCTGCCTGACATCCTATCTGAGCCGGCTGAGTTGCATCCATTATTCGCCGTACAACTTCGCTCCTGAATATGCTGAGCAAATTGCAGCACTCCCCGAAGGGGCGGATCGTCGGCATATTGGGCCCAGCTTTCCGCTCGTGCGCCTCAATCCCCATAGTGGAAGACCATCCCTGTATCTCCCTCGACAGCGACAATGCCTTATCGAAGGCTTGACGCGCGCAGAGAGTGAGAAGCTTTCTGACCTGCTATGGACATACGTCGAAGCCTACAACGATACATGGGGCGACGTGATAGGTGTCGATGATCTCTTCGTTTTCGATAATAGTTACACGCTCCATAGACGTGAGGCGTTCGACTCTCGAGAACGCCGTGTTCTATGGCATATCACGACGCAGGGTGAGCCACCGATCCCGTATGCATTGGCGTCCTAATCTAGCACGCTAGGGCCTGAGTGGCAGCAGAAAGAGCAGAGTGAAGGTGAGCGGTGCCATCTCGCCCTGCAGCGATCATCCATGCCTGCGAAGACGAGCATAGCCTCGGTCCGATAGCCCCAAGAACTGGCGGCGTTTTCCCCGAAACACAAGTCGAGCCATCATTGGAGAGGTGGGGTGGTTCCCTGTTGCCCGACAAGTTCAGAGCCCGCCGCGAGATCGGCGGCCACGCTATTTTCGAACGAGCTGTTTATGAATGGCGGCTCGTTTCCGGCGATTGTGTTTTGGCGCCCGCCGACCGGCACAAACCCAACCGTCGTTTTCTTGCCTGGCGGTGGCCATCTGGCCCGGGTCGCATATGGCCACCCGGGGGCGGATCCACGTGACTTCCTCGACTTCTGGCTGCGCGAGGTCGGATGGGGGCTTCTGGCCGCCTCCTATCCCAGTGATCATCCCTCCTTTCCCCGGCTTTATCCCGAGATGACCGTGAGCGACTGGGGGGCATCGGTGACCGCGATCACTCTCAGCCTCTTGGGCCCGAGCCCGGCGCCACGGCGGGTCATCGTGGCCGGCTGGAGCATGGCGGGTCGAGTTGCGCGCGCAGTCTGTCGAGGGCTCGCCCGAGGCGGTTTGCCGCCGATCGGCTTTATCTCGCTCGCCGCGAGCGCTCCGTTTCCCGGCCTGGTGCCCGTCTTCGGGAGGGGCGAGCCGGTGACGGAGGCGGGCTTGTGGGCTCTCTCGGCCGACGAGCCGGGTCTGCCAAGGCGTCACTCAAATTGGTGCGCTGAACTTGCTGCCCAAGCGGCCGACAACAATCGCGTGATCATCCCCGAAGATGTCTATCAACGCGATTATCGTGTAAATACGCCGCTTCTGCTGCGCGGAGAGCCACAATTTCTGAGATCGCGCAGCGCTGCCGTTTCGGTAGCCGAAGTCACGGACGAACTCGGCACTTTCGATTTCGGTTCCCATCCGTTAACGGGTGTAATAGCGCCGACGCGGCCTTCTGATGCGCGTCATGCGCTGACCGATTCACTCACCTGGGGTTTCCTGAACGCACAGCACGTCTTCGAGCGCTACGTTAGCGGATGCCCCGACCTTTCCACTATCCGTCCTCAGCTTTGGGAGCAGTTGCGCTCGCTTATGTTAGATTTGCCACGCCGTCTCACGCGTACTGTGTCAGGCGGTCATTTCTTCTTCCTAGGTGAGCGCAGTGCCGAAGCAACAGTACGTCATCTAACAGATCTCGCCACCGAAATCGCATCCCTGCAGGCCGAAGTCTCCGCCATCTTCTGCAATCAACCCGTACCAAGCAAATAGAGTGACGGCCTTCAGCCATTCCCAAACAGTCACTCACTGCATTTATACGCATGTTTCGATAATGCCCGCGCCCTCACAAGGTGTCGGGACCCGCGATTACAGTGGATTGAGCATGCGCTGCTTTGGGCAGCGGCCGCCGCCGGCTTGCTCGCCCTCCTCTCCATGCCACTGTGAGCAGCCCTCGAGAGGAGCGGACCAACAGCAGTCGGCGGCTTGGTAGATCCCTCGACTCTTGCAGAGACAATCTACTGGCGCCGTGCTAACCTTCGGCATCACCGCACGGTTCGTGGCCTCTACCGGTGACTGAGAGCCAAAATGCGCCCGCCATCTATGGGATCGGGAGATGGCAGTGGAAAACGAGGCGGAGCCTCTTTCACAGACTGAGCTGACGATCGTGGAGCGCTATAAGCGTGTCGCGCGTGAGGACATGGACGGTCCCGAACTCCTCAGATTGCTGAAAGAGCTGGAGGACGAGATAAAATGCCGTGGCGGCTGCGATCTCTAAGGCTCTGCAATCCTAAAGAAAAACGCTGCGCTTGGCGCTTGCGCAAAGGAAGCCACGCATTTAGGCCTGAAGATTGGAGTCTTTATCTCCACTCCGAGCCATAGAGGCGCACCATCTCGCGATGCGCGCGGTTGACAAAACGCCGCTTGCTGCTGCGCCAGGCAACGCATGAAGCGGCCGAGGCGAGGCCGCAGGCGAGATAGTCGCTCATAAAGCCCGACAAAATGTTGCTGCCGGCGACGATGGCGAACGCGAGCACCGCCGCCACAGCCGGAAAAGTCTTAGCCATGTTAGCCCCCAGCGAAACAAAAGTTGGCTCCTAACACTGTCGGCGGTGCGATAGTCGGCGTTCATCGCTATCGTGCGCCTTATTACTGCTCGATCGGTCTGGGTTGCGCCTGCAATTCGCACACCCTAAGGGATTGGATGGAGGCCCGGCGCCAGTCGACACATGTTAAGTTCGCGTCGGTAACTTCAGCTTGTCAGGGTATGAACCCGGTTGCCCGCGTTGCAACGCGAGCGCAAGGCGCAAAACCGCTTTGCCGCCGGTGCGGGTTTGACCTTCGTCACGGAACTAACAAGGTAGCAGAGGTTACTTGGCGTCACGAGCGACCGCTCCGATGCTGCTCGTACACGAGGTCCACCAAGAAAGATCAGAGAGGCGGTACAGGAGCCGCGCCTTAGCACGGCATCACTTCTTCAGAATGAGCTTGCGCGCCTCCTTGGCGGCATCCTCGAGCGCCGCCTGCGCCGAGAGTTTACGGCCTAACACCAGTTGCATTTTGTCCACGATCATCGCCGCAGCCTTCGTGCTGTTCTCGCCCGGAAATGCATACCAAGCCATCAGATTGCCAAGTTGCCGCAGCGGAACGGTGTAGTTCGGCTTTTCGCGATAAAGCTTCTGTAGCTGTGGATCCGACAGAGCGGCCGTGTTGATTGGTGTATAGCCCGTCATCGCTGCCATGATCGCCTGTGCCCGCGGGCTCGCGGCGAACTTGATGTATTTCCAGGCTGCTTCCTGCCGCGCCGGGTCCTTGGTTAGCATCGTCATTCCGTTGCCGGCGGCCAACGTCTTGCCGTCGTGCGCCAAGGGGACCGGCGTCATCGCAAGCACGAAGTGCTGACCGATTTTCTGCTCGAAATCAGCGAGAAGGCTGCTCGACGTCAAGTAGATACCAATCTTGCCGCCAACAAATGACTGACGGGCGTTGTCTCGAGACAAGTCGATCATACCAGAATCTGCGGCGCGCGCTAGGATTGCCATAGCGGCAAGCCCCTGCCGCTCGCCGAACGCGATATCGTCCTCGCCCTTGGTCATCATCCTGCCGCCATGCGCAAAGAGCAGTGTTTCAAAGCCCCACGCCCCATTGGCATTGTACTCCATGTAGAACCCGCTGACGTTCGGCTCCAACTTTGAGATCTTCTGTGCCAAATCGAAAACGCCGTCCCAGGTATCGGGGAGGTTCGCAGGGGCAGCGCCAGCGCGGGCGAGAAGGGCACTATTGTAGAATAGCACTGGCGTCGTCAGCGAATAAGGAACGGCATAAGCTTTGTCACCAACCGATCCGATGTTTCGGATGGCCTCGGCAACACCCTCCTGGCTCCACTCCGGTCCGGCCGAGATAAAGGGTTCGAGCGGTACGGCAAGGCCACGATCGGCCAGCAGCCTTATATAATTGAGACCCTGGTGCGAGACGTCGGGCGCGTCGTTGATCAAATGGGCGCGCAAGGTACTTTGTAATAATTCGTCGTAGCTCTTGGCCGTTTCGAACTTGATTGTTATCTCGGGGTACGCTTTCGTGAATTCAGCCGCGACTGCATTGTACATCGGGGAAAAATTGGCCGGCGAATAGCTCACACGCAGCTCCAGCGCGTAAACCATACTCGGTTTGGCGATGACAATCGAAACCAGCGAGAACAAAGCCACCGTGAGCAGACGTCGCATCATTAGCCTCCAATCAAAAGAATTCAGCGAGCAAGCGCTTCAACCGGCCGCTCGTCGCGCGGTTTATGTTTGTGAAGCATTTGCGCCGATGACCAGTGAACCCAAGGGGCAGACGTCAGCCTGGAGCATTTCCGATTGGTTGGCCGTCAATGGCGCGTTGCCACTCTTTTCACATCTCATCGCAGCTATAATTCCTCGACCTCTCGATCGCGCTGGCTCGCGAAGAACTTCAAGATGTAGATGGCGACACGCAAATGACATCCATCGAAAAAGTATATGAGAAACGCGCAACATGTAATCACTGGCGTGGTCTGGGGTAAGTATCAACTTGCGCGTGTCCGCGGAAAGAACGGCAGATCATCTCCGCGGCCGAACGCGACGGGCGAAATCGAGCCATGGACGCGTCCGCGCCTAGCAAGGTCCGGTTCATCGCGAGAGCGGCCAAGGCCGTGGCTGGCAGGTTGAGCGCCGCGCTAGATCTGGCGCAAAAGGTCGCAAATATCCACTGGCGAGCCGCTCGTTGGAGCGCTGTAAGCATGGATCCGGTGTTGACCAACCAATGAAACTGCGAGGGGACGCAAGTGGCGTCTCCCGCGCGTACTTTAAGCGAACCTCGGACGCGTCGTTTGCATGTCGGCTCGCCCAGATCTCCGAGGCGCCACGATTTAGCTGATCCAGTCTTGAGCGGCTTCACGTAGCCGGGCGACTTCGCTAGAAGAATATCGATGTAGACGCCGAGAAGTTTAGGGCATGGCCGATTTGGGGCGTGTATGTGATGCTTGTCGGATGATCGATATATGTCAGCCCCAAGCTCGCGTATATTCCGGGGCCAAGATGCGCAGTATATGTTCCGGAGATTGCTTTCGCGTCACGATGAACGAGATTTCCTTTAGCCGCCGCAGCATCAACCGCAAATCTGCTCCAAACCGTGTCGGTAGCAACAAGCGAGATCTGATCACTGGGCCGACTATCAAAGAGTCCCTTCGCGTAAAGCCGAACCTCATAATACTGGCTAACCTTGTTGAGGTCAGGCGGAGCTCCCATAACCGAGAATCCACCATAGATGCCGCGAGATGCGGCATCATGGACATGGCTCTGCCAGAGTTGTCTGTCAGCAGCGACGTAATAAAGGCTATTCTCGTCAGCTCTCGGTTGGGTTGGATGTGCCAAGTTCGTGTAGTGGCTGTTGTTGAAACCAACACCCGCCCGCAACCATGTCTCTGGTAAACCGGGAGCCGCGCGGTTGCGATAGCCGCTCTCATCAAGCAACAGAATGCCCGCGTTCGCTGTACTCCAGTTTAAGCCCGTTGGATTTGCAGTAATATGCGCAAATACCCCGTCTGGACTGGTAGAGCGTTGGAGTGACACTTTGTTATACAGCCGATCATCAAAATGGTAGGTCAAGTTGAGAGTTGGTGTCGGCGCCGGCGCGAAGTTCATCCCTCCTTGATACAGCACATTCGATGAGGGTCCAAAGACGTTTGCTCCTGGATTTCCTCCGACAACCGTGCCGGCAAGCTCATATGAGTTCATGAGATAGCCGACTTTGAGCTCGAGCTTCCGATCAAGAAAGGTTTGGTAGTAGGCGATCGTATTGATCCCCCATCTATCTGGGCCGCCGGGCTGCCATGTCCAAGATTGCTGCTCTGTTCCAACAATGATCTGACCGTCGGGGATCCCATATCGGCTGAGATCATAGGTCATCATCATGTAGTTTAGGGTATAAAAAGTCGGATTCTGTCCGCTATACAGTTGGTTGGCGATGGTGCTCTTGGCTGCATTGGGCAGAAGGTTGTTAACGTAGGTATTTTGCGTCCAGGCAATGTATCCGATTCCAATCTCTGCCAGCGCGGACCTTATCCCTCCCTTGTCCTGAATCACAGTATCGGCTGGGCCAGGCAAGTTGACTTCCAATCCCTTTATGCGGAGGTTTTCGAACTTCGCGAATTGGTCGGGCTGGGGGGTGTTAGCTCTGGCTGGGCGGGCGGCAGGACGTGCTGTTCGTTTATCGCCGGTATCAGCCCCAACTTGGACCAGCTTCTTTTGAACGTTTTTCTTGGTGATCTCGCTCGGAGTTTCTCCTTTCTGATTGGGCATGTTCGTCGTCTGTGCCAGCGCCGTTCCGGCAATCGGATGAGCTGCCAGGATACATGCAAGTGCTAGCTCCGCTTTTGCAATGGATCGAAAGCGGAACGCATGTCCTGATGTCGAGTACGGCCGTTTTTTCTGATCATTGTGTACATCGTTACTGTTCATCTTAACGCGCATAGGTCCCTCAGACGCGGTTAGAGCCGTTGTGCGCTGTGTGTGGCATCGTGACCGCAACTGGAGGATGACAGGCATCAGATAATTCGATGTGATTGCCTGAAGATGCGATGGTGCTTGTTGTTCGACCCGAGCGAGATCAAACTGCGGGCAGGCGGACCATCCAAGACATCCCGCGGAGGCGGTCTGAGGCGTCAAGTGGAAGGCGCCCGTGTTAAAGCTGTCTCGAGCAGGTGATCGGCTTTGGAATTATTCCGATACTGCAGATGAAGCGTGGTGCGTTATGACCTCGGCGACATGTGATGCACATCCGAGAGCGTGCCCTTCCGTTTTCTAGGCGAAGGAAGGCTGTTCGGTTACGCTGAATTGGCCGGTCATCATTGGGGTGACGCGCGAGGGGCAGCCGTTGTCCGCATGTTGAGTATCCGCGAAGAAGAGATCAATGCCATCGAAGCTCATAGCTACCTTCGTTGGCCGCCAGCTGGTGCTGACGGGGCGGCGAACACAATTGTGACACGCCTCCTTCTCTTTGTGCGATCTGGGGGACGTCCCAGACAGCCCAAGCCCATTGCCGCGCAGCAGCACGAGCTAGGCCCACCGTTTCTGAAGATCGGTCGACGAGCATTGCACTGATTTTGCGCAGCTGCTGCGGCTCACTCAACAGCCCGGCACGACCGGCATCGAGCCTGGATGTGAGCCAAGCGTCGATCACCGGCGGCCTTCGGCAATTCGGATAAGGTGAGTTAGCGCTTGCGCCGCGGTTTCTCCTGAGGTGGGGCTCTGCTCAAAACGAGATCGGTTAGCCAGTCAACGGTGACATAACCTGACGCGTCCTGGTGCCGGTCCAGAAGGCCATCGAGCTCCTTGGCGATAGTTGCGGCGCCAGACCTAGCTATCGCCGTCTTCATATGTCCTGATTGACAGTAGCCGCGAAACTGCTCTGCCGTGATCGTCTGGCGCCATTCGAGCTTGTGGCGCTCTACCGCCACCCAATCGTGTCTCGAACGAAGTTCCGCTTCGAAATCAGCTCTCCCATAACCGCCCCAGAAATCAGAGTAGTGGTCTCGGCGAAATCCAGGAATGTGGCGCTCTTGAAGGCTGGCGAAATCATCGAGAAATGCGCTTTCCTCGTGCCGATGCTTGTTCTGTAAAACCAGCAATGTTCCGAAAGGCTTCAGCACCCGTGCGGCCTCTTGGTAGAACATAGGTCGATCGAACCAGTTAGCTGCCGTCGCTGCGGTCACGAGCTCACATGAATGATCTGTGAGAGGGAGCTTTTCAGCAAATCCGGCGAGGACGTCGAGGCCGCGAAATGTCGCCGATCGTTCCTTGGCAATGGTTGCCATATCGCAGTTTGGCTCAATACAGGTGAGGCGCTCAATGCTCGGAACTGACGCCATGAGCTGTCTGCTGAAAATCCCAGTCCCAGCGCCGATGTCTGTGGCTGACCGCAGTGGCGCAAGTGCCGACTGATAGTTCGTGAGGATATCAAAGACCGCGCGAGGATACCGTGGCCTGTACTCGTCGTAGTCCAGAGCGGCGCCGTTATAGAGCTGCCATGTCACCCGTTCATTCATGTCGATCCTCGAGCGGACAATTAGATAAACAAGAGCGGCGCTCCTCATGCGGATGGATGCCGAGCGGCGAGTAGTTTCGAATGTCCAACAGAGTGCAGGATGATTCCTTCAGGGCGACGAAGACCCGCAGGGTACCTTGAAAGAGGACGTTGCATCAAATCTGCGCTCAATCACGCGGTATAGCCTATCAAGCAGCGCCCAAGACGAGAGACTACAAATACCAGTAGGTGAAGAGCGAGAGGGGAGGTGTGTCCCCATCTCCGGTTGGCGCTGTGGTGCCGATAGCGACGCTCGGGATTGGTGGCGCGCTCTTTACTGAGGTTGGCGACCGCAGCAGCGTCTGCGGCGGGTAAAAGCATTGCGGCAGTTCTGGTTTGAAGAACCCGAAATGATTCGACCATGATGACATCAATGACCATGGCTAGGGGCCAATGGGAGGTCACCCCTGTTTCCATCATGTCTTCAAAAGACAGGAGTTCGCCACGACTGGTGCGCGGTATTCGTTCCAGTGGCGATCGCGCCGTAGATCTCGATGAGCTGCCGTGTGATCGCTCCGGGCTGACCAGTCCCTACCACCATGCGGTCGATCGAAATCACCGGAGTGATTTCGGCGCCGGTGCCGCAGTAGAACACCTCCTGGGCGAGGATAAGTTCCGTCCGATCGACATCACGCTCGACGGTCTCTACCTCGAGGTATTCACGTGCTAGCTGAATAACAGTCTGGCGTGTGATCGATTCCAATATATCGTTGGTTCCGCTTGGCGTTACCAACTGACCATCGCGAACCATGAAAATGCACATTGCTGGCGCTTCGGCCAGTTTTCCTCGTGAATTAAGGAGAAAAGCGATATCGTACCCATCGAGTTGGGCCTGCATCATAGCCAACCGTGCGTTATGATAGTTTGCGTTGCATTTGATGCGTGCGGGCATGACGTTGTCCGGCATGCGCATCCAAGAGCTGATCTGAGCAGAAGCGCCTTGGACTGATTGTCTGGTGGTCCCGCGCGGCAAGGCCGTAATGGCAGTCCCTACAGGTCCTTTTGCTACCAAGTCGCCAGGCCCATCAATGAAGGCCATCATCCGAATATGCACTGTCGTGCGAAATGCATTCGCACGGCAGAGGTGAATGAGTGCCTCGATCAGCTTATCGCTGGAGATCGGCTCATCGAACCTCATTGCCTTTTGCGAGAAGGCATATCGCTCGAGGTGCTCTGCAACACGAAACAGATACAATTGCTGGAAATGTTCGTTCCAGTAGCCGCGTATTCCTTCGAAAACACCGATGCCATACTTCGCCACCGGCGAGAATACATGCACCCTGGCGTCATCCCATGGGACAATTCGGCCGTTGAGATACGCAAATTCTGGCGCCAACATCTATGCTTACACCTATCCTGAGTTGCCGTGATCGCGAGTTAAGTCCGACTGACGAGTAAGTCCGCCAAAGCGCTCAGTCCACGTCGTAGGTCCTCGTGGGTTGTCGGAGCGATCAGCGATGCTCTGATATTGTGCTCGACGTTGACGCCAGGTGTCGCAAACACTCGTGGATGTCGCAGGCTTACGCCATTCAATCGAGCAGCTCGGATGAATGGCTCCGCTGTCCAGGGAGATGGCAAGTCGATCCAGACGTGCAAGGACGATTTGTTCGTGTGCATCACCCCTAGATGCCCAAGCATCTCCTGCGCAATGTCCTGCCTGGCCGCGATCTCCTTGGATATCTCTCCGACAATCTGACTTGCGGCACCACTTTCAATCAGGTAAGTTATAATTGCCGCGGATAACCCTGGTACAAACCAACTCGAGACGCTCGGTATTGGTCGAAGAAGATCGGCAAGGCTGTCGTCCGATGGCGCAATAAGATACGCAGTCCTCAATCCGATGCCCAAGCATTTTGAGACGCTCATCAGGTACCAGGTGAGATCGGGGGCGATCGAGGCCAGCGGAGGGGGCGCGTTCTTCGTTATAAGGCCATGTACGTCATCTTCGATGATGGGAAGAGCGTACTTGCGGGCCACTCGGACGAGGCTCTGTCTGCGTCGAAGCGACATCATTGAAGTCGTCGGATTGTGACCTGTCGGATTAATGTAAACGGCCGCCAGATTGTGAGCTTTGCATAATGCCTCAAGAGAATCGTCACACATGCCGTCTTCGTCTATGTCAACGGGCAGAACCCTAATCCGGCCGAGCATTGCGAGTTGGCCGATCGCTGCATATGTCAGCTTTTCCGCGGCGATGGCAGCTCCTTCGGCAGCTAGGCGCGAGAACAGGACCACTAGCGTGTTCTGAGTGCCACCTGTCACCAGTAAGCGCGTAGGAGTAGGGGGCGCGCCAAGCCGCTTGCTCAACCAATCTGCAGCGGCCTGTTTGTCACGTGCACTCCCGTGGAAGCGATGGCGTTGTATTGTGCTGGCAAGATCCGGTGCGCGCGCCGCCGCAAGGAGGCTTCTTTCGACATGTTCGCGGAAAGCTGGCACTTCAGGCGCCCATGTCCGCGTCATATCAATCGGCGCCGTCGTTTCAGCACCATACATTTGGAATCTCCTCGATTGACCGATACGGCACTACATCAAAGTTGTGGCTGTTGGCAGGACTCTGGCCGGCAGAGGATAGAAGCGAAGTCGGGGAAGGGACTTCGCATGATGCGGTTGATGGCAGAATCGACGGTTCCGCCTCTGCCACAAATGCCGCGTTTCCCGGTCAGCTGTAGTTGCTCCGGGACGAGCAGCAGGCCTTTAAGACTGATCAGAGCTCTCGGACGTAGTTGGGATTGGTTCGATGACCCCAGCCAGAGCCGCGCGCAGTGACCAGGCTCATCTGCAGACGTACGAGTCGCTGCAGTATAGTCGTTCTGCCGCACAGAATGGTCTATTATCGCGAGCCGCGAAAGAACAACTCGCCGATCAAAGCTGCACCCGGAGCGATTGAAACTCAGCACGATCTCCATGTGTGCGAAGCTCCGTAAGGTTAAGTGTTTGGCGATTGCCTGAAGAACCATTTCGTCTGCACTCCGCCCTTAGTACCGGCCGGCGTACAAGATGTCTAAATGGCACCTTTCGATCAACGTATGAGCTGGGGACAGGCGGTGAAGTAGAGAGCGCAATCGCTCGTCGAATTCATCTCTTCTCTGGGTTAGTACGCCTGGGCAGGCCTTTGATGTCGAATACATATATTGGACGAGTGAGTCGGACGTCCAAAACACCGTGTAAGGGATGTGGCTCCTTGTGATGCTCGAAAACGTCGATTGGCGCAGAACAGCTTCGTGGTCCACCCGCAATTCGCGGCGCTTATCGCCAGGTCCAGCGGGAAAATGGCCTCCCCACCAGGTGTGCACGAACTCCCAGACCCTGTTCCACCAATCATTCGGTACGGCTTCGTCCCGAACTCTTGTGATGATCGCCACCTTGCCGGACGATAGCAGGCGACGATCAAGCGTCTCCATAACGAGCGACCGGTCCATCCAATGAAAGGCACTGGCGATCGTGGCCCCTTGGTAGCCGGTCAAGCCCGAATCCATCTCCTCGGCGGTGCTTTCGATCAGCGAAATGTTGAGCAGGCCGCGTTCGGAGGAAAGTCGGTCGACCTCGCCCAGCATGCCGCGGTTTGGATCGACGCAGTCCACGTGTCCAACGCCCGGAGCAAGTCCAAGTCCGATCTGTCCGGTACCACATCCAAGATCAAGTACCCGACTTTCAGGTGTTAGAAAAAGATGCTCGCTAAGCGACTTGAATAGCTTGTGCGGATACTCCGGTTGATAGCGAGCATAGTAAAACGCGGCTCCCTCAAAGATGCTGCTTGCTAACACCCAGCTCTCCTTTCGGCTGCTTAACACGGCCAAACCGGCGTCTGACGTCTCTCGGGCAGCTAAGTTTGGGACGAACTTGCGCAGCTCTAGAGACTCCGCACTGATACCTCCTGGCGCCAGGCTGCTTTAACTTAGGCCTCGCAATCCCAGAGTCGATGAAGCGATGACGACGAATATTGAGATTGCGACGTACATCGTCACATTCGGCGCCGCGACGCGAATCGACGCGACGTGGAGTCCTGCGAGGAGGATGAAAGTGCTGAGCGTGAAGCTTGCGAAAAGATCAACTGGAACCAACGGTCGAGCCAGGAAAATGATGGCCATCACAGGTATGTCGTATGATAGTGGGAGCCCTAGAAAGCTGCCATCACGTAAGTGGCCGAAGTTGTCAAAGTAGCTCAGCCTAACTGCTCCTGCTGCGAGCAGGCTGGTCGCAGTGACTAGGGCGAAAACCGAGGCCCCGCTGAGCTGGATCAGGATTACCGCGGGCAAGACGGCTCCGTAGATCATGTCGGCAAACCCGTCGAGGCTCTTTCCCATCTTGGCAAAATCTGGACGGCGATGTTTCGTGCGAGCTGCCACTACTCCGTCGAGGTGGTCCGACAGGACCGCCCAAAGTGCTGTTGCTAGCGACAGTTCAAGGCGATTGGACACCGCAAGAAACAGACTGACGGATGATAAGATAAGGCCGCCAGTTGTAATGGCGTTCGCCGGATCCCAGAGGTATTTGAGCATCGAAGTTTCACCCATTGCGAGGCACGCCCCGATCTTGCACTGCCCTGAAAAGTCGCTCTGCGACTTGCAGATCTTCAGTCGTGTCAATTTCGTACCATTTGACATGGTCGCACCGCGTCGTGGCGAGCTGCAGGCCGCGCAGTTCAATAAGGTACGAAAGAAGTTCTTCGATGTAGGCCTCCGTCGCGCCGGACCCTATGATCTGGTCCAGCGCTGGAACAATCGTCGCCTTGAGGGTCGGCGCTGAAAGTCGCAATAGGTTCATCGTTTTGAAAAGCTGTGGGCCATTCGCGGCTAGATTTGCACCGGTTTGCCTCATACGGAACTGCGAGATCAGGCCGCTTTCGGTTAAGAGGACTGCCGAGCCTTCCATGGATTCGTCGAACGGAACGATTGCTGCCACGTCGGTCAGCCCGCTGTGCAGCAGATGTCGTAGCGCGCCTACCTCGAAGAACACATCGCCCTCGAGGAGAAGGCAATCTCCGGAAAGCAGCGCGTCACGCGCGAGCCAAAGCGAATAGGCGCTTCCGGTACGCTCGAAAGCCGACGATGCCACATAGTTGATCGCGAGCGAGCCAAAGCGATGCCCGCACGCGTATTGAATAGCCTGCTTGCGATAACCGACCACGAGCGTCACCTCTTCGACCCCGACGGCTTCCAGATTTCGGAGGGCGTTGTAGAGAATCGGCGTACCGTTGACTTCGACCAAGGGCTTCGGCCGGAGGTCCGTCAGGGGCCGAAGGCGAGAGCCGACGCCGGCGGCAAGAATGATTGCTTTCTTGACAGTCATTTGATCGCGGTAGCCGCCCAGATATAGGTGGTTGGCCAAAGGCGTAATCTGTTCGACATCTCTGGCAGTAGTTGGAGCAGCAAACGTAGGTATTGTTGGCCGAGCCGGCCGTGAATGACCCTAATGCTGCAGCTTGTTGGGATGGAGGTACCGCGCGTCGGCCTCGGCCAGTTCATCATAGCTGAACAGTTCAAAAATATCTTCGAGGGACGCGATCTCGGGCTCGATGGTTGCAACGTTCTCTTCAGCGAAGATGCGGCCGCAGACCCGACGCATTGCGGCGACGGCGGCGCGCATCGAGTGATTGGCCCAAATGACGGTCGAGATCTCGGCGCGACGATACTCGCAGGTCGGTGTCCGATAATATTTCGTTGGAACAATCACGACGGGCAACCTGTTCTGCCAAGCATCTGCGAACGAAAGGATTTCGTCTGCGGAGCTGCTTCGCGAGTGAATCAGGATCGCATCAGCTCCGGATTCACGGTATGCGTGAGCCCGTGCGATTGCTTCGTTCATTCCGTGTCCGGCGATTAGCGCTTCGATGCGGGCCACAAGGACGAGCTCGTTCGCAACCGTATCCTTCACGGCGCGCAAGCGTCCGCAGAATTCGTCAATGTCGGCGAGGGGGTGACGGTTGCCAACAAACGAGTTTAGCTTCGGGAAGCAGCTGTCTTCCAGCGCAATACCCGCTCCGCCGCGCACGCGCAGTTTACGAGCCAGCAGGCGAGCATTGTTGAAGTTCCCGAAACCGCCGTCGCCGTCAACCAGCACGGGCAATTCACTCGAATCGACGATGCGTTCAACCGCGTCAACAAGCTGGCTCCACGATGCTTCGTTGGCGTCACGATAGCCTAGAGAGCAGGCAATCGATAGACCGGACGCCCAAAGACCCTTGAAGCCTGCGCGCTCGGCGATCGCAGCCGAGAGGCCATCATGTGCTTCCATCAGGAAAGAGAGTTCGGCGCTGGAGCAGACCTCGCGGCGCAGCGTATCAGCACGGGAAGAACGAACTTCTTGATCGCTGCCGTCGGTGAGGAGAGAATTTGATTGATCTTGCATGCAGACTCCCGGCGCGCCGATCGGTCTGTGTTCGTTGCTCGCCAAGTGACAGTTTTCTAACGACTTGATCAATTGCTAGCATTGGTAGGTGACATTTCGCTACGGATGCAGGTCGGCAGTTAAGCTGGATTGCTCGGCTAAGGCCGATCCCAGTACTGGCCTACGGCATGGACGGGAGCGGCGGGTACGGCAAGCTTGCATTGGGCTAAGGTTCGTTTTTGACCAATGCCCGGTTCACTGTTTCGAGGATATCTGCTTGCGAAGATGACGCTGCGGCGCTCATGAGCTGCTGCAAAACTCCAGTTCAATTTCACGCGTGACCTCGATGATGCTTTCTGGATGGCCTCCATTCTTGAGCAGCGCATATTTCATGGCATGCGCGCGGTTGACAAAAAGGCCGCCAAAGAAGCCCCCTTGTTCAAGCGCGACCCAGTAGCCGGCCCGATTCCTGCCAACAAGAATGATCCGTGTGGCGGAGCTGCGCGAAGCGGACTCGAGGAGCGGGGTCATCCTGTCCCCTCGTGGAACGAGGGCTGAGGCTCATGTGACGAAATCCATAGCGGAGGCATGACGAACAGTCGCGCAATTGTCAGGCGACTTATAGAAATGGAGTGACATCAACTTCGTTGTCGCCAGGGCTCCGCACAAGCTATGCCGTTAGGCGCAAGCCACGCACCGAGCTCGCAATCAATACGCCGAATTCGAGCGACCGTCTCCTACCAGTGCTGGCCAGCGAGGATGTCCGGCCCAAGTAGGCTAGATCAAAACGGGCAGCATCTCGGATGTGTTCCGCAGACTGGCAATGTAGAAGAATGCGGGGATGAGACGGGCATTTGATGCACCGATCATGTTCACATGATGATCCCACCCAAATATGCGGTGTTGCAACTGATGGGGTACATCAAGGGCAAGAGCGGTATCCACTTGGCGCGGGATGGAGAGAGGAAGCGCAACTTCGCTCGGCAGCACTTCTGGGCGCGGGGATACTTCGTCTCGACCGTCGGTCGCGGTGATCAGGGAATAAATCGCTAAGCAGGAGGCCGGAGTAGATCGGGCTCGACCAAATGAACATGGGCGCCAAGGCTGCGTCCAAGCAGCCAACAAGATCGGGGGCGCGTCAGCGCCCACCAGGGCCGCTTTGAGTAGGTTCGAAGGACGTTTTGGCCTAACCCAAAGCGTAATGGTGATCATCTCGTCATCACCGCGTCGGCCGGCTTAGCTCATCGAGCGGCCCCAGGTTGGTAGCGAACGACCCTATGGGCATGCAAGTCGATTGGCCGGTCTTTGATCGCGCCCTCCTGCAAGGGTCCGTTCTCAAGATGCACGTCCCCCATTTTTGCATCATGCTGCCGAGAAGATCAGCCCTCGTGCTGAGCCTCCAGTAGGCCATCAGATCACCTGCTCCGCAAGCCGATGTATGTGCTTCATCTTCGCCCCAGATAAATAGCCTGAGCAGGTGATGCAGAAGGCAACTTGGAAGTTGTTAAATCGCCTGTTCTTCACTGAGGGTGCGCACTGATGAGAAGGCATAGGCGGCTGAGACGAGCTTGTAGCAACAGCATGCTTTCTCTTCGAGCAATTTGTGTTCATCGATCTGCAAGACGCCGCGCATCTTGCGAAGAAGTCCTTGCTGCTCGAAGCGGATCAAGGTTTCGGTCACCCCCGCGCGGCGAAGTCCCAGTACCGAGGAAAGGTAATCGTGGGTGACTGGCAGCATGCGGCCGTTAACAGCTTCACTTGCAAGGCAAAGCCAGCTCGCGAGGCGCTGTTCGCGATGGTGCCGAACCCCGCACAATGCGGCCTGAACGCACTGAAATGTCAGCGCTTGGACGTACTCGAACAGATGTTCTCTGATCTCGGGACGCGTTTTCATGATCCGACGAAGATCCTCGACGCGAATTCTGTGAGCACTTCCGGGGAAGACGACGACCGATTGATGCGCTGAAAGATGTCCTCCCCACAAAAAAGAAGTGCCAACAGCGCCACGATAGCCTATGACTGCCGTTTCGAGCATACTGCCTGCGGCAATAACTCTCAGCGAAACGAGGCCGCTCTCCATGAAGTAGACGTGCTCGACCGGCCTTTTTGGCTCTTGCAGAACCATGCGTTCTTTCAAGACGATCGGCTCGAGGCACTCCCCTATTGCCGCAAGCTGTTGGATTGAAAGACGCGCCAGGATTACGTTCCTCACAACAGGCCGCTTCGCAGGACCCGCCGGAAGAGAACGCTGATGCTCCGGCCGTGTGCCGGACAGCTGCTCGAGAGCTCCATCGTGAGAGCAGTCAAGCACTTGGAGAACGGCGGGCACGCGATCGGTCATAGTCCCTCTCCTGGCAAGAGGCCTTTCGCTAGCCTGCGCGCTGACCGTAACGAGAGCGTGATTACGACTATAGCAACATCTTCATCTTAATTGGTGCAACGAATAACTCATAGGCGCCCAAATCCCGCGTTGAGGGGCTTATCCTCGACGGTTTTCAACCAAGAGAATGAAGGCGTTTGCGCCGGGAGAGTGGAGCGGTCAGGTCAACACCTCGTTCGCGGGCAAGAGGCGCGCTCATCGGCATCGGAGCAATCAATCGCCTGAGGGAAGCTCAACCGGAACAGCGAATCCGACCTTTACGCGATCCAATATAACCATGCTCTTGAAGCCTTTGATGTCGCGATTTTCGTAGAAGAAGCGTCGCGTGAACTCCTCGTACTCCTCCATGGACCGCGCCGTAATGTACACGACGAAGTCGGCATCGCCCGTAACGTAAAAGCCGTTGACGACGTCGATTGATGATCTCATGGCCTTTTTGAACCTATCGATGATCTCGGCGCTTTCCCGCTCTAAGGTCACCAGCGCAAGCACTTGAATAGGTCGTCCGACCGCTCTTGGCGATACAACCGACACGTCGGCCTGGATGATGCCCTCCGAGCGGAGCCTCTTCAACCGTCGTTGGCACGCGGTAGGAGAAAGCCCAGCCATCTCACCAATCACATCTGAAGTCAGACGGTTATTCTTCTGCACGATCTCGAGAATGCGGGCATCTATCCGGTCGTACTGCACAATCACCTCCAACCTTAGACGAATTTCGCCGCGAGATGACCACTCCGCGCAGGAAATCCTCGAGGATGAAAATACGAGGAAATCTTCCGTGACAAAGGCCAAATTTGAGTGGGTGTTGGTCGCATAGCACTATCAAAGTGAGGATGAGGAGCCTTGTCGCCGGCATTCTGCGGCTAACCGGGAGCGAAGCCCCAAAGCCGAACTCTCGGATGAGATCGCGATTTTCGTTTTCGACAAAGATGTGAACCAAAGCGAAGCGGAAACGCAATCGAGCCCTGCCGCCTGATAGATTCATGTGGAAACGGCAACTTGATTGAGGTTAGCGAGCTACCCGCCCGCTGACGAGCGCGCGGCTGCCGCCGTTTTGCTGCTGAGAGGCGAACCTTCGCGTCGACTTCGTCCCGCCAGCTCGATAACAGCCGCGAGAGCTTTCGCGAGCGGCGTTCCTGTTAGCCGTTGGCGTAACCTCGGTCGCTGGAAGATTGCCGCTGCTCAGCTTTTCCTCCTTTAGTGTCTGCAGTTTTGGAAAGATCCATAATGCTTGCGGTGCATGTTGTCCTCTGCCCCGCAGCTCGTTCTTCGTTGGTCGCCCGCCCGAACTCGGGTGTCTCGTCGCCCAACCCCCCGGATCTGGCTCAACTCAAAAAATAGCGTGCGTTCCCCGTGCGCCTTGCTCCAAGCTGGATTTGGTCTAATGGCGCTGGCGCCATTCAACAGCGCCGATCGGACGGCCGGCCCCTGCCACTGGTTCCGACTGGTGCAGGCCACGTCGCCAGGCTCGCGCTGCCGGCCGCGGACCATCCTGGCTACTATCGAGGTTATTCGAATTCAACGCTGTGGCCAGCATTGCGCTCCCTGCCGGACCGGATGTCGGGTTCGGAAGAGGATTATGATAGCTATCGAAGGATCAACGACTTCGTCGCGCGCGCGGCTTTCGACGTGAGACATCGGGACGCATTCTGGGTGCATGATTATCATTTGCTTCCGCTTGGGGCCGATCTGCATGATCTTGGGATTGAGCGGCCAACCGGCTTTTTCCTGCATACGCCATGGCCGCGCCCGACATGATAGAGTGCGTACCCAAGCATCGCGAACTGATGAAGTCGATGCTGGAGTACGATCTGCTCGGTTTTCAGACGAACCGGGATCTGAACAATTTCCTGGCCTGCCTCCGAACCCATTTTGGGCTGGCGAGCAAGGATGGCGTCGTGGCAACGGAGCGTGGCCAGACGCGACTTCAACGATTCCCCATCGGTATCGATCCCAAGCAGTTCGCAGATTATCTTGCGGCAGACCTCTCGCCCGCCGAACAAGAAAAGATCTCGTTGTTATTGAAAAACTTCGAGGGGTCCAAGTTTGCGATCGGCGTAGACCGCCTCCACTACACGAAGGGTATCGACAAGCGGGCCGAAGCGTTCAACCACCTTTTAGCGGCCGAGCCGGGCAGCATCTCGCTGTTACAGATCGCGCCGTCGTCTCGCGCTGACGTCGAGGAGTATCAGAAGTACAAGGAGGACGTAGAGAATGCGATCAACCACGTCAATGCCGAGCATGGCACAGACGGGTGGAGGCCGATCCACTACACCAATGACTCGTTCAGCCAGGCTGCGCTCGCGCGCCTTTACCGCGCGGCACATGTAAGTGTCGTCACGCCGCTGCGGGACGGCATGAATCTGGTAGCAAAAGAATATGTTGCTGCCCAAGATCCGAAGAATCCCGGCGTTCTGATACTATCGAAGTTTGCCGGGGCGGCTGAAGACTTCAATGAGGACGAGGCGCTGCTGGTCGACCCAAACCACCCCGAAGAGATCGCAGACGCTATTTCGAAAGCGGCCAACATGCCGCTTGAGGAGCGTGTCAAGCGCTGGGGATCGATGATGGATAAGATTGAATCCTATACCATCCACGACTGGCCGGCGGACTACCTCCGCGAGTTGGACAAAAGCCGCGTAACCGTTCCGGCGGATCAGTTCCACCATCTCGGTCTCGGCTGGACCAACGAGGCTCACATGCCCCTGTATCATAATTATACCGCGGCGCTGACCGCCTACAATGACATCGATCCCGCAGCTGCCGCCTTAAAGGAGGCTGCCTATGCAGACGTGAAGTCGGCTTTTGAGGCTTTAGCGGTCCCGCTGAAGCATACACAGGACAGACTCTGGGATCTGCCCGTGCCGACAGCTTCACGCGATGGTACTCGCGGACCAGAGCTCGGTGCTCGCGAGGAATGACCCGGCGAAAAGCATAACAGGGTGGATGACAGGCTT
Source organism: Bradyrhizobium sp. NBAIM01 (assembly GCF_020194115.1). NCBI lineage: Bacteria > Pseudomonadati > Pseudomonadota > Alphaproteobacteria > Hyphomicrobiales > Nitrobacteraceae > Bradyrhizobium > Bradyrhizobium sp. NBAIM01. The sequence goes on along the minus strand of NZ_JADYVU010000001.1, from coordinate 1,126,586 downwards.
CTGTAGCAGGACAGAAGGGCGATCCATGTCTTCTGCGGTGACGCGGCTCTTGCGGGGGCGCAGGCCCGCGTGATGGCCAGAAACGTTAACGAGCTGCGTCACGACATGATGCGAGTCGTCCATGACCAGAATGGGAGCACCATTTGATGCTGCTATCTATAGACGGCGCTGATGCGACTGGTGGCGGCGCCAGCCGGCGCGCTGCTGGATCGCTCCGCCCCGGAAATCTGCGCTTGCCTCTAGGGGCCGCAACAGCACCGTTACGGGACAGTTCGTACTGAGGGTTGCAGTAGCATCGAGCTGGCCCGGATGATCCGGCAGCGGCGGGCATGCCTGATCGAAAATCTCGCCCTTGATTCCATCTGTGAATGCGACTTCTATGAGGACCACGCTCATGCGTCGGTCCCTCTTCGGGTGGATCAGGATCTAGCTCCCTCAAGCGCTGCTGATGCCCAGCTTCATGCAAGGCCCGCGGTGCGCGGCGCTCTCGCGATCTTGTCCCACGAAAGAACCTGATCGTATGCTTGTACCTGCTGTAGTTTGTTGGCTATCTCAAGACGTATTGCAACGTAGACGGTTTCGCGTCGCTTTCTACTCTCCATGTCTCGAGCACAATCTTCTATGCAATCAGTCAAGAAACGACCTATCGCGTGACTTCGCGCGGTTCGCAAGAAAGAAAGTTCCTCCAACTCGCAATGCTTTCGGCTGACCGGTCGGAAATCGGCCATGCATACCAACCTTAGGATGATGTCGATCTGGCCGCTAGTTAATGCGCTGGTCTTTGTCGGTGATGATGCCCGCCGAGAAGTCCGCCCGGTGACGCCAGCGAAGAGGACCTCAGCTGAGGAGGTAAGCAGCATCGCTGCGTCTCCGGTCTTCGCCCACTGGAGATGGAAAATGCTGGCGCCCTCTGACAGGGGCCCGCCGACACGCTGCGATGTCCGCTTGGCAACCAGTGTCCGCAACCGGACATGGTCGTGCGACCCCGAACGGCTGAAACTTGCGACTCTTTAGCCGGCACGCAGCTTGCACTGAGCAGCCCGCGACATAGCGCAAGCGGCGCTATGTCATACGCTTGCACGCTTTCGGCCGCGTCTGCTTGACGCGCCAGGGCCAGCCAGCGTGGCCCTCGATCTTATTTCGAGAAAGTCCATGAACACGCCACCACTCTTCTCCGCGGTATTGCCTTCGATTACCAGCGCCACGTCCACGGCGCTTTCACTGGAGCGAACTGATGCGGCGGTGGCTGACGACCCATTCCTTTGGCTCGAGGAGTTGGAAGGGCCAGCCGCGTTGGCTTGGGCTCGCGCCGAGAACGAGAAGACGCTCGGCGTGCTTCAGTCAGATTCTCGCTATCGGCGCTTCTACGAACAGGGGCTCTCCATCCTTCAGTCCAAGGAACGGATCGCATATGTTTCACTGAAACGGCGCGGCTTGGAGAATTTCTGGCAGGACGAGAACCAGGTGCGTGGCGTCTGGCGGTGCACCACGCTCGAGAGCTATCATAGCCAAGACCCACAATGGGAGACCATCCTCGATGTGGACGCCTTGGCGGTCGCCGAGAACAGGAATTGGATCTTTCGAGGGAGTAGCTGCCTTCCGCCTGAAGAGCGCCGCCGCCTGATTAGTCTTTCCGATGGCGGCAAGGATGCCGTGTCCGTACGAGAGTTCGACTGCGTCACCAAGACCTTCGTTGCGGACGGCTTTCATCTCCCAGAGGACAAGCAGCACGTCGGCTGGGTCGATGGTGACACACTCCTTGTTGCACGGGACTGGGGTGAGGGGACTTTGACGCAAGCCGGCTACCCCTTTGTGGTGAAGGAGCTCAAACGCGCTCAGCCGCTCAGTGAGGCTCGCGAGATCTTTCGTGGCGAGCCTACCGACGTTGGAGTGTCCCCCTTGGTGCTTCGTGACAGCGAGGGTCATATTCATGCGACCGGCGCGATCCGCGCAATCAGCTCTTTCGAGTCCGAGTATGTGGTCTTCCGGCCCGATGGGCCCGCCAAGCTCAATCTGCCGAAGAAGGCCGCTTTGATCGGTCTAGCGGGTGGTCGCCTGGTTGTAAGGCTTGATGCAGATTGGACGCCGCCAGGCGGTATCAGCTTCGCCGCCGGATCGCTGATTTCGTATGACCTGGCCGAATGGAAACAGGATCCCCTGCGCGCTAGAGCCTCGCTCGTCTTCCAACCTGGGCCCCGCCAGGCCCTGAGCGGGTTAGGCGCCACAAAGAATTTGTTGATCATGACGATCCTTGAGAACGTTCAGAGCAAAGCGTTCGTCTATAAGTACGATCAGGGAGCTTGGTCGACGACGCCCATCCCGCTGCCGGAACATGCAAATGTCAGCCTGTTAGCCGCGTCCGATCAAGCGGACCAGGCCATGTTCGCTGTCTCGAGCTATCTCAGACCAACCTCAGTCTGGTATTTTGATGCCGAACGCAAAAGCCTGGAGGAATTGAAGACGACACCCTCTGCCTTCGATGCGTCGAACCATGTCGTGGAGCAGCTCGAAGCCACTTCACGTGATGGCACGTCAATTCCCTATTTTCTGGTGCGGCCCAAAAACGCAAGGTTTGACGGTGCGATCCCGACACTTCTCTATGGCTATGGCGGGTTCCAGGTTTCTCTTTTGCCCTCTTATCTGGGACCGTTGGGGCGGCTATGGCTCGAACAAGGCAATGCCTATGCCGTTGCGAACCTGCGCGGGGGCGGCGAGTTTGGTCCACAATGGCATCAAGCGGCCCAGGCGGCAATGAAGCAGACAACATGGGATGATTTCATTGCCGTTGCCGAGGACCTGATCCGCCGGAAGATCACAAGTCCGCGCCGGCTAGGCGCGATTGGCGGCAGCCAGGGCGGCCTGCTCGTTGGCGCCGCAATCACCCAACGTCCCGAGCTCTTCCACGCGGCGATCATCCAGGTGCCGCTGTTGGACATGCTTCGATACACCAAACTGGGCGCGGGCGCCTCCTGGATCGGCGAGTACGGTGACCCCGCCATTGCCGAGCAGCGTGCGTGGATCGAAGGCTACTCGCCTTACCAGAAGCTGGTGGCGGACAAGACCTATCCCGCTCCCTTAATTCTTACCTCCACCAAGGACGACCGCGTGCATCCAGCGCACGGCCGCAAAGCTGCCGCGAAGCTCGCTGCGCTGCCCCAGCCTTACTTCTACTACGAGAACATCGACGGGGGACACAGCGCCGCGGCCAATCTCATGGAATATGCGCGTCATCTGGCCCTTGAATACACCTATGCATCGATGCGGCTTTGTTCTGAGTAAATCGGCGCACGGGCTGATCGCAGCCGATAACGTTGCTCAGACTCGATGAAGCTCGTCAGATGCGCCAATTACCGGTCTGAACAGGCTCCACCGCCGGCGAGCGGATTTCCTTGCGTCCCAAGCACAACATGGCGAGCTGGAAGTAAGTTGCCAGATGGGCTTCCTTGAGGATTGTCTCGCCAGGCCCCTGTTCGTCCGACATCGCCGGATAATAACCAAACGCGAACAGCTAAAGCGCAGCTCTGGGAGTGTCTCCGTGGTTGAGAAAGCATGTCACGTAGCTCATGCAGGCATGGCGCAGATTGACCAATCTTGTTCCAGGCTGCGCGAAGGAGTTCACGGCCGCCCTGTTGTTCAACGACGCTTCCCATTCGCTCCAGCTCGGCTCCGGATGAGCGCGGCGTATTCGACGTCTGCAACTCTTCTGTAAGCCGCTAGGGCGCTACAAGTGAAGCAAAGGTCAAAACGTCATCCGGGTCGGAAGCCTTGAAGCGAGGTATCGTCGACGTCACGGCGCATTCTGTCGTTTGCACAACGCGGCGGCAGCTAGAGCCACGCGACAAAAAAGAGCACGTGACTAGCACAGCGTCTCTTGCCGCAGGTCTTGATGGCCGGGAGACTCTTCGCTAGATCACAACGGTTCACTATGGAGATGCCGCCGTGACAATGGGTATTGTGAAGTGGTTCAATTCGAAGAAAGGGTATGGGTTCATCAGGCCTGAGGACGGTAGCTCCGATGTCTTCGTACACATCAGTGCCGTCGAAAAGGCCGGTTACACCACCCTCGAAGAGGGAGCACGGGTAAGTTATCAGCTCAAGGCCGGGCGTTCAGGCAAGATGTCAGCTGAGGATCTCCGGGTTGGCTGATCCAATTCGCCTCAGGAAGCAGCTCTCTGCAACGCGTGTTCTCGCACCTGTCCGGCGATGCCTTGTCAGGGCGCGTGAGCGTCTGGCCTTTCGATTGTCTCTTCCCCAGCCATGAGGCTGTCTGGCAAACCGCATGACAGCCTTGATCTCCCGACGCCGTCGACCAATCACTACGGTCAGAGTTATATGACTTGCGAGCCCGATCGCAGTGTGGGCGTGGCAACATATTCCTGCGAGCGGCCCACGAACGGCACGAGCCGTACGCTCGTGACCAACGCGCCGGGAAGTGGCACGCCAGCCGGGCTGGTGCTCCCCCGGTCCAGGCGTGATGCATATAGCTCAGGAAGGTGCTCGCACAACCGCGTTCGTCCGCTAGGACGATACTGCCCGGCTACGCTGAGGCTGCAGGTCTATTCTGCTATGCTGATGCCGTAAGCTTTCGAGGCCAAGTGTAAACGAACAAGCATTGGCTGATGCGCGCGGCGAGGTCAAATTCCAGGACGTCGGCGCTTGGGATGAGCCAATATAGTTGACGTTAAAGCAGGCCCCCCTTAGTTGTTTCATACGAGGCGGAACGCGCACGGCTTCGATCGAAAGCCATAGCACGCCGCGGAAATGTCGCACATGCGCAAGCGGTCCTTATTTGGGCGATAGCTCGATGGTTGACCGATATCATCTCCGACATCCTGCGGTCGCGGCTTCTGCAGGTGCTCCACTACGCATGAAGGCAACAGCCAGCCCGATGCCGATGAGACCAATCAGGAGCGATGCCGCAGCCAGAGACGCGACGCCGCTGGTCTCAACAAGGATGCCGCCGAGAAAAGCGCCAATTGCGATCCCCGCGAACGTGGTCGAGCTGTTCATTGCCAGCACCAGCTTCGAACGATCTCCGGCCAGACCGAGAAGCCGGTGCTGGATCGGGACGAGATACATATAGCTCGCGTTACCCCAAAAGAAGGCGATGAGTACGGTGAGGGCTCCATGCTGTCTGAACGCAACCAAACCTACGAGCAGGATGAGTTGTGCGCTCACAACCGCGATGAGAACTTTATACGGGCCAAAACGGTCTGTCAGAACGCCACACGCAGCGTTTCCCGTCACTGCTCCAAAACCGTAGGCAAAGAGCGCGGCTGAAAGCAGCGGCACCCCGGCAAGCAGAGAACCGATAATGAAGACGCTCACATAGGAGTAAACGGTGAACTCGGAAACGACGATGAATAGCGTCACTGAAAGCATACCGTAGACGCTCTTTGAGAGGCCTTGCGAGATCGGGCCGTTTCCGCGCTCCGGCGCCTTGACAGCTATTCCGGACATCATCGGGGCGAAGATTACCAATGCGAGAAGCCCGGCAATGACCACGAAACCGAATGAGAAGCGCCAGCCGATAGCATCTGCGATCCAGCTTGTGGCTGGAGCGCCCGCAACCTGTGAAACAGTCATGCCGCCAAAGATGAGAGACAACGCGAACTCTTTGCGGGCTGGCGGCAGGAGCTCCGCGGCCAGCGCGGTAGCCGTCGGGGTGAACATCGCCGCGCCGTAGGCCGCAATGACGCGACCTGCAGCAAGGGTAAGGAAGTTCGGAGCGATCGCGCAGATCAGGTTACCGATGATGAAGATCGAAACAGACAGAATCTGAACATTGTGGCCGCTCATCGCCTTGAACATCCAGGCATTCAGCGGCGCGAAGACCGCATAGCAGAGCGCGTAAATGGAGATGATCGAACCCGCCGCGCCGGTTGAAATCGCAAGATCGCGAGAGATTACATCGAGCACTCCAATGATGACAAACGTGTCCCGGCCAATAGCGAACGCAGCGGTGGTCAGAGCAGCAATGACGAGTTTCGTTCGCGCGTCGGGAGGAGATGAGGTCATGACGGTGCTCGTTCATGTTGTTGTGATCTGTTCAAGGCAGCACATCATGCAACTCAGGATGGGGCTGGCGATGATCGTACCCGAGTAGCGGTGTCGTGGGCCGTATAGCAGGCACTTCGTCCACCTCGCCGATTTCTTGCACGATCTCCAGCTTCTCGGGTGTTCGACCGTCGATATGCTGGAAGCAACCCCCCATCATACACGCCTTCAAGGAGGTTTTTCTCGACAACCGGCTTTGTTGTTTCGAAATTCATCCGAGTCCACGCTTTTGGGTCGATATATTCACCGTCGACTTGAGACCACCGCGGAATTTCGCGATCACGAGATAGACATTCAGGTGACGCGCTACACAAGGACATAGCTGCCTCCGTGTTCTGCGGCCTCGACCGTGGCAATCACGGAATCGTCGAGCGAGTATGATTTCGCATACCTTGAGTCCTTGGAACGTAAGATACTTTAAGATCGCATGAGCCTGACAGCGTCTCGCTGAGCGTGTAGATGCGCACGATCAGGAGACAGGCTTATCATCTAGTATTGTTGCTTCGAGCTCGCAGGCGTCGCCCATCATTGGCGCATACAGATCTTCCGTGAACCGCCTGCGCAAGCCACGACCCACTGCAATCGCGGGGCAACGTGCCTTACCTCTGCAACGCGATCGGGTTGCATCATGTGCGCGCGGCGGTGGCTGATCGAGCCTTACGCGGACAACCGGCAGCAGCGGAGGGGCGGTCCGTGAGGTGTCGTCTGCAGGGTCCGAGATGATGGTGTGCACCGGAGTGATTCGATCGGGCGCAGGATACCGAAACGATCGCCCGCAGTTTCGGACAGTGTGAGGCCTGATCGTTCGGGCATCTCTCCGGCTGGGACCAGCTTGGAGACCCGGATGCCGACGCGGAGGGGGGCATGCGCCGGGTGCGCGATTGTGAGTTTTGGCCATGAGGCTTGGCTCTCGACGCGGGTTGTTGGCTAGGATGTCCGGGTAGGGCCACGACGGCGGACACCGATTGTCAGCTTTCAGAGCCAATGTCGGGAAGCTGCCACGGCGATGCGGCACGATGCGCCGGAAGCCCTCTGTTTGTCCGCGGCATGCTGCTTGCACGTATCAAGCTGCGGGCGGCGCGTCACAGCGCGTGCACGGTCATAACATGAATTCGGCTGCGTTCGCCCAGTCGCAATAAGTTTGCGGGCTGACCTGCGTGCCTGGTCCGAGGATAAACCAGAATGAAAAAATCGCTTCGGCGCGCCGCGCTGCTCTCGATAATATGTCTTACGGTCGCGCTGCTCCACGGGCAGTCTGGTGCGACGCCGGCGGACGATGCGTTCCTCTGGCTCGAGGAGGGCGAGGGGCCGCGCACATTGGCCTGGGCACAGGCCGAGAAGGAAAGGACGCTGGGCGCGCCGCAGTCGGATTCTCGCTCCGATCGCTCTTACCGGGACGCGCTGACGATCGGCCAGGCAAAACGCCGGATTCCGTCCGTTTCTCTGGAACGGCAAGGTCTCGAATCTTTTTGGCAAGACGAGAGCCATGTGCATCCCATCTGGGGGCGCACCACGCTTGAGAGCTACGGCGGCCAGAATCCCCGATGGGAGACCATCCTAGAGATGGACGTGCTCGCTCTCGCCGAGAACAAAAGCTGGGTCTACAAGGGTCACAGCTGCCTTGCGCTGCGCTGCCGCGTCAAACGCTCTTACGGTGGCAAGGACGCCCTGTCCATCCGCGAGTTCGACAGCGAACCCAGAAGCTTTGTGGCAAATGGTTTGGAGCTGCCCGAGGGCAAGCAGAGCGTCGGCCGGCTAGGCCGCGACACTGTCCTTGCTGAAGGTGATTGGGGCGAGGGGACCACGACCGACTCCGGCTACCCTTTCGTGTTGAAGGAACTCAAGCGCGCTCAGCCGTTCGATCAGGCGCGCGAGGTCTTCCGCGGCCAGCGCACCGACTTGGGAATCGTGCCATTGCTATTTGGTGAACGGCGGATCGCCGTGACCTGGGTCGTCTGTTGGACCAACGGCTCCGAGCGGCAGTATGCGCTTTTCGAGCCCGCTGGGCCGATCCAGCTCGATTCCCCGAAGAAGGCGCTGATCGTCGGCGTCGCGAGTGGCCGGCTGCTTGTGAAAGTGAACGAAGACTGGATCCGCTACGATACCAGTGTCAAAGCCGGCTCCATGATCTCGTATGATTTGGTCGAATGGAAGCAGGATCCGCTGCGGGCAAAACCACCTGTCGTTTTCCAGACCAACTGTCGGCAGGCAGTCCTTCGATTTGGCGGCCCCAGGAATTTCCCTCCGCTGCTGACCTGTCAAAGCAAGGCATTCGCCTGTAAATATTTGACATGCCACGCCCGTCCCGTTGCCGCGAACTGCTTCGCAAGCTTGTCACCGTTCTCGAGCAAGCGGACGAGATGATGTTTGCTGTTTCTGACTATCTCGCGCAAACGCCGCTTTGGTACTTTGATGTCGAAACAAAGGGCTCGAGCTCTTGAAGACAACGCCCGCGTTCGGCGCGGCGAAGCATGTCGTGAAGCAGCTCAAGGCGACTTCGCATTCCGTACTTTCTGGTGCGGCCCAGGAGCGCAAGGTTGACGGCTCGGCCCCGACGCCTCTCTATGATTACGGAGGGGCTTAGCGAAGTGGAGATCTCAAAGTGCAGCGGACGATTGGGCTGATCGGCGGGATGAGCTGGGAAAGCACAGCTATCTATTACAAGGAAATCAATGAAATCGTCCGTCAGCGCCACGGCGGTCTCGCTTCGGCAGACATCTTGCTGCGCTCGGTTGACTTCGACTATATCGTGACTCTTCAGAACCTGGGAGATTGGACGCAAGCCGCTGCTTATTTAGCGAGGATAGCCCGGCAGTTGGTCGACGCGGGCGCCAACTGCATCCTGATCTGCACCAACACGATGCATGTGATTGCCGACATTGTTGCTGTCGAGCTGAGTGTCCCGCTCATCCACGTCGTCGATGTGACCGCTGCGGCTCTTCTCGCCGCTTCCTTCAAGCGACCGCTGTTGCTTGGGACCCGCTATACGATGGAGCAGCCGTTCTATCGTGATCGCCTGCGGCAGCGCTTTGGCCTTTCACCTGTCATACCGGCAGAGGACGAGCGGAGCCGGATCAACGATGTCATCTTCGATGAGCTCTGCCTCGGCACCGTTTCTGATTTGTCGCGCAAGGAAGTTGTCGACATCATCGCGCGCGGTCGTACACGAGGCGCCGACGCCGTTATCCTCGGCTGCACGGAGATTGGCCTTCTCATCGGCCCGGATCATTCAGAATTACCGGTTTTCGATTCGGCGAGGCTGCACGCCAGGGCGGCAGCTGATTTCGCTGAGGGTAAGCTGTCGGTTGGTGTCGTCTCCAGAAGCGCGCAGCGATGATCGCCTCGCCGATCGGCACTTAATCTCGTCCTCGGTGGTGATGCCGTCCTCGGCCTTAGCCGGCGTCCCAACGCCGCTGTACCGGGCCATGTCGGGCAGCGCGGTAGCGCAGGAAGGGCAATTGTCAACTTGTCGCAAGATCAAGCGAGCATCCGGCTCCGAGGAGTGAACTCGTTGTAGCGAGATTCGGCCTAGCCTCGACGTGCTTAGCGCGAAGGCGCGATCAATGGCTCAAGGCTCAGGCTGAAGCATCGCTCGTGCTTGCGACGGGAGGTCTGTCCGCCAAAAGCTGCAAGCGCAGTACAAGGAGGGCTGTGTAGATGGCCTTGCCGGTCGATAGGCCGATCCACATACGGGGCGGCTTCCCGATTTCGTCGGACCCGTTCGCTACGACCTCGACGAGGTCTGCCGCCGCCATGGCGCATGTCTCGAGGAGGCTGCCTTGTATTGTCGGCTGCGCAAAGCCACCCAATTTGGTGTCAGACCGCAACATCGGGATTGCGTTCCTGGATCACTTGGCTCTTGGTCATATTCTCCATTGATCTGGAACTGCTTGGCTCGAAGCATCCGGCCTTTCACACGGACGGGAAGTGCGGCTGGCAATCATGGGCACGCCCGGATCACCTAGCGCCTCATGTTTTCACGCGTTTTCTCGCCGCAGCGAGATCGTCCCCTATATCGCCCATCCGCTGCCAGTTCGTGAGCCCACAAGATCGCCGAGATCGTTGTGGGGTCGGCAGCGCCGCTCGACACAGAGCGGACGCTAAGGACCATGCTCCGCCCGACGGGACTAGCGCGGATTTCCCGCCGGTCGTCCTCGATCTCCTTTTCAATGAACCCAGTTGCTCGGGAGCAGAATTCCCGATCGGTAACTTTCTGAACCGCTTAGCCTCGGCTTGAGGTAAATGTTCCCGCTCGGTAACTTGAAGTCTCCTCAACTTCGACATTTGCCGGTCATTGGCCGGTTAAAAGAGCGCGTCCGGGCCGCGTGAAGCAGGCGATGCAGGACGAACCAAGTCGACTTCTGCGTGATGCCCAAGTCCTTGGCGAGCTTCAGTCCTTGGCGAGCTTCGTGGAAGCGATGCCCTTGGGGTGGTTCGTAATCAGCCAGATCGCGCCGAACCAAATGCGCAGTGGGAGCTTGGTGTCTTCGAAGATCGTTCCGACCGTCACCGAGAAATTCCGGCGGCATGCGGCGCAGCGGTGCATGTTCTTGCGGCTCAGGGTGTAGGCCTTGGCGCTGGAGCAGTAGCGGCAGACCGGGCCATTCGGCCAACGGAGCGCCTTGACGTGATCGATTGCGGTCTGGGGGGTCTGAAACGCAATCATCAAATCCGCCAAGTCTTAAACTGCGTCATCATGACCTATCTCCCTGATAGGCTAACGATCTCAAACTTCAAATTGGTGTCAACACGTATATTATTCCCCTTACGTCGGTGGCAAGGCGATCAACCGCCATAAGCGTCGTAGCGGCACGCAGGGTGGACCGTAAGGACAAGGCGCCCGTTCATCGGTGCGGTTGAGCGCGAGGGCGAAGTCGCCGCCAAGGTGCTGCCGGTTGCCAATCAGGCGACCATGCATGAGTTCGTCAAAGAGACGGTGGCGCCGGAGGCCAAGATGCTGGCGACCGATGCTCACCCGGTCTACCAGCACCTTGAGGGCCATCCGTCGTACCAGATCGTCAACCATCAGGCGGGCGAGTACAAGGGCGATGCGCACAATGATTCGATCGAGTCAGTTTGGGCGCTCCTCAAGGGCCAGATTGTGGGGACCCATCACTGGGTCAGTGCGAAGCATCTGCAGCAGTACGTGCAGGAAATGACTTGGCGACTGAATCGGCGTAGCATGAGCCCCGCCGAGTGCATGCACGCCCTATTCGACTGCGTTGTCGGTCCGCTGCCGTACAAAGTGCTGCTCGCCGTAAGAAGATTAAGAGCACACCGCCAGAGCCGCCGCTTGGCCTCGACATGCCCTTTGACGAAGCGCTCAAGCGCTTCATCGGAACTGACCCGAGGGAGGTTGAGGCTGGCGTTGTGCGAGCCAAAAAGAAAAAGCCGCCGGGCAGGAAGCAGAAGGCCCAGCCCGACGCCGATGTTAGTCAAGAGAACGTTGTTTCCTTACGCCAGAGGCGGATTAGAAAACGGAATTATGGCCGCTGATCTGCGGCCACGCGCGCCAGTGGCCGTGCACCGTCTGAATCTTTCCATTTCTGATCGATTGTAGGTTTCTACCCAAACTCGTTCCTTCGGGATTGAGTGAGGGCTCTGAGGCGACTTTCGCATGATGAATTCCTTTCTTGCATGCGATTGTTGAAGGTGACGCAGACGCGCACGCGCGCTGTCGCGGCCGGCGCGGAAGGACCGGCCGCGCTGTCGCGGCCTCGAACTGATTTTGAGGACTTCGGGAGGCCGCCCTTTCGCGGCTCCTACCCCGGGCAATAAAAAACCCGGCGCAGAGGCCGGGCTCCTAATTGGCAAAACGCACGCGGCGTTAAGTGAGAGGGAATGAAGAAAGAGGGATCAGCACCAGCGTCCCTATTCTCCTAATAGAGAGGGAATTGTGCGCCGCCGGCGAACACCTGGCGAAATTGCGGGATCAGCGCCGTCACCAGGCTCCCGCTCAGGCCGTGCCTGAGTGGTGGAAGCCGAAGGACAGTTGCAGGTCGGAATCGCGAAGGCTGAGCTTTGGCGTCAATCCCTTGAGGTACGAACCGACCTCAATGATTTGGCCGTTCTGCCATCGCAAGTGCGCCCTGACATAGATGTCCTTCGGCGCTTTCCCATGGTTGTGCATGGGTCTGCCTCCTCTTTGTTGGGCGGTGAACAACCGCCACACGCTTGGGAACGCACAAGCGGCCGTAAGTCAAAGGGAGTTGCCGGTGACGGCGCTGAACTTTCACCTCCAAGACGGGATTTGGACCCGTTCGGGCACAATTCTTCCCAACAGGGCAATGATCCATTTCCTTTAGTGAGCAAGCGAACTTGCTGCCGAGCAGACCAGAGCTAGGAATCCCGCAATAGCGGGGCCCTGGATGTACGTAATCTGCTCAGTCTAGGCACGGACGTTCGACCGTGGCGTGCCCTACACCTGTTTTGAACTGAACACGCAGTACACCGTTCGTGGACAGAGCTTTTTCTGTCCCGTCCGCCAAGCCCGAGCCGCGTAGTTCTGGCTACAAGGGGTGACTTCGCGGGCCTGTCCCGCGCATCGGTTCGGTCAACGCAAAAACTCCGGGTGGCCGGAGGGGTGTTACAAGGGTGACTGCACGCAGGGCGCAATAATAGCCTTCGTGAACAGACCATTTTCTGCTCAGTCCGCCATCTCGTTCCTCATGCGGCAAGGCCGCCGGTACTAGCAGAGGCTAGGCACGAATCGATATTTGCAAAACTGAGCCGCAAGTTGAGCTGTGTCAACTGAGATATAGGTGCCACTTTTATCCAGGGTAGTTGCCGATAAGATATGTTTACGGATCAATTTCTTAACAGAAGATCTGTAAACGTATTCATCTTGACTTGTAGAAATGATCTGTTTAGGTATCATATGTTCAGTGATGATCCGGGAACATATCATGGCTCCTCCTGCTCCAGATCCGCTGCTCAAGGAACTCGGGTTGCACTTTCGAAAGGCCCGGATGGCTGCTGGCTTGTCCCAAGAGCAAATCGCCCTTCGAGCGAACATCAGCAGACCCCGCTATCGCGACATCGAAACGGGCGCCGCTGCCGCCCGCGCAACGACACTCGTCAATGTCGCCCGCGCCCTTGGCATGGAAATGATGTTGATCCCGCAGGCGATGGTGCCCGCCATTAAGTCGATGTTGCAGCCCGTGACCGACGATGATGATCGCCCCGCATTCACGTCAGATGCCGAAGAGGAAGAACAGTCATGAATCAGGCTGTCCTCGCGGCCGAACGAATCCAGTCGCTTGATATCTCATTAAACGATCTTCCCGTCGGCACCCTTGTCCGCACGCCGGGTGACTACAACGCGTTCAACCTTTTGCCCGCTTACCGGAGCATGAACAACCCGCCGATCTTCAGCCTGTCGCTTCGCTCAGCGGATGGCGGCCTCCGGCGAGATCCCAAACCTATACGCGGGGCGCTGCCTCCGTTCTTTGCGAACCTGCTGCCCGAAGAGAAACTGCGCGAAGCGATGGAAAAGCACCACGCCGCGTCAGTCCGACCGGGAAACGACTTCGATCTCCTGGCTGCGCTCGGAACCAATCTGCCAGGCGCGGTACGCGCCCTGCCAAGCGACGGTATCCCCGTTCCGACTGGCCCGGAGACCGAGGGAAAGAAGAAAGCACGCTTTTCGCTCGCGGGCGTTCAGATGAAACTTTCTGTGATGAAGAACACAGGAAAGGAGGGCGGGATCACGCTCGCCGTCGATGACGAGCAAGGACAGTACATTGCCAAATTTCCGTCCCTCACGCACATCGGACTTTCGGAAAACGAATTCGCGATCCTGGCCTTGGCGGAAGCGTTGGGGATGGAAGTCCCGGCGCGCGAACTCGTCGACAATACGGAGTTCGCCGGCATTCCGGAAGAGTTTAACACCATGTCCACGGGCAAGGTGCTGCTGGTCCGCCGCTTCGACCGCGGTGCTGACGGCGCGCGCGTGCATATGGAGGATTTCGCGCAGGTCTTCGGCCGCTATCCGTCCGAGAAATATACTGGCGCAGCGTATCACAATATCGCGGCAGCGCTGACCAGCGGCGTCTCCTTCGATTCCGCAATCGAGTTTGTTCGGCGTCTCGCACTCACCGCGATCACTGGAAACGGCGATATGCATCTCAAGAATTGGTCGCTGCTTTTTCCCGGAGATGGCCGGACGCCAACGTTGTCGCCTGTCTACGATGTGCTTTCTACAATTCCTTACATTCCAAAGGACGGGCTAGCCTTGAGCCTCGGCGGCGAAAAGTCGTTCAAGGCGCTGACTCCAGAACGCTGGCGCAGTTTCGCAAACCGCAGCCGTCTTCCGGAAGGAGCTGTGGTGACGGCTGTAGCTGAAACCGCGGCGGCCGTGCGCGACAAGTGGTCAGTTCTTCCAGAGCGCGACGTCGTGCCTGCGCAGGTCCTCGCGCGGATCGATGCACATGTTGATGAAATGGCACCCATCCTTGACCCCTAGGGTTGGCAGGTCGCGAAATGTACATCCCGCCGTCGTATAAGGGATGTTTGACGAATGCGCTCCCTCACGGATCTCCTAGCTAGCCTTCTGGGCATCATGCCCATCAAGACGCGACGGCTCGTTCTCGAAGGTGAGCTCCTGTCCGCCGCCGAGCGCAGCGACATTCGCTCGCGCGACAGGTCGTTTCTCGATCTCGTCCTAGAAGTCGGGTCCGATGTAGCGGCGGCAATCCTGGCCGCATACAAGGACGGGCGTCTGCCGATGAAGAGGGGCGCAAAGCCAGTGGGCGCCCCAGGTGCCGAGGCCTATCTCGCGCAAGCCGACGAGCTCAGGACGCAAATCACGGAACGAGAACGACGAGAGCGCGAGGTCAAGGATCCATCGTTGATTACCGAAAGCGATCTTACCAACCACCGGCACATCGACAGTGTGTTTATCGCGAATATCGGAACCGGATCAGGCTCAATATACCGTGCACAAGCAAGTGATCGGCTATCGAAGCAATGCCGGGAAAAGCACGGGTTGCGCCGTTCGGTTTGAGTGGACCGGCTCCGATGGCCAGAAACGGCATTCCGAAACGACTCCACCCGAGGCCGACAATCGGCGCAACGATCCCGACCGAAACTGGGGTCTATACGAGTAGTCGCGAATCTCGTCGCTGCTCAATCAGAACAGGCCCGACGGGGTTGCCATACTACTTTTCCTTTTGCCTGCGCCGTTCCAAGGTTGCATCGGCGCGTCGCTCGTACGCTGGCGGAATGCTGTCCACGAGAATTCTGCCAAGCCAAAGTTCGTCTTCGCTATGGGTACCCGCATCGAGTATCGCGATCAACAAGCTCCATTGTCGGTCGGATGTCGCGGACGGAAATACCGCAAACAATGTGCGGACGTTAGCGAGTTTCCGCTGGAAGGCTATGGCGTCGAGGGCGGCACGTCTGACCTCTCGAGAGCTGTCGTGCTCAGCCAGAGAACCAAGAGCTTGCTCAATTTCCGAGGTGGCGATGTATTTCGCGACCTCGCAGACCGCCTTTCGTGCGGCGGCCGAGCCCCGCATCCGCTCGATGAGGATACTTTTGACTGCCGTTGCGTCGAGCCGACGTAATGTCCGGCCGACGGCACGCCGCAGTGAGGCGCGGTCGACCTCTCCGCGGCGGTTTCCGGCGCGACGCGTATAAGGAGTCTGCACAGCTGCCATTCGAGCGCCGGCTGAGAGCGAAGTGCGAGTTCAATTGCATCAACTGCGCGCGTGGTATCAAACGTCGCCAGGCCTTCGATGTGAGCGCAAGCACAATTTGCTCGCCCTGCAGCGGCAAAACCATGATCGGCTCCCACAGGAGGATTGCAGCCCATAGCCCCATGCGCACCGAGCGCCGTACCAGAGCTCCGTCCGCCGCACCACATGCTTGGGCCGGGAGCGGAACCACCGCCGAGATCACACCGGCTGCGAAGGTCACGCCGACCGACAAGATCATGCCGACAAGCGCGGCTGTCGCCACTGCCTCAGTGCCGACATGGCCGATCCAGGCCAGATCCGTCGCCATCATCGCGATCTGTCCGACCTGCGTGAGCGCGATCGGCGGGCGAGTGTTGCAGTTGCGACGAGTTCGTCGGTGAGTTGACCGCCAGCTACCCATTTCGCCAACGGACGAGGCCGCGATGCGGGTGCTTTTTCTGCTGTCTTCCTCATGAACACGCTGCCCCGGATTGGGCGCTTCAGCTATCCTTTGCTCTCGCTCACACGATCTTATTGCTGCGGTCGCGTTCGCATCATCGGCGCCATGGCCAGCGATAGCATGTCCTCACACAAAACGCACCGCTCACAAATGGTGAGAGCATTGTGGCCGACGTCCGCAAATCTTCTCTCTATATTGACCGCTGCCATCGTGAGCACTGCTATGGCCCTCGTGGTTGCGGATTTCGCTGTCTCGTTCAAGACGTCGTTTGTTTCAAGCGCGACAACAGCACCGCCTGCAACTACGTGCTGCGGGGAAACCGACATCGTTTCTTCATAAAACGCTCAACCGGCATTGGCATGCCGGTTGCTTGAAGATGGGTCGAGACCACTTGTGACTATGATGCTCGTTCAGCATCCGGTCGAAGTATTCAAAAGAAACTTGCCCGTTTGATCGATGGCAGAGGTCCCCTGATGCGCTTTCCAAACCGTGCGCCTGCCTCGCGAACTCTGCCATCTTTGGATCGCGCTCCGGTTTGCCGGGCAGAAGCCGATTGTCTTGTAAGTGGCTCGCAACGAATCGTATTCACTCAAGAAGAACGCAAGCTAAACGCATTCTCAGGACGATCGTTTGACATCGCTTTAAGCCCATGGCTCAGGGCGGGGCATCTGCGACATGCGGAGCCTGCGTTCTTGAAGCTAAGCTGCCGGCCTTGCATCGGTGCTTGCAGATGGTCAATGAGCTAATGCAGAACGATTGGGATCTTGACAAGATACTCGGGCAACAGGACGAGCTGAAGGTCAAGTTGCTTCACGCCCAATCGGTTGTCGCCGAGTGTAAGGCAGGATTGGCGGATCTGGAGCGGAGGCTCGAGCGTCGAGCGGCCTCATCGCCGATCGATGAAGGCAAGCGCAACTCCACGGCAAGCGATTCACGACCTAACGCGCGACCGCGCAGATCGGGAAGCATCGATGATCCTGTCGACCATGACGCTGCATTGGTGTTTTCGGGTCGATCATGGGACCGCTGAAGGCCGCAGCCGCGCACGTTAACGGCGAGGCTTTGTCATGGAGTTGGCGAAGATCTTGAGCCTCATCGTGTTGCTACCCCGGCGGGCGAACTAGCCGATGGGGTGCGGCCCTGCCGATTCTTTTTTTGACTTTTTGGTTGGTCACACTGTGTTGGCCAGGGATCGCGCGGAGTAGCGAAGGACGTATCACTCTTGACCAGAGCCTCTCGTTCGGGGCTGCTCACCCGGATCTCCCGGATAGAACATCAAAAGCTGTCCACCTTGGCCTAGGGCCACTTCGGTCGTTTGTCCGTGTTCAAGTCGCTCAAATTACCGGTCTGGACGTGGCTGAAGGCGGCGCAAGCGGGCGCGTTGAATGATCGCGATGGGCCGATATGGCTGTTGGGCAGGGCAGGCGACGTGCCAAGCGGTGCTGAGCGCGGAAAGCCGACCCATGCCTTATCCGCACCGCCTGGATGATGACGAGAACTGGCTGACGATGTCCCGCAAGCGATCACTATGCAATCCGCTGCCGGCCGGAGCCTCGTCAGCTTCTCGAAAGGTTGACCGGATACACTGGCCCACTGATCGTCCACGAGAGCCGGCCTGGATTCACGCGCGGCTGCAGATGCAAAAAAAGCCGAAACCCGGATCGGGTGGAGCTTAGTCACTTGTGAGCAGGCTGGGTTACGAAGCTTTCGAGCCTCGAGCTATCGCGAAACGCTTCGTCTTTTTTCGCGCACAGGCAAGGTGCTACCACGGGATCGCAAGGTCCAGGGATCTGCTGCGTCTTATAAATGTCATCCTTGCGCCGGCCGGTGACGGGCGCGGCGGCTCGATCGAGCGAGCGCTCAATACCACAAGAGGGACGCAGCAAGGATATGCGTGACAAAACAAGATGAGATCGATGACAGAATGTTTTCGCAACTGGGCCCTATTGATCATACTCGCCTCCATGGTTGTTTGCCCCTCCGCAAAGGCGCAAGACCGCCGGACTATCGCTGAACCTGTTGCACCTCAGACGGTCTGCGACCGCCCTGTGCCCTCCGGGGAGAACGATACAGTTAGGCTACAAGACGCCATTCAACATTGCCCCGCCGGGGCTGCAGTTTATCTCGGGCGCGGCGAGTTTCACTCAGGTCCACTCGAGATGAAATCGGGCGTGACCTTATGGATCGGACGCAGTGCGGCGCTGATGGCCGTCCCCGAACCAGCTGCTTACGACAAGGGCCGCGGACAGTGTGGTCGCATCACGGCTAAGGGCGACGGTTGCAGGCCATTCATCAGCTTTTCCAAAACGCGTGGCGGCGGTATCTACGGGGAGGGCATCATCGATGGTCAGGGCGGCGCAGTTATGGGCGACGGCGCCGAAACCTGGTGGCAGCTGGCCCGCCGGGCGCGAGCTGAGGGCGGCAACCAAAACACCCCCCGCTTGATCCAGATCGATCATGCGCAGGACGTCACGTTCTCTGGCGTCACCTTGCGCAACGCGCCGAATTTTCATGTCGCGATGAACCGGGTCGAAGGTGCCACGTTCTGGGGCCTCACGATCGATGCGCCGGCGGATGCCCGCAATACCGACGGCATCGACCCTGGCGCCAGTCATGATGTGACCATCACCCACAGCTTGATCCGCACGGGAGACGACAACGTCGCAATCAAGGCCGGCGACAATGGCTCAAGCAGTCATATCTCCATCATTGATAATTATTTCGGCTGGGGGCACGGCATGTCGATCGGCAGCGAGGTGAATTCCGGGGTGAGCGACATACTGGTCCGTAATCTGACGCTGGACGGTACGACCTCTGGCCTGCGCATCAAGAGCGATGTCGGCCGAGGCGGTCTGGTCGAGCGCGTGACTTATGAGAACGTGTGCCTGAGGGCCAACCGGTGGCCGGTGGCGTTCGATACGAGATATGATCCTCGCGCACAAGGCACGAGTATTCCGGTCTATCGCCAGATCGTTCTGCGCCATGTGCGTGGCGACAATGGTGTGCTGCTGATGCGCGGCATAGACGAGCGGCATGCGCTTGGCGTTACACTCGATGATGTCCATTTTGCCAGTTCCGCGACTTGGCAGCTCGAACATGCGAACGTGGCCGCAAATGACGTATCGCCGCCGCTGCCCGGACGAGCTGCAAAACCGCTGCCGCGCGGATCGGAGGCATGTTCCAGAGCATTCCGCGACGGCAATCGGTAAGCACTACATCGGGGCCGAACGCGGGTGGTGAGTCCCACATCGGCGAACCTATTGCTGATGGTGCGGAAGGTCGGCCTCGTGTGGGTGCTTCGTAGGGGGCTGCTAGTTTGCAGGGCTTGGATTGCGAAGCTACGTGCAGGTTCTGGTTTGGCGAGGACAATGTGTTGACCATGCGCGGCGGCTATCCCGCGGCGGTACCTTATATCGACTGCGTCCAGCGTGCCGCGACTCGACGAAGAGTGAGATCACATGCGAATTTTCGCGCCATACGCTGCGCTTCTGGCCGGATGTTTCTGCAATCCCCCAGCGTACGCTCAGCCACTGTTGGTGTCGCATGCCGGAAATGCAGACTATCATTCCGTGCAGCAAGCCATCGACGCCTTACCGGCGGAAGGCGGAAATGTCCGGATCGCGCCGGGCATCTATCGCGAGAAGGTCAAAATCTCCAAATCCGGTATTCATATCGAAGGGACTGGCAGGAGCCCGGAGGAAACGGTTATCGTGTATGGGGACGGCGCGATTAACGTAGGAGGAACGGCCCGTTCGGCGACGCTGGATGCGGCTGGCGATGACTTCCGGCTCGAGAATCTGACCATCCAGAACGACTACGCCCTCAATCCGGCCAATCCACCCTCGCAGGCGGTAGCGCTGTCCCTTACCGGCGACAGGGACGTCATTACGCGCGTCCGCCTGCTCGGCGCCCAGGATACGCTGTTTGCCGGCAAGGGACCGAACGGCCGAATGTCACGACAGTACTTCGCGAACTGCTACATCGAAGGGCATGTCGATTTCATATTTGGCAACGCCAAAGCCTGGTTTCGGCAATGTGAGTTGCACGGCATCGCCAACCACGCGGTCATCTATACCGCTCAGAGCAAGGCAGCGCCGGATGAGGACAGTGGCTATGTTTTTGATCATTGCAGGCTAAGTGCCGACCCCGCCGCGCGCTATATCGCGCTTGGCCGGCCCTGGCGCCCCTACGCCACCGTGGTCTTCCTGTCGGCGAAGATAGATGCCCCTGTGATCGCCGAAGCGTGGCGCGAATGGACGCCCGGCAAGACCAATACCTTGAGGACGAGCTATTATGCTGAATACAGATCCTTCGGCGTCGGGGCTAACCCCTCACGCCGCGAGCCTCATTCCCATCAACTGACAGATGGCGAAGCTGCGAGATGGTCGCTAAGCGTGTTCTTCGGGGGTGTCACCGATTGGCTGCCAACGAACCTTCACGCTCGCAACGTTCATGGCGCTGGGCTTCGACGGCGATCCTCGGGTGAATGAGGGGAGGAGAGCCTGATTGTGATGGAAAGTCTTGTACAGCAACCTAACTGCAGCCGGATTCAACCGGTAGAAGGGGCCGGCGCGACGATCTCATCTGTTCGTCGTCCGCCGACATGCGCGCGCTCGAGCTCGCAGATCATCTTGTCCGTTTTGGCGGATCAGTGTCGGCAAGCTCTACGGAACGTCACGTCAGCACCGCCGTTATCGCTCGGGAACGGCTGATTGTCTTGCTCAGGGCCTTGCGCAGATCTCCTGAGAACGAAGTGGGCTGATGCTTCGCGGCTATCTTCATTCGGCCAGTGATGGTCAGGCGCTCGTAGCTCAGCCAGCAGCCGTCGCCTCGATCAGCCGATACGCGCGGTGCAAGTACGGTGGAGTACGGCGTTGTTCCATGCCGGCTCCGGAGCCGTACAAACGAGCGTATCGGCTATCCGATTTCGATAATTCGCCCGTCTCCATGCGGCCGTCGATAGCAGCCGACGAGCATCCGCATCATCGCGAGATCGGCCATTGTCGCTTTAGGGAAACACCTGCCGGAACGAGTCAAGCAGCGCCGGTTTCTAGATTGGCGCTGCGCCGCGCTTGCTGCGCATCACGTGAAGGCTTTCGGGCACAAACCGACGCACCAGAGTGAAACTTTAGTAGGAATTAGCAGCCTCCCTGAAGCAAAGGTGACTTCACAGGGTGAGGCTGTGATCATTGAGCACCTTGTCTCTTAGAGTGCCCTTGATCTCACGGGCGATTTCTTTACGAACTGCGGCACCCAACTCTCGCTTGGCATCCTCGACGAGGTCGGTTTCAACCCCGCTCAAGTTTTTGTCGGCGAGCTGTTGCTCCAGTCGGCTGTCGAACTCCTTTCCCATTGCAGCAATGAGCTGGTCCTGCGTCCTGGCGTGGTCCTCCGGTGCGATGCGACGCACCACGTCGTCCCAAGGTTGCCAGTCCACCGCCAAATAGTCGGCGAATTCCGCCGCCTCCCTGTTCCGCACGGATGTCTCTGCGCTGTCAACATCAGCGTCGGTGACGCCGGAGACCTCAAAGAAGCGCATGACCGGCGCGACGTGTTGTAGTCCCAGCCGCTCGCGTAGCTTGTTTTGATAAGCAAGAAAGACCTCAATGGCGTCGATGTCTTCGACGTTGTTGCCCGAGCCCAGCGAGTGAACCTTCTCGCGCGCAATCCCCTCCAGCGCGTCTAGGCGGAACATGACGCGCCCCAGATCGACGAGATCGGGAAGCCGGGCCTTATTGTCATAGAGGCCGTTCTCGACGTCTGCGATGAGGCGTGCGGTCTGCATGCCGTTCCAGGTCAAAGTTCTGCGATCCTCGCAGCTCTGGTTGACGTCCAGGGCCAGTTGAAAATACTGGGCGCGCAATTGCGGGTTTTTTGCCGCCTGACGCAGATCATTGGCCACCGATTGCTGGAACCCTTCATTGCCAGAGTTGACGGACTCGAACAGCTTGCCGAGGAAAAGCCCGTATTCCCGAGCGCCCGGCTCTTCTGCAAAGTTCTGCCAAGCGGCAAGCACCTCCCGATCGTCCTCCTGTGGATTGCCCTTCAGCCATTCTGCAACTGTTTCAGCCAGAGCGTCCGCCTGCTCATCGTCTGTCCCGGACGATTCACTTTCGTCGTCGTGCGAAAGGTGGACAGTCGGGCCGACATAACCCTCCGTGCAATTTGGAACAGTGAATCCATCGCACCCCGTTATCTCCGCCTACACGCTTCCGCACCGACGCAGCAGCGGCTTAAGCACCGAGCCGTGGCGCGGCAACGGTGTGTTACCTCAATGGGAGGCAGGGATCCCTTTTCGGCCGAGTGCCTGAAAAACGAAGAGCGGCAGGCGCTCGAACGCTCACCTCCGCGGCCGTCCCTTCACATGCCCAAGGCAATCGGTGCAACGCTGGTCTTTGCTACGGCCAAACCGAGTGACTTGGGCGTTTTGCAGCGAGACTCGTCAGCTGATCGACAGGTGGCCGTGCTAGCGGCAGAACACTTTCACGTTAGCGGTCCTCCGGATTTGCCGGCCAACGGAAGGGCAGCGAACGTTGCAGCAGCATCGATCGATTCGCCGCCTCCAAATCGTGTGAAGCTGAACCGCCTTCGACCAGGGTGGGCCGCCGCGGGCGCACGTGCGCCCGCTCCAATGATTGTTGCGCCAGCGCGCAAACTCCTGCTCCGCGGCCTTGCGCAGCGGCACGCGTATTTCTTAGTTTCTGATGAGGGAGATAAGATGATGGACATAGGACAGGCACAGCGGAACGCAGGTTCTGCCCCAGATATTATTGAAGAAGGAGAGCGGGAAAGCTACCTTGGGGGCTTCAACCGTGCCTTGGCAAATTTGGTCGAAAGCTTGACAGGGTATCGGACCCCCAGCTCCGCGCGCGCGGATCCTGGACAACTGGGTTGGCGAAGAGGGGGCAGAGCTCAGCGGAGAACCGCCGACAGGGGCGCTCGCGAATCAGGGCTGCGGACAACATGCGCTCGCACTTGGTCGATTTGTCATCCCTGTCCTTAACCGCTTTGTCCGACGCCCTGCCGCCGAGACTGCTGAACCTCCGCGCCATGCACAACGAGCTAGGCAGCCTGCCCGCTAGGCTCCCGCCCGGTCTCCGCGAGCTTTTTATTAGCCACAACCGGTTGACCAGTTTGCCGGACGCTCTTCCGGCGAGCCTCTATCGCTTAGAGGTGAGCGATAACAGCTTGACGAGTCTCCCAGATAGCCTCCCGGCGCAGCTGGGGATCCTGAACGCAAACAACAACCGACTGAGTAGCCTGCCCGATGCTCTCCCGAGCAGCCTCACCTCGCTCGCGGTTAGTGGCAATCAGCTGACGAAACTCCCCGAGTCCCTCCCAGGGGATCTCGTTGAACTCGATGTCAGCAGCAATCAATTGGCCAATCTCCCCGAAACCCTTCCGAGCTGACTCGAAACGATCGATGTCAGTGGTAACCGGCTGACCAGCCTGCCTGAGGATCTCCTACCGGGAAGTTTGAGCCGTCCGCTGCAGAACGTCGAGTTCGGTGATAACCCATTCCCGGACGAGGTCCGCGCTCACCTCGCGGCACCCCATTTTGGGCAGCTGCCTCTGTACGAGGCTGCCGCGCACCGGCTCGGGGACGATCCGACGGCGCTGGCCGAGTGGCAGCACTTTGCGGATGAGCCTGGCGCCCAAGACTACGCCCGGTTCTTAGATAGGCTACGTGGGACCGTCAACTATGGTAATCACGAGTTTCGGCAGGCCGTGGCGGATGATCTGCGGCAGGCGGCGACCAATCCGAGATTGCGCGAACAGTTTTTCGCACAGGCTTCTGAAGCCAACGCGAGTTGCGAGGATCGTGTTACTCTGCATTGGAACGGTATGTGGACCGCGCGCCTTAATTCTGACGTCGGGGAGGGGGTGTATGATGATAGGCTCGGCCAACTGATCCAGCGCGGCGGCGTTGCGTTCCGCCTGGACGCGCTGGAAGGGATCGCGCGCGACAGGGTCAACTCGCTCCTCACTCTCCACCCGAACTTAGACGACGTTGAAGTCTACTTGGCCTATTAAAATCTTCTTCGCGAGCCGCTGGAGCTGATTCACGTCGCCCCTGACATGCGTTTTCTGACCGTTTCTCACGTGACATCCAATGATGCGGCGCGCGCACTGGACTCGGTTCGCGAGCAAGAAGCGAACCAGTTTAGTGACTACGTGGCAACCCGCTGGCAACCCTGGGAGACGGTGCTGAGGCGAATCGCTCCTGATGAATATGAAGCGATGCAAGACCGGCTCGTCGAAGCCATGGGCGTGGAGTTTCAAACCCGCTTGGATCAGCGACTGGCCGAGCACGGTCTTCTAGGCGATCCGGATGCCGAGCGGGTGCTCGGCGCCCAAGTCCGAAACGAGCTCGCCAGTGAGATCAAACCCGATGTCATGCACCGGGTGCTGGCCGAGCGTCGCGGCCTCGAAGTGTGAGGTCTCATCACGCCGGAGATATATCTGTTATTGCTCTGTAGCGAAGCCAAAAATCGATTGTCACGCCTCGCCAATTGCCGCGAAGGTGCTTTTGCACCTTGGAAAATGTGGGTCTTTCGGTCTTGCCCAGAGATGAAAACGCGCGCGCAAGACGAGGCATATCTGCTTCAGCTCAACAGCTCCTCGGGACGAGAGCTCCGTCGGTCGAAAGTTGTTGAGCAGACCAGACAGGGCGCTGCCGCGGCCAACCAGCTCGTTTGACGTGGAGTTCACTGTTCGTCAGATCTAGTTGAATTCGAGTCCTTCCAGCGAGATCCATTTGAGAAAGCAAGTGCTGGAGTACCGTATTCGTAGCTTACGATGGCCAATCCGTCATGCCGGCGAAGTCGTGCATGCGCCTGATCGAGGCGCTTCCGAGACTGCACGACAGGCCTTGCGGTTTCCCACTCAAAGGCTGAGGCGGATTGAAGCAAACGAATGAAGTTTGCCGGATCTTCATTTGCCGAGTTGGCTTGCCAAGCTCATCCTCGAACTGCGAGCTGCCTGTCCGACCCGAGCGCCGAGAGGCGCTCGGGATGACGACTGAGAACTCATGACAACCTGCACATCTCCTTGAAAAAAGCTGTCTAGGCGATTTGATGTCTGAACGCGCTGTTCCTCTCATCTAGGCGACTACGCTCTCTCATGGGCAGCCCTATGTGATCCACGTTTTCCCGGAAACGGCGGATGCGCGGTAAGCCTTCGAAAGGGACGTTCTGCATTCGACCAAACGCGCCGGACCTGGTAAACCGCAGTAGGCCAATTCGATCCCTGACAAGCGCAGTCGAAAGCAACAAATGGAAGTCCAGGTCACCAGGCCCCCGGTCTGCGTCAAGGAGAGGTCGCTGTCCGTCATTGAAGAGCGCCCGCAGGATAAGCTCAGCGCTAAAGTTGCGGAGAAGATGCTCGTCACGCATGACCTTACACACTGTTAACGGCTGAGTAGTTCCGGGCTGATGCTTGAATTCCTCGCACGATCGATAGGACGATCCATTGGTATCATCGGTTTACGAAATCCGTCGACTGGAACAGGCCGGGCGGAGAGGTGCGAAAAAATTGGAGCGCCCCGTCCTGTCGCCAGGCGGCCGATGCGAGTCCGTCGATCGCGCAGCAATGTCCTGATCTCGTCAGCTTTTCGAAAGGTTGCAGCTACAACAATCGATAATCTGTTTCTTGCTAGACGATCTGCTACGAGGCCGTACCGATTGCTGTAGGGCCTATACAAACATGAGGAGAGCAGGGTGGATCCGGTTGACCCATTCTTCGATTCAGGAGCCTGGATGCGGGAGTACGCCGCCCTGCAAGAGCGGACCGCGCAGCGAGGAGACAACCAAAGGGAGCACGGTGGCTTTGAACGGCGGCTGGAGGATTTGAGTCTCGATCCGTCTGATGAAAGCAACTCAAGTTCGCCTAATCGGGCTCCCGCAGGAGGGGGTCGAGCAATCCGGCGGGAGGATTTCGGCGGTTCGATGCGGGTGCCGCCGGACTCCGCGTTTCGGGAGAGTGCGCTGGGCGGCACGCGCCGGAGCGTAGACATTCCCAGCTTCCAGCTTTCCGCTTCGGCGCAAGTGCCGCAGTCCAGCTTGCGAGATGATCTGTTCAGCAGCGCGCGCTACAGCTTTCCGGACCCAGAGTCTGCCGCGTCGGCCAAGAGCGGAAAAGGCCGCGGATTATGGTCACGCTTCAAGTCGGGAATCGGCAAGGCTTTTGGCGGGAGCAGCAGCGAAAAGTACTCGCGCTATGCAGGACAGGGGGATGCCTTTTCCACGAATCTTCGCATTGACTATGCTCGGCAGCCGGGCCGAACGCGCGCTGTCCCAGAGGAGGACGAGGTGCTGATAAGAGAGTTCAGAAACAAGGCGGCGGGTAACCTTAGCGACGGCACGATCAAGAATGCCGCAGCCGATTTGCGCCATTTGAGCGCGCGCCTGAGCACGTTCGGCAGGCCCTCAATTGCGGATCGAATTCAACGGGAATTTGAAAACACGCAGCAGGACAACCCGGAGGTCGAAAACTATCAGCTGGAAGCTGAGCTGGATGAGGATGTCGATACCTACGCAAAGGACAAAAGCAGACGCATCAAGGCGGCCTTGAAGAAGCTTCGTGAGGTCGGTGCCGGAAACGCCCTAGCGCCCGATCTCCGCCGACTGGCCCCTCACCGTGCGGACGCAATCCTCATCGACATGTGGTCGGCGGCGGAAAAGGCGACGCACAGGATCGAGCCGGAGACGATCGACAGGCAAGCTCGCCGCATGTATAGGCTGAGTGAGTGGCTGCAGACGCATGATCGGCCGCCAATGGCTGGCAGACTTTCCACCCCCGCGTTTGTCGAGGATCTCGAGGAGTACAGGCGCGACACCAAAGACGGCAAGATCAAGCCTGATTTAGTCAAGCTTGGTCAATACGAGCAAATCCTGGAGGCGAACAGGGCGCTTGGATTGCGGCCTCCTGAGGATCCGGGCCAGCCTTCTTGGGAAGCTGCTCGACAGCCGCACTCACTGCAGGAGCCTCCTGCAACGCCAGCTACCCCGAGCGCGGGAGCCTGGGATTGGCTTGGCGAGCAGATCCACGGGCCCACCACATCGATGCGAGCGCCCAGCGATTGGCAGGCCGGTTCGTCGCAACAGCTTCCCGCAGCCCCGGCAACGCCGAGCGCGGCAGCCCCGGATTGGCTTGCCGAGCAAATCCACGAACCCGCCTCACCAGTGCCAGCGCCGCACTGGGCCGCGCAAGCTTATCCGCCGCTCGAGCTTCCTGCTACTCCGGCCACCCCGAGCCAGGGAGCCTGGGCCTGGCTTGGGCAACAAATGCAAGAACCCGCATCGCCGTCATCGGTGAGGCCCCGATCGTCAAACATCTACGGCGGTCTCGACTCCTTCGTTGATCTGGATCCACCCACACCGCACGACTTGCGTGACGATGCGCGCTCTGCGCCAGCACGTGAATTTGCAGCCACCTCGTGGTTCGCAGGACCGCCGGGGCCGGCTCCAGAGCCGCGGGATATCGGAGCGATCGTTGGAGCGGACTGGCGGCACGGCTCTCAGGCGGCTTCAGACGTGTTGATCGATGTATTGAGCAATATCAATCTGCTGCCACACCAGTTCGCGCCAAGTCAGTTTGCGATCAATGGGGAGCGCTATTCCGCGACTTTCGGGCCGGAAGGCCTCATGGATGTTCGCCTGATCCATCACCCGCGCGCTGGCGGGATAAACGAAGCCGGCCCATCCCAGCCCCTCTATCGTCCCCCGCAGATCGTCAGGGCCGCGCGACCCGACGAAGGTACAGTCGATCTTGGGTATTTGATTCGGGGCGGATGGGAGCACCGGGAGCGATTCCTGCCGGATTATCTTGTCCGCGTCCTCGAAGGCCAGCGCATCATGCCCGAAGTTGGGCGCCCGACCTATTTCGAAATCCGAGGAGTGCCTTACAGGGGCCAATTAGTGGAAAGCGAAGGCCGCCAGCGCGTACGCATTTATCCTGAACGTGGCTGAAGAGGCAGCAGGGCTGCAATCGGGCTTTCGGCGGGGCAGCTCGCGTGAGGCGTTCTATAAGTGCGGCTTCTGGCAGGTGATGATCGGTTGCAGGGGCACGGCCCGAACCGTCCAACCTCGTCTTTGTAGAACCTGCCAAGCTCAATGGATTCTAGGAATTTGGTGCATGCCCGAACCTGCTTTCTGCATCCATGATCCTTTCACATAGTCTCCAATTATTGTCTTGAAAACCGCAGTTACTACAGATCGCACATTCACAATCGACGGAGTAGAGCGCCGAGCGCAGTCGACGGAATAAGCGCCAAGAACTGGCTAGCAAACGGAAGTTTGCTGACGAAGACTTTTCCTGATGGCGGTCCAAATTGCTCGGGGGCGCGGTACTTCGCAACCTGCATACGTTTAGGCCTTCATGCGCAGTTCAGTTATTGCGCCATGCAAAGTCTCCTCGCGGTGCGTTGCAAACACCTGTTCCGCTCGGAGCAGAGTGCAAGTGTCCGCTGGACCTGGGAAGCCGATGGAAGCGAGTTGGTGCGTACAAAAATCGATAAACCATCGTATAGCTCGTTTCCCCTTTCCTTTCGGTTATTATCGCACAGTCAGCTATTGGAGCTTTCGGCGGCGATTGTCTCCGCTGTCATCCGATAGCTCGATCTCCATGCAAACAGACCGTGCCCTTAACAATAGGTGCTGGCCAACCTCAGCTATGTATTCGGCTGCTTGATACATCCTGTAACAGGAAACGTTGTGCCTGAGACAGCGCACGATCGCGATCTTTCTTTGGACTTCACCAAAGGAGTGCTCATCAATTTGGTGATCGTCGGTCACCTGATCCAATATATCCTCTACCCAAATGAAGGATTTTGGGATTCGGCATGCTTCAAATGGATCTACATGTTCCACATGCCCCTCTTTATGGCGATAAGCGGTTATCTTTCTTGCCGAGCGCTGCTGCGAAAGTCGTTCACGCAAGCTATCCGCGATCGTGCGATGCAGCTCCTGGTGCCGATGCTGTTTTGGTGCTCTCTTCTGGAGTCATTAAAGTTTGCCGTGTTTCCCCGATCGGCGGGCGCACAAGACCACGTTTTGCAATTCCTGAATGATTTCGCCGGCACATTCTGGTTCGTCTGGGCCGCGTTCATTTGTTTCATTCTCGCTAAAACTGTTTCGATCTTCGATCAGTGGTTGTCCTGGGCCTTGTTCGTATCCGTCATTCTGGTCGTGCTTGCGCCTCTGACTTTTTCAATATTCCCTCTCATAAAGTATATGTACCCGTTTTTTTGCCTGGGATTCTCATTTGCGCAGTCGACAGAACAGTGGGCGAGCATAATGCGCTCTCACAGGGCGTTCTTGATTATGTCTGCCTCAATAGCGGCTATGATGTGCTTTCTGGCTTGGCGCAACGACACTTATGTCTACAACAATCTCGCTTTGGTCCAGGATTGGCAGTCAGCAAAGAATGTGCTTCTGATGTTTCTCGGCTCCGCAGTTGCCTCAGCGGTAATGATTGAGGTCCTGCTTCGATGCTGGAATATCGGTCGCTCAAATAGGGTGGTCCGCTTTATCGCCGAGAAACTAGGGCCGAGCACGCTCGTGCTGTACTTGATTCAGGGTGCGGTATTCCGTCTCATGGATTCCATACAGTATGGAGAGCTTTGGGACCCCACAATGCGGTTGGCCGCGGCTGCATTTCTCGGAACAATGATTGTTGCCGTCGCGCTAGCGGTTCGCTGGACCGTGCGCGACATTCCTTATCTGTCCCAGCTCATGCTCGGAGTGCAACCCCGCTCCCTTCGTTTGTCGAGCCAGCCCTGCCGATAAGTAGCTGTACCGGAATCAACCAGGAGGCTCTCGCAAACAATCGTAGATTGCGGGACTTGTGAACCTGCTGTCCATTCATGACGCCCCAATCTGGGTGCCTCGCCGAAAAATGTTCCCGAAGATTGTGTCGTTGCCCCACGTAATTGCTTTCCCCGAAAGTGGAGTAGGGACAGCGATGAGGCGGCTTGCAGGACGACGCACGAGATACCGACAAAGAGCTGTTGGCGAGCGTTACAGATCATCAGACCTCGCGGAGAATAGGCGGATTCTGGATGGATTCACCATCGTGACGGGCTTCCATCGCAAGCACGCCATGAGGTCTTGTCAATCGGCTCTCAAATATTGCAGGCGGAATGACAGCCGGAACGATGACTTCGCGCGGCATTAGTGTGCAGGTCAATAATGCCGGCTCGAAGTCAGCGAACCTTCGCGCGGTTCATTCGAGTACCCGCCCGGCACTCACGTCAACTGGTATCGGCACGGTTACTGATACCGCACAGGGAGGCACGAGCACGCCTGTTCTCAGAAGGCCGCCAACTATCGTTGCGAACAGGCTGATCCGGATCATTTAAGCCGCTAAGTCCGGACCCAGCTCGCCAAAGCCACGAATCCCAACAGAAACCAAATCACAAGAGCAAGCGGCCACAACGAAGAGAGAACCTTTTCGGGTTGCGGCTCTGAGTCTTGATGGCCGGTCCGGGCTTTCCATGATCGCCAAATCGGAGGTGACATCGGTCCGTCAAAGTCACGAAGGCTAGTTTCGTCCACGGCTATCTCCCACCACAACCCCTAATCGATCAAGGCATAGTAGAGGGACCTGCCAACGACAGAACCCACCAAGCTTACGCAGGTTGGCTGCAATTCTGCCCGGCGGGGCAGCTCGCGCGAGGCGTTCGCCGCATAACCAGTCATGCATCCAATCGATGCAGGTAGCAAAGGTATGGCGTGAATACTGAATTCGACGGCGATGTTGGCCTTGGACGCGGTTTCTCAAGCTGCAACCTCCGCTGCTCGTAGTCAGACTCTAGCTTGGCTCGGGAGATTTCGAAACGACAGCCTCTCAAGGAACAGGGGTGTGAACCCGATCGATTGGCTAGGCTGCCCTGCAGCACTTGTCCAAGCGCGCTCCTGAGAACTCGCTCTGCGGCGAATGCGATGTGCCCTTGCACAAGAGCGGACGGGCGGGTTGATCACTTCTTGAAGCTCCTCTTTTTAGTCATCATCAAGCAGTCGCCGAAGCTCTCCTGGAGGGAGCTGCTCTGGGTCGAACGTAAAGTCTTCTGGATCAATGTAGACCAAAGGGGCGAAGTGATCGTCCTGTCGTCCGTGAAGCTCGTCATGCAAGCCCTTTTCCAGTTGCTGAAGGTCCTCTGGAGGGACGGAGACTGGCGAACGGCTGGATTGATCAATAAGATGATCCGGTCCTCGCCGAAGATCTGCCTGAGGGAGCTGCTCCGAATGGAGTGCGACTTGCTCCTGGATGAAAGCAGACGTGGCGGGTTGATCAGCTCGCTCTTCAACAAGCTCCTGTGCGTCTTCATCATCGAGCAGTCGCCAAAGCTCCCCTGGAGAGAACTGCTCTGGTTCGACGGTAAACTCCTCTGGATCAAGGGAAAAGGAGGGGCCGGGGGGGGCCTCCCATTGCCTGTGGAGCTCGTCACGCAATTCCTTTTCCAGCTGCTGAAGCTCCTCTGACGGGAGGGAAACTGGCAAAGGGATGGCTTCGTCATCAAGATGATCCAGTACGCGCCGAAGCTGCTCCTGAGGAAGCTGCTCTGGATCGACCGCGACGTGTTCTTCGAGGAGAGCCGACGTGACGGGTTGATTATCATGCCCCGGGTGATGCTCCTCTTGCCGATTAGCTTCGTGCGGTGCGCGATGCTGTGCAGCGGCGCCGTCGATGCGTATCGGTTCCGTCAGTAACGCGCTTTCGAGATTGATGGGAGGCACTTTCTGGAGGCGAGGATTGAGCTTGGCGCGAGTGCGCCCCGGATGCACGATGGGCACGACTACGCCCGTCGACCGAAAGGTCCGGAGATGCTCTAATGCTTTCAGGAGTCTGTCGCTCTTGCCGAACTCGTGCAAGTCACCGCCGTCGGTCAGCGACTTGCCGTCTACCCGAGCAACAATACTTGGTTTGTTTTTTGCGAAGAGCCAACGGCTATAGCCAAGAAGAGAACTTGCATATTGCTTCGCCGACGTGTCGGTCATCCCGCCCTTGATGAGGGCCTCCTCAAGGCTCAGGATAGCGGGAGCATCCTCGGGATAAAGAGGCCGACTGTCCCATTGCGCCCGGATTATGACGCCCGTTCGGGCGACCGGCATTGCTCCGCTGCTTCCTCCTGAGGCGGCGTTTGAGCTTGGCTGCCGGTATACCACGACCTCTTCCGGATCATTCAGCGTCCTCGGTCTTTTCGGTGCTCTCGATTGAGCGATGTCATGCTCGTGATTGATGAGGACCTCCTCACTTGGCAGGAGATTGCTCCTGGCACGTGCATCCATCGCTTCATCCGCGGATTGCTGGCTATCGTTAGATGTGTCTTTCGCTGAGGGGAGAGCGCGCGAGCGCCCGCGAGAAACTAAATGGTCGGGTTCATGATACGCACGAAGAACGCTTACGCCTGTCTTCATGGCCGTGTCTTTCGGAAAGTAAGTATTTGCGTGAGCAAGCAAGGACGCGTGGTCCTCTAAATCAGTCATTTGGCCACGAGCGCGCAGATCATTCGCCAGTTGACGAAGCGCCTGAGTATAGAAACTGACCGTGCTCGGTTGCAGGTTTTTCTGAGTCGCATATTGAGCAATCGCCCTGTCGATGAGGTCCCGGTCTTCTGTAGATAAATGGGGATAGTGGTCGCGAGCACCGACGGGAGCGGGATCTGCCTGCCTTGCCTCGGCCAAGTGCTGCTCAAAGGCATGTTGTGCGGCCGGGCTCGCCTGCGGCGCTTCCGAGACGGCGTGCTGCCCCTGCGGCCAAGCTGGTACGTCAGATGGGTCAAAATCTTGCGGGTCCACGCTAACCTCACCTCCAGGATCACCTGAACAGGTCTCCGTAATCGGGCAAGCTTTCGAGAACCTGACTTGGACATGGTTCCGTACGGGGAGTTATTCGCGCTGGCAACTTCTGAAATGACGACGACCGGGACAGCTTCTCCTCAACAACCGGCCGATCCTCCCTGGAGAACTAACGACATCCTGCCGTAATCTCTTTCAGCTGGCGTCCCCTCGCATCAGACTTAACGGGCTCGCAGATGCAAGCCGATCTCTTTATCAAGAGCTCGCAAAGCTCAGGTCCCATGCGTCACAAGAAAGCAGGAGCAGAACGGTGCTTGCGATGATCAGAAGAATACCAACGTAGACACCAACAGATTCAGTGCGTGTTCCGTTTGAGGCGTGTGTGTGATGCTTGTCGGGTTATGAATATATGACAGTCCGACGCTTGCATATATCCCCGGAGCCAGATGCGCGGTGTATGTTCCTGTGATGGCTGTGGTCTCGCGGTGCGCAAGCTGGCCCTTAGCCAGAGCAGCATCCATTGCAACTTTGCTCCAGGCCGTGTTGGTCGCAACGAGAGCAATCAGGTCACTGGGCCGATTATCAAAAGCTCCCTTCGCATAAAGACGAAGCTCGTAATACCGGCTAATCCTGTTGAGGTCAGGTGGAGCTCCCATTACGGAGAAGCCACTATAGATGCCGCGAGACGGCGACCCAAGGGCGTCACTCTGCCAGAGCTGCCTGTCCGCCGCGATGTAGT
The DNA here is from genome assembly GCF_020194115.1 of Bradyrhizobium sp. NBAIM01. NCBI lineage: Bacteria > Pseudomonadati > Pseudomonadota > Alphaproteobacteria > Hyphomicrobiales > Nitrobacteraceae > Bradyrhizobium > Bradyrhizobium sp. NBAIM01. The sequence goes on along the minus strand of NZ_JADYVU010000001.1, from coordinate 1,092,854 downwards.
GAAAACTATTCCCGCTCTCCCTTTGTTGCTTAGGATCCGCCAAATTCGTGTAGCGGCTACTGTTGAAACCAACGCCCGCCCGCAGCCACGTGTCAGGTACGCCGGAAGCAGCCTTGCTCTTGTAGCCGGCCTCTTCAACGAGAAGGATGCCTGCATTGGCCGTGCTCCAGTTCAAGCCGGTGGGATTCTCGGTTATATGGACATAGGCACCATCTGGACTGATTGAGCGCTGGACGGAGACTTTGTTGTACAAGCGATCATCGAAATTGAGCTTCAAGTTGATCGCTGGCGTCGGCGCTGCATTGGTGCTCATCCCTGCCTGGAACAAGGCAGACATGTTCGATCCTGTGATCCCTCCGAACAATGTGCCGGTGAATTCATTTTGGTTTCTGAGGTAGCCAAGTTTCAGTTCTAGTGTCCTGTCGAAGAAAGTCTGGTAGTAGGCGAGCGTATTGAGTCCCACTCGATCTGGCCCTGGGCGATCCCACGTCCAGTATTGCTGCTCGGCTCCTACGACAATCTGTCCGTCGGCAATGCCAAACTGGCTGAGATCGTAGGTGACGATCATGAAGTTTGCCGACGCGAAGGTCGGATTCTGGCCCATTAGAGCTGGTTTGCGATAGGGCTTCTGGCTGCATTCGGCAACTGGTTGTTTGCAAAGGTGTTGTGTGTCCAGCCGATGTAGCCGATGCCGACGTCCGCCAGCGCAGATCTAACGCCCCCCTTGTCCTGACCAATCGTATCTGCAGGACCAGGGATCGGGAACCACAACCCTTTTTCACGCAGATTGTCGTACCTCGCGAAGGCATCGATGCTTTTTTTCGTTCTCGTCTGAGCAGCCTCGTCCGCATTGCCGCGCCGTTCGAAACGCACACTGGGACCTGCTGCTGGCGCCGGGGCAGGAGGGCGGATTACCTGACGGACCAAGTCGATCGGGAGCTTTGCGGCCCGATCGGAAACCTTTCGTCTTTTGCTGGCCTGATCCACCGGGTGGCTACTGGGATCAAGCCCGCTCGCAGTTTGTGCCAGTACGGAACTGCCGACCAGACAAGCCGCTAGCGAAAGTGCGATAAGAAGCCCAGGTTGCTCTGCCCTGAGTCTAAAATTGAAAGAAAGTGCTGCCGGAGCCGAGTATATCGGAGGCGAGGTCGTCGCGAGAAAGCCCTCACGCATGGCGCAGTTCGGGTCCCTGTCGGCCATGAATAGATTGAACCGCGGCCTGATTGACACAGAGTAAGCTCCCTGCGTTTTCTCGTCCGAGGGCGAGGGAGACGAGCCAGAACTCGATGTACCCGAAGAGAGCCACTCGGACTTCCCGAACCTCTCAGCTCGCGGCGCCATGATGATGTGGTCCGAAACTTTGCTTGTGCATGACGCCAGTGCGCCGAGACCCAGCGGCGAGCGCTGGCTCGGCAAAATGCTCACGACGAGCGCGCGGAGCCTCGCTGTCCTGGCCACACGACATTTGCGAATGTCCACCTTGCTCACTGTGAATCAGGCGATTCTGGCGGTGCCGCGCATCTGCATCGAAGGCGGCTTTCTCGACGAAACGGCAGCTAACAGAAAGCAAGGCTCGCCGGGCAGGAGGCGTGGCTTCGCGAAGCGCTTCATTGGTATCGTTGTCACCGAAAGACGAGACAATCGCCAGGCTCGAAGGCCGAAGAGCGTTTGAAGTTGCGCGGCCGGCAACCCCACACGGTCTAACGCGGTGGCCCAGGAATACGGAGGAATGAGCCATTGAGCAGCTTTGCTAGGTGTCGGCGAGCAGTTGCTGGTTCAGTCAGCGCCGTTGGCACGGCAAAATCCGTCTTGCATCCGAATCCTTGACGTGGGCGGTCGTTGGTCACGCTTGCCACGTGCCCGTCATCTCGAACAACCTGCCGGAATTGGTAGTAGACCAGGCGTAATGGTTGCCGGTCCAATCGGCCATTGCGGCTCGGCCGATCAGCCGTGGCGCTTACGTGGCTCGCCCCCGAAAAAGTTGCTGGTCTCAAGGCGGAGGCGGGCTCCATCGAAACGCGCTGCAGGAATCAGGTGGGCGGTGTGCATTTGGTGCAACGGCAAGGTAAGAAAACCTGCAAGGTTCTTCTGAATGATGAGAAAATGCTGCACCATCGCCGACGAAGACGAGAACCATTGCTCGCTGGTGACGCTATGATCGAGAACGCGCGCAACTTGTCGCATTGCGTTGCTCAAGGATGAGCGTTTCACAACAGCAGGGGCAGCCCATCGGGAAGGTCGCCAAGATTGATTATTGTCGACCCTGGCAGCTCCTGGAGCGCGTGAGCATCGCAGGCTCGTGCCGACGAAATAAGCCTGCTGGAATGGGGATGTTGGGCGAGGGACCATGGACTTGATTGATCAAGCGGCCGCTTCGGACTTGCGGCCGCTCTTGCACCGGCCGTCAAGACGGATTCTCCCGGTTTTGGTGCTACCGCTTGTCCTCGTCGTCTCGTGTGCTGCTGGCGCCTGGTTTTGGGCTAATCTTGAAGAGTTTGTCGAGACGCGGGGGACCCGGGAAGTCGCTTCAACGAGCAGCCTGTCACCGGAGGACAGGACGTCCCTGTCCGAGATAAAGTGGGCACAACAGAAAGCTGGCGATGAGATCGCAGAACTCAACCGCCGGATCGATGCCCAGCGGGATGTCCTCAATGGAATCCTGGATCAGATCACGGTGCTGACTTCGCGGATCGATTCGCTGCAGAGTTCAACGCCTATCCCTTCTGCTGCTTCCGAGCCTCCTTTGTCGCCGGCCCAGGCTGTTTCAACCGTCGCCAGGAAACGCCTCGGGCGGTCCAAACCACACGGACCTGTTTCCGTCGGAGGCGCGCCAGTGATCGCAGGACCGAAAACAGCCGAGCCTTGAGGTCTCAGGTCGCTGCAGGGGTGGCCGAGTCTCCAACTGCGCTCGATGAGGTGGACCGTAACTTCGCAAAGCTGGCTCCGGCCGTAAAATACCCGAAGCTTGTGCGGCCGCGGGCGTCTCCAGCGGCATATCGTTGAGGCCCTCACCATCGTCGAGAGCACTCCGGGGAAGGTGGGTCAGAGCCCTTTTCGCATGTTCTAGGCGTGCCCCTGACCGGCGGAATCCGCTGCGTCTGTCCTCAAAGTCTGCTTCCTTCTAATCAGCCTCGCCGGTTTGAGGCTATATCTGAAAGGTCATGTCATCACACCGCCGCTATATATCCTCGAAATCTGGCCTTTCTGCCCGGGGCGCCTCTTCGGATCATTCCCTCGCGAAGAGCTTAGATGTGCGGGGTCTGCTCACATCCGTGGCTTCGTTAATACGGGGTACGGTCGAGATAAGTGTCGAATGCGGCAGCAACAGCACGAATGACAAACCGGTGTTCCTGCTTGACCCGAATGAACCCCTCTTCAATGTCCACTATCCCGTCTTCGGCAAGCATTCCCAGGCGGTCGGCCGAATCGAGAAGAGGAATGGGATCAAATCCGTGAGCAGCACAGATCTCTGGTACGTCGGCCTGCAAATCGCACATCAGGCGCTCGATAATTGCGGCGCGGAGGCGATCTTCGGCGGAGAGGCAGTAGCCTTTTGAGGTTGCCAGACGACCAGCCTGAATGTGTTGGTGATAGGAAGCGGTTGCGATCTCGTTCTGGACGTAACCATCACGCAGACGGCCGATGGCTGACGGACCCAAGCCGATCACGGTTTTGCAGGTATCAGACGAATAACCCAGGGAGTTGCGGCGCAGCTCACCGGCTTTCTGCGCCAGCGCGAGCTCGTCGTTGGGCAGGGCGAAATGGTCGAGCCCGATCTGGCGGTAGCCGGCCGAGACCAGTGTATCTGCAATAGCCGCGGCTTGCTCAGCGCGGGCGACATTGTCCGGCAGCGCCGCCTCATCGATCTGGCGCTGACGTTTCATGTAGGAGGGGACGTGCGCATAGCCAAAAACCGCAAGCCGGTCTGGCCGCATGGCCAGAGCCGTTCGCGCGGACTCCACGCAGGACCGCACCGACTGATGCGGCAGTCCGAAGAGAAGGTCGAAATTGATGCGGCTTATCCCATGCTGGCGAAGACTTTCGACGACAGAAGCCGTCTGCTCCTCGCTCTGGACCCGGTTGACCGACCTTTGAACTACGGGGTCGAAGCTTTGCACGCCGATGCTCGCGCGATTGACGCCTACCGCTTGTAACGTCTCGACCATCCCGGCGGTGAACGCGCGCGGGTCGATTTCTATAGCGATGGTAGCCGATTTGCTGAACGCGAAGCGGCGGCGCAGGAGCTCCATCAAGGCCAGGAAATCGGTTCGCGCAATGGTCGTCGGCGTCCCGCCGCCGAAATGCAGGTCGCTCACCGGCAGAGCGCGCGGCGCTTGTTCCGCGACCAGGCGTACCTCCTCATGCATCGCCGCCAAGTAATGGCGGATAGGCCGCTCGCTGCGAGTGAGGCTTGTAGGGAAGCCGCAATACCAGCAGATCGATCGGCAGAACGGAACGTGGACGTAGAGCGATACGGGTTCGTCCGGCGGCAGCTGCCTCAACCATAACTCACAAGTCTTGGCACCAAACATCGCGGAGAAATCCGGTACGGTCGGGTAGATGGTGTACCAAGGCAGGCGAGCATCGCAGTACTTGTTCAAGAGCGAGGTCTGCAAGGCTTAAGTTTCCGATGCTCAGATACCAAGAAGGTGACCGAGGCCCCTTCTGGTGTCTTTGCGTTATGTCAAACGCGCCTAGCTGTTCCTGAGATCTGGTCCCGCTCTCGATGTGACTGCCAACGAAGCTTAGGGGTTGGGACTGAGAGCGGGAGTGGGAGCCATCCGTTGGCGATTATCTGGATGCTCGTGGGTAGAATGAACTCTTTGTGAGCACGCTTTCAGGACAAATTGGCGGACAAGGATGCCGAGGTTTCCTGCAAGGCTGAGGCTTTCGCCAGGAGCGGAAGGCCACGCAGCGCGAGCATCGAGGACGTCGCCGAGCGGTTCGCTGCCGAGCGCGGCCAGCTCGGTCGCCATGGAAGCGAAGAAGGCTCGAGACGCTGCGGCAGCCGAGCTGATGGCATAAACTGTCCAAGCGACCGAGCTTCGTCAAACCTTGGAGTCCAACAATGCCAAGCGTGCCGAGGCGGAGCAGGCTCAAGCCGAGCTGATCCGCAAAGCGTGCCCTCAACGGAGAGAAATGGGAACTCGATCTGACCATCAAACGCGTACAGGTCTCGATCGGCGACATCCAGGCCATAACCAGGCAGGAAGCGGACGAAGCCGCGCGCTTGCGTGTGGTCGAGAAGGATCAAACGATTGAGTCAATGGCCCAGACGATCGAGGAGTTGACGCGCAGGGCGGAGTAGGCTCGCAGCAATCCCAGGGCGAAGTGCGCGAGCTCGAAGCGCTGTTTCGTAGCCGTTTCCTACGGACAGGGCTGAGGCGATCGGCTAAGAAGAGCTGGGGCGCGGACGTCGTCCAGCAGCTTGAAGGTTCGATCGGTCGTCCAGCCGGTAGCATCCATTGAGAATCCAAGCGCACGAAAACAGCTGCTAGGGAGGCGACTGGCGTCTCGCCGCTTAGCTTCGATATGCGCAAGAACCTCTCCGCAGACGCCATGAGTCGGACGCGTCCCGTCGAAGCCCGCGTGTCCGGAAACAAGTTGCTTGTAGATGAAGTGCGCCAAGTCCGCGACCGTACAACGTGACACTACGTGCGATTCAAGTGCTTTGGAGCAGCTCACGAAAACATTTGTGAATTTCAAGCATGAAATGCATGAGCCTCAATTCCGCCACGCTGCTTGTCTCATTGCCACTAGCATCATCACGGATGTACTGATGATGTTGGGGCGGGCCCGGCGCACTTTCAGACCCGGCAAAGTGCGTCGGGGCGCCTTGGCTCGGCGTTCCGTGCCGGCTCCAATGCAGCTCACCAACTCACAACAACTTTCAGGTCCTTCTTATAGCTAATGCGAGCCCGGCCAGAGACTCTCACATGTGACACTATCTGAGGTACGCTGCTATTCTGCTTCAGCGTATACCAATCCAGCGAGGATGATTCCCGCCGAGCAGTTTTAATAACTTGAACTCCGGCACAGCACGCGATGTTTGAAATGCTCGGTTCGCCGCCAGCCAGCCATCAGGTGACGACTACCAGGAAAACGGTTGGCGGCAACAATCAGGAGGCCATAGCGACGGCTACGTACGTAGGGATCTGATCTATGGCGATCATGGCCTTCAGTTCGCTAGTCAAACAATCAATGCTCACGGCTGCGAACCGCTTGAGCTGTCACTTGCTCGAGATAGTTAGCAGCGTTGAGCGATACCGCGTCAGATGGTCTCAGCGTGTTTTAGGATGGAGATAAGGCCGAGGAATGATCGCGTCGTCCCATCATGCGCCAGCAAACCCCATGTGCAACGCCGCGAAGGCGCCGAACTTGTCGAGGGGGCGGTGAAAGGATGACTTTCGCCGCGGCTGGTTTCAAGGGACATGCACGACATCTGGTGACGTCGTGGCGTAGGAGGCTAATTGCCGCGCGTCCGCGGACCATACTTCGCCGATCTTCAGCCGCATCATGATCCGAACGTAAGGCGCCGGGGCAATTTCCCTCCGCTAAGGCCGATTCCGAACGCTTATTCGGGATCCGCGCGATCCAAGGTACAGCCAGTTCAAGTTCTAATTTTCACGTGTCACTGACCTCCTCAATTTTCAAGGTGGTACTTGCGTTGCGAGAGGGCTGCGCTTGCGGCGTCGACGGTTAGGAGCGAACACAGCCTCGAGGCTGCCGCCGAGGGGAGCTCCACCTTTCATACGCTAGGTAATTGGTGCCGCGACTCGCGCAAATGGCCCTGTCGCGTTTCCTCCCGATGTCATGATTGCTTCAGGCACTTACCGGAGAACCACCCATTCGACTACAAACCCATGTTCTGAGGGTTGATTTTCGCGAAATCACGGTTGGTACGACGCTTGCTAGTCGGTCCGGAACCCCCCTTTGTGGAGATGCGCATGCAAAGTGTCCTCTGCATTAAGAAAGCCTCCCGACTGTGCGTATCTCCCGTTGCGCCTTCGACATGGCCATTTTCTGCCCCTTCGATTCATTCGCGCCGGACCTGCCGGACGGCCCCGCTGAGACGCCGGGCGATGATGCGAAGAGTACGGCTTCGGCTGTTGCGTATTGGTCATCGATCGCGTCCCCGACGCCGTCACAGGGCGGAAGTTCTGCCAACTATTAGCGATGCTAATTCGCAAGATTGGGAACCGAGCACGCGCGGGTCAAGTCCGGCACCGCCAAGCGCATCGGCGTCCTCTGCCTTCCCTGTATCGCGGAGTTCAGTGCCCAGAATCTCCTCGTGCTTGGCCTTTAGACAAAGCGAAGCGTCGTCCGGACAGGATCCCGGTTGCTCGCCATCGAATAGAGCTGAGCGTGTAGCCGCCGGTGCTGTTTGGTTCACTTCGGCAGCTGGGTCGCCATGGCCCTGGAACGCGCTATCACCGCCGACATCAGCAAGGCGGTTCAGCGTTGGGTCGGCATGGATGGCAGAGGTCATCAATACGGATGAGGGCGCGGTGATCCCCGATTTGGCCACCCCGTCATCGGCGAACTGGACCGATTACTTTGCATGTGCAAAGGCGCTTCCATCGCGGCGTGCCGTTCAGCTCGGACCAGGGATGCTGGCGGCATTTCGGCTGTTTGATGGGACGATCATGCCGACGCATCCGGCGGCGGGGCAACGACTTGGAGAGCGGTCTGACGCACCTCGAGAGCGGTCAGAATTCACAAAGAACAAACGCAAGAGTTCAGGTCATGGAACGGCTCTTTAGCTTCACGGAATGTGCGAACCAGACCCGTTCGCTCAAGGCGTTGTTCGAGCTCCTTGTAAGGTGTGCTACCGAAGAAGGATTCAGTGAAGTCGCTTACGGCGCTCTCAACTTCGTCGAGCCACTTCGGCTGGCGGAGTATCCACCTCCGACTGTGGCTGTGAAGTGGCCGGCAGACTGGTGCGACCGATACTTCAAACGCAAGTACCATACGATTGATCCGGTGGTGCGGCGGACGCCAATGCACAAGCGGCCGTTTCTGTGGGATCACCTCGCCGACCACTACCAACTTCAACCAGACGAGAGACGGGTACTGGACGAGGCGAGAGAGGCGGGCCTGAAACATGGTATGAGCGTCCCATTGTTCGGCCCGTTGGGTCGGATATCTGTGGTGTCGTTTGCATCTCCATCCGACGATGCTGATCCTCAGGATCGCATCGGTCATCTTAACGCGCTGGCCTGCCTCTTTCACACCGCCTATGGCGAGATCGCTCCTCCCTCCAATAATGACTGCGACCGAAAAGTCGCGCTATCGCAGCGCGAGCTCAGCTGCATGCGGTGGGCGGCCGAGGGGAAATCGTCATGGGAAATTGGAAGGATTCTGGGAGTCAGCGAGAATACAGTCAATTTTCATATGAAGAATGCGATGCGAAAGCTGGATGCGACCAGCCGGATTCAAGCGATCGTTACGGCTATTCGCCTCGATGTCCTTTGAATTCATCAGTCGAACGGAACGAGCACCAACGGCCCATTTTGCTTCAAGATTCTGGCAAGTTCAGCATGGCATTTTTGGCCAGATCGCAGATGCAACGGTCATCGAGACAAGCGATCTCGAACCACACGCGACCTGAGATTGTGCAGCTCCAGGACCTCCGACGACGTGTGAATCGACCGACCTGGTCCGACAACGTTGAAGTCGTTCCACCCCGGTCACCCAGGCTTAGCCGAGCGCGGGGCCTGGTGCTTCCGAAGTGCCGCAGGGATGCGCGGGAGAGGAGCTCTGAAGGAGGAGCCCCGACCGTGGTCAGGGCTCCCGATTCACGCATTCGCGTGAAGAGCACTATTTGGCAAACGCCGGACCAAACTTGTAATTAAGCCGTGCCGTGATGAGATCAACGTCCTGGTGGACGCGATCGGTGCCAACGGCCGTTGGGAAGCTTACGTTGCCGCGCTGCATGAACAAGTGGGCATACTCGACGCCAGCTGACCACTGCGGCGTGATGCTGACTTCTGCACCGGCGCCCAGCGCGCCACCCCAACGCACATCATTGGTTTTGGCAAGCTCGGTGCCATTAGCCAACGAGTTGATGTGATAGGTGTTGCTGGTCACCGCAGCACCGCCCTTGGCGTAAAGCAACACAGCATCGAACGCGTAGCCGATATGGCCAGTGAGCAGACCGAACGCATCTGTCTTGGTGCCAATGGTGTTTGCTGGGAAGGCGGTGCTGACATTGGAGCCGCTGAAGTCGGCCCAGTTGCCCTGGCCTTCGATGCCATAGACGGTTTTGAAGATGTGCCAACGATAGCCAATCTGGCCGCCAATGGTGGCGCCAGCTGAATTATGGCAACCCTCGGCAGTGACACCATTGAAATCCCAGCAATTGTGGCTCGTGCCCCAGCCGCCGTTCACACCGAGATAGAGGCCGGACCAATCGATAATCGGGGCTGCGACCGGCAGCGGGGGTGCCTTGATCTTGACGGGCTGCCCGGCGAGGTCCGTGCCGAATGCGGGAGCGGCCGCACTGAGTGCACCGATGATTGCGGTCAGAATCAGAAAATTCTTCATTCGAGTGTCGTTTCCTTTAGCTACTCCCCGGCGGCGTGCGTTTAACAACATGATCGCGAATTGCTGTAACCGCGGCACAACACGTCTTCGAAAGAAATCGGTGCAATCGCACGCCGCGTCAGATTGTGAAGCGCGCAAGTTGAGATGCGCAGACTCCACTGAATGCTGCGCCCTGACGGTGGTCACTTGGAAGTTGCGCAAGCTGGTGTCGAGCACAAAGTTGGGAGAGAAAGCGGTATGCCCTTTCCCGGCGCCAGCGAATGGCGGCTGTCCCGTCTCGTCGTCGACCCGCTTCGAGTTCGAGCTTACTGGCGTCGGTCGCCAGAAAAGTTGCACAGACAGCAGCCGTCGGGAATGTGCTCGTCTTCAGCGGGGCAGAACATGAGTGGAGGACGGTCAGCTCGACCATGCTCAGACCCTGTTGTTTTCCTGCCCCACAAAGTCTCCAAGAGCCTTTAACGACCCAACCCATCCGGCGGTAGAGGTGCAAACTCCTTATCGCTCGGTTGGCGGCGCCAATTCAGCCCTCAAACTGCGTATCGCCTCGTTTGCCAAATTTAGAGTATTCCGTTCGCCGTTCCTTATCGAATACTCAAGGACAGTTCGCAACCGGCTATGAAGGACCGTCTTGAGATTGTGCGCCAGCAACGGGTCCTTCTCGACAAATTGCCAAGCCTTATCAAATGCGACGCTCACGATAGCATCTGGCACCTGCACTTGCTCTGGTAAGAACTGATCCATCTCAACACTCCTCGACGCCGCGATACAAGAATGCATCTTGCCAAACGCTAACCGAGAGTTTGTGGCTTATCCCAGCGAGTAAGATGTGGGGTCCGCAGCCCGTGTTCGTATCGATCTGCTCTCAGCGCTTCAATAAAGTTTATAGATGTTTGTTGAACCTCCGATGACCGAACGTCGTATTCCAGGTCAAATTCGAATAATTATGAAACGCTAGAAATGAGCACGCGTTGTTCGCGCGCTTGGTTGCCACGATGCTCTTGTTGCTTGGCATCGGTCAACATTTGCGGCTCCTCTTGCGATCTGAAGAATCGGTGCCATGCCAATCATGACTAGAACCGAACATGACCACCGTTCAAATCCTTTCGCGGTCACAAGTCCAGAAGCGTTCTAGTCGTACTAGCACTTGAGATGTCCCTTTTTGGGCCGATGTGGCGTGTTCGAACGCCGCTTGTTTGCTTTCTGACATGAGTCCACGGCCCGTCACCCTGTTGTTTCACCCTGCGCATGGCTTCCCGCTATCCGTGCGGTTTTTGCCCCAGTTGAGTCACACGAGGGAAGGGCAGGAGATGCAGCGGCGATTGCAGTGCTCCCCTGCCGAATTGTTGTCATGCGGCAGGGATTGTGGGGGGCGTTCCGTTGCCGGTTTGTAGGAGACAATGCCGCAACGAGGGCCGAAACGCATTGAGCGGTCACAAGCGCCGATAGCCGTGCGATGTCTCGCATCCAAGGGTTGGGTTGCGCTTCCCCGCTATAAGCCCTCGGAGTGGGCGGCAGGTCATACAAGACACAATAGCTATCAGGTGCTTGAGGAACAGCAGGGTCTAGCTGGACCAATGTAAGGGTGTCATCTCCGGCGCGAGCTGGGTAATAGGACGCGCCAATTTTCGAGTCAGTTGCGAAAAGCGAGCGGAAGCGGCGTCGCTTACGGGACGGTGAGCCCATCAACCCCAAGCCATCGATCCCTGGGGAGTGCGGGCCCCGGCACGCCTGTCGGCCAGCGATAAACGTTCAGCAAGCACGCCAGCCAAACGAAATCTCATTCCGTTGCTGCACGTGCCAGAATTAGCTTGGCGATCGTCATTTGGTTGGCGGGAGTTCGCAGCGCTGCCGGTAATGCCGCCACTGCCTGGTCGAGAAGGCGTCCCAAAACCTGTAGGTCTTCTGGGTAGTAAACGCCACGATCTCGCGACAGTCGCCCCACTCGCCGGTCGCCGGCACAGCGAAGGGCTCTCGTATCGCCGAGCTGGCCGAGCTCCAGTTCCGCCGTAATCATCTGATCTGTGAGTGCGTTAAGCAGTCGGATCGCTTGGACCTCGTTGCCTTCTTCGCGTATGAGGGCGGCCACGATGTCAAGTTGCACGTCGATGCGATCCTCGAGATCCTGCATGCGTGAATTGGAAGGGTCAAGTTCCACGGTATTGCTCCAAAGTAGTTAGGTTGAGTAACGGTGTTCGTGCTTTCTCGTTCGCGAGACGGCAGATGCGACGCTAGAACGAATGGCTGCTGCTCCACGGTTTCCGCAAGACAGAGCGGCAGGCAGGTGCCCCGTAAGGACAGCAAAGATCGGAATCGATGGTACAGGGCGCTGCGAAGAGCGTTGTAGATGGCCTGTCATTTGATTGGACCTTCGAGACGGTCCCGCACATGGGGCGTGGCAGCGGCTCCAGCCAGCGGGGACGCCGCTAGTGGCTGCAAGTTGCGAACGGGCCGCCAGAGCTGCTGCGGCCGGATTGCTTGCGGCGTGGTATGGTGATCAAGGTGTAACCAAAGGGCTCGCCAGGCAGAGCACCATACAGAGCGCTTGGCGCTGGATGAAGCTGTTGCTGAAGATGGGCCGTTAGCGGCTCCCGAACCGGACGCCTCACCACACCGGAAAATGGTGCCCCAGCCCGTGCCAGGCAACCCAAAACCCGGATCCGCTACATACGTCTGCGGTTTCTCTTTGCGGTCCTTGACTGGAGATGATGCCTGGTACGCTGAACGTGCGGATCGGTTCCTGGAAGCTGCGCGCGCTGAGATCCAAGACCGGTAGATCGCGCACGGCCACCACCCGTTCCGATGGTGATGTAAGGACTGCTGACAAGGCATAACCGCGTCTGGATACCGTCGAGGAGGGTCGGCGCATAGAATGACATGGCGTTGCGTCAGTTTGTAGGCAGCACGTGTGCGCGCGGCCCGCCGGAGAAGACTGAGCGCGCGAGCGGAGTGAGAATCTGCGATCACAAGGTAGGAGGCTGGGTAAGATCGCGAGGCTGGTCTCATCACACGGATCGACATGAGTGCCTCGCCTTAGGCTGGAGAATATGTGTCTTGCACTTAGGGTGGTCACATAGCTGACTGCATTGCTGTGTTTGCAGGCCGCCGCAGCGGTCGATTGTCGATGCTGGCCGCTTGGTCAGGGCAACATGTCCATCCCACACCGCTGCAGAGGGGAGTTTCCCTGCCCAAATTCTATGTCGCGCACGCATTTTCCCTGGCCGAGCAATTTGCGTGAGAGCCGGCCTTCTTGGACGGCTTTAGCATGATGGGAAAGGCGGAGGCGGCGGTGCGATAGATTGGGCGCCCGACGCTGCGATTGGCCATCCCACCGCATCTGCGCCGCACGTGCGTCGATCTCAAGGATTGAGAGGTGTCGTTGGGGATGCAGCCACGAGAAGCTTCAAGTGGTCTGTAACCATGCTGAAAGCAAAGAGGATCCATTGTCACACAAGGTTCGTGAAATGTGCTTCCCGGAAACCGGCGATCGCGTTATGGGGTATTTGGCTGAAATTGGTAAAATCGAAAGTGTTGATGGCATGCATCCAGTTCGTGGATAGCGCACGCGTGTAGTCTCATGTTCTACATCCAAATCGGTTAATTTGTGTTTTCTCACCGGCTTGGTTCAGTGAGCTTAAGGCTTTCAGGTGAGCCTGCTCATTCGTTGATGACCTGCCAAGATTGAGAACACAAAAAGGTCGCAACGTCGACCGGTTGGCCGTCGCATATAGCGATCGCCTTGCTCGATGTAGTTGCCACCACAGCGAAGGCTTGCACCGTCCGTCCCGACAATCTTGCCGTTGCCGACGTGGACGGCACCGCCACCAGTTCCGCCTATGCCGACAAGATTCATTGTGCAAAAGCACTCACAACACAGATTCCCTTCGAAAGCAGAGTTCATCCGCCTAAGTAGCAAGAAGCGTGGTCAAAAAGATGAATGGTACATCGCTGCCATTGAGGCTGACGATCGCCTTCGCTCCCACCGCTAACGACAGCCAAAATCGCAACCAGATTCGGACAACCTCGTGCACGGGTTTCCTTGCCACATGAGTCCCAAATGTAGACATTAACGGCCAAAGCTATCGAGGATTTCAGCCTTGATTGCGGTTGCCGTGTACAGAGAAATCGCCAGCGGAAGGTTTCCAAATGCAAGCTGGCAAAGCAAGTAATTGGCGCCAGCCTCTTCCATTTGGTGAAGAAGGAGCTGTCGCACGGAAGCTGGCGTTCCAACGACGCACAACTCGCTCTCAAGTGCTGCATCGAAGGTGAGCGGAAGGGCAGGCGGCGTGGGAATAGCATTCAGGTCGTAGAGAAACTTGAAGCTCTCCAGCCACCGTCCATACGCAGTCTTGGCCGCCGCACGAGCGTCCTGGTCAGACTTCGCGATCACGACCATGCGGGTAAGCCCGAAAAATGGCTCGCGGCCGTGTGCGGTTCTATTCTGGGCCCGATGGGAGCGGTAGGCATCCGTAACTTTCCGGACAACTGAGGCGGGGCCTATGCACGCCAGATTGGCGCCATTTGCAGCGGCCCACTGCGCCGTCTCAGCCCGATTGGTCGCGATCCAGGTCGGCGGATATGGACGTTGATGAGGCCTCAAGGTTAAGGGTATTTCGCTGAGCTCAAAGTGGTGTCCCTGATAGGATAGTGTATGTCCCTTCAGCGCAATATTCAGGATTTCGCTGGCTTCAGTGTAACGGCCTGAAGCGGTTTCTGCGCTGATGCCGAAATAGCCCCATTCAATCGGCTGGGAGCCGCGGCCGACCCCGAGCTCCAGCCTGCCGCCGCTCAACTGGTCAAGCATGCAGATCTCTTCGAATGCGCGCAATGGGTGATAAAGGTTGAGCAACATGACGAGCGGACCAAAGCGCAATCGTCGGGTGCGCTGCGCGAGGCTTGATAGGAACAGGTTCGGCGAGGGCCCTCTGCCATGGGGTGTGCAGTGGTGTTCGGCCAGGTGATAAGCGTAGAACCCGAGAGAATCGCAGACCTCCGCCAGCTTGAGACGATCTTCATATTGTCGTGCGGCATCTCTGCCGTCGTCATCCAAATGGTCAAAAATGCCGCACGTTAGTCTTGAAGGAAGGCCATTCTTCACTCGATCGATCTCCGATTATGGCCAGGTGGTGAGTCCTGGTTGCTTCATGCCGTCGCGCTCAACGAGGTCTCATTCCTCATTTGAGGGCTTTTGGTGTTTCACTTTGGGTGGGTGGATCCGAACTTGCACAACGTGATTGGGTCACGAGAATGCGTGGATGGCGGTCCGGCCGTTACTGTGATAGAAGGTGGCGCCTCTACACGGAGCATGTGCTCGACCAGAAGCATCGTCAGTTTCGTGTTAGCCTCTTCCTGGTCCTGTCAACCGCTTGACCGCGGAAACGTCCATGCCGCCGAGCCTAGCGCAATTGTAGATGGCGGCTTCAGGGATCCTGTGCCTGCGAGCCGGATCAGCTCGGCGTGGCGACTATTTGTCTATCATCGGACGCAGCGTCTCGTTCAGCTCGACATCGGGTAACTCTGCGAGGGCAGCAACGAACGCGACGAACGCTACGATAGCTGCAAGTATAAGGGAGGTTGCGAGTATCGCTGGTCCAGCGTGCTGAGACCATCTCATCGTCCGTGTCAGTTTGGGCTTGGAGAGGTGGTTTTGACGCCAATCATTTCTGCTCGACAGTTTCAACACGGCCGTCGCGCCAGCCGGAAACCAGAAACCCAGGAACCGCATTGTCTTTCTTTGTATCGAACCGGACTGGCCCAATCACGGTTTTCGATCGCCGGTGAACGAAGTGCGCTAGCGGCGCGCGCAGCATTGAGGGAGCCGGTCCGGTTCATCTCGTCTGCCCGTGCTTGCACGGCGGCATAAGCGTAAAGCATGTTGCCTTCAGCGGACAGGCTGTACCGCTCCTGCTTCTGATGGCTGACGTGCAAACAAGCGATTTCGGTATGACAGCCGGCAATATAGACGACGCGCACCCCATCCTTCTCCATTCTTGTGATGAGCGCTGTGAAATCCTTTTCGCCGGCTACATAGCTCTCCCGAATCACTTGTTGACCGAACCTCTCAAGCTGTGCCTCAACCCGGTCGGCGATACCCTTGCCCGCGGTGCTCTTGTCGTCGAGCACTGCGATCTTGTCGTTGGGGTAATTCCTGTGAATGTACTCAGCGGCAGCGGTGCCATGTTGGTCGTCGCGGCCGCAGATCTGAAAGACGATTTGAAGGCCGGGTTCTGTTGGCTGAGGATTTGTCGAGCTAGGTGAAACCTGAACGATGCCTGCGTCGGCATAGATGTCGGAGGCCGGGATCGGCGAAGAGGAACAAAAATGGCCAATGACCAACCGGACCCGCTCTGTTGTGCGCATTTTCGCGACCGCGACAACTTGGCTCGGCTCGCACGGGTCGTCGGCGACACTCAACATCATCCTGGTATCGGGAAGTAGGCCTGAAGCGTTCAACGCGACGAGCGCCGCAGCCGCACCATCACGCATGTGCAAGCCGAAAGCAGCGCTGCTTCCGCTCATTGGCCCAGCCACGGCGATATTCACTTCGGAGCCGCGCGCAGCCGAGGCGATGGCGCAGAAGAGAAGCGCAGCACTCGCAGCAGAAGCGTAACTTTTATTCAACATTGTTGAGCCCCCAATGCTCATTTTAAGCGACACGCCAGCAGCTGTGATCAGGCGAGCCTGTAGGACGAGGCCGCCTGTCAAACGAAGCGTGCGTTAGGTCGACCAGATTGCGACCACGGTAGAGCCTACAATTTGACGTTACGTGCGGTTCAAGCCCGTTTGTAGGGAGGCTCGATCAAGGCGTCAGGGAGCCCGGATCGGCGAGGCCATTAGAACCGTCCGGTTGAATCCGGAAATCTGTCGGCCGCATCAGAGACGCCGATCAGCCAAAGTACGGCTGATCCTCCAACCCTCCAAGGGCGAGATCGAGATATTGCATGAGGCGGGGATCCCAACCAGCCAGACTGCGGGGGGCACTCAATCGTGCAAGTACCTTCAAGATGATCGAAACGCGTGAATCAGCGCCGGCGATTTCGCTGATCAGCAGGCGCGCCGCAATCGCGACAGCCTTTGCCCGCTCGCCGCAAGGGTGCTCGCCCCGATCCATACAATCACGCAAGTCGTCGCGGATCCGCCGCCACCGTTCCTCGCGATCTGCAGCCAGCTTGCAGGTGCATCGGGATGTCTGACTGCGCGTCTCGACTCGCGACATGGCACTCAGGGTGGCAGGCAGCTCATCCACACTGACCTGGATCTCACTGTCGATGGTCATGTTGCGAAGGCGATCTCGCAACAGAGTTGCTCGAGCAACTTGAAGTTCTATCCGCTCTAGATGTTTGCGCAGCAGGTCGGTGAGTGATGTCGTGCCCTCCATCGCTTTACGGATCTCGACAAGGGAGAAGCCAAGCTCTCGTAGCGCCCGAATCTGGTGAACCCGTTGAACGCTTTCACGGTCGTACATCCGGTGGCCGCCGTCAGTACGCTCTGAGGCGGCTAGGAGCCCCGTGTGTTCATAGTGATGCAGCGTGCGTACCGTTACTCCGGTCGCCTCCGCAAGTTCGCCAATGCGCCATCGACGCCTTCGTGGTGTAGCTTTGCTCATGTTGTTCAATTTCAAAGCCTACAACCTGACGTCACGTGTGATTCAAGCGATTTCAAAGCTCTAGCTGGATCGTCTTCCATTCCAGCGCAAGAGTGGTGACTATCCTCAGAATGGCGGGGGATCAACCCTTGGGGGAAATGGCGATCAACAAGTTCGTCAGGCATGCCAGTTGAGCCTCGCCAGCCGCTGTACGCTCCAGGATGAGTTTGGCGATTGCTGTGCGATTTTCCGGATTTCGCATCGATGGAGGTAGCGCGGTGACCGCGCCATCATAAAGGCTTCCCAGCACGGAAAGCTCTTCCGGATCGTACACCGCGCTACATTGCTGCAACTGTGAGCTCCTTGTTTGTCGTTGCGTCAGGGCAGCGCACGTCGTCAAGACGTTTGGCCGCGGTAGGGCCAAAAGAAGTCAGACCCGCGGCACAGAGCGAGGAAGATGCGATGTACCCCAGAGCGATGCGATAGGGCAACACGCGTGCGCAATGCTTGCTTCGACAGCGCAAAAGAGTCTTCGTTCATATGCTTGGTCGATGACCAGCACGCTCACTGTGGTGGTACTTCTCCGAAGAATCCAAACTGTCTCCGCTCATCGGGAGCCACTACTGATTCGGAGAGGTGACGGCGACAGCCCCGTGGTTGATCCTGCTGTATCGAGACAGGTGCGCCCGGCGGCCTGGTTGGGGCGTGCCTCCCTGTCTCTAAAACCAAGCCAATAGTCCAGTCGGCGCTCGCACATCGGGCCTAATGCGAACGTGCGAAGGAGCCACACAAAGCCGTCGTGTTAGCCGCCGGCGGCGACCTCTCTATCGAGCGACAATGTGTTCGAGCGAAGCGAGCCTAAATTGTGCGGCGTCGAAACATTCGTTGGGATAAGACGTTCGCGGAGTTTGCGAACGTGCTTACGACAACGGCGAACCAGGTGGTGCGAAAACGTTGGCAGTGTCCGCTCGTTCCGAAGTGCGGATGATGGACGACTATTGTGCGGCTGCCATGCGGGTCGCCTCCTGCAACAATATCTCTCGCATCCAGAGGCTTTCTGGGTCGCTGTTGTGAAGCACGGGCCATTGGACCGCCTCCGTGAAGGCGGGGAATGGCTGCGGAAGCTCGGCAATCCGAAGGGGCATCGTGCTTTGGAAATGCTTTGCGAGCCTTAGTGGCATCGTTCCTATGCGGTTCGTGCCTACCAGCAGCGGCGGGATCATGCTGAAGCTCTGCACGAGAACGTCGATGCGCCGATTGAGGCCGAAATCCAGCAAAAGGGATTCGTCGACCGAGATCTTGCGTGCACCTCCGAGCTTAACCGCTACGTGACCCATCGACATATACCGATCCAATGTAAGCCGCCGTAGTAGTTGGCTATTCATGCAGCAGCCTACGCACACGAGTCTCTCCTCGAACAGGGTGGCTCTGGGATGCGCGCTAGACAAGAAGAATTCCGGCAGGATAACAAAATCGACTTCGCCGCGGCGGAGAAGCTCATCGTGCTGATCTGTGAGCGGCACCAGTTCGAAGCTGACGGCGGGTGCTTCTCGCGCGGCGCGGTCCACAACGTTTCGGAAGAATACGATTGTTGTAAAATCAGAAAGGCCGATCCTGAATCTCCGTTTCGATTGAGCCGGGTCGAACACGGTTCGTTCGATGATAGAGAGTTCAATGTGCATCATGGCCTCGCGGACAGGAGCTGCGAGTCCTTCCGCGCGTGAGGTTGGGACAAGTTCCCGGCCCCTCATTGCAAACAGCTCATCGCGAAAATAGGTGCGCAGCCGGGCAACGGCCGCGCTCATCGCCGGCTGACTAAGGTTAATCTTGCGCGCCGCCGCCGTCAGGTTGCGCTCAGTCATTAGAGCGTCCAGCGCGACGAGTAGATTTAGATCCAAACCTTTGAAACGCATGTCTTGATATCCAACACAAACCATGCTTGCGGTGCATACATCGAGCGGCCACGTCTGCGTCTGAAGCGGTTTTATTGTTTCGCCCGAATCGACATCGAATCCACCGTGCGATCGCGGAGAAGACGCTCGCGAAATGATCGCAAGAACGGCAAACAAGCGGTAGGCGGACCCCCAGTGGCCGGAAACCGCCAGGAAATCCGAAGCGGATCGGTCTCGCCGCTTCCGGCGAGCCACGCAACAGCACCTGATCAGTTCGTTAGTGTTCGGCCAGCGCCGTGAGTTCGCCAAAGCGCCCTGTAGACGGGAGTCGTAGCGCAACGTTAGTCGCGACGGCCAACCTACAACCTGACGCAGTGTGGGGTTCAAGCGATTTTATTGGGCGAGCCAAACATTATTGCACTGTAACAAGCGTGCGCGACATTGCCGGGTGTCTCGGGTTTGCAGTGCAAGCGCGTCAAACGACAACTCCGACATCAGAACGCTGACAGCCGGCAAGTCTTCGCAATCGATCGCCGCCCTGCCGCGGCCTCTAGCAGCTTCGCGCCCGAGACGTTGAAATGAGAAAGCCGGCGAGCATACTGAAGGACTTAGCAGCGTATTTGGAATGTCGCGAGAGCGGATTTCTGGTGAGCCTAGCAGCGCCTGCGAGTTTGCGGCTTCTGAAGCCCAGATGCCATGTTGGATGCCTCCTCCAGCAATATCCGCCTCATCCAAATGCTCGCCGGGTCAGTATTGTGGGACGCGGGCCACTGCACCGCCTCGGTGAATTTGGGCAGGGCGAGCGGTGGTTCGACGATCCGCAGTGGCATCCGCTTCTCGAAGTGTCTGGCGAGCCGCAATGGCATCGTGCCGATACGGCTCGTGTCCAACAATATCGGCGGAATTAGGCTAAAGCCCTGCACAACGACCTCAATGCGTCGCTTGAGGCCGTGCTCAAGCAAAAACCATTCTTCCAGGTTTGGTCTCAGCGCCCGTCCGAACTTGGCCGTAACGTGCCCCATCGAAATGTATTTCTCGAACGTAAGCTGCCGCGATAGCTGCTTGTTCGCGGGGCATGCCACGCACACCAGGGTCTCGTCAAACAGCGTCGCCTTAGGGTGCGCGCTCGACATGAACAATTCCGGCAGTATGAGGAAGTCCACCTCGCCCCGGCGGAGCAGCTCATCGGGTTCATCCGAGAATGGCAGCAATTCGAAGCGTACCGCGGGGGCTTCTTGTGCAATACGGTCCATGATTCTTCGAAAAAAAACGATTGTCATGAAATCGGAGAGAATGACCCTGAAGCGTCGGCTCGACAGAGTCGGGTCGAACGCGTCCCGTGATATGATCGAGAGTTGGATGTGGAGCAGGGCCTCGCGAATCGGACCTGCAAGCGCCTCCGCGCCAGGTGTCGGGACGAGCTCCCGACCTCTCATGGTAAACAGTTCATCGCGGAAATAGGTGCGCAGCCGCCCGATCGCGGCGCTCATAGCGGGCTGGCTCAGGTTAATCTTGCGCGCCGCCGCCGTGAGGTTGCGCTCAGTCATCAGAGCATCGAGCGCAACGAGAAGATTTAGATCAAGTCCCTTGAACCGCATGTCGTGAGTCTATCCATCGTGTGGATGTGTTCTATCGAAACAATCGATTTTACCAGATTGCGGGATGTTGGATAGCAAACATCAGTTTGGAAAAGTAATCAGGCATACCACGATGGCTGCTGGTCGCTCGCTGGCTCAGAGAGAAACTCCTGGACGTGCGAGCATCCGCCGCATTCTTTGCAAGAACGGCTTTGCCCGTGCTGTGCGGGCCGCGTTGGGTCTTCTTGGTGCGAAGCGCGCTCGATCGGACGCCAAGCCGGTCCCCATAAACGTTTGTATGCGTATCTCATCCGTTTCCATATCGGTCGTTTACCGGCGTACACTTGAGAGCGCGTTCAACCTCAGTCTACGTTCGCGAAATAGCGGCAGGCGCGGGTTGCGGATGCCAAGTAGTGTCGGCGACTCTCTAAATGGTTCGCCTATCCACCGCATTCGGGGCGTGTCGAAGATGCATAAGAACCAGATTGATCTGATGCCACTCCGACACGCCATTATGGCTCCTCGCATCGATAGCCTGCCCTCAGACGTCAAAGCGTCGACAGCGATGTGGGACGAGGCGGAAAAGCTCCATGCCGCAGACAGGCTCTGGGTTGTCCAATCGCCTCGTCGGCATCTTCCGGCATATCTCGCGCGGGGCACTGGCCGGATGACGATCGCGAACTGTGCGATCGCTCCGTCGGGAACGAAGGCGCACGGCGCGCTACGAGCTAGAAGTGCCGAGCTCCGACGGGGCATGGCGGGGCATTTCAGCATTGATCGGCGGGTCGCCGAGTAGCGAGTTCACGTGACCATCTCCGCTCTAATTCCACTGGCGCAAGGAAGCCCGCCATGAACATTGCCGTATCCCCGACTGCTCCTTCTTCGCGCCCTCAAGTGCAGTGGACCCGTCGCTGGGAGAACGACCTAGGGCTCGCCGATCATGCCGAGCTTGCCGAGTTCTTCCGCAACAGTTACGGGCCGACCGGAGCGTTCAATGCGCAGCCATTTGAGGGCAACCGAAGTTGGGCCGGTGCAAGACCTGAGCTCCGCGCCATCGGTTACGACTCGCGCGGGGTAGCTGCTCACCTCGGGCTACTACGCCGCTTCATCAAGATTGGTGGGGTCGATCTCCTCGTGGCCGAACTGGGGTTGTATGCGGTGCGTCCGGATCTCGAAGGGCTGGGAATCAGCCACGCAATGCGCGTGATGTATCCCGCCCTGCAGGAGCTTGGGATTCCATTCGGCTTTGGCACGGTTCGGCCCGCGCTTGAGAAGCATATGACCCGACTCGTCGGAAGGCAGGGGCTGGCCACCCTCATGTCCGGCATTCGCGTCCGCTCCACGCATGCGGATGTCTATCCCAACTTGTCGCCGATCCGGATCGAAGACGTGATCGTGGTGGTTTTCCCGGTTGGACGCTCGATAAGCGAGTGGCCGACGGGGACGATCATCGATCGGAACGGGCCTGAGCTGTGAACGAGCTTGTCCCCGTATCCGCTGTGCGTTGCGACTACGCTGACGTGAGCGGAAGTCGGCCTATCTATCTGACCTTCGACGATGGGCCAAATCCATTTTGCACGCCAGAGGTGCTCGACGTGCTGGCGCAACATGGCGCTCCAGCGACATTCTTCGTGATTGGCACGTACGCGGCCGAGCAACCTGAACTCATTCGACGAATGATCGCGGAAGGGCACGAGGTCGCGAACCACACGATGACGCATCCGGATCTATCCAGATGCGGACCTGCGGAGGTGCTCGATGAAGTGCTGACGGCGAGCGAGGCGATCCGTTCGGCGTGCCCGCAGGCCTTGCCCAGGCACATGCGAGCACCTTACGGCATATGGACACGAGAGGTGCTCGCTATGGCAGCGAGCGCTGGTCTCACAGCTGTGCACTGGTCGGTTGATCCGCGAGATTGGTCCCGCCCTGGGGTCGATAGAATTGTGAATTCAGTGCTGGCCAGCGTGCGCCCGGGTGCGATTGTGCTCCTGCACGACGGATATCCTCCTGATGAGGGGAGGCTGTGCACTGATGCCACGCTGCGTGATCAGACCACGACGGCGCTGTCATATCTGATTCCGGCATTACAACGGCGCGGGTTTGTAATCCGTCCGCTCCCTCAACTTCACTGAAAAAAAACTGAGCACCTATGGACCTTCTCGCTACAACCAGTGCTGTCGCCGTTTCGTCGTATGCGCTGCTCTCGACTATCTACAAGAGCGCGCAAGCGCTTTATGCCCAGCCGGTGAGTAACTTATCGCTGCAGGACAACGCTGAGGTGGTTCTTCCCAGCGTAGACGTCATCGTGCCGTGCTTCAATGAGGATCCAAACACGCTGGCCGAATGTCTGGAGTCGCTTGCGAGTCAAGACTACGCCGGAAAGCTACAGGTCTATGTGGTCGACGACGGGTCCGCAAACCGCGACCTGGTCGCGCCTGTACATAAAATCTATGCGAACGATCCAAGATTCAGCGTCATCTTGCTGGCAAACAACCTTGGAAAGCGCAAGGCGCAGATCGCTGCAATACGCAGCTCATCCGGGGACCTGGTGCTCAACGTCGACTCGGACACCATACTTGCTGCTGACGTCGTCACGAAGCTTGTATTGAAGATGCGTGACCCGGAGATCGGTGCGGCCATGGGTCAATTGATAGCGAGCAATCGCGGCCAAACCTGGCTGACAAGGCTGATCGATATGGAATACTGGTTGGCATGCAACGAGGAGCGCGCGGCACAGGCTCGCTTCGGTGCGGTCATGTGTTGCTGCGGCCCATGTGCTATGTATCGTCGCTCCGCACTCGCTCTGCTGCTTGATCAATACGAAGCGCAATTCTTTCGTGGGAAGCCGAGCGATTTCGGCGAGGATCGCCATCTAACGATCCTCATGCTCAAGGCGGGGTTTCGAACCGAATATGTCCCTGACGCGATCGCAGCAACAGTCGTCCCGGACAGTCTTGCGCCATATCTCCGTCAGCAACTCCGCTGGGCGCGCAGTACCTTTCGGGACACGTTTCTTGCATTACGTCTGCTGCCCGAGCTCGATGGCTATCTGACGCTAGACGTGATCGGGCAAAATCTCGGCCCGTTGCTTCTCGCCCTTTCATCACTGGCTGCGCTCGCGCAGCTGTTAATAGCCGGATCGGTACCCTGGTGGACCGTGTTGACGATCGCAGCAATGACGATGGTCCGGTGCAGTGTGGCAGCCGTTCGTGCTCGCGATGTGCGGTTTCTCGGCTTCTCGCTCCATACACCGATCAATATTTGTCTCCTACTTCCTTTGAAGGCCTATGCGCTTTGTACATTGGGCAACAGCGATTGGCTATCGCGCAAGGTCGCCAATGTGCCGATCGTAGGGGAAAAGCAGCCTGTCGGCCCGCACCCGAGCACTGGACGAAGTTCTGCAAACATAGGAGGGCTGTGTGGTACGTTCTCGCACCATCCATCCAGCCTGGCGGCGACGGAGAGTGTTCGCGGCCGCGATCGCTCGACTGCCTGACAACAGGTGGTTGGCTCATGACCCTCGACACAAACCGTCAGCTGCTAGAGCGAGAGTTGGCCGTCGACGATCCGTGGCGCCTCGACAGTAGCTCGTTCGAGCAGGAGCGATACGCGCAAATGCTCAGGATGTCCCGTCGCGGCGGAGATGTTGCGTGCGCGCTCGAAGTAGGATGTGCAGCCGGTGCATTCACGGAGATGCTGGCGCCGCTTTGCGAGCGACTCACGGTGGTCGATATCATGCCGCAGGCGATCGAGCGAGCGCAACGACGGACCAGGAAGTGGTCACATATCAAGTGGGTGACCCGCGACATTCAACGGTTCTCGACGACTGAGAAGTTCGACTTGATTGTAGTGGCCGAGGTTCTCTACTACCTCAAGGACATTGTTGAGATGCATGCGGCCATCCGCAACCTGGTGAGTATGCTTGCGCCAAATGGAGCTCTGATTTTCGGGTCCGCACGTGATGCCGCGTGTCAACGCTGGGGCCGTGCTGCTGGCGCCGAGACGGTGATCGCTCTCTTCAACGAGAGTCTATCCGAGGTGGAGCGTATGCACTGCCACACTGAGTCGGCCAACGAAGACTGCTTGATCGTCCGGTTCCGGAAGCAGGGTCGCTCGTCAGAACAATCGAATGTCGGTCACTAGGTTAGGGGGTCGTATGCGCATCTGCGGCATCAAGTTAACACATGACGGCGCGATCGCGGTCGTCGAGGACGGGCGGCTTCTCTTTTGCACGGAGCAGGAGAAGCGCGGCAACAGTCCACGCTATCAATCAGTCGAGAATCTCGATGCAGTCGTCCTCGCCTTGGCGGAGCACGGCCTGGATCCGCGAGATATCGATCAGTTCGTCATCGACGGCTGGGATGGCGAGATCGAGTCGCAGTTCCAGGTCCTCAGTGGAGCTGTGCCGATCGCGCTGACGGGGGCGCCATACGTCGAGCGCCATGCTGAGGGGCTTCTTGATTCCGTCGACGGCTTTGGCCTGATCCTCGGCGACAAGGTGTTTCCATATGAGAGCTACCCGCACGTCACGGGCCACGTCGCGTCAGCATATTGCACCAGTCCTTTCGCCAGCGCGGGAAAACCGGCGTTCTGTCTGGTATGGGACGGCTGCATCTTTCCACGTCTTTACTATGTCGAACCTCGGGGCGCGCGGCTCATTGCATCCCTGTTTCCAATCATCGGCCACGCCTATGCCGCCGCGGGCCTTCACTTCGGGCCTTACAAGCAGCCGAACCGCTCCAGTTGGGATCTGGGCATCGCCGGCAAGCTGATGGCATACGTCGCCCTGGGCGCTGTCGACGAAAGCATCGTGGCAGTTTTTCAGGAGCTCTATGAAAAGCGCTTCGCGGCCGACACGGAGCAGGCTCGTCGCTACCGCGCGGACATTAACAATGCGGAATCGTCTCTTGCAGCTCTGCACGATTTCTTCGAGTCAAGCGCATGGCGCCTGACGGACAAGCGAGCCGAGGACGTTCTCGCGTCGTTTCATGTGTTCCTGGAACGTCTTCTTGTCAAGGAAATGGCGATGGTTCTGCTGCGACATTCGTCGCTTCCGGGAGCGCGAAATCTATGTATCGCCGGAGGTTGCGGTCTCAATATCAAGTGGAACAGCGCGCTTCGTGCGACGGGATTGTTCGATGATGTCTGGGTGCCGCCGTTTCCGAATGACAGCGGCTCGGCAATCGGCGCTGCTTGCGGTGCGATGGCGGCGCAGAATGGCTTCGGGGCGTTGGAATGGTCAGTCTACAGTGGTCCGTCCCTGCAGGACAGCGAGCTTCCTTCGGACTGGGAAGCCGCGCCGTGCAGTCTGCCTGAACTTGCGGCGATTCTCGCCGACAACAAGCCGGTCATCTTCCTTTCCGGGCGCGCCGAACTTGGGCCGCGGGCGTTGGGCGGCAGAAGCATTCTTGCAGCCCCGACATCCCCTGCAATGAAGGATCATCTCAACGACATCAAGCGTCGCGAGCACTTCCGACCGGTGGCGCCGATCTGTCTGGAGGATCGGGCGCCGGAGATCTTCAGCCCAGGTACCCCAGATCCTTACATGCTGTTCGATCACCAGACCCGGACGGAATGGCGTGACAAGGTCCCCGCTGTGGTCCATCTTGACGGCTCGGCGCGGCTGCAGACAATCTCGCGCAACTCTCCGCACGAAATTGCCGCGCTTCTCGTGGAATTTGAGCAACTCACGGGCATTCCGCTGCTCTGCAACACGAGCGCTAACCTCCACGGACGGGGATTCTTTCCGGATGCTGCGGCGGCCTGCCAATGGGGGCGTGTCGAGCATGTGTGGTGCGACGGCCTGCTCTGGACCAAAACGGCCGTTCAGAAGCCATCGTCGGCGGAACGACTTCTGTCAGCCTGAGATGAACATGTCCACGGTAGCGATCGACCTTGTCGGCGTGAAAAAGTCATTTGGCGACAAGGTCATCGTCAATGAACTGTCGTTCTCGGTTGCGCGCGGAGAGTGCTTCGGTCTGCTTGGGCCAAATGGAGCTGGCAAGAGTACGATTGCGCGTATGCTTCTCGGCATGATCTCGCCGGACGGAGGCGAGATTGCGGTCCTTAATGAGCCTGTGCCTTCCCGCGCTCGTGTGGCGCGTGCGCGCATCGGCGTAGTCCCGCAGTTCGATAACCTCGAACTCGAGTTCACCGTGCGAGAGAACCTGTTTGTTTTTGGCCGCTATTTCGGCATGAGCACTCGCGCGATCGAGGCTGTTGCGCCCTCGCTACTCGAGTTTGCGCGCCTCGAAAGCAAGGCGGACGTGCGCGTCTCCGAGTTGTCCGGTGGCATGAAGCGGCGGCTGACGTTGGCGCGCGCCCTGATTAATGATCCACATCTACTCGTGATGGACGAGCCCACGACTGGTCTGGATCCGCATGCGCGCCACTTGATTTGGGAACGCCTGCGAGTTCTGCTCTCGCGTGGCAAGACGATCCTGTTGACCACTCACTTCATGGAAGAGGCCGAACGCCTGTGCGATCGGCTGTGCGTGCTTGAGAGCGGATGCAAGATCGCCGAGGGCAAACCCGACGCCTTGATCAACGAGCATATCGGCTGCAACGTGATCGAAATCTACGGCGGTGATCCACATCAGCTCCGAGATCTGATCAGGCCTTATGCTCGGCACATCGAAGTAAGTGGAGAGACACTTTTCTGTTATGCGCCACGTCCGGAGCAGGTACGCGTGCATCTGCGCGGGCGAGCGGACCTTCGTATTCTGCAGCGCCCGCCCAATCTCGAAGACGTGTTTTTGCGATTGACCGGGCGCGAGATGGAGAAATGAGCGATGGGTGAAGGTTATGCGGCGGCAATGCCCGCTAATGCGTACAACTGGACCGCGGTATGGCGTCGAAATTTCCTAGCATGGAGGAAAGTCGCGCTTGCGTCGATTCTCGGCAACCTCGCAGATCCGTTAACCAATCTGTTTGGCCTCGGCTTTGGCCTTGGACTGATGGTGGGGCCCGTTGAGGGAACGCCTTACATCGCGTTCCTAGCAGCAGGCATGGTCGCGACCAGCGCCATGTCGTCCGCCACGTTTGAAACCATGTATGCAGCCTTTGCACGCATGGACGCCAAGCGCACCTGGGAAGCAATCCTCTCTACTCAGCTCACGCTGGGCGATATCGTTCTGGGTGAACTGGTGTGGGCGGCCAGTAAGTCCGTTCTGGCCGGAACAGCGATCGGGATCGTCGCCGCCACGCTGGGTTATGCATCATGGCCATCCATCCTCTATGCGATGCCAACAATCGCCCTTACTGGCCTTGTCTTCGCCAGCCTGGCGATGGTCGTCATATCTCTTGCACCAAGTTACGATTACTTCGTGTTTTACCAGACACTTATCATCACTCCTATGGTGTTTTTGTGTGGTGTTGTCTTTCCGACAAGCCAGCTGCCCGGCTCATTTCAGCACTTCGCCAGCTTGTTGCCGCTCGCACATTCGGTCGACCTCGTGCGCTTAGCCATGCTTGAGCGCGGCGCCGAAAGTGCAGCCCTGCACGTAGGTGCGCTCTGCGTCTATGCGATCTTGCCCTTTTTCGCATCGACAGCACTATTTCAGCGCCGCCTGCTGCGTTGACGTGAGTTGAGCGAAATGGGGAAGTCAAATCTATGCAGTGTCTCGGTGCTTTCTACCGTAACTCGGGAATGACCTGGTCTGTTACAGCAGCTTCGGCAATGGTCTCAAGAGGCCGCGATCGCGCCAGGGTCTACGGCCGGCTGTTCGGTCGATCAGGCCTGACGCCTGCACCCCTATTTCTGAGCGCCTGTCGTTAGGTGCGGAGACGGACCTGGTAAAGTTGTGTTGTGCTGTCTGGGCCGCGCACCCGGCGGTACGGATTAGATCGGCGCGATGGCCGTTGGCCTTCCCGTCATGATGAATGGAGAACGGAATGTTGTGCCTGGGAGTGAGTGGCGGTCTTGACAGAATCTATGAAAGCTCTCCGGAGCTGCCGACTACATTTCTTCACGATGGCGCTGCGGTTCTTGTGCAGGATGGCCGCGTGGTTGCTGCTGTCGAAGAGGAGCGCCTCAACCGCGTCAAGCATTCCAACAAATTCCCGAGCAATTCGATCCGATACTGCCTTTCTACCGCAGGAGTTGAGCTCGGTGAGATCGACCGTATCGCGTTCTACGCGACTGAAGCCTACTGCAAAACCATGCTCGAGCGTCTTTCTGTTTCGCAGCCCGTTCCGTTGGACGCCAAACTGATGCTGCGGCAGCTGCTGGCACGGGAGTTCGGGACCGAGATCGATCCGTCCCGGGTGTCCTTCGTGAATCACCACGAAGCGCATGCCGTGAGCGCGTTTGCCATGTCCGGCTTCGAGCAAAGTCTCGTTCTTGCGATTGACGGCGGTGGCGATTTTCTCTCAGGCTTATTGGCCGTGGGGTCTGGCACCGAGATTGCGCAACTTGTAAGCTTCCCGGAACAAAACTCCCTGGGGCTATTCTATCTCGAGACGATCCGATACCTTGGCTACGGGTTGTTCGACGAGTACAAAGTGATGGGGCTTGCACCGTATGGTGATCCCGATCGCTATCGCGAGCTCTTCGCGCAGTTCTACGAGTTGTTGGACAGCGGTGGCTATCGCGTTCACCTGGATCGAATCGGTCCGGCCCTGGTCCGCAACATCCAGGTTCGGCGAAGAGGAATGCCATTCACCCAACAGCATCGAGATGTCAGCGCTTCTCTGCAGGAAGCGCTGGAGCGGATCGTGTTTCACATCCTGCGGCACTATCGTGAAACGACGGGCATGACACGCTTGTGCCTGGCTGGGGGGGTAGCCCATAATTGCACGCTGAACGGTAAGCTGCTTTATTCCGGCCTGTTTGACGACATCTTTGTTCAACCCGCGGCGCACGACGCCGGTTGTGCACTCGGCGCTGCATTGATAGCATCAAGCGAGCTGGGCAGGCCAGCGCCGCGCGAGCGACTGCCGGACGTTTATTGGGGGCCCGATCTCGGGAACGAGCAAGCCGTAGAGCATGAGCTCAACGCATGGTCAGGCCACCTCGACATTCAACGAAGTGATGACATAGCATCCAGTGCGGCAGACTGGATGGCAAATGGCGCTGTAATCGGCTGGGTTCAGGGCCGCTCTGAGTTCGGCCCACGTGCGCTTGGTAACCGCAGCATCCTTGCGGACCCGCGGCCTGCGGAAAACAAAGACCGCATCAACGCGATGGTTAAGAAGCGCGAGAGCTATCGCCCCTTCGCGCCATCTGTACTGGAGGAGGATGCGAGCGAGTTCTTTGAGCTCCCGGATGGCACGCGGCAGCTCCCCTTCATGAACTTCGTGGTTCGTGTGCGCGAAGCCAAGTGTAACGTGCTCGGTGCGGTCACGCACGTTGATGGGACTGCTCGGCTGCAGACAGTATCGCGCAAGACAAATCCCACCTATTGGGATCTAATTAGTGCGTTCAAGAGGCGAACGGGCATCCCAATTCTTCTAAATACCTCATTTAACAACAATGCCGAACCGATCGTGCAGTCCGTGTCAGATGCGATCACGACGTTCTTGACGACTGACCTGGACGGACTTGTCATTGGGCCGTTCCTCGTCAGGAAGCGACCAGCATCACTGCAGGATTGGAGTGCCCTGGGCGTGTCATTGCCGCCATATGCATCCCTTCATCGTGTTCGCTCCCACACAGCGCCAGATCGTCAGGAAACGGTCTGCGAGATCCGCATGGGACATTCCACCCACTCTAGTATCCGTATCTCACACGAGCTTTTCGAGATATTGATGCGGATCGAGGGCGAAGCGTCGCTAGGCTGGCTTTTCGACGCCACCATGCAGGACGAGCCCAAGCGTGAAGATCTCGTGAAGGAATTGCGGCTTGTATGGGAGCTGCGGGGCGTTCGCCTGCATCCGCCGGGAGCGGCTTGCGGACACAATAGGGTGCAAAGCGAAACTTAGCCGGAGCTCATGAGCAGGGCCATGCCTATGCCTGCATGTGAGAGGCCAGGCCATTCGACGCACAGGGGGGCCATTGGGCATCCGACTTCGGGCACCTCGACGCAACACCGCTGAAGAAGAAACGGAAGAGTGTTGAGAGAACGCGGCAGATCAGGGACAGCGTTGCGATGAAGTTCTACCGACGCAGCTCGCCGGCACCGAGACTTCAGACGGTGGCGTCGGAGGAGATGATACGCGAGATGTCTGCAACGACGTCTCCTGTCCAACCAGGAGCCCGGGAAGAGGCAATGCAGATGCTTAGCGGTTCGAGAAATGACCGGTTTGTGGTTGCCCGGCGACGTACAGGATTCGGCGACTGCCTGTGGTCACTGGCCGCAGCCTGGCGTTTTGCAAAGCAGACAGGACGGACGCTGGTCATTGATTGGCGCGGGTCGTGTTATCTCGATGAGCCTTTCACTAATGCTTTTCCAGTCTTCTTCGAACCGGTCCAAGACATTGCCGGTGTGCGGGTGATTTGTGACGACGGAATCAATCAGTGTTCGTTTCCGGGGCCATTCTTCCCGGCATGGTGGAACAAGCCATCGATCGATTGCGTCTATCGTCCGGACGAGCAGATTTTCCGGGAACGCGACGAACTCGATCAACTGTTCCAAAGTGGAAAGGATAGTGAGGCCAACACGGTTGTGTGTGACGCCTGCCTGATGTGGCGCTGCGATCAGGACGCCGAACGAGAAATCTTTCGGAGCATCAAGCCACGACCTGAAATTCAGGCTCGGATCGATGCTATTTACCGCGAGCACTTTGAGCCGTACAGCGTCATCGGCATTCATGTCCGGCATGGCAACGGCGAGGATATTATGGGGCATGCTCCCTACTGGACCGACCCGGAGGGCGCCTTGCGACAGGTCTGTGATGCCATTGATGAGGCCAGGGGGTTGCCCCACGCAAAACCCGTGCTGGCTTTCCTGTGCACGGACAGCCCGCTCGTGCTTGAGAGGGTTTCGGCGATATTTCCTGATGTTTTCACGATCCCAAAAAGGTTCCAGGCGCCTCAGGCCGGCCCATTGCACAGCGCCAGACTCGGAGCCGAAGGCGGCTTTTCCGCCCTCATCGAAATGTATCTCCTTGCGCGCTGCGACACCGTGATCCGTTTTCCCCCGACAAGCGCGTTCACGCGCTATGCGCGTCTCTTTGCCCCACGCGTTATAGAATTCGATCTGAACGATCCGAGCCGATTGATCCTGATTGAAGAAACCTCGCAAGAGCTGGTGGTTTCATGAAAGCCGTAGCTCGCTTGATCGATCTCATTGTCGCTCTTTGCATCCAGCAGTATTGGCAGTGTTTTTCACGCAGGCAATTGCTGGCCAAAGGCGAAGCCGATGGTGTCCGAGCCGTCATGGGCGGTTCTGCCCGAATTTCCACGGGAGAACAGAACGATCCGGCGGCCGAATGCCTTCCGCTTAGGCTCGAGAACAATCGCCTTGACGTGCTGCCGCTCCGTTAAATTGGTGGAAACGTGTTCGTCTTCGCCTCGGGCGGACGGCAAGTCGAAGCTAACTGTTGGCTGATGGCGGATGAACATATCGTAGGTTCTCCATTCAGCCAGCGAGTTCCGTCGCCGCGGCCGGGCACTTGATGCGGACGGGCGCACTCGATATCCACGATTCTTGACTAAATCAGTCCCCCAAGCGGCGGTCCGCAATCAATCCACCGGGGAGTCGCCATTGCTGGACACAGCAGAGCAGGGCGCGATCGAGTCAGCATCAGTTGCCGACGAATCCTAACGTACGAAGCTGGTGACGTCAGTTTTCGAGTTGGCGCGGCGACTGGCCGCCGCACTATCCCGATCGATCGTTGGTCCAACGATAGGCGCTCTCCCATCGGCGCTCTTCCGATGGTGCGATCTGCGAGAGAGCGAGGATCGCATCCTCGTCTTGACGCAGGGCGAGTGTGCTCGCGACACGAGGTAGGTGATGCACCATCGCTGTCACAAAGCACACGCATGTTGTCTCGAACCCGCCAAGCATTCCGTGTGCGCGACATTAGGACGCAAAACCTGAGCGGATTTACGTGCATCGTATTGGCGCAAATCCTGCTACGCGTGCGCCGGCGCAACAGGAGAGGAGGCGCGCGTGGGTCTCGATCTGCCAAATGACGATCTGATCAGAGGGTCGCTGCCCGAAACGCAATTGGGTTGCCTCTTCCAGGCCTATAAAGCCCGTGTTCATCGCGGGAAACGGAAGACCATGTTGCTGACCGGCGCATCGCGCGGAATTGGCCATGCCACTGCCAAGTTGTTCTCGGAGGCGGGCTGGCGCATCATTTCTTGCGCGCGCCAACCGTTCGACAGCGAGCGATGCCCCTGGGAGGCAGCAAACGAGGATTATGTCCAGGTCGATCTCAGCGACCATCGAATGCTGCCCCGCGCGATCACCGAGGTCAAGAAACGCTTGGCCGGTGCTCCTTTGCACGCACTGGTAAATAATGCCGGTGTCTCGCCGAAAACGTCCACTGGCGATCGGATGACGTCGTTGACGACATCAACCGACACCTGGATGAGGGTGTTCCATCTCAATCTGGTGGCGCCGATCCTGCTTGCGCAGGGTTTGTTTGAGGAGCTAAGAGCCGCGTCAGGATCGATCGTGAACGTGACTTCGATCGCGGGCTCGCGGGTGCACCCGTTTGCGGGAAGCGCCTATGCGACCTCGAAAGCTGCGCTTGCGAGCCTCACACGCGAAATGGCGCATGATTATGCGCCGCATGGCGTTCGCGTGAATGCGATCGCGCCCGGCGAAATCAGGACGGACATGTTGTCGCCGGACACAGAAGCGCGTCTGGTGCCAACTATCCCGCTCCGCAGAGTGGGAACGCCGGACGAAGTGGCCAAGGTCATCTTCTTCCTGTGCTCGGACGCGGCGAGCTATGTCACCGGGGCCGAGGTGCCGATCAATGGTGGGCAACATCTTTGAATCGGCCAGGCTTGGCGACGCGGCTGACTTGAGCTGCAGCAGCGGTGCTCATCCTCTCCGCTGACGAGGCGCACACAACCCGCATAAAAATGAAATGAAGGCACACTGTAAGTTTACCGTGGTGCCATCAAAATATGTCACGGTTCTATGTCATCTCGGCAACACTTGGCGCTACACCCGAGAATGACACGCCAAACGAAGGTCGCCAACCCGAACAAGGTAGCAGGGAGGATGATCAAGACAACGGAGACCGCCTGATGCTGGACATCCCTTCCTCACGTGAAAGGCTTGCCGCGGAACCTGAGTCGGAGCGCAAGCTCTCGGACGAGCCGTTGCGTGAGAGCGCGCTGACCGGGATCTTCGAAATATCAAAAATACTGACCGCCCCTTGTCCGCTCGAAGTCACGTTGGCAAACGTTGTTGGTCTCCTGCAATCGTTTGTGCAGATGCGACACGGCATCGTCTCGCTGTTTGACGATGACGGCATGCCGGACATTACAGTGGGCGCCGGCCTGAGCGAAGGCAGCGATGATCGTTACCGGATGCGCCTGGCCCGGGGGCCAATCGACCGGATCGTCGCGACAGACAGGCCTCTTGTCGCCGAGAACGTGGCCGCCGAGCCGGCATTCAGCGCTGCCGACCGGGAAGTGCTCGGCGCCTCCGATGATGTCCCGGTGTCGTTTATCGGGGTTCCGATTCGCATTGATTCGAAGGTCGTAGGTACGCTGACCATCGACCGTATCCGGGACGATAGCTCAAGCCTCCGGCTCGATTACGATGCGCGGCTGCTCGCCATGATCGCCAACCTGGTGGGACACACAGTGAAGTTACATCGCTGGTTCGCCTGCGACCGCGAACGGTTGATGGCAGAGAAAGAGCGTCTACAAAACCAGATTGTTGAGCTAAGGCCGCCCGCTCGGGAGCGGAAGAAGCCAAACGTCCATGGGATCATTGGCAACAGCCCGGCGCTGCGCGGGCTCCTCGAGAAGATCGCGGTGATAGCTAAATCGAACAGCACGGTTCTGCTGCGTGGCGAATCCGGCACCGGAAAGGAACTCGTAGCCAAGGCCATCCACGAATCGTCGTCCCGCGCCAAGCGGCCGTTCGTTAAGCTGAATTGCGCGGCGCTTCCTGAGACCGTCCTGGAATCGGAATTATTTGGCCACGAGAAAGGTGCCTTTACCGGTGCGTTCAGCTCGCGCAAGGGACGCTTCGAACTTGCTGACAAAGGAACGCTATTTCTCGACGAGATCGGCGAGATCTCGGCTCAGTTTCAAGCAAAGTTGCTGCGCGTCCTGCAAGAGCAGGAGTTCGAGCGCGTCGGCAGCAACCAGACCATTAAGGTCGATGTTCGAGTGATAGCTGCGACTAACAAGAACCTTGAAGAAGCCGTGGCAAAGAGCGAGTTTCGCGCGGACCTGTACTATCGCATCAGCGTAGTTCCCTTGCTGTTACCAGCGCTGCGTGAGAGACGCAGTGATATTCCGCTGCTTGCCGGCGAGTTTCTCAAAAATTTCAACAACCAGAACGGCCGTACGCTGACGTTCGAGGCGAGTGCGATCGATGTACTGATGAACTGCGACTTTCCAGGAAATGTCCGCGAACTCGAAAACTGCATCGAGCGGACAGCGACGCTGTGCGCCGGATCGTCAATCGTGCGAAGTGACTTTGCCTGCTGCCAGGGCCAGTGTCTTTCGGCGAGGCTATGGAGAAGTACATCGGACGAAAGGAACCGTCCGGCACCTATCCCGCCGGTGCCCGCAAAGTCCATCACTCCGCTAGCTGAAGCGACCCCACCGCTCGCGTCCATCGACAACGAAGTGGGCCCACTGGCGCCTCCCGGCACTGTTCTCGTAAGTGGCGCGAAGACGGCCGATCGCGAACGGGTCATTGCGGCCATGGAGAAATCAGGCTGGGTGCAGGCAAAGGCAGCTCGCCTGCTCGGACTCACGCCGCGCCAGATCGGCTACGCGCTGAGGAAATATGGAGTCGAGATAAAGCGGTTCTGAACCACCAATCGGCAGGAACTGCCGCTATTAGACTTGAGCCAAGTAGCTATTTGCCGATCTCCGGTGACACTCTCATTGCAATTCGAAGGGAGTGGGTCCACCCTCGGCGGCGACTTGGCCATGGGCGAAACCAGCCGCGCTGCTTGCGAGCCTTCTGTTCAGACAGGCTCACCCGCTTCGGTGAGAGATGGACTTGGGCGCAGTGATATACAGAGCGTCACCTGCGCGCCATGCAAACGCGAACCGTCAGTTGCTCGATATCTCACCAGCTATCTTGCCTATCCGTAGATCCAGCTCGGGATAGTGACCGGCAATGCTCATCGACCGTCAACCGGTCGGCCGCCCGCTCGTGATTGGCGGCGGTAATCTGTCGCAAGCTGACCTGGCACCATTCAGCTGGCGCGCCTTTCGGAACAGCGCTGTCGCAGCCCCGACCTGTGTCGGCATTCGTTCGTCAGGAAGAGCCAGCTAGAGGGGCGCATCAACGGCCTAAGCCTTTGTGGGGGCCACATGATTGTAAAAGGGCGGCGATGGTACAACACTTGCTGTTGTCTTGGCAGCTGTCGCCACTTTTGGAGCAACACCGTGCACAATGTCGTCTGCATCAAACAGGTTCCGGACTCGGCCCAGATCCGCGTGCACCCCGTGACAAATACAATCATGCGCCAGGGAGTGCCGACTATCATCAACCCATATGACCTCTTCGCGCTCGAGGCCGCACTGGAGCTACGCGATCGGTTCGGCGGCGAAATTACCGTGCTTACAATGGGACCGCCATCGGCGGAAGATTCCTTGCGAAAGGCGCTTACTTATGGCGCCGATCGCGCCGTACTACTCACCGATCGCTGCTTTGCGGGATCGGACACCCTGGCCACAACATATGCACTTGCAACAGCCATCCGAAAAATTGGCAAGGAATATGGCCCGACAAACCTCATCTTCACAGGAAAGCAGACCATCGACGGCGATACCGCGCAGGTTGGGCCCGGCATCGCAAAGCGGCTGGGCGTACTGCAGCTAACCTACGTTGCCAAGGTCAGATCCTTAGATCTCGCCGCCCATACAATTGAAGCGGAGCGACGCTCCGAGGGTGGTGTCCAGGTGCTGCGCACGAGGTTGCCGTGTCTAATCACCATGCTGGAGGCAACCAATCAAATCCGGCGGGGCGCGATGGCAGATGCTTTGCGTGCCGCGCGGGCCCAAATCGTGAAATGGAGCGCGCACGATGCCGGTGTCGAAGACGTTTCAAAATGCGGCCTCAAGGGCTCGCCGACGGTTGTCAAGCGAGTGTTCGCTCCCTCTGCGCGGGCTGAGAAGGCGGCGCTGGTTGAGGCGGCCGAGCAACCGGCGCAGGCATTGATAGACGCGATCTTCAAGCGTCAGCCGAAGCTCGAAGCCGATCTTGCCGCGCTAGTCCGTGAGGCTTGATCTGTAGAGTCTTGGCAACGATAGATCGAAACAGTCAAAGGATGTACGAACGCCACGAGGCAACGGCGTCCAGTGAGCGCGCAACATGTAGCTACGCATCTCAGCCGGCGACCTGCGCATTCCGGTCCATGACCTTCTTAGATTGCTTGCGATCACCTCGGCACGCATCTTTCCATCGACTACATTGGCGTCGACCGGGGCCCGGAGCTCGCCGCGATTGTCAAGCGCATCGACAAGGGGCTACGCATGCATCCAGATTCAACTGTATGATCGTGTTCGACAGCGTTGAGGCCACGGAGTGGCGCGTAGTTGTTATGAATGAATACGGAATACGTCGGCGACAGCATCGCCATGCTAGTCCACCGCTTGCACGCCCAAAGCGCTGTCGCGCTGTTCCGGGCGCGAAGCCCACCTACGTGGCAGCTTTGAAGCAATCTCCGCGCTTCGACAGCGCCCTCTACCCGGCTGCGCACTGTTTGGTTTTCGACCGCGGTGCAATGCCTGTCAAGTTCAATACACTTTCCATGAGGGCGCGGCCGCGAGCACTTTTTCAACGTACTCAGAATGTTATGAGGGAGTGCACGAGTTGGCATGCTGATTGCTGTAAGCGTCCAAGAACACAGCCTGGTGGTGGTGCTCGCGAACGCGAAAACGAGCGGCGCTCTCTTTGGGACGCTTGTGCCGGCCAGCAGCCGGCTTTTCGCGCAGCTTGCGGCCGAAGGCCTCAACAGCCCGATAGATGCAGATTGGTTCTTGCAATGCTGTACCGAGCTCACAGCGATTCGATAAACCTGCAGGAGCAGCAACCGCAGGGCGTGGTCCATCAGGACAGATCGCGAAAGCTGGAAGCGCCCGGGCGACCAGACGCGCCACTCGGGGGATGTGAAGTTAACCTCCCGATGGCGTGCGCGGCGCAATATCTCACCATGTCTCTGCAAGCGAATGCTGGCCGTGCCGGGCATTCGCGCTATCGCACTACTAGTGGACCGGAATCCGACTGGATCGCCGCCGTTTCAAACTGATGAAAGCGTTCCCTTGATGCGCCTGAGCAGGAGTGAGACATGCCGCTGTCTGATACCGCGGCGTAACCACCAAGAATTCGCCTGGATGGCGAACGCTGATCATAGGCCTATCGAACCAATGAACTCCTCGAGCGTGCGGCGGCCAATAGTTGGCCCGGACGTGAGCTTGCTTCGCCAAGGGCCGTTCTCTCTTCATCGCCAGGGGTCAAATGACATCTCAAGCGTCTCGATTTACACACAATCAGCCTCCGCTTATATGCTGCGAGTATTTGACTGAACAAGCGCGGGCTCTGTTCGGCCCGCATCCGTTCGCCGCGGAGATGTCCGAAGACCAGGTCGCGAGCCTGCTGCCTGAATATCTGGCGATGTCACAGGCCTTTCCGTACCTCCAAGCCGGGTCGCAAAGGGATCTCGTATTCGACGCAATGCATCACAATCGGGATCTTGCGAGGGACATTGAACTGACCAGCGTGGTCGCGAATTTCATCTGTTGGGATGAAACGGGTGGGTATGGCCGAATTCTCCACGGCGGCAAGGCGGCGCTACCCGATATTCTGGCAACTGAAAACTTCCACTCAAACCTGTTTAGAAAGGATGCGTCGCGGCTACTCGGCAGAGCAATACGGCCCAACTACAGCTTCAGGACGAAACGTTACCTGCATTCTCTCTATGCCGGATTGTCATCGAATGACCCCTTAGTGCGTTGCGCCTACATGGTCGCGTTTGAGCTACATGCCGCGGACATGATCCAGTCGCTATGGACCACTCTGGTCAAAACCTTTAAGGCGCGGTCTGACGATCTTGAGTACTTCCGCAGTCACGTCGGCGGAGAAGATCCGGCGGAGAAGTATCACGGAGAAATGACAAGTCGTCTGATTGGTGAACTTGTCCCAGCGAGCCGCAATGGTCGGTTTCTGGATGAGTTCGATCGAGCCTATCGGCTCAGCTTACAATGGTGCCGCGATCTGCTCCGTATCGTCTCACTTGGGGGAGATGGTCACTCGGAGATCGAGCACCATGGCCGTTGTCATTGTGGTTCTGTCAAGTTCTGCGTCCGAGCGCCGCGTGAGCTCTCTGCGGTTCGATGCAATTGCTCAATCTGTCAAATGTCTGGATTTCTGCACTTGCTCGTACGTGAGGATAAGCTCGGCATTGAGTGCGGCGAAGAATTCCTCTCGACGTACCAATTTAACAAGAACATAGCTCGGCACAGGTTTTGCCGGGTTTGTGGCGTAAAGCCGTTCTATAGGCCGCGATCGAATCCCTCCGGATTCAGCGTAAATATTCGATGCCTGGATAAAGGGACCATCGAAGGCATAAGAATAAGCGAGTTCGATGGCGAGCATTGGGAGGAAGCATTCTGCTCGATGCACCAGGGCCTGGAGTCCTGCGTCGAGGATCAAAACGGTGGAGTGGACTCGAATGGCACGTGCAATGAATGATAAATCCCGTCTGCTTTCAGAAGAAGCTTTGACAAAGTACCGCATAGAGCTGTTGGTGAAGGGGACGGTCGTGATCGGCCCGCAGTTATTGTTCACCCAAGCTGACTTGGCCAAGATCGATCAGCTGCAGGCTGAGATTCCCGAAGAAGAAGTGCGGGAGGGAGATGCCGGCGACTCGCACAATGTCTTCGTCAAACGGGTGAGGGTCGACCCGCCCGGCCGCGCTCCTCGCAACGTGAGTGGTGCAGTTCCAGGGCAGATCATGGGGCTACTTGAAAGAGAAGACCGCAGCTTCGCGCTAAAAAAGATCTTGGGAGCCACCTCAGATTACATGATTCGCCGATGCCAAATGCATCGGATGCCTCCCGGTTCCTTTGTTGGCATCCATCTGGATGCCGCGAGCGACCCGGATTTCGAGTACTCGGTAATTGTGCAGCTCGCGAGAGACTTCGAGGGGGGCGAGTTCGTGGTATACCCAACCAGGTACGAACAGCAGTTATTCCGACCGCCACTTGGTGCAGTGCTTGTCACCACATGTAAGCTTCGGCATGAGGTGAAGCCCGTGCTGACCGGGGAGCGCCGATCGCTAGTCTACTTCTGTTCAAAGCGCAGCGGCCCGAACCGCCGGATCATCGAAAGCTCGATCGGGGACCTTTGAGCTGGCTGAAATGGCTTTCGAATGACTTGGCTAAGCTGAGCTCTCAGGAGACGTTCCTAAGCGTGGCCATCCCGGTCAGACTGGAGAGCTGCCACAATGCTGGTCGGGGGCGACTTCCCCCCCCCCCGCGGTGGAAGGGCATGCGGGCTTTGACGTAATCCGAGCAAAGGTTCCTCAGAGTCGTTGCGGCAAGCCATCCTCGTTGCTTCGAACCCGGAGGTGTGTCGGCGCGTGGCCCATGTTCTGTTTGCCAACGGCCTGCACCTGACGCTCAATCGTCAGAGCGACGTCTACCAGCGTGAAGGCATCGACCTCGACGTATCGACGCTCGCGGACTGGGTAGGTGCCTCCACGCAACCCCGATTGGTAGACGCGATCCGGAGCCACGTCTTCGCAGCCGAGCGTATCCACGCGGATGACACTACGGTGCCGGTCCTGGCCAAGGGCAAGACCCGGACCGGCTCTGGACCTACGTGTGCGACGACTGTCCGTTTGCCGGTCCAGATCCGGCGGCGGCCGTGTTCTTTTACTCGCCCGATCGTGGCGGTGCGCATCCGGAGCAGCATTTGGCGGGCTATGCCGGACTGATGCAGGCCGACGCCTACACCGGCTTTGGCAGGCTCTACGAGGTCAACCGCAAGGGCGGCCCGATCATCGAGGTCGCGTGCTGGGCGCACGGCAGGCGCAAGTTCTTTGATCTGGCGCGGCGCAGCAAGGCGCCGATCGCGGCCGAGCCGGTCAAGCGCGTCGATGTTCTGTTCGCCATCGAGCGCGAGATCAACGCTCTTACTGCGCAGGAGCGCTTGCGTGTGCGCCAGGAGCCTAGCCGCCACCTGATCGTCCAGCTGGAGGCGTGGTTGCGCGAGCAGCGCGCCAAGCTCTCCAGGGACAACGACACGACCAAGGCGATCAATTACTGCCTCAACCGCTGGGATGCACTTAGCCGCTTTCTTGATGACGGACGGCTTTGCATGTCGAACAATGCTGCTGAGCGTGAGGTACGGGCGGTTGCCGTGGGGCGAAAAAATTGGACTTTCGCCGGGGCCGATGAGGGCGGCCTGCGTGCGGCTGCCATCTACAGCCTCATCGTCACCGCCAAGCTCAATGACATCGACCCACAGGCTTGGCTTGCCGACGTGTTGGCGCGCCTACCGGATCACCCTGCCAAGCGCGGTGACGAACTGTTGGCTTGGAATTGGCGGCCTCAGAGCATCGCTCAAGCCGCTTAAGCCCGATGCGCCGCCGGGGGCCCGTATCCACCACCTCAAGTGCAGGCGATGCTGCGTGCCGAGCGAGCGGCCCGCTTGCCCGCGGAGCGGAGGCCCAGGCGGAGACATTGCTGATCGAGAAGCTCAAGCTCACGATCAAGAAGCTCAGGCACGAGCTGTTAGGACAATCCTCCGCGCGAGGCGCGTTGCTGGACCAGCTCGAGCTAAAGTTCGCCGACTTGGAGGCCGGCATGTGGCTGCGATCTACATCGCCACCGCCAAGCTCAATGACCTCGATTCACAGGCGTGGCTCGCTGACGTGCTAGCCCGCCTGCCGGATTATCCCGTCAAGCGCATCCACGGCCTCATGCCCCAGAATTGGCGCGCTCTAGAGCGCCGCACAGCATCGGTCCGGCGACGACTGCCTAGCGAGGTTTTATGGAGGATGAGGACATAGGCGTATGACTCACCTTATGCCTAGGCCGAAGGTTTCCCGACTTGAAGTCGTCTCGACGGGGGCACGGGGCCAATGGATGTTGCGAAAAGCAGCAGATCGTCCCGGAGAGCTATGACATGCCACTTCTGCTGTTGGCGATGGCCCGACGTGGCAGGCTACGTCTGAACTGCGACGACACAATGGGCGATTCCACACGTTCTGGCTTAGGCTTTGCGTTTGGTCCGGCCTAGGCCGCCCGGACCGCATTTTTGTAGGCACGTAAATTGCTGGATAAGGAGCAGGAGCTGGCGCAAAGAACGCAGGCAGCAGCGACTATCTTCGGAGTCCTAATGAGGCTGATCCAATTCATCTTCTTCGACTTGGCTTTGATGCTGCTTGCACCTGAACTTTCAGACGCAACGAGCGCTGCCGCTGGCGCAAGTCCTGCGCGCGTGAAAGCCGTGGCGACATTCAAGCAGAATGGTCCCCGAGAGGTGGTACCAAGCTCCAGGAATAGCGGCCCCTACGACAGCTCAACGACGCTAACCATACCCGGTCAACCGACGAACAACTTCCGCCGGGTCAAGCTGGCTGGCAATTCCGCGGGGCTGGAACCTAACTTTGCATGTCTGATCCGTACGCCCCAACGCCCGACTAGCAATATCCCCGATGCCGCTGATAGGCCGAACATCCCCCTTGTGACGCACGGGATGTGCAATCCTGCCGCCCCGCCATGTAACCTCCTGGCTGCAGAGACGCCGCGCTCAAGCGATACAGCTATGGTCCGCGGGATGCTGATCGTCGCCTTTCTGACTGTTCTTGTCGTTATTGTGGTGGAAATAAACGGCCCAGGTGCCGGCACGTGAGAGAAGCAGAGCTGGGTTATATCGCCTCGTCGCCGTTCAGCTGGTCTCCCGCGACTGTCCGCTAGTTGCGAATCAGCGCTCACGCCAAAAGGAATGACAGGAATTTGTCCTCGACGGTGCGGCAAGAGCACACTCCTACGCTGGATTGCCGGCATCCAGCGTCTGACGGGTGGAGTTTGCCGGGTCGACGGCGAGATTTGGTAGGATGAGGCGATCTCCCAGCCGCTTCATCTACGTCCCATCACGTGTGTATTTCAGCGGTCGGTTTTTCTGATTTGTCTATCAAGCCTATTCTCCTGTAGAACGCGCCAAGCCGGAGGCGGTACTAATCGAGGTGTGGTCGAAGGCTAGGCTTGGGGCCACTGCCTGACGGCGCGCGCGTCATATCTTTCTTTGGGCGCAGCAACAGCGAATTGCCCTATGCAGCGCGCCGTTGATCCCGACCTCGGCTACTTTTATCAAGGCCCAGCTCATTGGGCTCGACGGCGCCGCCAACAGCAAGCTCTGCCATGACCTTAAGGCGGGGCCAAGCTCCGGCACGATCTTCCTAAAGCTCGACGAGACCCATCAGGACGGGCGCTGCAGACATCCCTCAAGAGTCGCACGTATTTGATTGGGACCGACTAGGAAGACATCAGACCAAGCCGACATTCACGTCACGTTCTCAGGTGCGAGTTTCAAGCGCGTGATCGAAAGTAGGGGCAAAGTCGAAGTGGCCCTCACTATGTCAGCTCCAATGGCGATTATCCTTCGTCGGTCCTGAAGTTCCTGCCGATCGGCGATGAAGTGTCGATGAGCAAATTGAGCGGCCTAAGATATCGTCATACCAATCAGACTATTCTCAGTAGCCGGTGCTGCAGATCGCGGGCCGCGGGCCTGTCGCGCGCAATCACAAGGCACTCCACCGTGCCAGCCTCTTCGTCG
The DNA here is from genome assembly GCF_020194115.1 of Bradyrhizobium sp. NBAIM01. Lineage (NCBI taxonomy): Bacteria > Pseudomonadati > Pseudomonadota > Alphaproteobacteria > Hyphomicrobiales > Nitrobacteraceae > Bradyrhizobium > Bradyrhizobium sp. NBAIM01. The sequence continues at coordinate 1,049,374 of NZ_JADYVU010000001.1, read as the reverse complement.
GCGGCAAGCGGAATCACGCCCTCCTTGCGTGTGCGGTCGAACAGAAATCCTTCCTTGCGGAAACGATCATGCGCCGTTTGGACGGACGGGGATCGAACGTCTCTGACTGACGAAATAACGTTGCAACCGGAATAGTCGAAACCCAGCAGCCGGACGGCAATACTGTGCAACACCGAGCCGCCACCCCAGCGGCCGTTCGCCTCATTAAACAGCAACCGTCCATCGTTCGCGAAAATCGCGTCAATGTTGATCATTCCGCGATAACCCAGGTCTCGCGCAAGCGCCACAAATCGGTAGGCGTGCGCCTGGGCAGCCAACCATTGTTCGTTTCTCAGGCTGCTTGGAAGCTCAAGTCCTGTCCAGATCAGAGCTCTTTCGGTTCGATCTGTGCTTTTACGCAGACGTATGTTTCCACTGTTGATAAAAACGATTGAACCATCATCCTCGATTTCGTACTCAAGATAGAACAGAGACCGCGCCAGGTGGTACGACTCCACGACCAGCGTCTTACACGACGCTGTTGTTATCTCAGACCAAAGCGCGTCAGGATCAAAAGACCCCCATGAAATTCGTCGGGTTTCTCTTGCCCCAGGTAGTGGATCGCTTTCATTGCTGGTCAGGATGACATTTCCGACTCCACCGGCTCCATTGTCGAGCTTTACAATCACTCTACCTGTCTCGAGTCTGAGGGAAGTGACCGCTCTCAATAGTTCGTTTGAGTCCGTCGTGACAGATCCATTGGGCAGCGGAAGTGCGACACTTGTCGCCAATTGACGGAAGTGGCTCTTGCGGTTCAACAGATCAGGCCCTCGCTGCAGAGCGAAGCCGTCGCCGGTCTGCGGTATGCCCAGCATGGCCGCCAGGCGTGCAACACCTTCACTAGAGTAGCATGGATACAATCGCCAGTTTAATTTCTGACGAATATGTCTCTTGATCCGCTCAACGACAGTCTTAGACAGCAGTGTGCAGTCATCAAGCACCGGCGATTGGCGGCCGCCTTTAGGTACGAGCAGGAAAAGGCTCGATGCGTCGAAATTGAGTGTCGCTCCAATGGAGGATAACAGATCCGCGGGGATGACTACGGGGGAGACTATCACGTCGCCGTGCTGAGCAAACCACGCTGAACGGTGTGCCGAGTGGGCGGCCAGCGAAAGTTGATCGGGTGTCAGATCAGCGCCCGACATTTGAGCCGTACCGGCGTTCATGATCAAGATCCGCGGCATGTGCGACCTCCGGGTATCTAGACGCGATCAGGCAGGGATCGTCATGCCAACAATGATGAACTTGCTGCGCCGTGGCGCGGCGCCGCGAGAAGGTTGATTTCGCACCGTCTCGATGTCGCCTGCGATGTAGCGGGAGAGCACGGCCCGCCTCCAATCCGCCGATCTCAATTGATAGCTCCTCTCATGCTGATCGCGTGGCGATTGCCTTCAGAAACATAGGATCACAAGGCCTTGCAAACCGGTTCTTGATGGATGTCATGGGTTGCGAATAGTGAATGTTGCTCGAGTGATTTTGGGCGATTGATCACTCACTCTGTTTTGCTCGGCGGTGGTCGTGTGCATCTGTCGGTAGTGATAGGCACACCACGAAGACAGTTTCTTGTCGCGTTTTTGATATACAGGCTCACCGCACATATAGGGCGCTCTGGCATCTCCATCCTTGAAGCCGATGATGCAACGGCATTGACCTTCCATATGGTCGACTAGCAGGACCTTTTTGACGCCGTCGGGCTCTTTCAACTTGCTGCTCCAGAATGCCAAGCAATTATCTTCGATGCCGCGTGTTGGGCAGAGCGGCACTTGCAGCTCAGGCACTTTTAAAAGCTGCGCAGACCCGCGGTTTGTCGTACCAAATGCCTTTCAGCCTCGTGAAAGCAGGTTGAACAGAGCGGAAAGCCGGTTCGGCCAACTGATTTTGGCGCGCTGTCGCGCCGCAGGAGGGCTTTGGTTCAGATTCAGGAAGCAGCGCCCCCCGCAGGATTCGCATGGAGGTCTAGGTCGATCAATTCTGACCTCAACGGTTCTCTGGTGGCTCGGCCAAAGAGAGACACATAGTCTCCGTTCCAGAATGCCGACGGTTTTGAAGCTAGATGCGAAGGCTAGCGCCGTAGGCGGCACACGCCGCATAGCGCTTCGGAGCGACCCGCCATCGGGGATGAGGATCATGACCCACTGTCGGGGCGTGGATCTGACCAGCTGAGACATTCCCAATCCTTGACAATCCCGGCGGCAGACCAAGATCAGTGCCAACCTCAAGACCGTACAATTTAACGTTACGTCAGATTCAAGCCCCTTTTTGACGGCCTGTGAGAACATGGCCAACTCTCTGGTTTGCCGAAAAGGTCGGCCGGCTGGTCTGGTGTCGCAAGCAGCGTTGCGATTTGCGTCAAGAAAGTTCGTCTGTCGTTGAGATCAGAGTCCTTGCCGATGAGCTATTGTCGGAAAACGCTGCCTTGCCGGGACGAGCTGCTCGCTATCCATGCGGCCGATTGCGCGCCTGAAGTCCGCTTCGCCGTCATTGGATAGCTCAGTCACTTCTATCTGCCGCCAACCGAGCGATGCCAAAATGCGGCCGATCAATAGTTTTCGATGAGGTCGCCCTGATGGGCGCAGCCTTGTTGAGAAACGATCCGGCGAATGTGCCGGGGACCGTCATCCAGCGCACGTAATGGTCACCGACTTCGACTGGTGCCAGCACTATCGCAGCGTCTGATAGAGGCGGTACAGCAGCCGGGTCCGAGGTTCAATCGACGAGATGTAGATTTGCTCATGAGGCGTATGCGCGCCCTTGCCCTCGACGCCAAGGCCGTCAAGGGTCGCGGCATACGGCGCGGTGAAATTGCCATCGGAGCCGCCGCCGCTGAACGTGTCGAGCAGCTCGAATCCAAGCTCGGCAGCAAGCTTTTTGGCGTGTTCGTAAAGCGCCGCGCCGGCGCTGGTCTTCTCATATGGCGGACGGTTCAATTCGCCTGATACCTTCACCCCGACGCCTTCGGTGCGCGAGCTGATGCCCAGGATCTTCGGCAACAGCTCGTCGGCATGGGACATGGTTGGGACGCGCATGTCGACCTGCGCATAGGCCAGTTCCGCGATGACGTTTGGCCTGGTGCCGCCGCGGACGACGCCGACATTGACGGTGATACCGCGCGTGAGATCGTTCATAGCCTCCAGAGTCTGGATCACATGGCCGAGTTCCCGGATCGCGCTGCGGCCGTCCTCGGGCCGCGTGCCGGCATGTGCGGGCGCACCCCTGATGAATACGTTGAAGCGCGCAATGCCCTTGCGCCCGGTGACGACCTTGCCGCCCTTGCGCGCCGGCTCGGTCACCAGCACGTATTTGGCCTGCCGGCCTTCAGCCTCGATCAGCGAGCGCGAGGTTGGACTGCCGATCTCTTCGTCCGAGACGTAGAGCTGGGTAATACCGAGCGGCGGGCGTACGTCATCGGCGCAGATTTGCCGGAATGCCTGATAGGCAAGGTAGGCACCGCCCTTCATGTCGTAGATGCCGGGGCCGAACGCACTGTCGCCTTCGATTTTGAATGGTAGCCGTTCGATGAATCCCATCGGATGAACGGTGTCGAGATGGCTCAAGACCAGAATGCCCGGTACGCCTTCTTGCCCCCAAGAAGAGCGGATGACCAAATGATCGCCGCAGCCGTCACGTCCCGCAACGCGCTCGACGCTGGCCGGCAGGTCGCGATAGCCCGCTGCGACGACATCAGCCAGTTTGTTGACCTGATCCGGCCGCTCCGTCGGAGTTTCGATCACGACCCAGCGGCGAATACCCTCGAGAATCGGGGCGATTTCGAATGGGTTGCTGGACATGCTTGTCTGACGCCTTTGGATTCGATTGTTCTCGCTTCTGCAAGATCATGACATCACCCATGTACTCACATCAGTAGTATCGAATCCGAGGATCTAAAGAGTCGCCAACGGTTGCGACCAAAGGCGTGCCTCTGGATCCAATCTTGCTGCGCCAACTATGTACGCGACTGTCGATTTCAACTGAGCTACCAAAGCTGGTAGTTTTCGGCAGCATTATGCGGCCCCAGCAGAAGGCCGTTCTGGTGAGGTGTAATTATTCTTATCAGGACCTTCCTACGACATACGCCAAATCGTAGTGCCCTGACGAAGTGACCCCCAGGCGTTTAGACGCGGGCAGTTGCCAACCAGCACTGACATAGCACGCCCGGCCAAGCGCCAAAATCGCCGGAGCTGAGGAGACCTTTCAATAGGAAAACTAATCTGAAATTAGTTTTAGCCCGGGCGATTGTTCGATAACTGTCGCTGGAAGTAAAAGGGTCGATGGCATCCAGCTACTCCTCGCCCGACGGGATCTGCGCAACCCGCGCTCAGTCAAGCATTAAGGTTCGAAGCGCGCCCCGGAAGTTGATGGATTTGCCACGGCCTTGTCGGGGCGCGATAATTTGTCCGATAAAGATCCTATGTTCCAGGCACCTTGTGGTCATACAAGAGGCATTCGAGCGCGCAAAATGCGTTCGGAAATAGCGGTACATTGAGAACGCATGATTCCAGACGCAGTATCGAGGCGGTGAACGCATTTGGGCGCCTCCCCACCGCAAAAATGCGGGGCAAGGTCCTCGTCATCGCGGAGAAGGCTGACTCCAAAGCTGCCGCTGGCAAGGGATCTCATGATGTGTCTCAGAGCAGGCATTGATGCACCAGGCACGGCCGCTCGATGCCATGAACGTCATAAAATTCACCATCGGTCCACGCCCTCCGGCTGCGGTTCCGGTCGTCAGGATGGCGACACCGCTCGAGATTTCGCATGGCCTGACGGAAATCTGCCGGTTGGATAGACGACATTTGCCGAATGGCAGAAGAGAACTGATGGCTCATGATATGTCTCTCCAGTAGTACGCGAGTCCGACGTTCATCCGTATTCGGCGGCGTGTAATCGGTGCGCGGTGCCGGAATACGTGAAGAGCAAGTTCAGATCGAGATCGGGTGGGACTTCGATGTCCTCTGGACTACCTACAATCACGACCAGACGGACGTGCAGTATCTCGCCTTGTTACCCGGATCGGCGATTGCAGCGGCAGAACTGAGAATTGGCACCGCCACGAGTTTCAACAGGACGCTCGTCGAGCAGGAAACCGCGCTGAGCGGCTGCCGACGATAGAGTTGTGGTCGCGATCCGACCAGCTGGGCTGGAGCGTCGCGGGGCCGCCGCGCGGAGGGGGGATGCCCATTGTGGTACCGGCGCGCGCCTGCCAGACTGTCTCCGCCTGTAGAGGCATCCGCACCTAATGCACCTTCAGGAGAATACGTTTTTTCGCCTCGAGAAGATGCTTATCGAGCGTCGCGTGCAGCGCACCCCGTAGCTCCGGCGGGATCGAGCCATCTGTATCGATTAATTCCCGGAACTTCCGAATAATGTGTTCTATTACTGCAATAGATGCGAGTGTTTCAAGCTGCCGCCCGAACGTCATCCATTTTCTCCTTTGGCGCACAGCGCGCTTCGTCGCGGGTCGTCACCTTGGCGGGAACCGGGCTGCAACAGGCTCTCGTCGATAAAAAAGTCGGCTCTCGGGTCGGTTCTCAGCCCAACTTGCTTTGATCACGGCGAGCGCAGGCGGCGCACGCTCTTTGAAGTCCCGCCCAAGTGACCCGCGTTCGCCGCTGCAATACTTTCGCGCTCGTGAGCAGAAGTCTTGCTCGGAATACCGCGACATCGGTTAGCTCGCCGTCACGCGTTCGAAACCGCGATCAGGCGCTTCAGTCGAGCGGCCGCCGCGCCGCCATCAAGTGATTCTTGTCCAAGTGCTACGCCTTCTCGCAGCGTCGAGGCGCGCCCGGCCACGACCAATGCTGCGGCCGCGTTCAAAAGCGCGGCGTCGCGAAATCGACCTGGCGCGCCATCAAGCACATTTTTCAGCGCAACGGCATTAGCCTCGGCATCGCTGCTCTCCAGCGCGTCCCGGCCGCGGGGGAGCCCGGCGTCTTCAGGCGTCACTTCGAAGGTGCGAACTATACCTGCCTCAAGCGCGGCAACAGAGCTTGGACCGGTGAGGGTTAGTTCATCGAGCCCGTCCGAGCCATGAACAACCCATACCGACTCGGCACCAAGGTTCTTCAAGACGTACGCCAGAGGCTGGACCCATTCGGGAGAGAATACCCCAACGATCTGCCGCTTGACCCTGGCCGGACTGGACAGAGGCTCGATAAGATTAAAGATCGTGTGGGTTCCAAGTGCGGTCCGGATCTGGCCGACACGCTGCATCGCCGGATAGTGGGCTGACGCAAACAAGAAGCCGATGTCGGCTTCCTGTACACAACGTGCCAAAGCCTCAGGCTTGAGATCGACCTTCACGCCCAGGCGCGTCAACACGTCTGCGGCGCTTGAACCCGAAGACGCGGCGCGGTCGGCGTGCTTGGCGACAGGAATGCCGGCTCCGGCGACGATGAAGGAAGCACAGGTCGACACGTTGAGCGAATATACAGAGGTGTCGCTCATGCCAGCGATACCGACCGGTTCGCACGCCGCCTCGAGCCGCGGCATTCTATTCCGCATCGCCGACGCGGCGCCGGTGACTTCTTCGATCGTCTCGCCCCGGACGCGCATCCCCATCAACAAGCCACCGATTTGGGAGGGAGTCGCGTGACCCGACATCATGCTGTCGAAGGCTGACGCAGTTTCCTCGCGTGTCAGAGTGGCGCCGCCGGCAAGTTTTCCGATGATCGATCGAAGCGCTTCCATCGAACTTTACACGTTCCTTGTTCAAACCTCGGACCCGTCCGTCTAACGAGGCATGGTTGAAGAGACCGGGCCCGGGTGCCTTGACGCAGCTGCCCGACCCATCCGCCCGTGGCATGGCGTCATTGACGCTTGAGGCGGCAGTCGTTGACTGTGGGCACCCGCGGCGAGGCTACAACCTGACGCTACGTGAGGGTCAAGCTCGACCTTCGTGGTGCCGTCGAAAGGAGATCGTCGGCCAGTTAGAACATTGTGGTTTCTTGATGCCAGGACCGATAGAACTGTCTCGCACCCGCTGGCCGCGTCGGCAGCGGCCTCTTTACCGCGATGTTCCGGCCGGATCACCGCAAGCTTCATAGCCTTTTAGCTGCGCGCGCCGCCGCCGTCCTGGATCATTGAAGCGGCTTCCTCTACCTGCTTGGGGGGTATTGGTGCTGGGTGGATCGAGCCCGATCTCAGACGGCTCCACGAAATAACCCCACCTGATTGTAAATGAAGGTGCGCAAAACAGTCTTCATGGAGCGATCGACGCCTCCCGTTGGCCCGCCCGCATGAGGCGGTGAGCCACCGGTGTTCGGTCCTGCCTTACAATCGGAATACGCCGTACTGCGGCGCATCGATCGGCGCATTGAGCGAAGCGCTTAATGCGATTGCGAGGGCAGTTCTGGTATCGACAGGATCAAGAATGCCGTCGTCCCAGATTTCCGAGGTCGCATAATAGGCACTTGACCGCTCCCGATACTCTTCAAGAATTGGTACTCGAATGGCTGCCAATTCCTGCTCCGAGAGGCGCCCTCCGGCGCGAGCCAATTGTCTCGCCTTGACGTGGGTGAGAACTCCGGCGGCCTGCTCAGCGCCCATCGCGGATATCTGAGAATTCGGCCAGCTGAACACGAATCGAGGATCAAACGCGCGTCCCGACATAGCGTAAGTTCCTGCGCCGTGCGAGCTATTGCAAATGATCGTAAACTTCGGCACGGACGCTCCGGACACCGCCATGATCAGCTTGGCGCCGTCCTTGGTGATCCCACGCCGTTCATATTCGCGGCCAACCATAAAGCCCGTTACGTTCTGCAGGAAGAGCAGGGGCGTTCGGTTCTTGTCGCACAGTTGAATGAAGTGAGCCCCCTTTAGCGCGCTGTCGCCGAACAGCACGCCATTATTGGCAAGGATCCCAATTTGATATCCATGAAGTCGCGCGAAGCCGCACACGAGTGATGTGGCATAGCGCGGCTGGTATTCTTGAAATCGGCTGCCATCGACCAGACGGGCGATGATCTCTCGCATGTCGAACTGCGCTCGCGCGTCCTTTGGAATGATTCCGTAGAGTTCGGACGCACTATAGGCGGGCGGCTCGGGGGCTACTCGATCGATCGAGGTCTTCGCCGGTTGGTGGAAGCGAGCAACGACGTCGCGGGCAATCGCAATCGCATGGAGTTCGGAGCTTGCGAAGTAATCACTGGTGCCCGACACGCATGTATGCATCAGGGCGCCGCCAAGTTCTTCGGCCGACACTTGTTCGCCGGTGGCAGCCTTCACGACCGGAGGGCCGCCGAGAAAAATTGCTCCACTACCTTCGACGATAATGTTGTATTCACTAAGCGCCGGGACGTACGCCCCTGCTGCGGTGCAGTGGCCCATGACAATGGCGACCTGCGGCACCCCCATCTTCGAGAGAATGGATTGGTTGCGGAGAATTCGACCGGCATGGTAGCGATCAGCAAAGAATTCCGCCTGCAAAGGCAGGAATCCGCCGGCGCAGTCGCACAGGTGAACGACCGGCAGACGGTTTTCGATGGCTACATCCAGTGCCCGCACGATCTTCTTGACCGAGAGCGGATACCATGCGCCGCTCTTCACGCTGGCATCGTCGGCGTGAACAATAACCTCTCGCCCCGCCACAATACCGATGCCGACGACCTGGGCGGCGCCCGGCACCTCGCCGCCGTATGCCTTGTTAGCCGCTAGCGTCGAAAGCTCTAGGAAAGGAGTTTCCGGATCGAGCAAGGCCACGAGTCGCTCACGAACAAACAGTTTATTCTGCCGACGCAGCCGTTCGAACTCCCGCTCGGGCCGGTCGAAGCGGGCAACGCGCTGGCGCTCCTTCAATTCGGCGGCAAGTTGTCTGTTGTGCAGGTCGTTGCGACGAAATTCCTGCGAGTTCACGTTCGCCACGGAACCGATCCGCTGCATTTCAGCGCCCTTCTTCCTTAGAGAGCGTGACCAGCACAGCCTCATGCTCGAAGCTGTCACCTTCCTTGACGTGAATTCGATCGACGATTCCATCCTGTGGCGAGCGTATGACCGTCTCCAGCTTCATGCTTTCAATCAGCATCAGTGCCATTCCCGCCGAGACCGATTGACCAGGCGAAGCCGTGATCGCAACAACAAAGCCAGGCATTGGCGCCCGGGCCACCAGAGCGTCGGTCTCGTTATGCCCGCAAGCGCACTCTCGCAACGGATCATTGTAGCGCACAATGCGCGTCCTGCCGCGGACGTGGAGGTGAATGAGATCGCCCTCGATGGCGAACCTGACTGGTTCACTCTGGTCCGCAATGGTCAAGACGCCGCTACTGTCGCTGGAATGGGTGAAAGCGATAGGGGTAATCACCTGATTTTGCAGATGGAGCCGGTAGCCCTGATGGCTGGATGAAAGCCACAATTCATGATATACGCCGTCGGCCTCGAATGAGTGATACACGTCAATTCCTCCAACCGCCAAGTGCTGCGTGAAGCCCGGGCACGGCATCGGCCGACTCGCGGACCGGTTTCATCAGGAGAGCCGCAGATGCCAGGAACGCAGACATTTCGACTTCAAAGTTGTCCGCTGCGAGATGTGGGTTGTCTTCTAGGTATCCCGTATGAAACTGGCCGCTGAGAAATGCCTCGTCGCGAAGAATCCGGGCCAGCAAGTTCGCGTTGGTCTCGCACCCAAGTAGAACCAGTTGGCGTACGGCGCGATGGGCTTTCAGAGCAGCCTCCGTGCGGCTCGCTGAATGCACGATGATCTTGGCGAGCATGGGATCGAATGCCGGCGTGAGGTCCTGGCCTTGCATGATGCCGCTGTCGATTCGTACGCCATCCGGATACTCGAGAACAAGTACTTTGCCGGTGGTCGGGACGTATCCGCGTTCGGGAGCCTCCGCGCAAAGCCTGAGCTCGATTGCATGCCCATTTGAAACGATATCGGACTGCGAAAGTGCGAGTTCGCGGCCCGCTGCCGCATAGACTTGTTCGGCGACCAGATCGACGCCGGTGATCATCTCGGTCACCGGATGTTCGACCTGAAGGCGTGTATTCATTTCCAGAAAGTAGAACTCTTCGCCGCTGAAAATGAACTCGACGGTGCCTGCATTCTGATAGTTCGCCGCACGGGCGATGCCAACGGCGGTCTCGCAAATCCGGGTCCGCAATTCTGGTGATAGCGCTGGCGAGGGCGTTTCCTCGATGATCTTCTGAAAACGGCGCTGCACCGAACATTCGCGCTCGAAGAGATGGACTAGCTTCCCGAAGGAGTCACCGAGCACCTGTACTTCAATGTGTCGCGGGCTCTCGATGTATCTCTCAACATATACTCGGCCATCGCCAAAGTAGCGACGCGCTTCACTTCTCGCCTGCTCAATGGCTGTCTTCAACGTCGCAAGGTCGCGTACAATCCGCATTCCCTTGCCGCCACCACCACCTGATGGCTTCACGAGCAAAGGGGCTCCAATAGCCAGCGCTCTTGAAACGAATGTCGCCGGATCATCTTCCTCGATGGCGCAGGGTACGACCGGAAAGCCGGTGCGCTGAACGAAATTGCGGGCGCGAATCTTATCGCCCATTAGTGCGATAGTTTCTGGAGTGGGTCCGATGAACGCAATCCCGGCCTTTATCACTCTACTGGCGAATTCCGCATTCTCGGAAAGCATCCCGTAACCCGGATGTATCGCGCCGGCGTTCGCCTTCTGGGCGGCGGTGATGATCTGCGCGATGTCCAGATAGCTAGCGATCGGCGTGCGGCCGCTGATCGGAATAGCCAAGTCAGCCATCGAGACGGCAGGGGTTCCCGCGTCAATCTCATGGTAGGCAACTGCGGCACGAAGCCCAAGCTCGTGCAACGTTTTGATGATACGTGCGGCGATCTCACCCCTATTGGCGATCAGAACCGTGTCGAAAGGTAATTTATGCATTCCCCTATCCGGACAAGCGCGATTGAACCAGAGCGTCAGTCAATTGTAGGCGGCGATGCCTGACCTTTGGTGACCGTCCTGCAGGTCAGGCTTGAACCCCTTTCCGTGGATGAGGCAAACGAACAGGCCGCCACATGTTCACTTCGAGTCGCTGCGTTTCTTGCCAGCGTCTCGCACGGAGATCACGTACCGACACTGCTCACTGAGGTTCGCTTGCCTGGATCGGAGGCAGGCCGTGATAGCGGTGCGATCTGGTATGTGGCTGCTACAAAAGCGGAACACGTCCCCCATGCAGGCCTCTTTCTCCTCTGCGGTTGCCGCTTGATCGCGCGCGCTGGCTAGCCCGGGCATGACAGCTGTCATCGCGACGGCAAGAGCGAGAGCGCGGTAGTGGAGTTTGAGGACCGAAGGCAGCTGAGTTCGTTGAGTGTGCGTCATGATATCCCTTCAAGTCGATGGGGCTGGGGTTGTCTCTTCCTGCCCGAAGCGCCAACATGACTGTTAGTCGCGAAACAGGTTGAATTGCTTAAGTGCGGTGTCGGCAAGCTCGTTCTCCACTCTTGCGGCCTGACGGTACGGTGCTGGTCATCTGTCCGGCATGACAGAAACGGCACTGCCGTAGTGACGGAGCCCTGCGAAAGGGGAAGCGCTGGCGGCTGAGCTGGCCGAGCAACTGATCATGGGAGCTTCCGGTCTTGTGCAGTGAGTGCATGCATGCCGCGAGGCATCGCTTGGGCGGGAGTTTGCTTAGGTGCTTGGCTCAGCCCACAACCGACTAACGAGGCAGTAGCCGGTGCGACGAAGGGCTGAAGGGGCCCGGGCCACGACGCAGAGAGAGCAGGAAAAAGCCAGGTGCGCTCAGGTCATTGTTGATGATGCATTCGATCATGCAGAGAGGTCATGCCGGCGCGTGCCGCTATCTGGTGTAAATGCGCCTGTATTCCACCTTCTTATGTGAAGGCGTCCGGTAGGGCATCTGGGACGGAGCCTTCGTCTTGCGTCCGTTCCGGTGCAGCCATGGTGAAGGCAGCGTCTGCCGTGCAGATCTCGAAACGAGCGATGTCGTGTCGCCGCGACAGGAACAGCCTTCGATGAAGCGCGGACAAGCGAACATTTGGACGATCTTGTGGTCTCTATTGGGTCGTGCCAGGTGAGTTTCGATGTTTGAGACATTCGCAATTCTCATGACCCGTCAGGAAGCGTCTAAATTGTCGGAGGTGGTTCCCACTTGTCCAAGATCGTACAATCTAACGCTACGTGCGTTTCAACCCCTTTTCTTGCGTGCGACCGTGTGAGGATGTCGGAGCTGTGCATTCCTTTTAGGAGCTTCGGCGAGCGCGGACTTCACGAGTCTGAATGGCAGATGTGAATGGTGACTGCCCGCTTCGGCAACCAGGCCCGCGAGCGTCGCTGTTACGGGATTATACGGAGTTCCGGTGTCGCATTTCTTTGATCTATGAATTGCATGCTGTCGGCATGAATCCGAAAAGTATACTCTTTCAGTCCGACCACTGGCGAGGCCGTGCGGAGGCAACGCGAAAGAAGGCGGAAGCGCTTGCTGACGGCAAAGCGAGGGATAGGCTGCTTAAGATTGCCATGGAATACGACAAGCTGGCTCAGCGTGCCCACGTGTGGCGGACGCGCAGAAACGAGGACGATACGTGGCCTGAGCAAGAGCTGTAAGGCGCCGCTGCGGTTCGATAAGCACGCTCCAGCCTGTTGATCGCTTCGCGACAACGGCTAGGCAAATGTCGCTCAGCATGCAAGTCGGTGGCGCTTGCTCCGGCCTTGAGGCGGCACAGTCGAGCGAGGCATCCCCGGCGGTCCTGTGTCGAGCTCCAGATCGCGACCCGTACATCGAGGGCGAAGGAGGCCGCTGCCCAAGGGTCGCTTCAGGTCTGCTCGTCTCGTCAGCTTTTCGAAAGGTAATCCTCTTATCAGAGGACGCGCAACCCTAGGCCTCCATTGTGGTCAATGCTTTCTGAAGGTAGAGCGCGCCATGCCATCTGCGGTGGCCGTGTTGATCTGTTACAGGTCTGTGTTTGGCACTTCGTCGCGGCTGCAATCCCGGCCGGAAAGTTGGCAGCATATCAAATTCGAGACAGTTGCCTCATGCCTCAATATTCCGTTTGCATTGGCCGGAAGGGTGGATTCTATGTCGAGGTAGCCGCCCCAAGGGTTGGGTTGAACCAAGTCTGTGAAAAAGTCTTCCCCTCCGATTGATCGTGCGCATGCGTTGCGACCGCGTCATGCGAGAGACGTCGGAATGCCCCTCGTGCCCTTGCCATCCGCGAGATTATTCAGAAGAGGGCTGCAATGATCCAGCAGATACCAAGCCAAAGCAGCGCATTGACGAGGAGTGCGGCCAGAAGCCCCAGGTTCCACCTCTTCCGCGCTTGCCGGGGGCGACAATCCGCGCTCAAGTATATGACCGTTGGGTGCTTTGGTGCGCGCCAATGTGTCATTTCATCACGCGCCGCTCGGGTCCACGGAAAAAGGCGAGAGTGTGCATGCCTCGTATCACTCACAGGTTCGCGGTCCTCTTTCAAACCGCGAGCATCAGACCAGGTTTGTTGCGCGGCGAGCATCCAGTGGATGATATGCTCGCGCATCGTCGGTACAGGGAGGTCGCGTTCCCTCACCACAGCAATCTACATGCCACGACGCAGAAGTGCTGGCACCGCTTTGATGCAAGAAAAAAGGCGCGTTCGTCGGCGTTGGTGACACGGAGCCGCTGCAAGTGGTCGGATTCACGACGTGGACGTATGGAAGAGAACACTCGCGCTAGCAGCGGAAGGGTGAGCGCTTCGCGAGCGCCGCACCAGAAATAATGCGTTAGGAGTTGCATCGTAGTGACGCGGAAGAATCGGCCGACGGTCGAAGTTGCGGTCAATGAGATCGACGGATCATTGTCTCTGATCGCTAGCCTGCAGAGAGGCAGTAGTCGATCCGCTGTATGTTATCCGCTCGAAGACAGTTCATGCCAGTCGTCCGCGGCTCTTGTGCGACCCCGTTCGCTTTGCGCCCCATGCAATTCTATCGGGCTGACATAAATGGCGCATTGACACTGCATAAGAGCCGCGAGAAGGCGGCATCGCCGCGAAGCGTAACCTAGTGTCGCCACTGGTTTGGCGAGCCATCATACAATGTAAATGTCAAACGCCACCACAGGGATCATGCCATGATGCCGATCGATTGATTGAGGACGGTAACGGGCCAATTGCCGCGGACTTCATGTGCTCAAGCAGGTCGCCATGAGACACATGAATGAGCGCGGCCACGGACGCTTGCTTAAAGCGCGATGGTCGATATTGGTGTTGCGGACGCGCGCGCTCTGTTAGCCGATGTGCGTCCAGCACTGGCTGGCACCGATGAGCAAGATGCGCCGCATGAGAGCTGCTTGGACGGAGTTTGTCCGGTGAGCGAACCCGTCGGCCCACCATATGAGCTGGAATGTGTAGTCCGCGGGCTGAGGCGCCATCGGCGGATCGTGCACGGCTCTTAGTTAGGCAATCAGCGGCCCTTGACAGTGTTAAGCGGCGACAATGCGTGCGTTAGAAAGGCTAATAGGAGGAGAACGGCGATAATGGACATCTGCGGCTTTCTCGGATGGTTTGCTGAAGAGTGGTACAGGAACTTTGGGGGAAGGACCGAGCCGGTTGATGAGTTGCGAGACAACGTCATCTACGTCGAGTTCAAGGCGATCCGAGAGGCAAAGGAGGTCGCGTGCGAGCACAAATCATAGGGAAGCTGGAGGCCGGCCGCGTGCAAAGCGGCCGGTTTGCTACCCTTCCTGGATCCGGCCCTTGCGGCCTGTTCTTTGTGCAGGGGCCTTGCGGGTGCGAACTCAAGATAACTGCATTTGTCCGTCCTGGCTGGGAGCACGTCGCTGTCTCGACGCCGCGGCGCTGTCCGAATTGGGAAGAAATGTGCTTTGTCAAAGAGCTGTTCTGGGATGAAGAGGAGTGCGTCATGCAACTGCATCCGCCACATTCGCAGTATGTGAATAACAGCCGATACTGCTTGCACCTCTGGAGACCAATTCATCGGGACATCCCAATGCCGCCGCCGAGCTTTGTAGGCGTCGTTGGGTTGGGGCCATCAGAAGCAGCAACGTTGTTTGCCCGGATGAGCGCGGCAGAATGATGGGCTAAGTTAACGACATCCGAGCGATGAGCCGAGCAGATGCAGAAGCACCTGTTTGGCGTCGCCGGAAGGAGGCGTCACAAGCGGATATATGTCAGGACCGGTCGCCGGTTGCGCTGTGCGGCGGTGCTGAGTCTGAATCCACACTTTCGAAGGAGCCGCTGGCAGCGCACTGATCCGGTTCAAGAGATGTCTCGTATGCGCTTGGGACCAATTATGCTTGGGAGGAACAAAGATTGGAATTGGGGTCTTGGCGGCATTCAAACCAGAGTTGTGGAACCGTGCTGAACGTCGGTTTGGCGCTAACAACAACGTCTCATCCGGCCCACCGCCCACCAAAAGGCAACCACTGGACGATCCGACGGAGCGATTGTGCGCTCTTTGGAGCGAAAAGCATGTGCCGGCCGAACAGCATAACGCGAAAAGCCGAGATCGAAGCCAAAGCGACCGCCGAATACAGTTTGACGAAGGCGCTGTCCAGGAGCCGCGTCGGTCACGGGCCGTGGTCCGCCGTCACTCTGACCGCATCCGCAATTGCTCAAGCCAGGCCCGCGGGTGGCTGTGCAAGAGCCGTTAGCTCGCGGCCACTACTGCGCGCCTGGAGCGGGGCTGATGAGCAGAGACCGTCGGGCCACCAAATAGCCAACTCGGGCGGTAGCTTCTCCAAGCCTATTTGGTTGTCAGCTCGTCGTCAGCTTGCCGCAATAGCATTCGAGGGTAGGGCGTAAGCAGCCCGCCCTCGCTCTGAGGAAAAGTACGCTGAAGAGGCAGGCGAACCGCCATGTATAATCGAGTTAGTGGCCAATTCTCACGCCCGAATCAAACTAGCGAACCGAGTCAGCCGGCAGACAGCAGCGAGTTTGCGCAAACACTGACGGATCTCGCTCGACTGGAGAGCCCGACACCTGGGGAATTGCCCGACAAAATGGGGCTCTGCTGCAGCAAGCCGCATACTTCCGATGCAAACATTTACAGTCCAAGCACCTCAGATCTCGGCATATCCTCTCTGTCCTCTAGCTCAAATCCATCCTCTCCACCGAGGCCGGTCCGTGCTCTGTTCGAATACAGGACTGCTGAATTGCCCGAGGCCAATGTCAACGGCATCTGCGTTGGATTGGCAGCGGAGTGGATCCGCAATCTCCCAAGCAGCCCTAGATCGCGGATGAGTGCGCTGCGCCCGGGTACTCAGACTCACAGCTCAGCGGCAGGGCGCCAGCAGCGGTATGAAGAGCTCAAGACGGCGGGAGGTTCTCACAATCCTCAGGCAAGAAGCACGATGTTACGCGAAGCTGGCCTAGCGCCGTCCGCCGAACGAACGGGATATAGGTTTGGTACATCTTCGCGCATTGACCAGATCGTGAACGAGGTCACCCAAGACCCATCGATCTACTTGGTCAGCTTGCGTTTCACCGGAGGTGGCGCCCACACGATGGCAACGTCGACATCGAATGGAAGGACGACCCTCTTTGATCCTAACTATGGAGAATTTAATGTTCGGCCAGATCAGATGGGTGATCTGTTCAAAAGTCTTGCCGACCGTTACAGCAACCCGCCGAACCGACTTGAAATATCAACGGTCGTCACACAAAGGATGACGTGAGTGTTTGGGAGGTTCCAACGCGCTTGCCGATCCCGCTGGCGGACCCTTTCGTGATCGATTCGGACAGCCGCATCGCCTCCAAAAGTGCAAAACCTTGGTCGGGAACGCGGATTTTGCCGCCCTCAACGTGATGCCGGAGCTCACCGCGGCACTTCGGATGTTGGAGCGGTGCGCTGAACGGAAGCTCTCGGAAGCAGTGCAGAGGGGTCGAATGTTCGGAGATTGAGGCTGCCGATCACTCAGGTTGATTGTGCCATGGCGCGTTAGAGCCGGGATCGTCTGTGCTTGCATTCAAGGGGGCCCGGCGGCTCCGTTAGAGCTTGCCTGAAAGAAGATTAAGCTCCTCGTGTGGGTTTCGATGCGTTCCCCCTTTGCGATCAGGGCTAAGAGCGGGCACCAGGCATCTACCAAGACGACACAAGCTGTAGTTCGCCTGCTTCGAAAGCATCGCCGGCCTCTTTTCTACTGGCGTCGCCAGCCAACCAGCTGCCGCTGCGAATGCATGCCGTCGCACCACCGAACAGGCCTAGTCGACGCTCGCTACGCGCTCCGTACCAATCCGCGCCTTGTCTCGTCCCTGCACTTCCGCTGACGTCCGGCGCTGGTGAAGATCTCGCGACCCCGAACCGAGAGTGATAATAGTATGCACCGTGTTCGTTCTAAGCCTCACGGTTCAAACAGACCGACAGCGATGTCCCTAGCCTGATCTATAACTCTTTGGAACTGGTCCAGCTTTGCACTGAGCTGGACTACAAGGTCATTTTCCAATTTACTTCCCGAACAATGCGAGGTGACATTCTGAACTTGCGGCCCATACCTCTCTCCGGGTAGGGGGCGCAAGGTCGCTATTAAGAAGATTGTCGCCCGATGGCTTCGATATGATCCCAGTCTCACACCGGAAGTAGCGCGGGCGCGACTCGGCGCCAATCGGGCTGGGATGGATCAGTCGCTGTCCCTGCCACGCCCGCACTACTGGTCGAAGTTAGCAGAAAACGTGACTCGGCGCCCAAACACCCCACGCATACACGGGGTAAGCGCTGTCCCTACCACGCGCCGCTAACTTCAACGGCGTTATACGCGGGCCAGCTTTCCGAAAGCTGACGAGCCCGACGCGATTCACCTAACGAAGGATAGCCGGTGTGGGGCGGTTCCGCCCGTCTAGAACCCATCCATCTGGCCAACCTTCCTGATGCGGTTGTCAGGTCGATCAGCTTGCCTAGCTCACAAACGTCTCGGTAAGGATCGTCAACGGACGGCATCCGTGGTCTGAGATGAGCATGATTGGTTTGGATTTGGCCGAGAACGTATTCCAGCTCCACGGCGCTGGGCAAGACGGAAGGACCGTTCTCGGTAGGAAGCTCAACCGCAGCAGGTTGCTCGGTGGTCGCGATAAAGGCCTGCGCCAGCGAGCAGAAGCTGCCGGATTCCGGCAGTGCTCAGGCACGCCTTTGGCTTTCTGAAGCTATGTCGTCGCGCGTGGCATCACCACGCGGACAGTCCGCTAGGTGTCAGACATACTGCAGCAACGTGAGGTAATCATCTGTAAGGACTGGGGAGCGAATGTAACAAGCTACGTCTTGAAGGAAGGTGGCTAGAGTCCGACTCGCCGCGACTGCGGCCTTCGAAAGATTGCCGTGCCGGCGCGCGCGTACGGAGAGTTGCCAATTCGGAGCTGACCAGGTCAGCGGCTGCTGCCGGACAATCGGAGGTAGAAATGCAACCAGAAGACATGACAGCCTGGGCCAGTCCCAGTGTGGTGAGCCAACCTGCATAGATCAGCACGGCGCACCGTCTGTCTCATTAAGCGCAGAGAGTTCCTCAATTGCAGCAGCATGGATTGATGACGCACAAAGTGACCGAAAGAGATCGGTTACCTCGTCACGTGTGGCTTTGGAGAGGAGGCAACGGCCTAGATTCGATAGGAGCGCCTCAGTAGGCCCGTCGAAGATGCGCAGGGTGCGAGCATCTCGATACATTTTAGCTAAAGGCGTTCTCTCATTGTAACCACGGCCGCCTAGCAGGTTCAGCTGACTGAGGTCAGCGATCAGACTGGAGTATAGTGCAGCTGCACGGCCTTCAGCTGTGCGTTCCTGCGGCTCCCCGAAACGGGCGCAAACCTGAGGGTTTATAGCCATAAGGCCCACATGATCCCGGCCGCGCTTCGCGCCAATTCATCCCCGTGGCTCGCTCGGCTACACGTTGGTATAGTGTGGATGTGAGGGCAGTATAAGTCCGGGACCCGGAGTTATTGCGGCCGCCGCGCGGGCTCCCATCAAGATGCGTCTTTTCATTATGACCTACCGGAGTGCACGCTCGTTTTAGTGACGTCCCATTCTCCTCGAGATACTCAGCGTGGTCGATTGGTGTTTCGTCCCAAAGAGGGCCTCCTGTGGAGAGATCCGTCGTGCACCGATCGCCAGCATAGGGCGGCGATACGCGGCATATGGCGTTTATCATGTTCACTGCCATTGCGTGGCTGTTCGGATAGCGCAGACATACGCGCCGCGCCAACGAAGCGAATGATCTCAAGCCTGCGAGCAGATCGCTTTCATCGTGTTCACGGCCGCCGACCTTGATCTCTCAACGCGGGCACCCGGGACTTCGAACGGTGATGTCGGACAATGGTCAACGCAGGAACGCATTTCGAATGTGAACCGACACCGCGGATCATTCGCCGGGCTGGCCCCTGGTGCAGGACCCCTGATCATGTGCAGTTCAGCTAATCCTTGCCCGCGGACACCACTGCGCATCCGCTTTCAGGAGCCGCCTTGAAGACCTCCCTAAGCTCCGGGTCGAGCAGGACCTCCTCAGCGGCTGAATCGGTGTTGGGTGCTACGTCGCGCCTCCGCGGGTAGATTGCACGTGATGCCAAACGCGCTGATCGGGGCAGGGACTATCAGCCATCACCATGCGGTCGGCCTCGACCTGGTACGATCGGCAGCGGCGACCGGTTTTGCGATGTGCTACCCTTTCGGCCTAATAGCGCGTCGCGCAAATCATGCTCAAGCAAGAACCTGAGCCGCGATGGTGGTTGATCCCTTTCGCGCTGCTTCGCGGGCGTTTTATCTTCTCAGTCTGCCGCCAGGTAGATCACGTTCCATGACGCGGGCTTGAGCCTTGCCCGCAACTTCCCGCGTTCAAAGGCCACGCTTTGCAGGGGCGCCGGCTTGACCTTGTCCGGCATATTCTCGGTGTTCGCCGCCATCAGATCATCGTGCCGGAGCTCGAACTGCTCGTGAACGGCAAGAGAACCGAAGCTTCTTGCTTCGACGCTTACCTCCATCTCCTGCTTCAGATCACGATTGAGCAGAAAGAGCGACAAGCCGCCGCCTTGTTCGGCGACTGCCGCTATCTTGAGATATGGCACGTCAGGCACTGGAAAGGTCGGGGCCGGTCGAACGTCAGGATTGTTGTGCGATGCATAGTAGGATTCCGACTCGACTTGCGCGCGCAAAATCCTGCCGCGACCAAAGCGGCTCATATGCGCAAAAGGAAAGAAGATGGTTTGCCGCCACGCACCTCCGCCTGTCCTGGTCATGATCGGCGCGATGACATTTACGAGTTGCGCCAGGCAGGCAACTTTCACCCGATCGGCGTGATTCAGTAGGGAAATGCAGGCGCCGCCGAAGGCGAGCGCGTCCTCCATCGGGTAAAGCTCCTCGAGGATGGGTGGTGCCACTGGCCAGCAGCCTATCGGGACAATCTCGTTGCGCGTTCGATACCAGACGTTCCATTCGTCGAAGCTCAGCATGAGACGCTTTTTGGAGCGCCGCTTGGCCGCAACCGCATCAGCTAGGACGACGACCTCATCGATGAAGCTGTCCATCAGGTCGGTGCTCGCGAGAAACGACGCGGTGTCATGTCTGTAATTTTCAAGATAAGTATGGATCGAAATGTAGTCGACGTAGTCGAAGGTGTGTTCGAGGACGGTTTCTTCCCATTGGCCAAAACTAGGCATATCGCGCAACGATGAGCCGCACACCGCAAGCTCAATGCTAGGGTCCACCCGCCGCATCAACTTGGCCGCCTCTCTTGCAACTGCTCCGTAAGCGGCGGCGCTCTTTTGTTCTATCTGCCAGGGCCCATCCATCTCGTTGCCGAGGCACCACAGCTTGATCCCATGCGGCGTCTGCCAGCCGTGCTTGCGACGGAGTTCCGACCACGCAGTTCCCCCTGGATGGTTGCAGTATTCGACCAGATTACGAGCGGCATCACCGCTGCGGGTCCCCAGATTGACGGCCATCATCGGCGTGACATCGGCGGCCCTGCACCAGTCCATGAATTCATTGGTGCCGAAGCTGTTCGGCTCGGTGCTGAACCAGGCCAGATCGAGGCGCGCCGGCCTCGTCTCCTGTGGCCCAACGCCGTCCTCCCAATTGTATCCGGAGACAAAATTGCCGCCGGGATATCGAACGAGGGTCGGGCCGAGCTCCTTCACGAGCGCCAGCACGTCCTTCCGAAAACCCCTCTCGTCTGCGCTCCGATGGCTTGGCTCGTAGATGCCGCCATAGACGCATCGGCCCAGATGTTCAATGAAAGCACCAAAAAGACGAGGGTCGGTGCAGCCAATGGTGAAGTCGCGGTCGATCAGAACTGTGGCTTTCCTCATGTCCTTCTCGGGTGGCCTGGGGTAGATGACAGTCACGAGGTCGCTGCTGCTGCGCGACACAAACGGATCAAGATTCGTGCCGTTTGGGAGAGCCTCCATGAAGCCGATCCGCATCTATCGAGCGATTTGCCGAGTGCGAGCCTTCCGCGGCAGCGATGGCACGGACTGGAAAGAACCCGCAAGGAACGATCCCCGCTAACGATCCGCGCCGATCAGGGCAGCGAGTCCGCGTCGCGGAAACTTGACCTATGGGCTTGCCCGCGCCGGGGCACGCTGGAGTTTCTCGCAACCCGGCAAGCCAAACGCGGATGCGAGCATCGAGGTCTTCGACAGTCGCTTCCGGGCCGAATGGGTCAGATCCGATTCCTCTGCCTTTTCCAGACGCGGAGGTAAAGATGGAGAATTGGCGCAAATACCACGACGAAGAACGCCCCCCGGTGGACCGACGTAACTAGCGCGCGAACGCGGTCAGAGTCGTAAAACTCCATTTCTGGGCGGTCCAAACCGCGGTGTCGCTGCATCCGCAAAAGTCAATCCCCGTGATCTGCCTGGCCGAGTACTCAAAGACAACCTGCTGACACACACGCTCTCTAAACAAGATATCCATGATAGGACGCTGCGGGGGAGTTGAGAGGGCGTGTAGGCGAAGCGGAGCCCATGCGCGAGGACATGAAGCGTACATTGATCATGGCATTTCCGCAGGATACCTTGCGGTTTTTTATGATGAGCATTCTCCCTGGGGGTTTCAAACAAGGCCTGTGGCCATGAGATGTATGGCGAGCTTGTAGCTCCAGGAAAGCGCAGTTTGGCGCTTTGGACGACGCGTCAGAACAGGAAAGTAGGCGAGAAGATCGAGAGCGGGTAAGGCGGCAACGGACATGCCCCAGACGAAGGGTTCGAGCACTCGGATGAGCAGAGCAGCTCTATAAGAGTCAAGCACGACAGGGCCAGGTTCCATCGCAGTGCTGGCCCCGTTTTACCTTGGCCGAGGCCCTGTCGCCGCCGAAGAAAAGCCGTAAGCAAATAGGTCTGGCCCTACCGCGGCTCCTATGGGTAGGCCGATGGGTTGTGGCTTTGCGTTGCAAGCTCGCCCGAAACAAAAAACCCTGGCATTCCTGCCAGGGTTTGCATGTCATCGACACTTTGAGAGTGTGGATCAGAAGTCCATCCCGCCCATGCCGGCGCCCGGAGGCATTGCTGGACCAGCCGCGGCCTTCTTCGGCAGCTCGGCAACCATCGCTTCCGTCGTAATCAGCAGCGCCGCCACGGAGGAGGCGTTCTGGACCGCGATGCGAACGACCTTGGTCGGGTCGATGATGCCCTTGGAAACAAGGTTGCTGTACTCGCCTGTCTGCGCATCGAAGCCATAAGAGTACTGCTCGTTGTCGAGGACTTTGCCGACCACGATCGAACCGTCTTCACCGGCGTTGATCGCGATCTGGCGGGCCGGCCAGGACAGGGCCTTGCGCACAATCTCAACGCCGGTCTTCTGGTCGTCGTTCTTGGTGCGCAGGCCCTTGAGCTGCTCGGAGGCACGGAGCAGCGCGACGCCGCCGCCCGGCAGGATGCCTTCTTCCACGGCAGCGCGGGTCGCATGCATCGCGTCATCAACGCGATCCTTGCGCTCCTTCACCTCGACCTCGGTCGCGCCGCCGACGCGGATCACCGCGACGCCGCCCGCGAGCTTGGCGAGACGCTCCTGGAGCTTCTCACGGTCGTAGTCCGAGGTGGTCTCTTCGATCTGCGCCTTGATCTGAGCCACGCGCGCCTCGATGTCGGCCTTCTTGCCGGCGCCGTTGACGATCGTGGTGTTCTCCTTGTCGATCATCACCTTCTTGGCGCGACCGAGCATGTTGAGCGTGACGTTCTCGAGCTTGATCCCGAGATCTTCCGAGATCGCCTGGCCGCCGGTCAGGATCGCGATGTCCTGCAGCATGGCCTTGCGGCGATCGCCGAAGCCCGGAGCCTTGACGGCCGCGACCTTCAGGCCGCCGCGCAGACGGTTCACGACGAGCGTCGCGAGGGCTTCGCCTTCGACGTCCTCGGCGACGATGACCAGCGGCTTGCCACTCTGCACCACGGCCTCGAGCAGCGGCAGCAGTTCGTTCAGCGAGGAGAGCTTCTTCTCGTTGATAAGGATGTAGGCGTCGTCCATCTCAACGCGCATCTTGTCGGCGTTGGTGACGAAGTAGGGCGAGATGTAGCCGCGGTCGAACTGCATGCCCTCGACCACGTCGAGCTCGGTCTCGAGCGACTTGGCTTCCTCGACCGTGATCACGCCTTCGTTGCCGACCTTCTTGACGGCGTCGGCAAGGAACTTGCCGATTTCCGCATCGCCGTTCGCGGAGATGGTGCCGACCTGGGCGATCTCGTCGTTCGAGGTGACCTTCTTCGAGTTCTTCTCGAGGTCGGCCACGACGGCTTCGACCGCGAGGTCGATACCGCGCTTGAGGTCCATCGGATTCATACCGGCGGCAACCGACTTGGCCCCTTCACGGACGATCGCGGCGGCTAGGACGGTCGCGGTGGTGGTGCCGTCGCCGGCAGCATCTGCGGCCTTCGAAGCCACTTCGCGCACCATCTGGGCGCCCATGTTCTCGAACTTGTCGTCGAGTTCGATGTCCTTGGCGACGGCAACGCCGTCCTTGGTGATGCGAGGGGCGCCGAACGACTTGTCGAGCACCACGTTGCGCCCCTTCGGACCGAGCGTGACCTGCACGGCATTGGCGAGAATGTCGACACCGCGCAGCATGCGGTCCCGCGCGTCTACTCCGAATTTGACTTCCTTGGCTGGCATAAAGAATTCCCTCAGTACTTATTTCCTGTTCCTTCAAGGCGCCCGGTGGGCGTTCGTAGGACGTGAGCTGTGCGAGCGCTGGGTTAGGCGGCTTTCTTCTGGGAAATCTCATCGGTGAGAACGCCCAGGATGTCGCTCTCCTTCATGATCAACAGGTCCTGCCCGTCGATCTTGACCTCGGTGCCGGACCATTTGCCGAACAGCACGCGGTCGCCGACCTCAATGTCGATCGGAATCAGCTTGCCGGCCTCATCGCGGCCGCCCGGGCCAACTGCAATGACTTCGCCCTGCGAGGGCTTTTCCTTGGCTGTGTCCGGAATGATAATGCCGCCAGCGGTCTTCTCATCGGCGTCGATGCGCTTGACCACGACGCGGTCGTGAAGCGGACGGAAATTCATACAGGTCTCCTGAGCGTTCGAACAAGTTAGAGATAGGCACATAGTGACCAGCCCAGCTGTAGCAAGAGTCAGGCCAAATGAGCTGAACGATCCACGCCTGCAATTCTGATGAATTGCTGCCTGTGCCGCGCGTGTCTTTGTCTGAAATCAAACGCCCTCAGGTACACAGCCCGTCAAGCTGTTGCGTAAATGACATCGCATTTCGTCGAAACACCCGCATTGAGCCCCAGCGTTTCTCAACATTGCGCGGGCGCGCGTTACGCCGGTCGAGCGTGTTTCGACGACGGCGGCCAGACCGCACATAATTTGCTTCGTCTGACGGCTGCATGTAGCCTACCAACGGATGGCCCCCGGCTCCGCTGCGGAGGCAGCAGAAGTTTGTTCAGGCGCATCCATCGACGAAATTCGCGACTCGTGAGCCACCACGCAACGAGAAGAAGCATTGCGATGGACGATCGCGAGAGCCTAAGCCAACGCAAATGCGAGCGCAAAGATCACGTGCTCTTCATTCCCCAGTGTTGCAGGAACGCTGTAGGGGAATTGACGCAGCAGTTCGGCGGCGCGTTCCGCAGATTGGCAATGCAGAAGGGAATGCGGGGTCGAGGAGAAGCATTTGATGCGTGATCATGTTCACATGATCAGTTTTATCCCACTCGGATGTGCGGTGTCGTAAGTGGTGGTGTACATCAGGGGCAAGAGCCCTATCCATCTGGCGCGGGTCTATGGAGAGAGAAAGCACAACTTCTAGGGCAGAGTTTCTGTACCCGGGGATAGTTCGTCTCCATCGTCGGTCGAGACGAAGCGGTGATCGGGGAATACACCCGTAAGCAGGTGGCCCGACGATACCCGGATCGACCAAATGAACATGGGGCGCAAAGGCCGCCTTCGGTCGGGCAATAAAACCGGGAACGCGTCCCTCACGGCCGCTTCGAGCGGCTCAATCCCCAAGGCCCCCCTTCGGGCGATACTTACCAGCTGATGCCGGCGAAACCTACGGTGCACAAGACTCATCTAAGCGCGGCGCTCGATCAATTTGACTTAGCCTCGCATACCAGCAAGTACCAACTATCTCGAGGGGATTTTTCCGGCAAGAGGTGGCGTGCTTCAAGAGAAACCATGATCGATTTGTATCGAATTGTCGAGGTCCAGCCGCGGCACCGTCGCCAAGATCTGTTGAACTTACCCCGATCGTTTGTAGACCGATAGCCATAGAACAGATCTGCGGCGACCGCCGCGGAGGCTTGCTTGCGCGCAGCATCTGGGCTTTGAGCACGAACGCGCTTCTCCGAAGAGCAAGTGGTTCCGAGAATGGAATAGCCCGCAGCTGCTCGCAAATTGCGTCAGCGAATCCGAGATGGCGAACGGCAGTCGGCAGAGCATATTTCGCGCAACCGTGATCGAGCTGCTTGGCTATTGCTGTGCACGAGAGATCACTCTGCCCGGCACGCTCCAAGAGAATAGCCGACAGGTGACACTCGAGCGAAGCCGATCTTTCGGCCATCCCGAAACGAACCGCAGACAATGAGCTAGCTCACAGAGAGCGCGTCTGACGGCGTGGGTTCGAACTTGCATCGCGGGGCAGTCGCCGCACCTCTCGGTCCGACAGGTTTCCGTTTTGACATCGATGGCACCCGATAGCCGTCATGGATCAAGGGGACGGGCGGACATATGAATTGTATACCTTAATATGCGTTGTGCAGCCGCGTCTGGCGTGTGATTTCGGCTTCGAAGTCGAAATTCACCTGAGCTCCGCGCCCAATGGAACAAGCACCTGTGTCGCCTGTAGAAGTACACCAGCACATCGTCTCACTTCTTCAGAAGCCGAATCCCGTCATCCTGGATATTGGCTGCAATGACGGGACCGATACGCAACAGTTTCTCAACCTGTGCCCGGAAGCTCAGCTCTACTGCTTTGAGCCGGACCCCAGAGCGATCGCGCGCTTCAAGAAGAAGCTGGGCGCATCCCTCAACAGGGTGAACTTGCTTGAAATCGCCATCAGCAATCGAAACGGGATGATCGACTTCCATCCAAGCAATGCAGATGGTGATGCGAAAGAATGGGACCTCTCCGGCTCAATACGCCGCCCGAAGAATCATCTTACCGAGTATGATTGGGTTCGGTTCGATCGCCCTGTCTCGGTTGAAACGCGGCGGCTGGATGACTGGTGCAGCGAAGCCAAGCTGAACACGGTCGATTTCATCTGGATGGATGTCCAGGGAGCCGAAGCCGATGTTATCGCCGGCGGCATGCAGACGTTAAGCAACACGCGCTTCATCTACACGGAATATAGCGACCGCGAGCTCTACGAAGGGCAGCTGTCCCTGCAAGCCATTTTGGACCTGTTACCATCATTCGAAGTGGCTGCCCACTATCCACGCGCGGTGGAAGGTGATGTATTGCTCAAAAATGTGCGCTTCTAGTTTCTACTCATATATAGCGCCTCATCCGTCGCTGGAAGACCTCACCAATGTGCTCTATGCCACCCAAAGCTGCACAACTGGTGATTAGGGCACGGTGATCTCGATGGCCGGACGGGGACTCCGGTTTGTGTTACTGAACACCCCACGCAGGACGACCGCGTCGTGCGGTGGTAGGTTTCTGACAATCATTTATTTGGCGAGCCGGCACGACGACGAGTTTGCCGTCAGCCGCCACGCGGCATGCGCGTTTCCGCCGCGCTGCCGATCTTCTACCCCGGTGCTAACCGACGACTAGACCTTCAAGATCGCGCACGACTGAAATGTCCCAGCCGGTGACGCGCTATGAGGTCGCGTGACTTCCCGGCCAGGTACGGCGTGCAAGAGGCTGACGGTCGCTCACATGTAGGGTAAGACTTCCGGCCAAAGACCTCAATGCCTTGTAAGAGTCGCTCTGCTCCCACCTTCTCGCGGCGCATGGGAGAGGCGAATTTCACGATCTCTTTGAAGGGATCGACTCGTGTCTATGCTTGACCATACGCTTAAGTCAGACGTGACGGCGCGCCGACTGGAAGTGATCACGGAGACAGGACGCCGTCGTTGGTTCTCCAAGGACGACAAGGGCCGGACCGTCGAGGAGACGCTGGTACCAGGCGCGGTCGTTTCCGAGATTGCCCGGCGACACGGGCTGACCCCACAACAAGTGTTCACTTGACGGCGGCAAGCGCGCCTGCAGCCGGCGCCGGTGGCTGACAATCCGCCGTTTGTACCGGCGATGGTAGACGCCATGGTACCGGTCGCGGTTGCTTGCCATGAGCGCAAGCCAGCGCAACCCAAGGCCAAGCCGGATGTCCGGGCTCGCCGTTGCGATGCAGGGGCATCGAGATCGAAGCCGAAGGCCTCGCTATCCGGATCGGCCGAGGCGCCGACGTGGCGATGATTGCGGCCATCATCCGTGCGCTGAAGGCAAGCCGGTGATCGGCCGTCCGGAACTGATCGGGTGATGGTGGCAACCAAGCCCGATCGACTTCGCAAGGGAATGGACCGGCCAGCTTTGGGCCTATGCTGCCGACGACAGGCCCTGGGGCGGCCTCGATCCGCCCGGCATCGCCTATGTCTATGCACCCGACCGCAAAGCGGAGCGGCTGTTCAGCCATCTCGCCGGCTTCAAGGGCGTCCTGCAGGTCGATGGCTACAACGCCTACCCAAAGCTTGCCGACCGCAGCGAGGTCGAGCTCGCCTTCTGCCGGGTGCACATGCGGCGCAACTTCTACCACTCGCGACAGCCGGCCCCGCGCCGATCGCGAGCGAGGCGCTAAAGCACATTGCCGCATTCTACGCGATCGAGAAGGAGATCCGCGACCGCAGCCCGGAGGAGCGTCGTCTCGCGGCAGCAGGAAAGCCGGCCGCTGGCCGATACCTTCGAGGCTTGGCTAAGCGCCAAGCTAGCTCTCATCAGCCAGAAGATCAAGCTCGCCGTCGCCGTCCGCTACGCTCTCTCGCGCTGGCAGGGGCGCTTCGTTGATGATGGCCGCATCGAACTCGACAACAACACGATCCAACGATCAACCCGTGGCATCAACCTCAGTCGCAAGAACGCGCTGTTTGCCGGATCCGACGGTGGTGCCGAACACTGGGCTGCCGTCGCGTCCCTGATCGTGACTTGCAAGCTCAACGGCGTCGACCCGCTCGCCTATCTCACCGACGTCCTGGCCAGGATCGTGGACGGGCATCCAAACCGCGACATCGACCAGCTACTGCCCTGGGTCTATCGCCAGCCCTCAAAGCCGTGGCCTGAGCACGACGCTTAGGATGCCTTCAAGGCCGCACTCATCGCCGTATCGACTCGTCCGGAGTGTCCTCAAGCTGCACCGCCATTGTAGCGGCCGCCGCCGAAGCCGGGGCGGCCGAAAGCACCCCAAGGGTAGCACCGAGGAGCAGGGTCAATACACCAACCGCGCCAGTCGGCGCGCGATCCGGACCCATCGCGTCCTTTAGCGGCTGCCGATCAGCCTGGCAGAAGGCCATACACTTGCCTGACCAGCTTAGGTCGATGTTGAATTGGCGCAGCGTGCGCGACGATCGGCAGTAGCGACATGATGATAGCAACAGATAGACACAGAAGGAGAGACATGGATCGAGGATAGTCGATCGGTTACGCGGAGGCAATTCAAGCTCAAGTGCAAAGTTCTGCGCAACTTGCGCGGAA
Source organism: Bradyrhizobium sp. NBAIM01 (assembly GCF_020194115.1). Taxonomy (NCBI): domain Bacteria; kingdom Pseudomonadati; phylum Pseudomonadota; class Alphaproteobacteria; order Hyphomicrobiales; family Nitrobacteraceae; genus Bradyrhizobium; species Bradyrhizobium sp. NBAIM01. The sequence goes on along the minus strand of NZ_JADYVU010000001.1, from coordinate 1,020,305 downwards.
TTATTCCCCAGCTGATTTGCGCGCGTCCTGATCAGAAAGCACCCATATTTGCTGCAGTCCCTACCTGCACGACGCCGAAGCCAGAAGCTGCCGCGCGACAGAACCCCCCTAGCGCCAGAGCTTGCCGGGACTGACGAGCAGCCGACCGAGCGCTCGATCTCTACCAGCACCGTGGCTGCACCTCGGTCACACATTCGGGGGATCGCCGACCGGCATCATCCACGCGCGCGAGAGGATCGAAATCGCCCGTAGAGCATCATGATAAAGAAAACGGTCTTCTCCATGGCTCATGCCCGGTAGCTGGATCGGGCGATGCGAGGACGGTCGCCGAGCCAGTGCGGGTAGCGGCCGTCCCCATGGCCTGCAGGCGAGCAGCTAGAGCAGGTCTGGCGTCGGGATCGGATCGATCAATTTCAGCAGGTGAAGAACGATCCTCCTGATTAATCGCGTACGTTTGTCTCTGTCGCTCGAACCTTCATCAGGCACGGGCCAGAATACTCCAAACTGTTGTTCATTGATGGAAAAAAGGCCCGGCCATCAATGCGATGGCCGGGCGGAAGTCAGACGTCGACAGAGGGAGAGCTGCCGACGGTTATTTGCGGCGTAACGTTTACCGCAAAAATCTAATTGCGAAATGCTGATCGGCAGCAGCCCCTGGGGCTTGGAAGAAGTACCTGCTCCCGCATGCGAGCACTCGGAGTCCCTTTGTGCCATCCCGCAGGCGGGGATTGGCGCACTTGCATCGGCCTCCGCTCTGCACATATCGACCGCATTGGTATCGTCGTCTCACCACTTCAGAAAAACAGCGCGCCGCTCCTGCTTGCCAAGCATCCTCGTCAGCTACTTCAAAAGGTACAACTTGACGCTACGTCCGATTCAAGGGCTTTTGAGCTAGCCTCTTAAAGTTAAAGTCTCAACTGACTGGCGATGCGGGTCAGGCAAATCGACATACTCGGCGTTGGCGCAATGGTCGCCCGGGCCAGGCCGGACGCCGGTCTGGAAGCATTGCCAGAACGTGTTCGCGACGAGGTCATTCAGGGAACGTCGTGCGCTAAATTCTCATCCTTGAGCGTCTGGCCGCGGACGCAATGCCGACGCTTGCTCTCGACCCAGAGCAGCGTGAATGAGGCTCTGGAGCGTCGCGTGAGACGCCGACGACGAACTCGATCCTCTATGGGCACACACAGCGGTCCATCCGTCGGCCAGACCTTCGATGGGATCCGGGAGAATTGCCGCGGTTCGAAATCGGGCGCGTTCTGGGTCAAGAACCGCGACGCCGCCGTGGCTATCGTGACCGCGGCGACTGATGTTATGCCGCGCGATCCCCAGGCGGTTCGTGCAGAGCCCACCCCGAGGCGATAGCCGCGCGCTGGAAGATCACGGGCCTCAAGCGGGGGTGCGCCGAACTGGATAAGGCCCGCGACCGGTGAGGGCACGGCCGATAATCTTTACTCGAAGCGCGCCATTTCTTAACGTCGAAGCAGCCCGGACTTTGACTGGACGTTGTGGTCTTTTCAATCGAACCTATAGGACGCCTGGAAGAACGTACCCCAGCGCTCCATGCTGTACTTCGCAGACTGAGCCGGGACGCTGTTTAGCTCCCCGTCACAGACCCTGCATGTCACGCTGCTGTCCTTTTTGGTCCACATTGCCCAATAGCGCCCACCGCCACCGACGCTGAAATTCTTGGTAATGAAGTAGGACAACACGCCTTCTATCTGGACGCCGCCGCCACCATCCCCGCGCTGGTCGTAGAAGTGAGTCCGGTCGCGCAAGAGATGATTGTCGCGCCCTTTGAAATCGGTCCACGGCAGGTAAGCGACATCGGTGTTCAAGCGCCAGTGCTCGGTCAACATTGTTTCGGCGCTTAGGCCAATACGAGCTGCATTCCACTGAGTATTCTGGCTGCCAACGACCCTGTCGTCGTCAGGCGGCAAACATGTAAACTTCGGGTTAGCGATCTGTACACAGCCCCGCGAGTCGGAGCTCTGTTCGTAGTAGGTCCAGCCAATAAATCCGCCAACCTTGTAGCTGGCGCCGCGCAGGAACTCGTAACCCACGTCCGCGGTATAGTACGTGAACCTTCCGTTTTCTTGTCCTGACGCGTTGTTGATATAGGAGAAATAGTCGCGAGAGCCGCGATAGCGGGGGATACCCCAGTCTTGATTGTTGAGGTTTCCCTTGTCGAAGCGCCCAAGGCCAATGTTGGCCTTTAGGAACACTCCCCATGGGCTGTCGACACGGCCAAATAGCTCTCCGGAAAGTCCGTCGAGACCGTGATAGGTCAGCCTGGAAAAAAGAACGTCGGGGTCTTTGATGCCGAGGAAGGGCGTTACGCTGTCGTCCCATTGGAAGCGTCCCCGACTGAGCCAGAGCCGCGATCCACCTTCGAACGACCAACCGGCCGAATGAGCAATCGGCAGCCGGCCGGCGGGTGCTTTCGCAAACAGCGGTGCATCGGACCATTTCGCCGTCCAGGGGTCGACGCCAAAATGGTAGTTCAAGCCGATCTTTCCGACATGATAGTTGCTGGAGAGGCCCGTTGTGTTCGCCGGAACGATTGCGAGCGGCGGATCCTGCATCGTCGGAGGCGTTGCGACACTCGGTCCGGCGAAATGCAGATAGTTATACTCAGCTTTGACCGACCATGCGGGCGTAAGCGCTTGCTCAACGCCCAGCCCGATGATGGCACCGAAACGACCATAGCCGAAATGGGTTTTATTCTGTGGCCAGTTGCCCATAAGCTCGTTGTTATTGACGACGTCTCCCTGATTGTTTTGCCAAGCCACGCCTCCCTTGAGATAGCCCAGCGTGCGGCCCAGCGCGCCAAACGCGTAGCCGATGCGACCGGTCCCGGTCGCGAAGACGTTAGGACCGGCCTTGCAATTTGCGCTCACGACAAACCCCGAGTTGGCGAGGCAAGTATTTGTGCCGTCGGCGACGGCACCGCTGGCTTCGAGTTCGACACCAAAGACCCAGCCGTTCTTCTGCCAATTGTAGCCGATCTGGCCACCTGCGAGGAACACTGGGGTATCGACGACATCGCCATAGATCGACCGGCCATAGGGATTGCTGAAGGAGGTTCGGCCGTAGCCGCCGCCGAGGTGCCCGCCAATATAGCCTCCGGACCAGTCCCACACCGCCGCCGGCAATTTCACGTCGCGCTCAAGGTCTGCAGCATTCGCTGCACCACTTGCGACGAGCGCAATTGTCGTGGCTCCCACAAAAAGAATCTCCAGATGCCACCTAACACTTCCCTGCATTGTCTCGCCCTACAACCGAGCGCCCTTAAGTTATGGCGCAGCAAACCAGAGGCCGATCAGACGCGAACAGTCACACGCGCCGAATCGGTTCCGAAGACCATCGCACTGCGATTGGTGATGATGCCGCAAAGGCAGCAAGTGGCGTGCCAAAGTGAATTCGCGGGCTTGGCAGGCACTTCGTCGCGGCGTGTGGCGTCAAGTTACTGACATTGTCTCAATACGGACTGCCACGTAGCCACTGCGCGAGCGCTACTTGGCCAGCGCGGTATCATGGGTCTATGCCACAATGCGCTCGTCTCCCCTGGCTGCCGAAAGCATGAGCGTCTCGGTCCTAGGTGGCTGCAAGAGTGCCCCCGCTCATGATAGGAAAAACCAAAATCTTCCAGCAAGCTTGTGAGACTTTCGGCGTTGGCCAGCAAGTGATCGGCCTGTCCGCGTTCTGTCGTACCAAGCGCCAGAGAGTCGCGCGGAGTCCTGACGCAACTCACGGTTTTCGCCCGCTGTGCCCGGGGGGCACGGCAATCGGCTTGCCGGAAAATTCCTGTCTCTCATGACACCTGACGGAGTATATTTGCGCACCGCCGGCGCGCACCTTTGAAGGCCATTTTGCCGATGCGAAGATCAGCCTCATGACACTTGACGGCGAGCCACAGGTTCTTTCCATCCACATCGCCGGTGAGAGATCTGACCTTCAAAGTCTTCGTCTCAAAGTGGAACAAGAGCGGCCCGCCCGCCAAGAAGCCGATAGGCAGTGACGGCGAGCTCGGCGGCGGAGGCGAACGCACAGGAAGCGCGACCGTCAGCGGCTGATGACAAATCGCCGTCGGCTGAAGCGGTAACCCAGCATCAACCGGTACCGCATGGGGATCGGTCATCGCGGATTGGTGACAAGTACCGCGTTACGCATCGGCAAGAGAAACCCGCCGGCTTCCTGGTCGACAGGTTTTTTCACTGGGCTAGCCGTCCTGGCAGCTAATGCCGAGTCTGTCGCAGGTGAGGGCGAATGAATCCTTCGACTTGGAATCTTCAAAGCAAAACCTAGTGCCGATCTCAGCTCGGTCGGTCCACCAACTGACGTTAGCAGCTTTTTGCGATGCGGGAAGCTTCGCCTCGTAACAGGTCGAGCTGTTTCCCATGGCGATGGCGTCTAGGCAGATCGTCGTCGGCCCGCCCTAACCCATTACAACAAGTGCTCGCCGACACCCCATCGCGTCAAGGGTGAACCTTATAGTCGCCACGGGTACTGAGGAGCTGGGCTCATGACGGGGCAGCGCGCACAACACGAACTGATTGGCTGCTACGATTGCGGCAGCGGTGTCTCGTTTTCGGCCTTGGCTTGTCCGCATTGCGGCTCGCGTGAGCCAGCCGGGCCCTATGTGGAGAGCTCCAAAGAGCGACGCCTGCACCGGATCGAAGAGAAAAACGATCAGGCCTTGATTGGCATGACGGTCCTATGCTCCGGGATAGGCTTCTTCTACGGCGCGGTGATGATCGGCGCGTTCGGCGCCTTTGGCTACGGCTTGCTCGGCGCCATCGTCGGCGCGCCCGCTGGCTTCATCATCAATGTTACCCGGCGGCTTTTTGGCTGATTGCGGCTGAGGTTGCGAGAGGTCACGCACGATCTCCGCCATTCTTCCCTGCGAAGAGAAAAAGGCGGTTTGTTACCCACCAGAACAGAGGTTCTAAAACGTGGGTAACTGGGGGGTGTTTTCGTGAGTAATTTCAAGCGCTGTTTTGAGGCTTGGCGATCCCGGCAGGAAGGCTAAGCCGCAACTCTCAATAGGTTAGGGTGGCTAACCGGATTAGCGGCACTCAGCGCCGAAGGACTTCCGAGAGCGGTGGCTAACGAACTCCGGGTGATGTCATGACCGCCCTGGTTCGTCGCCGCCGGGTTTTTGCGTCGGATGTGAGGACCTTGGGGGGACTTGTGTCAGTGCACGCCGGCACCGACCGGTGCGATGGCTCCCCAGTCTTTCGGGTTGGCTACATCAGCCGCGGTGGCCATCTGCGGTTTACGTCGGCGCCCATTCAAGACGAGGCCTATGCGGCCGCCGCCGCGCGCGTCCTGAGCGAATTCGTTCAAGGGGAGGTCAAGCTTGCCCCCTGAAAAACGAAACCCCGCCACCAGGGGCGGGGCTCGCGCAATCCGTGATGCTGATCTGCTTGGGTGCGATCAGCTTCACGATAGTGATATCACCGCGGTGCTGCAAGAAAATCACGTGGCGCGAATCCTTCGCGTTGCGCCGGCTACAGCCGCAACGATCGCGCACCTCGCTTATGGGGGGCGCCCATGATCTTCACCGAACGCGGCTACATCGCCATGCCTAGGGCTATCCTAAGCGACCCAATGTTCGCAAATGAGCCCTACAGCGAACGGGAGGCCTTCCTCAGCCTTGTGGCCGATGCCGCATGGAAGCCCCGCAAGCTTCGCCTGCGACGCGCCGGACACGCGGTTTCGGCCATTGCCAGCGCTCGGCAAGGTAGCGGCTCGATGGCTGGCTCTCACCATCGTGCTCGATGCGCTGGTCATTCAGCACACGCCGTGGGCCAGCACGATCTTCATCGGTCTCCTGGAAGTGGTCCTGCTCTGCTACGTCGCGAGCCTGTGTGGTGTCGAAAGCGTCATCGTTCCGTTGGAGCGCTTGCTCAACAAATTGTTGAGCCTTCTGCCGGGCAAAGACGGCGAGAAGCCGTAACTCGGAAACTGTTGAGTGAGCATGCTGGTGGGGGAGGGATTGATAGAACGAGCACGTTATGGCCCGCCAGAGGGCAGTAGCTTCCATGCAAGACGCTTTGGCGTCGCGTCTTTGTTCACCAGCAGCACATCGACGGGGCCGCCAATGCCGGTCTCTGTTGGAATTAGCGCAGTCGTTCGTGAAGCCGCTTCGATCAAGTCGACAACGAAATCAGCGGCCAGCGACGGCTCGGCCGCTTTTATCGTAGACATTGTGCTGCGAAAGCGGCCGTACCGCTCGGTAAGAAACTGAGCCCCCGGGCCCGCAAAGACAGCTTGCTCTAGATAACTTGCCTCGCCGAACAACGACAGGCGAAATTCGCTATCGAGATCAAACGTCTCAGTTTTGAGCTCGCCCCGAACCGCTGCCCCGCTTATGTCGAGATTGACCGCAAAGCTCGTGATAGATGAGGTCTGCGTCGCAACTTCGTACCGTGCCACCGCAGCCTGGTAGAGCTGCATGCCGGATTGACGGACAAAATCGTTCGGATGTTCTGATACGTAGCGAGATGTTTCGCGGACGACCGCAGCAGATAGTTCTTGCATGTTATGGGCTGTTCTTACGGCCGCCGCCAACAGGTCTAAGGCACTGAATTTTGGTTTGTTGCTTCCAACGTGTTGACAGAGGTTCTCCGGCGGCACGTTTCGAAGGTCCCAGACGGTGCTGTAGCCGGCGACAAAAATGGCCGTTCGCTCTACACCTTCTACCTCTGCAATTTTGAAGACATTGTCGCATGCTGCAGTCCAACCCGCGCCGCTCAAAGTGAGACGGCTATCTGCTCCAATAATCAGGCCGGCCACCGTCGGAACGACAATGATAAGTGTCATCTGCTCCTTTCCCTCGCTACCTATCTAAACCATCGGAAGAGCGCGCCTAGGCCGTGCCACACCGTCGTCCGCACGAGGGTATCGGCGGCGGCCTCCACCAAAGGATTATTGGCGGCGGGAAGCCCTAGCTCAACTCTCAACGCTCCAGGCTCCTTTGCGCGATCGCGATCCGGCCGGCATTGTGCTTAGCTGCGGGCATGAACACCTCGTCCTGAGCCTCTTGGGGGAAGTGTGCAACCCGGACTCTCAAACCGTTGATGAAGGCATTCCATTTCGCCTCGGCCTCTGGGCCGCTGGCCTTCGTTCACAATGCATCACGCCAAAAATCATCAACGAGATCTTCGATTGCCATGTGCGTCCTCCCGACGGGAGTCATATGCATGCTCGGCTTATAAGGGCGCTAAGGTGCCATGTATGCCATAGCACGTCGGCCACCCCGCCTTGCTACTGTGATAGTGGTTGCACTGCCTTCATGAACTCGTGACCGAACCCTGTGAGTTGGTATCTGGCAAATGTTCTAGAGCCGGATTGTCGGCCGCCTGAAAAGATCGGCTCCTGATTTTTAAACTGGAAAGCGGCGACCAAACCTAATTTATCGAGATGCTCAACGTATATCGCAACATTCTCTGGGGCGAGTAGGCCGTCCCTCGGAAGCTCGTCGAGTTCGACTTTTCGATTGAAGAATCGGTTTGAGTGAGGGTCGTAGTCGTCGGTGCATTGGAAGTTGTAGTGGCCGTTGTTAAGCAGCTTTTCGTATATCGACCTTAAGATCACGGCCTCGTCCACCGAAAGTTGCTTGATCAGAGGTGCAAATGCTGGATGTGCATGACGCGCTGTGCCCCGATCGAAGGCCTTAGAAAGTAATTCATTGTACATTTCTGCGATCGGGGTGTCGTCGGGCTCGTACTTGATCGCTTCCAAGATCGGCCCGGCAATCTGAGGGGCGGGAAGGATGCGCCGCTCTTCCGGTATCTTTCTAACGGAGCGATCGAGAAAAGCTACGTACCGATCTTGCAGCGCCGCTGTGAACTGCAAAGGCGCGAGAGCAACACGCAGGGTCTTCACGAAATCAGCGAGGGCGGATCCCGTTTCACGCATCGCAGGTGAAACGCCGTCCTGGTATGCCTCCTTGATCGGAACTTGCTTGACCAGCTCAGTGGCAACCGCCGACGCTAAGTCTACCTCACTGGTCAAGCGCATCTCCATCGCATGGCGGTACCCGCCCCCAGCTTGGGCGCTGCGTCCGCGGGGTGAAGATCGATAAGCCAAAGTACCGAGCCACGGCAAAGCAGAGCCTCCACGTGTGCTACCCTATTTCTTTGTGCCGTAGGGGCTCTGATTGGTGGGCGCCAACGAAACTCCTTCCTCGGATGCTTTGTTGTAGATCGCGTTTTCAGTGCGGCCCAGCTTAATCCCGATCACGCGCGTCGGCGTGTTGCCTTTTGCTAGCTCCTTGAGCTGCCTGACCTCGCTGGGGGTCCACGCCTTGCCGCTATTCCTGGTCGACTTTGCCATTTCGTTCTCCTGGCGACCTTTCCGTTTCTCAGGTGCTTCGCACGGACCTGATCAGGCCCCGGCTGGTCCTTGCGCCACGTCAATGACATGGCGTTCTGTACCGACGGTGATGACGATGGTGTAGGTCTTTGGACCGCCGCCTTGATCAGCGGGCGGGGCAAGATGGAGTTGCCCGCCGTACCATTCGCCTGGCATCAAGGTGTTGTCCTTGATCACCGCTTGCTCCAGCGCCGCCATGTTGCGCTGTCCGGTCTCGACAGTGGCCGCGATCATCGCTTCGTTTTGAACGGCAGCGTTGTTCTGCGCGATAGCAGCCGCGGTGGGGCTGTAGAACGTTCCGGTGCGTCCGCTGGGGGTGGTGTAGCTGCCATGCCCCGCGTTCGCAGCACTATACGCGTTGGCACCCGCGGCCAGACCGGTGAGGAGGGCGGCGGCGACTTGCCGATTTCGCTCCTCCTGCACCAGCATCTCGTAGGTCACCACTTTCATTTCGAAGTCGGAGCCCGCGGCGTGCTGGACAGCCTCGACCTGTCCAACACGGAAGTCCACGGGCTGCTTGCCTAGATTGTTGATGCCGACCACGAAGACCGGCCTGCCGTTCGCTTGCAGTTGCCGAGCCGCGGGGCGCACCAGGACGAGCGAGCTCTTTTGCCGAGAGACGAGGGCGGGTTGCCCGTCTCGCATGAGGGACTGCTGCTGCGGATTTGACGCTCGGAAAGAAACAGTCTCGCCACCCGACATGCAGCCGCCCAACGCGGCGCAAAGTGCCAAAATGCCCAAATTACGCATGATGATGGATCCCCGAGCCCAAAAAGTTAATTGAAGCGCAACCGGCGCGCGAGATCAATAGCAGGTGCGCGCCGGCACCCTCGACCTGGGGAAATTACGGGTAAGGGGACGGCGGGTTCTTTTCTGTGAAAGATCGAGGCGTGGTGGGGCGCTACCGTCTGAATCAATCAAGAGCGAGTATCGTGATCACGTTCAACCTTAGGGAGGTCTTGGAATGACACGTATTTTGCTCGTTACTCTCACGCTTTCGTTTGTCGCCCCGATTACCAGCGCCATCGCTGGCCCATGAACCACGCGTCGGATCGCGCCTCAGACGGCTCTCGTTGCGGCGATCGCGCCGCCGATCGCAGGTCGGGCGGACGATAGATAGTTTAGATGAAGTAGGGCCCGCAGGTTTACCCTGGCGGGCCCCTTTTATGCCGTTACCAAGCTTACCGCGTCACGTCCCTTGCGACTCGAGTCGGCTTCTCACGCTGAGCCGTGATGCACCTGGTGATGGTGCTGCAGACCCGAACGTGTTTGTGGCCGCCCCTGCAAAAGAAATGACAGCCATGGACTGGAACGATTATCTCATCGGTACTCCCTAGCAGGCCAAGGGGTACAGGCATGTGAGCCAACACAGGTGTAGTCGCCAACAAACCAGCAGCAATCGCAAACACGAAAACCGTTTTCATGGCAATCTCCCACTTTTTGTTTGGGGAGAACATCGCAACACACTCTCGCCAAAAGATCAATTTCCGATTGACTTTCAACGGCATCACTTCGCTCGGTTGAGCGCTCTCATGACGCCGATGCGGGCAAATAGCGTCCGCTGCCGGCCTTCTGCCACAGGATCAGCGCCTCCATCGCCTCCTGGCGCGGTGTGCTCGGAAGGGATGGGACTTTCCGGCGCAGGTTAGTGCAACACGCGGGCGGCCTCGGCGAGCCGGACCTTTTTTCTGAGCTCCTCGAGCTCCTGAAGCATTTTTAAGAGATCTGGCAGCACTTGTGCACGTTCAAAAGCTCGTCCCTTTTGTCCCATCTCTCGACGCCTCCATGGCACGCTGACGCGAGCGACATCAAGGCGCAAGCACGCAAATTTTCCCCTGCAAGGGAATGGACAATCTTAACAAAATCATGGTGGACTGGAAGTTGGGTTTGATCACCCGGACCGAGAATAGAGCCGGATTCCCTGGCAGGAATTACCCTGACGGCTGGCAGCATTGGGCGGCGGCTGACGAGCCTTCGAGGCTCAGAACGGACGCGCTTGGCGGCGGCTCCGAACACGCCGGTTCACGCTGGCGGGCCTCTGCCGGTTCGGAAGGCGGCTTGTCCGCAGGCGAAGAAGTAAGCGAACGTAGGTGCGGATTCTGGCTGGCGGCACGACAAAAGTGGCGCCAGCCCCGGGGCAATGGGCGGAGGAGCTGGGGGTAGCAGCTTCACGCCTCAACAACGTGACGCTGAAACAGAACGCCCCAGCTCGGTGCCAGCCCCGGAGCTGAGGCTTTCTGATGGCTTGTGTACATTTTTGCACCAAGGCCGACGCGAACATGCCCCCGACATTATCGAACGGCAGTAAGGCCGCCTCAGTTTGGCGCTAGGTCAGTGCTGCAACCTTTTCCCGTTTAGATAGCTATGCTTAGATATCCCAGCTCTAGTAGCGGGGGGTACAATGAGAAATGACCGGATCGTTACGGCCGCCATCATTGCAGTTGGCGCCGTCAACACGGTGCTCGTAGCGATAGCTCTCTTGTCCTTCTGAGCACCCGTAGATTTCCCAATGGATAAGGGCCGGCTCAGCTGACGGCCTCTCGTTTCCGGCCCGCGAATTGCGACGGCATGCCGCTCTCCGGGCCTGATATCGGCTCCCCGGTTGCCACAACCAGCGCAGACGAAACGCGGCTCGATGTCAGACAGGCGGACCTCATCAGGCCAGCGATCGGCCCTGAACGCGACGTGGTGGCCGCAATGGCAGTGAACCAAGACGCCGCGCGGGCCCATTTTGCGCATCTCGCCGAACGTAACCTTGAGCGGCCGGTCGTCGGCATGTGTAGGTGTGTGGCGTCGAACAGAGCAAGGCATGCCATCAAAACGGCATCGTAAGTAGCTCGCAAATTATCAATCCCTTGGGCATCGGAACGCGCGCGAGCTACTGCGCGTCGTGGGTGTGGACGAGCCGCACCGCCGAACCTTTCACCCCGGTGAGGGGATGGATTTTTTACCAAATCAGTGGTGAGATAGGTGTGAGAACCCGGATCAGCGATAGGCAAGCTCATGGTTGGCGCCATTGAAGCTGCCGAGGCGCTATGAGCCTTGGCGGGCTCAGACGTATGCCGCCCAACGCGCCGCCCGGCTTGCCGCCATGACACCCGACCAGCTCGCGGCCCATGACGCCTGGCACAGGGCCCGCAAGCCAGGCCTCACGAAGGCCGTTAGGAGGGCTGAACGTGAGCGGACGCGTCAGAATGCGGACGCGCGGCGTTTGCTCCCTGAGCAGCCGTCTGAGGCAAGTAGGCCTCATCGCGCTCGCGATTGAGATTGCCTTTGCCGTGCGGATCCTCGCCGGATCGCTGCTAGCCGGCGCGATGGGCGCGCTCTGGTTCGTTGCTCTCATGTCCCACAATGCAACGCACTACGTTGGGGCCCACGATCCGCAGATTGCCGGACAGGCGATAGGGGGGCGGGCTTCGTCTGGTTTCTGACGCGCGATCGGGCCGGGCGGCTGCCAGTGCCGCCTCTGTTGCTGATGGTGCTTGCTGGCTTCTGGAAGCACAACATAATCGTGATGCCGGCGACCGCCGTTCTGTGGCTCTTGCTGCGCGATTGGAGCGCTGGGGCGCGGCCGGTGCTTGTATGCGCTCTCGCTGCGGCCGTTGGCCTCTTCGCGTGTGGTATGATCTTCGGGACGGTCTTCTACGCCAACCTATTGACCAGCCGGGCCTACTCCGTGGGCCATCTCGTTAGCCAGGTCGGCTCCCTTCACTGGCTGGCGCTCGCCGGGACCATTTGGGGCATTTGGGCCTGGTTTAGCGCGGTAGCTATCCATTCCGCTTTACAGCTCTGCATGCGGCTCTCGGTCTTCTTTCCTGCCTGCTTCAGTGGCTCCGGGATGGAGTTTTCGGGAACGCCGCGTTCGATCTGACGATCGCGCTTAGCGTCAGATTAAGGCGTCTCCGATCGGGGCGAACTCGGCGCGCGTGCTGCTGGTTGTTCTCCTGGCTCTGCGCCTAGTCGCATCAGGGCGGCAAGAAAGCGCCATTGTGGTGTTTAGCCCGGAATTCCGAGCCGACTACATCGCCAGAGCTGAGATCATGAGAGCGGCCGCGTGGAGCGTGTCCAAGATCGAGGGGCCCGTCTACTGCAAGCAGAACAATCTTGTTTGCAGAGCAGCTGGCAAAGCGTTCGTGGTCGACGATTTCAAGACCGATCAGCTGTTGGCGACAGGGAGGGCTAGCGAGGCTGATCTCGCTGCTATGCTCGAAGAGCGGGGGATTACAGTGGTCGACAAGCCCCCGCTGCTTATCGCGTCGAAGCCCAGGCACTCGCCCCAGCGCTGACGCCCCGCTAACCAAAGCTCTGATCTAGCGAATTCAGACCTGTGGCCGATGTCAGTGCGTCAGTCGTACAGCTGGTGAAAAAGCAGATCGATGCGCGCCAGAATTTCGGTCGTCAAAGCTGAAATATCTTCCGCTTTGTCGCGGTCCGGCTCTCGTTCTAAATCGTCGAATGGGTCATTCGTGGCCAAGTTTCTCAGTCGCCCCACATCATTGACGATGTCTATTGCCAACGGGCAGTCGAAAAACAAGTGGCGCAGATGCGTTGCAACGCCTTGCTTGGTTTTTCGCTTCAGATCGGTTGCAGTAATCCCGAACGTTTGAAGCTTGCGTTTTGCGGCCATTAACTTCGCCGGCCGATCGTCATCTGCCGCGTCCAGCCAAGCGGCGGTGCAGGCCTCCGTCGCCTCGACTAAGGAACTTTTAGCCAATTCCTTCAGTTCGAGCACCTCTTTGCGGCGGTCTCGGATCTGCGCGAACCTGTGTGCGACCCAAAGGCCCAACACGGCTACGACAACGCCCGGTAGCGTCGGCGCGTAGAGGGCAAGATCCGTCCATGCGGTTGGGCGCGGCTCGAGTTGTACTGCGATCGTCTGGGGTTGGGTGGACGGCGCGATGTTGATCGTGACCGGCTGTGTCATTAATGAGCGTGTGCAACCGCGAGCATCGAGGACGCGCTGTTCGGCTCGGCCAGTTCGATAGCTTCCCTTACGATCATGAGATAGCTCTCGTCGAGGTCCGATTTGACGCGCACACGCTGCTGTACATCTGCCTTGGCCATCCCTTCTGCGAAAACGAGCCCGCCAAAAGCTTCGTCCAAGAACGAGGAGCCAATACCTGTCGTGCCGTCGAGGTCGATTACCACCACGTCGTTTTTGGCAAGCGCGTCCACGAGGACTTTTCGGAATTTTTCACCGCTGAACGGCCCCTGCTTAATATAGCGAGGTCCGACATGCCGGCTGAAGTCCTTCGCCAGGGAGATTCGCCGCTCACTCATCTTGGATCTCCACCTTAGACCCCGCGTGCCTTACTCGCCATTGTATCAGAGTTCCTCCAATAGAAGAGGGAAAATCGGTGGTGGTTTCGTGGTTGTTCTTCGCGTAGGTATATAGTCCGCGGTTAGAGCACACGCGGAGCTCCCCATCGTCGCAAGTATCTATAAACCGTTTCATGTCCTGAAACCCACGGCCGCGCCCGCGCTGGGACGTGGAGGTTCGGTGGAGCTCGGTGGCGGCGGCTATCATGTTCCCGTCCGTGGGGGCCCAACCCGTGTTCAAGATGGCTTTCAAGGCCTCGAACACAGTAGGTAATAAAGTTCTAGGAATTCCAACACCCTGATCTAGAATCAGCACCATCATCTCCTTGTGAGCAGGGTTAACGTAGCCCGCCAGCCACCAGCGCTGCGGCATAGCGTCGTAGTCCCCGCGCGTCACGTAGGCGTGTTCGTGTGCATTGCCCATTGCTTCCTTTAAAGCTGCGACCATCCTGCTTTTCGCGAGTGCAGACATCTCGAAGGCCCCCTTCACAACGAGATCGCAAAAGCTTGCGGCAAGCCCGGGGTGAACTGAGTTCATGCTGTGGAACCGTACGTAATACGGACGCTCTCCCCTCGGGCGTTGGTCCTCAATCTCATCGATCTCATTAAGGCCGAGCACACGGAAAAAGCCCATTTCTCGCAGCTGGAAAAAGACGTTGCGGTCCGACGGGTAGTTGCCGATGACCGACCTCCCGCTTCGCCAAACCCTCAGCTGTCTGCACCGAAATACCTCGGCAACCAAAAGGAGCGCGGCGGCAGGTTCAAGTTCCTGTAGTTGATTAAAATACAGAAAAACCGGAATTCGACGACCCAAGACGAGGTCCCGGATGGTGGCGAGAACCGCGACCGTTTCCTCGTAATTGGTGCGAAGCGAGAAAACCGACGGAATCATTACTGGAACCCGCGCTGTTTGCTCCGGTGCCTCAACCTTGTATCGGGCCTCGAAATCGCGCCGGTATGCTGCTAAGTACGCAGATTGATGAGTGCGGACCAGGAATTTGATCCGTGATACAGCGCGACGACGCCGATCGCGCCGCGTGCGCCTGCGTAGCGCGCGGAGAAGTTTGTTCTTCCTCTCGCTTCCCAAACGTTTCATTCGGCGAGGAAATTCCTGCTGCACGTATCGCTTGTGCGCACGTACAATGGGCAGCCGAATGAAAGCAATCGGAACCCGGTTGGGCCTGACAGTTTTGGGCGTGTCGAAGCTATCTCGAGAAAACAGGCCCGTTTTCGGCCTGTCACGCGGGGAGGCGCCTTTGCCGCGCGCGGTAGTGAAATCAAAGGTTTAGCCAAACAAACCGGAAGGCTAACGCAATAAGTTGCTGCCGGCGAGTGTGATTACCGCTCCCTTGCGAAAAACCTTTAACCATTGTTGCTCCCAAGCGGATTGGCAAACTTGGGCTAGCACTGCACCCCCGACGATAAACAGCGTTTGTGGCTTATCATTCGCGGTTTTCGGCTTAATTGCCCCCCGGATAGGCCGGCGCGCGTTCGCTCGGGAGCACATGCTGGAAGAACTCTTCGCTTGTTCGGGTGACCCTGCCGGTTTCCGAGCTCGAAGCCCGTTTGTTACCGAGGTTCCTGCAACCGGCGGAGTAGAAACAAGCCGGGCGCTGAGAAATTATCCGCTAACAAACAACGGCTTAGGTTGCGCCGCAGCGCAACTCCGGGGTTTTCTCCGGGGACACCGCACTGCCAGTCAGGATCTTTGGCTATGCGCTCGCTCGGCCCGCGCCAGCATACCGATTTGCCGCAGGCCTTTAGCTCGTCGCGGTCGCCGATCGGCTCCGCGCAACGGAAGCAGACCTGCATCCGGATCTTCGGGCCGCCGGGTTGCGAGCGCGGCCGCTGGTGCGTTACTTCGGTCAGCGGGGCTGTCTGAGATGGCCACGAGAGTGATAGGAAACCACCCGGGGGTGGCTGGCGGCTCATGCCCACCGGCTAAAGTGATCGTCACGCCTAACCCCGTTGCGCTCGACCTAGTCGCCAGCCTGGCCCGGCCCGAGGAAACGTGACGGGCGTAAGCTATTTCAATGAAGCGATCGTCGCGAAGCGCGTACAGCTCCTGAAGGAGTTCGTGCCGGGGCTTACCCGGATCGCCGTCCTCAGGAATCCAACCATCGCCGTCCATGCCACCTTCTGGCGTGAGACCGAGGTGCCAGCCCAAACGTTGGGGCTGGTGCTTCAGGAAGCAGTGTTTGCCGACCAGACAGCGGCAGACCTCTCGGTCCCAGCTCATTTTTCGATCCGGACAAACCTCCAGGCTGGGGCCGATGTGGTCTACTCCGGAAGCGAGCCTTTTCCTTCTAGCAGCCGCATATGAGTGTCGCTCTCGTGCGGCTCGAGCCAACCGCCGCGTGCCTGATCCCGGCTCTGAACTCCGCTGCGTTGGCTTTCAGCCTGTAAAAGAAACCATGCGTTGATCTCTCGATAATGATGCGTCCGTCCTGGACTGCATCAACGCTCTTTGCGAGCTCGATCAGCTTGCGGTCGCGCTCGAAAATATCGGAACAGCACATTCGTCGCCGTGCTATCTCGAAGCGTGTCCTACCAACAAGATCAAGGTCGATCACTCTTTCGTCGCCTCGTTCGGCCAGAGCGAGGGCTCGTATGCCATCAGTAAAGTCCGGCTCGGCCCGGGGCTTGTCGCGCGGGTCCTCGCTGATGACCTCGCGACGGAGGCCCACATGTCGCTCTCATTGTCGGGGGCTGCGACAAGATGCAGGCATACCAGTCGGGGCGCCCCAGGCAGCGCGCGGCTTCCAAGTAATAAAGGAATGGTTCCTGTCCACGTGGTTCATCGAGCCGCAGCTGTCGAGTGAACGGGGCGATTGCACGTGCGTTCTGCGCGCCAAGAATGGCAGGGCAAAGCCTTCTCCGCTCGTAGTCTGCTGGGGCTGGACAACCACATGGGCGAACCGCGAGTTTATAGAGTGCTGGCCTGAGCTTGCCGGGATCGACTGTGAAGCGCTCCCGTGCTGGATTGGAGCGACAAGTTTGTCAATTGCTTAGAAGGCGGCGTGCACGATGTGTGCACCGAGAGGTCAAGAAAACTCTCATCACAGCCAATGTGAGCATGCTCTTTGGAGTTGGTTGGTTAGGCGGAAGCCACGGTCAGAACACTGCGTGGTTGGCCCGTTGTTCTGGTGCCGGCGAACGTCTGGGGAGCTGCTGCCGGGCAGTTCACGTTTTGCCGACACTCCGCAGGCGGCGTCTGAAAGGCGCGGATCATGTTTGCCGGGCTGCCGAATCCAACACGTGAGATATTTGTCGAACCACAGCGGGTTGCTTCCAGAAGAATGCGGACCGGTTCGATCCTGATGTTTTTGACGAAGCGAGCAGGAGTCCATCATCTCGTTCGTGAACGCGCGACTGAAGGCTCCGGGAGCTCATCGCAGCGCGCTCGGCAAGTGCGAAGACCGAAAGATTGACGGCGAGCAGCGAAAGAATCAGGGCTCATATCGGTCGTTTCGGTCAATTTTGGTAGATCTTGACGGCCGCCGCACAGCGCTGCTGCACCTCGTTCAAGGGCACGACCTCGACAAATCTCGCGTGTGGACCAATTGTTGCTGGAAAGGCAACGAGTTGTCCCCCAAGGCTCGATCAGAGCTGGGCCTCTTCTCGGAACCTGTTGGCCCCGGGGAAAGGAGGGCGTTCGAAGCGCCTTTCTTTCGCAATAAACTGAGACTTGATTATTAGCTTAGACGATTCCGATCAAATGGGAGTGGTTCACCGCCGAGCGGATAGATTGCCGGTGGATGCAGACAGCGCGATGGCAATGATCAAGAAGACCAGTTCGCTGGCGACACAGAGACTTGAAAATGTCGACACGGCCGCCGCGGGACGCATAGGCGCTCGCTTGCGGGCGAGCCGTCGGCAGAAGAATATGACCCTCGATGAACTAGCGGAGACAACGGGCCTCAATAAGGGATTTCTCTCGCGGATCGAGAAGGACGCCAAAGCTCCATCTATCGCGACGGTAATGAAGTTGTCGCGTGCCCTGGACATTCCGGTCGCGCGCCTCTTCGGCGAGCAAGTTGGCGACTCGGACATTCATCTTGTTCGCGCTGCGAACCGCAAGCCTGAAGACGTGGTCAGGCTGGCGACGATGAGGCGTTGATCGATGTTGCTCAGAACTTTGTATCTTAAGGTCGCTATCGCCGTGCAGCTCTCATCGCACCTTCGTTGTGGGTGAGCGCTTGGATGAATTCCTCGAGAGTGGGTTGTGGAGCTTGGAGCTTGTGAAGCTCTTCGGGATTCAATTTGGTGTAGCGCCGCAACGTACGCCAATCCTTATGGCCCGTACAACGCAACCTTTTCAATAGAGAGCCCTGCCTCGAAAAGACGGCTGGTGCCTTCGTGACGCAGATCGAAAATGCAGATCCTCAATCTTCAACTCGCGCAGGCTCGTGTGAATGCGGCGCTTATTGAGCGGTGATTGTACGGAAATACGCGTCCCCAACCTCTGGTGATGATGCGCTGCTGGAGCATGATCTCCCATGCATCATACCCAGTCAGATTAAGAAGAGGGACCTTCTGATCGTTGCCGTCTTTGGCCCGAGGATCCTTGCGGTTGCGGATAATCAGGAGCCGCTTTTGCATATCGACATCGGGCCAGTCGAGCCGGCAGATCTCTTCCTGCCGCATGTTGTCGCCACGGCGTACCGAACGATGCGTCCCATCGGGATGAATTGCCGACGATTGGCTCGAAGTATTCTATCAGCTCATCGAGCTCATCCTGGGGCGGCCGCCGGTCTCGCCCTCCGAGTTGCCGACAAGACCCAAATGCTTCATTGCGAAGCGCGCCAATCGAACCTCTTCGGCGGAGACCTCGATGCCGTGTAACGCGCAGCATATGTGGCAACAGTTCTGATGAATGAGAAGTCGATTGCCGGTGTCGCCGGCCCAGCACCTTGCTTCGCTCTCTTTCGACCGAATACGATCAGCCGCTCACGATTGAGCTGGGACAATGTCACTGCTCCCAACGCTTCCTTCAGCGCCTCCAAAACAGCTGCCTTAGAACGGCGGGGAGGGCGGCCCACCTCGTCCATATCTTCGACGTGAAGATCGATGATGTCGCCGAACGAACGTACGGACCTGTGCAGCGGCCTTTGGCTTCGGTGATCCACGGCGGTCGATGTTGCACTCCATTTCGAGCGCCCAATCTTCACCATCCTTGCGACGGCGAAAGGTCTCCACATAGCGGTTCTTGCGGCGGACCTGGACGCGCCAGTTCCCGGAGGGCAACTGAGTGAAGCTGGCCATGGCCGTGTGCACTCCGCAATTCCTGTGCGCTACGTGTGCACCGAGAGGTCAAAACGGGCACAAACGTGTGCAATTTCGGCTAGTTTGGAGTGCACATGTTCGTGTTTCGTCCTGTTGAGATGATAGGATAAATCGTTGAAATCGCAAGACTATCGCTTTTCTGTGGCTCCGATGCACAGTCGGACTGAGCCGCTATCGAGGCGCCCGGATGTGCGGGTGGGTACCCATATAAGCGGAGGACTGAGGAAGGATTGCGGGGTTCCAGCAGCCTCTGCTCCGGAGCCATACGGTGATCGCGGAGAACGAGGCGTCGCATAGACGGGGGGATAGCTGAATCGGTGTATCTTAGACGCGCCTTTCTCCTCCGAGCACAGAAGGCGCACGAAGCCAAGACCTGCGCCGGCGATCCCCGTTCCGCGATGGCGCCGGAAGCTCGCGACCCACCGAATTCCGTCCGTTTTCTGGTGATCTGGCCCTTGCGCACTTGCCCTCGCTGGCCGGCCGGTGGAACTCGCGGGCGTCATGGCCGTTGCTTGGCCGCGGCATTTGCAAGCGAGTAGGAGAGCACGTGAACCGACGCCAGCTTGTTCAAGGGTCGGCAGTGCTGCCGGCGTTGCTGCTTGCTTCCCGATCCAGTCTGGCCGCCCCTTCGGATGACATATTCGGGCCGTCCACCGTGAGGGACCTGGCGCGGAGGCTGGCGGGCAAGCCGTACGAGGCGCCGGACGAGAAGCTCCCGGGTGGATTGAAGGACCTGGACTACGATCAGTATCGTTCGATCCGCTTCTTGCCCGAGCGGGCGCTCTGGCGCGGCAAGAATCTCCCATTCGAAGCGCAGTTCTTCCATCGCGGCTTCTTCTACAAGAACAGGGTGAACGTCTTCGAGGTCGCGGACGGAAAGGCATCCGAGCTCAAGTACCGCAAGGCGGACTTCTCCTTCGGCGAGAAGGTCCCGGCGTTCGAGGACATCGATCTCGGGTTCGCAGGCTTCCGGATACACGCGCCGATGAACCGTCCCGACTATTACGACGAGGTCTGCGTCTTCTTAGGGGCGAGCTACTTCCGTGCCGTGGCCAAGGGGCAGACATACGGGCTCTCCGCCCGGGGACTTTCGATCGATACGGGCGAAGCCAAGGGCGAGGAATTTCCGCTCTTCAAGACGTTCTGGCTCGAGCGGCCGGCGCCGGGTGCGACATCGTTGGTGATCCATGCCCTGCTCGACAGCAAGAGCTGCGCCGCGAGCTACCGGTTCACGGTGCGGCCCGGGGAGACGACGGTCTTCGATGTCGAAATGTCGGTCTACCCGCGCGTCGAGATGCCGCGCGCCGGTCTCGCGCCCATGACCAGCATGTTCTACTACGGTCCGAACGACCGCAACGATATCGACGATTTCCGCCCCTCCGTCCACGATTCCGATGGCCTTGCGATCTTCAATGGGAAGAGCGAAAGCCTGTGGCGGCCGCTCAGCAATCCCCGCGATCTCCAGATCAGCACCTTCCAGGATCTCAATCCGCGCGGCTTCGGGCTGATGCAGCGGGAGAGAAACTTCTTCGCCTACCAGGACATCGAATCCAGCTTCGAAAAACGTCCAAGTCTCTGGATGGAGCCGATCGGCGATTGGGGCGAGGGCGGGGTCGTGCTGTTCGAGATCCCGACCAAGGAGGAGGTCCACGACAACATCGCCGCATTCTGGCGGCCGAAAAACCCGCTGCCGGCCAAGGGCGAACACAACTACACCTATCGGCTGCATTGGGGGCCGGATAGCCCGAAGCCGCATTCGCTCGCCAGATTCACGCGAAGCGGCATCGGGGCGAGGGGCGAGGATGCGCGCCTGTTCGTGCTCGATCTGCTCGGCGACGACCTCAAGGGCATCGATCCTGCCGCTGTCAAAGGCGTCGTGACGGCCGAAAAGTCCGAGGTGAAGAACATCGTCACGCAGCCCAATCCCCACACCGGTGGGTGGCGGTTGAGCTTCCAGTGCCAGGTGAAAAGCGAGCCCATCGAGCTGCGGGCGTTTCTGGCAGAAGGCGACAAGCCCTTGTCGGAAATCTGGGTCTACCGATGGGCACCCTGAGCACGGCGCCGCGGCCGATTGCCGGCGATATCGCGACTCAGCGCCTGGCGGGAGCGCGGGTTGGACCCGGGGCCTGCGCCCACATTAATTCGTTGTCGTTGGTGTCGCTAAAGCAACAAATTCCATTTTGGGCTGCGGAGAACTCCCTTAGTCCACCCCGTGGTGTCGATAAACTTCTGAACGTCTGGTTGGAAGAATCCTTCCATCGGATCGTTCAAACGGCGAAATTCAGACAACCATAGATACTTCTCCGTAACAGCAGAGATTTCGAGCCCCCAATTCAGGTAGTGTGACGCGGCACAAGGCGCCATTCTAAATCTCTCCATCGGAAATGGGGAGTCCTGCAATGAACGGCGGAAGCATCGGCTCACGAACCGCGCCGGCGAGTGACGCACCTCCAAAGCCGATGAGCCCGTCGGAGCGGCTCGACGCGATTGACGTTCTGCGGGGCTTGGCCCTATTCGGCGTGCTCGCCATGAACATCGTGACCATATTTCGGGTCTCCATCTTCGCGCCGTTCTTGCCGAACGCGGGGCCGCTCGACCGGGCGGTCGACGCTGTGCTGACGGTCGCCGTCGGCTTCAAGGCGGTTGCGCTGTTCTCGCTGCTGTTCGGCGTCGGCCTCGCCATCCAATTCGAGCGGCTTGCGGACAATGCACGGCGCATGATCTTGCTCGTGCGCAGGCTGGTGGTGTTGCTGGCAATTGGCCTGGTGCATCTCTATTTGATCTGGGACGGCGACATTCTCGTCGAATATGCGCTGGCGGGCTTCGTTGTGCTGCCCTTCCTCGGCGGCGCGCGGTGGCTCATGGCGGGTGCAGCCCTGCTGCTCCTAGGGCTCTACGTGACCATGCTGCTGTTCCCGCCGATCGTGCCGCTGCCGAGTGCAGCCGGGATGGCCGCTCTTGCCGCGGACGCGACGCGTGCCTACGGCACGGGCGGATTTTTCGATGTGCTCGCGTTCCGGATCCGCGAGGTGCCGGCGATCTTTCCGCTGCACGTCATGGCCTTTCCGTGCACTATCGCGCTGTTCCTGGTTGGCGCCTTCGTGTGGCGCAGCGGGTTTTTGCGTCGGGCTTCGGCGAACCGGCGCCTGCTGTTCGTCGTCGCAATCTTTGGCATTCTTCTCGGCGGCGGATTGAGTCTCGTGGCAGCAGGACAAGAGCTCTTCGATTGGCCGTCGCTCGGGCGCGCGCATTTTCCGGTGGAACAGCTGGGCGCGGTCGTGTTGGCCCTGGGTTATGCGGCCG
Source organism: Bradyrhizobium sp. NBAIM01 (assembly GCF_020194115.1). Taxonomy (NCBI): domain Bacteria; kingdom Pseudomonadati; phylum Pseudomonadota; class Alphaproteobacteria; order Hyphomicrobiales; family Nitrobacteraceae; genus Bradyrhizobium; species Bradyrhizobium sp. NBAIM01. The sequence goes on along the minus strand of NZ_JADYVU010000001.1, from coordinate 998,018 downwards.
CAGTCATCGCCGCTGTGAACCTCTCGGGCGGGCGGAGGATGCTGGGCTGGGCCGCGCCGCTTGGCCGCATGGCGCTCACCAACTATCTGGCGCAATCTGTGATCTGCGGCTGGATCTTCTACGGCTATGGTCTAGGCCGGTTTGGCCGGCTGGGCGTGGCCGCGACACTGGCGATCGGCATTTTCGTGTATCTCGCGCAGGTGGTGTTCAGCGCGTGGTGGCTGCGCCGCTATCGGTTCGGTCCTGTCGAGTGGCTCTGGCGCTCGTGCATGTATGGGGTACCGCAGCCGATGCGGGCAACGATCAATTTAGCGATCATGCGCGCGACCGCAGCGGATTGATGCGGCCCCCAGATACCCAAGCTGCGTTCTGCTTCAAGCGGAAGCCGCCCAAGTGGGTACGGCTGGTTTTGGCCCTTCAGCGACCTCGGGAGACGTCCGCTTTCTCGCCGCTGTTGGGGTAGAGCCGACATCTGGGCGGCCAGCTGCTTAATGAGTACACGGCCTAGTCTAGGCTAGTGCCTCGTACCGCAATCTGCCGCTAGAACCACCTCTGTCGGCCTAGCGCATCAACGTGGAAGTATGAATGCTGTCGGCGGCGGTATGTGTGTTTCTTGGTACTGGCCTCGCGTTGCCAACATCAGTGCGTAGAATAGAAGGAGAATCAAGAGGCCGCGCATACCAAAGGTCTTCCCGAAGCTATGGCAATTGTGGATCGGATTGTATTCGGTGCGTTTGATGCCGCCGATGGACGCGCGAATTACGCTGAACTCGACCGAAGCCCTGTATCAGCGGCAAACGTTTAGCCGGCCGAGCGAAGGCGCCAGCGTCAGCTCAGCAGATCGACCCTGCCGGTGTCGAGCCGATACAGGCCCCCGACGACTTTCAGTCTGCTCTGCTCAACTGCCGCGTTCAGAATCGGCCCAGTCGATCTGAGTTTGTTGACGTTATCCATTACATTTTGTCGGGTCGCATCGGCGAACGTGTCACCGCTTTGCTGGAGAGATCCTTTAACTGCGGGTGCAAGAGCAGCAACAAGGGATGAAATGTGCCCCGACGGCGGCTTACCGTCGTGGAGTGACTTGATCGTGGCGTCTATCGCACCGCAATGATTGTGGCCAAGTACCAGGATCAACGGCGCGTTCAGCGCGGCGACCGCATATTCCATACTGGCGAGCGTGTCATGGTTGGCGAAGTTGCCGGCGAGCCGGCAGACAAACAGATCACCAAGTCCGCTGTCGAAGACAAGTTCAGGCGCCACACGTGAATCGGCGCAGCTCAGAACGGCCGCATATGGATTTTGCCCATCGACCAAAACCTGGCGCTCGCGTTTGAAATCACCGCCTCGTGATGCACCCTGGACATAGCGATTATTCCCTTCCATTAGCCGGTTCAGCGCAGCATCCGGCGAGAGCAGGTTATCAGGCTTGGGCGGCGCCTTTGTTTCCTTCGCATCGACAATGTTGTTGCTAAGGCGCAGGCAAGCCGCCGAACAAGCGAAGAGCAATAGCGAGCGGCGCGAAGGCGCGATGTCGGTCGGATAGGACAATGCGTGTTGCCTCATCGCGTCGCTTTACGCCACCCGGTGGCCACGGCTTCCGCTTCGCTGCATAACCAGCGCCCACCGGGCTTCTCCGCCAATTCGATTTGTCCGTAACTTAGTTGTCCGGGCAGGTGATAAATCCGATCGCCGTTGCGGTCCGGGGCGCCTTTTATCAGGCACTCGGGCGACGGCGGGTCCGATAGCAGAGCGGGTCCGAGCAGGAGCTGCCGAGCGTCGACCGGAACGGAGCTCGCGCCGACGATGATCGTCCACCTGTTGCGGCGACGCCACTCCCAAGGCGCGATGAACGCCCCCGACCACAGCCCCCCAAGGGCTGTACTCGCCACCAATTCGGATACAGCGTAGCTAGGGATAGATGGACCCCATGATAGTGCCCAGCCCGAGCGTACCATCCAGGCGTTCACATCCTCGCCTTCGATGAAGCACCTGCCGAGTGACCTCCCGTACTTATCAAGTCCTGTGGTATGACAATCCCACGTTCGCCCGTTCGAATGCTTGATAAGCTCGTCGCGAGAAGCTACGCCGCAGGCCCATTTGCCGCCGCGGGCGTCGAGGCAAATCTGATCAGTCTCAGGTGCTTCGATGCCTGAGAGCCGGACCGTGGTTTGCTCGATATCGATCGTATTGCCGTCGATGATGCGCGGAGCGCCGCTGAGTGTGGCCGCGCAGACCGGAGATGTGGTGACCGCGAGCAATGCGACCTTCATTACGCGGTGTTTCATCCGACAATAACCTTTCGCTCTTGATCCATGTTCACGCACGATCCGCCCCCCCCGCCGCATTCGACTGCTTGACCGCACCATGTCCTTTATTGCGCCGGCATCGTTCGACGTGTGCTTTGTAAAAGCTTGTCGTAATTTCCTACTTACGACCTGACGCAGCGTGAGGTTCAAGCGATTTCTTCCGGTGTGCGTGTCTCGGTACCCTTCGAGGCTTGCCGGTCTCTCTCAGTGGGCGCGCACTGCACCGGCTCGTCCTAACAAAGAGATCCCCAACTCGCGATGCACGAGAAATCCGAACCTTCGAACATTGTTTCTCACGGGCTTGAACAAAAAGCGTGAATGCTCGGCGGCCGAGCGGAAGTCAGGCGTGGAGGAGCGGCCTTGCGACGCTTCGTGCCAAATTTCATCGGCAGACAGAAGGCTGCCGACGGGTTCGACGACGCGATGACACTTCGCCGTAAATTTTCGTCACGAAGACTCCAATGTTCTAAAGAAATCTGATCTCGCTTGCCCGGACCGGTCTGGACAAAGGCGCCACGGAGTTCAGCTCAACGCTCGCCGCGTAAATGGGTCGCTATCTCATTTGCGCAAACCCCGCAAAACCCGGAGCCCTCTTTCGTGGAGCCAGCCCGGTTGGTGGTTGATGCCGATCGCGTCATGGCTTTTCGCAGCCCCACGCTGCATCTGATCGTGGTGCCGGCGCGGCGTTCGGACAACTGGACCAGATTGTTCATGACGCAGGCGGCCCGACGGGCGGCCACTCTTGCGTAGTCATGACCGCATATTAGCGCCAGGCGGACCGATGCAGCTTTTCCGGGTAAGCAAGCGTCATCGATCGTCGAGGCTCGATCGGCGTGCTACATACTCACCCAGTAGATCGGCTGATCTGACCAGGCCCTCGCTGCGTGACCATTTACTGAAGGCTTTTGCGCCCCTCCAATCCTTCCGGTTTCTTTGGCTTTATGCGATCGAACCAGGAGCCAGGAGGAAAGGCCGCGATGCGCTTGGCAAGGGAGGATTGCGGCTGCCAATCTTGTCCTTCGCCCTTCTCGAAAGTGATGACCCCGTTGTGGGTAAAAAAACGGGGCCCTGGGATGTTACAGTTCACCAAAAGCAAAACGCGCCACACACCGCCTTTCTCGGTCACCTCGTCGTTCGGCTTCGGCAAGTAGTCCACTCCAACAGGTTCAACGATAGTGCAGCGGCCCTGCCGCAGAAGAGTGCCGAGCTGGCCTTGCATGGTCGTCACAAAGTTGAAGTTTGCCGGATCATGAAGAAAGCGAAGATTTGCGTCCTTTTCGCCATCCGAGACTTCACTGGCGATCAACGAGAGCGCCAGGGCGCGCCAGCCCAATTCCATTGGCTTTGCATAGGTCGACGTAAGTTCAACCGTTCCGTCGAGCGCGATCTTCCAGGTGATAACGTACTGTTCGTCTGATTTACTGTCCCGGTGCCTGGTCCACGAAACGAAAACATATTCATTTCGGTCAACTCCTTGAGCTACGCCCCACGTTCCAGGAACGAACTGTGCCACCTTGGAGACGTTGGAAAGAATTTGTTCTATCGTTTCACCGTCTTGCGCTCGCCACGTTGACTTGACTCTTTCGATAAGGGCGCTGTCGTTCGCGCGGACACTGTTGCTCGTGGCAGCCAGCACCGCAAGGCAAATCAGAGATCGACCGAGACAAAACCATGGCGCGCGGCTTCCAGACATTATCTTCATAACCGTTGGCCTACCTGGTTTTCATCCACGCGTTATTCCAAGCGGGCAACGTCCCCTTTTATGCGAGCGCAAGAAGTTAGCGGCGACGCGACGGGGTGCCCGCTTTTGGCCCGCGCGAGCAGGCGCTCCCCTCTATGTCACGCGCCGCTAACCTCAGTCTCCAGCGGCAGCCCTAATTGCCGTCTGGACATGCCCAGCAGGAGAAGCCTGGGCATGTCGAGGATTTGCATTGTTCGTGCCAGGTAATAGACGGCAATTCGCACCGGCCTCGTGTCCTCTTTGTCGACTTTCCGACTTGCGCACGTTCCGATCGTTCGATCCAGCCCATCCATCGCGGCTTTTACATCAGCCGCGCATTTTTATGATCTCAAGGCTCGTATTGAGAATATCGGGAGCGCAAGCGACCTACGGTCACATTGTGGAACGTGCCGGACCCAGAGCTCACGAAGGCTCGGCCTTGCCGTTTGCTCCGGTGGTCGAGCAAGCGATCATATTGCGCGGAAGCCGTTCTGGCGTACGGCAGCCTACGCCGCCGAGCATCCCTATTTCCTTCGGACGAGCATGAGGTTGACTTCCAGCAGCAATCAACACCGCCCAGCCGTTTGGGCGCCGTGTCGCGGGTTACCGGCCTAGGCGGACGAAAGCGCGACCGAGCTCCGTTCGGCCTCAGCTTCTTGCGCCAATTGCAGAATATGCGCTCTTACTGCATCGGAAGTCGCTGCCGCAGCCTTGCTGAATAGCGGATCTCCATGATCGGTGAGGGCGGAAGCGATTTCGGTCCAATCTTGAGCCGAGAGAGCCTTCAGGGCGGCGGGAAAGAAATCTCGTTCTTCCCACATCATGTGGTGCCGCTCGCGTACGATAAAGTCCCGTACGATGTTGCCGACGTCTTGCCGAAGGACTTCACGGTCCGCGAGGATGGCATCGATAGCTTGCGCGAAGTGATGCAAACGATGGACGACCTCCTGGTGTTCCAGGGCGAGGTCGCCGACGATTGTAGCGATATCCGGATCGCGAGCCTTGAGCTTGGCAAAAATCAAGTCTTCCTGCGGATGATGGTACACCTCCGGGTACACCTCGAAGTAGCTGATAATCGCGCGAATGACCTCATAGTCGGGACGGATCCCTTTCTCAAAAATCTCCAATTCGCGTTGAAGAACGACCAGAAGCAGATCGATGTTGCGATGCTCTCGAAGCAAAAGATCCATGATCATTGCGGTGCTCCTGGAGGCACAATGTAGGCTGGAAGAGTTTCTGCCATTTGACGGTCCACGATCTTGAGTTGTCCACGCAAGACGCCGGTCCGATGACGGCCGGTCTCGGTAGCACTGACTGCCTTGACCTGCGTGGCGGAGCTATGTTGCGAACGTCGATGGACGCAGATTGGCTGCTCCTGACGAACCGGGAAATTTGGATGTTTTCCCTAGGTAGAAGCCCCTAAGTATTTACACGTAAGCCCCGTGAGGAGGGCACCTTGAATGGGGATGACGTCGATTGCGACGACGTTTTGACCGCATCTGGAATTCTTGCCGTCAGTGCAACGTCAGCAATGAGATGGTGATCGCATGAAGGATATCTCCCGCGATACCGCCGAGTAGCTTTTCTTGCATTCGAGAACGGCCCTAGCCGCCTATCACCAGCAGGTCGAGGCTGATACATGAATAAGCCATCGGCGCCATTTGCGCGGTTGTCAGAGTCCTGCGGTAATGGCGATTCGCATCAACTCAGACATGCTGCGGACATTGGCCTTGGCCATGAGGTTCGCGCGGTAAACCTCGACCGTCCTTGGGCTGATGCCGAGATCATGGGCGATCACCTTGTTAATCTTGCCGGCTACAAGCCCCTGCAGGACGTCACGCTCGCGCGACGAGAGGCCCGCGAGGCGAGCTTGCGCCCGCAGTTTCGCTGCTTCATCGGCCGGCCTTATTAGTCGGGATTCCAAGGCGCTATCGATTGCACGCAATAGGACCTCCTCTTCGAAAGGTTTTTCGATGAAGTCGACCGCACCCGCTTTCATCGCTTCGACTGCGAGCGATACGTCGCCATGGCCAGTTATCAGAACCACGGGGCATTCGACGCGATCGGCTTTCAATTTGCGGACCAGTTCGAGACCGCTCATACCTGGCATGCGGACGTCTGACACAATGCAGTCAACCGGACCGCTCGCGATGTCATTGAGAAACGCGGTCGCCGTTTGATAGGTTGCTACGTAGAAGCCGTTAACATCAAGCAGAAACGCGAGCGAGTCCCGAATCGCCGCGTCATCGTCGATCACAAGAATGCGCCGCGCAATCATATCTCTTCACTAAGCTCCGCAACTGGCGCGGTGATCTGAAAGATCGTGCTGCCGCCCGGGTTTACTTTCGCGACGACATGTCCGCCATATGTCTCTATGATCGTGCGGCAGATTGATAGCCCTAGAACCGTGCCATGCTCTTTGGTCGTGGCACAGGGTTGGAACAGGCGCTCGGCGTAGCGCTGGTGCGGGGTCGCCTATCAGCAACGGTAAACCTATGGACCTTGACAACTTGGACGGTCAATTCGCGGCGAGGGCAGGAAGCCATGGCCTCGATTGCGTTGCGTATCAGGTTCAGCGCGACCTGCTGAATCGGGATCTCGGCGACGATTATCGATGGCAGATCGCGTTGCGGATAGCCACGCTTACGGCTTGCTCCTTGGGGCCGACAGCAGCCGGAGCCACAGCTTCTTCAATGAGCGTGAGCGGAGTCTCCACAGCGTGCTCCGTCTCGCTCTTGGCGCCGAATTCCCGCAGGCGCCTGGCTGATATCGTTGAACCGCAGAGCGATGCGGCCGACGCCGATGATGTGCCGCTCGCCTTTTTGTCAGATGACGTTCGGTAGTGGCCGTGCTCGGCGCAGTAGGGCTCCGGCACGAAGCTCGATACATTCGTTGCAACCAGTTCGTGAGGGGGCCAATCAAATAACTGCGCTGCCGCGCCGCTGAACGAGCGAATGACGCCCTTCTCCTCAAGCATAATGATGGGTTCCGGCGTGATGTCCCGGTTCAACTGCAGATGGGCTAGCCTATACTGCGCCTGCTCTGACTCCCGCCGCGACCAATTGCCCATGAAGCCAAGGAGGGGACCACATAGCGTGAATTCCGCGATATCGATCATGTTTGCGGAATCGTTGATAAGGCCCTTCGCAAGAAAGGCGACGCTGATGATGAGTAGAGCAGATAGCAGTACCATGTTTCCCGTCAGGTCCTCTCATTGATCCAATTGTTTCCCACGAGAGGCCACCGGACGCAGTCGGGGCCTCAAGTCACGTCCATCTATTGTGTAGGTTGAACGCCGCTACTCGGCCAGATGCGCCAGTGCGTCGGCTGCACGGTGACGTGTTCTCCGGACTTTGCCTTGATCCAGCCGCCGAAGATGCGGCGGCAAGGAAAGACCACCCGGTGAATGGTATTGCCCTCGATCACTGCAATCTCCAGATCCCGATCAAAGGGTGGCGCCGTTTCGAGTCGCTCCCAGGTCAGGTCGCCAATAGACCTTGGGCGGAGTTCATCGCTGCGGGCTGACAATTCAGGCAACCTTCTGAACACCACGGACGAGATCGCATGGCCGCCACCCGGACAGGCTCAGCGCAGTATAGTCCAGGTGGCGCGTGGTCTCGATCGCCTCAGCTGCGGCCCGGGTCTTATCGGCCGTGGCGCTGTTGAACCTATCGTGCTGGGACATGATCTGCTCGCCAACTGAAATATTAGAATTGCCGCTGCGAAAACACTGCCCGGCTTGGGTCGATTTGATCTGGATCAGCTCAAGCCGTCGGTAGTTCGTATTCATCGCTGTTCTGCGGCAGCTAAACTGGCCTTCCGATCCCGCAATCTGGCCCCTGCCGTGGCAAATGTCGCCGTGGTCCGTCATGTCGAAACATCCTCCGTTGGTGACCAAATCTCCTTGTCCCACGAGGCGAGCGTGGGCGTTGGCTCGTGATGACGTCGGCCGCGCCCTTGCAAGCGGGGCGGCTTCCCAAAAGCGAGAACGGGAAGACGTCGGAATTCGCTAGACACCATTCGGATGGGCCTAGCTGCGCTCGGCATCGATCATCGCCCCGGTCCGCAGGTCGATGAAGTGGACGCCATCGCAGGCAGCGCAGGATATCGGGTGCAGGTTATCGGCACGCGGCTCGGGTGAGTCCGGCAGCAGTCCTTGAACTCGGTCGCCGGTATCTGGACATGAAAAGATGATGGGGCGCCAAGTCTTTCGCTCTGCCATGTATCTGACCTTGGACGGGAAGATCACTTCTATCAGTAGGCGGCCGCTACAGTATTGATACAGGTCAAAAATTGCCGATGCGCGTCCAGAATGGCCGAGCTCGAGCGGCCGCTGCGAGCCGGGCAGGCGTTGGCAGACGACATGTCCCAACTCAGCCGATCCGCCAGAGCCTCCGTTCTTCCGCAACACGCCAGCGTGTAGCCGGGTTGACTTGAGGCGCACTGCACGCGGATGGGGGACGCATGAATTTTTGCTCAATGCTGCGATAGCCGGCAAGCAGATGCTCAATTGATCGCGTTCCTCGCATAATCGGTAGCCTTGCCCATGCTGATCGCTGCCATAGGCTTTGGTGCTGAAATCCTGGGCTCATCGGAATGTTGGCTGCGAAAGCCTGTCATCGGCTCGGCGCGGTTCGCCTCATGCCTACGATCACGTGCGCGCAGGTCCCGCCGTCGATAGCCACAGCCGCCGCGCGTCAGAAATGTCGCTGCCGGGTGATTGGCCAATGACCCGGTGTTTGCGGCAATGCCTCGTGAATCCACCAGTTATCGCGCGTAGAGTTCGCGGCGTCGAGGTTCCATATTGCCTTGATCGAGTATGGGATCGATAGAGATCAACAGCCGGCAGTCTCGGGCTTGACGGCGCATGTTGCTCTCTCAGTCGTCTGTTCGAGACCGTTCTCGATCATAGCCTCACTTTTATCGCTCGAGGGCATGAGCGGACCAGACGGCGCTGTCCCGCGGCCGTTACACAAAAAAGCGAGATCCGCGAGCTCGGACAGAAAGCGATCGCGGGATCTCCGGGATAACAGGAGCACTCGCGCCGCGCCGCTCAAGTCTTGACCACACCTCGGGAGAGGACAACCTCTCGGGATGCTGCTTGAGGCAGATCAAATACTCTCTTGGCTCGAATGGCAGAATGGAGGATAAGCAACCACGGAAAGATCGTACCATGCCTTCATTTAACGTTCGGTTCATTAAGACCGTTTGTGACGATATGGGCCACGAGCATCGTGCCTGTCAGGCAGCGTTCAAGGTCGACGCCGCCTCGCTGAGTGCTGCTGCACAGCAGGCGGAGAACGATTTCTGCAAGCAAAAGAGCGTCCGCGATTGGACAGTCTTCGCCGATGTGATAGAACTTCGAACCCCGCCTGCACTGCAAGCTGGCATTGGGCGGTAGCTTGAGTTTGGCCGGGAAAGTCCGCGCAATTGAATTGCGGCGTCAATCTGCGAACTAGGCGCGATCCGGATCGCACCGATGTCTTGGTGTACTACATTCTGCCGTGGACAGGCGTGACCGGTTGACAACGGATCGCCCCGCGGCGCTTGTTGATACCTGTTCGCGCCAATGCAGGCCGGAGCCTCCGCTCTATGCACGTTCACGTGAGGGCAATCCGGAGAAAACCCGTGTAGAGCCTTAAGACGCGACTGTTGCTTCCATGTCACCAAATAGATGAACCGGCGATCTACGCTCGTGTCGAACGAGGGACGGCATGTTCGATATTTATTTGAACGGAAGACACGATCTTTTGGTCGTTCCGCGAGGCTTCGCGATCCCCGTGGGATTGGACGGCAACTGGAAGCGAAAGAAGCGGGCGGTGCGTTCAGTGAGCGAACTCATTCGCAAAGATGTGCAACAGCGCGGTTACCACCGACGTAGTTTGATCTCAAATCGGTCGAAGGCCGCAGTTGGGCGCTCGTCAGACGCGTAGCCAAGGCGGCATCTACCTTGATCCGTTCTTCGAAACAAGTCGGGCAGGTGTCGCCGATGCCGTCGAGAACCTTGCTTGCCGCATCGACCGCGGGCGGGTACCCCGCTTCATCAGTCTTAACGAGCGAGCTTTCTTTTGAAACGGGGCGTACGGGCGCAGCGCTTTTCCGCAGGACAAGTATTATGAAGCTTTTCCTTGAGTCGATTGCATGCACGCGTGAGTTTTCAGCTGTCCATACTGAAGATGCTTGCGGGCCAGCCGCACGGCCGGGCCGGCATCGAAGTCGTTAAACAGCATTTGGCCATTTATTATAGCAGCGGCCCAGAGTGGCCGGCGCGTATGAAGCGCATCGCGGGCCGCGCGCCCCAACTCGATATTTTCGGCCAAACGCTGATCGAGCGAGAGGCTGGGTGCTGGATTATCACCGAGGAGGGAAGGAAGGCTCTTGAGACGCTCGAACAGCTCGATCGGGGTACTATGCGAGGTCAGGTTGAGCGGCAGATCGCGCAAGAACCTGAAGATCAACTACCACCCTGGTGTCTCAGCCGTGAATGAGCGCGCGCGCGGAAAGCGCTCCCGGCAAGCGATTGAGCCCGGGCAAAGGGCTGTCGGCGTGACGGCTTGTCACTCAAGCCTTGCTCATTTCGATGTGCTCCCAATAGATCGCGCAAGTTCAGTTTGGAGATAATGCGGTGGCGATGGGTACTGTGAGGTGGTTCAGTAAATCTGAGGATGCAGGAGCTGACGTCTTCGTGCACATCAGCGCCTTCCATAAGGCCGGCTCCACCAATCTTGCGAAGGCGCCGGCCTACGAGATGAAGGCGAGTCGTTCAGGCAAATCAGTGGAGAGAACCTGCGTAGTGGTTGACGACGTCGCCTGGCGAGGGGCTCTGCCTGTCCTTCAAGGCTCTGACCGCCTCTGGCGTTCTGACGTGGAGTCTGGCTTCTTACGAAGCCATCGATATGGCCTCAGCATGTCATCTGGAAGGCTTGTCGTACTGCTCTTTCAGCAAACACCTTATTCCCGGCTGGGCATTACGATCCTGAGATTGGGGTGGAGGGGCGTTAATTGCGGGGCCGCATCAGGACGACCGAGTGCTATCTGTCGCGCATTCCCGGATGTGACCTCGGCAGGCGTGAACCTCACTGATAGGCTCGCTCGAGTCGAGGACCATCAAAGGTCCGCGGTCCCTCTACCCAAGATATCGACACATCACACCAAAAGCGAACTCGACGAAACCGCGGGATCAAAGCTGAAGCCTAGCCCGTGATCTTCACGTCGGCCGCCTCTCTCTAAGAAATCAGAGCGAACGCTGAAAGCAGAACGTCTTTCCGTTTTCACGTCCTTCTTGAAAAGAAGACAAAGCTGTTCCTTCCCCGAGCCGTTGAGCCGGGCTCGGACGACGGGCACGAAGACGAGACTGATCTAGTAATCGAGCGCAGCCCGAGGGAGCTCCGGCGTCTTGATAACACAGCGGCCAATCGTCATAAGGCGACCACAGCAAGAGACCCCACGATGTCTCACACCGCCTCGATGTTTGATCGCCCTAGGCTCAATTCAAATGACTAATCTCACCGAGTCGGAGCTGTTCAGGTTCATCCTGATTGGCTTGCTCATTTCAGAACATGTTAGTCTACCTGCTTAGCTTCGAGTAGAAAGGTGTCGATTGAGGGCTGCATTTGATCATAACGAAGCCCGCGAACACCGCGTGAAGACACTACCGAGCTTATACCCTGGCGCGAGTTCCTATGATTGCCCCTTTTTTACGATCGTCCCTCCGGAAAAACTATGTTACAAGCCGCTTGTCTCAAAAGGAGCATTCATCGTGAAAAAAGCAACCAAGAAACGCGTTAAGCGGCGCGAGTGGACGAAGGCAGATGTCAAGGAGCTCAAAGCTCATTCGAAGGCTCGGACCCCCGTCATAAAGCTAGCAAAAATGACCAAACGCAGCGTCGGTGCGCTACGCCAGAAGGCGCTAAATCTTGGAATCGGACTGGGACATCAGCGGTAATTTTAAACAACGCTGGCTATTGGCGCGGAAGGGCGGCTCGCGGGCCGCCCTCTAGAGTCGGGGAAATTTTGCCGCCAACTAGCTTTGCCGATCCGAGCTGAGACGATCGGCATCATCGGCTAAACAAGAACTCGGCAGTATCGTTGTCATCTATCGATGAGAACTGGGATCAACGCGTCGGCCCTCGGCATCGCCGGCCGCCAAGCGTGACTCATAGTGGGCTACAAAGAGGATCAAGCAGCTGCGTCCCGGCGCCGAGATCCAGATAGTTCTCCGCTGCTCAAAGCAGCTCGTAATCCCATCCAGTGTGCTGGTCCACGAGCCATTGTGTATCCCAGTATCAGTCCCGGGCCTCGGGCAGCGGCCTTCGGGTCCAAACCTCCAATCTTCAGCAGCCGAAACCGCGGCAGGAGACGCTCGCCCGGAATTGTCCTCGTCCCATTGGGCTGCGTGGGTGTATTCAGATCAGCAACAGAGAGATCGCCGCAACTACGTCACTTAGCGTTGGCGGGGTGCGCCGGTGTAAAGTGAGCGTCGTCGCGAAATTGGCCGGAGTCGGCGCATTCGGATCAACAATAGATCAGCGAAGATGTCTGAGCGAGCCCTGGCCGCCGGTGGTGACGCAGGTTCTTTGCACTGCCTAGCGAAAGAAGGCCGCACTGCCTCCGCTCGGCGTGGACGCGGGAAGTACCGTGGCAGGTTGGGGTCCCGCCGACCTCATATCTGGGCATAAGCAGCTCAGAAGCCGGTAAAGGCTTCGTCTACGAATGACTTGCCAGGTCGGAAGCCGCCGAAACAACGCGCCGGTGCTGGGCGCGTTAACTTTCGAGAAGCTGACCAGTCTCGACGAATTACCGCAGCGGGGGCGCCGAATCCACCATCCGTTCGGCGAGCAGCTTCTTCAACTTCGGCAAGGCCGCCTGGCTAGGTCAAACAGATCGGCTGATCAATTTAGCCAAATGGAAGGACCACGTGATTCCTCGAAGCTCATGCCACACTAAAGTTTGGGCGTAAGCGGACGTGGTCGCGCCTGTTGGCTAGCTCGAGCTTCTAGGCGATATGGCGCGCTTAGCAGCAATTGAAAAAGCGCTCTGTTGGCCTGATAGATGGCGGCGGAGCGGCTACGTCCTGAACCCGTCACCACTTGGGTGCCTTCCGCGGTCTGAACGGACCACAACCATCTTCGCCCGCGCTGCTTCAAGAAATACTGGAAGGCCGGGAGAGTCGACATATTTAGCCAGCTTCATTTCTGATGATTGCGCGCTTTGCGCTCCGAACGCCAGAACGGGTCTTCTCCAGGCGATGCCTCACTGCAGCGAGCTCGGCAAAGGGGCGAGATGCTCGCGCGTTGTCGTTGTCAGCGGCGTCCACGCGATCCGCGTCGCTTGCCAAGGACTTGCGCCGCAGGAAACCGTTTTTCTCTCTCAGCTTTGGGTGGGTCGTCACGAACGAAGCAGCGACCAGCATCAAGCGTGACACCAGGCTGACCGGTACACTCTTTTCTCTGCCCAAAAGGCTACCACCGTCAGGATCGTCCACGTGGCCCATTGATGGCCAGCAATTGGCACAATTCCGCAAGTTCTCCGACACGCATTGACCGACCCGATCTCCCACGTTAATGGCCGGACAATGTTCGTCTCCGTGCGCCGCGATGCGGCCAAGCGCGCTTGCTGGATCAGGTAAATCCGACGGCATCTTAAGTCAGTTCCACCCTTGACCAGTCTACCTTAGCGCGGATCAGGGGGAGGGACAACGCTGCAAGAGCCGGTAAATCAAATCGTTGGTACGGTTCGAACGGAAGGACTTGCGAACAACAGGCCGGCCGGAGCTCTGGCTCAATTTGTGTTGGCGGACCAACGGCGGCTTTCACGCGACAATAGGTAATAACTTTTATGTGCAAAGTGTGTTCTTCGGCAAACGTCGGTATAGTTCGTTCCAACCTTCCCATATACACGATCAATCTTCGTGCAATTGAGCTGGCGCGTGACTTCGTTTCAACTGACGAGCAATCGAGGAGGCGATTGCAGTTATCCTTCTGTGATCCAGCCGATCGATTGAACCGAACGGTTCTCAAGTCATGAGTGGCAGACAAAGTTCTTGTCGTTTTAGGGCTTTGCTGCTGGCTTTGTTTCGCTCAATCGAGCGAGCGCCGACAGGGTTCGCTTTTCAAGCACGAGGGTCTGAACGATGATCGGACGTTTTGGCCGTTCGCCGGCGGTGTGCTTTCTCCTCGGTCTTCCACGATCCGGGACGACACTCCTGGCGCATTTGCTCCAGCATCATCCAGACATTGTGGCTCCGCCTGAACCCTGGTTGATGCTGGCGCTTGAAGCATTTGGCAGGGTCGATCAGCGCCATCCGGCGGGTAGCTCCTTGATTGAGGCGGCGACCTCCGAATTCCTGGGGCGGATAGATCGCACGCTCGCCAGCCGCGCTTTTGCCGATGCGGCATATGATCAGTATCTGGCAGAAGCGGGCAAGCGCATCCTCCTAGATAAGACACCACGCTATTGGACGGCGCTTGAGTTTCTTGAATCTGTCTATCCAGAAGCGCCACACATCCTTCTTATGCGCAATCCCTATGCCATCGCCGCTTCGCTTCACTGAAATCGACGTGGGGCATCCCGCTGCGGGCAGAAAGCCCGCATTCGATCAGCGTCTCCAGTCTCGCCGATCTCATGCTCCGTCTGCCCGACGTCATCATAACTTCACTCGCCGATTTGGCTCTGGGCCTTCCCAAGCTCGCCGCGCATCGCGCTCGCCCCTGGACACAGCTCGTGCAATACGAACTGCTCGTGGCGCATCCGGACGAGGAGATCCGGCGTCTGTTGACTGGGCTCGGCTGTGATCCAGCGGCCCTCGCATCGGCCGGGATGAGACAGGCAGATTATCTTCAATCGAGCAGCTTCGGAGACCGAAAAATCCTGCAACGAAGCGCCGTCGACCAAAGCTCTGTCAACGCATGGCAATCCCAATTGAGCGTCGAAGAGATGCAAACCGTGACAGATCTGGTCGGCATCGAGCTCTTGCTAGAACTCGGATATGAGCGGGAACTGCTACATGCACAGCAAGCCGGAGTCGTGGATAGGGGAGGGGAGGTAACCGAACTTTATCGTCAGATATTCCGAACCTGGTGGGATTTGCGGAGTACCAAGGCGGGAGCATCATCTGGCCCATCTGCCGCTGGAGAGTCGGTCCACACGATGGCTGCCCAGTTGCAACAGACGCTGTTGGCGTCAGAAGCTGACCGAGCTGCGGGGCTGGATGCCATTCGCAAGCGCGACGCGGCTATCGAGTTATTGCGAGGCGAGGTCGCGCGGCTTGAGCGGATTCTCAACATCCCCTAGGGCATCCGAATGCTTGCGATCAAAACACGCTGGCAGATCTAGCCAAGTTCCTTAACTCGCACGAGCTGATCTCCCGATCAGGTGTGACGCGGGGCGGCGGCAGCGGCGAATGCGAGTTGCTCCGCGTCCGCGAGTCAGCTGTTTCAGCGGGCTTGAGGTCATGAACGAGCCATGCGTCTTCTCCAGCCGGTTCCGCCGGGCATTCTCAGTCTCGGCTGGAGTCATAGAACGGCGGAGAACAGAGATCTCGCATCGAAAAGAAGACATATGCTACCCAAACATCTGCGCCGCCTCGAATCTGAATCGATTGAAATCATGCGTGATGTGGTCGCCGAGTTCAAAACGCCGGTCATGCTTTACTCGATCGGAAAAGACTCAAGCGTGATGCTGCACATTGCGATCAAGGCGTTCTATCCGGCAAAATTGCCTTTTCCCCTGCTTCACGTCGACACGACGTGGAAGTTCCGCGAGATGATTAACTTCCGGGACGCGACAGCCAAGCGACTCGGCATCGACCTGATCGTCCATGTCAACAAGGAGGGCATCGCGCGCGGGATCAATCCGATCGAGTCCGGCTCCGCGCTCTATACCCAGGTGATGAAGACCGACGCGCTAAAACAGGCGCTCGATCTCCACGGATTTGATGCCGCCTTTGGCGGAGCCCGGCGCGATGAGGAAAAGAGTCGCGCAAAAGAACGAATACTCTCCTTCCGTTCTGCCGGGCATGTATGGGACCCCCGCGACCAGCGGCCGGAGCTCTGGAACCTGTTCAACACGCGGATCCGCCAGGGCGAAACCATGCGCGTGTTCGCGATGTCAAACTGGACCGAGCTCGACGTGTGGGAATACATCATGCTCGAGGAGATTCCGGTCGTTCCGCTCTACTTCGCAAAACAAAGACCGGTAGTGCGTCGAAATGGTGCGACGATCATGGTTGACGACCACAGATTGCTGCTTAAGCGCGACGAGACGCCGGAAATGCGGATGATCCGCTTTCGCACCCTTGGCTGTTATCCTTTGAGCGGGGCTATTGAATCCGATGCGACGACGATCGAAGACATCGTCGCGGAAATGCAGACGACAACAGCGTCGGAGCGCCAGGGACGCCTAATTGATACCGATGAAGCCGCTTCAATGGAGAAGAAGAAGCGGGAAGGCTACTTTTGATGTTTACAAACCCGACAACGGGGCCGATCCCGGCCAAGACAAAGGATCAGCTGCGATTCATCACATGTGGCTCGGTGGATGACGGCAAATCGACGCTGATCGGCCGATTATTGCACGACAGCAAGATGATCTACCACGATCAGCTCGCGGTCCTGGAACGCGACAGTATCACGCACGGTAGCACCGGGAATGATATCGACTTCGCGCTGCTTGTGGATGGGCTGGAGGCAGAACGGGAGCAGGGCATCACGATCGACGTCGCCTACCGCTTCTTCACGACGTCGCGGCGCTCCTTCATGGTGGCCGACACTCCCGGCCACGAGCAGTATACTCGAAATATGGCTACCGGCGCCTCGCATGCCCAGCTCGCCATCATCCTGATCGATGCCCGCAAAGGCGTGATGGTTCAGACCCGCCGCCACTCCTTCATCTGTTCGCTGCTCGGTATCCGTCATATCGTGCTGGCAGTGAACAAGATCGATCTTGTCGCATACAGCAAGGAGTACTTCGATCGGATTGCCCGTGACTATCTGGCCTTTGCCGCCGGTCTCGGCTTCACCTCGATCGTTCCGATCCCGATCTCGGCCCGATATGGCGACAACGTCGTGGACCGCTCTGCTCATGCCGACTGGTATCATGGTCCCTGCCTGCTCGAGTATTTGGAAAGCATTGACATCCGCTCCGCCACCGCAAGCCAGGCTTTCCGCTTTCCAGTCCAATGGGTAAACCGGCCGAACCTGGATTTTCGGGGCTATGCAGGGTCGGTGGCTTCCGGCAGGATCTCGGCCGGAGACGAGATCGTTGTCGCCGCGTCGGGACGGACCACGCGGGTCAAACGGATCGTGACCCATGATGGCGACCTTGTCGGCGCCGAGGCCGGGGATGCCGTTACCATTACACTGCAAGACGAAATTGATATCGGCCGTGGCGACATTCTGTCCCGACCGGACGACCGACCGAAGATCGCCGACCAGTTTGCCGCTTATGTGATCTGGATGGACAAGGAGCCGCTCGCTCCCGGACGCAATTACGTCCTGCGCATTGGATCGCAGACGATTTCCGGCAGCATTGCCGCAATCAGGCATCGGATCGACGTCAACACGAGCGAGCATCTGGCGGCCGGGACGCTTTCCCTCAACGAGATCGCCTTCTGCGATGTTGCGACGACAATGCCCGCGGTATTCGATCCTTACGAAGTCAATCGAAAGACCGGATCATTTATCGTCATCGATCGTTACACGAACCGTACGGTCGGCGCAGGCATGATCGCCTTTCCGCTGCGGCGGGCCACCAATATTACTAGGCAAGCGCTAACCGTGGACAGGAGGGAGCGCGCCGCGCTCAAGAACCAGAAGCCTTGCGTCATCTGGTTCACCGGCCTGTCTGGCGCGGGAAAGTCGACGATCGCCAACCTCGTTGATCAAAAGCTGTTTGCGATGTCGCGGCATACCATGCTGCTGGATGGCGACAACCTCCGGCACGCATTGAACGCGGACCTCGGCTTCTCTGAGGCGGACCGCGCGGAGAACATTCGGCGTGTCGGTGAAGTCGCCAAGTTGATGGCGGACAGCGGCTTGATCGTGATCTGCTCGTTCATCTCGCCCAGTAGGGCCGAACGGGACAGGGTGCGCAGCCTGATTGGCAAGGAAGAATTCATAGAAGTCTTTGTCGATACGCCAATCGAGGAATGCGCTCGGCGCGACCCGAAAGGCCTGTATTCGAAGGTGAAATCCGGCGGAATCAAGAACTTCTCAGGGGTCGATTCGTGCTACGAGGCACCAACGACACCGGACGTTCATCTCAGGACCATGGAGCAGACCCCAGAGCATTCAGCGGAAGCCCTCGTGGATGTCTTGAGGGCGCGCTCAATTCTTGATGGCTAGATGTCCCTCGCGTCGCACCGTCGGTTCGGACATTATCCTGCTGGCCCCGCCAAGGCGATCCAGCTCAGACTGGCCTACGATCGCAATTTGGGCTCTAAAGGAACAAAATGGTCGCCCCCACTCGTCGACTGCCCGCTTCCGGTTACGTGCTCGAAGTAGATGGCCAATTCAAAACCGAGTACGCAACCAGAGATGGAGCTTGGGCGGGAGCGGAGGAGCTCAAGAAACGCCGTCCCATGCTCCAGATCAGAATCTACGACGCGATGACAAAGGCGAGAGAGGAAGTCCGACTTCCAGTAAGTTGATTTTTAGCTTGGGGCTTCTTGCCGCGCGTGCGGCCAGCGTCACGCCGAGCTCCGGTTAAAGTCGAGACGGGGCAGCGTCTCTGCCGGCTTCGATCTCTCGCGCAGTATGCGGGGGCCTCGGTTTTCCAAGGCCTCGCCGCCTCGGGCGAGCGGGCGCTTGCTTTCCAATATATTGACTGATCCGAATTTACCAGTCGACCACGACTCCCTCCTGTCGCGGCTATGCCAGCTTCGGGAAGCTTGCTTCCTTTTAGCCCGCTGCTCGTCGGCGGCGTGGACACCGCCTGCCGACGCCCGCGCCTTCTTTGCCGAGACAAAGCAGCCGCGGACCTTAGCCAACCTGCGCTGCGCTACAAACCTCCGCCGCGCTTGCGGTCCCGCTTCGTTTCGCAGGCCGTCGTTGATTGCGATGAAGGCGGTCCTGGGCGCGGCGAAAAGGCAAGAGAGCTCATCCGCGGCAACGACAAGGACAACCTCTTTGGTGATCTTCTCTGGTCAACGGTCAACCTATTCGAACGCGCAATAGACCGCGTCGATCGCGAGCTCGCCATCAACGAGCAGGACACTGCGGAGGGGCTAATGCGAGAAGAGAGCCCTCAACCGCGGGCACGCTCGCCACGACGATGATTGTTCCGCGAGACTTTCTCGCCGGGGAGCGGCGTTCAGAACCAAGAATTGCTGCCAGCCTAACGCGCTCACAGAGGATCATCTGGAGTCGCTCGTGTGGTCCTAGCAAAGCAGGACCACAAGTTCTGGCGTCCCGGCGACACGCCGAAAGGCGTCGAACTGATCGTTGCCAAAGGGACAGAAATCGCAAGGAAGCCCAGATTACCTTAGCCGAGTTCGACCATAGCCGGCCAAGGTCGCCCCATTCAAACGCAATGCCGTGATAGCTATGGTCATGTGCGACGAGGGCGTACACTCTCCGCGCGGAAGCATCCAGGAGGATCTCGCTGGCATGGGGAAGCTCGGTACCTCCATCTGCGGGCATGGCGAAGATCGTAGGTGAACGGGGCATTGTTTCATCCCCTCATGCAGGGACGCGATCAAAGGGGAATGCCGACGGTCCTGATGTCGAACTCTCAAACTATCCAACTCGCTGTGAAGCTCCGCGCTCTGCTGCCGAGGTAGGCTTGTCGCCGCCAGATGGGAGTACGCCAGGAAAAAAAGTCTCGCGAGAAAATTACCGGAGAGGCTTGAAACGCCCCTAACGTCAAGTTGTAGGATCTTGAAATGGACAACGACAGTCATCCGCGTCCCAAACCTTACAACGAGCGGCGAAGTGCGAATGCATCAAGTCTTAGGCCGTTGCATCAGACTCTCTGCTGCTAACGATATCGTCAGTGCCACGCCTCGATCTGCAGCGCGGCGCGATAATCCGACTGCTTCGTTTTCCTAACGTCGAGTGCGCCTGAATGGCGCAGGTTCACACGTAATTCGGCCGGCCGACCTGCCGCATTGGGACGCAAGAAGGCTCCGGGTCAAACCCACGCACGCGTCATGGCTGGATGAAAGCGCCCTTGGGCGCCAGCTCGCAACCCTAATTTCTAGGAGGTGACAAATGGTATCGATAAGGAGCTTTGTGAAAGATCGCTCTGCATCTGCGCTGATACAGCGAGGTTGGAGGTGTCATCCGGCTGGGTTTTCGGGTGCTGTCCCGAAGCGCGCCCGCGATCCATGGGCGTTTGATCGGAAGCTGTTGAGCTGAGGAAATCGACGCTCGCCACAGGGGCGTCGCTGGTGCGTGGGCGTACCCCAGACCTATTGACGATTACAACTCGGAGGAGGAATCGTTTGACAAGACAGCGCTCTTTGCTGACGCCTGGTCCTTTGTCATTATCGCTGGCGGTCAGGAGCCAGATGCAGCTTGATCTCGCATCGCGTGATTGCGAGTTCAAGGAAGTGACCGCCTGTATGAGGCGGCTGATGCTCAACTTGCTGGGAAATGGTGACGACTATTCGGTCGTGCCTATTCAGGGAGGCGGCTCCTTTGCGATGGAAGCCGCTCTCTCTTCATTTGTGTCCCGAGCCCACAGGCCGCTCGTTTGCATAAACGGCATTTATGGCGAGCGCATTTTACAAGTCTTGCGGCTGTGGGGCGTCGAAGCACTGAAGCTTGTCAAGCGAGCGACCGATCCTTTGGATCCTCAAGAAATTGGCGAGCATTTGAACCGAAATCCTGGCGTTACGCATCTGTGTTTCGTCCATTGTGAGACGACAACCGGAATCGTCAATCCGCTGGAGGCGATCGTGGAGGAGGCGAGGCGACGTGGCGTAAAGACCATCATCGATTGCATGAGTTCCTTCGGCGCCCTTAATATCGACCTGAGCCAGCCTGGACCTGACGTCCTGATCACGTCGAGCAACAAGTGCATAGAAGGGCCGCCGGGAGTAGCGTTCGTCATCGCGTCTCGCGAGCTGCTGGAAAAGGCGGTTCAAGAACCGAGGTCGTTTGTGCTCGACGTGAGAGATCAATGGCTCTCGCTCGAGCGTACCGGTGAGTGGCGGTCGACCCCTCCCACCCACATCGTTCAGGCAACGACAACGGCCCTGAAGATTCTGCACGAGGAAGGCATCGAGGCCAGGCGCCGCAGGTACGAGAAGGTCAGGAACGATCTCGTCAAAGAACTCGAAGGAGTGGTGTCTCCGCTGCTGTCCGCGGACTTGCAGTCGCCGGTCTGCGTCGCGTTCAGTGCGCCATCCGGAATTGTGGACCAGGCAGGATTCGATCGGCTGTATCGCCACTTGGCGGCCCACAACCTTTACGTTTACTCGAAGCTGCACCTTGCGACGCGGAGTTTTCGCGTCGGTTGCATTGGGGAAATCCAACCCAGCTGGATCGAGCAGTTGGGGTGCGCTTTCCGTACGTATTTCCGGTCCGGTCAGGGTCGTTCGGCAAGGCCGACGTCGGACCTAGAGGCATGCGGGGCTCGCGTAAAGATGCCTGCTCGCGCGGCTGGGGACCCTCGGCTGCCGTTTTCCGCCGAGACTGCTGTTCTGCACGCGGGCTATCGACGTGACCCCGTGACGAAAGCCGTCGCAGTGCCGATTTACCAGAATACGGCCTACGAACTCGATGGCGATCTAAACCACATTGCTGACGTCTACAACGTCAAGGCCGATGGGTTCACCTACTCCAGGATCATCAATCCGACGACCCGCGCGCTGGAAAAGCGCTACGCCGCCGTCGATATGGGAAGCGACTCGCTCGCCGTTGCGTCAGGTCAAGCGGCGACGTTCCTTGCTATCGTCAACCTCTCAAGTGGCGAAGTGGGCGACAATGTCGTCGCCTCTCCATATCTGTATGGCAATACCTGGAACCTGCTCCACAACACATTAAAGCGTCTTGGGATCAGCGTGAAGACGGCGGATCCCCGAAAGCCGGAGACGTTCGAACGTGCCATTGATGATCGCACGATATGTCTGTTCGGAGAGGTGATTTCGAATCCCTGTCTGATTCCGCTCCCCGTCAAAGAGCTGGCGTCGATCGGCCGAAAGTACGGCGTACCTTTGGTTGTGGACAATACGACGACGCCACTGGTGTGCCGGCCGTCAGATCTCGGCGCTGCGATTACGACTTACTCCGCCACGAAGTATATATCCGGCCATGGCACGACGCTCGGCGGACTGATCGTTGACAACGGCGAGTTTAGCTACCGGGGAGCCTCTCGCTTTCCCTTGTTCAACCGTCCCGACGATGCGCATGGCGGAATTGTCTGGCATAACGCGGTGCGCGATGTCGACGATCTTGGAAAGAGCGAGTTTCTCCTCAAGGCTCGCATGACTTGGTTGCGCGACACGGGCGCCGCGATTGCCCCGTTTGCGAGCTTTCAACTGATCCAAGGGCTCGAAACGCTGCCGCTTCGGATGAAGCAGCACTGCGCGAATGCCAGCGTCGTGGCCGACGTGCTCAAGGAGCATCCTAAGGTGCGCCGTGTCTTCTATCCGGGGCTGTTTGAGGGCGCCGATCGGGAAACCGTCGAGCAGACACTCAATGCCGCATACGGACACGGGGCGATGATCATGTTCGAAGTCGACGACGAACAGGCTGGGCGCAAGTTCATCCAAAACGTCGACTTGATGTATCACGTTTCGAATGTGGGGGATGCCCGCACGCTCGTGACCCATCCTGTCTCGACGACCCACACCACCGTCCCCCGGGAAAAACGCGAAGCCGCCGGCATATTTGGCGGCTCGATCCGACTTTGCGTCGGCATCGAAGATGTCAGCGACATCGTACGCGATCTGGAAAAGGCCCTTTCCGCAATCTGACAACCCGCAAAGCGATCAGGAAGAGGTTCTCATGAATCAGGCAGAAGCTTGGAAATTGAGGTCATCACGCTATGAGGCCGTTCAATTCAGCCGAGAGATCAACAGGCAGCTCTCCGAGCTGAGGCCCGACAACATAACCGGAGCGGCCTATATCGCCAAAGATTACGCTGTCATCACAGCGTGCACGCTCGCGACTATGTCCGCCTCATGGTGGCTCTACCCGCTGGCCGTTCTTCTGATTGGCGCCTATCAGCGCGGATTGACAACCATCGCTCATGATGCGGCTCACCGCACGCTCGCGAAGAACACCACCTGGAATTATGTGCTCGGCATTCTGTTCGCTTCCTATCCCTTGTTCCAGCGCCATTGGGCCTACCGGATCTCGCACGTCTATTTGCACCATCCTTATCTCGGCGACCCTGACAAGGATCCCGACCTTAAGTTTTTCCTGGCCAGCGGCGTTTACGACGTGCAGCGTCCGGAACGGTACGCTTTCAACGTCATCTGGAAGCCGATCTTCGGCGGCGCGACAGTGGCGTATCTGAAGTATCTTTGGACGAATCGGTTTTCGATCTCGGATCCCGAGGATCAGAGCCGCTCGGGCATACTGATCGACAAGTACGGCTTCTATCTCTTCTGGATCAGCGTCCTGGGCGGCTCATATGCTCTTGGGCTCCTCCATATCGTCGTCCTATTTTGGATCGTGCCCTATCTCACAACGTTTCAGGTTCTCGGCTGGTTTATCGAGCTCGCTGAGCACTCGCCTATGTGCGAAACCGAGACGCAGAACGTCTATCTCACCAGGAATCGGAAAGGAAGTTTCATCGAGCGGGCCATCCTCGGACAGAATCTGGATGAGTACCATCTTGAGCATCACCTTTCGCCCGGTATCCCGTTTTGGCTGTTGCGCAAAGCTCAGAAAATCCGAATGCAGGATCCGAACTACGCGAAGGTTGCCGCTACGTGGGGTGGGCTCTTTGTCAAGGGACCTCAAGGTCAACCTAGCGTCATAACCCAGTTGAAAGAGCGTAATCGACGCTTGTATGAGCAGTCCGTTGCCGACGTTCGCACGCGAGGGCAGTTGGCGTGACGTTGCCTCGGCCAGAGGGCGCCCGAGCAGTGGTCGGCGTCACTTCGAACCGCCTTTTTGTCGATGGTGTGCATCGCGACTGGTTGCGGCGCAAGTACGTGCAGGCACTCCATCGTCATGCGGGTGTAGCTTGCGTCATATTGCCGACAGTCGACGCGGAAGATGCGAGGGAGGAGGGCGTGGCGGCGATCATGCACCAGCTCGATGGTCTGGTGTTGACAGGTGACGAATCGAACGTCGACCCCGGCATTCTGAGGGCGCCTGCGTCTTTGACGGAGGCTGATCGGCAGGACGTCGAGGTTGGAATACTGGACCGTCCGCGGGATAGGCTCTCCGGCGTGACGATAGAGAACGCCATCGCGCTCGGAATGCCTATTCTGGGCATCTGCCGTGGGCTTCAGGAACTCAACGTCTATTTCGGCGGCACACTCCGCCCGTCGCTTGCGAAGTGGAGGCCGGAAAGTGGCGCGATGCATGCCGAGAAGCCAGATCGTCCTCGAGACCGTCAGTATGACGCCGCGCACAGCGTCAGGATGTGTTCCGATGGCGCGCTCTTTCCAATCGCGCGAACCCTCGAAGCGCATGTCAACTCGCTGCACAATCAAGGCATCGAGGCGCTTGCCCCGGCGCTGAGGCGGGAGGCATGGGCGCCTGACGGTCTGGTGGAGGCGGCTTCGGTCATCGGCGCGCCGACGCTGCAAATGGGGGTGCAATGGCACCCAGAATGGCATGTCTCAAACGACCTCCTCAGCCAGAAACTGTTCAAGGCATTTGGAGAGGCGTGTGTTGGGTACTGTCGTACTAAGAAGTACTAGAGGCGGATTGTGACATTGCAAACCAAACGTGGTCTGTGCAAGTCCCTCGGAGCCGGCGCACGCGCCTGGTCCGGCCAGAAACGTGCTCCGCCGCGCGGGCACAAAAAAAGCGCGCGATTGACGAATCGCTTCGCTCTCGGAGTGTTCTTTGTGGCGCTTTATGTCGTCGTGAGCGCGGCAGGCGAGGTTTATGCGGCGGCGTATTTTCAGCAATCAGATGCGTTCGTCGCGCTCCTTCTGTCATTCGCTGTGGTTTGTCTGACGTTCAATCTGATGGCTTGCCGCGAGGCAGGCGAGGCAAGGGTGGCGAAATGGTCGCTCTTGGTCTTCGTCGCGCTCAATGTCGTGACAGCGCTCAGCTGGATCGGCCTATTTATCGGACTGCAATACGCTGAACCTGCGATCGTCGTTACCTTCATGGTCGCGTTGGGACCCACCGCAACGGTGTGGTTAAACGTACTGATCAGGCGCCAGGGTGCCCCTCCAGCATCCGATATTGTCGTGAGCGTTACGATCGCGACGATCGGGAGTTACATGGTTTGGATCTCAGCCAGCGGCAACGCGGGCGTGGAGTGGGGGGCTCGATCGTCATTTGGCATCCTCTTGGCCATCGTGGCCGGCCTATCGCTGGCCCTGACAAATATACTTGTCAAATTGCTGTTCGAGCGTGGGTTTTCTGGCCGACAGGTGCTCGCCCATCGCTTCTATGGAACGATTCTCTTGCTGCTGGGGCTGGTCGACCATTCATCTATCGTGCCTGAGATCTCGCAGCATTGGTCTGCGATCACAACCATTGGGCTGTCGACGATCATTCTTCCTTTGCTCCTGATCCAGCAGGGCATTCGCCGCGTAGAGCCCTACACCGTCAACATGGTCCTATCCACCGCCCCTATCATCACCTTCCTGTTCCAGTACTTCGATTCTCGCATCGTGCCTTCGCTACATACGTTTGTTGGAAATGTTCTCATTACGGCTGTCGCTCTTAGCAACATCTACCTGCACTATCGGAGATCCGCATGAAGGAACGGAATTGTGTGATTGTAGACGCATACTCTACCGGTCGTTTGCTACCGGAAGAATTCAAACGTTATGGAATTAGAACGGTGCACGTGATGTCGGCCGCACAGATTCCACCCATATTTCAATCGCACTTCAATGCGGATTTGTATGATGAAGTCATTCGCCCCATCCAGGGCATGGGGTATGACGATATCGTTGAATATCATCTTCAGGCTCTCCATGGCAGGGAAGTGGACTTCGTTATCGCAGGCTGCGAGACGGGAGTTGAACTCGCCGATTCTTTGTCGGAGCGGCTTGGCTTACCTTCAAATGGCACCGCATTATCGGCTGCTCGGCGCGACAAAGCGCGGTTGTCTTTCGCGCTGACCTGCGCTGGCGTGCGATCAATCAGACAAGTTGTCTCCGATAATGCGGTAGAGATCGCAAGCTGGAAGCGCGAAGCGAAGTTCGACGAGATCGTAATCAAGCCTTTGAACAGCACGGGTACTGAGGATGTATTCTTTTGTTCGACAGATGCTGATATTCAGCGAGCTCTAAGCGCAATTCTCGGGAAGACGAACCGTGTCGGCGCGTTGAATCATTTTGCCCTTGGGCAGGAGAAAATAAACGGCCAGCAGTACACCGTAAATGCCGTCTCGATCGATGGGGAAGCCTTCATCACGGAGGCCTGGACGTATGACACCGTTCCTGTTGAGGGGGCATCATCGGTCTGCTCACTTGAGCGATTGTTGGAGGGCAGCGAACCAATCGTTCAGGAATTGTCCGACTACCTGGTGCGTGCGCTGCAGGCGCTTCAAATCGTCGACGGACCGGCTCATGCGGAGATCATTGTCGATCATCGGGGGCCAGTTCTCGTGGACTTCGGCGCCAGGCTTCAAGGGACCATGTCGGCAAAGGCACGAACCCAGGCTTTGGGGCACAATCATATGACGCTGACGGCCTGGCGCTACGCGGATCCGAAGGGCTTTGGTGAGTATATGAGGTCGCGCGGGCCCTACAAGCGGCAGGCTCACGCACTATGCGTGTCGCTGATCTCCGATGTGAGCGGTGTCGTTGCCGGTTACCCGGGACTCGAAGCAATCCGCAAGCTTCCGAGCTTCGCGGATGCGATTGCATTCGTTGCGATTGGTCAAGAGCTGGTTCCGACCATCGACTTGGTGTCGACACCAGGCATCGTTTATCTCGTGAATAGCGAACTAACTCAGCTCGAGGAGGACTATCGCAAGTTGCGAGCAATGAGGATGGATCAGGTGTTCGATTTACTCACCCAGGATCGCGGCTAATGCGAACTGATACCAGGTTGGCTGGGGCGAATCCACCCCGTGCGGCGATGATCGGCGTGAGCGACTTTGATGGCATCCTGCGAGGCAAACACGTCTTAGGTGAAGATCTCACAAATGGAGACAAAGTTATTAAGTTCTCTGAAGCGGTGCTGGCGTGGGATTGTTCGGACCAGGTCATTCCGGCCAGTTTCACGCAAAAGCCGCTATCAGCATTTGGAGATGCTGATTTGCGTGTTCTGTCAGACACCGGCCGCTCGGTGTCATATGTCAGCGATCAATATCTTTACCTGGCTGAGTTCATGGGCGCACATGAAAACATCTGTCCCCGCGGTATTCTGCGTAAGGTCCTGAGGAGGGCCGCTGACCACGGGTACGGCTGCGCCGCCGGTTTCGAGTTTGAATTTATGTTGTTCAAGGAGAACGCCGACACAATTGAAGAGAAGCCATTCGCCCAATGGGCTCCTTTAACCCGGGGCCCGTTCGGTTACTCGATTGCGCGCTCTGTCGCGCGGCATGAGCTGTTCGATGAAATCTTGGCCCTTTGTGAGAAGGCTAGAATACCTCTAAGCGGACTGCACTTTGAAACGGGGCCTGGGGTGGTCGAAGCGTCGCTTCGTCATTGTGATGCGCTGGAGGCTGCTGATCGAGCAACTATATTCAAGTCGATGATAAAAGCGTGGGCGCAAACGCGAGGCATGATGGCTACATTCATGGCCAAGGTTTCCGAGGAATGGCCGGGCCAGTCCGGCCATATTCACATCTCGATGTCCTCGGATGGTCAGAATGCGTTTTACGACAGCGATGCGTTCCGCAACGCCTCGAAGCTTATGAGGCAATTCATCGCCGGACAACTAGAGTACATGAATGAGTTCTGTGTGCTAGCTGCGCCGAACTTCAATAGCTACAAGAGATTGGTACCGGGCTGCTGGGCACCGATCTCTCCAAGCTGGGGGGTTGACAACCGCTCCTGCGCGGTTCGGGTCATCCCGGGGCAGCCGTCTGCTCATCGGCTGGAGTATAGGCTGGGGGGCGCGGACGTGAACCCCTATCTCGCCCTCGCATGTGCCATTGGTTCCGGCATACTGGGCGTCGAAACAGATGCGACAATACCGGCTTCGATCGTCGGTGATGCCGGCGTGGAGATGTGTCTTTCGTCTGCGAGACTCCCTCAAAACCTATCAGAGGCAACATCTCGGTTTGCGCAGTCGCCAGCGGCCTATGACGTCTTCGGAGAAAAGTTTGTTGAAGCCTTTTCTTGCTCCCGACGTTGGGAATGGGACGCCGTTCAACATCGCGTCACCGACTTTGAACGTCGAAGATACTTCGAGATCATCTAACTTGAACTCGTCGACAGTGTGCACCTCGGTACTGTCGTCGGCGAATGGCGTCGGAGTCGTCGACATTGTGAAGTCTGAAGTAACCTCCAGCTCCAGAGTGTTGCGACGACCACTTGAATCCGCCCTGCACGCCGCGATCGGAGTGGTGGATCAATCCAGCCCGCGGCCGCTGCTGCCGGATGGCCATCATCAGCGTCGCGGATGCGAGTTCGACCTGCATGATTCCTGCATGGCCCAGCCGACGATATTTCGGCTGAACAGATCGATGACGGCCGCCAGATACAGCCACCCCTCGGCAGTCGGGATGTAGGCGTTATCGGCAAGCCAGGGCTTCCGCCGTGAAGTCGCGCGCGATCAGGTTCGGTGCGATCGGCAGGTCGTGACGGCTGTCGGTGTGCGCACATGGCGCGGCGGCGCCATGATGGCGCAGATACCGTGCCGGTGCATCAGCCGCTCGATCCGGCCACGGCTTGCGCCACGTCCCCGCTTGCGCAGGACGGCATGGACGCGAGGACTGCCGTAGCGTTCGCTGCTGTCTTGATGGACTTGCCGGATCGCGGCCAGGAGGCTGGTATTGGATGTGGTCCGCTCGCTCACGGGGCGATCGCGCCAGGCGTAATAGCCGGCCGGCGAGACCTCGAGCACGGCACACATCAGCCGCACCGGATAGGCGTTGCGATGGTCTTCGATGAAGCGGAAGCTCATGTCCGGGGTCCGGCGAAGATCGCGATCGACTTCCTAAGAAACAGCGGGATTGGCGTCCTCCAGAATGGCCTGTAAGACGAAGCCCAGCGATTTGGCCCTGCGTTGTAGATTGGCGAGGACGCGGCTGCGATATTGTTGCCATAATGGGCGGCACCCGGATCTTTGTAGCACATGCCATGCCGCAGTGTGTTGTAGAACAAAGCCGCAATCTTGCGGGCGGTCGCCGTCACGGCTTTCGACTTGCCCGCTCGGGACGCTAGCCGACGATAGAATGCGCCGAACGCTGTATCGCTTCTGCCAACGGTTGTGGCTGCCAACCGCAACAGTGCGGCTGCCCGACTTGAAGACCTTCGGGTACGTGAAGAAAGCGCCTTGCCACCGCAGATTTTGTTGGCTGGCGCAAGGCACAGCCAGGAGGTGAAGTGCTTGCCGCTCGGCCAAGCCCTCAGATCGGTGCCACACTCCCCGATAAGCTTCAATGCCAGTAATGGACCCAACGTGGATCTCAGTCAGATCGACGCCGAACACGCCGTACAGCGCGGTCCTGACATCGAAGGTAGGTGCGTTGACCTGTTTGGTCTTGATGCGTGGCTTGGATAGCTTTCCGACTGACTTTGCGCCTCTATTGTTCAGTGCTGCGATCAGGACCTCGAGCTTGCGGTCGCAGTCCAGCATCTTAGCCTGGTAGACGTCGTAGAGTTCCAGCGACTCGGTCAGCGCGAAGACATGTTCGTGCCGGTCGTTGCCCACCAGCGCCGCACGGATCGTCGCGCTGGATGAATGGCATCGCACGTCCCGATAGGTTGCCAAGACGTCAGGATTCCGCTCGCCTGCAACAATGGCTCGGATGATCCGCATGCCGGTCGCGCCGGTGATATCCGAGACCACATGATGCAGCTGCAGATTCATCTCCATCAGGGCCTTCTGCTTATGCTGGAGATGGGCGGCGGCATATTCCACCAGCCGCTCCTGTTGGCGCAGATACGCGCGCAGGGTTGCAATCTCGGCATCAGGTCGGAAGCTGCCGCGTAACAGGCCATAGGAATGAAGCTGGCGCAACCACGCGGCATCCCTGACATCGGTCTTGCGCCCGGGCACGTTCTTGGCGTACCGCGCATTGACCAAAATCACATCAAACCCGCGCTGCTCATCCAATAGACCCCAGTGGATTCCATCGCGACACTCGTCACGCCGCAGGCTCTGAACCAGTCCGCCAGCTCATGCAGGTCTTGCGTGAATGTACCGAAAGAGCGCATCGGCACGTCGGTGCAAGCGGGATCCACCGCGGCCATGTGCATCTTTGATCGAATATCGATGGCGGCGGCCCCGGCATTGACCAGCGTCAGTTCCGGTCATTCGCCGGTCGTCCTGTTGAGCATGGCAATCCTCCGTTCAATGATGAGCAGGAGGGTCTGGGCTATGCCAATCGTGATCTTCCTAATCGGGATCGTCGCGATGCGACGTCACCACTCTCAAGTTCACACGCACCCATGGACCATGTTTTTTAACGGGGAGTGTGCCTCCAATGATCGAGCGGCCGCTACCCTCCCAGCGCCGGGGATAGCACAAGGCTGTTTCTACGCCGCGCAAGCGCGCCACGGTGATGGACCGTTTTTTAAAATGTCGCGCTCCATGCGCAGCCGTTCGTTCTCGTGGCGCAGACGGGCGATCTCCGAAGCCTGGTCCCCCGACATCGGCGTCGCCTGCGTGGTGTGGCGCCACGCCGCCGATGTCGGCTCCTGCCGGAGCTTGTCAACCCAGCGCTGCAGCACCGAGTCACGCAGACCGAGTTCCTTGGCAACAGACCCGATCGAGCGCCCACTCAAAGCCAACTCAACGGCTTGGCGCTTGTACTCTTCGGTAATGACCGACGTTGACATTCCATTCGACACCTCCGGGCTCAATGAGCCTACTACAGGTGTCCACTCATTCGGAGGAGGTTCACCTCTGAGATTGTTACCCCTCATCCAATATCGAACGGGGCGAAAGGTAATGCACCGGGCTTACCGTTCTGGAGAGCCCTCCCAATGACGGTAACATTTTGCACTCTGTCATAGATGTCAGACCAAGGTTGTATTTGGCGGACCTGACGCCCGATTCGACATCGTGTGCGGCCCGTGGTTGTATCCATACGTTGATAAAACTTATTCATAGGGGGAATCATGAAGGGGTGGCTTCTTGCCTTGACTGTGCTCGTCTACACGGCGGACATCGCTCAAGCCCAATATCTAGGAACAGGTTCAAATCCCAACAGCCACGGCGTCTAGGGGTACACGCGTAGCAACGGCACGTATGTGCAGCCCTATACGGCGACCAATCCTAACGGCACCCAGAGAGACAACTACAGCACCAGCGGCAATTACAATCCTAACAACGGTCACTTTGGAACTCGCACACCGCGCTACTAATGGAGCGATCGATGGCCAAATCAACTCGCAATAGCGGAAAGTCTTGGACACCGAAGGACATGCAACAGCTCAAACAGATGGCGAAAGGCAATACGCCTACGCGTGTTATTGGGCTGAAGCTTGGTCGCGCTGAGGCGGCCGTCTATGGGAAAGCCTCCTCCGAAGGAATATCGCTTAGCCCGACCAATCAGAGCCCGTACAATCGCCGCAAGTAATTCGCCGGCTCCATAGATTACGGGGGGAATAAAAATGGGGGCTTGCACTGTTTGCGGCCAGCCCGCAGGATTTCTGCGATCAATTCATCCCGAGTGCGAGCTAGCGTCGTCGGCTCCCGAACGTACGACTCGAAGCGAGACTCACGCAGGATCGATTTACGGCGCTCTTAGCGCGAAAATGGGACGGCCCTACGAGTTGGAGTCGAGCCGCATAACCGCCGTGGTCGAAAATGTTCAAGCTCTGAAGCGAGAGGGCCGACTTGACGAGGCGCTCCAAGTGCTCTTGCCGCAGCTAGACCTCTGGGAAAACGATGCTGCGGCAGGTCTTGGTGGTGTCGCTCCCTGGTACTATGAGCAGGCTGCGATCATCTATCGGAAGTTAAAGCGCTTCGACGACGAGATAGCTGTGCTCGAACGATTTGCGGCCCAGCCACATTCGCCCGGTGCTTCCCCGCCTGAACTGTTAAAGCGGCTAGAGAAGGCGAAGTGGAGTGAAGCAAGGCGGAACGGTATTGATGCGCCGAAACCGGGGTGGATGCATTCTGGCACAACATCGAAACAGACGATAGTGGCGCTCAAAACTTCGATCAAGCCCTCTGCGACCAAGTTGGCTATCGACCAGCAGCCGATCTCCGATTTCATCGCACTGGACGTGGAAACCGCAAATGCGGACCTAGCAAGCATTTGCTCGATAGGCCTTGCCCACTTCCGGGCCGGTGAATTATTCAGGACTTTGACTATTCTAGTCGATCCCGAGGATCGCTTTGACCCAGTCAACATTTCGATCCACGGCATTACTCCAGCGGATGTTGCGGGCCGTCCGAACATGGCCCAGGTCTTTCCTGTTATTGCGGCGTCGCTGGCAGATGTTCTCGTCGTACATCACAGCCACTTCGATAAAACGGCGCTCGCGCGTGCTGCTCTGAAGTATGGCACCGGTCCGCTTCCGTGTGTGTGGCTTGATACGCTTAGGGTTTCGAGGCGAGCGTGGCCTAATCTCTCGCTTGACGGAGCGGGATACGGGCTAGCACGATTGGCGAAAGAGTTTTCCATAGCGTTTGAACATCACGACGTGGCCGAAGACGCAAAGGCGTCCGGCTATCTGATGCTTAGAGCAATGCAAGACACTGGACTCAATCTGGTGCAATGGATCGAGCGTGTTGAGAGGCCGATTGAGGATGATCAACAGAAAATTGCGCGTCCTGGCTCTGGCTCGGGGCCGCTTGCCGGCGAGATCATCGTGTTTACGGGCAAGCTCGACGTTAAACGAGAAGAAGCGGCGCGCCTTGCTGCGGAAGCAGGATGCGAGGTGACGGAGTCAGTTAGCCAGCGCGTTACCATACTGGTCGTTGGAGATCAGGATTTGCGCCTTACTAAGGGGCAAGAAAAAAGCACCAAACATCGCAAGGCCGAAGAATTGATTTCGCAGGGCGCCTCGCTCCGGATCGTGGGAGAGGCTGACTTCATGCGTATGGTAAGTTTGGATACTGATCGAGATCGACCGCCGCGGTAATAAATTCAATATAGCGTTGCAGATGGGGCCGGCGCTCCAGGCGTGCTTGGACGTATGTCTTCGTACATGCAGAGACTGACGATATTCTAAGAGGCGGCGCTCCCACTGTGCAGATTGACCGGAAAGCTAGCTTGGATGCTTTACCACTACTGTAGCAACAGCACCTTTATTTCGATCATACAAACCAAAGCCGTTTGGTTGTCCGACTTCACGCTCTCCAATGACCGATTGGAGGGAAGGTGGCTGCGAAGCCTCTTGGACGAAAGGTGCCAGCAGGAAGGCTTTCATCCCTTACAGATGGAAAGAATACTTTCGCACTTTGATTTCGGCGCGACTCGGCTAGGTGCTGCTGGCTTTTGTATGTCGGAGGATGGCGACCTTCTGAGCCAATGGCGGGCCTACGCTGGGGATGGGGGTGGCGTTTCTATTGGTTTCTCCAAGCAGCACTTCGAAGCGCTGGCCCACGCCCGGTATGCCGCACAATCTGGAGAAGCCCTGTCACTGCACAAGATTGCCTACTCTCGCGAAGACCAGGCGGGTCTTGTTCAATAGATCTTAGATGACGTCGTCCATGCGGTGAAAGCCGGAGCGCTAGATACCGGGTCGCTATTGAACCCGCTAGAAGGAGACAGAAAAATCGAAGTCGAAAAGCATTTTCGGAGCCTTACCGCGAACTTTCTGGCTCTCCACCTGGTGCAATACCGAGTGAAAAACCCGGCCTTCATCGAGGAACGTGAGTGGCGATTGATCTCGCTTATCGTGTCATATGCGACGGAAGCGTCGTCGCATGGTGAGCTTTCCAAAATGGAGTTTCGTGCGGGGCATGACCGCATAGTTCCGTATCGGATTCTTCCGCTTGGGGATGCTGCGTCGTGCATCACCGAGATTGTTCTTGGTCCTAAGAACATTACACCCACTCGATACATTACAGCTGCCCTTGACCGGTATGGTTGGAAAGACGTGCCAGTCCGAATATCAGCGGCATCCTATCGATGATCTCATGTCGCTGAAGAGCCGTATCCCCAAAGCAACGCTCGATAGTTGGAGAACCGAACTCTCGAATTGGAACCAAGTCGACCCATTTCGTGATCGGGTAGACGAAATCCTGCGTCCCCTCTCGCGATCAGTTTTCTTTGGTCAAGCCGGGCTCGCCTTCTTGCGGGACGCTTCGACTGCAGGTCGCTTTGCAGCGGCCCTTTCGTCGGACCTCGTTCGGTTGGCGCCTACCGAGCGACCGGACTTCGAGATACAAACGGACGGCGTGATACAGCAATTTGAGGCGACCGAGGCTGATAGGGACGGCCGCCGACGCGGGGATGAGCAAGGCAGCCCTGCTCTGGAGCCTGATCCAGTAGAACAGTGGAGGGCGCGATTCGAGGCCATCCCGGCCGCGCTTGACCGAGTAGTTACCAAGAAGATCGCAAAGAACTACACGCCGGAAGTTGGCCTAGCGATCTACGTCAACCTAGGTTGCTATGGCGCATACGTGGATGAAGGCCTGCCGGTCCTTCAGAACGGCACTGCACCCGCGAAGGACAAGTTCAGGGTAGTGCTCGTGATGTGGGAAGGGGCTGTTTACAAGCTCTGGGAGGATGGACGTCCCACCTTGGTGAAATGGCCGTATGCGAGCAAGGAAGATTTTTGAGGACGTTAGCTTTCTATCTTTTGAGACACAGGGGTGTGTTTCAATAGTATAAAGCTCGGTCGTCGCAATCCTTTCCTGGGCACCATACAATTCTGGATCGTAAACGATCCAGATTGATGGCCGTTTCAGAGTGTTGCGTCGGCCCGAACCAGACAATCCATCCGGAAACGCCCCTCAACGCGTGCTTGCAGGAGCGCTCGATGCCGGCCGCATCGATCGCTGCGGTGCCATTACCATCGGTGGCCTAGCCTCGGAGTACCTTCGACCGCGGTTCCCGCCGCCCGTTCAGATGGCACAGGCCTGCGGGGCCGTGTACGACGGCGGCTTCGTCGATCTGGCGGACGTGACCCTGGTCAATTGTCATGGCGTGAGAGGTCGTCGGCATGCGTTAGGCAGACCGGGAATCATGCTTTTCCTGCCGGCTCCAAGAGCGGATACTGATCGCATCGCCAGTGACGGCAGGCATTGATGCGGCGCAGCAAAGCGAGAGCGCGAATGCGTCGTCCAGGAGTGCGGGGTGCCGGGAAGCGACGTTCAAGTTCAATCCTTCAGCGGCACGAGCTCGGCCGGGACGCGTCCTTCGGGCACCGAGGCCAAGACCGAACCTGAGCCGGAGGAATCATGAGAAAGTGGAGGGTCTCGCTCAGGCTGTCGGTCCACTTCCTGGGCGACGATTCCGGGAGGATCGTCGAGATTCTGAAGGGGGTGGGCGCGAAGGCCGTCCGGACGAAGTGAGCCGAGCATCGTTATGTCAGATTGTTCCAAGCCGCTCTTACAGGCGCAGTCTCGCCTGTCCTTGCGGCGTGTGGGGCGGCACATGAGCAGGGTCGACACGGGCCACCCAGTGCCGGTAACACTGCGACGTCAGCGAACTTCAAGGTTCCAGACCTATCAGGTTTGCAGACTCAAGACCTTCCGCGTTTTCGGGCGAGCATTCGGATTTACAGTTTGTTAACAACGCCGCCGTTTTGAATGATATGAATCATCCATGGACGTAGGCGCGTGTTTCTCCGCAGCGAGTGCTATTGCCTCTGAACAACGCAAGGTATACACTGTCGGAAAGTTTCCGAGGATTTAGCTATTCGGAAACTTTCCGAGGATTTAGCTATGAAGACGATCTATTTGACAATCACGGCTTTATTCCTGGCCGCGGCGGCGGTTTCGGCAGCAAGCGTCCCTGCTAACGCCGGAAATTCGACTTGCGGCGGCGGCTCTGGCTGCTAACTAGCGCGTCGGACAGAACGTTTTCTCCAAGCCTGTTTCCCCTTCGAAGCGATCTATCAGCTGCGCGACTTCGTCCCGCTTTTTGCTGCCAAGTTGCGTGCAAACGTAGAGCCTCAACGTCGCGAAAGACCATTGCGCGACTGTAACGGGCTCCCGACCGTTGGGGCCTGTAACCCATACGATAAGCTCCGGTTTCTTGGGCGATTTGCCGAGCGATCGCTGCAACGCCTCAAGGGCGTTCTCGACGGGGCTCGACCTGATAACTTGTTGGCCTGACAGCTGGAGGAGAGCGGCTACCGGTATGTAGCGATATGTTGTTGCTTTGCTGTCCGGTCTCGGCTCCTCCTGTCCTCTCGAGTATTGAGTTGAGAAAAAGCTGCCAGCTTTCGCAGCGGCCTGAACGTACTGGCCGTCCAAAAACAGGGCCTCTGCGAGTTCAAGGACGACGAGATCGAGCTCCGGATTTTCGATATTCTTGTCCTTCTTCGTCTCGAGCGCCTTGGTAAAGAACAGAACGGCTTCTTCTGTGCTGCCAAAGCCATTGTTCTTGGACTTCGCTACTGCGACGCGACCGCGGACAAGATAGACCTCAGGATCTGGCGCTCTCTCGATGAGCGCATCGAGTGCTTTTTCAGAAGTGGGAAGATCGCGCCTTGTCAACGCGGTGGCTGCAGCTTCTTTGAGTAGCTTGACGATGCGATCACGATCACCATCACCATCATGGCTGTCCGCCAATTGCGACGAAAGACGCTCGACGGCGTCTGTCAGCTTGTTCTCACCAATATCCAGCCGAGCGAGCAGCAACTGAAGGCCCGTTGATCGTTCGCCTCGCTCGAGTGCTGAGACCGCCTTTTCCCGGGCCTCCGCGCGACGGCCCTGGGAATACAGGAGCTGAGCGTATGTTTCCGCTGCTCCGGAGGTGGTGCCGGCGCGCTCAAACTCCTTGGCAGCCTCCTCGAACTTATCTTGTTTGAAGAGAATCTCCCCAAGGTCCCGATGCGCAAGGCCATGCGCGGGATTACCCGCGATAGCCATTCTAAAGGCTCTTTCGGCCTGCCGGGGGGCGGATAGGCTCTGAAATGCTGTGCCTAATTCATAATTAAGATTGGGATTGCCGGTCGCGGCGCGCTGTAGAAATCGCAACGCAAGATGGGGGACATTCCCTCCCAAGAATCTCAGGCCCTGCTCGGACTGCACCCCTATCCCGGCGTCCCTGGAGCTAGATGCGATCTCGACGATATCTGCAGGATATTGATTGATAATGGCGCTGACACCGCGTGTGAGCAAATCATAATATTCGCCCTGATCGTCACGGAATGTGCTTGGTGTGCCGCGATAAGCTACCAGCGGAATGCGCAGCGCCAGTCTTGACAATTGCGGTTCAATCGAGATCCCGCCCTCGTCCGCCGCGATACGTCCATCGATGCGCCATTGGTTTGGGAACTGCTCCTGCGCCTCATCCGAGCAGAAGTCAGACGCAAGGTCCTGCCAATGCACTCCCGGAACCATTACGAGGCGAGACTGGAATCTATAGAAAATCTCCTGCTGGAGCCGAGGCCCCAGTTGACCCGTGCTCTTTACACAGCCGAGCGACAAGCCGGCCGAACTGCCGTCGCTCAGCGAGTTCGTGAACTGAGCGCGGACGAGCTCAGAAATCTCACTCAGCGAACCGAACCGTAAACCGTTCTCGTACAGGATCGCCACCGGACCAAGTCGCAGAGGACTCGATGTCGATGTGCGGGCGAAGCCCGTCCAGACCGTTGCTTCTCCGAGGCGATCTATCTTGCTCGCAAGAAATAACGTGCTTGGCGCAGCTTGCGGAGCGGCGCGGCCGATAGTTGCGATGGTGTCGGGGTTTGCCGATAGTATGAACCTCAAGACCTCGGCGGCCGTCTGAGGCGTGATGCCTTTGTCGGTGAGACGTGAATCAAGGATGAGGGGATCCTCGATGACGACATGTTTGGAAATGGAGGCGCCGGTTGGATTCTTCGATTGTGCGGAGGCGTCGGAAGCTTCCAGCACGAAAAGAATCGGCAGGGCGACGGCTACAGCAAGGCTTCGAAGCAAGGTCATGTTTTCCTCTGTATATCGCGCAGCTACTTTGCCCCTCGCTTCGCGCCGCTTCGAAGTTTACTCCACTCACCATTTATTGCAGTCGCCAACGCTTTCGCGATCTGTCCAAACCCGTCCCTGGCTTCTGGATTCGCCCCAGCCCTGTCGACGGCTTTCCTGAGAAAATCATCCTGTTCATCCCAGGGATGACCGGCCTGCCAATTGACGGAATTTGCACCGATCGAGACACCGATAACATACTCGGCGAGATGATCGGGCCAAGCGAAGCGATCGACTTTCCGCGACTGGGCCTCTCTGCAGATCTTCTCGTTAGCGGACATGAAGTTGACCCGACCTTCGTCTGGCTTCTCTTCGAACGTGGTTTGCAGCTGGGCTGCAAGGCTATCGGGAGCTCCGTAAAACCAATCATACTTGGTGAAGTCGAGGCCTGGGAATTTTATGCAATCGGCGAGCACCTGATTATTCTTGGCAAGGCTTGGTTCCTTGCGGATGATGGTGTGAATTAGCTCTACCGCAAGCGAATCCTGCAGGGCCGGAAAAGACTCGTTGGGGCTGAGGTCTCGCGGCGGGTAGGTTTTGTATCTGGCTTTGGGATCTACAAAGTATTGGACGTCAACGCGCTGACCGTGTTGAGTGATCACAAGCAACGCCGGCTTCAACGTGAAGTAATTTCCGTCCAGTTCCACGCGGATGATCAACAGGTATAGCCGGCTGAAGTTCAGCTTTCGAAGCCACGCCAAGTATTCTTGATCTTTCAGGAGCTCCTTTACTTTCTGCTCCTTTTGCTGGGCAGGTAACGACTGATCCTTGAAGAGCGCTTCTCCTACGTCGCCCCATTTTTCCCTTGCCTTGCTGTCGTCGAACACCTGCGGTGCTGGATTCAGCTTGCCTCTAACGTCTTTGTTGATGGCCTGCGTGAGTGGGACGATTAAATCGGACAATCTATTATTCGCCTCTGGCGCTAAGGTCTGACGAGAAAAAAAGATATCGATCCTGACCGGGGCAGGAGGAGCTTCTGTGAATTTGACTTCCTTGCCCTTGAGCCATTCTTTTATGGTAGCGGCTGGGCGTATGTAGCCCGTTTGTTGATTCGCAACGCCTTGCACGACGATTCCTACGAGGTTTCCGGAACGGTCGAATAAAGGGGAGCCGCTAACGCCCGCGTTGATTGCCGCCTTCACTTCCAGAACATCCTCCTTACCCGCAGAGATCCGGGCATCGAGGCAAACGAGCGTCTTCTCAAGTCCAATAGAGTCCGTCAGCACCCTCAGAACATCGTTGGTCGGGCTGAAGCTCGTGACAAGCTCGGGGATGTTTTCCGGTGCCACACCGCCGAGTGGCCCTTTGACCTGCAACAGCGCGAGATCGACTTTCTTGTCCGCATTCTTGTCGATCAAAGCCAGCGGAACGGATTCAGTCTGGTCCCATGGTCCAAGACGCCCGCGTACAGCGTCGGGGGGCAGCCCCTCGATGACATGCGCAGCGGTAAGCACATGGCCTTGGGGGGAGATTACGACACCGAAACCCTTTACGGCACCCTGCGCGTTCTCGATCCGAACGACCACGGGACCGCGGATCGCGTTTAAGGCCGCGTCATCCAGGATATCGGCTTTCGCCACGGCGCAGTAGAGGAAGGCCTGCGCCATCGGAATGACGAAGAGCGAAAAACGGAAAATTGCGCCTGCGCGGCGGCCTCGGGCGATGCTCCATCGACCCCGGTAATGCCGCGGGCTCTCACTTCGTACTCGACCAAAAACGGTCATTTCGCCTAAGCCTAATTTACTCGTCCAATATCAGTCCAGAAATCGCCAATGCGATCGTAGGTTGGCCGGATAGTCCGGAGCCGCCAAGCTCGACTGTCCAATCGCCCGAAACCGGGCCATCCACATCGACGCGCTGTACGTTGTCCCGTTCGTTCCACCCGGTTCGTTTCGCGCCCGCAGTCGGATTGTTCGGGTCCAACGACCAAGGGTAATGTGGAGCGCCCCGATTATCAGCTAGAAATAGTTTGATGTCCATTACTCGCGCGGGCTGGCGATCATTGAGGCCGGCTGCATTCGGTTTGCCGGCCGGATCGATCCAGGCCACTGTCACCCGGATACTCTCACCGAATGCCTTCCCCTTGAACCGCAGGGGTTGCTGGTTGACGAGTGACACCGTTAACAATTTTCCCGAATCGCCTGCCACGAGCTTGCCGGCTGCCTCGGCATCGATGGCCCCCCAGCCGATCTGGTAGGTCGGTCCCTGAAAAGGCGAAACGGCGGTGTGTATCAATGCGGCCTTCAGTTCGTCTGATCGCAGCGGCTTGTTCCGCCGCTTTTCGCTCAGCTCCACGAGCAGTGCACCGATGCCCGAAGCTGCCGGCGTGGCCTGAGAGGTTCCACTCATTTGTTGGTAGGCGTGATTGTCGAATCCTGTGACCAGCCATTGCACCGTAGGGGAGTTGAGCTGGGCGCCGTTCGCGATCAGATCAGGCTTGATCCGGCCGTCGTCGGCAGGCCCCCAACTGCTAAACTTTGTCACGCGAACGCTCTCTGCCGTCACCGTATTGACGCCGAGTGACACGTCCTCCATGGCGCCCACTGTGATGACGTTCTTGGCAAGACCGAAGCCTTCCAACGTGTCGTATCCGTCATGCTGGGCGTTGGATGGCCGCTTTGCGTTCGAATAGTCGTGCAGCTGCGGCACCCAATGTCGCCCATCCCACCCGGCAGATGCATGGGGGTCGAGAGTTTCGCTGCGTTGGTTTCCCGCCGCGACAAAGATGCTCGTATTGGGATGGCGAAGTGCAATATCGTCGATGGCAGCGGAGTCGGTCGAGTACTTCCCGAAGAGATAATCTTCGGTCTCGCTGACGGCAGGGGCACCGCACCACAACCAATTGCCGGCGGGAGACCAGCCACGGCGAGACGTATAGGAATGATTGGTAACCTGAGGAGGCGCTATTCCGCCGAGCACGCTTTCAATCTTGTTCAAGTCATTGTTGTAATCGTAAGATATAACGTGGACCTTTGGAGCCATGCCGCCGGCCTGCTGGTCCTCTGCTACGCCTGCGGCAGCGATCGTGCCGGCGACGTGGGTCGCGTGGGCATTCGGTTCTCCTGGGTCGCGCACTTCCACTCGTCCAGTGAATTCGGCATGCGATGAAAGCACTGGACCTTCGTCCCAGAGTCCGACCGTCACGCCCTCGCCAGACAGGTCGTAGAGCTTGCGAAGCGCTAATACATTGTGGGTCAGGTTCGCATTGTAGTTGAAGGGAACTACAGACGACGTGACAATTGGCTCGTTGATCCTCTCTGTGGATTCCTCGACAAATCCGACCTTCTGGTGGGCGATCAATGCTGTGAGCAGCGGCAATTGTTGCTTCGTCTCAATCGACAAGACGCTCATGGCGTGACGTGTCACCTTCGAAACCAGTGATGCCAAGTCTTGGGTTACGCCCTCGATGTTGGATGGGGACTGGAGGGTGACAAGATAGGTGCGTTCGCGAGAAGCGGCGGAAGCTGGTGCTGTATCGGGTTCCGGCGATTTCGAGGATGTGCTACTTGTCAGCTGGCGGAGTTCGGCTCGAACCGCTGCAGAAAGCTTTTTATCGGCGCTCTCCTCTGCCCGACAGTCGGTCATCAAGGCTCCCAAAAGAAGGATGAAGATGAAGAGGGTTTTCATCACTTGGCGGTCCTGAAACAGCAAATGCCTTTCTCAACTGAAGCGCCCGGCCGCAATCGCTCCTCCGCTGTCTCCGGAATCTGACATTTAGCGATGGCCGAGCTTGAATTGAGGCTTCATATAATGCGAGTATCCGGCTATATTGCAACCATAAACGTGCGCCCTATACTCTGGCCAATTTGCGCTAATCGTCAGCTTCGTGCAGCGTCTTCCGTGGCGAAAGTGCAATGAAGGTTTCACGTAGAGGGCAAGTTTACGCGAGTTTCTCCCGGTGGATGCTTGTCGCAGCCAGCGTTGCGACGAGTGAGTTTTTTACGCCTGTCGCAACCATGTCGATCGCGAACGAATCTATCAAGATCTACGGCGTAAACGTGCATTTGGGCCCCGACCCTAAATGCGAGGTCAGCAATTTTAGTCGTGAAGTCCGTACC
Source organism: Bradyrhizobium sp. NBAIM01 (assembly GCF_020194115.1). Lineage (NCBI taxonomy): Bacteria > Pseudomonadati > Pseudomonadota > Alphaproteobacteria > Hyphomicrobiales > Nitrobacteraceae > Bradyrhizobium > Bradyrhizobium sp. NBAIM01. The sequence goes on along the minus strand of NZ_JADYVU010000001.1, from coordinate 955,648 downwards.
AGGGTTGCGCCCTTTGAGCAGAGTGCCTCGCTCGGTGAAATCATTGGCGAGCTGGCGCTGCTAGCTCGGGCGCAAGGGGCGAACATGCTGCACTCGATCCGTGTCTTGTCCGCAGTACCCTATCAGGGAGCCGATGTCGCCGGCGTAGCAGTGCGGTGTGAAGATGCGGATTCAGCCCAAGCAACCACGCTGCCCACCCGGGACAAAGAACTTGCCGCAGTCGTCAAGGCAGCAACCGGTGCCGTCGTATACGCGCTACCAGATGCAGCCGACCTTGGCCCGGAACGTTCGATCGATCAATCGAGATTGGTTATGATTCGCGAGCTCGATGTCGCCGCGACTGAACAATTGCGTAACCTCATTGCTTCCGCCGATGCCGCAACCGGCCCGGTCAAATCATGCCCTTTCGCTCCGAGCATTGCTTTCAAGTTTACGGCCCTCGGCACCGAAGCTTGGTGGCTGGTTTCGTACAACTGTGAAACCGCCATCTTAGCGCGCCGCAACGACAACTGGCGGGGAATTCAGCCACTCAATCTCAAGGCAGACGTACTTGCAGCATTTCAGAAGCTGGCAAAGTAGGGGGAAACGATGACGCGAATAGTCGTTTTGATTGCGGTGTGCTGGTGCTTGTTGGCGGCGAGCGCTTCAGCTCAGACGATCCATGCCGTCCTCGTTGGGGACACGACGGACCCCACAATCGGGGTCGGGATCACCGAAAATCTCAGGAAGATGCGGAATTTTTTTCGGCAGGCGCAAACCGAGGGAGAACTGAACATTGTCGTGACGGAGGTCAAGGATGCTGCCTTCAATTGCCCGTCGATCGTGAAGGCGGTGAAGGCCTTACCCGTGCAGGCTGACGACACGGTGGTCTTCTATTACTCAGGTCATGGATTTCGACGCGTTAACACGCAGACGCAGTTTCCCGAGTTTGATTGCCGACGAACCCAGGATCCGGATCGTGCCGAACTGGCGGGCGTGGCCAACCTCGTCTTGAAGCCGCCTGCCGGTTCGACGACGCCACCGCGTCTCGTGATCGCGATTGCCGACACTTGCAATCGGCAGATCGAGTTACCTGAGCAGGCGGTGGGGCCCGCAGCTGCCGGCGTAAGACCGAGCCGCAAGGCCGCGTTTCGCCGCCTCTTTCTGCAATACAGCGGGACGTTGATGATGTCGGGATCGACGCCAGGAGAGTTCTCCTGGTACATGAATTCGGGGCTGCAAATCGGCGGATTTTTCACCAATCAGCTGCTGCGCGCGATCGACAGCAAGATGGCGACTCAAGTCGCAGACGTTCGCTGGGAAGATATCGCAACGGACGCCAGCAAGAAGATATTCATTCCCCGCCCGGAGGAAGAGACGACGCAGACGCCGCAATTTGCGATGCTGAATTTAAGCGCCCAATCGGCGCCGCGCTGAATCGTATCGAGCGGGTTGGGCGGGCGATCGCTAAGCGCCCGCTTGCATCTGGCGGCGCCGACTCCGAAGATCGAGAGGAACTTTGGAGCCGCTCATCGGCACCCAACTCATGTCGAGGTCCCTTTGTTCTGACCGCCCGGCGAGCGCAGGTTGCGAAGCTTCCTCGGTGCGCTGGTCGCAACGGAGAGGTCTTACTGCAGAAGGCAGTCCCGGTCGCTGCGAAGGACCAACATAGTAGTTGACCAAGCGGCGGCGCGTCTGGCGCGCGGCAGAAGAGAGAATCAATCGTCGGCCCCTAAAGGTGCCGACGTCCCTTAACAACTCGCAATGAAGGGGGAGGATTATGCAAGTGGTACCAACGAAATTTGGTGTACTTGGAATCACGGCTTTGTTGCTTTACTATCCTGTGGGGGTGGTGCAAGGCGCCGATAAACCCAGTAGTTATGCCGCGTTTGTTACGGCGTTGAACGCGCTCGCGGTGTCAAGCGAAGAGGCGATTCAGAACGAACGCAACGCAGCGCGTCTGGAATTTGTCAGGCAGCAACTGACAAAAAAGCTGCTGGCGGCATTTCCTTCCGATCCCGGCAAGGCGCGAACTACAGATCCGAACGATACATTATCACTTGACGGATTGAATGAGTCTGCCCTTCTGTGCAGCTTCCGCGCCGAGAAGATTGAGGTGGTAAAGGGCATATCCGGTCGTGACAGTGGCGCGTCGGTTACGATTGACCACCTCAGCACAGTCGCGCAGCAGAATTATTTGACTGCAGTTGCCGGGCAGCTGCAGGCTCTCGCCGCGCCCAGCAAGGCGGACGATATCTTTTCCGCGTTCAAAATGCTATTCGCGAACTACCAGGTTTCGGTGTCCGCCCAGCCGACAATTGCAGATGCCGATCGGATGAAGATAAAGAAGAGTTGCGAGGCCGACTTCAGGGAGTTCGATATTGCCTACTTTGGTGAGAAGATCCCTGAACCGCCCCCAACGGGCCCGCAAGCGGCCGCCGTAGCGATAGGGCCGGAGCAACTGAGCCTTTTCGGACCGATTGGCTCGTTTGCCGGAGCCATCGTAGGCCTTGTTGAGCCAATTCTTGTCGGCTTTGCGAATCTTGCTGACGAGTTTGAAAAGAAGCAAGCCATTCAGACTTTCCTGAAGAATCCATCAAACCAAAACAAGCTCCGCGAAGCCGGAGTTGGTTTGGGACGAACAGGCTCGGATTTTCTGTTTGTCAAGCGGCTCTCGTTGACCGGGACTTTCGCTGAACAGATCGCCGCAGTGAAAGGCGACTCACTCGATTTGAAGTCGAAGCCGATCCAAGAAGCCTGCCCGGCACCCTATTCGGCAATGTACGCTCGCGGTGCCGATGGATTGCCAAGTGCCCAGTTCAGGCGATGCTACCGTGCCGTATGGGGCCATTTCGAAGACGGCATTCTCGCGGCATTGAAGACGGCGACTATGTACGATCAGCTTGCTGACGCTGGCGACACTTCAACGCAACTGAATGGCTATAAGGCCATGATGGGCGATTTTTCGAAGATCGTCGATGATAGCGGTCAGGTCGATCCTTGGGGAACCGTCTCGAAAATGCTGACCTTTGCCGGCGCAGTCAAAGCTGCATCCTCCGAGGATAGTCTGAAGAAGCTAAAGGATTCGCTGGATGCGGTGGCCAAAGGAAAGTAGTTGCTTGCGTCAAGCAGGTGCGAGTGACCGTCGCCAAGAATATGGCCGGTGTGCTCACGAGAAGGATGACACTCGAGTGTTGCCCGATTCGATATCCAGCCGCTTGAGAACCTGATGTTCGAACCCAGAGGCAGAGCGCAGAGGGGGGCACCTCCCAACTTGAGGCCGGCCTTTAGAGGACCCCGAGTCGCGGTTGACACTGATTGTCCAGAATCCCCAGTCCCGCCTTGTCTACACGGTGCAACGACAAGCCCGGTCGCGATGGGGTCCGCACATAATCGAGGAATATGGCCTTGGTGGCCGTCTGCTCGGCGTTAGTGAGCCGATTAGGCCGCGTTGAAAGGTGTTCGCGAGCTAAAGCACGTTGTGCGCTTCTGAGCTCGTTAGTCCCTGCATGGATGTTCCACGCCCAGGGTTCGCTCAGCGAAAAATCAAGTGCTCCGCTGACTGATGTTCGGCAAGACGACCTTTGCGGCCAACAGCGGTCGACCGGATCGTTGAGCCGGAGCCCCGCGCTCAATCATTCGGACGGCGAAATGACCTCACCTTCACGGACTGGCGCTTCCAGGCTCCGGACTAAAATGTCGCTAATGGGCTGCTTCTCGGTAATGCGTTCTGGAGGCTCTAAACGAATTTGCAGGTCATCTAGATCGTGGACGCCTATCCCGTCACCAGCGAGCTTTGCAAGATACTCCAGTAGATCATCCTGTCGCGGCTGTCCGAATGCGAGCCGATAGATGGTCAAACTTTGCTTGAGCCACTCCAGCCGAGTGACCTCGCGGCTGAAGGGCAGCATCGGGACTCGTCGTTCGATGCGAACAGAACCCTCATAGATCCAATACGGGACGATATCAGCATGAGCTTCTGACTCCGATCTTGCCCGTTCGAACATGTAACTCCATGGATCGAGCGGAGCCGTAGCGCTCGCCCTTACGGACCCGATCTGACGTTCGGCCAGGTTCAAACGGACGGCGTGGTTTTTGAAACGATGGATGCGCCCTTCACGCTGCTCCAGGTCGACCGGATTGCTCGGCAAATTCCAGTGATAGATGCGGTAGCAATATGGATGGAAATCGAGACCTTCCTGCCCGACGGAAGTGGTAGCCAGAACGAAGGGCTTAAAGGGAGAATTGAACGCCTCCCGCACGCCACTAAGCCGAGCCACAGTGCCTTCCTCATCGCGATAGTCAGCGAGGCGCACCGCAAATCGACCACGCATCTGGAATTTTGTCAGCTTGACCAAGTCTCCGTCGAGCTGAACGTCATCCACGTCGATCTGCGAAGGCCGCACTGACAGTGCCGATGCCATTGCGCGTGATACGCCTAGGGCCCGCTCCTCGGGCCCGAGTGAACTCAATCCCTCCGCGTCGACCAGATAGTGCGCGTACTCGTCAAGGACTGCCTGGAGATTGTGATCCACGCCGTACGTCAGCACGCGATGCCAATACCGGTCGTCGGTGCCTCGGCGCAGCAGAGCGATTGCATCGGGCTGATTGAACAATGAGCGAAATGCCCAAGCAATCTCAGCGGATGCCCGCAACAAACTTGGGTGGTCCCAAGAGAGTTCGGGCGCGATCCGCCGCAAGGCACGTAGACTGCAAATGGCAGGGCTTCCCAGCGACAGGTCGACCAGCAAGTCAAGCTGATCGCTAACGACGCCTGAGAAATCGCTCCTGATGGCCGCTGCACCGAGTTCGGCAACATGCTCTCGGAAACCATCTTCGTTCGCTAGTCCGACGATGCCATCCGATGACGAGAGCCACGCGTCGACCGAAGAGCCAAGCAGGCGATCGATTATTGCAGGGGCAGCCCATTCGGGAATGAGGACTCCAGCAGCATCTTTACCGGCCGCCTGTTCGAGCGCGGCGAGCGCGGGCCGAAGCCGTTCCGCAATAGCCTCTCGCATGGCTTCTTTGGTCAACTGCTCTTGTCTTTCTGCGAAGACCACGAGGGGATCGGCCAGTTCGGCGAGCTGCGGACTAGGATAGATCAACAGGAGCGCCCGAAGGCCAGCCAGTCTGCCTTGATCCTGCCGAAACTGTAGCGGTCGCAATCTGTTTTGCTCGAAATATGGTCTGCCAGATTCTCCGACACCCATCCGTCGCTCAGCTTCGTAGGACAGGAGTGCCGCCACTGCATCCGGAACCATCGACCACGACGAGAAGACGAGTGATTTCGTGGGCGGAGGAGACGATCGTGCCGGTCCATAGTAGGGCATGGACGCCGGTATCCAGAGATGCTCCTCGAGCTTCGAGTTGAAAACGTCGTCAATCAAGGCCCTCATCCGACCGTTGGCGGGCTCCAGCGGCTCGTAAGCATCGAGGAGCTCGCGACTGAGCATTTGGGGCCGGGCGACTGCCAGAGCATCGCGCAGGGCGGCTGAAGGTTTGGCCGCCTGCTCCGCGAGAAGACGCTTCAAACTGTAATCGCGCATGAAGTTCAGGAGATAAGGCGCGGACTTCCAGTATTCGACGATTTCCGGAGCATCCAGAACGCGCGAGATGCTCGAGACCACGGCGGCCTGCGCGAGGTCTGCCGGTGCGATCGTGAGCGACATCTGCGGCTCTTCGACCATCGAGTCCCGGTCCTTCGTGCTTCCGACCCGCTCGGTCCGGGCTATGACACGCCGAAGGCGCTGCTCGATGCCAGCGCGACATTCGATGGCTGCGCCATGGGAGGCGGGCAAAGCCTGCAGCATCGTTCGGAACATCCGCATTTCTCGCGAAAGCTCCGCGGCCACGACCGATCCCCGGTCGCGACCATAGAGAAAGCTCAGCGTTTCGAGAAAATCCGCGTAATGGTCGCCATCATCGGGTGCATCGCCGGCTAGGGTCAGCATGCGGTAAGGCGTCGCCGACAAAAGCAGTGTCCTGGCAGCATGACCCTCCGGGCTAGAATAATCGAAAAGCTCCCGAGCGAGCATCGCCGCATCGGAATCCCCATGGAGAAGATCGCGGAAACGCTGAAACTCGTCCATGATGATGAGATCCGGCTGGAGCGCATCGACGCAGGCGTGAGATAGCTTAGCGCGCAGTTTAGCCACCACCGCGTTGCGTGGTTGGGTCATTTCGATAGGATATTCTTTTCTTCGACGCGGGAACATGTCGCAGACCCGCTCCAATTCCGCGAAGAGTTCGGAATCGTCGATCACCTTCCCTCGAAAGCGCTCGATTATGTGAGTGTCTACGCCTTTCAAGCTCATGTTGTCGACGGCACTGTCCCAACCATCGTCACCGGCGGTCACCTGAAGGAGATTGCAAAGTCCGCGCGGGCGTGACACGGCGTCGGCAAGCAAGCGGAAGAGCAAGGCTCGTTCCGGGGCGATGCCGGTGGACGAGCGCAGATCAAAGGTCGTTCCCGGGGTCAGACTTATGAAATTGACCTTGTTCGAGTTCAAACCTCCGTTGCCCAAGCGCGACTCAGCCTCGCTTCGCAGCTGAAGAGGCAGCAAAGTCATGCGTGTCGGCAGGGACAGCTCACGACGGCCGAGAACATTCAGCCGATTAATGTTCTGTGCGGCAATGGCCTGGTTCGAGCAGATGTAGAGAATGTCGATCCGTTCCGTCGTATCCCAGAGATGCTCGATCATGCGGGCAATTACGCCCCGAGCGACCATCGTCTTGCCGAGTCCGACCTCGTCCGCGACCAAAAATTGCAACGCGGGATCCGCCTGACTGTAGAGACGTTCGAAAACATAATCGACTGTGCGTCGCTGAAATGCCTTGAGCGGCGCCAAAGCGGACGCGGCCTTGAAGCGTTCGGTAACCATGATTAGCTCTCTACAACTTGCGCCTGGGACTTGGTACGCAAAGCAAGCCGAAAGGTTTGCCAAAGGGCGTGGAACTCCGGAGGTATTGGGCTCCCGGACCCAGAATCGGTTTCTTCCAGCCGTTCGACCAAACGCTCGATCGCCTCGAGGCGATCCTCTCTTCTACAGAAAGCGCGCACCATCTCTTCGAGCAGAGGCTTGTCGTCCTCGCTCGAGCGCCAGCCTCCGTGCCTCGCGTCCTTCTGTGCAGCCAAGGCAGCCGCGAAGGGATCGCCGAACTCGGCAAGAAGCAGACGGAGGTAGCGAAAGAAGGCATCCTGGTTGTGGATTATTGAGCGTAAGATCGCTGCATTTCGTCCAAGCGGCAGCCCTTCTAGAGTCAATCCCGTTGCAAACAGCAACGAAGCCCCCGTCTCCCGGTCGACAACATGGCAAGCCAAAAAGTGCGTGAGATCGATTAGGGGCATCGCTCCAAGATCGACGGATTCGCCACATTTCAGATTTTCGAGCGCATTCTTCTCGTGAGTTTCTCCTCGGGTGATGGGCCAGACGCGAAGTGACCCAACACCGCCAAGGAGCAGAGGCTTGGCCGGCTGCACGGTCATCTCCCACAGACCTGCAGCTTCGTCTTCCGAGCCGAGCCGCCTGCACGCTAGCTTCAATCCGCCGCCGCATATTTCGTGGCGCGCTTGATCGAGTCTTGCCTCGGCATTCCGTTGTGCTTCGTCTTCATTCCTCCACTCTTCAGGGACGAATAGGCGCGTAAGTCTGCCGAACCCTTTATCGCCAAATATACCCTCGATACTCCCCACCTGCGATCGCCTGCCGCTCAGGGTCGCAAACAGCTCGACGTTGCGCCCCGTGATCAAGGCTGGTCGGGTCGCATTTCCCGAACCAACCGTGACCTCGGTATCCCAGCCCCGTTCGACGACGAGGATTTTCGCGTGCAATCCTTGCAAGCTGCCGGAGTCGGGTTCCTCTCCATCCTCAGCCGTCGTTACTTCATCCATCACCGCGACCCGGCTGAACCTATTCAACACGTCGCTCGACAAGCGACCGAGTTCGTCCGTGCGGCCGATCAGGAGAGGAGCTTCCATGCCGGCACGGTCGGCAAGCATGGACAATGCGTCCTCGTCACAAAAAGGAGAGACAATGCCCAGCCGGGCGCCAGGGTCGGGTCGCCACGGCGTACCTCCGAAACCGTTAGCGGCGAACGAGACCCGCTCGAAGGGCTCTGGCAACAACCAATCCACCCGGCGAATGTCTTCGACAAAGCCGGCCACCAGTTCGGTGGCGCCCGATGGCAGATGAGCCACTGCCAGCCCCGGAAGGCGTCGAATGAAATCGGCAACGGGACGATTCGTCGCTTGAGGCTTTTTGGCGACCAGCCCATCGAGCGTAAGCGCTACATCCCACGAGCGATCCCGCGTCAGATTTCGAGACATCACCAGCAAGCGGACGCGCAGTGGTTTATCACCGTTCGTGGACTTGAAACGAAGAGCCCACATCTTGGGATGAAAAGCTCCGCCTTTTGGGGCTGCAACCTCGACGATGATCTTCTCCAGGAGCGAGCAGAGCCGCGAGTGCGGGCGGGTCTGCACTTGGATATGTCCATGATCTGCGAAGACTAACAGGCGTCCCGCCATACGTTCAGCTCCCTCTAGAAGAGCCAAGGGGTGATCCAGGATTTCGTCACGGCTTTCTGCCGCGGAGAGGGCCAAGCTCACCGGGACCGCCAGAGCCGTCTCGAAATCCAGCGAGAAAGTGGTGGCGATGGCCGCGTCGAGCGCATAACCCGCGGGCGGCTGTAGGCTTGCTCCATAAAGCGTGCGACAGTCGGGATCTAAACTGGCCTTACTCTGCATCGATGAGATCCTTGAGGTGAGACTTAGCCTGATTCCAACGGAAGGTAAGGCGGTTCACGCCCGAGGCTCCGGTCCAGCGATCCCTCACGGAACGATTGATATATCTCGACTGCGTGGTTTTCAGCTGTCGTTCTCGCCTTTCCACGAGCCGGCGCGCCGCCGGTAGGTCGGCGATCTGTGGTGTGCCGTCTGCAATGAGTTCGAGCCACTCCGTGACGAAGCGCTTCGCGGTCGGCTTGATGCTGTGACCTGGATGCTTGACGGCATCCCAAAATTCGCCCAGCGACCAGCCGCGTGCAAGCGTAGGCCAGACCTCTTCGCTCCAAGCGGCCATTCGCCTCCGATATTCTTCGGCCCAGTCGTCCCGCTCGCGGAGCTCGCTGAGAGTTAGGTTGTAGAGCAGGGCGGCCCCATGCATGACCTGCGAGAAGATTTCGCCGTGGCCAACTAAGCGGCGCGCGAACCCTGGAAATTCGACGAGGCGCGGGTGAGCCCAAATGTAGTCGCAATCCACTTCCATCGCTTCGCGAGCGAGAAAGGCGATCAGCGATCCCGCTTGAGCGTTCACGAGGCGGTCGACGATAAACTGCGCCTCCTCGACAGTTAGTTTGAACGCAGCTTTCTGCAATAGATCGGCTGGCGCCGCAGGTAGTGTGCGTGCCCAGACTGCATCGAGACCTTCGCTGCCTCTGATTTCATCTGATTCCTCGCGCCCTCGCTTAAGGGCCGGTAAGGATGCGAACAGACTGTCGATGGAGCCTGGAAAAGTCCGAATGCGCCACTCGCCGAGGCCAGACCAATAGACCGAACTAGGTAGTCGTTGCAGGCGGGCGCCAGCGTCTCTGCCGATGATTCCTTTTCTTTCGCCGCCCGCGCTTAGTGCATCGGCGAGCCGAACCTCCAACCCGCGAGCTTCGGTCCTCAATTGGTTTTCGGAAAGGTCACGCCCCTCAAGCATACGCAGAATCCAAGGGACGAACAGCATGTACCGAAGGCGCGTTTGAATGGTGCTGGTGCCCGGAAATAGATGATCGGCAATTGAGTCGCGTATGCTTCCTAATCCAAGCTCGTCGCGTCCCTCCCGTTCATCCAGAAGAGCCATGATGCGGAGGGCGCGCTGCCGTTCCACTTCGTCGAAATCGATCCAAGCAAGAGATGACATCCAACCTCCCGGCACCGGCCCGAAATTTCGCGCAAGGGTTAGTCGCACGCCATCGATATGGAGATCGCTAAGAGAATAATGTGCAACTATTTCGGGTTGTGCTGCGCCGACGGTATGCCCGATTCGGCGAGAAAGCCAAAGGGGGCGAGGAGAATTCTCAGTCCAGGAGCCGCTTAAGAGGGGTGTGGGAGCGCGATCATTTCTTCTTGGCTTGGCTCGGGGGCTCGAAGAGGTTTGTAATGATCAAATCAGCTCATCGCCAATTCGTTAAGGATTAGAATACCCAGCGGGAGATGAACCTCAGCTTGCCACGGCAATTGCTTTGATGCATCCATTGCCGAGAATGTGGGCTTCACTCACTATATCCTCTGTATATCCTCTGTCTTGAAGATCAGCAGCGCGCTGCGATCCTGTTGGAGTTGACCGGTCGAAATGCGGCTAGTCCGCTAAGTCAAGCGGAATCGGCTATCTGTCGCTGATCAGCGTTTAGGGTGTGCGAGCCAGAACGTGCTCACAAAAGTGGAGCATCGAGTGGTTGCAGGAGTTTCCTTGGGAGATTGAGCGCGTATTGATAGCCTACACGCACCATTGACCGACATCCTAAAGGTCTGTCAGCTTTCAGCAAGCTAGCCCCGATACATGTCTCTTGGGTTTAGCGGGGGTGGCGCGGACGGTGCTGTGGCTTCCAGAGCAGTCGGGTGGAGTGTCACTTTCCGCTAAACTCACCAGCAGCGCGGATGCGGCAGGGCCGGACCTTCAACGCAGCCCACCTCGTCGGTGGGCTCCAAGCCGCGCCCGCACTGCTTCCCAACTCACGGGCTAAAACCCCGTTCTAGTTGATACGCTCCGTTCGACGAGCGATGACCTCTCGGTCAGTTTCTTCCGCTGCTTGAGGCTCGCTGTGTGGGAGTTAGCGGCGCGTCGTAGGGACAGCGCTTCCCCTGTGTATGCGTGGGGGCTATTCGAGCGCCGAGTTCAGGTGGCCGCTAACTTGATTGGTGCTGGGGGCGGGGCGGGGACAGCGCCTGCCCCAACCCAGCCCAACCGAAGACGTCGAGTTGCGTTCCCACTACCTGCCATCCGAGGCTGATCGCCAAAAGGTCGCCGCTACCTATCTTGGTAGTTGTTCTGGGGCATTCTTCCGGAGGATACATCCCCGCCAGCTTCTTGCGCTGCTTTGAGGCTGGCAGTGTGAAGTTGGCGGCACGTGGCAGGGACAGCGCTTTATCGGTCCACTTCAAAGCGCCGAGTCACGTTGCCGCTAACTCTCCCGCTGTTTAGATCGAAGGGCTATCGCCTTGAGCGGCCTGTCAAGCCCGTACTGGTGTGATCCTTCAGGCCATCGATCACCTTGAGCGCCGGTTCGAGTTTATCTCGAAGATGCTTCGCAATCCACAGAACGCCGCTCGCAAGCTCCTGGCGCTGATTTCCGCGCAGTGGGCGACTTTTTGTTCCAGGTCGCGTGTAGCGTCGAGAATCTTGTGCATGGCGCTTACTCCTCTGAGCAAAGTGGAGGTCAGCTCGAACATTGCAGGCTGACCGCATATTGATATGATATGCAAGTTGATGTGTGAACCCACCGATGCTGGTAGGTGTCCTCCGGTACTTCTCCGCCATACTGTTGGTGGCCGCTTGAGGAATTTGGGCCTCTTGGGAGCAAAGGTGGCCAGCTTACAGTCTGCGAGGACGGGCTGGCCGCCAAAGTTCGCGACGCAAACCAATTGGGCAGTCGGGGCCAACGGATGCGTATATTCGAGCAGCATATCACAGCCGTACGGTCGCAAGCGCTTGCGGTGCTTGCAGCCAATCTGGCCCGCGCGGCCGATCAGTCTCTGATCCTGGCAGATCGCCAAGTCGCGAAATTTGATGCCGAGGAGGCTCAAGCCGCATTAGGCACACTCGATTCTGTGAAGCCCAACCTTACGCCGAAGGAGGCAGGGAAGATCGCTGCTCGCACATGCGCGCTTCTACAGGGCGTCTCGTGAACGCAAACGCTGCTCGTTCTCAATCTAAAAGCGCTTTGGCAATCAACAGCCCTTCGCGGCCTCTCAAAATCGACGCAGCGGAGAGGCCCCTCGAAGGACAATTCCACACTGAGGTACTTTTGACCTTGGCTACATTCTAGCGGGCCGAGCTAGGCTCCGCTTCGGTTGAGGGGTGCTACCGGGGACTTGGGTGGAAATGAAGGTGCTGCTTATTACTCGCTAGGTGCCAAGTTGACACCCTTTTATCAATCTCCGGACGCCATCGGCGCTCGATACTTTCGGCGGCCATTTGTGCGGGATGGCGGTCGTCAGACCGCCATCGATGACGATCTCGGAACCGGTAAGATCACTAAACGCGTCGCTGAGCAGGAAAGACCGCCTGCGACACTTCGTGCGGCCAGCCTGCCCGTACCAGTGGGATCGGCAAAAAGGAGGGGTCGAAGCCCTCAGTCATCGGCGTGGCAATTAAGCCGGAATGGATTGAGTTGATGCGGACGCTCGAGGCCGCGGCCTCCAGTGCAGCGGACTTCCTTCGTTATGCCCCGCACGCCGAACTTGGAAGCGACATAGGCATGACGCCCGGCACTGCCTCGCAGCCCCCGGCGGGGCTCGCGGAATGGGTGCCGCGCATGCGCGCGTGTTGGTAGCTGAGGCACCAGGATGACTTTTCCGTCCACGCGTCTCATGACATAATCTTGTTCGTTTGTTCATCGGCGCCGCGGGGTGCCGATCTCGGTTTCGAGCAGATTGGGTAGCGGCGAGCCGCTTGTGGATCGGAGCGCGAGGAGAGGACGCTCGGCACGCGAGATTCTCCGGGAGAGAGCGAGCGAGATATGCTGTGCAATTCGCGCGCCGGCTAAAGGTCATCCGAGGTCTGCACCAGCCGACTCGGATGTTGCAGCTCGCGACCGCCACGTCGCTGTCTCGTGGGTTGCGTTTCCGACCATAAGAATGCGCCTCGGTTAATCTGGACAAATCAAAGCCGGTCACCCCCAGCAATGGCGATGTTGTTGCAAAACCTGGTGCGAGTGCTCGCAAAGAGAGCGCAAGGGCGCCCGCTCTCTAACCCTTGTTATGTCAGGCCTCTGACATCTAGATCTTCAATCGGACAAACGACAAGCCCAACAAATCCTGGATCGGAGCTAGATTAGTGAAAGCTGACGAGACCTTTTGACCGTCGGTCAGTGGTGCGTGTAGGCTATCAATACCCGCTCAATCTCCGACGGAAATTCCTGCAACCACTCAGACACGCTCTCAAAACTGTAAGCCGTCACGATTTCAGGATCACCCGGATGGTTCGGGCTGCTGATCATTGAGAAATTGTTGTCTGCGGACCACACCATCGTATCCTCATGGTGATACTCCGCGCCCGTGAGCGGACTGGTCTCAGTGTAGCGCCGAATGGCGAATGCGATGCTTTGCGCTAGCCCATCCGTCTGCTGGCCGTTTTGCCCTGCCATGTTCGCATGCTCCTTTTTGACGAAACCGGCCCTTCGATTGGCTGAGAGCATTCCTTGAATCCCAGCAAGTCTTCAATTTGGTATTACTGCGGATTGACGAAAAGCGAGCCTCTGATGATTATTGCAGCCACAGATTGTATGGCTGTATTGCGACAGACATTACAGGACCGAACGACTGAGCGAATTACTGTGCGCGGAAAGTAGCGGATGCGACTCGGCGCCCTTTATCAACCTGGGAGCCTTGATAAAGGCGCTATCCCTGCCGCATCCGCCCTTCCGGGGAGAAGTCAGTGGCTAGCCCTCCCCTGGAGCAAGGAAAGCAACGGTCCCGTTCGGGTACCCAACTAACTTCAGCAGTCAGGCTTGCTAAAGAAGCCAACCGCCCGGTCTTCCCGCGAGTTCGGTCACGGGATACGGTGGGTTTTAGCGGGGAAACGGTCTTGGGTGACCTACCCGTACTAGTAGACAAAAGTGAGCGACTTAACGGCGCTCAGCCTGTCAGTCTCACAGAACGAACAGAGCGGCGCGAACAGCGCGCTGATCTCACCCTATCTCTGCTTCAGTTGCCGCCTTCTGTGAAGGCCAAGCGCTCGCTCAAGCATCGGCTCGCCGCAGCATTTCATCACGACCGAATGACGCGAGCCGGAATGTCCTGCCAGCGTGAAGCCGCCCAAGCCAGGAACGGCAACGCGACTTCGGGCAGCTCATCCGTCAAGCGGAGGACGTCGATTGCATCGCCCCCACATTGCCGAGTGCATGCGCGAGGACATCGGAAGCATCAGTCTCGACGGCCGCAATGCGAGGTGCGAATTCCAGCTTGACTACACTGCTCATTCTAGTCGCTGCCGAGTCGTACGACCTTGACTTCGATACCCGAGATGTCTGTTACCTCGAAGGCTTCACCCGTGCGAATGAGCGTGACGCGATGGCCTTCCAGGAATGGCCACGGCAGCGCCTTGTAGTCGACGTGAAGATGGGGACACTTGTGGTTATGAACGGGCTCAGCGAATGCCCCCGCGCTGCACCTTATTGTCCCCATCACCACGGTTCAGATTTTCGCCATGAAGGTCACCGTCACAGCCCCGTCAGCCTGAGGCTCTCCGGGACTTAGGCCTCCCCGGAGTCACGGTATTGCAACTGGCTCACCGATATTGTCGGCTATGGTGCGCGACACGCTGCATGCCTGCGCGCCACGATTGTGGGATAGCATCATTCTTGTGATCCTGTCGGCGCGCCTTGCAGAGGCTTAACCGAGTTATTGCCAGGCCCGTGCATGCTCGTGCCGAGCTGGCCGTCGAGTTGGACGCGCGAAGCCGCCTCGGCGCGAGCCACAACGGCTTGCAGGTATGCGCTCGGCTCGACGGCGACCGTGATGTTCTGATGCATCTCAGCCTCGCCGCTTACACTCCCCTGCACCGGCAGGACGTTGACACCTGGCCGCCACCCCACGCCTGCGAGGGCCGCGTTGATCCCGCGCCGGCCTGAAGACTGAATGCCCGTATCGGCTAAAGGCAGCCGGCGGATGTCCGGCCTCAGGATAGCATCAGGATGCAGCATTCTACGCCCGTCGCCAGTCTTGGATTCGGGTTGTCAGAGTCGTAGTCCCAGAGAATGTCTGTATTGATCATGCCTAGGATCACCTTGCGACCGGTTAGCGCTCGAAGGCGGAACGCTCTGCAAGAACAGGATTGTCTCTAAACCTCGCACGGAGCAGCGTAGCCGCCGTGCCGACGCTGGCGATCTTGCCGAGCTTACTCGCGGCCCCTGCCGCGCCCACGGCTGCGTTTGCGCCACCCGCAATCGCGGCGCTACCCGCCGTCGCTGCAAGGCTGCGGACGCTTCGACCGCTGACGGGCTGAGCGTTGCGAACGCTTTGACGAACATGCCTCCCTTAGTCAGCGCAGCCACGGCTGTAGTCCCGCAGCGAGCTGAGTAGCAAAGGACTGCCTAGACGGGCTGAGCAACGCATTCGCGACCGCCGTGGCCCCGTTTACCACTGGGGTGATCCAGCCCTCCGAAGCTTTGACTAGCGTGCTTTGCAGGGCATCGAACGAGGCGGATAGCCGGTCCGTCGCAGCTGCAAGACCTTGCGACATTTCCTCGAATGCCTTTTGGGTCTAGCCGTCAGTGTGAAGCTGATCGTCCTTCGCCTCATTGTATTGCTCGCGAGCACGCTTCGTCAGGTCGAAGTAGTCGTTCGCGGTCTTGGTCAGGTGCTTACGATCAGTCTCTGAGAGCTTTTCGCCATCAGACGTTCGGGACTTGACGACTGCTTGATGATCGAGCTCCTCGAATAGTTCGCCCCGATCTCCCCCCGCTCCGGAGAGGTCGATCGTTCAGCTCGACCAGGAGCGCGTGGATTGCCTCGTTGAGTGCGATGAGCGAGAAGAAGCGGCGGTTGCGTAGGGCGCGCCAGAATCCATAGCCCGACGATTGGACACCGACTTCGACGCTGGCTTTGTCGCGCGAACGGTACAGCCGCGCCGGGACGATGGCGGTGCGGTAATGACGGGCGAGATCGGCATAGGTCCGGGTTGACCATCGGCTCGTGAAGGCAGGCCCGGGTGATTGTCGGTCACCGTCTGCCGAGCCCTCGCCGCTGGCCCGATCGGAAGGCGGCGGAAACAGGCGGTTCTCGAGCTGGATGTCGTCATCCAGCTCCGGCGGCAACGGCCAGGTCAGGCTGCTGCGGCGGGCTCGGTTGACGTACTTGCTGACCGTGCCCTGGCAAGACCGAGGCTGCGGGCAACGGCCCGTTGCGACATGCCGACGTTGCAGTGAGGCGTAAAAGTTCGCGAATGTGACGCATGGACAGTCTCTCTGTCGGCATCTCGATCCTTCGCGGTTGGGCAAAAGACCGAGCTACTCCGGTTGCACACTGTCAGCGGTGGGCGCCTCTTGGTTGTCCCCGATCACGATCGCCTGCAATCGATAATCACGATCGGCTGGAGCGCGCAGTCAGCAGCCACTTCGCCGCCACACGCGCGCGCTACGATGATTGTACAGGCAACGTCAGATCAAAGCTCCTGCCGGTCAGAAGTGGTAGTTTACGCCAACCCGGATCGTGTGAAGCTCTTGCTTGAAGGAGACGGGCGTCGTGACTCCAATAGCGATGGGACCAGGCGCACCGTCGCCCGTGTTCACACCGCCCGCTACCGAAACCGGTAGGGTTACGTCTTGCCTGCCGAAATCGAAGTAGTCATACTCAATTTTGGCTGACCAGCCGTGCAGAAAGGCATACTCGATCCCGGCACCCAATGTGCCGCCAAATATGTTCTTGGACGCTCGGCCATCGGCGGCACCGTTAGCAGCAAAGCCGGTCCCCAAGTTCGATGTAACGGCAAAGGACTGGTTGATGCCGATGCCGGAATCAGCCCAGGCCGCGCCGCCCTTGATGTAGACGAGGCCACCGTCCCCCACCGTGACGCCGACCCGTCCGGTGATATCGGCAATCCATTTGGTGTCGTTCGTGCAATTCAAGGCCACAAAGCAGCTATTGCGCCCCTTGATACCACTCCATAAAAAATCGCCTTCTACGCCGTAGACCAGCACACCGGACTGGAAGTTGTAACCGGCTTGTACGCCGCCGAGGAAGCCGTTCATCTGCACCTGCGGCAATGGCACATGCAAATCGGCAGCGCCGCCGATGAGCTGGTTTACAGTCTGGCTGACGGGGGCGCCAATGAATGTATTGCCCACAGTGAGGTCCGTCTGGCTGGTCCCCCAACCGGAGCCTACACTGCCTCCGATGTAACCTCCAGTCCAGCTAACGAGAGGAGGAGCGGGAGCCGGCGCTTGGACGAAAGGTGCCGCAAGCAAATCAGCAGCTAAACTTCCGCTCCAAAAAGCGATCGTACCGCACACAATGAGGCCCGCGAGCGACATTTTCTTGTTGCGCTTCATCCTAGAGTCCTCCTGCTGGGCACGAAAAATTTTGCGTAGCTTGGCGCCAACTTGCGGTTAGCTCGATAGTTCGAGCTGGCAGGCGGATCATCTCTCTAATCTGGTAGGGGACAGCTTTTTGTTGCAACCGCTGCAGCCGCTTCTTGCCCCGTCCATTCCAGAGAGGCGAGCAGGCTCTGCTTTCGAGCTTGTACGACCTGCTCAGCAATCCTTTGGCGAAGATCCGTGACACCGCCGAATATGCTATTTTTAGCCACAGCATGATGTTTCTCGCGGCCCCCTAACTGGACCGGCACGTCGGCCGACGTATAGCGCGGTATATCGTTAGTGGCTGGGCGTTGATTGGTTGTGTTCCACGCGTGCTCTTGATGCGACTCGCGATGGGGAGTAGTAGGTTCGATGTTTTCCACCACTCGTGCGTTTCATGTCATTGTCGTCCGGGACGCGTATGAGATGTATGTCCTTGCTCTGGTCACTCAAAAAGGCGGAAGCGGCAAGAGCACGCTGGCGGCCGGAATTGCAGTCGCAGCGTTGGGGAACGGGCAGCGCGTCGCAATTGTTGAGGCGGATCCACAAGGCACGATTTCAAAATGGAAAGAGCGGCGCGGCCATCCAGATCCCCAGGTCGTTCGGGTCGCCGATTCGGCCGAAATAGAAGGGGCGCTCGTCAGCCTTGAAGCCAAGGGGATCTGGCTTACGGTTATCGATACCGCCGCCACGAACAATGCACTGGCCATGCGCGCGATCGCGAGGGCCGATCTTTGCCTGATCCCGGTGCGTCCGAGTCCGGCCGACATCGAAGCTGCGATACCGACGCTGATTGCTATTCGTAGGCTCCACCGTCGATTTGCGTTCGTTCTCGCTCAGACGCCACCGCGGGGCTGCCGCGTGAGTGAAGCCGCAACGTCGCTCAATTCGCTCGGGGTGCTCGCGCTTCCCTATGTCGGACAGCGCAATGACCATCAGGACGCGCTTGGGGCAGGATTAGGCGTGACCGAGTTTGCGCCAGAGGGAAGAGCCTCGGCTGAAATTCGTGAGCTGTGGCGGTGTGTCTTGAAGAAGCTTGTCCAGGGGGCGCCAGATCATGAGCCACACGCAAGAAATGAAAGAGCCGCGTACTAGGCAGACGCGCTGCGCGCGACGCTCGCTCGTGGAGCTTACCGCGGCGGCGAGCCGAGCCGTTGACGATGGCCTGTTTGTGTCGTCGCTTGGGATTGCTGCTTCCAATCCGCGATCAGAGCACACAGGCGCGAATACGTCTGATCAAATCGTTTCCGATACTACCACCGAGATGATGGCGAAGGTCGCCGAGGACTCTCAAGACAGAGCTTCTGGAAACATCAAAGCCGGCCTGAATGCTGCGTTGGACCATGCAAAGGGCCCCTTAGAGGCACGAGTGGGAGGCAAAGCGGCGTCGAAAAACACCGACCGTTCCAGACCTGAAGGCAGTCTTTCGACCTTTTGCAAAGAACGCGTAGTGGGGTTTCGCGCAGATGCGACCGAACTGAACATGCAGAAGGAACCAGCCGACAGCGCGGGGCAGTCGCAACCGCGATATATGCGGCGGCTCACTGACGAGGCGGTCAGATTGCTCGACGATCTTCGGAGCGGCAAGCTGGAGCATCAGGCGAACTTCATCCTGAGCGAGTGCTTCAGGGAAGCTGCCAGCGCGTTCTCTATCCTCAATCAGCAGCTCAAGCGCGACGGCTATCCGGCGAGCATTGATCCATCAATCTTCATTTGGCTTGCCAATATCGCCGAACCGGAGACCCGTGATACCGGGACCATGCGACTTGAGATCGTACCCAACCACCGAGGACGTCCGAGCACGTACACGCGCCAGGTCGCTCAATTCATCTGGCATCTTGTCGAGGGACAGGGCTGCCGGCGACAGGCCGCTTATCGGGCGGCGCTGACGAAGTTCACCGTAACCGCGAGTTTCGTCGAGAACGCCTATGCCTTTTGGGAGCCGATCTTCAAACGGGCGGGACCCCACGTGAGGATGCTCACCCGCATTTCAGATCCAGAAGTGTAAAGCTAGGCAGCGTTGGCGTTTGGAGTCCGATTGAGCCACGGATCATCAGGTGGGGCGATTATCTGGTGGGCTTCGACCAGGGTTGGTGTGCCAGCCTCGATCGCAGCGATCGCGTGATCTGACCTTCAGTCTGTCCGTTGGACATAGCGAAGTGATCGCCGCCCGTGCCGCCACCTCATCCTTGCGACGCCGCTGGCGAACGAGGCTACGAGACTGGAACGGGCGCGCTCAATCCAAGGAGTAAGTCCCGCCTCGGCATCAGGCGCGCGATCGTTTCTGGCTGACGGAATCCGCTGAAGGTTTCGTGCGTCGGCCTTTTCAGCCCGTCGTCTGCGGGTCGCCCACTCGCTGATGGCGCGGAGCGAGCCTCGGAAGCCATGCGCTGTTGAAAGGCGCCAAAGTTCAGCCCCGTTGCGATAGGCGGATGCCCACTGATCGTCGAGGCATGGCAAATGCAAATCGAGCGAATTTTGCCGGGTCCGGAAGACGTCGTTGGATACCCCGCGGATTACCTGCCGTACCAGCTCCTGCTATAGGCCAGTCTGGCGCATGATCTGCTTGATGGGTATGCCGCTCTTCGACCGAGCCAGGATGGCCGCATTGGTCTCACCGTGCGCAAGCGGGAGCCGCCGCAAGGGCTGCGGAGACCAGGGCCCCAATCCTGGTCGAGGCTAAGCCCCATGTTGATGAACGTGCACTTCGCATCGTGCACTCCCACCGGTGGAGAAAAGCACCCCCCAAGCATTCGCGGCACTCGCCCGGCGAGCACGAGAAGTCTCTTCCTCTTCCCTCGACTATATCCTCTGTCTTGATGACCAGCAGCGCGCTGCGATCCTGTTTGAGTTGACCGCTCGAATGCGGCTCGTCCACAAGTCGAGCGGGATCGCGAGCTATCCGCCGTTGGATAAGCTTTTAGGTGTGCGACCCACGTGCTGCGAAAGTGGAGGGCCTTCGAAGAATACGGCTTCGAACAGGGGCAAGCCAGAGGCCTAGCTTTGCTGCTAAATCCGCAAAGCCTGAAGCTGGATCAACAGGCGCGGTGATTGAATGTATCAGTCGTTCGTGAGGGTGGGGTGTATTCGAGTGCACGAACGAAGGGTCAGATCGAATCGGCATCGGCGAATTGTGCCGAAGCAGATTCAACTGAGTCGGACGAGCAACAAGAAGTTGCCCGTCACCACCGGAATCTGACGCTCATTCGATCGGCTAGCCAGTCGACCGTTTCACGCACTTCCTTCTCCCGATCGGACGCGCTGACGGTCGTGCCCTCTGGAAGGCCCCTTTCCTGAATGGAGTTGGCAATGCTCTTGATCAGAGCCTTGTGCTCCTTGTCGACGTCTTCCAGGTAGTGATCCTCAAATGTTATCGGCATCGTAGCCTCCGTCGGCCGGCCGTTCCAAGTACCCGAGTTTGGCGGCCTTGCAAACGCAGTACCGCATCGGGCTGTTCCGGTTCGACCTCAAGCAATTTCCTGCAAATCGGTTAACATATTGTTCTCGCGGCAATATTAGAGACTGTTGCATATATACTACATAATGCCGAATTGTGGCCATTCCAGCAATAGCAAAACTCACATTTCTCTGAAGCTAGTCACAACCCTAGGTGAAAAGCGCGAAAAAAGCGGCTCTGAATAGGAACATCCACTGATTCAGGATTGACCTCAAAGTGCCCAGAAATCCGACAGCCCTGACCGTGGGCAATGTCTTGAGACATGTTCTGCCCGAAGGGACGAGATTCGAGAATGCAAAGGCGGCCGGCACTCCCTCGAGCCGGAAGGTCACCGATTGGAAGAAGGCGCCCAATTTTCCACCAGACCTCTTCGCCATATCGGCGTATCTGCTCGATCATGGCGGTGCCTACAGCTACATCATGCCGGACTCGGCGGGAGCGTTGGACGATCGTTGCTACGTCCGCATAAGCCAAGACGAGATCGAGCTTTGGATCGCCGCTGCACGAGCCATCCGTGACGCCCCCACGCTCCCGGACACTCTTCCGGCCGCGGTCGACGAACTCTGGAAGGTAGTCTGGGAAGCCGCTTTCACCAAGAAGCTCCCGGTCTACGTAAATCTCGCGAGCTCCTCCGAACCTCCGGCATGGTGGCGAGCGGCTTACGGTCTGATGGTCATAGCGGACGAAGCTTGCGTCGATGTGGGGTACGACGGTCATGCGACCGACAACGACCAGGCGCTCTCCTGGATCGCCAAGTTCGTGAAGGCGTCGTCGATGGCCATAGCTCTCAACAACGCGAGCCGCCGGGGCGGCGTGGACGACGTCAGAATGGAATTCAAGCACGTAACTATCTCGCCGTTGGCGGACCAGAGCGTACTATGCGTGCAGCCCAAGGCCCGCACTCCGCGCGTAGGTTGTACGCTACGATCGCTTACCCACAATCTCGCTCTGCTTCCCCCGGCCGGAGTCGTGACGACCCATTGGCAGCGGCCGCCGGCGACACCTTCGGACAGCGATGCCAACTTGAATCTGCTCCTCGTCCCGCTGCCTTACACCATACATCCGGGTTGGTTCGACGTCGGAACGGACAAGGGAGTCGGTTGGTTTGAGCTGCGGCCAAAATGGCTCCGCGAGGCTCGCAAGATCAGGCTCTTCATCGATGAGCTCGTGCAAGCAGCCAAGAGGCGTGTGGACGGCAAGATCCACGGCGTCATCTTTCCTGAGTATTCGCTGAATTGGCCGCTGTTTAAGGAGCTGAGGGACATGCTTGCCGAGCACGATGTCGAGTTTTTGATCGCGGGGTCGTGTCAGAACTGTTCGCGGGACCAAGAAAACCTGGAGGTGGACAACGTCGATAGCCGAGGTAACTTCGTTCTAGTATCGCAGCTCGCGAGATCTGCCGACAATTCCGCGACATCGGTGACCACCAGCCGTCCGAAGCATCACCGTTGGGGCATCTACGACGGACAACCGGACGCATATGGATTGCGGACCGTCTTTCCGGACGGAAGGATAGTCTACTGGGAGAAGATCGGGCTGCCGCGTCGTGAAATCGACCTGCACGTCTTTCGCAATTCCTCTGTCTTCGCCACGATGATCTGCGAAGATCTGGCCAGGAGCGATCCTTGCCATCAGGTACTCAGATCTCTCGGTCCCAACATCGTGTTCGTCCTGTTGATGGACGGTCCGCAACTTCCAACGCGCTGGCCCGCGCGATATGCAAGTACGCTGGCGGACGACCCAGGGAGCGCGGTGTTGACGTTCACCTCCATGGGGTTGGTTGATCGGACAAACGCTACAGCCGCCTTTCCTGCATCGAGGGCCATCGCCATGTGGAAAGATGACACCGGCCGGACGAGAGAGATCGTTTGCCCATCGACCGCGCAAGGGGTCGTGATCTCATTGAAAAGCCAAGAAGCTGTCGACCAAACGCTCGACGGCCGTCGGAACGCCGACACGTGTCAGTGGCTGTTCGATTTTCAGCGTCCCATCAGCATAGATCGAGACCAGGCGGCACTTGCTGAAGACGTCTGCTGGGCAGGGATCGGCGACTGATCCAGTGGAGCTGGGTCCGTCAGGCAGCGGGCAATCGACTGCGGTGAAAATCGCCAGCCGGAGCGGCGCACCGCATCGATGTAAATCTACTCCCATCCTATCGGTCCTCCCTTGAGCGCCCTTCGCACGGCACTCGTACGCATTTAATCCATGACCGGAAGTGGCGCCGCATACCATGCCAAAGGCGGCAGCCGGACCTAGGGGGTCTCCTAGCACCGTTCCAACCTGCATTGAGCCATCTTCCCGAACTCAGTGCCGCTTCTCCAAGAGGCGCGCCTGACGTCGCGAGGATGGTGCCGGGCGGCTTTCCTGCGATTGCAGCGGCCGGCCTGCTCAGGTTTTGCAGATGACGAAGCGCATCATCCTTCTTTTGGACGGTACATGGAACGATTCAGACTTCGGATCCTACGATACGAATATCGTCCGGATACGTGAGGCAATCTCAAGGACGCTCCGCACAAGCAGCTCGGCACAATCTGAAATAGGCCTCAAGTCCGTTCCCAACGAAAAGAAGGTGGAAGCGACTGTCACTGAGCAGAAGAACAACATCGTGTTTTACGAGAGAGGGGTAGGAACCGGGGCGTTCTTGAATAGGTGGTTTGGCGGCGCGCTCGGTCAGGGATTGAGCACGAACATCCGCCGTGCCTACAAATTCCTCTCCTTCCACTACGAGCCCGGCGACGAGATATTCATCTTCGGGTTCTCTCGAGGTGCTTATACGGCCCGGTCGTTGGTCGGCTACCTGCACGCTGCAGGACTTTTGCGCAGAGAGTGCTGTACGCCCGAGCTGGAACAGACCGCCTGGAGCTTCTATCGGACCTCGCCGAACGATCGTCTGCCGGGGATCTGGTCTTCGCTGCTTCCACACGTTCACGACCGATCTCAGTTACGGATCGCGCTGCTCGGCGTCTTCGACACCGTCGGTGCGCTCGGTATACCATTTTCGACCTTCAGAGTAGCCAACCGCGACAAGTACGAATTTCATGATGTGGAGCTTTCGGCGATCACAGATGTGAATCTGCACGCGCTCGCAATCGACGAGCACAGACTGCCGTTCGAAGCTGCGGTCTGGCGCAAAAGCAAATTCAAGAATTTCGCAACCAAGACGGAACAGGTCTGGTTCGCCGGCGCGCACGCAGACGTAGGCGGCGGCTACGTAAACGAGGACGCCATTGAACGCCAGCATGCTCTCGAGGACATCACCCTAGATTGGATGATCAAGCGCGTGCGGCACTATTATCCAGACTTCCCGATAGACGCCAAGGGCTGGAGGGACCTGACACCAGACGAACTAAGGGAGCGATCGCGGGCCGAGCTGCACGACTCGCGAACTTTCGCCTACAAGTTATTCGCATTCGCCTATCGGTCCATTTCAAACTATCGGGTCGAAACCAGCCGCCGTCGCCTGCCTATGACGGTAAACGTGAGCCGCGACAGGCACGCTCAACCCATCGAGGAAAGAGTTCACGTGTCTGCCTTGTACCGCGCATTTTGCGAGCCAGAACTCGAGTACGACGCGCATAATCTTCGCGGTGTCGTCGACGTGCTAGCTCGCAGCTTCGGCAAGGAAGCACCCGAGATCGGAATTGTCGGTTGGGACGGCGAATTTCTCTCGCCGGACAGCTACGACGGCAATCTACTCGCGCCTTACTTCAGTCGTGCTACGACGCCGGCCGTGGTGCAAAAGGTTTGCTGATCGGGCGCTACTCCCGGCGGGCAGTCCTGGGCTCCAAGAACCGCCCGGACGCTTCCGGCACAACGAGAGCGTCTCTCCGCCATTTCTATTTGAGGCAGGGTCAACCATCAGCACTTCGAGGATGGTAGCAACAACTTACATCAGCATGCACGCCCGAAAATCAGGTCTGTTCAAAACTGAGGCTTGCGAACTATACGCGGATCAGTTTCTTGGTCGGGCGCGCTGTTGCGTCAAGGGACGGCCAAGTGCCTCCACCGTTGACTTCTCTGCTTTCCGGACGCTCTTGTTTTCCGCATCTCGGTCCTGAGACATATCCTCCGTTCCCGGGCAAACGGTGCCAGCCTCATCTGCGCACAAGCAATAGGCGCGCACGGTCATGGTATTGACCTTGTCCATCCTTGCAATGAGCTGGTTGCCGATGGCGCGGCACGCTGCGGGGCTGCGGGTTTCGACTTGGCTTGTGCTTTGGAGAGTCCAGTTGATTCTCGTTTCCAAGTCCCCCTTGTCGATGCCCTTTGGATCAGCCGGAGGCTGCCCAATAAAGTACAAAATCAAGAGGGTTGCCGGTAGTGTATCCGCCATGGTGAACCTCTATTGGCCGACTGCGCGCAGATTTTGCAATTGTTGCCGAATCTGCTGAAGTGAGACTTGTTGATCTTCGAGGATCGAAATGGTTGACGTAACCTGGCGCGCGCGATTTCGTTTGAAACCAGCGCCACCTTCCGGTAGCGTCACGAGGTCATATTTCGCGACGACCGCCGGCTTCTTCGTGAAGACGATGCTCAAGGTCTCGTCGAGCTGATAATACCCTCCCAGTGTGAGAAAATCGGTGCCTGGTGGGAATGTGTAGGTGTAGCTCGCGGTCCCGTTGAATTTCACGACGACCTGAGCCGTGAATTTGGGGTTGTCGATGGCCGAGCCTGCGAGAGCCGTAGCCTGCACGGAGCGATAAAGCCAATCCTTGATAGCCAGATTCTTTGTGAGCGAATGATAGGAAATCGTTTCGCGCTCGCAGGGCAGGGCACTATCCAGAATCAGTTTCTCAGAGTCGAAACCGAAATCGACGCTCCCGGTACGGTTGCCCCTCATATCAAGGGTGACGCCGTTCCCACCGCCGACGACCCAGTTCGAGAAGCGTGTCGTCGCCGTAGCGGGGAGCTTCCGCGTCAAGCCGGCTCCCGGAACGATATCGGCTTCTGATTTTGGATTGAGTGTGACCGCGATCTTCCAATTCCGTGCATTGAACAGTTCATGCGGTACCTCGCGGTCAAGCGTGCCGAGGGCCTCCTGGAGTTCGCAGGCCGAATGGAGCATGATCTCCCGCATCGGGAGAGCCCAATCTGGGGCAATGTCGGGCATGATGGCACACCCGCCGAGCCCGCCCGCCAGCACAAAGACTATTCGCCGCGATCCTGTCACGTCCGCCCCCCTCGTTCGTCCACTGCCGCATGCGAGATCACTTCTCGCCACCATCCGGCCCTATGCAGCTGCCCGCTTGCGCTATTGCGAGCCATCCCGCGCGATGCGCTCTTGCCGCAACGTCACGTACCCGACCCACCATCCGCGCCACCGATCGACAGCGGGCCCGCTTTCCAACCGATACGCAAAGACGGCCGAACCGCCTCCGGTATCGATATTGCAGGTTATATCGTGGGCATTGTTGTCGCTCTCTGCCTTGGGTGTACAGGCAACAATCTTGTAGCCGGGCTCTGCGACAAAACGGGACTGGTAGTTACGTGAATGCGACGCCAGGACGACGGGGTGATCGTCCTTGGTCTCGGAAACCGTGTAGCTTCTGTCAAGCTTGGCCGGGCCGAGAGGCGCTTTCGATGCCGTGCCGTCGACTGTAATGGTGGTGTTCGCATCGACCACGAGATCGTCCTGAGCCACACGCCAACACCGTTTGTCCTCGGCAATGTCATTGATGTGCTTATATAAAGGGCTTGCGACTAGCTCCCGCGCGGGAATGAAGAAGTTCACACCGTTGACGTTGCGCGTTTCGCCGCCGAAGGTCCACTGGACAATGCCGCCGGCTGCGATACCCAACAGAAGGCCGTGATCTTCGAAAACCGGGCCCCCGCTGTTGCCCGGGTTCATCACAGTGTCGGTCTGCCACCGCAGTTCATTGGGAGGGGAGCCGTGGTTACTGATCAGACCGCCCGACAAGCTCAGGTCCTGGTTGAGCGGAAAGCCCAATACGAGCACCGAAGTGCCCATCGGAGCCTGGGACGGCTTTAAGACAACGGGAATGGGGCAGCGCTTCCCGCCCGCGTCGGAAACGGGTGTGCTCAGTTGGAGCAGCGCTAGGTCACGGTCCGGATCGCGCGCCAAAACCGTAGCGGATACGGGATTGTTCAAGCGGGACTTAAGCCGGATGAAGATTTCAAGCCGCTTGTAGTTGTTGGCATTCGGAACAACATGATTGTTTGTGATGATCAGCGTCTCGCCGACCAAAAGGCCGGAGCCGGCTTCGACTTCTTGCTTGTCGTTAAACAGAGTCCCGATCGTCTCCACATGGGCGACGCGGGCATCGTATTTTCCGGCAACCCTGACCGCCGCCGCGTCCGCAAGGGCGCCGACGGGAACGCATAGCGCAGACAGAAGCGCTAGCCAGGCTTTCCATAGAAGGTTTGTAGAGCTTCTCTGTCTAAGTCGCTCAGCTTTCCGTCGCCGTTCCATATCGGATTACAATAGTTCATGATTGATTGGGGATCGTACTTCGTGACCTTGTAGTCGCCATCGGTGCCTTGAGCGTCCTTGTGGCATTCAAGCGGGGCGTCATCACGGTTTTGTTCATGCGTAAAGCCCAAGGCGTGCCCAAACTCATGGGCCGCGACGGCATAAACGCAGAACTCGCGTGTTGCCTGACAGCTCTTGCTCCAGTTCTTGAAGGTGAAATTGAGCACCATTCCATCAGGGCGCTTGTCCAGATACTTGCCAAGCGCCTTTGTGTGGGCGCCTTCGTCCGCAATGCGAATATGGATGCCGGGCGTGTCTTGCGCACATTTTCCCCAGCCCTCGAACGTGATCTTCGAGTAGCGTTGCCAGGTATCCTCCGCTGCCGAGCGCACGATCAGGCGGTAGGGGGCATCCTCCTTCACGGGATTTTCCCAGCAGACCTGAATGTTCAGCCTCTCCCACTTTGAGGCTTTCAGGACCGTCCCGAAGGACTCTTCCTTAGAGACGCCGGCCGGAAGGGCCGCTTGGCCTTTCGCGCTTGGCAGCTGAACCACGCCGCAAAGGACGACGGCAAACAATCCGAGACCTAAAAAGCGGCTGAGGGAAGGCATACGGCAGACAGCCTAAAAACAAGATCACTCAAAATCAGAGAACAACTAAGGCTTGCATAAATCTTCGGTGCCCGCAAGCGGCTCTTAAGCGCTTTGCAAAGGGATCTGGTGAAGAGAGGAGTAGATTGGGCGACCTTCGCTCGCGTCACCAGCCCTTCTTGTTGTGACAATCCCACGAGCCACACGTCTCCCGTTCAGGGGCTGAGCACTGGTATGTCAGTCTCCTACCGCCGATTCATCCTCAGGGTCCCGATCTTGAGGGGCTCCGCCGCGAGTGCGAAGGAGAGATTCTGCTGGGATGTCTTCTGATGGCCGCGAAGCGCCTTTATAATGGATGGGTGGTCCGTGGTGAAAAGAAGTTTTTTTATAGAGGCAGGCCTCAACCTCTTTTTTGGGCCGATTGTCGGCTACGAGGCCAAACATCAGGATGGGGCGGATCGCCGGTTTCACATTGATGCCCGGCGAGGTGGCGCGGGCATCACCCATGACGGGATCCACTTCCAATATTTATCGGGATCAAAGAAAACCATGGGGGTTACTTCGTCGAGGGTCTTTGCATAGTAATTCCGTTCTACGTCCTGATAGATCTCCCGCATCGTGCCGCCACCGCCCCGGCCATAGACAATGCCGGCACGCGAGTTGTTGACGAGGGCCTCTTCCCTCAAGCTGTTCTGGAAATACTTGGCATAATGCGTCGCGAAAGGCATGGTCGGCTCGGCGCCGTAGAGCCAGGTCGGGATCGCGAGGCTAAGAGGAAGGATTTCCGGCGCCTTGGCTCGCACCTCGAGTGCTACTTCAACCACTTGCGCGCGTCGTCGATGGCGCTGAGCTTATCGTCCTTAATTGTCCAGGTGTCGGTAAACAGGTCATCCAGAATGGGCGCCTTCGCTACAGCGCTTATAAGGCCGATCGCTTCGTCAAGGCGGCCAACGCTCTCGAACGATGAGAAAGCGACCCCCAGATGAGCGGCCTCCATCACGCCCGGTCCGCCGCCCGTGACCAAGAGAAAGTGCTCGCGGGCAAGATCGCGCGCCAGATAAGCAATCGCCTTATAGGCCGCATGGTCACGCGGAAGGCTGTGGCCTCCCATCACGCCCACAAGCGGTCGTTGAACCGTCTTCAAAAAGATGCGTAGCGCGTCGGCAATGGCGGCGTCGTGCGCGGCTCGCGCGGCGCGGACGGTCAGCGAGGTAGGCACCGGCCCGCCTTCGGTCGCGAATTCACGGTAGATCGCAAAGTCCCGGGAAAGCGTAAAGCCCATGGGGTCCCACGGGTTGAAGCCTCCTAGCAGGTCCTGAGCGGTGTACAATTGGTTAGGTACAGTGACGCCCATCGCAAAACCTCCAGCGAATATGACAAAAGTAATTCAGCGCGAGACGTTTCCACGCGCGTTATACACGTGGCGCACGTATTGCGCGAGCGTCGTATTCGTGCATGATGCGCCTCAAGTGGTGGGAGTGATCATGGTCACGGCGGTGACGGTCAAAGCTTATGCTAGCCCGAGCTGCGTGCTCTTGACGTTCGACGGGAAAGACGGCCCTGAACACGACGATTTCCTTGGGTTCGCCATCCAGCGCAATCCGGGTTATGGGCGCGACGGAAAGCCCCAATTGTTATGCAACAAGCTCGACTTTGTTCCCCTCGCGGAGGACGCCCGCCCCAAGGGAAGCCACAAGGCGCCAATTCAGAAGTCCAACTGGTGGGACGGCGGGATCAACATAGACGATCAGGGCCGGACGTTCGAATATACGGTCATTCCGGTTCGTGGCACCGGCGCGGACGATCTGCAATTGCAGCACGGCGCGGCCGCCAAAAAGTCGGTAACGGTGCCAAGGTCTCTAGAAGGACAGATCGCCACATACTTCAATCGCGCGGTCGTCAGCGCACAGGGTTTTGCAAAGCAAAAGGACAAGCCGCTTGAAAAGCGGATGGACTGGTTGGCCAACGGCTTACAAAATGCCGTCCCTCAAATCCTGAGCGAGAGCAACGCATTTGAATGCGCCATCTATCATCTGTCGGACAACCAATGGATTGTCCCGGCTTTTGAGGCCTTCAAAGGGCGTGGCTCGATCATCTATTTCGACAAAGCTGACGACGCCAAGTCCTGCGCCGCTGCGCAAAGGATCGCGAAGGAGCGACCCAATATCTCGATCCACGAGCGCGATGTCGTTTCCAAGCTGATGCACGACAAATTCATCATCTCCTATCGGAAAAAGCGTGAGCAGGCGGTCTTGATGGGTTCCACCAACTTTACGCCTGAAGCCGAAACGATACAGGCCAACCTACTTCATGTCATCCATTCTCGCGAACTTGCCGCGCTCTATGCTCAGCGAGCGAACTTGCTGGCCAAGAACCTCGGCAAGAAAGATATGGGCCCGCCAGACTGGAACGACGTCACGGACGTTGACGGCACCGAAATGCGCGTCTTCTTTTTGCCCGAGCCCGGCGAAAGCCGAAAGCTTCTCGAGACCGTGACCGAGGCGGTCAAGAAAGCCAAGTCATCCGTGCTGTTCTGCATGTACACGGCGTCCGACAAGGACCTCATGGAGGCAGTCTTCGCCAAAGGAGACTCACCTAAGCATCTGATCTACGGGCTGCTCAACAGCATCGATGATCCCGACAAGCCGACCAAGAAGGGCGAGAAGCGCAAGCTCCCCGAGATAGCGGCGACCGTTTCCACCGCTCGCAGAAAAACCCGGACACGCTTCCTTACGGCGCTTTCGGCGCCAATGCGCCCCGAGGCTTCCTGCCCGAGCTCAAGACCATCGATACCTCGACTTTTGACGCCTCGGCGGCAGAAGGCAAAGCAAAGCCTGCAAAAAAAGCCGCCAGGAAGAAGTCGGGTGGTCCGCCGCCTATCCACGTACATCACAAATTCATCGTGATCGATGGGGATACTAAGACGCCCGCCATCTACACAGGCTCGCCGAACTTCAGCAAGGCATCGGAAAACTCAAACGACGAGAATGTCCTTGAGATCAAGGGCAACACGCATCTGGCCCAAGCTTATGTTGCCGAGTTGATGCGCCTCTACAATCACTATAGGGCCCGCCCGATCTGGAACAAGACCCACGAAAAGGCAGGCAAGAAGCCGAAGCCGGGCTCGGAGCCCGATCGATCGAAACGCCACGCGCGAGAGCGTCCTGCGCGGGGAGGGCGCCACGGGAGAGCTGCCCAATGGCTGCGTCGCTGGCAGCCTATCCGTCCGGCCGGCATGCAGCCCCTGAAAGCAAAGGGAAACCATCACAAGTGCGCTCGCGCCAACCTGAATAGGCCGGGTCTGTTGCAAACGTCTGGAGCATTCATATGACTATTCGCCAATCTGTTCTGATCGCCCTTGTCTTCCTGCTCGGCGCAACGCCAGCGGCTCACGCGCGGGAGATCCGAATTGCGACATGGAATCTCGGTTGGCATATCAGTCAGAGCGAAGCGAAGGAGTGGATTCGTGATTGCGGTCAACCTTTCGCCCTCAATCCAGCGAGTGGATTGTTTGAACCCGCAACGACCGGAGCAACCAAGCCGGGCTGGGAGCTCAAATGGGGACGGAACGCCAAGATCAAATGGGACATCGCCGTAAAACCCCCATGCGACGTTTACCAGGCCAATTTCAAGATCGTGCCGGTCACCGAGGCCGCCTACCAAAAACGAGCCCAGCAACTTCAGGACTTCATCCGAACGAACCTCGATCCTGACATCATCACCTTTCAGGAGGTCAGCGGGGCCACCGCCGTTCGCGAGGTTTTGCCTAACAAGGGTGCCGACTACGAGATTTGTTCGTTCGACACGTTCAAGGTCCAGCGGCTCGCGATCGCGTGGAAAAAGAACCTTGGGACGGGGTCCGATTGCAGCGTCATTGCGCCCCTATCCCTCCCGGATCTCGCCACTGCCGATCAGGTGCGGCCTGGATTATCCCTGACGTTGCAGATTGATGGCAAGCCGTTGCGCGTCATGACGGTGCACCTCAAATCCTCCTGCGTGAGCCCGCTTGAAGACCGCGGCAAGCTTGACGGCGGCGGCGACGCCTGTGCCATCCTGCAGAAGCAGGTGCATCCACTCGAGGATTGGCTCGAAGCGAGCTCTGCGAGCATGCCGGTCGTTTTGATGGGCGACTTCAACCGCAATTTCTCGCACGAGAAGAATTCGATCCCCAAATCAGCTATTCGCTCAGACGGAAGCGATTCCGCTTCCCCCCTTCCGACCGGTGTACTGGTCCGCAGCCTTTATGGCGAGGTCAATGATGGTGCCCCCGCTTCCAGTGCCCTTCTCCATCTGGAGCCGGAATGCCAAGTCAACCCTGTGGCCAAGCAACTCTGCGAACGCTCGACGCGTGAGCTGTTCGATCAAGAGGCCCTCAAGCCGCTGACAAAGGCCGAAAGTCTCGGCTGCCGCAATCCCGTGGGCCTTGATCAGATGCTCGTGAGCGCGAGCCTCTCGGTTCCAGACCCTGCCATCAAGGTTGCAATCGGGCGCTTCGGCGGAACGCGCCCGGCAGGCCCAGGCCATCCGGATCCTTTGCTGGCCATTTCAGATCATTGTCCGTCCAAAGCAACGCTTCGTTTCTAGTGCAAGGGTAACCGGACATCCATTGCGCTCTACCCGCTGGTCGTACTTGCAACCAGACCGTCATAAGCGGCACACTATCGATCGGGTTCGTTGATCTCGCTGCGTTTTGTTCGAGCTCGATCGCGTTCGTTGCGGTTCGGTCACGCCGTTTCTGGTGCGAAACTGGTGCGGTTGCCCGGTTCCTGACCATCCAAGGCGCTTACGAGTTTGGCGCGTTATGGAGGCCCAAGGGCGTCGACGCAATCTAGAGCTCAAGCGACAACGTGATCGGAAGAATGTCGACAAGAGCTTCAAGCCAGCAGGCCTCGTACGTGCGCTGTCTTCTGCGTTCCAGTGCCAGCTTTGCGGCCACTGCTCGAACGGGGCGCGACGGGACTCGACGTCGACGTCGTCCCGATCCTCTACGACGGCGACCCCGACTGGTACGGCAATCTCGTCAGCCAGGACGACGGCTCGTTCCTCAAGACGAGCATTCGGCTGCATCTGGAGTTCGCCGCCAAGCCCAAGCGCTTAGGAGAAGCACTTCGCGCAGATCGTCCGACTCGTGAAGTTCTGGGCGCGGCGCATGAAGCAGGAGCGGGACGGCTTCCGCTTCAAGTCCTTCATGACCGAGGATGATCCTTCGCCAAGCTGTGCGACGACGGGCTGGATTTCTCGGATTACCCGGAGGCGCTGCAGCACTTCTTCACCTAGGTCGCGCGCAGCGGTCGAAGATCGTGCTCGGTGACTACTATGCGGCGTCGTCGGTCCGCGCGTTCAGCGATACGGTGCAGATCATCGACCCGGTGAACGCCGTCAACAAAGGCGCGTGCCTCTACACGGACGCGAATGCCGGCGCGATCGTCGACGCCGCGCTCGACGCGGCGCTGGCCGCTCCCAACAAGCAACTGACCGTCGCCTATTTTGTAGAAGGTCTTCGGTTCCTCCTTCCAGGCGTGAGGCCACCATGTCCGACAGCTACAGCTACACCGCCCGCGACCTTGCCGGCGCGTCCGCCAACGACGACGACCCTGGCAGGCATCCACCCCGGGGGCCGACGTCAGCGGCGCTTCCTTCTGCAGCTACATGACTACACGCCGGCGTAAACCGGCTCAGCCAGGCCGAGCGCGACGCCTTCAAGGCCACCTTGCCCCTCGCGCGCAACGGCGCCGCCGCCGGGATTTCGGGCTACCTATCCCACGATCGCACTTATTCATCCGGAAGAAGATCCCTCGACCGCGCCACGTCAGGAGATTCTGATGTACACCAAAGCCGACTCTCGACGAGTTCTTCGAACGGCGCATCACCTATCCGAGATATCCGCAGGCGCGGCTCGCCCGGCTCGTCGGTCTCGACGAGCAGAAGAACCGCCTCAGGCCAGGCGGTCTCGCCGATTGGGCAAAGAAGCACCACCCATCGCGTCGGAAATGGCCTCTCGGATGGCACCCCCAAGAGCTCTGCCGGCGGGCACCTAGCTGCCTCCGCATACTGCGTTTCAGCGAAATGATCTACATTTAGGACGAAAAACGGCGCGTGGACTAGCGAGCGCCACGAACTCCCCCGTGCATCATCACGAACTCGCATGACCATTGGCAACGTCGCGCGCCATCGGGACCGCAACGGAGGGGCTTCCGATTTTTGTAAGTTCAGCGCCGTCGTGTCGAAGCGATGCCCTTTATTCGTGAACAGAGATTCTGAAAACTGGGCAATAGAGGGCGTTTTTTGAAATGATTCCAAACCAAACCTTGTCATTGGCGATTCCATCAAGTCTCGAATCTGCAACCCGAACGTTATAAGGGCGTGCTTTCGGTTGATTGCGATCTCGCTCGTCCTGCGTGTTGAAATCACTTCTGGTGCGAAAGCGGTGCTGGTCGCAGGAGCCGTCAGATAGGCGCGAAAGCGCTGCCATAAAAATGAAACAACGGCCTGCGACCACAAGCGGCATGGAACGTCATTCGGCCCACTGGCCATCTGAATCCCGAGGTTCGAGCGTTGATGATGCAGTGGCGTCGGTCAACCCGCATCGTCAACTCGATCTTAGCATTTGCAGCAATACGTAGCTGATGCTACATGATGATGTAGAAGCATTATCGCAACTGCTGGAGGGCTTGGTTTCAATGCAATTGTCGACAATCGCGCGCCGTTGCGTCCGTCCAGTTGTGCCGATGTGGGCGCCCAGGACCGGCTTTGCTGGCGGCATCTTGGCCGTCGTGCTCTGTTTGGCCGTTGCCACGAGACCGACATACGCGAAGAGCCCGTCCGAAGGCGCGGCAATCGGAAGCGCCGTCTTGCCGCGGGACCTCAGTCCCTGGGGCATGTTCTTGCAGGCCGACATTGTCGTAAAAGCCGTAATGATCGGACTTGCTTTTGCCACTCTCGTAACTTGTACGGTATGGCTGTCCAAGACCATTGAGCTGTTCAATGCGCGCAGGAACGTGAGGCGCTCGCTGCAGGAACTCGCGAAGTCAAGGAGCGTCGAAGATGCGGTGCGGACGGTGCCCCCCGGGGCCGTAGCGCAGTTGCTTGACGGCGCTGTCGCAGAACTAGGGCTCAGCACTGATCGCATGGATAGCGAGGGCATCAAGGCTCGCATCATGTCGCGATTGCAGCAGATCGAAGCCGGCGCAAGCCGGCGTGTCGCGCTCGGCACCGGCGTGCTGGCGACAATCGGTGCGACGGGCCCCTTCGTCGGCCTATTCGGCACGGTCTGGGGCATTATGAACAGTTTTGTCGGGATCTCGAAGTCCCAGACCACCAATCTGGCCGTGGTGGCGCCTGGCATTGCTGAGGCGTTGCTGGCGACCGCGCTTGGGCTCGTCGCGGCAATTCCGGCAGTGGTGATCTACAATCTGTTCGCCCGTCAAATCGCCGCCTACCGGGCGCTGCTCGGTGACGGCGTAGCGGAGATCGCGCGGCTCGCAGGCCGCGATCTTGACGGCGGCGCAATCGTCGTGCCAAGAGCGCATCTCGCGGCGGCGGAGTGATCCGGTGGCAGTCAATCTCAGCCAGTCCGGCACCGAGCTTGCCGAGATCAACGATATAAACGTGACGCCGTTCATCGACGTCATCCTCGTATTGCTGATCATCTTCATGGTGGCGGCGCCGCTCGCCACTGTCGACGTCGCCGTCGAGCTGCCGGCTTCGAACGCGCAGCCGCACCCGCGTCCGGACAAGCCGGTCTATCTCACGGTGAGGCACGATCTCTCGCTCTCGGTTGGCGAGGCGACGGTGAGCCGTGCGGCGCTCGCGGCCGCGCTCGATGCCGCGATGGAGGGGCAGAAGGACAGCCGGATATTTTTGCGCGCCGACAAGGCCGTTCCCTATGGCGAGGTGATGCAGGTCATGAACGGCTTGCGGACGGCCGGTTACCTGAAGGTGGCACTGGTCGGCCTGGAGCAGTCGGCCGCGCCATGACGGTTTTTGCGGCCGAAGACGTTTCGGATGTGAGGCGCTGGGCAGTCTCATGGCTTGTCGTGGTCACGCTGTACGGCGCTCTCACCCTCTCCCTGATCGCATGGCGCGAGACCGACTATCTCGAGCCGGCCGAGCCCTCCGGCGCGGTCGCGGTCGATCTTGCGCCGGTGTCGGCGGCACCCTTGACAACGCAGACCGACGTGGCGCCAGGTCCCGAGCAGACGCTTGCCGAGGCCCGGTCAGAAGCGAAGCCCGACACGCCGGCACCGGAGGACACGCCGGAGCTGCCGCCGGCCCAGAATCCCGAGGCCGTCGTCGATGCGCCAACCAAGGCGCAGCCCGACGCCGCGGCGGAGCAGCAGGCCGCAGCCGCCACGACCGCACCGGCGGCAGTTGCAGACCGCGTTGCGCCGGTCGCCGCCGCGCCGGCGCAGGGGCGGCCGGACCTTAAGGCCGAGCAGGCAATCGCCACCTGGCGTTCGCAGATCCTGGCGTTGGTCGAGCGCAACAAGCGCTATCCGGAAGCCGCACGGTCCCGGCACGAGCAGGGGATCACGCAGGTCCGGTTCATGTTGGACCGCAAGGGGCTGGTCAGCGATGCGCAGGTCACACAAAGTTCCGGCTCCAGTGGGCTCGACGACGAAGCCATCGCCTTGCTGAAGCGTGCGCAGCCGTTTCCTGCGCCGCCCGACACGTTGGCAGGCCCCTCCGTGGCCGTTCGACTGCCAATCCGCTTCACCGTCAAATAGCAGTCCGTACAGCCTACAGACCCGTCAATTCTTGGCGAACACACGCTCACCGGCACCGAAGCGATAGTTGACGCCGACGCGAACGGCATCTGTCCTGACCCGCGCGTCGGTATCGACCAACGTCACCGCGCCATCGGGCAAGGTTGGCGTCGCGCGGAACGCTCCGAGATCGGAGTGCTGGTAGTCGATCGTTGCGGTCCAGTTGCCCGCCAGCCTGGTCTCGATGCCCGCGCCAACGGCCCAGCCGAAGCGGAACGTATCCACGCTGTAACGCGTCGTGAAGTCAACGCCGGCGGCGGTCGTACCGGACACCGATGCGGAGGCCGCGACCGTGCCTAAGGGAACGCCGGCCGAGACATAGGCGAGGGTTTCCGGGGTGACCGCCACACCGATGCGGCCGCGCACGGTTGCGAGCCAGTCGAGCCGGTAGGAAAGATCGGCTGACATCGGCGCATCGAGCAGAGTCAGCGCCGGGTTGCAGACAGCGCCCGGACACGTGCTTGCCGAACGGCCGCGCTGGTTTCCGTAAGTGAAATGGCCTTCGATGCCGGCGACGAGGCGGCCCGCAGTCCAGTCGTAGCCAGTCTGGATGCCGACGCCCGCATGATCCAGGCTTGCGAGCTGTGTGTTGCCGAACAGCGGCGTTTCCGTCGTGGTTTCGATGAAGCCGGCATGAGTCTTTGCCGTACCCCAGGCGTAGCCGACATGGCCGCCGGCATGGAAACCGCTCCACGTCCACGCCGTCGCGGGCACCGCCTCGGTGAAGAAGGTCGTCGCGTCCTGTCCGCGCACCGCGCCGATCGGCGCATCGGCTGGCGCCTCGACACCGTACTTCACGTTGAGGAACAGCTTGAACGTTCTGCCGGGCAGCAGGATCTCGTCCTTGTGGAATTGCACGGAGTTACGGATGTTGGCGTTCAAAAGATTGTCGCCGATCAGGCCCGTTGCGACTTCGACCGGCCCCCAAGTCGACGTCCGCCATCGCTGCCGGTGCTCGATCTGAAGCTTGAGCAGGTCGTAGCCAGCGGTCGATGTGTCGAACTCTGCAAAGTCATTTTGCCTGAACACATGCAGATAATGCACCCTCGCGTACCAGTTGTCGTTGCCCCAGTAGATACCACCACCGGCTCGCATCGGCGGGATGCGCGGCACGTTGGTGCCGTCGGTGAAGGTTGCACGCACGAGGTCGAACTGTCCCTCCACGCCGAAGATGCCACTTGTGAGCGGGGCCACGTCCCACTGCCAGGTCAACTCGCCGCCGCGGAAGATTGCATCGCCCTGCGAATAGGCGACCTGGATGTAATCGCCGCTGCTGGCGGGCGCGCAGGTCGAGAACTCCGCACCGCAGAAATTGCCCGTCGCCTGGCCATAAATGAAGTTGCTGTAGCGCGTATAATAGAGATTGGCGTCGAACCGGACATCCCCATGCGTGCGCTTCACGCCGACTTCCACGGTGTTGGCGGTCTCGAGCGTCAGATCGGGATTGCCGATCTTGAAGGTCTTCTCGGAATCGTCGGGCCCGCTGGCAAACAATTCGAGCGCGCGCGGAGCGCGCTGGATCCGCTGCAACGTCAGGCTCGCCTGCAGGTAGGACGGCAGATCCTCTATCGTTGCAAAGCTGAAGCTTGTCGGCAGGAAGCTCGATCGGGACGGTGTGCTGCCCGGCTCGTTCGGCGGCGGCAGGTAATTGGACGGAAATGCGAACGACGTGCCGGATACCTCGACATGTTCGAGGCGGCCGGCGAGCTGCGTCCGCAGCGTCTCGGTGAGCTTCAGTTCCTCGAAGAAATAGGTGGCGGCCGTCGTGGTTTGTGCCGGGCGCAGGATCGCCTGGCCGACCGTATCGAGGCGCTGATAGGCGCCCTGGGCGCCAACGATGCTGCTCAAGGCTCCGAACGGCGTCGCAAGCGGCTGCGTTTCGAACTCGAGCTTACCTTCCGTCTGGCGGTTCTTGAACGTTGCGCCGATGGTCTGGAAATCGCCGAGGACTGCGCTGTTGTTGACGACCTCATCGTGGCGGTAGTCCGAGTGGCCAAGCCAGTAGCGCACGGCCGCGAGGGACGCGGCGTCGGGGCGGTATTCGCCCTTGCTCGCGATCCTGGTCTGTTCGAGCTGGTTGTGCTGCTTGGCCTCGGACGTGGCAATGCCGGGAATGTAGTAGTCGCTGGTGAAGCGCGAGATCGACAGGCCGGCATAGCCGCCATCGAACAGATGGGAGCCGCCGATCGATGCGCCCGCACTCTGCGCGGCGGAGTTGGGCTGTCGTCCATTGAACGTCGGCGCGGGATCGGGCGGAACGAGATAGGGATAGCTGGGGATCCGGTAGTCCTTCGCACCGCGGCCGTAGACATCGGCATGCACGGCGGCATTGCCGCTTCCGGCGTCGAGCAGCAGGCCACTTTCCCAGCCGCTGTCGACCGAGGTCACGGCCGATCGCAGCTCGGCGGCCAGGCCTCCGATCGGCGCAGCGGCCGGGATGCGATTATTTGTGACGTCGACGACGCCGCCGACCGCCTGCGATCCGAAGCGCAGCGCGCCCGGCCCGCGAAACACCTGCGCGCGCTGCAACGCCAGCGGATCGATCGGCACGGCGTGATCCTGGGCGATGTCAGAGACGTCGACCGCGCCGACGCCGTTTTCCTGGATGCGGACCTTGGCATCCGACAGTCCCCGCAAGACCGGCCGCGAGGATTGGGTCGAGATGCCTGCCAACGTCGCGCCCGGTGCGGTGAAGAACAGATTGCCAAAGCCCTGGGTTGGGCTCGCGTGGATCTGACCACTCGTCATGGTCGAAGGGGCGAGGGTCGGGTTGCCGGAAGCCTGCGTTGCGGATTGGGGGGCCGCCGGCGCCGGCGGGGCCTGGGTCACTCGCCGGCCGGCGGCTTCTCCGCGATTGGCTCGGCGTACCGGCCTCTTCTGCCTGCCCTCGACCGTCACCTGCGGAATGTCCACCTCGGCGGGCGAGCTGGCTGTCTCAGGCGAGGCCGCCGTGCCCGATGATTGGGAAGCCGGTGGTGCCGCCGCTTCGGATGGGGTGGATGTCACGGTAGCGCTAGGTGCCGCAGGAGGCTGCTGGCGTGGCGTCGCTTGTTCAACCGGCGGAGCGGACGTCACCCCGGGTGAGGTTGGCTGGGCGCGGGCCAAGCCGCTCAGACACATCATGACAATGGACGTCGTGCCCAGAAGGGCCGAGCGAGTTACGCGAACGTGCATTTTCAATCCCCCGCGGCAGCACCGCGGGCGAAGCGGTACTTAGTAGGTACACTAAAATGTAGCTAAAGCTACAAATGCGCGGCACCGGCTACAATGTCAAGCCTGTTGCAATTGCGAAGCTGTTGCAAGAAGGGTCGGGCAATTGCGTGAGCTTGCAATGCCGATACAGAGGCCCCATGGTCGGTGTAAAGATTCTGGATTTTTCACATGCGTCAAAAGCCTTCCATGGATGTCGCAGCATCGCTTCACGCGCTCCCCACCGAGCAGGCGCAGGCGCGGCGTTTTGGCAAGGCCCGTTCGGCGCGCTCGACCGCCATCCTCGAGGACTACGTCGAACTGATTGCCGACCTGATTGGTTCGTCAGGTGAGGCCCGCGCCACCGATATCGCACGAAGGCTGGGAGTTTCTCACCCGACGGCGATCAACACGATCTCGCGGCTGAAGCGCGAAGGCCTGGTCGTGGCTCGTCCCTACCGAGGTATTTTCCTGACCGAGAAGGGTGAAGCGCTCGCCAAGCGGGTGCGCGCGCGCCACCGTCTCGTCCTACAAATGCTGCTCGCGCTTGGCGTGCCTCGGGAGACCGCGGAAGCGGACGCCGAAGGCATCGAGCATCATGTTTCAGACGCGACGCTCAAGGCATTTTCGGAGTTTCTCAAACGATCGAGGGTGAGCAAGGCCAGCTGACGCTCCGTGCCGATACCGATCAGTCGGCTTAGCAGCCTGCCGATCTTGAGACGGGGGCCAGCGATAGACTCCCTGCGCGTCAGTTCCAGAGCGGCTCGGCTTGATCGATCTCGATCCGTGGCAAGTTGAGCGCGAACCGCCGCAAATCCCTCCAAGACGAGGCAGGCCAACTGCCGAGCCGCCGATGATGCGAGGTAGTTGGCACAAGCAGGCGCGGAGGCGGTCGCCCTCCTGCACCGTCGTGATACGCAAATGCGGCCAGCGTCCGCTCAATCCGGCCGAGCTTGCAAGCGCCGTGCAAGATGAGGTCTTTGCCTACGAACTGAACGACTTCCCCGAGGCGGGCGGCTGGGCGGCTCCGCTGCCGTCTTCGGTTAAGCTACCTATTCCTAACCTTCAGTCTTTGTCGACCGAAATGGTCGGCCCAGGCGTGGATGCCGTTTCACTCGCCTCATCACGCGGCCGCTTCAAGCGCGCGGGCCGGGGACTTTGGAAGGGCAGCTACGTCAAGCCGTGGCTCTATCGTGCATGCATCCGCGCGGACGAAATCCGTCCGCCTGTTCGGACTATGCAAATGCCCATCCTTGATGGGATCCACTGCGAGGCATCAATCCACAACATGCGATGCCGATCACACACTTGCGCAGGTAGCTCTGGCGTGGTTAGGGCGGACCCAACGCTACCCTATCATTCCGAACCGCCGCAAGATGGTGCGTTCGGCCGCAGCCGTCGTCGTGTCTTGACCGGTCGTACCGTTCGAGCAGAAGAAATGAAATGGCACCCTGCAGTCGCATTTGGACGTCAGGCACTGGCAGCTTCAGGCGCGCGGCGAGACGCAGACAAAAGAATTCATTCTCCAGGCTGCCCTCCGGCGCTTGGTCCGGGCCGCAACCTTGACATTGACGCCGAAATAGCTGCCGGCGACAGTCGAGATCGGTATGCTTAGATATCCGGTCGCTTTGCCTTGGGCCCGCTGCAGAACGCGATCGACCTGAACTAGAGGGGCGATGGCGACCAAGAAAAGCAGCCTCATGTGGATCCTCAACGCGTGTTGCATCAGGGCGCTGTGACATTGACCGGAGTTGGAGCGCCGTCCTTGTCGCCGTCGAACAAGATCAGGACACGCAGCTCCAAGCCGCGTTTTGTCAAAGGCAGCAGAGCTTCTGGCTTCCGGGAGGATTGAAAAGATAGTTCGGCTAGCAGCTTGACGTTTTCCGTCCGCCCATCCCAGGAATAGACGGCATAAGTCCCTGCGCCGTCCTTGGCCGGCCCTGCGAGGATCAATATCAAGTCGCCATGGGTGGTAAGATCACGCACGCCGCGCCCATCCAAGGGAAGCTGGAACAGCTGGTGTGCCGTGCCTCTTCCGCCAAAGAGGGTGTCGATCTCGACTGATACGATCGCTGCTCGCGTGTCCTCAAGTATCGGGCCGCGAAAGCCTGCATAGAGCCGGCCCTCCTTGACTGCGCCCCCTTCAATCGTCAGGCCATTGTCCTCCAGCCGTTTGTCCAGATAAGGGGTGAGAACCTGATCAGAGGCAATGATCTCTCGCAGCCTTGGTGTCCGCTCGATGTCGACCGCAATACTGTGTTTCTCATCCGGGCGAAAGCGCACGACCTGACTGCTTGCCCGGATGCGAGCCCTGATTTCTTCGGCATCCCTGATGGGATCGAGTTTGTGCTTCTTGTCACGCGGGTGGCCGTGCGAGCCGATGACATAGTACCAACCGCCGCCAAACGCGACGCCCTCGCCATCGAGCTCGAGCGGCTTGCGCTTGAACGTATTGTCGATGAGCTTGGCCGGCTCACCTGCTACAAGCTTGCCCTGCTTGAGGGTTACGAATTGGGCCTCTTGCAAATTGTCATCGATTACAAGGCAGTAGCGGGGAAATCCATGCTCCGCCGTACACGCAATCCCACTGACGTCTCTGGACTTTTTGCCGTCCTTGCCGATGAGCTCGTGCTTGACGGGCCAGCCGTTGTCGGCTCTCGCTAGACAAGACGTCGCTGCAACGGCGGAAACAACGATCCCCAGCGCTGCAAAGCGAACGACCGCGGCATATGAAAAACCTATGACAGCAATCATCGTGAGCGACAAAAAGTAGTAGTTGTATTAGGCTACGATACACCGAATACTCGATGACACAATCTTTCGTTTAGAGCATTTGAGTCATGTTGTTTGTTGATCGCAGCTTGGGGATCGCAGTCCCGACAGCGTTTCTGACCATTCTCGAGGCCATACTCCGGAAGATCCGGAGTAGCTGAGACGAGGGTACCGTTTGCACGGGGTCCCTCGCGAAGCTCCTTCTCTCGCAATTCACAAACGTATTCTGACCTTTAGGACGATCACCATGACCGCAGAAATGGATAATGATCCTGACTTCAATTCCGTCTTTCTGGAGCGGGCAGCAGAAGCTGCCAAACGATGGCGGGAGCGCACCGCAGTCCGCGAGCAAAAAGCCATAGCCGTCGAGGAAGGACGTGCGC
The DNA here is from genome assembly GCF_020194115.1 of Bradyrhizobium sp. NBAIM01. Taxonomy (NCBI): domain Bacteria; kingdom Pseudomonadati; phylum Pseudomonadota; class Alphaproteobacteria; order Hyphomicrobiales; family Nitrobacteraceae; genus Bradyrhizobium; species Bradyrhizobium sp. NBAIM01. The sequence goes on along the minus strand of NZ_JADYVU010000001.1, from coordinate 912,797 downwards.
TCGCCGCCGATACGCCGCCGCGCGTCGCCCTTCGCTTGAATAGATTGATTGACCAAGTACGAAAGAGCGTAAGCGATGGTCGCCTCCCTGACAACCCGACGCTTCAAGACTTGATCAATCGCCCAACGCCGCTCGCCGCTGAAGATCTCAACGAGCAGCTCGTTCAGGAAGTCGTCCTTGGCGTGCGCAACTTCCTGTCTGTCGAGTTCCTGGCTCGCGGCATACAAGCAAGCCGGCGCGTCGGCCGCATTCTCATCGATACGGGCGGAGGCCTTCGAGCGCGCGGGACCGGCTTTCTCATTGGCAACGGTGTTGTTCTGACAAATGAGCACGTGCTTCGTACGCAAGAGCAGGCCGCGACTTGCTTCATTCAGATGGACTATGAACAAAATCGCTTCGCGCCAAATCCTCAACCGCAACTTTTCGCCTTCGAGCCGGACCGATTGTTTCTCAATAGTCGAAATCTGGACTTTGCGATCGTAGCCGTAGCGCCGAGGAGCAATCAGGGCGCCGGGATCGACCAGTATGGCTGGCTTGCTCTGAACGAGGCTCAGGGAAAGATCACGGTAACACCGGATGACTTCGTCAATATCATCCAGCATCCTCTCGGCCGCGAGAAGGAGGTTGTCGTTCGCGATAACCGGCTTCTTGACCTTTCGACGAGCAGCCAGGAAGCCAACTCTCTTGGCCCATTTCTTCACTACGAGGCTGACACCGAAAAGGGTTCGTCGGGGTCGCCGGTCCTCAACGATCAGTGGGAGGTTGTCGCCCTTCACCATACGGGTGTCCCGGTCGAGGATGCGGGCGGGCACTGGCTCGATAAGGAAGGCAAGGTCTGGGACGAGAAGACGCAGTCTTCCGCCGAGATTGCCTGGCGCGCGAACGAGGGCGTCCGCGTCTCGTCACTCATCGCCGAGCTCAGCCAATTACAGCTTTCAAGCGAGCAAAAGGCACTGCTGGCCCCTGTGTTGAACAAGACGCCGCCGCCTTTGGACGTGCGCAAGGAAGCCATCGAGCTACGCAAAGCCAACGAGCCGGTCGGCCGCCGCGCGCCCGACCGGCTTGAACGCGAGCAAGTTGCGGCGATCCAACCATCTGTTCGAACGGCGCTCGAACTTGAGATCCCATTGCGTATTTCCTTGGCCATTGGCGAAGCACGTCAACCGCTTGCAGGAACGCCGATTGCATCGGCACCTGTGCGAGTTCCAAGCTTTCGGGGTGAAATTCTGGAAGAAAGGCTCGAGCCGGAGGAGTATGCCGACCGTGAAGGCTACGACCGGCGGTTCCTCGGGGTGAACGTCCCGTTTCCAACCATGAAGGCGCAGCCGCGTTTTGGGCGCGCGTTGCGCGTGCCTAGGCCTGCACGACCGCGCGATACCACCGAGCTTCGCTACCACCGCTTTAGTATCATCATGAACGAGCGGCGGCGCATTGCCTATGTGTCTGCATGCAACGTGAACTTCAATCCACCAGAGTCAGTTTCGCGGGACGAAGGCGGCCAGTCTTGGCGGCTTGATCCACGTATCGATCCGCAAGACCAGCTCGGGGCGAGCTACTACAACGATAATGACTACGACAAAGGGCATCTTACTCGGCGTGACGACGCCGCGTGGGGCAGCGACAAGGAGGATGCCCTGGCAGCGAATTGGGATACGTTCCACTACACAAATGCCGCGCCGCAGCACTATCTGCTCAATCGGTCGACCGATTTCACCGGCGCAGATCTCGATCTGTGGGGTGACCTGGAGAACTTCATCTCGGAGCAGGGCGGCCAGCAAAGAACGCGCTTGTCGGTCTTCAACGGCCCCATTTTCGGGGACCGGGACAAGAAATTGGACGATGCTCGCGTCCCCTGGGCATTCTTTAAAATCGTGATTTGGCGCGACCGGAACGAGCGTCCCGGCGCGATCGGATTCGTTCTCAGCCAGCGTGACCTGATCGAGAATTTGGCCGAGGAAGCCATCGATCCGGGCCGATTTTCGATACGGCAGAAGCGCATCAGCCAGATCGAACGCGATCTCGACATCAGCTTCGGTCCGGTGACCGAATGGGACCAGATGTTGCCACGCGGCGCAGAAGAGAGTCTGGACGAAGAGGGCATTGAGATCACACGTGTCTCGGATATCCTAATCCGATCTGACAGGCCAACGTCAACGGCCGTTGCCGCGACACTGACAGCGAACGTTCGCAATGACGCACTCAGCGAGGCCATTGACATTCAAGGTGGGGTCGTCCAACTCGATCAATTGGCGAGGGTAGAATACCACCAAAGTCTGCAGGAGATCGTTGCCGAAAAGGACAAGGAAAGAGCAGCTCGGCGTCTGGGACGTCTGGTGGGAGTGGTGCTCAAAGAGCCCTTTGCAACCCCATCAGAGCTGAAGGAAAAATCTCGCCGCACTTCGGCATATCGAAGCTGGGAACTGAAGCCACAGCAGGATTTCGAAGCGGCGGCCAAGACTCACCCCGAGGCCTTGAAGCGATTGGAATGGCTGCGTGGAGAGCTGTCGAAGCAGGGTATGATGACCACTGATTCCTATCAGCTCGCGCTGCAGGCACATCATGAATCCGGCTTCTTCGCTTTATTGATGCGGGTTATGCGCGGCTATATTTGCGGTGATCCCAAAATTCGAAAGATGATCGACGAGGCCTTCAAGAAGATCGGAAAGCTCGGCAAAGCACCGACGCCAGAAACCGTGGTCGGGGCCGGGGGGCTAACTCTCGGAGCCTACCTCGTGCAGTTGATTCCGGCGTTGGGTATGCTGGGGGCGCCCGTCATCGCAGCCCTAATTCTCATCCTCTATCTCCTCGGCAGCAAGGCGTTCTGCGAGTGGTCGGGCCAGCTCAATACGACGAACGAAGAAGAGGGTTAGGCAGCAAGGACTCGACCGCAAGAGAAACCGGCGGGATCTTACGGTGCTCTTGCTGTCGTTCAAACTCGATTTTGGATGCGATTTCGTGTCGCCGTTAGCGGTCGTTGCGGCGGTATTCGTGCTTTCATTGATGGGTACTGTCGAGCGGGCGCGGGCATTCGAAATCCGAGCGCACAGAAAAATTGTGCGCCATCGCGGCATCGATCTTGGCCACTCGGTGACGAAATCTCAGCGCTATAGGCCCACACACCAGCAAAGACCCAGCTCCAGGAGAAAGGCAATTAGGCCGGCGGGAGGGCAAGATAAAAGCACTGGCGGTACGGAGCGCTTAAGTCGTTGTCTGCACATCCAGGATTTGGCGCTTCGTGGATCTTCGCCGTCACCAGGTTCGACCGAACGCAATGGCGAGCTTGGGCAATTGCGTCTGCGTCCTGGCGATCGCTAGTCGGCTTCACATATCGGCGTCTTCTCCAAACATCGGATGCGAGCCATGCGAGAAATCGACGACGAATTCGAAGTGAAGCTTGACGGATCGGTAACCGGAGAGCCAGGGAGCGACCAAGCTTCCTTCGACGCATCCGTCAGCAAGCGGCCAAGTCCGGCGCCAGTGTGTGGGCAGGTTCATCGTTTACCGGTAGCCGCATCGGCCGCGTCCACGCGCAAGGCGCAGTGCTGGCTGGGCGGTCGAAGCCAGGGCCCGCGCCCTCTCGTGGTCTAGGCACGGATCACGCGGATCAAGTCAGGTGACCTAGGTGACGTGCGCGCTCACCTCCGATACGTCCAGCGCGACGGCGTCGCACGCGAGCGGGTGCATGCATTTGAACGCATTGCTGAACGGCTGACGCAAAAGCTTGGGTTTCGACGATTTGCCTGTTTGCGCCTAGACGGGGCCAAACCTATGTTGATCTCGTCCTACCCGAAATCCTGGACGAGCCGTTACTACCAACCTGGGTATCAGCAGCTTGATCCTGTGGTTTTGCGCGCCAAGGTGGAGCCTGACCTCTTAGTTCGGGAGGTGCAGCGCGCGCGAGTGCGGGGAGGCGCGAGCAGCGTCGCTTCTTTGATCTTTGATGAAGCAACCACATTCGATATTCGACGCCAAGGATGTCTTATCGAAGGAAATGCGGAGCCGGCCCAAGTGAAAGCCTCCGCGCTCGCCATGACGAGGGTGGAGAGGCCGGCGGCGCCAGCTAGTACGTGCACGAGCCCACCGCGACCTAGGCCGACGCTCGACACCAAACCTTCACCCCTGCAGCGAGCAAGCGGTCGCGCAAGGATATAGAAGATGCGCGGTCCGGCGTGACGGCCACGAGCAGCGCCGCTGCCAGGAAAAGGAAGAACTGGTAGCCGAACACGGCTTGGCCTCGCCTTGCGGTCAGAAGCGTCGTGGCTCAGGCCAGCGTTGGGACCAGGATGCTGACTTCCTGATCGCGCGGTTCTTGGCTCGCGGCAAGGCCGGTGACGACACCGATACGGTCGGCAAGAGGACGGTTCTGGCTCATCTTGCGCTTGCCGTCGTACTTGGTAACGGGAATGCGGATGCCGACAATCCCACGCAACTGGGCGGCGATGAACTCTGCCGGAGCGTCGCTGACAGACCAAGGTGCCGCCCGTGAGCCCTCATGAATGTTCGTCAGTCGGGTGACCACATCAAGCAGGCGTTGGGTATCTTCGAAGAACTCAACCGGACCGTAAGCATGGACGGCGATATAGTTCCACGTCGGCACTACCTTTTCGGTTTCCTGCTTGGTGGCGTACCATGAGGGGGTCACGTAAGCTTCCGGACCCATGAAAATGGCCAGGGCTTCGCCTATCGGCGCCGAGCGCCATTGCGGATTAGCCTTGGCCACGTGGCCGTACAGGACTCCCCGTTGGCCTTCCATCGCGTCGAGGAATAGCGGAAGTGGTGTTGCGAGCGGCCCTTCTGCCGTGGCTGTGATCAGGTTCGCCAGGCGTGCGGAGCTAATGGTCGCTCGGATGTTCTCGATGTCATCATCTCGGAAGGCGGGGGGCACATACATAGCGGTTCTCCGTTCTCCGCTCCAGAATAGCCCGCGCCTGGCACGTTTAGAAAGGCCAGTTCGTCAAGATTTCGCTGGTCCAGTTGTTTCGCGGTTGTCACCTTGAACGAAACTGGTCCGCCGCTTGCGCCAGGAGTTGGCAGCCACTCTCAATCTGACGAGCCTCCAGCGCGGCATAAGCCATGATGAACCCGATGATGTTCGATCCGCGCCGGCGGTCCGGCTGACGTTGATCGAACAGGGGCGAAGAGGTGATCTTCGGAATGCGCTGCAAGGAAGCCGTAAAGTACGCCATCGTTACGGGCTCTGGATGGTAGGAGGCGTCGCTATTATGAAATGCGCGAACTCCACGGGACTTTCAATTGGAAGAAATCCGCCGGACGACGGAGAAATGAGGCATTTTTTCCGAGGCGATCTCGTAACAACCACGAAGCCTTCCAATCCATCGCCGCTGCCCAGACGGAGGGGCAACCGTGCTGATAGCTCTGCCTTCGCTCCGTACGCCATGATCAAACGCCGTGTCCTTGTGTTGATCCTCCTGCTGCTATCGACCCCGGCTGTTGCCGAAAGCTTTGTCGGTCAGACCAGCGTCACTGACCGCGACACGTTGGAAATTCATGGAAGGTGGATCCGCCTTTGGGGTGTGGATGCTCCGGAGAGCACTCAGCTATGTCGCGGCGAGGACAGTATGCATTACCGCTGTGGTTCGAAGGCCGGGAATGACCTCTGACGCTTTCATTGCCCGGCGCCCCGTCAACTGCGTCCCGCTCAGCCTCGACCGGTATGGCCGCACGGTGGCAACTTGTTCCGCCGCGGGTAAGGATCTTGGGGAATGGCTTGTGCGCAACGGTCTCGCGCTGGATTGGCCTCAATAGTCGAAGAGCAGATATCACGAAGCTCAGCGGCAGGCTGAGCGCGCGGGCGAGTGCCTCTGGAAGGGCAGCTTCGTCGAGCCGTGGCTCTATCGTGCATGCATCCGCCCCAGCAGAAACCCGACCGCCTGTTCGGACGATGCAAATGCCCAACCTTGATGCGTCCATTGCGAGGCGTCAATCCACAACGTGCGATGGCGATCAACGTGCTTGGGCAGGTGGCTCTAGCGCGCCTTGGGCGACTCACGCTACGCATCATTCTCAAAGACCTCACTGCACAATGGGAATGAAATGGTTGCAGCCAATCGTGAACTGCCGGCCTCTGGTTACGCACTTGAAGTGGACGGCCGACTCAAGTGCGAATTCGCAACCAGAGACGGCGCCAGGGCAGGTAGAGAAGAACTAAAGAAGCGTTTTCCCATGCTGCAGATCAGGATCTATGACACGCAGACGCATGCGCGCGAGGAAATCTAGATCCTCGGACTGGCGGATTTTTTCCGCTTCGCGCGTGCGGCTTCCGCCGCACCGGGCTCTCGTGAACCGAGCCGCTTTGCGTCTCGGCCATCCGGCTTCGATCCCTCGCGCAAAGACATGCGGAGCTCCTCGCCGGGAGCACTCGGGAAAGGGGCTCGCCTCTCGGCGATCGCTATTACTGCCCCGATCCCGGGTGCCCTTTTAACCGGTCTCGTCGCTGCACTCGGACCCGCGTGTCCCTTCGGGCCGCTATGCTCACGCTCTCCGGGTGCCATTTTGCGTTGAGGCGATGCGCTTTGGCGCAGGCCTGGTCGGGCCTGCGGCCCTAAAGCACTTCAAGGCCAAGTCACGAAGAATGGAACGGAAGGCGGAGCGCGTAAGCAGATTTCGCATTCCATCATTTGTGCGCGTGCGGCGCTCTCGCAAATCACGCGGCATCGATTCCGCCTGAAGAGGCCGAGAGTAAGAGTGCCGGCCGGGTTTTGCCGTGACGGGTTACAGGCTGAGAGAGAGGCTCGCCGCGCCCGTCGCGGAGATCCGCGATGTCCAGACACCATCCTCGGGCGCGCACCGGCGAAGACCGGAAAAGCCTTTACGACGAAATTACCAACAAGATCATTGCTGAACTTGAGGCTGGCCGCGTGCCGTGGGTGCAGCCCTGGGGTACCGCGGCGGCGACGGCGTCTTTGGCCATGCCCAAAAGCGCCGCGACTGGCCGTCCATACAGCGGCATCAACGTTCTAATCCTCTGGGGAGCTGCCACCGAACGTGCATTCACAGGTCAGAGCTGGCTTACCTTCCGCCAGGCGCTGTCGCTCGGCGGCCACGTCCGCAAGTGCGAGCGCGGCACCACCGTCGTCTATGCCGACCGCTTTGTGCCGGCCGACGAAAAGCGGCGCGCCAGCGAGACGGGCGATGAAGCGCAGGCCATCCCGTTCCTCAAACGATTCACGGTCTTCAACACCGATCAATGCGACGGCTTGCCCTTGGAGATCACAACGACGGCGCCGCCTCCGCCGCCAGGCCCGATCGAGCCAAAGTTAGAATACCTGATCAAGGCGACCGGAATCGACTTCCGCATTGGTGGCAACCGCGCCTTCTATGCACCGGCAGAAGATTATGTGCAGGTGCCGCCACCGCAAGCCTATTTCGAGCCGATCAACTGGCATCGAACGGCCTTGCACGAGTTGGCGCATGCCAGCGGCCATGCATCACGTCTCGACCGCGACTTGGGGGGCAGCTACGGTACCAAGAAGTACGCCTTCGAGGAGCTCATCGCAGAGATATCGTCTGCGTTCAGTTGCGCTTCGCTCGGTATTGTGCCGACCGTGCGACACGCCGACTATATCGGCTCCTGGCTTGACGTGCTGCGAGAGGACAATCGCGCGATTGTGCGAGCTGCCTCGCAAGCCAGCAAGGTTGCGGATTATCTCCTTGGATTCTTGCCGGAAAAGATTGTCGAGATGACGACGGAGACAGCGGAGCAGGAAGCAGCGTGAGGTTGTCCTCGGCCACCGCGGGTAAGAGAGTGAGAGGCGGGTCCTTTTTCGCGACGGGTTGAAGGCCGAGAGAGAGGCTCGCGGCTGCCCGTCGTGGAGAATCGACATGACGAAGGCTGTCCAAAAGATCACCCTGTCGCCCTCACGCGACATTCCGTTCGATAAGCTGGTGCTGAGCCAATCCAATGTCCGTCATGTGAAGGCGGGCATCTCGGTCGAGCAACTCGCCGAAAGCATCGCGGCACGCACGCTCCTGCAGAGCCTCAACGTTCGGGCGGTCGTTGATGCCGAAGGCACCGAGACCGGCATGTTCGAAGTGCCTGCAGGCGGCAGGCGCTATCGCGCCCTCGAACTACTTGTGAAACAAGACCGCATGGCGAAAACGCAAGCGATTCCGTGCGTGGTGCGCGACCAGGGCATCGCGGAAGACGACTCGCTTGCGGAGAATGACGAGCGGGTCGGCCTGCACCCGCTCGATCAGTTTCGCGCCTTCCAGTGTCTCCACCAAGGTGGCATGAGCGAGGAAGACATCGCTGCCCGGCATTTTGTGACGCCGGCGGCAGTGAAGCAGCGGCTTCGACTGGCCTCGGTTTCTAACAAGCTGCACGAGGTCTACGCCGAGGACGGCATGACGCTCGAGCAACTCATGGCGTTCTCGGTGACTGCCGATCATGCTCGCCAGGAGCAAGTCTGGGAGCAGGTCAGCCGCTCAGGCTACGACGAGCCCTACCAAATCCGGCGCTTGCTGACAGAACAAACAGTCCGCGCGTCCGATCGCCGCGCTCGGTTCGTTGGCCTCGAGGCTTACGAACACTCAGGCGGCGGCGTTCTGCGCGATCTGTTCGAGCATGACGATGGCGGATATTTGCAGGACGTTGCGTTGTTGGACCGTCTTGTCACCGACAAGCTGAAACTGGAAGCGGAAAAGATCGCCACCGAAGGCTGGAAGTGGATTTCGGTGGCGGTCGATTTCTCGTACGGGCATACCAACGGCCTGCGCGAGCTCGAGGGCAAGCCTGTCGAGCTCTCCCCAGAGGAGCGGGCTACCATCGACGCACTCAACGCGGAGCAAGCCAGGCTTGAATCTGACTATCAGGATGCCGACGAGCTGCCCGACGAGGTCGACCAGCGGCTCGGTGAGATCGAAGCGGCACTGGTCGCGTTCGAAGATCGATCGATGATCTATGAGCCGGCCGAGATCGTCCGCGCCGGCGTCTTCGTCAGCCTCGATTCTGAAGGGCGCCTGTCGGTGGACCGGGGTTACGTCCGGTCCGAGGACGACGTCTCTGCGGTCGATCCTGATGACGGGCAGGGCGCTGATACACCGTCGATTGCGGGCCGGGAGAGCCGTGCTTCCGTCCAGCGGACGGTCATCGCGATCGCAGCTAGCGCTGCTGACGCCGAAGAGGAGGATGAGGACGCGACCAAAGCTCTGCCGGATCGGCTGATCACCGAGCTGACGGCGCATCGCACCTTGGCATTGCGGGATGCGCTAGCACAAAATCCCGCGATCGCGTTCCAGGCGGTGCTGCACAACTTCGTGCTGGCGGCCTTTTATCGGCTCGCCTCGTCCGGAAGCTCTCTGGAGATCGGACTTCGCACGCCGACCTTTCCCGCTCAAGCCCCCGGCTTGCGGGAGAGTGCGTCCGCAAAGGCCGTCGAGGCGCGGCATGAGTCCTGGAAGGCGCGGTTACCGAAGGGCGAGAACGATCTCTGGGATGCGCTCACAGCCCTGGACGGCGCCGCTCAGGCGTCCCTGTTCGCTCACTGTGCGTCATTTGCGGTCAACGCCGTCTATGAGCCAGCTAGCCGCTATAATCAGGGCCGCGTCTCCGCGCATAATGTCCGCACGCGTCTCGACCAAGCCAATGTGCTGGCGCGCGCGGTCGGGCTCGATATGGTGCAGGCCGGCTGGCGACCGACCGTCGATAACTATCTCGGCCGGGTCACCAAGCCTCGCATTCTGGAGGCCGTGCGGGAAGCAAGGGGCGCATCTTCCGCGCAACTGATTGACCACCTGAAGAAGGCGGGCATGGCCAAGGAGGCCGAGCGTCTTCTCGATGGTTCAGGCTGGTTGCCGGAGCCGCTGCGTCTCGTCGATCCCGATGCGGCGCCAGTTGAGCAGGAGGGTGAATTGGGCCCACTGCCCGAATTCCTCGCCGACGATGAGGATCGGGAGAACGCCGTCGACGACGATCCGGAACAGCTCGACGCGGCTGAGTAACACAGAGTGGGATGGCTTGGGCCATCCCACAGTTGCTTGGGGACCGGTGTGTAACGCTGGTCCCCATTTTTATGGGCGAGCGCTGAGAGTGAGAGCTGGGCCGGGAAGGGTTTGAATCGCCGTGGTCTTAGGGAGAGCGCCGCGCGGTTCGACCTGTTCCTGCTCTCCCGAGACATCCTGCCATGACCGAATCTCTCGCGGGCGGCACTGCCGCCGCGCCGCTCTCGATGCGTGCCGCTGCCACTCTGACCTCTGCCGCCCTCAAGGCCGCCCGACAGATCTCGACTGATCTGGAACGCGGCCGTCGCATCAATGCCGCCGTCCTGCGTAGCGCCATGGAGGCGGCCTTCGGCGCCTCGGACGCGGCCGGCGCCTGGAACTGGAAGACCGCCTATGACGTCTGCGAGGCGGCAACCGTTCTCTTCCTTCGTAAGTTCGGCCCGGCCATGCGAGCCAGAGCGGGCTCGACGGCTGCGATGCTGCCAATGCTCGCCAGAATCGCGAGCTGTCTGCCGACTCATACGCGGCGTTCCGAGGACAGTCAGGCGCTTCAGCAATTCTCGACGCCGATCCAGCTTGGGCTGGCCGCATGCACCGCAGCCGGGATTACGCCTGCGGACCGCGTTTTGGAGCCCTCCGCGGGGACCGGCCTGCTCGCCATCCTTGCCGAGCTCGCCGGCGCCTCTCTGATGTTGAACGAGTTGGCCGAACGCCGCGCGGCGCTGCTGGATCATCTGTTCGCCAACGTTGATGTCACGCGCTTCGACGCCGCGCAGATCGATGATCACCTCGACGCGAGCGTTGTGCCGAGCGTGGTTCTGATGAACCCGCCGTTCTCCGCGCTGGCGAATGTGGATAGACGAATGGCGGACGCCGCTTTCCGGCACATCGCTTCGGCCCTGGCGCGTCTTTGCGATGGTGGGCGCCTCGTCGCCATCGCTGGCGCAGGCCTTGCGCCCGATAACCCGCCGTGGCTAGAGGCCTTCGTTCGCCTGCAGGAGCGCGGACGGCTCGTGTTCTCTGCCGAGATCGGCGGCGCCGTCTACGCCAAGCACGGCACTCACACGGACACGAGGCTGCTCGTAATCGACAAGTTGCCCGCCGCCGATCCGAAGGTATTTCCCGCCTCGCAAGGCGTGGCCGGCGATGTCGCCACCTTGCTCGAGTGGGTCACCCAGCATGTGCCCCCGAGGCTGCCCGTCGCCGCGCCAGTCGTGGCCGACACCGTTAGGCGCCCTGCAATGCCCGGATCGGCCGGCGCCATTGCACCAAGCCTCTCTTCTACTTTGGGGGACGCGCCGGAAGGTGTGGAACTTACGTACAAAACCGTCGAATGGTCTCCGCCGGAAGGCGCCCGCCTCACCGATGCGCTGTATGAGGAGTACGGATTGCAGTCGATCCTTGTTCCCGGATCGTGCGCGCATCCGACCGAGCTCGTGCAATCCGCGGCGATGGCGTCCGTTGCGCCACCGAAGCCGTCCTACCGTCCGCATCTGCTTTCAAATCTGGTGGCAGACGGAGTTCTGTCGGGCGCACAGATCGAGAGTGTCATTTATGCTGGCGAAGCGCATTCCGAATTTCTCGCGGGCTCCTGGACGGTCGATGCGACGTTTGATGTTGTGACCGCCGCACGCGACGAGGCCGAGAATGCCGTCCGCTTTCGTTGCGGCTGGTTTCTCGGCGATGGTACCGGCGCCGGCAAGGGGCGGCAGGTCGGTGGGATCCTGCTCGACAATTGGCTCAAGGGCCGCCGTCGCGCGGTCTGGATCAGCAAATCCGACAAGTTGATCGAAGATGCCCAGCGCGACTGGTCCGCGATCGGCATGGAGCGACTTCTCGTTACGCCGCTGTCCCGGTTTCGCCACGGTACCACGATCCGGCTTTCGGAAGGCATCCTTTTTACCACCTACGCTACGCTGCGCACCGACGAGCGTGCCGAGAAGCTTTCGCGTGTCGGGCAGATCGTTGAATGGTTGGGCTCCGACTTCGACGGAGTGATCGTCTTCGACGAGAGCCATGCCATGCAGAATGCGGTCGGGGGCAAAGGCGAGCGTGGCGACCAGGCGGCCTCTCAGCAGGGACGCGCAGGCCTGAGGCTCCAGCACGCCTTGCCCAACGCTCGCGAAGTTTATGTGTCGGCGACGGGCGCTACCACGGTCCACAACCTCGCTTATGCCCAACGCCTAGGCCTTTGGGGCGGCGCCCACTTCCCATTCGCCACGCGCGCCGAATTCGTCGAGGCAATCGAGCAAGGGGGAGTCGCGGCGATGGAGGTGCTGGCGCGCGACCTTAAGGCGCTCGGTCTCTACGCCGCCCGCTCATTGTCCTATGAGGGCGTCGAGTACGAGCTCGTTCAACATCAGCTTACGCCAGAACAGGTACGCATCTACGACTCCTATGCCGATGCGTTCAGCATCATCCATAACAACCTGGACGCGGCGATGCGGGCCGCCAACATCACTGGCGAAACCGGAACGTTGAACGGGCAGGCAAAATCCGCGGCTCGATCCGCCTTCGAGAGCGCCAAACAGCGCTTCTTCGGCCATCTGCTGACCTCGATGAAGACGCCGTCGCTCATCCGATCGATCGACCGCGATCTCGACGCCGGCCATGCCGCTGTCATCCAGATTGTTTCAACGGGCGAAGCATTGATGGAGCGCCGGCTCGCCGAGATCCCGACCGAAGATTGGGGCGACGTCCAGGTCGACATCACCCCGCGCGAGTACGTGCTCGACTATCTCGCCCATTCCTTCCCGGTCCAGCTCTACGAACCCTTTACAGACTCGGAAGGTAACCTCTGCTCCCGGCCTGTCTATCGCGATGGCCGGCCGGTTGAGAGCCGGGAAGCCGTAGAACGACGCGGACACCTCATTGAGAAACTTGCCTCCCTTCCACCGGTCCCCGGAGCGCTGGATCAAATCGTGCAGCGCTTCGGCACCGACATGGTCGCCGAAGTGACCGGCCGTTCGCGCCGTATCATTCGCAAGGGCGATCGGCTGACGGTCGAAAACCGCGCCGGTTCGGCCAATCTCGCTGAGACCTCGGCCTTCATGGACGACGTCAAGCGCATCCTCGTGTTCTCCGACGCGGGCGGTACGGGAAGGAGCTACCATGCCGAGCTGTCGGCCAGGAATCGCCGCTTGCGGGTCCATTATCTGCTCGAGCCCGGATGGAAGGCGGATGCCGCCATCCAGGGACTCGGCCGGACAAACCGGACCAACCAGGCTCAACCACCGCTATTCAGGCCAATCGCGACCGACGTGAAGGCTGAAAAACGCTTCCTCAGCACCATCGCGCGCCGGCTCGACACATTGGGGGCCATCACGCGCGGCCAGCGCCAGACCGGAGGGCAGGGGCTGTTCCGGTCCGAGGACAATCTCGAAAGCCAGTATGGCCGTGACGCGTTGCGTCAACTCTACACGCTGCTGGTGCGAGGCAAGGTCGACGGATGCTCGCTCGCGAGGTTCGAGGATGCGACCGGCCTGAAACTCACGGATGTCAATGGGCTTAGGGATGACCTGCCGCCGATCACGACCTTCCTGAACAGGTTGTTGGCACTCACCATCCACCTGCAGAATGTCCTGTTTACCGCGTTCGAGCAGCTCTTGACCGCCCGGATTGAGGGCGCTGTTGTGTCGGGCACCTATGACCTCGGGCTGGAAACGCTCCGCGCCGAAAGCTTTGTCGTCAGCGGACGGAGGACAATCTATGTCCATCCCCGTACAGGCGGCGAAACTCGGCTGCTTACCATCGTCCAGCGCCAGCGTAACCATCCTGTTGGTTTGGATGACGCTCTTGCTCGTCTTTCCAATCATGGTGTCCTGCTGATCAACGAGCGCTCGGGACGGGCCGCCGTGCAGGTTCCGGCCCCGAGCATCATGCTCGAGGACGGCGAGATCGAGCGCCGCGTCCGCCTGATCAGGCCTATGGAGCAGCACCACGTCCCCTTGAACGTGATGCTGGAGAGCCGTTGGGTCGAAGCGGATCGCGAACGTTTTGCCACGGCCTGGCTCGCGGAGCTTGCCGAGGTGCCTGAGTTCACGGAAAGCACGATCCACGTCGTGGCCGGCTTGCTGCTGCCCATCTGGAAACGATTGCCGAACGAATCGACCCGCGTCTATCGGCTCCAGACCGATGCGGGCGAACGCATCATCGGCCGCAAAGTTTCTGCCGCGTGGGTCGCAAACGTCGTCTCGGCGGATGCGCCCACGCTGACCCCGGACGCTGCCTTGGCCGCGCTGATGGAGGGGCGGACCATCTTCGACCTCGCGGAGGGGCTTCAGTTTCGCCGCGTCCGGGTGGTGGGCGCATGCCGCATCGAGCTATCGGGATTCAACGACACGATGCGCGATCGCCTCCTCGCTTACGGCCTCTTTGGAGAGATCATATGCTGGAAGCTGCGAATGTTCTTGCCCACGGACGAAAGCGGCGTCGGGATCCTGACAAAGGTGCTCAACACCTACCCGGTCGCGCGTGTCAGCGAGCGGGAGGCCGCGTGATGTCCGCCGCGCCTTGCGAACTGGCACGCCGCCTCGCGCGCGAGGCCGAGGCCGTGTGCCGATACTATCTCTCCAATGGCAAACGGGCGGGGCGGTACTGGGTGGTCGGCGACGTCCGCAACACGCCGGGCCGCTCGATGTTCGTGCGGCTCCAGGAATCACCTAAGGGACCCGCCGGCAAGTGGACTGACGCTGCCACCGGCGAGCATGGCGACCTCCTCGATATTATTCGCGAGTGCCGGGGGTTGCGCGACTTCAGCGAGGTCACCGAGGAAGCGAGGCGGTTTTTGAAGCTGCCTCGTCCTGAGCCGCAACTGGCCTCCAAACCCGTTCGTTCGGTGGCGCCAACTGGATCGCAGGAAGCCGCCCGACGGCTCTTTGCGATATCCAGCCCGATCGAGGGCACCATGGTCGAAACGTATTTGCAGTGTCGCGGAATAGCTCACGTCCATCATGGTAGCAGCCTGCGCTTCCACCCTCGTTGCTACTACCGGCCGGACGAGCATGCGCCGACCGAAACCTGGCCGGCGATGATTGCCCGCGTCACGGACCTTGAGGGGCGGATCACCGGAGCGCACCGAACCTGGCTCGATCCAGACGGCTTTGATCGCATTCGTCTTGGCAAGGCTCCGATCGCCACGCCCAGGCGAGCGATGGGCGACCTTCTCGGCAACGCCGTTCGCTTCGGCGTGGTGGACGACGTGCTCGCCGCCGGCGAGGGAATCGAGACCATGCTTTCATTGCGTTACGTGCTGCCGACCATGCCTATGGCTGCGGCGCTCTCGGCCAATCACCTCTCAGCCATGTTGCTGCCGTCTGGCCTGCGTCGGCTCTATGTCGCCTGCGACGCAGATGCCGCCGGAGACGCCGTGCAGGCTATTCTCACCCAGCGTGCAAAGGCCGTCGGCGTTGAAGTAATCGCGTTGTCCCCCCGACTGGGCGATTTCAACGAAGACCTGCACATCTTCGGTCTTGAGAGCCTCCGAGCAGCGTTGCGGCTTCAACTCGTACCAGAGGACGTCGTCCGCTTCCTGCATGCGTCGACAGAAGCCGCAGAATAGGCCGGTGCTTCGATCGAGGTTGGTCGGTCATAACGAGGCCACTGCCGGAAGAGGACGCGACCTCGGCCTTCTAGAGGGCGATCGGACGGCAACCGGACCGGGCCGGCAATGGCTACGGCCGGCTATTTTCCGCCGCGCGCCGGCGATAAGACATCAGCCGTCAAAGTGGCGCGCTTTGCATCGCGAAGCAAAATAGCCGGCCTCCGCCATCCTCCGCTGCCGCTTCGGCCCTTGCGGGTTCTAGCCCGTTCCGCCCGCCGTCTGAGTGATCGCCACGAAGGCCGCGATGGGCGCGGCCGATCCGGCAAAGGATCCTTTCCAATGACCGACCACGACGACATCGAACCGCCGCACGCCTCTTCTCCAACGGACCACGTCCTCACCGAACTACAGCTCTTCGGCTTCCGCCCCTTCGACGACCAGCCTGACCCACGGCCGCTTCCCGAGGGCAAGATGATCGCTGGTGCCGTCGCCGATGTGTTCGACGCCCTGGTCGCGACGTTGAGCGACACGCGGCTCGAGCCGGACCTCGACGATCTGCTCTGGTCGACCGTCAACCTGTTCCACCGCGCCGTCGACCGTATCGGACGCCAACTCGACGACAACGAACAGGCGCAGCAAAAGAGCCAACGCGAGCAAAATGGCTCTGAGGTTCGATCGGCCGAACTCGAGCGCTTGACCGCCGAAGGCATCACTTTGATCGAGCGCCGGAACTGCCTGGAGCTCTTCCGCGACCAGGCCATCGAACGCTTTGAAGCGCACACCGGATCGTCCTGGCGCCCTCGATCGGGATCGCTCGTGAACCACCGTACGCTGACCGCAGCAATGATCGACTCCCGCGACTTCATCGCAGCCAAGCGTCGCGCTCAAACCGAGGTCTTGTTGCCGGCAGGACCGATGATCGCACTCACCGGCGGGCTCGACTTCAATGACCATCACCTCATCTGGGACCGCCTCGACAAGGTCTACGCCAAGCATCCCGACATGGTCCTGCTCCATGGCGGCTCGCCAAAAGGTGCGGAGCTTATCGCCTCGAAGTGGGCGACCAATCGCAAGGTGCCTCAGATCGCCTTCAGGCCTGACTGGACAAAGCACGCCAAGGCAGCCCCATTCAAGCGCAACGACGCCATGCTCGAACTCCTTCCGATCGGCGTCATGCACTTCCCAGGCACGGGAATCCAGGACAACCTGGCGGACAAAGCGAAGCGCCTCGGCATCCCCGTCTGGAGGTTCGGCGGCGCGTGAGCGCTACCTTCTCGCCTCCAGGCTTTAAGGCGGAGTTGCATGCGCCGCAACTCCGCCTCGTTTCGCCCCTATGTCCGGGTTGCGCCGTGGTGGTGGTGGAAGGCGCGACCGGTAGATGTGCACATGGAGCCACCACCATGCTCGCCCTTGGGCTTGTTCTCAACACACTCGGCATCGGCTTATTCTGCTGGGCGATCTTTGCGCTCGCTGTGTATGCCTTGCCATTTTTTGTCGCACTGAGCATCGCCATGACGGCACTTCAGAGCGGCGCCGACCTCATTGCTGCGCTGCTTATCGCGACGGCCGGCGGTGCGCTGACGCTCGTCCTCGGCCAAGTCGCCGTCGCAATTACGCGGTCTTTGGCTTTGCGCATCGCGATCGCAACAGCATTTGCTATTCCCGCGGCCGTTGCCGGCTACCATGTGGTGTTCGCCGTGTCCGAGATCGGGGTGTCTTCGTTGGCTTGGCGTGAGGTCTTCGCTTGCCTGGGCGCGGTTTGCATTGGCGTCACGTCATGGACGCGCTTGATTGTTCCGGCGGAGACCCGCCCGTTCGAGCCGGGTGGGGCGGTGGAGAGTCCGTCCTAACCGCTCTTTACGGCCGCAAGGCGGAGGATGAGCGTTTACTGCCCTCGTCGTAAGAGGTTGGCGTAAATCGGCGCGGTGAACGGGGGTGATCGAGACCTGACGCGGGCGAGGCAGTCCTCCTCGGAGCTCCTCGATTAAGCCGCCGGCATTTCGGTCTGGCCCACGCAGCCGCGGCGGAGCGGTATTGCCTCGATCCGTTCTTGGGGACGATACCGCCCTTTGCAGCAGATTGTTTCTCTTTCTGCGCTGAGCATTCCGACCTCTTGTTCAGCAAAACCGAGATGAGCCATGTCTTCTCCCGAGATTGCGATTCAGCACGCGGACGCACGTGGCCTCCTTGATGGCTTGATCTGGCCGAAGACCGGCTTCGCCTCGATCGTCTGAGCCGCAACGCCGTTGATGCGACTTTCTTCCCCTGGGCTTCGCCCATTCCTCGCGAGACAAGAAAGTCGCCACAACGGCGTCCTCCGCTCCGCTCCGGCCCTTGAAGCGGGTGCGTCGCCGATCGTCTTCGGCCTACAGATCGCCATCGAGGCCGCGGTGGTCGCGGGCTCGAAACACAACAGGAGAAGTGACATGGCTAACATCGGTTCTTTCAAGAAGGTCGGCAACGATTTCCAGGGCGAGATCGTCACCCTGAGCCTGCAAGCCAAGGGCGTCCGCATCGTCGTCGAGACCAACCGCTCCAACGACAACGCTCCCAGCCACCGCATCTACGTGGGTCGCGCGGAGATCGGCGCGGCCTGGTCGAAGCGCTCCGAAGAGGGTCGCGACTACCTCTCGCTCAAGCTCGACGATCCCTCCTTCAACGCTCCGATTTACGCCAACCTCTTTGACGACGAAGGCGGCGAAGGCTACACGCTCCTCTGGTCGCGGCCGCGCAAGAGCGGCGAGTAAGCTCGCTCAATCAAGCCCCGTCCGGTTTGCCGG
Organism: Bradyrhizobium sp. NBAIM01; assembly: GCF_020194115.1. NCBI lineage: Bacteria > Pseudomonadati > Pseudomonadota > Alphaproteobacteria > Hyphomicrobiales > Nitrobacteraceae > Bradyrhizobium > Bradyrhizobium sp. NBAIM01. The sequence goes on along the minus strand of NZ_JADYVU010000001.1, from coordinate 894,515 downwards.
GCGGGGCTCTTCGCGGCTGGGCTGCGGTGCGGATTACGATTTGCCTTTTCGAGCAGGTTTCCGGGTTCGACCCCCAATGCTTCGGAAATTTGGCCGAGCACGGTGACGCTTGCTGATAGGTCGCCGCTCGATGGCGCCGACTATAAGACGCCGAAATCACCGACATCGCTTGGGAATGTCTTCGCCGCAATGCGGATTACCGGCGCGAGTACGAGGTGATGATTGCCGATAGCCCGGACGGCGAAGTGACACCAGAATTCAGGAGGAGGCGGGGCCTCTGCTTTCGTCAATGACCCGCAGAGGTCCTCGACGAGCACACGACTTTTTGGGGCCTGAGGTTCTGGCGGGTGTCGTTCCGGTCAAGGTTGCTGTGCCGCCGATCTCTTCAGCGTCGCAACCGCTGCTTGACCTTGCAGCAGGTCAGGTGCGGCGCGCCGCGGACGGCTGGCACGCGGTGCTGCGCCTCGGCTCGGCGGACCACCGTGTCTGGTCCAAGGACCCGTCGGTGCTTGGCGCGTCATATGCAGCCGGATTGCCGTTCGATGGCGATTTCGACGCGCGTGTGTATGCAGCCCGCCGGCTGTGGCGTGTGATGAATGGACCCGCGTCCGGTCCAGCCTTTCACGAATTGCCTAAACAGCGGCACGAGCGCCTGAGCGCCGCAATCGGCGCGCTCGATGCTGACAGCGCCGGCGGTAGCTATCGCGATCGCCGAGGCGCTGTTCGGCAAAAAGCGAAACCCCGATCGTACCTGGAAGACTCATGATCTGCGCAATCGAACGGTCCGCTTGGTGCAAGGCGGTCTCGCGTTGTTGCGCGGTGGTTATCGCAAGCTACTGCGGCCCGGGTGCAGGGACGAGTAGCGCAGTCTCCGAAGGGTGCCGAAAATCGCATCGCCAGAATTCGGCATCCCACTCCGAGGTCGCGCTCCTCCATGATGAGCGCGCACACGCCGGCCTAGCCAAGCATAGTGCGCTGTCCTCTTGGAGTTCTCAAATGCCTGATCCGATAGCCGGTCTTCCCCCGCGATTCCTGCGTACACCTGAGGCCGCGCGCTATCTTGGCCTGTCCGGTCGCACGCTCGAGAAGCACCGCACGTACGGTACCGGACCGACGTACCGGAAGATCGGCGGACGTGTTGTCTACGCCGTCGATGACCTGAAAGCGTGGGCCGATCTCGGCTCCAAAACGTCAACGTCAGATCCCGGGAACGGCACTGTGCTGCCGGCCAAGAAGCATCCGGTCCTGCGCCCGTATGCGGGCCAGGAGCGTCGCTGATTGATGCGTGAGAACAACGACCATGCGGCGCAAACGCCATTCAGAGCGCGAGCAGCTTGAGCTCTTTCGGGCGCTACCCGGCGATCTTGCACCCCGCGACGCGCAGGATCTGATGGCATATCCGTTCTTCTCGCTCGCAAAGACCAAGCGCATCGTGCCGATCGATTTTCGTGCCGGCGCGATTGCAATTCGTGTCGAAGCGGTGCCGGAACACGGCATGGCGACCATCTGGGATGCGGACGTTCTGATTTGGGCGGCGTCCCAGATTGTCGAGGGGCGTGACGCAGGCTTGAAGACCTCGCGCCTAATGGCTGCAACGCCCTACGAGATTTTGACGTTCGTAGGTCGCGGCACCAGCGCACGTGACTATGACCGCCTGAAGGCCGGTCTTGACCGACTTCAGTCAACGACCGTGCTGACGTCGATCCGTCAGCCGACAGAACGACGGCGACACCGCTTCTCCTGGATCAACGAATGGAAGGAGACGGCAGACGCAAACGGTCGTCCATTTGGGATCGAGCTGATCCTGCCGGATTGGTTCTATGCTGGCGTCATCGATGAAGCGCTCGTGCTGACGATCGATCGGGCCTATTTCGAGCTCACGGGCGGACTTGAGCGGTGGCTCTACCGGCTCGTGCGCAAGCACGGAGGGCGCCAGGATGGCGGCTGGAGCTTTGATCTTGTGCACCTCCATGCCAAGTCCGGCATCCTCTCGCCGCTCAAACATTTTGCCTACGACGTACGGCAGATCGTCCAGCGGCAGACATTGCCCGGCTATCAACTCGTGCTCACACGGGATCCTAATGGCTCCGAGCGGCTGAACTTCGCGCCAGCTCCTGTTCATCCCTTAACGGCACGCCTGCGCCGGCGCGGTTTCGTTCCAAATTCGGAGGACAACCTGTGAATCAGCTCGTGCTATCGGGGACCGCAACCCTCGTGCTATCGGGGACCCGATGCTCGTGCTATCGGGGACCGGCATCGACCTTAAGGGCTTGTTTCTGCGCGCTTTCCAGCCGCTCTAACTTTACTAACCAGAAATCCTTCGGATTTCTTCTAACGGACCAGGCTGCAAAGCGCGTGGGAGGTGGCCGGCAAAGCCGGCCCGTCCGTCCTGCTGGCCTTCACAAGCCGTACACGTGCTTCCCCGCCGCGAAAGCGAACGGCTCCGAGCTCGACTGTAGGGGAGCCACGGCATGAGCGATCTTACCGAAGTAGAAGTGCTGTGGCTTGAGAAGCGTATCGAAAATCGCATTCGGTTCGGTCGTATCGTCAAGGAACGGAAGCTTGATCGCCATCGGCGCGTCCTGTCATTTGCGCCGGGCAGCATCTTTGCCTTCGTCCGATGGACCTCCAATGACTTTGGCACGATCATTTCGCGCATCGACATCTTGCGCGCAGTCGCTCCGGGACAGCGCTGCTCGAGCATCCCTTATGTGACACCCGGCGGAGAGATTTTGCTGCATCTGTCGGGCTGGCCGAAGGTCGAGCGAGTGCTGCAAATCACCGATGCCGTTGAGGCACTCGGCATCGATCCAGCTGATGTCGCGCCTGATCATTGGCATCACGTTCATAACCGCCTGTCCGTCAACGAGAACCCACGCTTGTATACGAGAGCGCGCCATCAGGCCTGGCTTCACCGGCAAAAGGTGATGCGATGACGAGCCGCCTCATGATGCTGGCCGTGACGATTGGGGTCGCTGCTGCGCTCACCGCGACGATCGTCCTGGAGCCGCTTCCGCTTTACATCTGGAACGCATCCGCGAGCGTGCCGATAGGTCTCTACCGCCTTCAACCGGTGGATCAATTCCAAGTCACCGAATTGGTCGCCGTGCAGCCGCCGGAGCCGCTCGCGACCTTTCTCGACCTTAACGGCTATTTGCCTATCGGCCTCCCGATGCTGAAGCGCGTTCTTGCCATTCCTGGGCAGACCGTTTGCAGAACCGGCCTCACGATTTCGGTCGACGACGTCGCCGTTGGCGAGGCGAAGGATCACGACGGACGAGGCAGGCCGCTGCCGAAATGGCAGGGCTGCCGCGTCGTCGGCGACGGCGAGCTGTTTCTGATGAACTGGCAATCGGACGACTCTCTTGATGGGCGGTATTTTGGATTTCTTCCGGCATCCAGCGTGATCGGCCGTGCAATACCGGTGTGCACGTGGGAGGAGTGATCGTGCGGATTCGACGTGTTCTCCTCGCCATTCGCTTGTTCGATCGATTGCAGGGTCATCCCTCCGTCTCGATCGATGTCTGCAATGCTGGCGCGAGCCCGATCGCGTGCTTGGGTCGGTTGGGCACGCGCGTCTGTACTGTCGTGCCCTTGCTGCTTCTTCTGACCGCGTGTGGCAGTGCTGCTTTGGCCCAGAGCGCATCAGAGGGACGTCCGGCGGTCAGTCAGACCGCTCACTCATTTGCCGGCTTCATCAATGAAGCCGCACAACGCTTTGGGATTGCGCCGAACTGGATCCGATCAGTCCAAAGCATCGAGGGCGCTGGTGACGTGCACGCCAGATCGCCAAAAGGCGCAATGGGCCTGATGCAAATCATGCCGGCGACTTGGGCGGAACTTCGCGAGCGCTACCATCTCGGGAACGACCCCTACGACCCACACGACAACATTCTAGCCGGCACGGCGTACTTACGCGAACTGCTGGATCGGTATGGCTCGCCTGGCGTGTTTGCCGCCTACAACGCGGGGCCATCTCGCTACGAAGAGCATCTCGCTGGCGGCTCCTTGCCAGAAGAGACGCGCGAATACGTCGCAAAGCTTGCAAATCTGCTTGCCATCGAACTGCCGGCGAGGTGGACGTCCAGCGGACAGTCATCAGCAGCTGCGACGTTGTTCGTCGGGCGAGCCAATCTCATGAAAACGCGTGATCGGTTGCTGGCCCTCATGCCGTCGAGCGGTGCCACGACCGCAATCTCGGCGCCCGATGTTTCGCCCATGGTCCCTCGGCCTGTTGGCGTGTTCGTCCCTCGATCGGATTCGGGAGTATCGCAATGACCAGGTGTGAGGGTTCGCAAGCTGATGGCGTATGGGCGATGCCTTCGGCCCGCGCTCTACTCGTCGCTTCGCTCCTCACCGAGCCACCCTTCGGGTGTCTCGGCCCTTCGGGTAACGATCGCTATCGCAAGCGCTCGGAAGCAGTGGGGGCTTCGAGAGTTGGCTGCCAAGTCGCGGCGGCTCTTTCGGGAACCGGCGGCCGGGAGACCACGACGGCAGGACGGCGAGATAAAAGGGGCTCGCCGGTCGAACCTCAAGCCATTGACATGGCTTGGGTTCTGGCGTGCCGGTCGGTCGGCGCGCGTGCCGCGCCTTGCATTTTGATTAATGCCATCAAGGATGTTTTCGGCACCATGTGCGCTTTTGATCGTTGGGAGACCCTGCCGTGAGCGTGGGCGACAGCGACCTGCGTGTTCGGCCTGGGCGCATCCGCAGCACTCGCTCGCCTAAGCCGAAGAGCTTCATCAACCAGGTGCTGCGCGCGGCGAAGAAAGCCGGACACACCTCGGGTCAGACCGGCACGGGCAGGCGTTCGGCGGCCTATGGGCGCTCGGCGTTTGGCCGTGGGCGCCTCGCATTTAGCCGCAGCCGGTTGTTCAGCCCGACGCGGCGCGTCGTGGTGAAGGCCCGCGTGGTTCGTCACAAAGGGCGAGCCTTCCGCTCCGCGCCACTGACCGCCCACCTCTCATATCTGAAGCGCGACGGCGTGAGCCGGAGTGGTGAGGGGGCCGAGATGTTCGATGCCAGCAGCGACCGCGCCGATAGCGCGGCTTTCGCCGAACGGAGCAAGGACGACCGGCATCATTTCCGGTTCATCGTCTCGCCAGAGGATGCTGGCGACATGACCGACCTGAAGGCCTTCACCCGCGATCTCGCCAAGCAGATGAAGGCCGATCTCGGCACGCGGCTCGATTGGGTGGCGGTCGATCATTGGAACACCGACAACCCTCACGTCCATCTTCTCGTTCGGGGAGTAGATGACGAAGGGGCGGATCTCGTGATCTCCCGCGACTACATCAGCCAGGGCCTGCGCTCACGCGCCGAGGAACTGGTCGCTATCGAGCTGGGGCCAAAACCTGAGCACGAGATCCGCAATTCGCTGGAGAGGGAAGTTAGGGCGGAACGATGGACGCGGCTCGATCGGGAGATCCGGCTGGCGGCCGACGAGACCGGCTATATCGATCTTCGCCCCGAGAACCCGGGCAACTCCGATCCCGAGATACGGCGCCTGATGGTTGGCCGCCTTCAGCACCTTGAGAGGATGGGCCTTGCTGCGTCCGCCGCGCCAGGGGAGTGGATGGTCGGGCTCGAAGCCGAGCGTAGCTTGCGCGACCTCGGCATGCGTGGCGACATCATCAAGACCATGCACCGCGCCTTCACCGAACGTGGGGAAGCCCGCGGCGTTGCCGATTTCGTCATCGAGGGTGGACAGCCGACGTCCCAGCTTGTCGGACGACTGGTCGACCGTGGATTGCATGACGAACTGACCGGCGAGGCCTACGTCCTGATCGACGGAACAGATGGACGCGCTCACCACGTGCGTTTCCGAGGGCTCGAGGCTTTCAACGATGCACCGCCGATCGGTGGAATCGTCGAAGTCCGACGCTTCGGTCAAGCCAGCGATCCGCAGCCGACCATGGTGCTGGCGATCCGCTCCGATCTCGATCTTGCCGAGCAAGTCACCGCGAAGGGCGCAACCTGGCTCGACCACAGGCTGGTCGAACGCGACCCCATGCCGCTCGCCATGAGCGGCTTCGGCCGCGAGACCCGCGACGCCATGGAAGCCCGTACCGAGCATCTGATCCAGCAGGGCCTGGCGCGGCGGCAGGGCCAACGCGTCATCCTGCAGCGCGATCTCCTGAATACGTTGCGCAGGCGTGAACTGGACGAGGTGGCAGCAAAGGTCTCGGCCGGCACCGGCCTGCCTCGCGTGAATGCCGCCTCCGGGGAGCATGTGGCGGGCACGTATCGGCAGCGGCTGACGCTCACCTCGGGACGCTTTGCCATGATCGACAATGGGCTCGGCTTCCAGCTCGTGCCCTGGTCCCGCGAACTCGAAAAGAGGCTCGGCCAGCACGTGGCCGGCGTCGTGAAGGACGGCGGTGGCATCGAATGGGGTTTTGGTCGGAAGCGCGACCTCGGCCTCTAGCAGACTCTCGAATTCAGTTGCGGAAGGGCGTTCGGGATGTCCGGAACCAAAATCCTTTGGGGGCAGGTGATCGTTGTCGGCCTGATCGTTTTGCTCGCCATCTGGGGAGCAACCGAGTGGACGGCCTGGCGGCTCGCCTACCAGCCGGAGCTTGGGCGCCCCTGGTTCGAGCTGTGGAGTTGGAAAGTCTATTACCCGCCGATTTTCTTCTGGTGGTGGTTCGTCTATGACGCTTATGCGCCTCAGGTCTTTGTCGAGGGAGCCTTCATCGCGGCGTCGGGGACCGTCGTTTCGATCGCGGCGGCGATCGGCATGTCCGTCTGGCGGGCGCGCGAAGCCAAGGACGTCGAGACCTATGGCTCGGCGCGCTGGGCCGATGCGGGGGAGGTTCGGGCGGCCGGACTTCTCGGTCCGGATGGTGTGGTGCTAGGTAAGCTCGACCGTGACTACCTTCGCCATGACGGACCGGAACACGTGTTGTGCTTCGCGCCCACACGGTCGGGCAAGGGCGTCGGTCTTGTCGTCCCCTCCCTGCTGGCGTGGCCAGGCTCGGCCATCGTTCACGACATCAAGGGCGAGAACTGGCAAGTGACCGCTGGCTTTCGCTCGCGGCATGGCCGCGTCCTGTTGTTCGACCCCACCAACCCGAAGTCCTCAGCCTATAATCCGCTGCTTGAGGTGCGGCGCGGGGAGTGGGAGGTCCGCGACGTCCAGAATGTCGCGGACGTCCTGGTTGACCCGGAAGGCTCGCTCGACAAGAGGAACCATTGGGAGAAGACCAGTCATTCGCTCCTGGTCGGCGCCATCCTCCATGTCCTCTATGCCGAGGCGGACAAGACTTTGGCTGGCGTGGCGGCGTTTCTTTCCGACCCGAAGCGGCCAATCGAGGCGACACTGAAGGCCATGATGACCACACCGCACCTTGGCGAGCAAGGTGCGCATCCCGTGGTCGCTTCGACGGCGAGAGAACTGCTCAACAAGTCCGAAAATGAACGCTCCGGCGTCCTTTCCACGGCGATGTCGTTCCTCGGGCTCTATCGCGATCCCGTCGTGGCCCATGTGACCCGCTGCTGCGATTGGCGGATAGCCGATCTGATCGCAGATAGCCGTCCCACGACGCTTTATCTCGTGGTGCCGCCCTCCGATATCTCACGGACCAAGCCGTTGATCCGGCTTGTGCTGAACCAGATCGGCCGGCGCCTGACTGAGGACCTGCACGCCCGTGACCGCCGGCATCGAGTCCTGATGATGCTTGACGAGTTCCCGGCGCTGGGGCGTCTTGATTTCTTCGAGTCTGCGCTCGCCTTCATGGCAGGGTACGGCATCAAGAGCTTCTTGATCGCGCAGTCGCTCAATCAGATCGAGAAGGCCTACGGACCCAACAATGCGATCCTCGATAACTGCCATGTGCGGGTCAGCTTCGCGACCAACGATGAGCGGACCGCTAAGCGAGTCTCTGACGCGCTGGGCACGGCGACCGAGATGCGCGCGATGAAGAACTATGCCGGTCACAGGTTGAACCCCTGGCTCGGGCACCTGATGGTGTCTCGCCAGGAGACGGCAAGGCCGCTGCTGACGTCCGGCGAAGTCATGCAGCTTCCGCCGATGGACGAGATCGTCATGGTGGCGGGCACGGCGCCGATCCGGGCCAAGAAGGTCCGCTACTACGAGGATCGGCGGTTCACCGAGCGGGTTCTGCCCCCGCCCGATCCGGCGAGCGCCGGCCGATCATCGCGAACGGATGGATGGTCAACACTTGGAGCGCTGGAGCCAGCGTTGCTTCCAACCAACAGAGGACAAGCAGACGAAGATACCGCGAATAGCGGGCTCCGTCGTGAGCCCGAACTTCCCGACCACGTTGCGATCGCCAAGGAAACGACCGAACCAACGCCGGCAGACGAATTTGCCGCCGTTCTCGGCGACGACGAGAACGCGGTCCCCCAGTCCCGGCTCATACGCCAGCAGATGCGCGGTGTCGCGCGTCAAGTCGCCATGGATCCGAATGACGGTATGGAGCTCTGAGGCAATATGCGCGACCGGATGAACGTCTATTTCCCGCCAGAGCTGCTGAAACAGATCTCGGAACTCGCCGATCGCAAGAAGCTTTCCCGGTCTGCGATCGTGGAGGCGGCGGTTGCATCGTTTCTCTCGCCGGATGGCACGGACAGGCGGGAGGCAGCGTTCGCCCGGCGCCTCGATCGGCTGTCGCGTCAGATGCAGAGGTTGGAGCGCGACGTAGGTTTGACGGCCGAAAGCTTGGCGCTCTTCATACGATTCTGGCTGACGATCACGCCGCCACTGCCCAATGACGCGCAGGCCGCCGCGCAAGCAAAAGGCCGGGAGCGGTTTGAAGGATTTGTCGAGGCACTCGGCCGCCGCCTGCAAAAGGGCCAAAGCTTTCTGCGCGAGATTCCGGAAGATATCCTCCGTCAGGAACCGGTCGAAGAAACTGATTGAACCATGTAGGCAGACCATTTTGCCGGTCCTTCTTTTTCCACGCCAGCCTACGATCGCAGCAATTTGGCCAAGCCCACAAAAAGCTGGACGCGCTATCGGCTCCAATGAATTGAGGAGCAAGAAGGGCCAGCATGCAGATTTCAGGGGCATGGCGTCTCACCGCGCGCGTATTTCTCCCGTTTGCTGCAGGTTACTATCTTTCGTATCTGTTTCGAACGATCAACGCTTTGATCGCCGGTCATCTCAGCTCGGATACTGGCCTTAGTTCTGCCGATCTCGGGTTGCTTACGTCAGTCTACTTCCTTGTTTTCGCGGCGGCTCAGATCCCCGTCGGCATATTGTTGGACCGATTTGGTCCGCGTCGCGTTCAGAGTGTTCTGCTCTTGCTCGCGGCCACGGGCGCCGGACTGTTCGCGGTATCGACCGGCTTCCTGTCACTTTTGATCGCACGTGCAATGATCGGGCTTGGCGTGGCGGCGGCCCTGACGGCAGGTCTGAAATCCATCATCCTTTGGTTTCCCAGAGAACGAGTTGCCTTGCTTAACGGCTACATGATCATGCTGGGATCGCTCGGAGCGGTGACCGCTACGGCTCCCGTCGAACACTTGCTCGCCTGGATGGGCTGGCGGCAGCTCTTTGGGATCCTGGCGGCCGCTACCGGTGCGACGGCCGCTCTCATCTATGTCGTGGTGCCAGAACGAGGCATTGTCACATCGATGGCGTCAATCCCCACGACCCTAGGCTCCGTTTTCGGCGATCGGCGCTTTTGGCGAATGGCCCCGTTGTCGGCGACTTGCATTGGATCGGCCTGGTCCCTGCAGGGATTGTGGGCATCGCTATGGCTGACCGACGTGGAGGGGCTCGATCGAGTAACTGTCGTAAGACAGCTGTTCATAATGTCCATTGTATTGAGCGGTGGCGCTTGGATATTCGGTACCACGGTCCATTCCATCAAGCGGAGAGGAATTGAAAGGGAGACGATCTTGGCGACGGTTGCAGTGCTGTTTATCGCGGCCGAGCTAGGCTTGATCCTTCGAGTGCCTCTCCCGTCCATCTTGCCCTGGTCGGTTATAGCAATTGCCGGAACGGCAACCGTGGTCAGCTTCGCGGTGATAGCGGATTACTTTCCGCCGCAACTTGCTGGTCGTGCCAACGGCGCCTTGAACGTCTTGCACTTTGGTTGGGCTTTTCTGGCACAATACGCGACAGGTCTTATCCTGGAGCAATGGTCGGCGAACGATGGCCATCGGCCGCTCCAGGCCTATCAAGTCGCTTTCGGTCTCAATGTAGCGCTGCAGATCGCGGCGTTGGTCTGGTTCGCGCTGCCCGGGCGCCGATCCATCACTCCGTGGATGAGTTCAATCCTCGTCTTCAAGCCGGCTGATGATTCCTGCGCCGTCGAGTCAGTTGGGTTATATGAGGATTCGGTCATCCTCCTGCCTGCGGATGACGATGCGGAATGGTGAGCAGCAAATCGTGGCACACGGATATGATTAAGTAGCCGTCAAATATCGGTTCTCACTCTTTCTTTTTCTACGCCAGCCTACGATCACGAAAAGCGCTTGTTGCGCCAAGTCCATCGGTGCCTTTTCTAATGTCCCCATCCGAGGGCGCTCTTTGGGCGTCCTCATTCGTGGGGGCGAACGGTGCCAATCTATTCTATTCAATCTGAAGCGAGTTCGCGCGGTGCGCGAATGCTGCGCAGCGCGCTTGGCTCGGCGATTGCCGGCTACCTCGAAGATGAAGCGATCATCGAGGTGATGCTCAACCCGGATGGGCGGCTGTGGATCGACCGGTTGTCGAATGGCCTGATCGACACAGGCGAAACCCTGTCCGCTGCGGATGGCGAACGCATTGTTCGCCTCGTAGCGCATCACGTCGGTGCCGAGGTGCATGCCGGGTCGCCACGGGTCTCGGCCGAATTGCCTGGGACCGGCGAGCGCTTCGAAGGTCTCTTGCCTCCGGTCGTTGCAGCACCGGCGTTTGCTATACGCAAACCCGCCGTCGCCGTGTTTACGCTCGACGACTACGTCGCCAGGGGGATTATGACCTCGGAGCAGGCCAAGATCCTGAAGGGCGCGGTCGACGCACGGAAGAACATCCTCGTCGCCGGAGGGACATCGACCGGCAAGACGACGCTGACTAATGCCCTCCTGGCCGAGGTGGCAAAGAGCGCCGATCGGGTCGTTCTGATCGAAGACACGCGCGAACTGCAATGCAAAGCGCCCAATCTCGTGGCGCTGCGGACCAAAGATGGCGTGGCTACGCTATCGGATCTCGTTCGGTCCTCGCTGCGACTGCGTCCTGATCGTATTCCGGTTGGCGAGGTCCGCGGTGCGGAAGCACTCGATCTGCTCAAGGCCTGGGGCACCGGTCATCCCGGTGGCATCGGCACTATTCATGCGGGCACCGCGCTCGGCGCACTGCGGCGGCTCGAGCAGCTCATCCAGGAAGCCGTCATCACGGTTCCGCGGGCCCTGATCGCCGAGACGATCAACGTTATCGCCGTGCTAGCGGGGCGCGGCGCCGACCGTCGCCTCGCTGAACTCGCCCTCGTCTCGGGGCTCGGCGCTGCGGGCGACTACAGCCTTTCAACAGCAGGAGACTGACATGCGTCAGGAATTTCGCTTTCTTCGAGGTGCATCGTTGGCCGCCTTCGGCACGGTGCTTTTGGCAGCTCAGCCAGCATGGGCGGCTGGCTCGAACATGCCGTGGGAGCAGCCACTCAATCAGATTTTGCAGTCGGTCGAGGGGCCGGTCGCCAAGATCATCGCTGTCATCATCATCGTGGTGACCGGTCTCACGCTCGCGTTCGGGGACTCGTCAGGTGGTTTCCGCAGGCTGGTCCAAATCGTGTTCGGTCTATCGATTGCCTTTGCAGCGTCGAGCTTCTTCCTGTCGTTCTTCTCCTTCGGCGGCGGCGTGGTGATCTGATGGACGAGCCGGTCGCAGGTTTCGTCGTACCCGTTCACCGCGCGCTCACCGTGCCGATCCTGATGGGAGGCGCGCCGCGGTCGGTCGCGATCGTCAACGGCACGCTGGCGGCCGCCCTCGCACTTGGACTGCGGCTCTGGGCCGCGGGGCTTGTCCTCTGGTTCATCGGCCACATGGCCGCCCTCTGGGCGGCCAAGCGCGATCCTGCCTTCGTCAATGTGGTGCGCCGACATCTGCGCATTCCCGGCCATCTCAACGTGTGAGGTCTCGGTCATGATGAACCTTGCCGAATATCGCCACTCCAACGCGCGTCTTGCCGACTTCCTGCCATGGGCAGCCCTGGTCGCCGAGGGAATCATCCTGAACAAGGACGGGTCTTTCCAACGGACGGCGAAATTCCGCGGCCCCGACCTCGACAGCGCGGTGCCGGCCGAACTCGTTGCTGTCGCCGGTCGCCTGAACAACGCCCTGCGTCGCCTGGGATCGGGCTGGGCCGTGTTCGTTGAGGCGCAGCGCCATTTTGCCGGTAACTATCCGCCGAACACGTTTCCGGATGTCGCGTCTGCGCTGGTCGACGCCGAACGCAGGGCTCAGTTCGAGGAGGCGGGTGCCCACTATGAGTCGAGCTACTTCCTGACCTTCCTCTATCTGCCTCCGGAGGAAGGCGCCGCCAGGGCAGAGCGATTCCTCTATGAGGGTCGCGATCGAACTGTGGGAGCCGGCGCGCGCGAGATCCTCCGCGGCTTTGTCGACCAAACGAACCGCGTGGTTCATCTCGTTGAAGGGTTCATGCCGGAATGCACCTGGCTCGATGATCAGGGCACGCTGACCTACCTGCACTCGACGATCTCAACCAAGCGTCATCGGGTTCGCGTGCCGGAGATTCCCATGTACATGGACGCGCTCTTAGCCGACCAGCCGTTGACCGGCGGGCTCGAGCCGATGTTGGGCTCAGCCAATCTTCGGGTCCTGACGATTGTCGGCTTTCCGGGCGCCACGACACCCGGAATTTTGGATGACCTGAACCGCTTAGCGTTTTCGTATCGCTGGTCGACCCGCGCGATCATGCTCGACAAGACCGACGCCACCAAGCTGTTGACCAAGATTCGGCGGCAGTGGTTCGCCAAGCGAAAATCGATTGGCGCCATTCTCAAGGAAGTCATGACGAACGAGGCATCGACGCTGCTCGATACCGATGCCCACAACAAGGCGTTTGATGCCGACGCGGCGTTGCAGGAACTCGGGTCCGATCAGATCGGGCAAGCCTTTGTCACTGCGACCGTCACTGTCTGGGACCGTGATCCCAATGCCGTGGATGAAAAGCTGCGCCTGGTCGAGAAGGTTATTCAGGGGCGCGACTTTACCTGCATGATCGAGACGGTGAACGCCGTCGAAGCCTGGCTCAGCAGTCTGCCGGGGCACGTCTACGCCAATGTGCGGCAGCCGCCGGTTTCGACCCTGAACCTCGCCCATATGATGCCGATGTCGGCCGTGTGGGCGGGAGAAGCGAGGGACCTCCACCTCAAAGGGCCGCCGCTCCTGTTCGGTAAGACCGAGGGATCAACGCCGTTCCGGTTTTCGCTCCACGTCGGTGATGTCGGCCATACCCTCGTGGTGGGACCGACGGGTGCTGGCAAGTCAGTCCTGCTTGCGCTGATGGCGCTACAGTTCAGGCGTTACCCGGACTCCCAGGTATTTGCGTTCGATTTTGGCGGTTCAATCCGTGCGGCCGTGCTCGCAATGGGTGGTGATTGGCATGATCTCGGCGGCGCACTGTCCGACGAGAGCGAAAACCCCATCGCCCTGCAACCGTTGGCTTGGATCGACGATTCCGCCGAGCGAGGGTGGGCGACGGAGTGGATTGGCGCGATCCTCGCACGGGAAAAGATCGAGATCACCCCGGAGGTCAAGGACCATCTGTGGTCGGCGCTGACGTCTCTCGCTTCGGCGCCGAGGGAGGAGCGCACGCTGACGGGCCTTTCAGTCCTGCTCCAATTGAACTCTCTGAAACGCGCCTTGCAACCTTATTGCCTGGGTGGACCCTCAGGCCGGTTGCTTGATGCCGAATTCGAGCGTCTCGGCGAGGCATCGGTCCAGGCGTTCGAAACCGAGGGCTTGATCGGAACGAGTGCTGCGCCGGCCGTGTTGGCGTACCTCTTCCATCGTATTGGTGACCGTCTCGATGGCCGGCCGACACTCCTGATTGTCGACGAGGGTTGGCTTGCCCTCGATGACGAGGATTTTGCAGGGCAACTCCGGGAATGGCTGAAGACACTTCGGAAGAAGAACGCGTCCGTCATCTTCGCCACCCAGTCGCTTTCGGACATTGATGGCTCCGCGATCGCGCCGGCGATCATCGAAAGCTGCCCAACGCGCCTGTTGCTGCCGAACGAGCGGGCGATCGAACCGCAGATTAGTGCCATCTACCGCCGGTTCGGACTTAATGATCGCCAAATCGAACTTCTGAGCCGGGCAACGCCAAAGCGCGACTACTACTGCCAGTCGCGCCGGGGCAACCGGATGTTCGAGCTTGGGCTTGGCGAAGTCGCGCTCGCCTTTGCCGCAGCCTCTTCCAAGACGGACCAGGCGGCCATCGCGCAGCTCCTCGACGAACATGGACCTGACGGCTTCGTACCGGCCTGGCTACAGCACCGTGGCGTCGCCTGGGCCCTCGACCTGATTCCCAATTTCGTTAATCTGGAGAAACCGCAATGAGGCGTCTTAGCCTATTGGCGGCCGCTGGCACGGTCGCGCTGACGCTCGCCGCCATAATGCCCACGCAGGCGCAGTGGATCGTCTTTGATCCCAACAACTACGTCCAGAGCGTCCTGACTGCCGCGCGAGAGCTGCAGCAGATCAACAATCAGATCACCTCGTTGCAGAACGAGGCGCAGATGTTGATCAATCAGGCCAAGAATCTGGCAAGCCTGCCGTATTCGTCGCTGCAGCAATTGCAATCATCGATCCAGCGGACCCAGCAATTGTTGACGCAAGCTCAGCGGATTGCCTATGATGTGCAGCAGATTGATCGCGCCTTTTCGACCAGTTACGCGCCCGCCACGAGCAGCCAGTCGAACCAGTTGCTGATCTCCAACGCTCAATCGCGATGGCAAAATTCCTATGCCGCAACGCAAGACTCGCTGCGCGTTCAGGCGGGCATCGTTGGTAACCTCGACACCAACCGCACCCAGACGTCCGCGCTCGTAACATCAAGTCAAGGCGCCAGCGGCGCTCTCCAGGCAACGCAGGCCGGCAACCAGATTCTCGCGCTAAACGCGCAGCAGCTCGCCGACCTCACCGCCGTCGTGACGGCGCAGGGCCGGGCGCAGAGTCTTGAAGCGGCTCAGCGCGCTTCAGCCCAGGATCAGGGACGAGAACAACTTCGTCGGTTCCTGACTCCGGGGCAGGGCTATCAATCATCCAACGTGCAGATGTTCCACTGATGACCGACATAAGGGCATTCAAGGCGGTGTCGCTGCTTACGACAATAGGCCTCGTAGCCGTCGCGGCCTGCACGATTCAGCTTCGCGGTGGTGACGAGCCGCCTGCGCCGCCGAAGGCGGAGCAGACGACAGGCCCAACCAGCTCTGATCTCGCACGCTGCCGCAGCGTCACTGAGGAGGAAACGGCAGG
Organism: Bradyrhizobium sp. NBAIM01; assembly: GCF_020194115.1. Lineage (NCBI taxonomy): Bacteria > Pseudomonadati > Pseudomonadota > Alphaproteobacteria > Hyphomicrobiales > Nitrobacteraceae > Bradyrhizobium > Bradyrhizobium sp. NBAIM01. The sequence goes on along the minus strand of NZ_JADYVU010000001.1, from coordinate 879,064 downwards.
TTATCAGCATTGCAGACAGGTCTGGGCTGAAAACCGGCGACGCTTCTTGGCCAAGAAAGCCGGTGTCGCGGTTCCTGGCCAAGAAGTACCCGCCGCAGCGTTGGCGCCCGCCCCAAAGGATCAGAGCCGGATCCCGCAAGGATATCCGCAACCGGTGACACCTGAGGCGAGCAAGCCATGACTGGTACCGGGATCATTGACCAGTTTCTGGAAACGTTCACGCGTTATATCGACAACGGCTTCGGGCTCCTCGGCAGCGATGTCGGATATCTCGCAGCGACCCTTGCCGCGATCGACATCACGCTTGCTGCCTTGTTCTGGACTTGGGGGCCGGACGAAGACATCGTCGCGCGCCTCGTCAAGAAGACGCTCTTTGTAGGCGTCTTTGCCTATCTCATCGGCAATTGGAACAATCTGGCACGCATCGTTTTCGAAAGCTTTGCCGGTCTTGGGTTGAAGGCATCTGGCGCAGGCCTATCCGCGTCGGACTTCCTGCGGCCGGGAAAGATCGCTCAGGTCGGACTCGACGCCGGCCGACCATTGCTCGATTCGATCTCCAACCTGATGGGCTACATCAGCTTCTTCGAGAATTTCGTCCAGATCGTCGTTCTCCTGTTCGCCTGGGTCGTGGTGTTGCTCGCCTTTTTCATTCTGGCGATCCAGCTCTTTGTCACCCTGATCGAGTTCAAGCTCACAACGTTGGCAGGCTTCGTGGTCATTCCCTTTGGCTTGTTTGGCAAGACCGCTTTTGCGGCAGAGCGGGTCCTGGGCAATGTCATATCTTCCGGCATCAAGATCCTGGTCCTGGCCGTCATCGTTGGCATCGGCTCCACCCTGTTCACGCAGTTCACCGCAGGTTTCGGCGGTGCACCGCCGACCATCGAAGACGCGATGACGCTGGTGCTCGCGGCGCTTTCCTTGCTGGGCCTCGGCATCTTCGGTCCGGGTATCGCAAACGGCCTAGTGTCGGGCGGACCTCAACTCGGCGCCGGCGCCGCGATTGGAACAGGCCTTGCTGCGGGCGGCATTGTTGCGGCTGGCGCGGGACTTGTCGCTGGCGGTGCCGGTCTCGCTGGCAGTGCGGTTGCAGGCGCCGCGCGCGGTGGCGGAGCTGTCATAAGCGGAGCAACAGCGGCCTATCGAAGCGGGGGCCTTGCCGGCGTCGCGGAGGCGGGCGCTTCGGCTGCGACGAGTCCATTGCGTCGAGCAGCGGCTGCCTTCGGAGGCAGCCAAGCGGGCGAGCAGTCCGCGAGCCCCCCGGCCGAAGGGCAGCCTGATTGGGCGCGGCGCATGAAGCGTGCCGAGACTATTCGGCATGGTGCCTCGGCCGCTGGCCACGCCGTCCGCTCCGGCGATCACGGCGGCAGCGGCTCCTCCGTCGATTTGTCCGAAGGAGAACGCTGAGACGCATCACTGCACCTCCGCCGCACAGCAGCGTCTCAAACCTTGCCGTCGCACGACTTGAAACCGATCACTCGATATCACGGGCAACCATCGATGTTCAAACGACCATCAGTTCACTACGGGCGCATGCCCGAGCCGATTACGCCGTATCAAAAGGCCGCACAGGTTTGGGACGAACGCATTGGATCAGCGCGCGTGCAAGCCAAGAACTGGCGCCTAATGGCGTTAGGCTGTTTGATGCTGTCGGCCGGTCTCGCTGGCAGCCTTGTCTGGCAATCGAGCCGCGGATCAATCACGCCGTGGGTGGTCGAGGTCGATCATCTCGGCAAGGCCCAAAGGGTCGCGCCAGCCAACATCGACTATCAACCGACAGATGCCCAGATCGCCTACCATCTGGCGCGCTTCGTCGAGGATGTCAGAGGCCTGCCGGCCGACGGCATCGTTCTGCGCCAAAACTGGCTCCGGGCCTATGATTTTACGACCGATCGCGGCGCCGCTGCGCTCAACGACTACGCGCGCAACAATGATCCGTTTGCCAAGCTGGGTAAGGCGCAAATCTCCGTCGAGGTCTCGAGCGTCATTCGCGCGTCATCGGAAAGCTTCCGGGTCGCCTGGATGCAGCGCGTTTACGAAAACGGCTCGTTGAGCTCGACTGAGCGCTGGACTGCAATTCTCTCGATCGTGATCGAGGCACCGCGCGATGCCGAACGCCTGCGCAAGAATCCTCTTGGCGTCTACGTCCGTGCAATTAATTGGTCGAAGGAGTTGAGTCAGTGACAAAGACGCCGTCTGAGGTTCATTCGAAATGTTCCTTCCAGCAAAGCAGGTTCAATTCGGTTTGGCCCGCGTTCGTGAGCTCGAACCGCGCGATTCTGTCCGCTCTTGTGCTTTGTTCTTCCGCGCTCGCTGGGTGCGCGACCTACATTCCGCCGGAGATCAGCTATGACGCTGAAGTTCCTCCGTTACCAGCGATGCCGGTGGCTCTCGACGATCGATCGCGACCACTTCACGTTCCGCCCCTTTGGAAGCCCGCTCTTGGCGGGAAGTCGGGTGGGAAGGAAGACGCAGAACCGGTGAGCCGGGTTGAGACGGCAAACAGAGCGGCTCGCGTTGAACCGCGCAGGCGCGGGTATTTCAACGCGGCGCAAATCTACGCTTACAGTCCCGGAGCGCTCTATCAGATTTACGCCGCACCGGGGCAGATCACGGATATCGCGCTCGAGGAAGGCGAGCAGTTGACGGGATCAGGGCCCATCGCGGCCGGAGATACCGTCCGCTGGGTCGTGGGCGATACCGAGAGCGGGAGCGGCGACACACGGCGCGTCCACATTCTTGTCAAACCAACTCGCGCATCGCTCGAGACCAATCTTGTCGTCAACACTGACCGGCGCACCTATCTTATGGAGCTGCGCTCCTGCGAGCGGCCATACATGCCGTCTGTGGCCTGGTACTATCCGGAAACAGTACGCGAAAGAATGCGTTCGGTCGCTCTGAAACCCGTTCTTCCGGATCCGGCGCAGCGTATCTCCCGCTATGCCATCGAAGGGGACAGCCCGCCCTGGCGGCCGCTCGCCGCATATGACGATGGCCGCAAGGTCTACGTCGAATTCCCGCAAGGCATCATACAGGGCGAGATGCCTCCGCTCTTCGTCATCGGCCCGGACGGCAAAACCGAACTTGTCAACTATCGCGCATACGGCAACGTATTGATCGTCGATCGACTCTTTGCGGCTGCCGAACTGCGGCTCGGCGGTGAGCACCAGCAGAAGGTCAGGATCGTCAGGACCGATGGGAGGCCGTCATAATGAATGCCCCGAGTGGGAATGACAGGGAACAAGCGGTTCCGCCGCAGACACAAGATGATCACTCCAGGAGCTTCCGCTTGAGGGCGGAGTACCCGCGCGTGACACGGTTGTCATGGAAAGTCTTGGCTGGAGGGAGCGTGGTTGTTCTGCTTGTCATTGGTGGAACGACCTTGTGGTCGCTGCAAAGCAGTCGTTCCCGAAACCAGACGATCGATGAGCTTTACAGTACCGACCACCACAATGTCGCCGACGGTATTAGGACGCTGCCGAAGGACTATGCTGGCGTTCCGCGGCAGCCAATCCCGCAGCTTGGTCCCCCGCTTCCTGGTGATCTCGGTCGACCGATCCTTGCAGCTCAAGGCCAGTCGCCGACGTTCGGCGCTGATCCGGAGCAGCAGCGCCGGGATCAAGAGACCGAAGCAGCTCGCATCAGTCACTTATTCGCTTCATCGAATGGACGCGAAGTGCGTCCACCCACCGCTTCGGTGGTTGGAAGCGATCGTGTCGTGTCGGTGAGCGCAACGAGCACTGGTGATGATGGACCTGCACAGAACGGCCAGGATCGCAAGCTGGCCTTCGTGAACGCCTCCGTGGACCGTCGCACTGTCAGCCCTGACCATGTCACCAGGCCTGCTTCGCCATATATTGTGCAGGCTGGGACAGTGATTCCAGGAGCTCTGATCACAGGAATTAGATCGGATCTTCCAGGCCAAATCACCGCGCAGGTCACGGAAAACGTATACGACACGCCAACCGGTCGGCTCTTATTGGTGCCGCAGGGGGCTCGCCTGATCGGTGTCTACGATAGCCAGGTCACTTTCGGCCAGTCCCGCGTCCTGCTCGTCTGGACCCGGCTGATCATGCCGAATGGACGTTCGATCGTTCTCGAGCGGCAGTCTGGCACCGACACTGCCGGACATTCTGGTCTCGAAGACCAGGTCGACAATCACTGGGGCGAACTGTTCAAGGCTGCGGCACTATCGACATTTCTGGCCGTCGGGACTGAACTGGGTTCCGGCTCGGACAGCAACAGCAACGACAGCGCAATCATTCAGGCATTGCGACACGGCGCCTCCGACTCACTGAACCAAACCGGACAACAGGTCGTTCGCCGCAGTCTCAGCATCCAACCTACTCTGGCTGTGCGACCTGGCTTCCCGGTTCGCGTTCTTGTCAATCATGACCTCATACTTACGCCCTATAGAGCGTGACAACATGCCAAAACTCAAAATAGGCGAGCTTCCAGACGACAAGCCGGTCAAAGTGAGTACGGAGCTGCCTGCGACCGTGCATCGTGATCTCACTGCATATGCAGAAGCGCTTACACGTCAAGGTGGTCAAGTGGTCGATCCGACTAAGCTCATCGCTCCTATGTTGGCGCGATTTATGGCCACGGATCGAGGATTTTCTAAACTGAAGCGTCAAGGCCACGTACCGTCCGTTGGCGAAGGACAGTGATGGTCAAGGTGCCTTGAAACAGTTGGCCGACGCTAAATAGTTGCGTGCATCAACCTGGGTCTTGCCGAGCTGGCGCTAAGAGCTGAGATATCGTGTCGGAAAGGTGTGTTCCCGCATCTGCGCGATACAACTCCGACTTCGTTTTCTTGGTTTTCAGACGCGAGAGCGCTGGGCAAGGCGCATTACACTGCTCCGGCCATCTACGCTGACAGGCACGTCACCCTCAATCGTGGCCCGACGTACGACGCGATGCTGGTCTCCATAGTCGTTAACAGCGTAATGCTGCGTCGCGCGGTTATCCCATATCGCAATATCGCCTTCCAACCAGTTCCAGCGCACAGTGTTTTCGGGCGCGGTGATGTGAGATTGGAAAAGATCGAACAGCTTTTGACCGTCGTATTTGGGGACCCCAACAAAGTGCTTCACCAAGGCGCCAAGCACTAGCGTCCGCTCGCCTGTTTCAGGGTGGACGCGTACAACGGGATGCTCGGTCTCAAAAACCGTTCTGGTGAACACCTCGTCAAAGTGCTTCTTGTCGACCTCGCGGACACGCGCGATCCCGGCGTAATCGAAAACGTTGCTGTGAACGGCCCATAGGCGCTCGGCAAGCCGTTGTAGTGGCGGCGGCAGATCAAGATAGGCGGCAGCTGTGTTCGACCAGACGGTGTCGCCTCCGAACGTTGGCATCACAACGGCCCGCAGGACCAAAATCTTGGGATAGGCGTCGGCGAAAGTCCCATCCGCATGCCAAACGTCGGCGCGACCGCCGCCGCGAGCGGAGTCCAATTCGAGGAGCGATGCCATACCTTTGGTGGCACCGAGCATCGGATGCGGCACTAGCTTTCCGAGACGAGCGGCAAAGCGCTCCTGCTCGGCATCATTGAGATGTCCTTGATTGCGGAAGAAGATCACCTTGTGCTCGAGCAACAAGCTGTTGATCGCAGCAATCGCGTGATCCGGTAGATCGCCCGATAGCTTCACATGTTTGATTTCAGCTCCGATGCGCGCTGCACGTTTCACCACATTCGTGCTCGGAATGAGGCCACCGATCAAACCCGTTGTGCTCATATTGCGTTTTTAGGCCCTAGGAGAGTCTTTCGTGCCTCTGGGAGCGAATGATCTTCAGCAAGCATCGTGCCAAGCAATAGACAGCCCTGTACCGCCATCGAGCACTGAACCGTAACTGAGCCGATGGTTGGAACGAGTGACGAAAGAACTCTCTCGCCGGTCTCACCCTTCTAATGTCGTGATGACGAAGCGGACGCAGGAGCGCGCCAACCCGGCAGATATTCGTTAGCTTTTTAGTCACTCAATTGCGTTGAAAAAAGAAATGCTTCTGTAGGATCGATTTGTCTGAGCAATGGCCATCCCAAGCGGCGCTGGCAAGCCACAATGCCGAATGGGTTCTCGACAGTCTCATGCTTACTATGCGCGCTGTGTTGCGCCTGACACGAGATTGTGCCTCTGTCAGAAAACGGACAAGTGTCTACAGCACGGTAAGCCCGAGTTGACTGTTCGGCTAGTAAATCTGGCGAGGTAATTGATAACCCGAGTTAATCTCGACCAATGTAGATGGAGCGTGTGAGAGCTGCAGACCTACCAAAAATGGTCGGTCGTACTGTTGCGAGAAGTTGGATATACTGTCGCTCTCAACGGGGGGATCCGTGCCTTACAGTATTAGGTGTCATCGAACGGGGTTTAGCCGAAAGCATTTTTCGGTTCAAAGGTTGAGTGCAAGAGAAGCCCTCTGTAAGGCGGAGTGTCTTGAGAAATCGGGAATAGACATAGACTATATTGATACTCCCTCGGTCGGACGTGTCGACCTCCGCACGCTCCGGAAGCTGGCTGAGAAGGAGGGCAGTTTCGAGCAAAAAGATCCCAGCCAATGATGCCCATCATACCTGCGCTTTCAGGTGAATACTCAAAGGTTGAGCTCGCACCTACGAAGCCCCGTCACTTCAAAGCTGGCCGTCGCTTTCATGCGATAGCCTGGTGCGCGAGCTGTCTCGGATCCCACCGGAGCAGTGTCGCCTGCCGGTTAGATTGTTTGAGATGAGAAGATGCTGCGCTTTTCAGGTAGCTAAAAGACCGTTTCACAGTCTTCAAGCCGAGCCCGTATTACAGCAGGATGCATGACACGGCGAAACAGCTTGGTCTGCACTGCAGGCCACCTTTTCAGTGATTGTCGACAGGTCGACTCTGGCGCCGAACCGGTTTGATCTCGACAGCAGCGCAGGCGCGACTCGGCGCCTTAACTCAAGAGAAACTCGACGCTGTCCCTGCCGCGCCCACGCTGCCGGTGAAGTTAGCCAAGACGTGACTCGCCGCTTGTGCTGGTCCGAAAAGCGCTGTCCCTACCACGTCCCCACTAACTTCGGTGGCCAACCTTGCCATAATGAGGCTAGCTACGTCGCCTTCCCGGGAGTGGCTCAATCTCCGACGGGCCGCGGAATTGTAGCACCAAGAGCGATCATGGGGCGCCTACCGGGATGGGTGGCTGGCCTTTACAGCTTAATGGCCGCACGAGATGGGCACATGCAGAAGGCCTTCGAGTTCGGGTGGATAACGATGAGGCGTAGGGAGACAGACGATCAGATACAGGGCGGTTCGGCTGAGTGTCAGGCTGCGCTCTTACTATCGTGCATTGTTACTATCGTGCATTATGCTCCCCGCGCAGCCCCTCCTCATGCGACTGTTCTCCAGTAGTATCTGTGGCGCACGCGATGCGGACCAGGTGTTCTGGCGAACATCCTCGCGGATTCCAGACGGTCTGGAAAGCAACTGTCATTCCTTGTAGCGGGAACTTAGCAAATGGAGCTGCTAGTCCCATAAGGTGTGTTCCGCACCGGAGTGCTGCACGATGGATGACGAGTCCCCGACCGAAACTCTCCGCAAAATGATTCAGCTCCAGATCGAAGTCGTTGCGGCGGCTATTTGTGACGGCAACAGCGCCGTCGAAGCCGTGCGCCGTCTGGAGTGGCTTACACGTGAACTCGTGCAGGAAGAGGTGAGCCTCCGAGGAGAGCCAGCTTTGTGTGGCGGATTACAACGTCATGTGCAAGAGTCTTTGCCTCTTTGTCGTTGGACCTGCAAGAGGTGCTGCGCCGCGATTAGCGGAGCGGTCATTTGCTCAATTGAGCGCAGGCGCCGTCTCGTTCGCCAGGCCTTCCCCGAGATCATCCTACGAGAACGCGTGGTCCTGCCGCCTCCGACCCACAGCCCGTGCTGCGGGCGGCGGCAGTCGCAGCTCTGCGATGGGGCGACGCCGACGGGAGAGATCCCACGTCGGTTCAAGGTGATCAACACGGTGCGAGAGAAGTTAAGCTGTCGAACCGCGAGGCGATCACGACCCTTCCGGCGACACTGGTTCTGCCGTCGCTTTGGAGGGGCCGGACTTCTGGTTCATCTTCGCTCCCTGTGGCTAGGATGAAGCAGAATATCTCTGCGCAGAGAACCTGGGAACTCGTTCGAGCAGATGGCCGGCCGACGTCATCCGCCGCCGGCCATCCTACGCTGCCCTCGGCCTGGGGGCTGGATAAGGAGCGGTCCACTGAGTGGTCACAAGCTTTCGATCGCCGATCACAACGCGCCAACCAATTCCAGCAAGCTACGGGCTTGATCGAAGCTGAGAAATCGATGGTCTTGCGCTACTCAGCAAGCGCCTGAGCTGCTGCCGCCTTAATGGACACCGGGTTCAGGTAAACCTCGTTGCGGTCGAACTAAACCGGGCTGACATAAGCGTGCTCGAGCCCCTGCGGGTCGCGTTGCAAAGTTTTTGGTAGCCGAACACATCGGCGCGAGCTTCGTCTCTCGTTCTTGAGATCTTTCCTGCCGTACGTTCGGTTTTGAGAAGACAGGAAGCTTTCCATCTCGGCATTGTCCCACACGTCCCGGAACGGCTCATGCTGAAAACGATACCATGGTCGGCTATTAGGCTTGGAACTGCTCGCTGGTGTGCTGGCGCATCAGTCGGGTGCTCTTGTGATGATGGATAACCCCTGGGGGGCACCGCTCCACTCTCATGCAGCCACGAAATACCTCGCTGGTTATTCCGACGCATTCCTCGGAATCGCAGCAGCAATGAGGGCGCATGGCCGGCGCTACGGGCGAGTGCTCATCAGTTCGGAGAGGTCGCCCGGCCCAAAAATATCTATTTGGCCCTGCGGGGACTATACACCGTCGTGGTCCGCACCAAACAGCATTGGGAAAGCGGCATTAAGCTGGCTCGACGCTGACAAGCAACTCCGGCAGTCGCGCGTGCTTTACACGCAGCACTGCCAGAGCCCCTGTCACTTGGAATCGAGAGTTTGTCGCGGGCTCAGCTAGCGGCGTAGCAAGCACAGCGTCCACTTCTCACTTGCTCAAGGCGCCGAGACACGTACACGTTGCTTCGGAAGCGACATGCGTGCGTCGACAGCTACGAGCCCAATCCGAGGCATCGGAAGCACGATGTGGCAGGCCGATATACAGGAAGGGCCGAGAACTTGAGTTAGTAGCTGGCCGCCTCCTGCGGCTCGCCCGGTTGCGGTGAGAGTGCGAATCCCTAGTTGTCGCGTCGGCGCAGCTCCCGTCAGGTGTCTGGCAGGAGATGCGAATGCGACGGATGATTGGCATTGACGTCCACCAAACCTTCGTAGGGTGTTTGGGAGAAGCTTCGATCCGCAGGCCGCTTTGATATGACGCGCACTGCGCTGCAGGACCAGGCGGCTTAACAGTCCTGCAGAAGCTGGTGAGCTATTTGGGGCTGAACCCGCGGGTGCGGCTGTCGGCAATGGGAGCTACCCATCACGGCCGTATCAACAAGTCGGCCGCAGTTATGCGAGCGCCGTGCTGGTCGAGGCGGCATTGGAGCGGCGAAGGCGCCCGGTCCACTGCATATTTCGTACTGCCGGTTCTGGCCGCGGCGGGCGATCCATAGCGATAGACTATGGCACGCAGAGTAACTCCAGGGCCGAACGCCCATCTCACAGATGGTCCGTCACGGTCTAAGGTGAGTCCTAGTGGCTCCAAAGCATCCTTCGGCTATGCCAACGTATAGCTTTCGAAGGAAATCCTCCGCTGCCAATTTGAAGTGGACACGATCACGAGGTGATCGAGGCACGCTATGGGCGGCCATACAGTTGGGAGACTAAAATCTGGTCAGATCGGTGTCTCCATCCTAATTGACTGTACTCCGCATTCCAGAACACGAACGCGGAATCGCAGACCGAGCTTGGCAATGCGCTCGGGCTGGCGGACAGTTCTTCTTCAGAACCGCATTAACTCAGACCTAGGAGGTTACATTGAAGGCCGCTCTCCGCTCTCCTCGTTGGACCATACGAGAAGATGAACTGTTGCGCGACCTTGTCGATGCAGGCGCGCCTGTGGAATCCATTTGCGAAACGCTCAACAGGTCCGAGCCGGAACTTCGGAGGCGGGGCTACTACATTGGCCTACCAAGGAAATGGTTTAAGCGAACAGTCGCCTTTTGACGTTGAGGTCGCGCTCGGCAGGCGGCAGTTCGTCATGAAACTGCCCTCTAACTATTGGGTGGCGGGCCAAATCTGATCAGCCCGACCGTCATTAGAAGAACACCTGTGGCGGCACTAAAATGGGAATTGCCGCAGCCGGAAGAGCCCAGGAGAGCTACGAGACCCCAAATGCCCTTCTTCGGTGCCAAACCGTTCTCTTGTGCACAGCGCGAGTGCGATTCCGGGCGGGCTCCGGCCCCGCAATACGACTGGAGCGCCCAAACCGCGCTCGCCTTCTATTTCCCACGCTGTCGCTCGATCTCGCACGAGTGCGGTTCGTGACGGTTCACACCTCTCGTCAATGGCTTAAGGCGGGCCCGCTCGGCGCTCGCAAATTGCCACATGCAAAGGAATGGATGAGATATCGTAGGTTCGGCGGGTGTGGGGAAAAGCGGTAGCGCTCCCCCGCTACCAAATCCCAGCGCAAATCCTCGGTTTTGTCTTGCATGCCAAATCGCAACGCTGGTCTGGCCGTCACGATCCTGCTTTCCGAAACCCGCACGTGACCAACTCGGTTTCAAATTCGCCTACGCAAGTATCGGGTACGGCAAGGACCATCAAGTTTCGCGCTCTAGTGACCGCCACATACCCGATCCTCCCAAGCTCCGTACCGGTACCATCGAGCAATGCGCGTACCTGTCGTTTGTCAGCAATGTACATCACCGCGTCAATGCTTTCGCCCTTAACCTGATGGATCGTCGAAACGCGAAATGGCGTAGAGGTCGGCGTCGAAGCCAAATCCGGTGTCGCGATGAGGGGCTTGTTCAGGAGACCGCTCTTCTTAAGCTTGTTTCCGATATTATCCGTCGGCGTCAGATTAAATTCCTTTTCCAGCCTACCGAGAAGCTGTTTCACTCGTGCGACGAGCAATGGATGCCATTGAGAGTCGGCGAGTAGTCCACCGGCAGGCACGCCCGCATCAGCGTCCCTTACGAACGCCCAAAGGACGCGCCTTAGCAGTTTGACTTCGGTCTCCTGGTTGCGTGAAATCCGGCTAACAAGCTGCCCATGCTGATCAGCAAGCAAGCCCACCACCGCGCTGCATACATAGCGAAACGCGTCGTGATACTGGTGGAGCTTGTCGCGGTAGATGGTCGCGTTGACGAACTGCTTGATCGTTCCTTGACCCTGATCCTCTTCGCCGCCACGCCATTCATCTACGCCTTTACCGGATCGGCAAAGAACCGCTGCCTTGCTTGGATGGATATTGGCCGAGGCGAGCATGTTTCGGAACGCATCAAGAAGCCGCTCTTTTTCGGTGATCTTGTACGGAAGGAAAAGCGCCCCTTGGGAAGCGGTTGCAGCCTTGCGGTCTGCTTCGTCGTTCCGGCCGGAAAGTTTATTCGCGACCCTAACGATAGCTTCCACGGACCGATAATTGACCGTGAGACCTTTATCCGTCACGCCTGACTGCGCCTTGTAAGCGCGGAGAAATTCTCCAGTCGCACCCGAGAACTCGTAGATTCCTTGGTTTGGGTCGCCAATCAGCGACAGCTCGGAGCCTGCCTTAGCTAGCATCTCGAGAATTTCTTGGTGCTCTTTTCCAATGTCTTGCGCTTCATCAACTAGTATCAATGGATAGCGGCGCGCTAGTGATCGCAGGACGAAGGGCTGCTCCTTCAACGTTCGGATTGCCCAATAGCGACCCGATGAATGTGTATAGGCTCCTATCTTCCCGAGCTTCTCCAGTGCCCTTTGGCCATCGGATGCGGCGATCTTTACTGCGGCATAGCTCGGTCCCGCCTCGTACGCGAAGGCGCCACTTTCGTAACTTATTCGCAGGTCAGCCGTAAGGTGCCCCCGCCTACCATCCCAAACTGTGAACCCCTTCAAAAACGTTTCCCGCCCGTCGACGAGGAAAGCAGTTCGCGGGGCGCCCATTGCCCGATGCGAATGAGGACGGATAACGTTTGTGGTTAGGAAGCCATCAACGGTGTCGATCTCGACAGCGGATGGCCGCAAGGAAGCTGATTGTGCGTGCTCCAGTGCGTAATAATCTCGACGGAATGTATCGACCGCAACGTTGGAGAATGAGAGCAACGCCACGATACCATGGCGGTCGTCCAGCAACTTGCGCATCTGACGCAAGCGATGTGTCGCAGTCGTAGTCTTGCCGCTTCCGGCGCACGCTGTCACACATACCGGCCCCAAAGGAAGCTCTACAACGCTCCTTTGCTGGGAAGATAAAATTGTCATTTCTTCACTACGTGCTCGATCGCAGCCGAAATATAAGGAGGAATCTCGATATCGAGGCCGCCGTCGACGATTTTAGTGGCAAGCGTCTGGGCAAACCTCCCTTTTTGGACATTACCAGACGTTCGTTCGAACATGCCGCTGAACAGCACACGAGCTTTGGCGGCATCGTCTGGGGCCATTCCAACTTCAATGCGCAAATCAGCTCCAATCTGGGGATGGAGTTCCTCCAAAGCGTCCAACATTAGTTGTCGATTCTTATCATAAAGCGCGAAGTCGTACTCGAACGTCTTCACTCCATGGAAAACCCTCACGAATTCGTCTTCCGATTTTTTCATCGCAAGGACGTTGTCCGATGGGACGATTGCTTCTCCTAATTTGGGGTAGTACGGCTCTTTCTTGCCGTGAGCGTCTGTCACCTTTGCCGGATCGGCATCGGTGAGGATCGCCACTGGAATTTTTATAGCCTTCACCCCGAATAGGGGCATGAACGAGTCGAAGTTCAGCCCCTCGACGCTGATTAGGCTAATGCCGTGATCTCGCAGATCCTTGCCAGCTTCTTTTGCGAGCACATGGACCATCATGAGTTCAGCAGCGCCTTCGACAAAGATCACGCGGCGCGCGAAAAAGAGTTCTGCGCGCGTCACGTCCAGATAGCGCTCGAGTTTATCGCGCTTACCCTTTTCGAACTTCACATCTCGCGGGTGAAAGCTCTCGACTGCTGAACCAGTGTCAACAAGACAGCCTATTGTAGAAAGTTTTGCGATACTCGCAAAATTCGGCGAGTGCGATGTCACAAAAACCTGTACGGGTTTCTCCCCAACCTTGCAGTCGATCTCGGACAGATATCTTAGAAGTACTGATTGAAGTTGAGGATGTAGATGCGCCTCCGGCTCCTCAACGATCAAACCTCGGAAGGCTGATTCGGCGTTTTTGGACAGCTCGCTCAATACAACGGCCATGAAAATCAAGTTGTTGTAGCCGAGCCCATTGCTTTCGATCTCAAAAGCGTCAACTAACAACGAAACGCGTGACGCCAGCTTCTGAAAATCGCTCGCGCTTAACCCCACATTGAGAATTTGAGCGAGCTGCGCACCAAGCATGGTTTGATGACGCGCGGTAATCGCATTCTGTGTGTCGACGATTGGTTGGTGCTTCTTAAGTTCCTCATCAAATTTTTTCAGTTCCGCCTCGATCCCAGTGCGGCCAATTTCGTCCGAAAGTAGGTTTAGGAGCCTTGAGAGCTGGCTCGTCCGGCTGGGTTTGAGACCTTGTGCCGCATCTCGCAATGGCGGAAGATAAACACTCCTCAGATTTTCAAGCATTCCCGAGGTCACCGATACGTCGTCATGATCTCCGCACCACTTACGTACCCGTAGCCGACCGCTCTTGTCCGGTTCACCGTAGGTAACGCCGAGAATGGCCTCGATATTACCTTCCGCGTCAGATTTCAGGGCATGAGAAAAGTCGGCCTCATCCTCACTGGAGAGATCACGAAACGTATATTTGAAAGCGATGTCGCCGCTCGCCTTTCCGCCTTTGGGAAGATGGATGTCGTCAGTGTCGAAACGAGGATACGGGTCATCCATGCCAGCCAACAGTGCACGTAGTGCGTCGACGACCGCGGTTTTTCCGACGTTATTGGGGCCGACCAAGACGTTCAGGCCTGGAGCAAATTTCAAAGTGACATCACTAAGACGCCGGAAATTCTTAATGGCGAGTTCGGCCAAATACATGCGCTTCCTCAAAAGAGAATCTGTGGCAGTAAATTGCAATCAGAGCGGGCATTTTGCAACCGCCGGCGGCGCCGCAGAACTTATTTCGTCGGCGATCTCTCGCCCCTAAGGCGGAAAGGAATGAATTTGTCCCATGGGCAAAACACCTCCTCCACCCCGTCAACCCCTCCCCACAAAAATATTCCCCTTTACCGAATTTCGGAAATGTCGTACACCCCGCCCATCCCGGCTCATCCTTGAGGGGCGATCGCGTCGTCGTCTTGATCGCGAGCCGGGCTTGCGGTGGACGCGGCAGCGTCGGGCGCGAAAGGTGCGGGCAGGGAGGGTAGTCCCCGGTGAGCTCGCGGCCGCGCGCGGACGAACGGCGCTGCTAGGTTTCGTCTCGTCTGTAAGTTTCCGGCTCCGTCGACGGTGCAGGGAAAACTGCGGCGAAATGGCGGGCCGTGCGTACGGCAAAACCGTGTGGTCCTGGCCGTCGTTGCTACGGTCAAGCTCTTGCGGATGCGGCAGTCGCGTCAACCGGCGCGGCGGCCGGTGAATTCCGCGAGGCGCGAGGGAGGCCAGAAGGAACTCGGCTCCCGGGAGAGCGCGGCATAAGCCGTCCGACCATCGCGCAGGGAAGGCCGAGTGATCGGCACCACCTGTATGCTGCTGTGCGGTTTTCTGCGTGTGCATTTTGCGCAGCAGACCGCGGGTGCGATGTCAGCACCCGGCCTTCCCTGTGCCCTCTTGGCTTTCAGAGGGTGAAGTGACGAAGCAAGGCTCGGGCGAAATCAGTCGCGAGGCTGCGAAGGCGTGTCTGTGATGCGAAGCGCTGTCGGAGCCCCCACGACGCTGCCCTTTACTCTCTCGGCGCGGGCGCCCTGTCCGTGCTGGAGACAAGGACGAGACCCTCGACCGTTCACGCCGACTTATGCTCGAATACCGATTTGACTTGGCCGTCGCGCCGGTCCTCGAAGGTTTGCTCGGGAAGCAAGCGACCGGTTCTGTGATCACCATCACAGGCGTGGCCGCCTTCCTGTGTGTATATTGCCGGCTCGGAGCAGGGTGGCGACCATGCGGAATCGGATTGCACTGGTTTTCAGTTTCTTTTTTTTCACTTCTCTGGCAGCTGCTGATCTTGCGGCCGCAGACGACCGGACCATCTGCGTGCAGCGCGGCCATGAAGACCGCATCGCCGCGTGCTCGCGGCTGATCGCAAAGAGCGGCGGGCGCGACGCCGTGGCGTACGACAATCGCGGTGCCGAATACGGCGACAAGGGCGACTACGATCGCGCCATCTCCGATTTCAGCGAGGCCATCCGCATCGATCCGAAATACGCGCTTGCCTGGCAGCATCGCGGCGCCGCCCTGCTTCGCCGGAACGAGGTGGATCGGGCCATTGCCGACCTGACCCAGTCGATCCGGCTCGATGCAAACAATCTGAACGCCTTGAACGACCGCGGCATGGCCTATGCCGCAGCAGGTGATTCCGGGCGCGCGCTTTCGGATTACAACGCAGCGATCCGCATCAATCCGAGGTTCAAGTTCGCCTACTTCAATCGAGGGCGGCTCTATGCCGGCAAGGGCGACCACACCCGGGCGATCGCTGAATACTCCGAGGTCATTCGCATTGACCCGACCTACGGCTATGCGTTCAACAATCGCGGACTGTCCTATCGGGACACCGGCCAGTCCGAGCGTGCCGTGGCCGATTTCAGCGAGGCGATCCGGCTTTTGCCGAGGACGACGCTGGCCTACAACAACCGCGGCGACATCTATCTCCTTCAGGGCAGGTACGATCAAGCCCTCGCCGATTTCAATGAGTCGCTGCGCAATGATCCGCAACATCAGAGCGCGCTGGTAAACCGCGGAATGGTGTTCGAGAAGCTGGGCGAGGTCGCAAAGGCCCGCGCCGACTTCAACGCAGCTCTGGCTGCCCTGCAGAAGTACGACAGCGCGAAATGGGCGATGGACAAGGCGCGCGAACGCCTCGCCGCGCTGGACGATACGTCCATCAAGACCGTTCCCGCCACCACCACGTCGGTCATCGCGCTGCCGGGACCGTCAAATAGAAATGACAGGCGCATCGCGCTCGTGGTCGGAAACTCCGCTTATGAGAATGTCGCAGCGCTCGCCAATCCGGCGCGCGATGCGGCGCTCGTCGCCGAAACGCTCAGGCTCACCGGATTCGAATCCGTCACGCTGCTGACCGATCTGCGCAAGGATGCGTTGACCGCGGCGCTGCGCGACTTTGCAAGGCAGGCGGAAATCGCCGACTGGGCGATGGTGTATTACGCCGGTCACGGCATGGAGGTCGGCGGCGTCAACTACCTGATCCCGATCGACGCGAAGATCGCCTCCGACCGCGACGTCAGCTTCGAAGCCGTGGCGCTGGACCAGGTGTTGAACGCGGCGGAACGCGCCAAGCGGCTGCGCCTCATCGTCCTCGATGCCTGCCGCGACAATCCCTTCGCCAACCAGATGAAGCGCACCATGACGCTGGCGTCGCGTTCGGTGTCGCGCGGCCTTGCGGCGATCGAGCCCGAGGCGGGCACGCTGGTGGTGTATGCCGCAAAGGACGGAGAGATGGCGCTCGACGGAGAGGGCAGGAACAGCCCGTTCGCCACGGCGTTCGTCAACAACATGCGCAAGCCCGGTCTCGAGGTGCGCCGGCTGTTCGACGTCGTGCGTGACGACGTCATGGAGGCGACCAATCGTGCACAAAAACCGTTCAGCTACGGATCGGTCTCGGGCCGGCAGGATTTTTACTTCGTTGCCGGGAAATGAGACGCAAGGCTTTGGCTGTCGCGCCGGCCAAAATTCACGGTATTGAGCCGAATTTCGGAATATCGTACACCCAGCCCATCCCGGCTCATCTTGAGGGGCGATCGCGTCGTCGTCTTGATCGCGAGCCGGGCTTGCGGTGGACGCGGCAGCGTCGGGCGCGATGGTAGCGGGCAGGGAGGGTAGTCCCCGATGAGCTCGCGGCCGCGCGCGGACGAACGGCGCTGCTAGGTCGCCTGCAATGAGTGGCGCCTGTCGGAGGCATGTTGCCCCTTGGTCCATCGGCGCAAGGGCCCTGTCCGCGGGTCACGCATCGTGCCCGACAATCGGACTTGCGACATGGTGACATTTTCGGCCGCTCACGCCGGCCACGCCTGTCCACCGCCGTCGATCCGCAACACCTGGCCCGAGACGAAGGCACCCATGGGTCCTGCAAAAAACTCGACCACGCGCGCGACCTCGTCGACGGTGGCGATGCGGTCGAGCGTCCCGGTCTCGACCATCCGGTTGGGGTCGACCGCTCGGGTGCCAAGAAATCGGCCGGTGCGGGTGTCACCGGGCGCGATGCAGTTGACGGCGATGTCGTAGGCACGGAGCTGGTCGGCAAGACAACGCGTGTAATGCGTCACGCCGGCCTTCGCCACCGCATAGATCGAGCCGTTGGTGCGGCCCTTGAAGGCGGCGACCGAGCCGAGCGTGACGATGCGGCCGCGCCGCCGCTCCATCATGCCCTTCGCGACCGCCTGGCAGGTCAGGATGGTCGAGAGCAGGTTCCGCTCCAGCACGGCCCGTATGTCGGCTTCCTTGATGTTCACGGCATCGTTCGGATCGGGCTTGCCACCCGCAGCCGCGATATCGCCGCCCGCATTGTGCACGAGGATGTCGATCGGACCGAGAGCGGCCTCGGTTTCGGCAATCACCCGCGAGATATCGTTGGTCCTGGTGAGATCGCCAAGCACGCGCACGGTGCTCACGCCGAATTCTCGGCTGATCTCCGCGGCAACGGCAGTGAGCGTGGTGCCCTCGCCATATTCGGCCGGTCCGTTCTCGCGCATGCCGTGTATCGCGACGCTGGCACCGAGCGCGGCGAGCTTTTCCGCAAAGGCGCGGCCGAGCCCTCGCCCTGCGCCGGTCACCAGGGCCACCTGCCCAGCCAAAATCCTCGTCCTGTCAGGCGATGCCATGATCCTCTTCCTGCTATGAAATGTCACTCAGCTGCGACATTGAAGCCGATCGCCAGCGCTTGCACCAGGCACACTGCCGGACGGCGAATTTCATCCGGTTTGGGCATTTAGCTTACCTCTATTTGGCCGCTCCTCGAGTTGGGCGCCGGACGGGCTGGAACTCGTGGGCGTGATGGTCGTTTGCTTGGCCGGGGCAGCAGTAACGATCGGGGAGAGCACGTGAACCGACGCCAGCTTGTTCAAGGGTCGGCAGTGCTGCCGGCGTTGCTGCTTGCTTCCCGATGCAGTCTGGCCGCCCCTTCGGATGACATTTTCGGGCCGTCCACCGTGAGGGACCTGGCGCGGAGGCTGGCGGGCAAGCCGTACGAGGCGCCGGACGAGAAGCTCCCGGGCGGATTGAAGGACCTGGACTACGATCAGTATCGTTCGATCCGCTTTTTGCCCGAGCGGGCGCTCTGGCGCGGCAAGAATCTTCCGTTCGAGGCGCAGTTTTTCCACCGCGGCTTCTTCTACAAGAACAGAGTGAACATCTTCGAGGTCGCGGACGGAAAGGCATCCGAGCTCAAGTACCGCAAGGCGGACTTCTCCTTCGGCGAGAAGGTCCCGCCGTTCGAGGACAGCGATCTCGGGTTCGCGGGCTTCCGCATCCATGCGCCGATGAACCGTCCCGACTATTACGACGAGGTCTGCGTCTTCCTAGGTGCGAGCTATTTCCGCGCCGTGGCCAAGGGGCAGACCTACGGGCTTTCCGCGAGGGGGCTGTCGATCGATACGGGCGAAGCCAAGGGCGAGGAATTTCCGCTCTTCAAGACGTTCTGGCTCGAACGGCCGGCGCCGGGTGCGACCTCGTTGGTGATTCATGCTCTGCTCGACAGCAGGAGCTGCACCGCGAGCTACCGGTTCACCGTGCGCCCCGGGGAGACGACGGTCTTCGACGTCGAGATGTCGGTCTACCCGCGCGTCGAGATGCCGCGCGCCGGTCTCGCGCCCATGACCAGCATGTTCTTCTACGGTCCGAACGACCGCAACGACATCGACGATTTCCGCCCTTCAGTCCACGATTCCGACGGCCTTGCGATCTTCAACGGGAAGGGCGAAAGCCTGTGGCGGCCGCTCAGCAATCCCCGCGACCTCCAGATCAGCACCTTCCAGGATCTCAATCCGCGTGGCTTCGGGCTGATGCAGCGGGAGAGAAACTTCTTCGCCTACCAGGACATCGAATCCAGTTTCGAAAAACGTCCAAGTCTCTGGATGGAGCCGATCGGCGATTGGGGCGAGGGCGGCGTCGTGCTGTTCGAGATCCCGACCAAGGAGGAGATCCACGACAACATTGCCGCATTCTGGCGCCCGAAAAGCCCGCTCCAGGCCAAGGGCGAACACAACTACACCTATCGGCTGCATTGGGGGCCAGATAGCCCGAAGCCGCATTCGCTGGCCAGATTTACGCGAAGCGGGATAGGAGCGAGGGGCGGAGATGCGCGCCTGTTCGTGCTCGATCTGCATGGCGACAACCTCAAGGGCGTCGATCCTGCCGGTGTCAAAGGCGTGGTGACGGCGGAGAAGTCCGAGGTGAAGAACATCGTCACGCAGCCCAATCCCTACACCGGTGGCTGGCGGCTCAGCTTCCAGTGCCGGGTCAAAGGCGAGCCGGTCGAACTGCGGGCGTTCCTGGCCGAAGGCGACAAGCCCTTGTCGGAAGTCTGGGTCTACCGATGGGCGCCCTGAGCACTGCACCGCTGCCGATTGCCGGCGATATCGCGACCCAGCGCCTGCTGCCGACGGAGGCCCCCCTGCCGATGGCTCCTGGCGACCTCGGAAAAAGCCTGGTACCCGACCGTATTCCTGCGCCGGTTGCCCCCGCAATGGCCTGGCGGCGCGGCCTCATCCTGCTCTCGACGGCGGCGCTCACGGGGGCCGGCGGATACGAGATGTATCGCGTGCTGCAGGTCGGCGGCGTCACCGTCCTTGAAGCCATGGTGCTGGCGCTCTTCCTGGTCCTGCTCGCCTGGGTCGCCTTCTCGTTCGCTTCCGCGCTGGCCGGCTTCTTCGTGCTGCTGGCCCATCGTCCAGGCGCCTTTGCGCCGGACGAGGAGCTGCCTGCGATCGCAAGCCGCACCGCCATGCTGCTTCCCACCTACAACGAGGATCCGCACCGATTGACGGCGCGGCTTCGCGCGATCATCGAATCCCTGGAGACGACCTCGCAAGGAAGGCTGTTCGACTGGTACGTTCTGAGCGACAGCACCGATCCCGACATCTGGGTCGCCGAGGAAAAAGCGCTCCTCGCGCTGCGACAAGCCGTCGGAACGCCAAGCCTGTACTATCGCCATCGAGCCGACAACACGGCTCGGAAAGCCGGCAACATCTCCGAGTGGATCACGCGGTTCGGCGGCGCCTACGACTTCATGATCGTGCTCGACGCCGACAGTCTCATGAGCGGGCAGACCATCGTCCGACTGGTCCATGCCATGGAGAGCAATCCGAGCGCCGGCCTCGTCCAGACGCTCCCCATGGTCGTCAACGCGCGAAGCCTGTTCAGCCGGGTCCAGCAATTCGCAGGCCGCCTCTACGGACCGATGATCGCCGCCGGCGTCGCCTGGTGGCACGGCTCGGAAGGTAATTACTGGGGCCACAACGCGATCATCCGGGTGAAGGCGTTCGCGGAATCGGCCGCGCTGCCGCAGTTGCGCGGACGCAAGCCATTCGGCGGGCACATCCTGAGCCACGATTTCGTCGAGGCTGCGTTGATGCGGCGGGCCGGGTGGGGCATCTACATGCTGCCGACGCTCGGCGGGAGCTACGAAGAGGTGCCGCCTTCGCTGCTCGATTTTGCGGCGCGCGACCGACGCTGGTGTCAGGGCAATCTTCAGCATCTGGCTGTCGTGCCAGCGCGGGGTCTCCACTGGGTATCGCGTGTCCATTTCATGGTGGGCATAGGAGCGTATCTGACGGCGCCGCTGTGGCTGCTGTTCCTGCTGCTGGGAATGCTGATCTCGCTGCAGGCCCGCTTCGTGCGGCCAGAGTATTTTCCGAAGGGGTTCTCGTTGTTTCCGACCTGGCCGGCCCAGGATCCCGTGCTCGCCATCTGGGTGTTCGTCGCCACGATGGGTCTGCTGCTGTTGCCGAAGCTGCTCAGCCTGGTCCTCGTTTGGATGCGGGGCTCGGTGAGACGCCAGTTCGGCGGCGCGTTGCGTGCTTCGGCCGGAGTTCTCGCAGAGATCATCGTGTCCGCGCTGATGGCGCCGGTGATGATGATCTTTCAGTCGATCGCTGTCGTCGAGATTTTGGCCGGCCGCGATGCCGGCTGGCAGACGCAGAGGCGCGACGACGGCACGGTGGAGCGCCGTGAACTCTATCGGAAGTACGGCATTCCAACCCTGTGCGGCGTTGCGATGGCCGCAAGCGCGTACGCGGTTTCGGTGCCCCTTCTGCTTTGGATGTCGCCGGTCATCGTTGGGCTGCTGTTCGCCGTTCCCATAGGCGCGCTGACCGCCATGCCCGCCTCCGGAAGATTGTTTGTTACTCCCGAAGAACGAGAGCCGCCTTCCGTGCTGCGGCGAGCGAACGAACTCAGCGCGTCGGCAGACGTAGGGGGCAGCCCCGCCTTGGTGGAGCTGCGCCAAGACCCCGCGCTCCTGGCCTTCCACCTCGCGCAGTTGCTGCCTCCTCGCGCCACCAGGCCCGACACGGTCGACGCCAACCTGGCGGTCGGCCGTGCCAAGGTCGATGCAAGCGAAACTTTCGAGGAGGCCGCAGAGCATCTATCCTCGCGGGAAATCTTCTCGATCTTGAACGACGGTCCGGCGCTTTCCAGCGTGTTGCAGAAGCGATGAAGCTGCGGCCTGGATCTGTCCTGCGGCCGTTTGAAGCTTTTCTCGTTGCATAGTCCGGTATTGCTCTCTCTCTTGATGGCCGGCATCCTCGAACCAAGTGCGCGGAAAAGCGCCCCAAAACGTCCAAGGAAGGAAGCACGCGATGAAGATGATCAAAGGGCCTGCGATATTCCTCGCTCAGTTCGCTGGCGATGCGGCGCCGTTCAATTCGCTCGATGCAATGTGCGGATGGGCGGCATCGCTGGGCTACAAGGGAATCCAGATTCCGAGTTGGGATGGGCGGCTCTTCGACCTGAACAAAGCCTCGGAGTCTCAGACCTATGCCGACGAGGTGAAGGGTGTTGCGGCTCGGCACGGGCTTTCCATCACCGAGCTTTCGACCCATCTGCAAGGCCAGCTCGTCGCCGTTCACCCGGCCTATGATGCGGCGTTCGACGGCTTCGCCGCGCCGGACGTGCGTGGCAATTCCAAGGCCCGCACGGAATGGGCCGTCGATCAGGTCAAGCGCGCCATCCTGGCGTCCCGGCGGCTCGGGCTGACGGCCCAGGCAACGTTTTCCGGCGCGCTTGCCTGGCCCTATGTCTATCCCTGGCCGCAGCGCCCCGCCGGCCTGATCGAGACCGCCTTCGACGAACTCGCCAGGCGCTGGCGGCCGATCCTCGACTATGCCGACGAGCACGGTGTCGATCTCGCCTATGAGATCCATCCTGGCGAGGACCTCCACGACGGTGTCTCCTACGAAATGTTTCTCGAGCGGGTGAACAACCACTCGCGCGCGAACCTGCTCTACGATCCCTCGCACTTCGTTCTGCAACAGCTCGACTATCTCGACTACATCGACATCTACCACCAGCGCATCAAGGCGTTTCACGTCAAGGACGCCGAATTCAATCCGACCGGTCGCCAGGGCGTCTATGGCGGTTTCCAGAGCTGGGTCGACCGTGCCGGCCGCTTCCGCTCACTCGGCGACGGTCAGGTCGATTTCGGCGCCATTTTCTCCAAGCTCACGCAATACGATTACGACAGCTGGGCGGTGCTCGAGTGGGAGTGTGCCCTGAAACATCCCGAGCAAGGCGCGGCCGAAGGCGCCGAGTTCATCCGAAACCATATCATCCGGGTGACGGAGAAAGCCTTCGACGATTTCGCAGGCGGCGGCGCTGACGCGGCTGCCAACCGCAAGATGCTCGGCATCTCCTAAAAGAGAGGGTGCAACATGGCGATCGAAGCAAGCAATGAAACCGGCGGCCATCGCCGTATCCGCCTCGGCATGGTCGGCGGGGGCCAAGGCGCCTTCATCGGTGCCGTCCACCGCATTGCCGCGCGCATCGACGACCAGTTCGAGCTGGTCGCCGGCGCGCTCGCGTCGGATCCGGTTCGCGCCAAGACGTCCGCAAAGGAGCTCGGTATCGCCGACGACCGGGCCTATGGCTCGTTCGAGGAGATGGCGCGGGCTGAAGCGGCGAGGGCGGATGGCATCGAGGCGGTCGCGATCGTGACGCCCAACCACATGCACCGCCCGGTCGCGAAAGCCTTCCTCGAAGCCGGCATCCACGTCATCTGCGACAAGCCGCTGACGACGACCGTTGCAGAGGCCGAGGAACTGGTGGCGCTGGTCAGGAAGACCGGCAGGATCTTCGTCGTCACGCACAATTACACCGGCTATCCCATGATCCGGCAAGCGCGCGCCATGGTCGCGAATGGCGATCTCGGCGAGATCCGTCTCGTCAAGGTCGAGTATCTGCAGGATTGGCTGACCGAGCCATTGGAAACCACCGGCCAGAAGCAGGCGGCGTGGCGCACCGACCCGTCCCGGTCCGGCGCCGGCGGGTGCATCGGCGACATCGGCACCCATGCTTACAATCTTGCCTGCTTCGTCAGCGGGCTCGAGCTCGACGAGCTGCTCGCGCAATTGTCGACCTTCGTCGAGGGGCGGCGGCTCGACGATGATGTCCAGATCCTCCTGAAGTGGAAGGGCGGCGCCAAGGGCATGCTGTGGGCGAGTCAGGTTGCCGTCGGCAACGAGAACGGGCTCACGCTGCGCGTCTACGGCAGCAAAGGCGGCCTCGAATGGGCGCAGGAGAATCCGAACCATCTCTGGTTCACACCCTACGGCAAGCCCAGGCAGCTCCTGACCCGCGGCGGAGCCGGCGCAATGGGCGAGGCCGCCCGCGTTAGCCGCATCCCATCAGGCCACCCTGAGGGCTACCTTGAAGGCTTCGCAACGATCTATGCCGAGGCGGCGCGCGCCATCCGCGCGGCAGCGGCCGGTGAAAAGCCGCATCCCGATGTCATCTTCCCGACGGTCGAGGATGGCCTCGCCGGCGTGAAGTTGATCGATGCTGCGGTGAAGTCGTCCGCGGGTAATGGCGTCTGGGTTCGGATGACGTAAGGCGGTCGCGAAGCCGCGGAACCCGTTGTCGACGGATCTGCTCTATATGGATGCAATCATGACCGATGACTTCGCTTTGTCGAGTACCGCCGAGTGAGACAACTTGCACGGCATTCGGTGCGTCACGTCATGCGACAGCTTGCGGCGTCCGACGTCCGCACGAAAGATGCATCAAATGCGAGCAATTGTGGCGCCTGCAATTTGCATGCTGACTATGGGCTACCTCACACATCTGAAATTTCCGCTCTCACAAATTGCTGACGCGGAGCCAAGGCGAGTTCCATTGCTTTGTCTAACCTAGATTGTATGGTGCCCGTAAGAGCATCCGGTCTGATCGACGATGTGCGGCCAATCGGCGCTGTCCGTGTCCTAGTGATCATGATCATAAGAAGAATGTTCGCCCCTGGATAGAATGAGGGACAGAAGACAATGACCGAAGGAAAAGGACAATGTCGCTGCTCCAGATCAATCTCTTCGGCGGTGTCGAGGTCGTGTGTGCGACCGGCGAGTCGGTGTTGATCCCCAGTCGCAAGGCTGCAACTCTCCTGGGCTACGTGGCGCTCAGTTCCCCTCGCGCCATTTCGCGCGGCAAGCTCGCGACGCTGTTGTGGGACGGTCATTTCGGCGATCGCGCGCGCGCCAGTCTTCGACAAGCCCTGCTCACGTTGCGGCGTGAGCTGCCGCGATATTCGGATGTGATCCTGGCCGATCGCGATGATATACGCATCTGTCCGAACAGCATCAGCACCGATGTCGGGGAATTCGAGCGGCTTTTGACGGGAGGGGATCCCGAACGTCTGGCCCGCGCGGCGGTGCTTTATCGCGGCGACCTTCTCGAGGGCATCGGCTCGACTTCATGCCAATTCGAGGCCTGGCTGTCTGCCGAGCGCCAGCGACTGCGGACCCTGGCGATGCGGGCGCTTGCGGGCCTGCTCGACTCCGGCGGGCGCGAACACATGGATATCGCGATCGCACTCGCGCTACGGATCCTCGCAATCGACCCGTTGCAGGAAGAGATTCATCGCATCTTGATGCGCTGTTACGCGCAGCAAGGCCGCCGGACCGATGCGCTCCGTCAGTACGATCTCTGCCGCTCCGTACTGTGGCGCGAGGTTCGCGCAGCGCCGGAGCGAGAGACGGAACGGCTGCAGCTCGAAATCCGGCACACGTTCCGAGCCGCTGTAAGATCTACTTCACTCAAATTGCCTCGCGATAAGAATTCTGACGCAACTTTCACGCTCGACGTGACGCCTGCATCACGATCCCTGTCGTAGCCTTCAGCCGCTCGCACAATCGTGCGCAGTGATCCCGCCTCCCTGTGGGGAGCGCGTGTCGCTCACGGCTCAAGCACTTCATCAGGAGATTTTGAACATGACTGGATTTCAGCAACAGACTGAGGACTACGGCCAATTGGACCCGCAGGGGATCTTCGGCTCGATCCTCGGCGGCGCGGCCGGACGCGTTATCGGCAACCTGCTCGGCGGCAAGAAGGGGAAGCAGATCGGCGGCGCGATCGGCAACATCGGTGGTGGCTTCCTGCCGTTCTCGGCCGGTCCGGACATGCAAGATACCGTGCAGGTCTCCGACATGGAGTTGCAGGGCTTCTGGAGCGTGCTGAAGAAGATCGGCCAGGGCGTGCAGACCGGCGTGAATGTCGGCAAGCAGCTCGGCGTGTTCAGCGCCCAGCCTGGCCTGGAGCCCGCGGCGGCGCAGGTTTCCGACATGGAGCTGCAGAGCTTCTGGAGCGTGCTGAAGAAGATCGGTCAGGGCGTGCAGACCGGCGTGAATGTCGGCAAGCAGCTTGGCGTGTTCAGCGCCCAGCCCGGCTTGGAGCCCGCCGCGGCGCAGGTTTCCGACATCGAGCTGCAGAGCTTCTGGAGCGTGCTGAAGAAGATCGGCCAGGGTGCCCAGACCGGCCTCGATATCGGTCGCCAGCTCGGCGTGTTCAGTGCCGGCCCCGGCGGTCAGCCTGCCGCGGCGCAAGTCTCCGACATGGAGCTGCAGAGCTTCTGGAGCGTGCTGAAGAAGATCGGCCAGGGCGTGCAGACCGGCTTGGACGTCGGCAAGCAGCTCGGCGTGTTCAGCACCCAGCCCGGCCTGCAGCCCGCGGCGGCGGAGGTCTCCGACATGGAGCTGCAGGGCTTCTGGAGCGTGCTGAAGAAGATCGGGCAGGGCGTGCAGACCGGCTTGGATGTGGGCAAGCAGCTCGGCGTGTTCAGCGCCCAGCCCGGCCTGCAACCCGCGGCGGCGCAAGTCTCCGACATGGAGCTGCAGAGCTTCTGGAGCGTGCTGAAGAAGATCGGCCAGGGCGTGCAGACCGGCTTGGATGTCGGCAAGCAGCTCGGCGTGTTCAGCGCCCAGCCCGGCCTGCAGCCCGCGGCGGCGCAGGTCTCCGACATCGAGCTGCAGGGCTTCTGGAGCGTGCTGAAGAAGATCGGCCAGGGCGCCCAGACCGGCCTCGATATCGGCCGTCAGCTCGGAGTCTTCAACGCCGGCCAGCCCGCTGGCACGATGCACTAGACCCAACGCGTGGGGGCGGGCGCAAGCCCGCCCTCTGCGCTTAGACGTGAATGGAAACCAGATGGCCGATTCAACCGCGTCGCAGCAATTCATCGTGCAGGGAGGCCCGGTCCAATCCGGTGAGCTCAACGAACACTTGCAGCGTGAACCCGGCGTGAAGCGAGTCGCGCAAGTCGCACCCGATGTCGTCATCTTGTCGATGACGACCACACAGGCCGATCGCCTGAAATCGACGTTTGCCACGCTGGTGGTCGAACCGGATTCAGCGCTGAAGCCATTCGATGCCGACTGACGTCGGTGGGCAAACATTGGACACGCAAAACATCAAGGAGGCCGCAGATGGCCACGAAAGGCAAATCAGGAACTTCCACGCAGGGCGAGCACGACGCGACCGAAGCCGCGATGAACGGCAACGGGTCCGTTCCGGACCAGGGCACCGCTCCATCATCGTCACGGGGGCAGGAGCCCGCAACGATCGCAGCGCGCCCGGCGCAATTCATGATCGCGCCGCAGCAGCAGCCCGGGCTTGCGACCTTCAGCGTCGATTTCCTGACTCAGCAGCTCAGCAACAGTCCCGACATCGAAGTGGTGAAAACGGTCTCTCCGCCGCGCCTGTTCGGATTTCAGAGCGCAGAGCTCGGACAAGTGCCGCTCAGCCCGCTGGTCCTCGCCAAGATGACTCCTGACAAGGCCAAGTTGCTGCAGACCCAGGCGGGACAGCGTTGCGCGGTGGAGCGCGACGAGCGGCTGAGCTACATGCTCGATCCGACCACGCCGCAGCTGCCCAATCCGGGGGTGCTGACACCGCTGGCCGACGGCTTCACGACCACGATCGAAGTGCTGGGCCAGGATGGTCCGCTGCCTGAAGCCGAGGTTTATGTGTTCGGCAGCATGTGGCCGGCCCAAGGCATCACGGACGCCACCGGCCGCGCCACAGTGACCCTGCAAGGCGAAAGACCCGAGACCATCCGCTCGATCCTGGTCAAACCGAAGATCGACTACTGGACCTTCTGGCTCGATCGTCCGCAGCTCGTTCCTAACAGCGTCAACCGGATCGTTGCCAGGGCGCTCGGCGCGGTGTTGCGGAATTTCCCCGGCCAGCAATTGATGGGATGGGGTGAGCGCGCGATGGGCCTTGATCGTCTGCCGCCGTCCTTCGATGGCGCCGGCATGAAGATCGCAGTCATCGATTCCGGCCTGGCGCCGACCCATCGCAATCTGCACGGGATCACGGCAGGCACCAGTATCGTCGGGACCGACAAGGCGGCCTGGACCGTCGATACGATCGGCCACGGATCGCATTGCGCTGGAATCATCGCTGGCGGACCCGTCGGCGCCGGTGGCGGCATCCGCGGCTTCGCTCCCGCGGCGGAAATCCACGTCTGCCGCATCTTCCCCGGCGGCCGGTTCAGCGATCTCGTCTCCGCGCTCGATTACTGCATGGAGCATGGCATCGATGTTGCCAATATGAGCCTGGGCGGCGGCGAGCCTTCGCGCATTATCGAGGAACGCATCATCCGGGCCAAGCAAATGGGTATGGCCTGCATCATCGCCGCGGGCAATTCCTCGGGGCCGGTGCAGTTTCCCGCGTCGACGCCGCATTGCCTGGCGGTTGCCGCGATCGGCAAGTGGGGCGAATTCCCCAACGACAGCTATCATTCGCAGCAGGCCCTCGACGGCTTCCAGAGCCGCGACGGATATTTTCCGGCAAAGTTCTCCTGCTTCGGTCCGGAGGTCGACGTCTGCGCGCCTGGTGTGGCGATCGTCTCGTCGCTTCCCGCCGATGGCTTCGGAGCATGGGACGGCACCTCGATGGCGACTCCCCATGTCACGGGCCTGGCCGCGCTGGTGCTGGCGCATCATCCGGACTTCACCAAAGGCAACTTTCAGAATCGCGACGCACGCCGTGTCGAGCGGCTGTTCCAAATTCTGAAGGAAACCGCGACGCCGCTGCAGTTTGGCGACCCAAATCGGACCGGCGCGGGATTGCCGAACGTGATGCGGGCACTCGGCCTGGAAACCGGCGTCGCCCCGGTGATCGCCGCCGCTACCGCAACCGACCCTGCGCTGGCAACGTTGCGGCGTCTGCTTGGATTGCAGTCGGTCGAAGCGCCGAGCATGGTTCCCGTGGGGTCGCCGCCGCCGTCCGCCGATCCCGTGCACGGCAGTGCGATCCACGTGGCGCGCGGTCCGGCACAAACGGCGGCCGCAATGAATCTGCAGTCCGTCGATCCGATCAAGAACGGATCGAGCTCCGTCGCTCACGGTCCCGCACAGACCGCAGGCGCGGCAGTCGCGCCCATGATGGTGGATCCGAATCCGGCGCAGATCCGGGAAATCATGCACAGGGTGGGATTGCTCTAACGCGCGTCCTTGGCATCTCAGAAAGGGGCACAGCAGCAGCTGTGCCCCGAGTGCCGACTGCCTTGAGGCAATTGCTGCGGCCGCTCGCCTTGGGAACATGGTGGATTGTTTGCCGCGTCCTGGATTTTCCTTCGCGGCGTCGTGCCGCACAGGCGCAGCTTGGAACTCTCGCGCCCGATCGAAACTTGACTCCGCGGGTCAGCATCGCCGCCGATCGCTGGCCTGCACGGCCCCGCCTCCAAGCCCCCCATACCCCCCTGGGTGGGGCCGTGCTTCCAAGCAGGAGGTGCAATTGTCCGAGCCGACCGAGCAAGAGATCAGAGAACGCGCGCACCAATTGTGGGAGCAGGCGGGCAAGCCCGAAGGGCGCGAGGAGGAATTTTGGCACGCGGCGGAGCAGGAGCTGCGCAACGAGGACAGGTCGAGCACGCTGCGGACGCCGGATACGCTGTGACCGACAAGACCTGCCCATTCTGCCAGGGTCTTGGATGGGTCTGCGAAAACCATCCGCTCCGGGTCTGGAGCGAGAAGCTCGGCGGCTGCCGCTGTGGCGAGGGCATGCCCTGCTCCTGCAACACGACTGAGGACCCTGAAATCAGGGTGGTGATCGTCGAAGCCGACACGACGTGGCACTAGCGGCGCCCAACCGATGCCTGCTCGGCTGGTCACTTCCGAAACGCTGCACCTCAGGGAACGGACCATCCCGGAAAGGAATTTAGTGTCCGCACGGCTCCGACAACAATTCTTTCCGCGGCAGTTTCGGTGGTGGACGAGCAGAAGAAGCTAGAGCACCAGATCGAACTCGCAACGCGAGCGGCCTCGCTCGTCAGGGATGAAACCACCGGACAACGCTTCAGGAGCTTCGCGGAGGAACTGAAACGAAAGCTGCTTCGCATAATGCGCCGTGGCAAGGTGCGCACACGCGCCTATGAGCTCTGGGAGCAGGCGGGACGGCCGAGCAATCGCGAGTTGGAGTTCTGGCTGGAAGCCGAACGTCAGATCGAAGATGAACGCGAGGAGCGAAAGAGCTCGGGCGCTTCATAGCGCCGGGCGGTATCTCCGTCCTCTGCGCGCGGACCGCAGGTCGCGCGAGCAAGGAAAAAGCCGCCGGGTTGTTCACCCTGGCGGCGTCACAAAGTCCGTAGCTGTTGATGGTCTTCCCAGCCTCGTGCGTACCGCCGTTACCTTGTTTGCGGCCATGCCTGATCCTTGTAGGCGAGGTTGCGCGATTCCGCTGTGATCTGGAGCACACAGTGGACGGGATTCGGCATCGCGATCTGAATCCCGCGCTGCGCTGCAACCATCAGCGCGCTCACGAGCCCCCTCAGGTCCGGTACCACGCCGCCAGGTTCCACGTGATGGTGTCCCAGCCGGAGATGTCGATCATCAAATTGTTGGCGCCGGCGTTGACGACGTGGCGCGACAGCAGCGGCAGGAACACGTTTGCCTCGCAGAAGATCTCGTCGACCTTCATCAGCAGCGCGGCGCGCTTGACCGGATCGAGCTCGTTCTGCGCGGCCTTGTAGGCTTTGTCGGCTTCGGGGTCGGAATAGCGCGAATTGTTGCGGCCGAGCCATTTGTTGTCTTTGGTGGCGATCTCCCAGGACACGCACTGGTTCAAGAGGCGCTCCGGATCGGGCTGCGGCTGCGTGGTGTTGTACATCTCCATGTCGGCATAGAATTTCGAGTAGGTGTCGGGATTGCCGACGTCGGATGAGAAGAACACGGAGGCGGTGACCGCCTTGATCTCGATGTCGATGCCGGCCTTCTGGCACGCCTGCTTGATGATGGCCTGCGTCTTCTGCCGCGGCGCGTTGGTCGAGGTCTGGAATACGTATTTGAGCTTCTTGCCGTCCTTCTCCCGGATGCCGTCCGCGCCCTTGGTCCAGCCGGCCTCGTCGAGGATCTTGTTGGCCTTGTCGATGTCGAACTCGTATTTCAGCTTGGGCGACTTGAACTGCTTGGGCGCGTTGACGAAGCTCGCGGTGGCGATGGCGCCGCGGCCGTAGATGAACTTCTGGATCGAATCGCGGTCGATCAGGAAGTTGATCGCGCGGCGAACGGCGGGATCGGACAGCGTCGGATGCTTGGTCTTGACGCTCGAGCGCTCGCCGTCGACCTCGGTCCAGGGGTCTGTCGTGTTGAGGATGATGAACTCGACATTGCCTGAAGGCGTGATCTCGAGCTTGCCCTTGCCGCCGGCCTCCATGCGCTTGAGGACCTCCTCCTCCACCTGCATGTTCCAGGCGAAGTCGTACTCGCCGGTCTGCAGCACGGCGCGCGCCGCGGACACCGCGTCGCCGCCACCCTTGATCTCGACCATGTCGAAATGCGGCTGGTTCTTGATGTGATAGTCGGGATTGCGCTCGGCGCGGATCATATCGCCGGGCTTGAACTCGACGAATTTGTACGGGCCGGTGCCGACCGGCCTCAGATTGCCCGGCGCTTCGCGCGACTTGGCCCCGACATACTCGCCGAAATGATGCTTCGGCAGGATCATCCCGACCGAGCCGACGAACGGATCGGCCCAGAACGGCGTCGGCGCCCGGAAGATCACCTTGACGGTGTGGTCGTCGATCTTCTCGACCTTGATGTCCTTGTAGGAGCCCGTGGTGTAGGCCGCGGTGGCGAGATCTGCGGCGTATTGCCAGGTGAAGACGACATCGTCGGCGGTGAAGGGCTTGCCGTCATGCCACGTCACGCTCCGCTTCAGCTTCCAGATCACGCTCATGCCGTCGGCCGCAAGGCCGCCGTTCGCCTTGGTCGGCGCCTCGGCGGCGAGGCAGGGGATGAGGTTGCCCTCCTTGTCCCAGCCGGCGAGCGGCTCGAAGAAGATGCGCGAGGCGATCTGGTCCTTGGTGCCGAGCGCGAAATGCGGATTGAGCAGGGTGGGCGCCTGCCAGAGCAGCATCTTGAGCGTGCCGCCGCCGCCGGCCTTGGCCGGCTTGTACGGCAACGTGGCGTCAGCCATCGCCACATCGTGCCAGACCAGGATTTGGCTGGCGATCGGCGCCGCGATTCCGACCGCGGCCATTGTCCTGATGAATGAGCGCCGCGACAGCGTGCCTTGCTTCACTTCTGCGACCAGATTGCGGATTTCGTTCTCGTTCATTGGATGATCCCCACTTCGTCGCCACCGGCTCAGTGCGCGCTAACTCAGCACGTCGGGCGTGGTGGAGTCAAAGAGAAGGACGCTGGCCCGGCTGCGGATGGAACGAAAGTGCAATCCGGGATTCTTGCCACGAGCGGCAGCAGCCCTGCTTGCGCGGCGCTTCATCCGGGTTACGCGCGCGCACTTTGTCGCACTCTGCATTCGTTTTCCGTTTGCGGCCGAATGGAGAAAGGCTGGCCCCGAGCCGCGGACAATATGGATTTCCATTTCATTGATTTCGCACCGCAGAAAAGGGAATACGGGTCCGTTGCCGCAAGACCCAAGGAGACCAAGATGCCGTTTCGCCTTCCCCTGATTCTCTCTGCCGTGCTGGCCGCATGGTCCGCCGCAGCCGCGGCCGAGACCATCAAGATCGGCGTGACGCCGGGGCCGCATGCGCAGATCCTCGAAGCGGTGAAGCCGATCGCCGCCAAGCAGGGCCTCGACATCCAGCTCCTGGAGTTCTCCGATTACGTGGTGCCGAACGCCGCGCTCGATGCCGGCGAGATCCAGGCCAATTCGTTTCAGAACCAGCCTTACCTGGACAACCAGAAGGCCGACCGCGGCTACAAGATCGAATCCGTCGGCCTGACCGTGAACTTCCCGATCGGCGTCTATTCGAAGAAGCACAAGGCCTTCGGCGATATCCCCGCGGGCGGCAAGGTCTCGATCCCGAACGATCCGACCAATGGCGGCCGCGTGCTGCTGCTGCTGCGCGACAAGGGCGTGATCAAGCTGAAGGACGGCACCGGCTTCAAGCCGACCGTGCTCGACATCACCGACAATCCCAAGAAGCTGAAGTTCATCGAGGTCGACGCGGCGCAGGCCCCGCGCGCGCTCGACGACGTCGATGCCGCCGCGATCAACACCAACTATGCAACCCAGGCGGGCCTCGATCCGGTCAAGGATCCGATCCTGCGCGAGGACCCGAAGGGGCCCTATGTCAACCTGATCGCGGTGCGCAGCGCCGACAAGGACAAGCCTTGGGTCAAGATCCTCGTGGACAGTTACCACACGCCTGAGGTCAAGGAGTTCGTCCTGACCAAGTTCAAGGGCGCGGTGCTGCCGAGCTGGTAGGCAATCTGCCCGCCCAGAGTCCACATCAAGGCGATCCGGCGGGCAGCCTTGCGATCAGCCTTGCGCAGGAATCTTGCGTATGTGCCCTGCGTAATGCCCGCTTGTCGGGAACTGCGGCAACCGACATCATCGGGGCCCATCCTCGCCCGACAGGGATCGTATGAAACGCTTTGCCAACCTGAAACGCCTGGGCTTCTTCACGCGGCTGCTCGACGAGGCGCCGGCGGCGGACCGCTATCGCTTCGCCGCCGAGCAGATCGTGCGCGCCGAGAAGGCCGGGCTCGATTCCGCGTGGATCGCGCAGCATCATTTCCATGAGCGCGAGGGCGGCCTGCCGTCGCCCTTCACGTTCCTGGGTTATGTCGCCGCGCAGACCTCGCGCATCCGCCTCGGCACCGGCATCGTCACGCTGCCGCTGGAGAACGCGGTGCGGGTGGCGGAGGATGCCGCGGTGCTCGATCTCCTCTGCAACGGCCGCTTCGAGCTCGGCG
Organism: Bradyrhizobium sp. NBAIM01; assembly: GCF_020194115.1. Classification (NCBI taxonomy): domain Bacteria; kingdom Pseudomonadati; phylum Pseudomonadota; class Alphaproteobacteria; order Hyphomicrobiales; family Nitrobacteraceae; genus Bradyrhizobium; species Bradyrhizobium sp. NBAIM01. Next base: position 845,183 of record NZ_JADYVU010000001.1, on the reverse strand, counting down.
TCGGCACCGGCGGCAACCCGTCCGCCTTCGCCGCTTTCGGCCTCGACAGCGCCCAGCGCAACGAGATCTTTGCCCGCAATTTGGACATCGTCCGCAAGGCCTTGACCGGCAAGCCGCTCGAGGGCGGCGATACGCTTTATCCGCAGCGGCCGCAACTGGATAAGCGCATCTGGCAGGCGACGTTCTCCGTTGCCGGCGGCGCCCGCGCCGGCAAGGCCGGCGACGGCCTCCTGCTCTCGCGCACGCAGCCACGGGCCAAGGACGCGCCGAACGCGACGCTCGCCGAGATCCAGAACCCGATCATCGATGCCTATCTCGCCGCGCTGCCGCCGGGCTGCGAGCCGCGCATCATGGCCTCGCGCAGCATCTTCGTTGCCGACGACCATCGCGAGGCGCTGCGCCTCGCCGATATCGGACTGCGCCGCGCGCTGCCGCAATTCATGAAGGGCGGACATCCCCCTCCGGGCGAGACGCTGGAGGAGATGATCACCGCGTTCGACACCCATGTCGGCGATGCCGACCACGTCATTGCCTCGCTCCGCACCGACGCCACGCTGGAACGGGTGACCGATCTCGTCTTCCAGGTGCATTCGGTCGATGCGCCGCATCCTGACGTCCTGCGCTCCATCGAGCTCGTCGCCGACAAGGTCGCCCCAGTGCTGGGCTGGACCCGGACGGCCGCCAAAGACATTGCCCTCGCAGGTTAGCCGGAATGAACGAAAAACGCGTTGCACGAGGCTGAATGATGGGAACGCAAGACATCATCGACACGCTCGCCGGCATCGAGCCCGGCTCCACGCTCGACGCCATCCGCGCGCGCCGCCTGCAGGCGCGCGAGAATGCGCAGAAGAGCTATCTCGCTTTGGTCGAGCCGATCGAGGCCGGCGATTTTTCGCTTGCCGAGCGCGCGGTGGTCGCGGCCTTCGCGACCGGGCTCCATGGCGAGTCCCCCGTCGCCGCCTTCTATCGCGACAAGCTTGCCGCGACTGCGGATGGCGCGCCTCTGCTCGATGCGATCAACGCCGAGATCGAGCGCGGCAAGACCTCCGGCCCATACGGCGCCTATCCGGCCGGTCCGTTGTCGATCGAGAACAAGGCCGGCTTGATCTATCGCGTCAGCGCGGAGCGCAAGCCTGTCCTCGGCGCCAGGCTGGTCGCAGCATTGGAGCACGCGCATCTGCTTCTCTTCCACCCGCGCGATGCCGCGTCCGCCGACATGAAGGCGCTACTGGCTGCCGGCTGGTCATCCACCGGCATCGTCACGTTGTCCCAGCTCGTTGCGTTCCTGTCGTTCCAGGTGCGCGTCGTCAGCGGCCTGCGCACGCTCGCCGCAGCGAACGCGTAGGAGGTCCAATCATGAGCACCGTCAATCCGCCCGTCGCCTTCACCCAGGACGAGCTCGGCTGGGTCTCGTGGATCGACCCTCTGCCCGAGGCCGAGCTGACCGAGCGGCACTACGCCGGCCTCGTCGACCGCGCCCGCGCCAAGTCGGAATATTTTCGTCTCTTGGTGCGCGATCCCGAAGTTCTGGAGGCCCGCACCAAGACCGACAAGGACATCTTCTACAACGTCGCCGACGGCCTGCCGCGCGCCGAGCGCGAGCTCGCCGCTGCCGCGACCTCGCGCTACAACGGCTGCATCTATTGCGCCTCCGTGCATGCGCGCTTCGCCAGCACCTATTCCAAGCGCCGCGACGACGTGCAGCGTCTGCTTGACGAGGGCGTTGGGGCCGATCTCGGTGAGCGCTGGAATGCGGTGGTCAAGGCCTCGGTGGCGTTGGCCGCAACGCCGATCGCATTCGGGCCTGACAATATCGCCGAGCTGCGCCGCGCCGGTCTCGACGACGCCGAGATCGTCGACGTCATCAACGGCGCCTCGTTCTTCAACTGGGCGAACCGGCTGATGCTGTCGCTCGGCGAGCCCTCGAAATAGGCAATCTCACCGGCACGAGAATTGCTGCTGTATCAACATGAATGGATGGAGCCGTGAATGAGCAACATCGATCGCCGTACCTTGGTCAAAGGTTCGCTCGCCGCCATGATGGCGGGCACGGCCCTCTCGCGCGCCGCACTGGCGCAATCCGCCGAGCCGATCCTGCTCGGGGTCAGCGGCCCCCTCACGGGACCGAACGCGCAATATGGCGCGCAATGGAAGCAGGGCTTTGATCTCGCGCTCGACGAGATTCACGCCGCCGGCGGCATCAACGGCCGCAAGCTCGCCTACCAGTTCGAGGACAGCCAGAGCGATCCGCGCCAGTCGGTCGCGATCGCCCAGAAATTCGTCTCCGATCCCCGCATCGTCATGGAGCTCGGCGATTTCTCCAGTCCCGCCTCGATGGCGGCCTCCCCGATCTATCAGCGCGGCGGCCTGGTGCAGTTCGGCTTCACCAATTCGCACCCCGACTTCACCAAGGGCGGTGACTTCATGTGGAGCACGTCCGTGAGCCAGGCCGACGAGCAGCCGCTGCTGGCGTCCTACGCCGTCAGGCGGCTCGGCCTGAAGAAGCTTGCGGTGCTGCACCTCAACACCGATTGGGGCCGCACCAGCCGCGACCATTTCGTCAAGGCGGCCAAGGAATACGGCGCCGAGGTCGCGATCACCGAGGGCTACATCGCCGAGGAACGCGACTTCCGCTCCACCTTGGTGCGCGTGCGCGACGCCAGCCCGGACGGGCTGATCCTGATCTCCTATTATTCCGACGGCGCGCTGATCGCGCGCCAGGCCCGCCAGGTCGGCCTGAAGCAGACGATCTGCGCGGCCAGCTCGGTGTACTCGCCGAAATTCCTGGAGCTCGGGGGCGAGGCGGTCGAGGACGTCCATCTCGGCACGCGCTATTTCCCGCAAGATCCGCGGCCCGAGGTGAGGAAGTTCATCGACGGCTTCAAGGCCAAGTATAACGGGCAGGAGCCCGACGCCTTCAACGCCTATTCGTATGACGCGATGAACATGGCCGCTGCCGTGGTGAAGATCGGCGGCACCGACCGCCGCGCCATCCGCGATGCCTTCGCCAAGGTGAAGGACGTCTCCAGCGTCATCTTCGGTCAGGCGACGTTCGACGTCGAGAGCCGCCGCGTCAAGGGCGCCATGAACGCCGAGCTCGTCGTGCGCAAGGGTCAGTTCGCGCTGTGGGACGGCAAGCCGACCTGATGTGATGGCCGAAGCGATCGCTCCGGCCGCTTTCTCCCTGATTAGGAATACTGCGTGTCCTCCTGGCTCGACCACACCATCAACGGGCTGATCGTCGGCAATGTCTACGCGCTCGTTGCAGTCGGGCTCGCGCTGATCTTCGGCGTCAGCCGGCTGATCAACTTCGCGCAAGGCTCGATCTATCTGGTCGGCGCCTATATCGGCTGGATCGCGGTGGTGCAGCTGCACACGCCGCTGCCTCTCACCATCATCGTGGTCGCCGTGGCCGCGGCGATCGTCGGTCTGATCATCGAGCGGTTCGGTCTGCGGCCGCTGCAAAACTCGGTGCGCATCGCGCCGCTGCTCGCGACCATCGGCATCAGCTTTGTGCTCGACCAGCTGGTGATGCTGATCTTCTCGCCCAATCCGCGGGCGCTGCCGAGCCAGTTGCCGGATGTCCGCTTCCAGGTCGGTGGCGGGACGATCGGGTCGCTTGATCTGCTCATTGCCGGCGTCGGCCTCAGCAGTGCGCTGCTGCTGTTCGTGTTCCTGCGTTACACCAAGCTCGGCTGGGCCGTGCGTGCCACCGCGCAGGATCGCGACGCCGCCATGCAGATGGGCGTCGACGTCAACCGGGTCAATCAAGCGGTGTTCGGTATCGCCGCCGCGCTCGGCGGCGTCTCCGGCATGCTGGTCGGCATGTACTACAACCAGATCGACCCGGCGATGAGCCTTCAGGCGACGCTCAAGGGCGTCGTCGCGGAAGTCGTCGGCGGCGCCGGCAACGTGCCGGGCGCGGTGATCGGCAGCCTGCTGCTGGGTCTCGTCGAGAGCTATGGCGTCGCCGTGCTCGGCACCAGCTACCGCAACCTGTTCGCCTTTCTGCTGCTGGTGCTCGTGCTGGTGCTGCGGCCGAACGGCCTGTTCGTCAGTCCCCGGCAGGCGCCGCCCGAGCCGCTCACCGGCACCTTCATCGCGCCGAGCCGCCCAGTGAACATTCCGCGCTGGGCGCTGTTGGCCGCCGTTGCCGGCTTTGCGATCCTGCCGCTGTTTCCGGTGTCCTTCTACGTGCTCCAGACCCTGGTCAATGCCTGGCTGCTCGGCATGCTCGGGCTAAGCCTGACGCTGGTTGCGGGCACCATGGGACAGGTTTCGCTCGGTCATGCCGCGCTGCTTGCGATCGGCGCCTACACCTCCGCATTGCTGTCGCTGACGCTGGCCGTTCCGGCCGGACTTGCCGTCATCGGCGGTGGCCTGATGAGCGCCGCGCTCGGCACGCTCCTGATCTCGCCGTCCTTCCGCCTGCGCGGGCATTACGTGTCGATCGCGACGCTCGCGATCGGCGAGATCGTGGCGCTTGTGATCCTGAACTGGGAGAGCGTGACGCGCGGCCCGATCGGCATCTCCGGCATTCCGCCGCTGGCTCTATTCGGCTATGAACTGATCAGCCCGTCCTCGGTCTACTGGTTCAGCCTTCTCGTAATGGTCGTGCTGGCGCTGCTGCAGGGGCGGCTGCTCACCTCGCATCTCGGCCGCAGCTTTCGCGCCATCCGCGACGACGACATCGCCGCGCGCGCCTATGGCCTCAGCCTGAACCGCTACAAATCGCTTGCCTTCATCTTCGGCGGCTTCGCCGCAGGAATCAGCGGCGGCATCGCCGCGCATCTCTACTCCTACATCAACCATGAGACCTTCAACACGCAGCAATCCATCCTGGCGCTGACGGTCGTCATCCTCGGCGGTCTCGGCAACGTCGTCGGCGCGATCGTCGGGTCGGTGGCGCTGGTCGGTCTGCCCGAAGTCTTCCGGGTCGCGGCGGAGTACCGCATCCTGATTTACGGCATCGTTCTGCTGTTGCTGGTGCGGTTTAGGCCGCAGGGCCTGCTGGGGACGGTCTGATGGCGGAGCAGCTTCACTCCATGCTGTCCCTGCGCGGCCTGACGCGCCGCTTCGGCGGCCTCACCGCGGTCGATACGATCGACCTCGATCTTGCCAAGGGCGAGCTGATCAGCATCATCGGCCCGAACGGCGCCGGCAAGACGACGCTGTTCAATCTCGTCACCGGGCTCGACCGGCCAGATGCCGGCACCGTCAGCTTCGAAGGGCAGGACATCACTGGCCTGTCGCCGGAGCGGCTCGCGGCCGAAGGCATCGCGCGCACCTTCCAGCTCGGCCGCGTGTTCGGCAATCTCAGCGTCATGGACAACGTCCTGATCGGCGCGCATACGCGGCTGCGCGTGGTGAAGCCGGCGGTGCCGGTGATCGGCCCGCTGCTGGAATTGGGGCTGGCCTTGCTGCGTCCCTCGCGCGTCAGGGCCGAGGAAGAGCAACTGCGTGAGGAAGTGAAGGTCATCCTCGCGCGTTTCGGCGAACGGCTGCTGCCGCGGGTCGATCAGCCCGCCTATAGCCTCTCCTACGCCAACCGCCGCCGCGTCGAGATCGCGCGCGCGCTGGCGCTGAAGCCGCGGCTGCTTCTGCTCGACGAGCCCACTGCCGGCATGAACCCGACCGAGACGGCGGAGATGCAGGGGCTCGTCGCCGAATTGAAAGCCGAAGGGCTGACCATCCTGCTGATCGAGCACAAGCTGGAGATGGTGATGCGCCTGTCCGACCGCGTCATCGTCATGGACGAGGGCAAGAAGATCGCGGAAGGACCGGGCGAGCAGGTGCGGACCGATCCGAAGGTGATCGAGGCCTATCTCGGCCACGGTCTGTCAGGGACGACCGAGCAGGAGAGCGCGGCATGACGAGCGTACCCGAAGCATTGCTGGCCTTATCGAACGTCAACACCTTCTACGGCCAGGCCCAGGTGCATTTCGACCTGTCGATCACAGTCGGGCGCGGCCACATCGTCTGCCTGCTTGGCGGCAACGCGAGCGGCAAGTCGACCACCATGAAGATCATCTTAGGACTGGTGAAGCCGCGCTCGGGCGAGGTGACGTTCGACGGGGCTTCGCTGATCGGGCTTTCCACGCCGCAGATCATCCGCCGCGGCATCGCCTCGGTACCGGAGGCGCGGCGGCTGTTCGCCGACATGAACGTGCGCGAGAACATCCTGATGGGCGCGTTCGTGCGCAACGACCGCGACGCCATTGCGCAGGATCTCGACAAGATGCTGACGCTGTTCCCGAAGCTCGGCCAGCGGCTGGCGCAGCGTGCCGGCTCGCTCTCAGGCGGCGAGCAGCAGATGGTGGCGATGGCGCGCGCGCTGATGAGCCGCCCCCGCATGATCGTGATGGACGAGCCGACCATGGGCCTGTCGCCGCTCTATGTCGATCGCGTGCTGGAACTGATCCGCAGCATCAACCAGGAGGGCGTCTCGGTCTTCATGGTCGAGCAGAACGCCAGCCTCGCGCTCGAGATCGCGCACGAGGCCTATGTGCTGCAGACCGGCAAGATCGTGCTGTCAGGGCCGGCCCGCGCGCTGAAGGACGACCCGCGTATCCGCGACGCCTATCTCGGCGGCTCCGAGGCGGCGTAAGCGTCTCAACGCAGGCAGGGCTATCGCATATGGCTTGTGGCGGCGGCCTGCGTGCACGCCTCGTCCTTCGAGACGGCGCTGACGCGCCTCCTCAGGATGAGGCTCATTAACGTTCTGTGCCCGTTGACACTGCTGCCGCGCACTCCGTCCTCATCCTGAGGAGCCCGCCTCAAGCGGGCGTCTCGAAGGATGGCCGGAGGAAAGAATTCTCAAATATGATAGCCGTGCGCAAGCGGGAGCGCATCTCATTCGTAGTACCGATCAAGCCGACGCCACGCTTGCGACCTGCTCCGCGGGCTGATCATCCCCGTTGGGATCGCCCGGCGCGGTTGCCCAGGCCAGCTCCACCAGCGTCACGATCCTCCGTCCGCCGCCGTCGAGCTGCACCACGATGAGGCCCTGCTCCTCCATATAGCCGAGCAGCCGCTGCGCCCTTCGCAGCGAATGCGAGCCGTAGGCGCGGGCGATCGCGGCATCGCCGGGGCAGGGCCAGCCCTCCTTCGCCGCGCGCGCGATCATCATGAAGACGCCCTGCATGTCGTCGGGCAAAATGGATGCGCGCAACGAGACGTCCTGCCAGGCATCGTCATCAGCGATGTCTGCACCGAGGCCAGCGCGCGCATGCGTGAGCATGCGCCGGAATTCGTTGAGATCGGGCACCGCCGCCCCTAACCCCTCGATGCGGCAGCGGACCACGAACTCCTGATAGAGCACGCCGATGGCGCGGAAGCCGGCATCGGGCTCGGCCATCACGGCACGCAGCGTGCGATCCACGCGCTCGCGCCGCTCGGCGAGCTCTTCGGCACTGACGGGAGCCTCGACCACTTCGGCCCGAATCTCCGGCACCGGGGCGGCCTTCGCCGCGCGAAGCTGCTCGAGCAGATCCGGCGCCGGCCGTCGCTGCGGCCGGCTGGCATCGGGCGGCGGTGCGGCGAGGATGACCGCGCGGGCATCTTCAAGCGTGGCTTCCGGCAGCGGCATCAGCCGCGGTGTCGAATTGCGCGGGCTGGTCTCGGTCGGGCCGATGTTGAGGCGCAGCGGCCGGCGCGACAACGCAGGTCCCAGCGCCATGAACTGACCGCGCTCGAGATCGCGGAAGGCTTCCGCCTGCCGCCGCTCCATGCCGAGCAGGTCGGCGGCGCGGGCCATGTCGATGTCGAGGAAGGTCCGCCCCATCAGGAAGTTCGAGGCTTCGGCCGCGACGTTCTTGGCGAGCTTGGCCAGGCGCTGGGTTGCGATGATGCCGGCAAGCCCGCGCTTGCGGCCGCGGCACATCAGATTGGTCATGGCGCCGAGCGAGAGCTTGCGTGCTTCGTCCGAGACTTCGCCCGCCACCGCCGGCGCAAACAGCTGCGCCTCGTCCACGACCACCAGCATCGGGTACCAATGATCGCGGTCGACGTCGAACATCCCGCCGAGGAAGGCAGCCGCGCGCCGCATCTGGTTCTCGGCATCCAGCCCTTCGAGATTGAGCACGGTGGAGACGCGATGCAGCCGCGCGCGCTCGCCCGCGACCTGGAGGCCGCGCTCGGTGTGATCCTCGGCCTCGATCACCAGATGGCCGAAGCGCTCGGCCAGCGTGACGAAGTCGCCCTCGGGATCGATGATGGCCTGCTGCACCCAGGGTGCGCTCTGTTCCAGCAGCCGCCGCAGCAGATGCGACTTGCCGGAGCCCGAATTGCCCTGCACCAGGAGACGGGTCGCCAGCAGTTCCTCGAGGTCCATGGCGGCCGCGGCGCCTGCCGTGGTCTGCCCCATCTCGATCGCAACCGTCATGTCCCCGACTCAAAGTCCCGTCATTCGCGGACAGCGGCTTATCAATCCAGCCGCGGCGCGTCGAGCGCTCCAGCGCGAATCAGGTGGTGTTGCCCACGCCAAAACCGGAAAGCATCCGCCGTGAGCGGCAGGAACCCGGTGCCGAAAGGCCTCGGCTCGGGGAAGATGGTGCAGACCGCCATCGCTCGGCCAAATGACGCAGATCAAGATCGACGGGTTCGAGAGCTGCTATCTGGCAGTATGACCTTTCTGACCTTCTTCACGGCGACCTATTTCCTGCTGGCGGTGCCGGGGCCGACCAACACCCTGCTGGCGACATCGGGGGCCGGAGCGGGCATCTCGCGCTCCCTTCATCTGCTTGCGGCGGAACTGTGCGGCTATCTGCTGGCGATCGCGGTGCTGCGGCTGGCGCTCGGTCCAATCATCAGCGACATCCCGATTGCGGCGCTGCTGCTCCGCGTCGCCGTGACCATCTACATCCTGTGCCTCGCCGTCATGCTCTGGCGCGTCAATACGCGTGAGCTGCGCGACGGCGCTGCGGTGACTTTCGGCCAGGTGTTGCTGACGACGCTGCTCAACCCGAAAGCACTGGTCTTCGCGTTCCTGCTGCTGCCGCTTGGGGCCGGGCCGCTCGAACTGCTGCCGTGGCTCGGCGTGATCGCGCTGCAGATTCTCACCGCCGGCGCCGCGTGGATCATTCTCGGCGCAACGCTCGGCCGCGGCGCCCGTCGCCTCGGGCGCCCTGACCTCGTCACGCGCACCGGCGCGGTTACGCTGGTCGCCGTGACCGGCCTGATCTGGCTGCAATCCTTCCTGGTTGCCTGAGCGGACCTCGGTGGGAGCGGCGCTACTGCGCGCCGGAGCCGCCCTGCACGATCTTCTCGTTCAGCTTCTGGTCCACGGTGTCGACGGTGCGGTCGATCTCGGCGTTGGGCACGCCGAGCTGATGCGAGATCAGCTTCACCAGCAGGTCGACGCGTTCGATGAAGGGCGCACCGCTCGCGACCGCGCGCGCCGCCGATGACGGCTTGAGCAGGCTCTCCGCGGCCTTGGCGTACTTCGCGAACGGCACCTGGTCCTGCGGATCGGCGCCGAGGCGGCGGGCGATCGCATCGACATGGTCGTAGATTGTCTGCGAACGATTGAGATCGCCGTGCACGGCGTCGCGGATCGACTGCGGCTCGTTCGGCGTGATGCAGCGGTAATTGCCGGTCAGCAGCATCGACCATTTCGCCAGCGGCACGAACAGGGAATCGAACACTTTCAGCTTCACCGGCACGTCGTGGCCGTCGAGCGTCACCGCGTCGATGTCGGCCTCCAGCTCGCGCAGCAGCTTGTTGTGCTTCTCGTCGGCGAAGACCGACGCCTTGAAGTTGGTGGGCAGGCCGACATGCAGCACGTTGGCGGCCTCTTCCGGCGGCCGGAAGGCCTGCGGGTCGGGCGAGCACAGCGTCACCAGCCCGGGCTCAAACCGCTCCCACACCTGCGCATTGGTGTAGGCCTCCTCGAGATCCATGTCGGCGAGTGCCGGAATCCGCTTCAGGTAGGGCAGGGGCGGCATGTTCATGATCGACAGGCACGGCAGCTTCGCCGCGGCAATCTTGACCATGAGGACGCGCACCGTGTGGTTGGTGTATTGCGGCTCCTGCATCGCGAGGCCGACCAGATCGTAGCGGGAGAGGTCGACATTGGCCGGCGTCACCGCGTCGAGCTTGCCAGGGAGGTTGCGGGAGAAGATCGCCCGGTGCACCGCCTCGTCGCGTAGCTTGATGCGCACCTCGGTACCGTCGCGGTTGATCAGCTCCGCTGTCTTGGCACGGCAGACCAGGGTCACGTTGTGGCCGGCCATGAGCAGCTTCGTGCCCAGCAGGGAGCCGTAAGAAGCCCCAAGAATCAATATGTTGCGCGCCATGCTCCGTCCCCTTGGCAATTTGCATGATTTTTCAGCCCCGGCCGTTCCGCGGGACAGTTGGGGGCATGTAAAGCGAAGCGCAGGGGAATGGCAACTGGGATAATGCATACAAGGGTGCGTCTGGTCCCTGCGGGTTCGAGGGCCAGCCTGGCGGCCTGTTTCGGCCTCGTGTCAATCCCGTGAAGCAAAGATATTCTTCTTTACCGAAATTCGGATTTGTCGTATGTGTCGGTCATCCCGGCTCAATCTCGAGGGGCGATCATGAGGTCGTCATTGTCGCGAGCCGGGCTTGCGGTGGACGCGGCAGCGTCGGGCGCGAAAGGTAGCGGGCAGGGAGGGTAGTCCCCGGTGAGCTCGCGGCCGCGCGCGGACGAACGGCGCTGCTAGGTCTCGTCTCGTCTGTAAGTTTCCGGCGCTGTCGACGGTGCCAGGGAAAACTGCGGCGAAATGGCGGGCCGTGCGTACGGCAAAACCGTGTGGTCCTGGCCGTCGTTGCTACGGTCAAGCTCTCGCGAATGCGGCATTGGCGTCAACCGGCGCGGTGCCGGTGACTTTTGCGAGGGTGAGGGAGGCCAGAAGGAACTCGGCTCCCGGGAGAGCACGGCATAAGCCGTCCGACCATCGCGCAGGGAAGGCCGAGTGATTGGCACCACCTGTATGCTGCTGTGCGGTTTTCTGCGTGTGCGTTTTGCGCAGCGGACCGCGGGTGCGATGTCAGCACCCGGTCTTCCCTGCGCCCTCTTGGCTCAAGAGGGTGGAGTGACCAGGCAAAGCTCGGGCGAAATCAGTCGCGAGAATGAATATGCACGTCTGCGACCACACACTCGCTGTCATCGCCCGGCTTGACCGGGCGATCCAGTACTCCGAGACGACAGTTGTTCAATGCAGAGGCCGCGGCGTACTGGATTCCCCGCCTTCGCGGGGAATGACAGCCGTCACTCGGAGAGCGAGCTATCGCCTCATACTCCGTCATTGCTTCGCTTCGCTCGCAATGACGTTGATGGAGCGCCGCTTCTTGGCGGCCTCAGCCCTGGCTCGCCATGCGCTCGCGGTCGAGATGCTGCTCGATCTTGGGGCGGTCACGCGTGCGCTCGAAGCTGGTGCAGAGCAGCTCGGTCTCCTCGAGCGAGATCGGAGCACGATAGAGCCGGCACATGAATTCGGCGTTTCCACGCCCCTTACCGGTGCCCGGCCCGCGCTCTGCGAGAAACATGCAGTCCCGGCAGATGCTCGCTTCGAGCCGCTGATGGGCAGCATCGAGGTGATTGAGGATCTCGCGGAGAGAGTCGCGCAGCCTGATGCACTCCTCGGTCCCGAGCGACGTCACCGCGTTGACCACGTGATTGATCGGGTCGTGCTGGCTCAGGCATTTCTCGCCCTGCGGCGTGACGTGCAGGACGACGGAACGCTTGTCCTCATGCGACGGCTTTCGCACCAGGAACGACTTGCTCTCCAGAGTCTTCACGATCTGCGACGCCGTCGCGCGTGTGGCGCCGATGAAGCCGGCCAGTGCGGACGGCGTGCGCGAAAACCTGTTGGCGCGCCCGAGAAAGCGCAGCGCCATCCATTCCCGATCGCGCAATCCATGCTGATTGCCTTCGAAATACCAAGCCCGCGCCGCCTGAACCAGCAGCTCGACGGCTTCCCGCGCCAATGGCATGAATCTACCTCGTCCCCGGAACTTCGTCTGCGGCGTCCCGAAGCCGCTTTGCGCCCTGAGTGTCAGACGAGCATGCCCTGTCGAACTCTCGCACAATGGCGCGGATCGCACCGCGCCCGACCTCGGCCGATGAGCGTCGCATCGTCCGCAGCGAGAAGCCGTATCGCTGATGGCATGCCAACGGCGTGGTCGTCGCGCGGGAGCTCGGGTTGCCGTCGCCGGCAAACGGTGGATCGGAGTAGCTCAACCGAAGCCCCCAAAGTTCAAGTCACAAGCAGACGTTTCTTATACTCAACCAAAACGATGGATGAGCTTCTCAACAAAATCAAGTAGAGACCCTCTCACAGGCTGGATGTCGTCGCAGGCGAATGTAACGTTCAAGGGCAATCTCGTTGTTCGGGACACATGATGGTGAACGCAATACATGGCGCGGCGAGTAATATGCACTCGATATTGTGAGAGTTTGATTGCACGCGCGTTGTTGTCTTGCGTTGATGCAAACTGATCGAAGCTTGTGCATCACGATGACGTTTGGCGGCACGTCATCCACAACTTGTGCGTTCTGCCGCGGAATCGTCGAGGGAACTCATTGGAATTGCACGCGGCGGTTGTTCCCGTCGTGTTTGCAGAATAGACTCTTCGATTGCTTGCACAGCGCTTGCCAGCTCGTGCACACCCGAGCGGCGAATTCGCTCACGACGAAAATGGGTGAGCCGGTGTGCACGCGCATGCGCTGGAAGCGTAGCGACATGCGCAATCTCTTGTCGAAAACCACGGGCAGGGCGGACGGCAGGCGCCTCACCCTCTCCACCCGTCAGTCGCCCTTGAGCATGTCCCGAAGCTCGCGGAACGGATCGGCGCTCGGCGGGGCCGATGCGCCCTGTCGCATCGCGTTGTAGATTCGCGGAACCATCTCGACCGCCTGGTCGAGGCCCGAATCACGTCCCGGCTGATAGCCGCCCATCAGGCGAAGGTCGCGCGTGTCCTCGTATTTCGCGATCATGGCGCGCAGCTTGCTCACCAATTCGCGCTCCTCGGGGTCCCAGACGTTGTGGGCGAGGCGGGAGACCGAGGCCAGAACATCGACGGCCGGATAGCGCGCCTGGTCGGCGATGTGCCTTGAGAGCACGATGTGCCCATCGAGCGTGCCGCGGATGGTGTCGGCGATCGGCTCGTTGTGATCGTCGCCGTCGACCAGCACGGAGAAGATCCCGGTGATGGTGCCGGATCCCTCCTCGCCCGGACCGGCGCGCTCGAGCAGGCGCGGCAGATCGGTGAAGACCGTCGGCGCGTAGCCGCGCGCCACCGCGGGCTCGCCGGCGGCGAGCGCGACCTCGCGGGCGGCGTGGGCAAAACGGGTGATCGAATCCACCATCAGCAGGACCGATTCGCCGCGGTCGCGGAAATATTCGGCGACCGCCATCGCCGTCTTCGGCGCCAGTCGCCGCATCATCGGGCTTTCGTCGCCCGTCGAGACGATTGTGACAGCGCGATGACGGTCGTTGCCCAGCACGTCCTCGATGAACTCGCGCACCTCGCGGCCGCGCTCGCCGACCAGGGCCAGCACGACCGTATCGAAGCCCTGGCTGCGGGCGAGCATCGCGAGCAGCGTCGATTTGCCGACGCCCGATCCGGCAAAGATGCCGACGCGCTGGCCGGCGCAGACCGGCGCGAACAGGTCGATGACGCGTACGCCGGTGCGCAGCGGCTTGTGCACGCGCGCACGCTTCATGGCCGACGGCGCCTCCGCCTCCGCCGAGACCGCCTGCGCCCCTTGCGTGAGCGGCCCCTGTCCGTCCAGCGGCGCGCCGAGAGCGTTGATGACGCGGCCCTTCCAGCTCGGATCGGGCGCGAAGGACAGCGGCGGCATCCGGTAGGCCGCCGAGCCGAGCCCGCCGCCAAATTGCCGGTCGAACGGCTTGGCGATGATGCCGTCGCTGTCGATCCGCACCACCTCGCCGATCTGGCGCTTACCGCCGCAATCGACGCCGATGAGCTCGCCGAGCCTGACGAAGCGCGACAGGCCGGAGACGCGGAAATGCGTCGGCGCGATCTCGGAGATCGCGCCACTGACGCTTGCCAGGGGAGTGCTCTGCTGAAGCTCCAGCAGCGCCCACTCGAGTTGCCGAAGAGCGTTCAAGGAAACCGTCCAACCTCATCCTGCGCGCTTGGCGCGCAATCTACTTGCCGGGTTCGCCGAGGGTCCGGATCGCGTTCTGCAGCGAGCTCTCGGTGCCCTCGATCATCGAGTTGGTGCCATCGAAAGCGCGCGATGCCGAGATCAGCCGCGTCAGTTCGAGCATCGGATTGGCGCCGGAGCCTTCGACATAGCCCTGCTTGAAGCCGTCCCGGGAGAAGTCCGCGATGGCGGTCGCAGGCCGGTCGGGCGTCACGCCTGAATTGCCGTAGCGTTCGAGATTGGCGTCGGCCGGAATGCTGAACAGGCCGATGGTGCCGATCTCGTTGTTGTCCTGGATGATCGCGCCGCTGCGCGCGATCGAGATCGGTCCGCCGTTCGGGTCGAGCGTGATCTGCGCGCCCCCGGAATCGACGATCGGAAAGCCGCTCACGGTCTGAAGATCGCCGTTGGGGGCGATCTGGAGCCGGCCGTCGCGCGTGTAGACCGTGCCGTTCGGACCGGCGAAGGCGATCCAGCCCTGGCCGACCACGGCGACGTCGAGCGGGTTGCCGCTCTCGGTGATGTTGCCCATCTCGCGCGAGATGACGTTGTCGCCGGGCGAGGAGAACGCCACCGGCGTCGGACCGGCCTTGGACAGCACGGTCTCGAACTTCACCACGTCGGTGCGGAACGCGGCCGTGTTGACGTTGGCGACGTTGTTGGCGATCGTCTGGAGGCGCTTTTCGAGGGCGACCTGCGCCGACAATCCCACATAGAGAGCCGATTGCATGACTTACCTGTTGAACTTGATGTTCTGAAGCGTCGTGAGCACGTTGGTATCCATGCTGACCGACGTCGCGGCGCCGGCGATCAGGACCAGCGCGGGATTGGTCGAGCTGTCGTTCCGGGCCTGGGTCGCATCCCACATCGCCGCAAAGCGCTGCACGAACTTGGTCACCTTGGCCGGATCCTGGAAGTCGGTGAGCTTGATCTTGTCCGCGATCATCTTGGCCTGGGCGTCGATGTTCGCCGCGCTGATCGTCGACGGCAGGCCGAGCGCGGTCTGCACCACCTGCGTCAGCGCCTTGTCGGCCAGGATCTGGTAGGCGGTCGTGATCGTGGAAGCCTTGCGGGTGAAATACAGCGCCAAACGCAGGCCTTCGTTCTGATCGCCGGCCTTCTCCTCCATCGTCTGCGTGACGTACTGGGTCGCGGTGCCGGTCGTGGCCGCGGCGGTCTGGGTCGCCTTGTCGCCGAGTGCGGCGAAATTGAAGGCGGTCGCGAATTGCCGGTAGCGGGTGTCGGTCAGCTTGTTGGCGAAGGCGTCCTTGCTCGTGACCCCCTCGGTCAGCACCTTGCGCATGAACGCCTTGGCGTAGGTCATGTCGCTGAGGCCATAGGCCTTCATCGCATAGGAATAGAGACGATAGTCCTTCAGGAAATCGTCGATCGTCTTCACTTTGCCGATATGGCCGAGGAAATAGTCGGTGTCGCGGCTGACGTCCGGCTGCTTCGCGACCTGCGTCAGCGACTTGCCCATGTCCTTGGTCAGCCTGGTGTAGTCCGCGATGGTGGATAGCATGACACGCGCCCCTCTGGCCGCAGGTCGCGACCCCGCTTCAAGCTGCCGCCAATTGCTTGCGCGGGGCTGGCGACCTCGAAGCCAGCTTCGCGCAAGCGTCGCCGACTAGGTATTCCAGGTGGGATCGGCGATGGAGCGGCGCGTTGGGCAGTTTCGTGGGGATTTTCATCACGGTAGCCGCGCTGCTCGGCGGCTTTGCCGCCATGGGCGGGCACCTGGCCGTGCTCATGCAGCCGTGGGAGTTCGTGATCATCATGGGAACCGCGGTCGGCACCTTTATCGTGGCCAATCCATGGAAGACGGTGGTGGACACGGGCGTCGCCTGCATGCAGGCCATCACCGGCGCGGTGCCCGGCCAGCGCTACTACCTTGACCTGCTCGGCGCGCTCCACGCTCTGATGCGCGAGCTGCGCGGCAAGGGGCGCAACGAAGTCGAGGCGCATATCGACGATCCCGCCTCCTCCGAAATCTTCAAGGCGTTCCCCAGCGTGCTCGGAGATCCCTCGCTGCTCCAGTTCATCTGCGACTATGTCCGCCTGATCATCATGGGCAATGCGCGCACGCACGAGATCGAGGCGCTGATGGACGAGGAGATCCATACCATCGTGAAAGGCAAGCTGGCGCCCTATCATGCGCTGGTGACGGTGTCCGAGGCGCTGCCGGCGCTCGGCATCGTCGCCGCCGTGCTTGGCGTCATCAAGGCGATGGGCGCGCTCGACCAGTCGCCGAAGCTATTGGGCGGCTTTATCGGTGCAGCCCTGGTAGGCACCTTCGCAGGCATCTTCCTGTCCTATGGCGTGCTTTCGCCCTTCGCGATCAAGATCAAGATGACGCGCGAGAAGAAGTGTCGGCCCTACATCATCGTCAAGCAGACGCTGCTGGCATTCATGAACGGTGCCATGCCGCAGATCGCCGTCGAGCACGGCCGCAAGATGATCTCCAGCAGCGAGCGTCCCTCGATCGACGTCGTCGAAAACGAGACGATCGCAGGTCCCAAGCCCATCGCTGCCGACGCTGAACCCAAGGCGGCGCGCGCATGATGATGGAAGACGCAGAAGTCGACCAGCGCAAGCAGCTGCCGAACTACCTGCTGGACGCTGCCGGCATATCGATCGAGCGTATGCCGATGCTCAATGTGATCTTCGATCGCATGGCGGCATCGTGCACCGACAGCCTGCAGCCGATGGCCGGAACGCCCTGCTATTTCTCGGTCAACGGCATCACCAACGATCCGCTCGGCGACATCATCAAGGACTACGAGGGCAACGCGGTCGCGGCCGTGCTCTATGCCGAGCAGTGGGATTCGCGCGTCATTATCATGCTCGACCGCGACTTCGTATTCACGATGGTCGAGGCGATGTTCGGCTCTGACGGAGCGGAACCGCCGCTTGACGTCGAACGGACGTTCTCGAACATTGAGATACGGCTGGTCCAGGCGCTGTTCGAGCGGTTCGCCAAGGCGCTGCAAGGCGCCTTCGCCGGAACGTCCAACGTCACCTTCCGCGTCGAGCGTGTCGAGACCGCGATGGCGTCGCTGGCGATCGGACGCGCCAGCAACATGTCGATCTGCGCGAACATGATGGTGCAGGCACTCTACCGCGGCGGTCAGATGTTCCTGATCATTCCGCACTCCGCGCTCAACCCGCTGCGTCAGAAGCTCGCTCACGTGGTCGTCAGCGACGGTCGCGCCGCCGACCCACGCTGGCGCGAACAGATGGAAAGCGAGGTGCAGCGGACCGAGGTGACCCTCAGCGCCGTCCTCGACGAGAAGATGGTGACGCTCGGCGACGTCGTGAAGTTCGAGGTCGGGCAGGTGCTCGAGCTCGAGGCCACGCCGCGCACGCTGGCCCGTCTCGAAAGCAACAATCAGGTGTTGTTCTGGTGTCAGATCGGCCAGCTCGACGGCTATTACGCCATGCAGGTGGCAGATCCCGTCGATCAGAAGCGGGAGTTCGTCGATGATATCCTATCTCGTTGATATCGTGCTGCTGGTTGCGCTCGCCTTCACCAGCCTGCGGGTGACCAGGATGCATCGCGAGCTGGCGCGGCTGCGCAGCTATCAGGGCGAATTCTCAACCATCATGCACGAGACCGCGGGTGCCTTCGACACGGTCATCACCGCGGCGCACGATTCCACGGCGAATCTCGGACGCCTCGCCAACGTGCTGAGCACGAAGATCGACCAGGCTCACGAGGCGATCGCAGCGCTCGATGCGCGCAGCGGGCTCGCACCCGCGGCGACGGCCGCGACCGCCGAGCTGAACAAGCACTGAATGCCGGCACCGGCAGAGCAATACGGCCGGAACGCCACGGCGCTCCGGCAGCGGAAGTACCAAGAGGCGATACCATATGGCGCAATCATTCGACTACGAGTCTGCACCTGCATCGGCTGAGACCGAGACGTCACCGCTGGAACGCCTGGCCGAGATCGCCCAGCGCACGGCCGAGGAGACCGGCAAGTTCGCCAATGTCGACGCCATCTTGCGCATTCCCGTCACCATGCAGGTGGTGCTGGGATCGGCGACCATTCCGGTGGCGAACCTGATGAAGCTCGGACGCGGCGCGGTGGTTCCGCTCGATCACCGGGTCGGGGAGCCCGTCGACGTCGTCGTCAACGGCCGCATCGTCGCCCGCGGCGAGGTGGTCGTCGTCGAAGAGGACAATTCCCGCTTCGGCGTCTCACTCACGGAGATCGTCGGACCGCTGGGGCAGGGTGATACCTGACCATGGCGGCACCGGTCGGCATCGCTCCCGTCAAGCAGCGAGGCGTTACCACGCTGGGCGGCACGGAAAAGGTCGCCGCGCTCCTGCTGGCCATGGGCCGGCAGGCGGCGGCGAGCGTGCTTCAGCAGTTCGAGCCGCAGGAGATCCGCATCGTCACCAAGGCGGCGGCGGAGCTGCGGCCGATCACCGCGCAGGAGCTCGAGGGGATCGTCGAGGAGTTCGCCCAGCAGTTCTCGATGGGCGCGAACATTCTCGGCACCCTCGGTGGCCTGGAAGCGGTGCTCGGCGACGTGCTTCCGGCCGATCAGGTTTCGGCGATCATGACGGACCTACTCGGCAATTCGAGCCGCTCTGTGTGGGACCGCGTCTCGTCGGTGTCGGAAAATTCGCTGGCCACCTACCTGTCCAAGGAGCATCCGCAGACCGCGGCGCTCATCCTGTCCAAAGTCAAGCCGTCCTGCGCCGCCAAGGTCATGAGCCAGCTGCCGTCGAGTCTGCGCAACGAGTTGATGCGGCGCGTGCTCAGCCTCAAGCCGATCGTTGATGACGCGATGAAGGTCCTCGAGAAGACGCTGCACGAAGATCTGACGCTGAATTTCGCCCGCAACCTCGGCGCCGACACCTACGCCCGCGTCGCCGACATCATCAACAAGATGGAGCGCGGCCACATCGAGGACATCCTGAAGAGCCTGTCGGAGAAGCGTCCGAAGTCGGCCGAGGTGCTAAAGGAGCTGTTGTTCACCTTCGACGACGTCATCAACCTGGCGCCGAAGGCGCGCACCATGATCTTCGACCAGGTTCCGACCGACCGCATCGTGGTCGCACTGAAGGGCACCGACAAGCATTTCCGCGAGGTGATCCTGTCCGCGGTCGCCTCGCGCGTCCGCCGCGTCGTCGAGGCCGAGCTCGCGATCGGCGAGCCGTCGAACCAGCGCGACGTGCTCGAGGCGCGCCGTGTGATCACCGACCTTGCACTCGACCTCGCGGAGAAGGGCGAAATCGAGCTCAACCCCGAGCAGGAGGATGGGCTGGTCTTCCGCTGACCGCTGAACGGGCATGGCAGAAACATCCGATCAGGAGAGCAAGACAGAAGAGCCGACCGAGAAGAAAGTCCGCGATGCGCTCGAACAGGGCAAGATTCCGGTCTCTCGGGAGGCCTCCATTTTCGCCTCGATGGCCGCGCTGATGGTGATCCAGGCATTCCTGATCGGCCAGGGCGTGCAGCAATTGACGCCGACGCTGAAGAGCCTGCTCGACGATCCCGAGGGCTTCCCGCTCTCGACCGGTGCGGACGCGCAGAACCTGCTCACCGTGGTCGGCCTGCAGGCGCTGCGGTTCCTGGTGCCCTTGGTGGTCATCCTGGTGGTGTTCGGGCTCGCGGCCTCGCTGCTGCAGAACGCGCCGCGCCTGGTGCTCGAGCGGATCAAGCCTGACATGTCGCGAATCTCTCCAGTCAGCGGCTGGAAGCGGTTGTTCGGGACGCAGGGCCTGATCGAGTTCGCCAAGTCGTTGTTCAAGCTCGCCGCGGTGACCGCCGTGGTCGCCTTCGTGCTGCGCGCGTCCGAAGCGAGGGCGTTCGAGGCCATGTACACCGACCCGGTCGCGCTGCCGGAGATGATCCTCAACATCGCGATGCGCATCGTCTCGGCGATCTGCATCGCCACCATCGTGCTGGTGGCGATCGATCTCGCCTGGGCGCGCTTCCACTGGCGGCGCGAGCTGCGCATGACCAAGCAGGAGATCAAGGACGAGCACAAGCAGGCGGAAGGCGATCCCCTGATCAAGGCGCGCCTGCGCTCGCTGGCGCGCGACCGTTCGCGCCAGCGCATGATCGCCTCGGCCTCGCGCGCGACGCTGGTGATTGCCAATCCGACGCACTTCGCGATCGCGCTGCGCTACAAGCGCGAGGAAAACGCCGCGCCGCTGGTCGTGGCCAAGGGCATGGACGTGATCGCGCTGAAGATCCGCGAGATTGCCGAGCAGAACCGAATCCCCGTCATCGAAAACAAGGCGCTGGCGCGCGCGCTCTACGAGGCAGTCCAGGTCGATCAGGTGATTCCGGCGGAATTCTTCCGGCCCGTTGCCGAGATCATCTACTTCCTCCAATCCAAGCAGGCGCCACGGCCCGAGAACGTCCGATAGATTTCCGAGGATGGTACTTCGCGCAACAGCTTGACGAAAGCTTAACGCCCTAGGCTCGTCCCGAATGGATCAGAATGGGGCCGTCGTGGGACCGCTTTATCTCTTCGAACTCGCATCGTCGCAGGCGCGCTATCTCGAGCTGCGTCAGTCGACCATCGCCACCAACGTCGCCAACGCCAACACGCCGGGATTCCGGGCGCGCGACGTCGAGCCGTTCAGCAAGGTGCTCGACGGCATGCCGGTGAGGTTCGCGACGACGTCGCCTTCGCACATGCAATTGGCCGCAGCCGAGACCGACACGCGGGCGACGGCGAAGAAGGACAGCTGGGAAGTGGTTCACTCCGGCAACTCCGTCAGCCTCGAGCAGGAAATGATCAAGGGCAGTGACGTCAATCGCGACTATTCGATGAACGCGGCGATCGTGCGGTCGTTTCACCGCATGGTGCTGTCGAGTGCAAAGGCCTGAGGTGATTTGACATGCTGGACTCATTGAGCGCCTCGCTGACGGTCGCAAGCTCCGGGCTCGAAGCGCAGTCGACGCGCATGCGCATCGTCTCGGAGAATCTCGCGAACGCCACCTCGACGGGGCGCGCCGCCGGCGCCGATCCGTATCAGCGCAAGACCATCACCTTCGATGCGGCGATGGATCGCGCCTCGGGCGCGCAGCTCGCGAAGGTCAAGGAGATCGGGGTCGACACCACGCCTTACCGGGTGGAATACGATCCGGGGCATCCCGCCGCCGACAAGGCGGGCTACGTCAAGCTGCCGAACGTGAACATGATGATCGAGATGGCCGACATGCGGGAGGTCAACCGCTCCTATGAGGCCAATCTCCAGGTCGTGAAGCAGGTGAGGTCCATGCTCGGCATGACCATCGATCTCTTGAGGAGTTGACCATGCTTGAGGCGATTTCATCCACCGCGATTTCCGCAGGGCAAGCCGCGAGCCGTGCGACCGAGACGCAGGCCGTCTCGCCGGCGGCGACCACCGCGATCCAGACCAGTGACGACGTTGGCTTCGAATCGGTGATGAAGCAGGTGACGTCGGATGCGATCGGGACGCTGAAGGCGGGCGAGGCGGCATCGATCTCGGCAATGCAGGGCAAGGAATCGACGCGCCGCGTCGTGGAGGCGCTGATGTCGGCCGAGCAGGCCCTGCAGACGGCGGTCGCGGTTCGCGACAAGGTCGTCCAGGCCTACCAGGAAGTCGTTCGGATGTCGATTTGATCTGAAGGAGTGGGACCAGTGAAATCGCTCGCCATTGCGGCCACGGGCATGAACGCCCAGCAGACCAACATCGAAGTCATCGCGAACAACATCGCCAACATCAACTCGACCTCCTACAAGCGGGCGCGCGCGGAGTTCACCGATCTGTTCTACCAGATGGACCGCATGCAGGGCGTCGCGAACACCAACGGCTCCTCGCCGATTCCGGAAGGTGCCAATCTCGGCCTCGGCGTCAAGTCGGCGGCGATCCGCAAGCTGCACATCCAGGGCGCGCTGACGCAGACCGGCAATCCCTATGATCTCGCGATCAACGGACGTGGCTGGTTTCAGGTGCTCGGCCCCAACAACGAGGTGCAATACACCCGTGCGGGCTCGTTCAACGTCAACGCCAACGCTCAGCTGGTCACGATCGACGGTTACCTGCTGGATCCCGCGATCACCATCCCGCAGGGGACGGTCGAGGTCACGGTCAACCAGACCGGCCAGGTGTTTGCCAAGCTCGACACGGAAGTGAATCCGCGGCAGATCGGCCAGCTCAACCTCGCCAACTTCGCTAACGAAGCGGGTCTCGAGCCGCTGGGCAGCAATCTCTACAAGGAGACCACGGCGTCCGGCACGCCGGTCGTCGGTCTGCCGGGCGATGCCGGCTATGGCAAGATCAACCAGAAATGGCTCGAAGCCTCGAACGTCGACCCGGTCAAGGAAATCACCGAGTTGATCTCGGCCCAGCGTGCCTACGAAATGAATGCCAAGGTCATCCAGGCCTCGGATGAAATGGCCCAGACGGTCTCGAAGGGCATGCGCTAGTTCCGGTGTCTCGATGTTGAACAGGGTGGGCCTGATCGTGCGCGGGTTGGCCGCCGTGCTGCTGGTTCTCGCCGCGGCGCGGGCCGCCGCGGCCGAGGAGAAGCGGCTTCCCGTACCGGCCGTCTCGATCCGCGCCGGCGAGATAATCCGCGAGGAGATGATCACCGAGCGCGCCTTCGCGCCGAGCCTGCTCGGCGTCGCAATGTTCATCGAGGGACGCCAGATCCTGGTCGGTCGCATGGCGCGGCGCGCGCTGTTGCCGGGCCAGCCCATTCCAACCAATGCGGTGGAGGACCCCTGGACCGTCGCGCGCGGCGCCATGGTCAAGGTCGTGGTCGAGGACAGCGGCCTGTCCATCGTCACTTACGGCTCGGCCATGCAGTCGGGTGCGGCCGGCGCGCTGATCCCCGTGCGCAACACGGACACCGGCGTGATCATCAGGGGCGTCGTCCAGCCGGACGGCAGCGTCAAGGTCATGGACGGGTCATGACCAGGCTCCTGCTTGCGCTCATGCTGCTGGTGTCGGCCGCCGGCGCCCAGGCCGCCGTCCGCATCAAGGACATCGCGGACATCAAGGGTTTGCGCGAGAACCAGATCGTCGGCTACGGCCTCGTCATCGGCCTCAACGGTACCGGCGACACGCTGCGCAACGCTCCGTTCACCGAACAGTCCCTGCAGTCGATGCTCGAGAACATGGGCATCAACGTCAGGAACGAGACCACGAGCACCAACAATCCCCCGCGTCCGACCACGCTGCGCACGCGCAACGTCGCAGCGGTGATGGTGACGGCGGACCTGCCGCCTTCGATCGGGCCCGGCGAGCGCATGGACGTCACCGTGTCCTCGCTCGGCGATGCGACGTCGCTGCTCGGCGGCACATTGGTGATGACGTCGCTGCGCGCGGCGGACGGCGCCGTCTATGCGGTGGCACAGGGCGCGATCACGGTTGCCGGCTACAGCGTCGGAGGCCAGGCGCAGAACGTCAGCCAGGGCACGCCGACGGCCGGGCGCATCCCGAACGGTGCGCTGGTCGAACGCGAGGTGCAGGGAAGTCTCCACGAGATGGAGTTCCTGGTGCTACAGCTGAAGAACCCGGACTTCGTCACCGCAACGCGCATCCTCGACGCTGTCAACCGCTACGCCGGCGGTCGCTACCGCGCGCAGATCGCCTTCGAGCGCGACTACCGCACCATCGTGCTGTCGAAGCCGCGTCATGTCGGCCCTGTTCGCTTCCTCGCCGAGATTGGCGAATTGGTGGTCGAGCCGGATACGCCGGCGCGGGTCGTGATCAACGAGCGCACCGGCACGGTCGTGATCGGGCGCGACGTGCGGATATCCACCGTCGCCGTGACCCACGGCAATCTGACGGTTCGCGTCACGGAGATGCCGGTTGTGTCGCAGCCGGCGCCGTTCTCGCGGGGACAGACGGTGGTCGTCCCGCAGACCGTGGTCGAAGCCAACGAGGCCGGATCGCAGGTGGCGATCCTGAGCGGGGTCGATCTCCAGCGCCTGGTGCGCGGGCTGAACCAGATTGGCCTGAAGCCATCGGGGATTATCGCGATCCTGCAGGCGATCAAGACGGCAGGCGCGCTCCAGGCCGACGTCATCGTGCAATGATGCGCAAGCGTCGTGCAAGCTTGGTCGCTCAATGCTCAGGTCTGAAGCGAGAATCGCACGCGGCCCGATGCTGAAGCTGGATCACAAAGGCAAACTCCTCCTGCTGGCCGCGGCAGCAATGCTCGCGAGCGCCTCGCCCGCGCTCGCCTTGGACGAGGCCAAGCCGTCGAAACCGCTCAACCTGCTCTCCTTCGCCCGCGCCCGCGCTGGCGGACCGCAGAAGCCGCAGCCGTCGGCCACCGCGACACCTGTCGACAATGCGTCGGTCCGGGCCACGGCATGGGCGGCCGAAGATTCGGGCCCCGCGGTCACCGGTGCGGTGCCGGAGACACCGGCGCCTGCCCGTCCGGCTAAGCCTGGCAGCGTCACGGCGCCGCCGACGCCTGCACCGCCGCAGGCTGCGCCGCCCCCGGACAACGAAATCGCGCTGTTCTGCAGCAACGTCGCCGATCCCGCCGTCGATGCCAGGCTGGCCTGGCAGCTCAAGGAGCTCGAGAAGGCCGAGAGCCTGCTGCGCGAGCGCATCGCCGAGGTCGAGGCCAAGCGCGCCGAATACGAGAAGTGGATGGCGCTGCGCGACGACTTCCTGAAGAAGGCCGAAGCGAGCGTCGTCGAGATCTATTCGCGCATGAAGCCCGAAGCTGCGGCGACGCAGATCGCCGGCATGGCCGACGAGACCGCCGCCGCAGTGCTCGCCAAGCTCAGCCCGCGCAGCTCGAGCGCGATCTTCAACGAGATGGACACGGCACGCGCGGCGCACCTCGCAGACCTGCTCGGCGGCATGCGTCGCGTGGACGACGGAAAGAGCAAATAGATGACCAAGCCGATCCTCATCCTCTCGCTGCTCGCGGCGTCCGTACTTCTGGCCGGTTGCTTCCATGATCCGGCCGAAGTCCTGACCGGTCCGCAGATGTCGCCCGTCGGCAGCGGCCTGCGGATGCAGGCCGATCCGATCCCGGTGACGCCGCGCATGCGCACGCCCGTCAGCTATCGCTCGACCTGGGACGACGGCACCGATCTCTACCGCGATCCGCGCGCCCGCCGCACCGGCGACGTCGTGACGGTGATCATCTCGATGCAGGACAAGGCCAAGCTCGACAACAAGACTGGCCGTTCGCGCGATTCGCAGGTCAAGTTCGGGCTCGACTGGCTGATGGACATCGCTGGATGGAACGACACGGGTTCGGCCAACGCCAATCTCAGCACCAATACCCAGATCAAGGGCAACGGCCAGATCGACCGCACCGAGGACATCAGGCTCTCGATCGCGGCCGTCGTCACCGACGTGCTGCCGAACGGCAATATGATGATCAGCGGCTCGCAGGAATTTCGCGTCAACACGGAGATGCGCGTGCTCAAGGTCGGCGGCATCGTGCGTCCGCGCGATATCTCGCGAGCCAACACCATCTCCTACGACAAGATCGCCGAGGCGCGCGTGTCCTATGGCGGGCGCGGAAATCTGTCGGACGTGCAGCAGCCTGGATGGGGACACCGGATCTATGACGCCGTGGCACCATTCTGAGGCCCGAGCCGGCTGGATCGCGCCGCGATGGCAGGAGACGCCATGCGCCTGATCGCTGCCATCGTCGTGCTGACCCTGATCGCGATCGGCGCGGGCGCGATTGCCGGTCTGCATCTGATCGCGACCGCCGAGCGGGTTGCCGACGCGAAGAAGAACGCCACGTCCCCGCCGATCGCGTCGAGCTACACCGGCAGTGCGCGGCTCCGGAAATTGTCCCCGATCGTGACCAATCTCGCCGCGCCGGCCAACAATTGGGCGCGCATCGAAGCCTCTATGGTGACCGACAGCATGAGCGACGAGGATGCCGGCATTCTGGCCGCCCACATCAGCGAGGACATCGTGACCTATCTGCGGTCGGCGACAGTGGCGCAGTTCGAAGGATCGCGCGGGCTCCAGCATCTGCGCGACGACCTGACCGAGCGCGCCAGTATCCGCTCGTCAGGCAAGGTCCGCGAATTGATCATCGAAACGCTGGTGATCCAGTGAGGGTGAAAGTCCTGCTGCTCGCGCTGGTTCTGGTCGTGCTGCCCGAAGCGGCGCTGGCCCAGATTCCCGACCTGAATTCGCTGCTGCCGCCCGGAAACGGCTCGACAAGCGGCCGGATCATCCAACTGATGGCGCTGATCACGGTGCTGTCGGTGGCGCCGGGGTTGCTGATCATGGTGACGAGCTTCACGCGATTTGCGGTGGCGTTGTCGTTCCTGCGCGCAGGTCTCGGCCTCCAGACCACGCCTGCCAACCTGGTGCTGATCAGTCTCGCGCTGTTCATGACCTTCTATGTCATGGCGCCGACCTTCGACCGGGCCTGGGAAACCGGCGTCCAGCCGCTGATGAAGAACGAGATCTCGGAAGAGGAAGCCTATCTGAAGATCACCGATCCGTTCCGCGAGTTCATGCTGGCCCATGTCCGCGACAAGGATCTCCAGACCTTCGAAGCGCTCGCCGCCGAAAGCTTCCGCAGGAAGTTCGACGACAAGCGGGTCGATCTGCGCGTCATCATTCCGGCCTTCATGATCTCCGAGCTCCGGCGCTCGTTCGAGATCGGATTCCTCATCATCCTGCCGTTCCTGGTGATCGACATGATCGTGGCGACGCTGACCATGTCGATGGGCATGATGATGATGCCGCCGACGATCCTCGCGCTGCCGTTCAAGATGCTGTTCTTCGTGCTGATCGACGGCTGGAATCTGCTGGCCTCCGGGCTGGTCCGCTCGTTCTCGTGAGCACTGGCCGGCCGGTTATGGTTAAGCGAAAGGTGCTGGATTTGGTTAGCGGCGCGTTATTTTAACCATATGATTCTACTGCGGAATTCAAGCTCGTCTTAATCCGGAAGCAAGATTCGGCGTGCTAGCAATGCGGCACGGCGGGTTGGACCCACACAGATCGGTCCAAAGGCATGATGCCGCCCTTCCGTACCGGTGAAAGCCCGGTATGTCCCCTCGTGAAAATGTAAACGCGTACATAAAGGGACATTCGCAATGTCAAGCCTGCTTACGAACTCGACTGCCATGACCGCACTCCAGACCCTGCGGTCTGTGGGTTCGCAACTCTCCACCACGCAGAACCGGATCTCGACCGGCCAGCGCGTCGCCACCGCGTCGGACAACGCCGCCTATTGGTCGATCGCAACGTCGATGCGCTCCGACAACGCCGCGCTCTCTGCCGTCTCCGACTCGCTCGGCCTGTCGGCCGCGACCGTCGACACCGAATATACCGCTCTGACCTCGGTGATCGGCGACAAGGACTCGGGTCTGACCAAGCTCCAGGCGCTGCTGGTCCAGTCCAAGACCGCAGGTATCGATCGCACCAAGATCCAGGCGGACATCACCCAGATCCAGCAGGACATGAAGCTGAAGGCCAACTCGGCGACCTTCAACGGCATCAACTGGCTGAGCACCACGACGGGTACCACCCCGACGAGCTTCAGCCTCGTGTCATCCTACTCGCGCGTCGGCGGCACGCCCACCATCGGCTCGATCACGGTGACGACGGCCAACTACACGCTCTACTCGACCACGCAGACCGGCATTCTGGATACTGTGGCTGGCAGTGCGTCGGTCGACACGATCAACATCGCCGCGCTGACCGACTCGGCGGCCGACCAGACCACGCTCGATGGCTACATCGCGCAGGTCACGACTGCGATCAACTCGGTGGCCTCGGCCGCCGCCAATCTCGGTGCCGTCAAGAACCGTATCTCAACCAACACGAACTTCGTGAAGTCGCTGATGGACTCGGTTGACCGCGGTGTCGGTCAGCTCGTCGACGCCGACATGAACGCGGAATCCACCCGCCTGGCCGCCCTTCAGGTCCAGCAGCAGCTCGGCGTGCAGGCGCTCTCGATCGCCAACAACAGCAGCCAGAGCATCCTGTCGCTGTTCCGCTAAGACGGAGGTCATCGGAGGAGGGCCGCGCTTCTCGCGAAGCGCGGCCCTTTCGCTTGGGTATGGCCACGCGTGCCCAAGTCCGGCCGCCTGTTGCGGCCGGAACACAAGGCCACAAGCCCCGCACAAGCTTCGCTCGCTAACCTCGCCGCTACGACAGATTGGGCCTTGAACCCGCGTTTGCGGCACGCCCAAAGGCATGACGCCGCCCTGTCGTACCGGTGCAAGCCCGGTATGTCCCCAACTCAAGTCAATCTTCAAAGGGACATCAAAAATGGGTTCTAGTCTTCTCACCAACTCCTCCGCCATGACCGCGCTGCAGACCCTGCGGTCTGTCAGCACGCAACTCGCCACCACGCAGAACCGGATTTCCACCGGTCAGCGCGTGTCCACCGCTTCGGACAACGCCGCCTATTGGTCGATCGCAACGTCGATGCGCTCCGACAACGCCGCGCTGTCCGCTGTCTCCGACTCGCTCGGCCTGTCGGCTGCGACCGTGGACACCGAATACACCGCTCTGACCTCGGTGATCGGCGACAAGGAATCCGGCCTGACCAAGCTCCAGGCGCTGCTGGTCGAAGCCAAGACCGCGGGTATCGACCGCACCAAGATCCAGGCGGACATCACCCAGATCCAGCAGGACATGAAGCTGAAGGCCAATTCGGCGACCTTCAACGGCATCAACTGGCTGAGCACGACGACGGGTACCACCCCGACGAGCTTCAACCTCGTCTCGTCCTACTCCCGCGTCGGCGGTACGCCCACCATCGGCTCGATCACGGTGACGACCGCCAACTACACGCTCTACTCGACGACGCAGACCGGCATCCTGGACACCGTGGCCGGCAGCGCCTCGGTCGACACGATCAACATCTCCGCGCTGACCGATTCGGCGGCCGACCAGACCACGCTCGATGCCTACATCGCGCAGGTCACCGCCGCCATCAACTCGGTGGCCTCGGCAGCTGCCGATCTCGGCGCGGTCAAGAACCGCATCTCGACTAACACGGAATTCGTCAAGACCCTGATGGACTCCGTGGATCGCGGCGTCGGCCAGCTCGTCGACGCGGACATGAACGCGGAATCGACCCGCCTTCAGGCCCTGCAGACCCAGCAGCAGCTCGGCGTTCAGGCGCTGTCGATCGCCAACCAGAACAGCCAGAGCATCCTGTCGCTGTTCCGCGGCTAAGCGGCGCTCTCGAAAACGACCGTGCTCCCCCAGGGAGCACGGTCTCCGCCGTGATGGTGGGCGCCGACACGCGATATGCCGGCAATCGAACCTTCGTCATACGTCTTGCGACACGCCGCAGCCGGTCGGGCTGCAATGCGCCCGAGCGCTCGCTCGCGGCTGCCAAACCGATTGCGTCGCCTCGTCTTGCATAATTGCAACGCCTCGCCAGCGAACCCACACCTTCGCGCCTCGCGCAACCTTCAGACAAGGTTGGCAGCTGAGTGTCGTCACCATTCGCATTGGTACGAGGTCATATGCTCAGTCGTGCGCAGGTACAGCAACTGCTCAACAATCTGCTGGAGCTTGGGCCGCGACGCCTGATGGCCTTGGGACTGATCGGTTTTGCGGTTCTCGTCACCGTCGTCGGCGGCGCCTATTATCTCAGCCGCCCCGAGTTCGAAACGCTCTACACCGGCCTCACCCGCGAAGACGTGACGCGCATCGGCGCGGCGCTGCGCGAGCAGAACATCACCTTCGACGTCAATTCCGCCGGCGATGCGATCTCGGTGCGTCCGAGCCAGACCATGCAGGCGCGGATGCTGCTGGCCGAGAAGGGGCTGCCGACCAGCGCCAATTCGGGCTACGAGCTGTTCGACAAGATCGGTTCGCTCGGGCTGACCTCGTTCATGCAGGAGGTCACCAAGCTGCGCGCGCTCGAAGGCGAGATCGCCCGCACCGTCCAGCTGATGAAGGGCGTGAAGGCGGCGCGCGTGCATATCGTGCTGCCGGTGCGCGGCTCGTTCCGCGCCACGCAGCAGCCGCCTTCGGCATCGGTCGTGCTGCGCACCGACGGCGCGATCGAGGCGCGCACGGCGCAGTCAATCCGGCATCTCGTCGCCGCCGCCATTCCCGGCATGAGCCGCGACAAGGTGACGGTGCTCGATGCCGACGGCTCGATGCTGCTCGCCGAAGAGGACGAGGCCAGCGCCGCGCCGACCAAGATGGCGAGCCTGCAGAAGACGGTCAGCGGCATGGTGCAGGAGAGCATTCGCAAGGCGCTGACGCCGTATCTGGGCCTCGACAACTTCGAGGTGAGCGTCGCTCCGCAGCTGTCCACCGACAAGCGGCAGATCAACGAGACGGTCTACGATCCCGAGAACCGCGCCGAGCGCTCGGTGCGGGCCGTACGCGAGAAGGAATCCTCGCAGAACGCCGACCGCTCGTCGCCGACCACGGTGCAGCAGAATCTCCCCGACCAGCAGGTGAATGCGGGCGGCGGCAAGAACTCCAGCGAGGACAAGACCCGCCGCGAGGACGTCACCAATTTCGAGGTCTCCTCCAAGACCACAACGACGGTCAGCGACGGCTATTCCGTCAAGAAGCTGTTCATCGCCGTCCTGGTGAATCGCGCTCGGCTGGTCGCCGATCTCGGCGACAAGAGCAACCAGGCCATCATCGACAGCAAGCTCGCCGAGATCAGCCAGCTCGCGGCGACCGCGGGCGGATTGGACAAGGCGCGCGGCGATCAGATCCAGGTGACGGCCGTCGATTTCATCGAGGGCTCGCGTGAGCTGGCGCCGGTGCCGCCGATCAGCTTCGTCGAGATGATCAACAAGCAGCTCGGCAGCGTCATCAACGCGATCACGATCCTGGCCGTGGCTTCGATGCTGGTCTGGTTCGGGCTGCGGCCGGCGGTCAACGGCATCCTGACCCATCGCGCGGAGCAGGAGCAGGCCGAGGCGGCCGAGGCCGCCCAGCTCGAGGCCTCGGCGGCCCTTGCGCTGCCCGACGGCGAGGAGGCCGAGCTCAACCTCGTCGAAGACCTCGAAGGCAAGATGCAGCGAACGCCGCAGAAGCGGCTCGAGCAGATCGTCCGGCTCGATCAGACGCAGGCGGCGGCGATCCTTAAAGACTGGATGCGACGCGAGGAGGCGGCATGAACGCGGCAATCGGAAAACTCCTGACGCAGTTCGATGCGAACGGCCGGGTCAAGTCGTCGCCGCCGCCCCCGCCTCCAAAAATCCAGGACGTGCTGACCAGGCCAAAGGAGGCGAGGCGCGATCCGCAGCCTCAATCGCAGCCGCAGGCCCACACGCAGCTTCAGGCTCAGTCCCCTGCGCCCGCGACGGAAGCGCCGCCGGTCAATCTCCTGGACGATGCCTATCGGCGCGGCCATGCCGCGGGCGTCGCGGAAGGCGACGCCAAATTGGCCGAGGAGCGCGTCCGCAGTGCGATCCGGCTCGGCGAAGAGCGGGCCAAATGGTCCGACCAGCAGGCGGTCGCGATCGTCAGCGGCTTCGAGGCGGCCTGCCGCGAGATCGAGACCAACATCGCAAGCTCCGTGGCGCGGATCCTGCTGCCGTTCCTCGCCGATGCGGTGCGCGACAAGGCGATCGGATCGCTGGTCGAGCAGATCGCGGCGCTGACCGGCAGCTCGTCGGCGCCCGCCTTCAAGGTCACCGGCCCGAGCGAGCTGCTGGACCTCGTGAAGACGCAGCTCGAGGCGTCCAGGCGAACGGGCATCGCATACGTGGCCGCCGAGACGCTCGAGGTGCGCGTCGTGGCCGACCAGACCGTGATCGAGACGCAGATCTCCGCCTGGAGTGAACGCCTCAAGGAAGCGCGCCGGTAGTCCGCCATGGAGGAGGTCAAGCATGAGATCGTGATCGTCCGCCGCCGCAGCGCCTTCGCCGAGGAGGCGCATCACGGCGGCGTCTGGAAGATCGCCTATGCGGACTTCATGACCGCGATGATGGCGTTCTTCCTGGTCATGTGGCTGCTCAACGCGCTCAACCAGGACCAGAAGCAGGTCGTCGCGAGCTATTTCAATCCGATCAAGCTCGCTGAGAACTCACCTGCCCCAAAGGGCCTCAAGGATCTCTCCAACAAGGAGCCGTCGTCGTTCGAAGGCCAGGACGGCAAGCGTCAGCCGGCCGGTACGAACGAGGAAAGGCGCGGCGATTCTCCGACGGCTGAGAAGCCGGCCTCTTTCGAGGAGAAGGTCCTGTTCCGTGACCCCTATGCGACGCTCGCCGAGATCGCCAACAGCGCGAACCAGTCGACGGGCCAGCGGCGCGCCGGCGCTCTGACCTCCGCTGAAGAGGACGGCCTCAAGGGGGGCGATGCCTATCGCGATCCATTCGATCCGGGCTATTGGAAGCTGGCGCCACAGGCGTCCAAGGACGCCGATCGCTTCATCGAGAGCGAGCCGAAGCCGAATGCCTCCGCGCGAGACGGCGCAGCCGGAGCAAATCCGGGCGAGGTGCAGGCGCGCCGGAGCAGGACGGATGATGCCGGCGGCAACGTGGCTCCGGGCCCGGAGAGCTCGTCCGCAAGCCTATCGCCGCTGATGCCGCCGGGCGCCGCACCGACGCAGTCGCCGCGCGAGGGCAGCGCCCAAGCTGGCGTCCAGGTGAGCACCGCCCCGCAGGCTCGTCCCAACGATGCGGCGAAGGAGCCGGAGGCGCGCGACGCGGCGCAAACACAGCAGCCCACCCTCAAGCAGCTTCAGTCCGCGGTCGCGGAGGCGCTGTCGGACATCAAAGCAGGGGCGGGGCCGGCGGCCGAGGTGCGTCAGGTCGAGGAAGGGCTCCTGGTCAGCCTCACCGACGATGCGAGCTTCGGCATGTTCGCGGTCGGCTCGGCGGAGCCGCGGCCCGAGCTGATCCGCGTGATCGACAAGATCGGGCCGCTGCTGATGAAGCGCCAGGGCATGATCATCGTCCGCGGGCATACCGACAATCGGCCGTACCGGTCGGAAACTTACGACAATTGGCGGCTGTCGACTGCTCGTGCGCAGATGGCCTATTACATGCTGGTCCGCTCCGGCGTCGATGCGCGGCGGATCGAGCACATCGAAGGCTACGCCGATCGGCGGCCGAAGTTCCCCAACGACCCGGCGGCCGCCCAGAACCGCCGGATCGAAATCCTGATCCGGGAGAAGCGCCCTTGATCAGGCTGCTGCGCCGCGCCGTCTTGCTGCTGCTGCCGTTCATCGCGGCAAATGCGCTTGCCCAGCCTGCGCCTCAGGGCAGCGAACCCTATGAGCTCGTCCGCGCGCTGCAAGCGGTGCAGGACGGCATCGCCAATGGCGACACCGCCGCACATGGCAGTCATATCGCGCTGATCCGGCAAATCGGCGAGAAGTTTCTCGCGGCCGATCCCGCAGTGTGGAGCAATCCGCGGAACGGCCAGGCGGTCGTTATCTACCTGCTCAGCGGCGGTGCGCCGCAAATCGTCCGCAAACTGCCGCGCGACAAGTTGACCGTCGACGAGCGGCTGTTCAACGGTGCGCTCGCCTATGTCGAGGGTCGCCAAGAGGAAGCACGGGAGCTGCTCAAGGAGATCAAGCCGCGGACGATTCCTTCGGGACTGGGCGGACAGGTCGCGCTGGTTCAGGGCGCGCTGTTCGCGCGCGCCGAGGCCTCGCTCGCGATCGAGCGCCTGGACGATGCGCGCCTGCTGTTGCCCGGCACGCTGGTCGAGGAGGCGGCCCTGCGGCGCGAGATCCTGCTGGTGGGGCAGGCGGAGGATTTCGAGAAGTTCGAGTTCCTGAC
The DNA here is from genome assembly GCF_020194115.1 of Bradyrhizobium sp. NBAIM01. NCBI lineage: Bacteria > Pseudomonadati > Pseudomonadota > Alphaproteobacteria > Hyphomicrobiales > Nitrobacteraceae > Bradyrhizobium > Bradyrhizobium sp. NBAIM01. Next base: position 811,378 of record NZ_JADYVU010000001.1, on the reverse strand, counting down.
GCTGGCCTATATCCGCCATTACCGCAACTCGATCTATGCGGGCGATTTCTGGCAGCGCTTCTCCGCGGGGCTGACGCAATCGAGCCTGGCACTCGACGAGCGCCGCTTTGCGCGGATCTCAGCCTTGCTCGAGCAGATCGATCGCGCCAGCCGCCTCAAGCTCTATCTCATGATGGCGCGCGCCGCGATGGTGCGCGGACGGCTGACCGTGACCCGGCTGGCCGGCGAGCGGGCATTGACCCTCAGCGCGGATACATCGGCGGAACGCGAGCGCGCCCATTTCCTCCGCGGCGCCTCGCGCGTGCTCACCGACGAATATGACGGCGGTCTCGCCGAACTGAAGGCGCTCGACCGGTCGAAGCTGCCCGAACGCGACGTCCCCCTTCTCAATGCCACGGTGCAGCTCGCGCTCGACGTCCGCAAGCCGTTCGCGGGCGGATCCGCCGCGGCGGCGGATAAGCCCCCGGCAACGCCGGCGCGACTCGATCTGGCGTCATCGACCGCGACGCTCGCACGCGCGCAGAAGCAGCTCGGGGAGCTCGAACTCCTGACCAAGGATCGCCGGCCATGACCAAGCTCAGCGGAACCTCCGGACAGCTCTTCAACGGTCTCGCCGAGAGTCTCAACATGCGCGGGTCGCGCGCGGCAAAGGGTGCCGCGACCAAACCACAGGCGAACTCGTCCTTCAACGATCTGCTCCACACCGTCTCGAATCTCGCCAAGCAGGCGCTGAGCGAAGACGGCAGCGAGGCGGCCGCGAAGACCGGAACGCTGCGCACGCGTTCGATCCATCCGGCCGAGCAGGAGCAGCCGAAGGAGGCGGCGCCGCGCGAACGCGTCGCGACCATTGCTGATCCAAAGTCCATGGACGAGACCTCCGACACCAAGTCCGACAAGCTGGCGGAGCAACCACGTCCGGTCGATCATCTCACCGGGACAGATCGCCAGGATCAATCCGGCATCGCTGTGATGGTCGGGCAGGAGATCGCTGCTGTGTCTGCCGTGAAACCGCAGATGCAAGTGCCCTCCGCAGACAAGGACGCGCCCGCGCGTGACGAGCGGTCGCCCTCGGCGAAGCACGAGGCACCGGGCGCGGTGAAGGCGGCGACCGGCGATGCCGGTCCATCCAGTCCTGCCCCGGCCGGCGCGCGCTCGCAGGCGGCGGCTTCGCAAGCGATGGCGGCGTCGCAATCTGCGCTGACGCAAGGTGCGGAAGCCTCGAGCGCAAGGCCGGCATCACCCGGCTTCGAGGCGGTTACGGCCGATGTCGAGCGCGCTGCCAAGGCTTCGGCGCGCGCCGCGCTACCCGAGACAACCAAGGTCACCGTGGTCCAGCAGGAAACCCATCTGCCACCGGCGCAGTTCAACGCCCCGCAGCAGGTTGCCAATGCAGTCGTCGCCGAGCTGAAGGAGTCCTCGGCACCGGCTGCGTCCGCGGCACCCGATCTCGCCGCATCCCAGACCAACGCACCGGATCAGCCGCTCAGGATCCTGACGGTCAATCTCGAACCGCCCGCCCTCGGCAACGTCACGGTGCGCCTGCGTCTCGTCGGCACCGAAGTGTCCGTCCAGCTCGCGGCCGAGCGCAAGGACACGAGCCAGATGCTCGACCAGCAGCGCGACCAGATCCGCGAGCTCATGCAGTCGGCCGGCTACGTCGCCGACGTCGCGCCGGTCCAGCACGGCTCGCTGGACGGATTCCAGAGCGGCTCCGGCCAGTCCCAGCCCCAGCTCTCGGGCCAGCAACAATCCTCGCCGCAGTCGCAAGGCGCGTTCGGCGGTGCCGGCACGTCGTCGGGGCAATCCGACGGCGGCGCGAAACAGGCTCGCCAGGAGCGCCAGTTCAACCAGGAGACGCGTCATGAGCAGGACGTGGCGCCGCATCACCGTCGCGGCCCTGTTTATCTGTAACGCGAGCGCTTCGGAAGCCGCCGCCGAGACTGCGCGCCCCTGCGAGCGCGAGATGACGCGCGCGGCCCGGCAGCATGGGATTCCGCTCGGCATTCTCTATGCGGTGGGCCTCACCGAGACCGGCCGGCGCGGCGCGCTCCATCCTTACGCGCTCGGGGCCGACGGCCAGACCGTGTTCGCCAAGGACATCAACGATGCAATCGCGAATTTCGAGGCGATGCGCAGCAAAGGCATCAAGCTGATCGATCTCGGCTGCATGCAGATCAACCATTATTATCACGGCGACAAGTTCGCTTCGGTCCGGGCGATGTTCGATCCCGCGGGGAACGTCGAATACGCCGCGCGGTTCCTGAAGGAGTTGAAGCAGCGCGAGGGCAGCTGGACCATGGCTGTCGCGCGCTACAACGCGGGTCCCAACAATCAGCCGGCGCAGAAGCGCTATGTCTGTCACATCGTTGCGCATCTCGTCTCGAGCGGTTTCGGCGCGTGGACGGACAAGGCGCGCTCGTTCTGCCAGCCCAAGACGAGCTGAAGCAGAGCTGACCGGACCACGACAAGTTGTGCATCGCGCCCAATCATCAGCCCCGCGCAAGCAAGAACCCCCATTGTAGCTGCAACCTACCAAAGGAGCCCAATTCATGAGCCTGTATGGTGTTATGCGCACCGGCGTTTCCGGGATGAACGCGCAGTCCAACAAGCTGTCGACGGTCTCGGACAACATCGCCAACGTCAACACGACGGGCTACAAGCGGGCTTCCACGGAATTCTCCTCGCTGATCCTGAAGAGCGGCTCCGGCAATTACGATTCCGGCGCGGTCGAAACCAAGGTCCGCTATGCCATCAGCGACGGCGGCAATACGCAGTATACCACGTCGACCACGGACCTCCGCGTCCAGGGCAATGGCTTCTTCGTGGTGTCGAACGCCAACAACACGCAGCAATATCTGACGCGGGCCGGCTCGTTCGTGCCCGACAGCCAGGGCAATCTGGTCAACGCGGCCGGCTTTTATCTTCTCGGCCAGCCCGGCAACGTGACCAACTTCTCGCAGAACAGCCTGTCCGGGATGCAGATCGTCAACATCGCCCAGGTCTCGCAGATGCCGGTGCCGTCAACGGCGGGAACGCTCACGACCGGCAACCTGGATCCGAAAGCGGCTGTCATTGCTGGCCCGCCCGGCCCGGCGTCATATTCATCGAAGAGCTCGATCGTGGCCTACAACAATATCGGCCAGGCCGTTACGCTCGACGTCTATATGTCCCACACGGCGACGGCTGTCGGCTCGGATACCTGGCAGATCGGGGTCTACGACTCCGCGACGGGCACCTCGCTCGGCGCCGCCACCACTTTCACCTTCGACACCACGGCGGCCGGCAGGGGCGCGCTCGCCGCGGCGAGCCCGACCGGTCTCGCCTTCACCGTTCCCGGAGGTGCGGCGATGACCTTTGACCTGTCGAACTTGACCCAGGTCGGCACCGACTTCAGCTTCAAGGCCACTGTCAATGGCAGCGTTCCCTCGGCGATCGACAAGGTCGATATCGACGATGCCGGCCATGTGACGGCGATCCTCAAGAACGGGCAGCAGCTGACGCTCTACACCATCATGCTCGCCGACGTCGCGAGCCCCGACAATCTGACGCCCGAGCCCGGCAACGTCTATTCGACCAACATGAATTCCGGCAACGCGCAGGTCGGAAATGCCGGCACGGGTGGGCTCGGCACGATCCAGTCCAGTGCCCTGGAGGACTCCAACGTCGACCTTGCGGACGAACTCACCGGCATGATCGAGGCCCAGCGCGGCTTCACGGCGAACTCGAAATCGTTCCAGACCGGCTCGGATCTGCTGGATGTCGTCGTCAACTTGAAGCGCTGAATTCCTCGGCGCTCGTTTCGGGCAAGAGCACGCCATGTCGCTTACCGCCGCTCTCAACTCGGCTCGCTCCTCGCTCATGGCGTCGAGCGTTCAGTCGTCGGTCATCTCGCGCAACATCGCCGGTGCCAGCGCCACCGGCTATTCGCGCAAGCTCACCGTGCTGGACAATCTGCCCGGCGCCGGCGTCTATGTCGCGGCGATCCAGCGCGCCGCCAGCTCGGGCCTCTACAACAACGTCCTGATCGCGACCTCGTCGTCCGCCAAGCAGACCGCGATCTATGACGGCCTGCAGAAGATCGCCACCGCGACGGTGGACGATCCGGAGCTCGACCAGTCGCCGACGGCGCAGCTCAACGCGCTGAAGCAGGCGTTGCAGAAATATGCCAACGCCCCTGACAACGCCACCCTGGCGCAGGCGGCCGTCGCGTCCGCCAAGGACATGGCGACCGCGCTCAACCAGGCGACCCGGACCGTGCAGTCGGTCCGCGAAAGCGCCGATGCCGACATGAAGACGTCGGTTCAGAATATCAACCAGTTGCTCTCCCGGTTCGAGACCGTGAACACCGCGATCGTGAAAGGCACGATCTCCGGCGACGACATCACCGACTATCTCGATCAGCGCGACAGCATCGTCTCGCAGCTGTCGCAGGAGGTCGGCGTCAACATGTCGATCCGCCCCAACGGCGACGCGGCGCTCTACGCCGATAGCGGCGTGGTGCTGTTCGACAAGACGGCGCGGACGGTGAGCTTTGCGCCGACGAATGCCTACACCGCCGGCACCACGGGCAACGCCGTCTACATCGACGGGGTCCCGGTGACCGGCGCCAATTCGGTGATGCCGCTGAAGTCGGGCAAGCTCGCAGGCCTCGCCCAGCTGCGCGACCAGGACACCGTCACCTATCAGGGCCAGCTCGACGAAATCGCGCGCGGCCTGATCAATACGTTCAGGGAAAGCGATCAGACCGCCGCGGCGCTGCCCGACGTTCCCGGTCTCTTCACCTATCCGGGCGCGCCGGCGATGCCGGCGAGCGCGACCGTTTCGGTGGGCCTCGCCGGCACGATCTCGGTCGCGGCCTCGGTCGATCCGAGCCTGGGCGGCAACCCGAATTTGCTACGCGACGGCGCGATCAGCGGCAACCCCGCCTACCAATACAACACCGCCGGCAACGGCGGCTATTCGGCCCGACTGCAGCAGCTCATCGGCGGCATGGATGCCGCGCAGCCGTTCGATGCAACGACGCAAGGCAAGCCGAGCGGCAGCCTGATCGACTTCGCATCATCATCGGCGAGCTGGATCGAAAACCAGCGCAAGACCGCCGACGCCAACTCCGAGTACCAGAGCACATTGCTCAACCGCAGCATCACGGCGTTGTCAAACGTCAACGGCGTCAACATGGACGACGAAATGGCCTTGATGCTCCAGGTCGAGCGAACCTATTCGGCCTCGTCGAAGATCATCTCGACCGTCGATGAAATGCTGCAGAGCCTGCTGGCCGCCGTGGGGAACTGAGCCATGATGAGCGCGAATTACGTTTCCACCCTGATGCTGTCCTCGTCGTTGAGGTATTCGATCACGAACAACCAGGCGGCGCTGAGCAAGGCCTCGACCGAAGCGACCACCGGCCGCTTCTACGACGTTGGTCTGGAACTCGGTGCGACGACGGGAAGCGACCTCACGCTGCGGGCGGACTGGAGCTTTGCCGACCAGCTCGTCGACACCAACGGTCTCGTCTCGGGACGCCTGGACGTGACGCAGAACAGGATCACCCAGCTCAACAAGACCGCGACCGACTTCCTCAAGGATCTGATCGCGGCCCGCAGCACCGACGGCGGCGGGCGGGTCATCCTGCCGCCTGCATCCTCCAATCTCCAGGACCTGATCGGCGCGTTGAATGTCTCCTATAACGGCTCGTCGCTGTTCTCGGGCATCAACACGCAGAACGCGCCCATCACGCCGTACGCCGCGGGCTCGGCCAGCAAGAACCAGGTCGATGCCGATTTTCTCGCGGCCTTCGGCTTCCCGCAATCCTCGCCCGCCGTGGCCACCATTACGCCGGCCCAGATGCAGACCTTCCTGGACACCACCTTCGATGCCGAGTTCGCGAGCCCGGCCTGGAACACCAACTGGTCGTCGGCGACTGACCAGACCATGCAAAGCCGAATCTCCACCACCGAGATCGCGGACACGTCAGTGAGCGCCAACGAGATCGGCTTCCGCAGGCTCGCCGAGGCCTACACCATGATGGCCGATCTCGGGAATGTGAACCTGAGCCAGGAGACGTTCCAGGTCGTCGTGGACAAGGCCATCGGCCTCGTCGGCAACGCCATCAACGATCTCGCTGCGCTCGGCGGCAGCGTCGGCACGGTCCAGCAGCGGGTCACCACCGCAACCGCCAAGCTCAAGACGCAGCAGGACATTCTGAACAATCAGATCGTCGGAATGGAAGCGGTCGATCCGACCGAAGCCTCGGTCCGGGTCAATACGCTGCAGGCGCAGATCCAGACTGCACTGGCGCTCACCTCGCAGCTCCAGAAGATCAGCCTCATCAATTATCTCTGAGCCAAGGCTGCGCTGTCAGGCTCGTAACCTTTGTCCAGTTGTTCGGTTTTCTGCGAAGAGTGGTCCTGATGACGTTTGAAGCCTATGAAGCGGTCGTTGACGATAGTGGCTATGAGGCGCGCAGCCGTGAGCGGCAGGCACTCAGCCTTGGCATCGACCGGCTCGAGCGGATCCAGAAGGGACGTTTCAGCCCCGAGGATCAGGTCGAGAGCCTGCTCTATGTGCGGCGGCTGTGGACGATCTTCATCGAGGATCTCGCGCACCCGGACAACGGCCTGCCGGACAAGCTGCGTGCCGACATCATCTCGATCGGCCTGTGGGTGGTCAAGGAAGCCGATCGTCTCCGCGAGCAGCGGTCCAGCGACGTGGTGCAGCTCATCGAAATCAACCGCCTGATCCGAGACGCGCTTTAATGAAGATCTCCTTGCGCGCGGGCGAACGGGTCTACATCAACGGCGCGGTGCTCCGCGTCGACCGCAAGGTCTCCGTCGAGCTCGTCAACGACGTGATGTTCCTGCTCGAAGGGCAGGTCATGCAGGCGTCCGACGCCACCACGGCCCTGCGGCAGCTCTATTTCATCGTCCAGCTCATGCTGATGAACCCGACCGACGTTCGCGACGCTGCGGCGCTCTACGCCCAGCATCACGCGGCCCTGTGTGCCGTTTGCGAGAACCGCGAGATGCTCGATGGGCTCGGCGCGATCCACGAACTGGTTGGGGCGACCCGCTATTTCGAGGCGCTCAAGCGGATTCGCGCGTTGTTTCCGGTGGAGCAGGCCATCCTGGCCGGCGCCGCCGCCGTTTCCCCAGTCGAAGCTGCCTGACAGCGGAGAGACAAGATGAACGTCACCAGCGCGACCGACAGCACCAGCAGATCCAGTTCGACCGACACCAACTCGACGACGTCGAGCAACAGCGTGGACTACAACACGTTTCTCCAGCTCCTCATCGCCCAGATGAAGAACCAGGATCCGACCAATCCCATGGACACCGCGCAGTATATGAGCCAGTTCGCCCAGCTCTCGACGGTCGAGCAGGCGATGCAGACGAATGCGAAGCTGGACGCGCTGCTGTCCTCGCAGTCCTTGTCGCAGGCCAACGGGCTGATCGGGAAGACGGTCAGCTTCACCGACTCGACCGGCGCGACCTTTAGCGGCAAGGTCGTCTCGGTCTCCATCAACAGCGACGGCTCCATCGCGACGCTTCAGGACGGCACCAAGGTCGCGGTCGGACCGGGCCTCACGATCAGCCAGTCATGAACGAGCGGGACGCCCTCGATATCGTCCAGGCGGCGATCTGGACCATCATCGTCGCCTCCGGGCCCGCGGTCGGCGCTGCCATGCTGGTCGGCACCGTCATCGCGCTGATCCAGGCGTTGACCCAGATCCAGGAGGTGACGCTGACCTTCGTTCCGAAGATCATTGTCATTCTCCTGGTCGTTGCCGTCTCCGGCTCCTTCATCGGCGCGCATCTGTCGACCTTCACTGAGATGGTCTATTCCAGGATCGAGCGCGGCTTCTGATCCGGACGGCCCCGGCACCATCCCCGCGTAAGCTTTGCGCGGCAGATTGCGACCGGACCCCTCTGCCGGTGACCCATGGCCGATACGTTAGCTGCTAGCCCGCCCAATCCGCGTCGCCTCGGAACGGATGCCTTCTTTGCCGCCGGCATCGTGACCATGCTCACGATCCTGTTCCTGCCGATTCCTCCGATCCTGATCGACCTCGGCCTCGCGTTCTCGATCGCGTTGTCGGCCCTGATCCTGATGGTGGCGCTGTGGATTCAGCGCCCGCTCGACTTTTCGGCCTTCCCGACCGTGCTGCTGATCGCGACGATCCTGCGCCTCGCGCTGAACATCGCGACGACGCGCCTGATCCTGTCACGGGGCGGGGAGGGTGAACATGCGGCCGGTCACGTCGTTGCCGGCTTCTCGAAATTTGTCATGGGCGGCGACTTCGTCATCGGCCTCATCATCTTCGCGATCCTGGTGACGGTGAATTTCGTCGTGATCACCAAGGGCGCGACGCGTATCGCCGAAGTCGGCGCCCGTTTCACCCTGGACGCCATCCCGGGCAAGCAGATGGCGATCGATGCGGACCTGTCCGCCGGCTTGATCGACGACAAGGAAGCGCAGCGACGGCGCCGCGAGCTCGAAGAGGAGAGCGCGTTCTTCGGCGCCATGGACGGCGCCTCGAAATTCGTCCGTGGCGACGCCATTGCCGGTCTCATCATCACCGCGATCAACATCTTCGGCGGCATCGTCATCGGCGTCACCCATCACGGATTGACTCTGTCCCGCGCGGCCGACGTCTACACCAAGCTCTCCGTCGGCGATGGTCTGGTGTCGCAGATGCCGGCGCTGATCGTGTCGCTGTCGGCGGGCCTCCTGGTCTCCAAGGGCGGCACCACGGGCTCGGCGGAGCAGGCGGTGCTGCGGCAGCTCGGCGGCTATCCGCGCGCGGTGTCGGCCGCCGCGCTGATGATGTTCGTGCTCGCTTTGATGCCGGGACTGCCGATGGCGCCGTTTGTGCTGCTTGGGGGTGTCATGGCCTTCGTCGGCTATTCGTTGCCGAAGCGGCAAGCTGCGCTGAAGCAGAAGGAGGAGGCCCGCAAGGCCGACGAGCGCGCGCAGGCTGAGGCCAAGGAGTCCGTCAAGGAGCAGCTCAAGACCGCCGAGATCGAGCTGGCGCTCGGCGGCCACCTTTCAATCCATCTGTTGGGCTCGCGCACCGAGCTTGCCCACCGCGTGGCCAAGATCCGCAAGAAATTCGCCAAGCAGTACGGCTTCGTCATTCCCGAGATCAAGCTCACGGACAATCTGTCGATCGATCCTAAGAGCTACCAGATAAGGATTCACGACACGCGCGTTGCCCATGGCGAGCTCAGGCTCGGCGAGGTGCTGGTGCTGGTCGACAAGGACGGCAAGCCCGACGTGCCGGGCGACGAGGTGATCGAGCCTGCGTTCGGCATGAAGGCGCTGTGGGTGACGGAAGCCTTCACCGACGAAGTCAAGCGGCAGGGCTGCAAGCCGGTCGACAATCTGTCGGTGCTGCTCACGCATTTGAGCGAAGTGATCAGGGCGAACCTTGCCCAGCTGCTGTCCTACAAGGACATGCGTGCCCTGCTCGACCGGCTCGATCCCGAATACAAGCGCCTGGTCGAGGATCTCTGCCCGTCGCAGATCTCCTATTCGGGCCTGCTGGCGATCCTGAAGATCCTGCTTGCCGAGCGAGTCTCCATTCGCAATCTTCACCTGATCCTCGAGGCGATCGCCGAGATCGCGCCCCATGTGCGGCGCTCCGAGCAGGTGGCGGAGCACGTTCGGACCCGGCTCGCCCAGCAGATCTGCGGCGATCTCTCCGACAATGGCGTGCTCAACGTGGTTCGTCTCGGTAACCGCTGGGACCTCGCTTTCCACCAGAGCCTGAAGCGCGATGCCAAGGGGGACGTCGTCGAGTTCGACGCAGACCCGCGCCTGATCGAGCAGTTCGCGACCGAAGCCAGCGCCGCGATCCGGAAATTCACCGACAGCGGCACCAGCGTGGTGCTGGCAGTGACGCCGGAAGCGCGCCCCTATGTCCGGATGATCCTGGAGCGGGTGTTCCCGACTTTGCCGATCCTGTCGCATGTCGAAGTCGCGCGCAGCGCCGAGATCAGGGCGCTCGGAGCCATATCGTGATCTCAGGGCTCGCCGACAGCGTGCTGGTGACGTTCATCGTGTTTTGCCGCATCGGCGCCTGCCTGATGCTGGTGCCCGGCTATTCCAGCGTCAACGTTCCGCCCCAGGTGCGCCTGTTCGTCGCACTGGTCACGACGTTTGCACTGACGCCGATCCTGATTGCCGTCCTGAAGCCGCTCACGGACAACGCGGCTCCCCTGACGCTCGCGCTCCTGATCTGCTCCGAGCTCGTGGTCGGCAGCGTCATCGGGCTCGGCGGGCGCGTGTTCTTCCTCGCCCTCCAGACCATGGCGACCATGATGGCGAGCGCGATCGGGCTGAGCAACATCCCGGGCACACCGATCGCCGACACCGATCCGGCGCCGGCCCTGGTGCCGCTGATCATGGCGGCCGTCACCACGCTGTTCTTCATGACCGACCAGCACTGGCAGGTGCTGCGGGGGCTGATGAACTCCTACGACGTCTGGAAGCCCGGCAGCAGGCTGGGCGGCAGCGTCGCGCTCGAGCTGCTCGTCGGCCGCCTTTCGGAAGCGTTCGTGCTGACGCTGCGGATCTCGAGCCCTTTCATCGTCTATTCGGTCATCGTCAACCTGGCGGTCGGCCTGATCAACAAGCTGACGCCGGCCATTCCGGTCTATTTCATCTCGGTGCCCTTCGTGCTGTTCGGCGGCTTCCTGCTGCTCTACCTCACCAGCGACGAGCTGCTGACGCAGTTCATGCTGGGCGTGTCGTCGTGGCTGGCGGAGTGACCGGGTCATGACATCGCGCGCGGACAAGCTCGGCCGGATGGTCTCGCTGGTGAAGCTGCAGCTCCGGCTCTCCGAATGGCAGCTCGCGCAATTGCGGCAGCAGGAGCGCAGCCTGCAGGACGAGCAGGAATGGCTGGTCGGAGCCTTGAACGATGGAAAGCCGCCGGCGGGATCGTCGAACGAATCGATCGCGCGGCGTCTCAACAGGGCGAGCGTCGGCGCCCGTGCGGTGCAGGCGCAGGCCGCGCAGCAGCTCGACCAGGTTCGCCGGGAGACCCGCCGCGTGAAACAGCTGGAGGAGGTCGCCAAGGCCGCACTCGCAGACAAGCTCCGCGATGCCGAGAAGCGCTCGCTCGAGGACATGACGGGAACGAGCCTTACCGTGCACGCCTGGACGCCACAGCCAGCCAACCGGAACAAGACATGATCGTGACAGCGACGCCCGACCTCGTCCTCGACGTCCTCGAAGCCGCGGACCCCGCGACGCAGCGCGCCGCGACCGCGAAGCTCGACGCGCTGAAATCGTCGGACGCCGATTTCGCCGCCACGATGGAGGCGGAAGTCGGCAAGGCCAAAGCGGCGACCGCCGATCAAGCCGCGGCGAAAGTCGCGGAAGCGCAGTCGGGTGCCGTGAATGGCGCGCCGGTGCAGGTGATCAAGGCGCCGGCATCCGGCGAGGTTTACCGGAAGTTCGAAGCCTTCATCCTCCAGACCTTCGTCGAGACGATGTTGCCGAAGGAGTCGGAGGAGGTCTTCGGCAAGGGCACGGCTGGCGGCGTCTGGAAGTCGATGCTTGCAGAGCAGCTCGGCAGTCAGCTGGCAAAGGGCAACGGTGTCGGCATCGCCCGGCAGCTCGCCGCCGCGCATCAGGCTGGACCGGACGCTGCGAAGGCCAAATCATGATCCGCGAATGGGTGACAGAAGTTGATAGGTGAATTTCCAATGCAGGCACAAGAAGGCGCGGTGGCCGTGGCGATGGACCAGGCGGTCGCGGACACCGAGATGGTGACGACGGAAGCCGCAGCGAGCGATGCGCTGCTGCCCGTGCTGCTGCCGATCGGGGGTGACGAGGCAAGGGTCGACGCCGCGGACACGGTGAGATCGGACGAAATGCGTGGCCTGCTGGCCGCAATCCGCCGGCTTGCGACTATCGTCGAGGAGGAGACGACCGCACTCGCGACCGGTCAAAAGATCGATTTCGACGATTTCAGCGCGCGGAAGAGCCGGAGCATGCTCGAGTTCGTCCGCCTGATGCGGGCGCGGATGCACCTCGGCGGCGAAGTCGAGATCACCGAGGAGATTCAGCGGCTGCGCGAGAAGCTCGAGCGGAATCGCTCCATTCTGGAAATGCACTACGACGCGGTCCGCGAAGTCGCGGGCATCATCGTCAAGGCGGTCAAGGACGCCGAGTCCGACGGCACCTATACCGGTCGCACGGCGCAGGACGGAAAATGATCAGGCTGGTGCTGGCCGGGCTTTGGGTATGCATCCTCACGGCAGGCACGAGCTATGCCGTTGCCTATTGGAAGGAGAAGGGCAGCCTGCTGCCGGCGAAGGACGAATATCTCGAAGGGCTGCAATATCAGAAGACGCGGGCGCTGAGCGTGCCGATGGTCGAGAACGGCAATGTCCAGGGCTACATCGTCGCGCGCTTCGTCTACACCATGGAGGCGCGGACCATGCACCAGCTGAACGTCCCGCCGGAGCCGTTCGTCGTCGACGAGGCCTTCCGCAGGATCTACGCCGACGATCGTCTCGACTTCAGGAAGCTCGCCCGTTACGACCTCGCCATCCTGACGACGGCCATCAAGCAGCGCGTCAACGAACGGATGCAGGGTGACATCGTCCAGGACGTCCTGGTCGAGGACTTCAACTACGTCTCCAAGGAGGAATTTCAGCAGAAGCCGTAGCTCTTTTCTGCGGCCATCCTTCGAGAGGCCGCTACGCGGCTCCTCAGGATGAGGACGGAATGCGCGGCGCCAGTCTCAGCGCGCACCGCGGCCGATTAGCCTCATCCTGAGGAGGCGCGTCAGCGCCGTCTCGAAGGACGAGGCGTGCGCTCAGTTCGCTGCCAAAAGTGTAACGGCCTCCGCGAAGCTGCTTCGCAGAGGCCGTTGCCGGTTCGTGGCGCTGTCCTGCCCTGTCAGTTGCCGGCCGGGTATGCCGCGGGGGCGGCCTGCGCCCGGTTCAAGAGGATGCCGACGTCCTCGAGCTCCTGCACCGGCTCGTCGAGAGTTTCGCCCGCCGGGATGTTGAGGCGGTAGCCGACGTAACGCCTTGCCACGATCGCGTCGAAGCCGAGGCGGTCGCGGAGCTTCTTGCGCAGCTTGCTGACGTGGCTCTCGATCACGCTCTCGTCGAAAGTGGACTCGAAGATGCCGTAGACCGCATTGAAGATCTGCGTCTTGGTGATCCACTTGCCGTGATTGGCCACCATATATTCGAGAATGCGCAGTTCGCGGCGGGGCAGGGTGAGGGCGTGGCCCGCGATTTCGGGATCACGGCCGTTGAAGAAGACCTGGATCCTGCTCTCGCAGGGCCTCGGCAGCTCGCCCACCCGGCGGCGCGCGATCGCGGCCGTTCGTGCCAGGATCTCGCGCAGGTGGATCGGCACGTGCACGACGTCGTCCACGCCCGATTCGAACAGCTCCAGCGTGTTCTTGAGCATCTTCTGGCCGCTCATGGCAATGATGGGAGCCGAGGAGCGCTTGCGCATCGCCCGCGGCAGGCTTCCGCGGGCATCGCAATCGCCGAGGAGAAAAGCGTCCACCGCCGCCAGATCGGACTCGCTCGCAGATTGCAGCCAGTCCCAGAATTCTCCGGAGGAGAACCCGATCGACGATACGCCTTCGCGAACGAGCCCTCCGACATAGCTGTTCGCGACGCTCTCACGATCATCAACGATAATATACATCAGTCTTTCGCCCCTGTTTCGCACTTGTTGCGGCCGGTTGGTTGTTGTGATGCTCCGGCTCGGCAACGATGCTGTTTGACGACATTCCATCCCGCGAACCGTTGTTGTGGTTTCGATATTCGCGGGCAGCCCTACGCGTTCAGTGCCTGCGTCTCGCAGGCCTGTTACTTCAACTCGATACTGAAACGCTTACTGCGTGAGGCTCGGCGGGTGTCTTACTGATCACCTCGCGGAGCAGATTGAGAAACGACCTAGAACAGTTGCGCCAAGTTGCTCATCGCGTCCGAACACTGCTGAACCGTGTCGATCTCCTCGCCAACTGGCGAGAATCACTTGAGTAGAACCGTAGCGATTGCCGTTTTCCGATCAAGCGTGCGGAAGAAAGCGATTGCTAAATGCGCTTGATGCTGTTGATTCGTTTCGGGTTGTTTCTTGATGTATCCAAACGCATCAGTTGATTTTGTTACCAAACTAGTTCTGCACCGTGCTGGTTGTATAGTTCCGCATCCCCGTACAATTACAGCTATTTCGGGCGGTGCTCCCGAGTGCGCACATTGATGGGTTTTCAACCCCGGATTGACTCTGGAACTCGCTTTCCGAGATGCGGCAGTTCGACTCACGTCTGCGCCGCGACTCCAGCTTGATGAAATCTTGGCGAGTGTGTGTCTTTCGAGTCGCACTATCGCCACGTGTATGGCGCGATCGACTCATGCGACGTCGCATCGCGCGCGATGAAGGGGTTTCGACGCACACGTTTCAGGCAAGCTTCGGCAAGTAACGTCGTCGTTCGACAGACCGAAACCGAACGGAGCATTTTCATATGTTGTCCGATGGACAAGCTCGCCCCAACGCGACCGCGGATGCTTCCGCGGCGGCGAAGCCGGCGCTGGAGGCGAGCGATACAATGGACAACGCGGCGCGGACGACCAAGCCTGCCGCGAGCGCAAAGCGCGTATCGGCCGCGGCGAACGACGAGGCTCTCGCAAAGGAGGCACTCGACGGCTTGAAGCGGATTCGTGCCAAGGCCCGCCTCGACAAGATGGCGATCCCGAAGCCGGCGCCGGTCGTGATCAAGCCGGCCGTGATCGTGGCGAAGCCGCCGCCACCCCGTCCGACCTGGGTCGCGCCGCTCGCAACTCTGGCGGTCGCTGCCATGCTGGTGGTCTGCGCCTGCACCGGCGTGATCGCCTATCTCACCACCCAGCCCGCGCCAAACAACGTTGCGGCCAATGCAGAGATCAGGATTCTGCGCGAGACCGTCGCGCAACTGCGCAAGCAAGTGTCGGGCGTGTCTGAAAACCTCGATGGCTTGCGGACCGCGGTCGATCAATCCAGCAAGGTCACGAACGATCGCTTCGGCCGGTTTGCCGAGAATCTCGACCGGATCGAGCGGGTGAGCTCGTCGTCTACGGTGAAGCTCGACAAGCTCGCTCAGGTGCAAGCCCAAGCCCAAGCTCCCGCGCCGGCGACGGTGCAGACGCAGCCGGTGTCAGCGCAAGGGCCGATGATGGCCGCGGTCGCCGCGCCCGAATTCACGGGATCGGTGCCTGCACCCGAGCGTGCATTGGCGCCGCGCAAGGCGATCAAGGGCTGGTCGGTCCGCCAGGCCTATGAGGGAATTGCGATCCTGCAGGGCCCGAACGGTGTCATCGAAGCCGTGCTGGGACAACAGGTGCCCGGTCTTGGCCGCATCGAAGAGATCAGGAACGAGAACGGGCGCCTGGTGGTGGAATCAAGCGGCGGCGTCATCTATTCGTCGCGCAAGGCAACGCCCTGAACGAGCCGCCTTTTATTGGCGGTGATGCTCGAAGCTGGTGCACAGCAGATCGACCTCCGCTTCGGCGATCGGTGCGCGAAACAGGCGGCAGCTGAACTCGGCCGTCGTCTTGCTGTCGGTATTGGCGCGATCCTCCCGCAGGAAGATGCACCGCTTGCAGACGTCGGTGTGGTGCCGCTGCTCGGCGGCATCGGAGTGGTCCAGCACGTGCCGGAACGTGTCGCGGAAGCGGATCTTGACCTCGTCGTCCAGAACGCCAATCGCTTCGATGAGGACGTTGACGGGATCGCGCACCAGGAACTTCTTGCCCTGCTGGGTCACGCTCAACGTCACCGAACGCTTGTCCGTGGCCGAGCGCTTCCGCTCGAGATAACCGAGCCGCTCGAGCTCGCCGATGATGAACGAGGCGGTGCCGCGCGTGGTGCCGACGTAGCTCGCCAGCGCCGAGGGGGTTCGGGAAAATCGGTTGGCGCGGGAGAGGAAGCGCAGCGCCATCCATTCGCGGTCGCGCAAACCGTGCTTGGTGCCTTCGAACCACAGGATGCGTGCGGCCTGCTCCAACAGTTCAATCGATTCACGAGCCAAATTCATTTCAGTTCCAGGTCGCATAAACGTTTATTCAATTGGGCCTCGGGTAGCGCAATCGGGGCGGACGAGAATGAGACCCGCTCGCGCTCCGCCGTCCGTTGCGGGCGAGCATCGCGCGTCGCGGGAAGAAGCCTCTGCGTTTCCGAAGATGGAACTTCCGGCCGTGGAACTAGGGTGTCACAAAGAAAGACCGGGTAAATCGCGCGGCCAAGATCCTCCGAAAATTTCAATCAAATGACGGCGGTTCGCACGTGATTTGGTGATGATGAGCGATGCGCAAGCAGCATGATGTGTCACCATCGTCGCTGCGATTGCTATTTGTTGCGGCAGAGCCTGTCGGGTCTGCGCTCAGGCGCATTCTGCGCAAGGCCAAGCGGCCTGGCCGGCAGGCAAAGAACCATTCCTTTCGGTTAATGGATGTTGCGGTGCAGTGCAGCCAGACGGTTAAGTCCGGCACACGGCCCACTCTCCGGCGGGCGGCGGACACCGGCGCTCGCTAACGAAGGGATGAAGTGGTGAGCCGCGTGCTCGCAGGCTGGTGACTTGCGTTTATCTGGCAATTACTGGCGAATGCGGCGCCCGAGGGGCATCAGCATGGGAATCAGGAATGGGAAGATCGATGAGCTTTGAAACCACCATGACATCCGACGTCGTTGGACTGACGAAAGTCGCCCCGCTCTCGCGCCGCGGATTCATGAGCGCCACCGCGGCCGTCGCCGCTGGCTACACGCTCGCGGCCGGTCCGGTCCGGGCCGACATCGTCACGACGGACACAAGCGGCCTCCAGGCCGGCGATGCCAAGATCAAGGTCGGCGCCGAGGACATGCCCGCCTATTTCGCCCGCCCGGCCGGCAACACCAAGGCGCCGGTGATCATCGTGGCGATGGAGATCTTCGGACTGCACGAATACATCCGGGACGTGACGCGACGCCTCGCCAAGCTCGGCGCGTTCGCAGTGGCGCCCGACTATTATTTCCGCAAGGGCATCGACCTGACCAAGGTCACGGATATCAGGGAGCTGCTGCCGGTGGTGAATGCGAAGCCGGACGCGGAGCTGTTGTCTGATCTGGACGCGACGGTGGCCTGGGCAGGATCGCAAGGCGGCGACACGACGAGGCTCGGCATCATCGGCTTCTGCCGGGGTGGCCGCACGGTCTGGGAATATGCCGCCCACAGCGGTGCGCTCAAGGCGGGCGTTGCCTTCTACGGGACCTTGGTCGATCCAGCCAACCCGTTGTGGCCGAAGAGCCCGCTGCAGCTCGCGCCCGAGATGAAGGCGCCGGTGCTCGGCCTCTATGGTGGCGCCGATACCGGCATTCCCGTCGCGCAGGTCGAGCAGATGAAGGCCGCGCTCGAGCAGAGCAAGAAGACGGCCGACTTCAAGATCTACCCCGAAGCGCCGCACGGCTTCCATGCCGACTATCGCGGCAGCTACCGCAAGGACGCCGCGGAAGATGCCTGGAAGCAGGCAGAGGCCTGGTTCAAGAAACACGGCGTGTTGAGCTGACGGTCAATCAAGAGGGCGGCCCAAGTGGCCGCCCTTTCTCTTTCATGTGACGGTCTCACTTCGTCATCGCGCCGTAGACGATGTCCTGGACCTGCTCGCGATAATACTTCCTGAGCTCACCCGGTGCCGCCGTTCCCACCACGACGACGAGACGCTCCTTGGGATCGCAGAAGAACTGCGTCCCGTAGGCTCCGTTCCAGGTGAACTCGCCCGGATTGCCGGGGACCGACGACAATCCTTCGCTGGTCCGGACCGCCACCGAAAGGCCGAAGCCGAAGCCGCCGCGATGCGGCTCGACATTGGCGACGTTGTTCTTGATCTCGGGGCCGAGATGGTTCGCCGTCATGTGACGGACGGTCTTCGGACCGAGAATGCGCTGCCCATCGAGCTCGCCGCCGTTGAGCAACATCTGTCCGAAGCGGATGTAGTCGCCGACCGTCGCGAAGGAGCAGGCGCCGCCGCAGTCGAACTTGGTTGGAGTGTCCAGGAGCTTGATGGCCTGCGGCTTGCCCGTCAGCGGATCGTTCGGGAAGGGGCGGGCGAGGCGCGGGCGCTGCGCCTCGGTCGGATGGAAAGTCGCATCCTTCATGCCGAGCGGCTGCCAGACATTGGCAGCGAGATAGTCGCCAAGCTTCTGCTCGCTCACCTTCTCGACGACAGCGCCGAGCACATCGATCGAAAAGCCGTATTCGAACGCGGTCGAGGGCTGCTGCGCCAGCGGCAGCTTGGTGATGCGATCGATGAAAGCCTGGGTGTCGCCTTCGATCGCCGGCGCAATGCCATCGGGATATTGCCGCGCCACCGGGCTCGATGAGTCGGGGCGGCCGCCATATATCAGCCCCGACGTATGCCGGTAGAGATCGTGGATGAAGATCGGCGAGGCCTGCGGTTCGAGCTTGAGTGATCCATCCGCCTGAGGCACGCCGACCTTCATGTCGGCGAAGCCCGGGTAGTATTCGGACAGCTTGGCCTGGAGCGGCAGCCGTCCCTGCTCCATCAGCGTCAGGCCGGCGACCGCTGCCATCGGCTTGGTCATCGAGGCCAGCGCGAAGATCGCATCGAGCGGCATCGGCGTACCCTTGGCCGGATCGAGCAGGCCATAGGCCTTGTAGTGGACGAGCTTGCCGTCGCGCGCGATGGCGACCACTGCGCCGGGAACGCGCTTGGCCGCGATCTCGCGCGCGAAGAAATTATCGAGGCGTGCAAGGCCTTGCTTCGAAAATCCGACATCGTCGGGATTGGCTTCGGGCAGCGGCGCAGCGCGCGCGGCGCCGAGCGTGACGACAGCAATCGTTGCCGCGATCATGGCGATCGTCTTATTCATTGCATTCTCCCAAGACGCGAACTCGTTGTGCGGTGGCTCGCTCGATGCCTAGATCATGACCGCACAGGGACGAAGTCAAGCGTGGGGGCGGCATGTCTGGGACGCATCGGAGCGCAGGAACCCTAACGTCCTTCGCCTGCGCGCCAGAGAGCGTCGAGGCCGTGCCGATAGGTGGGGCAGGCCAGCGTGACGCCGAGCTCGCGCTTCAGTTTCTCGTTGGAGACGCGGGCGCTGCTGGCATAGAAGCTGCGCGCCATCGCCGACATCTCGGCGGTGACGAACGCTTCTTCCGGCGGCGGCGCCACGCCCATCAGCTGCGCGGCATAGCCGATCACGTCCTGCGGCGGCGCCGGCTCATCGTCGCAGACGTTCCAAACGCCGCCGCCCTGGTGACGAAGAGCGGCGATGATCGCGCTCGCGATGTCATCGACGTGGATGCGGTTGAACACCTGTCCCGGCTTGATGATGCGCCTCGCCGTTCCCGCGCGCAGTGTCGCCAGCGCGTTGCGGCCGGGACCGTAGATGCCCGCAAGCCGCAGGATCGCGGCATCGCCGTCCGTCGCATCCGTCCAGGCCTGCTCCGCCGCGATCCGCATGCGCGTGCGGTCGAGGATGGCCTGCGGCGGCGTGCTCTCGTCGACCCAGCTGCCTGCGTGATCGCCGTACACCCCGATGGTGGAGAGATAGATGGCCTTGCGTTTCCGCCCTGTCAGCACGTCCGCGAAGGCTGCGAGCGCGGGATCGCCGCCGCTGCCGGGCGGAATCGACACCAGGAGGACGTCGGCGTCGCGAACCCGTTCAACCGTCTCGGGCGACGGAAGGCTGCCGGAAAACGGATGCACCTCGATCCCGGCGAGGTCATTCCGCTGCGCGGGATCGCGCACGGTGCCGGCGACATGCGAGAAGCTGCGGCCGTGCTTGCGGACGAAATGCCGGGCGCTGTAGCCGAGGCCGAGGATGAAGAGCCGCATGCGTCTCCCGTGCAGGTCGAAAGTTCCCGTTCGCGCCGTCGCGCACCGTTCGCTCATAAGAGATTTTTGGGTCCGGCAAAAGATATTGCGATTTTACTCGTCTGTCGCTTCGGGCGATGTTCGCTTGGGACAGGAGGCATCGATCATGCAGGCCGAAGCGTTGGTTCAGTCGCCAGCGGACGCCGCCGATCTGATCCGGCGCGCGGCCGCGCTGATCTTCGACGTCGACGGCACCCTGGCCGAAACCGAGGAGCTGCATCGGCAGGCCTTCAATCTGGCCTTCGCCCGCCTCGGTCTCGACTGGCAGTGGGACCGCGCCGTCTACAAGGACCTGTTGCGGGTGACGGGCGGCAAGGAGCGCATGCGCGCCTACCACGAGAGGCTAGTGACCGCTCCGCCCTTGTCGGACGGGGACATCGCAGAACTTCACCGCATCAAGACCGCGCATTATGCCGAATTGGTCGAGGCCGGCCGCTGTCCCTTGCGGCCAGGCGTGACGGACTTGCTCAGGGCCACGAAGGCGCGCGGCCAGCGGCTTGCGATTGCGACCACCACATCGCACGGCAATATCGATGCGCTGCTGTCGCAGGCGCTGGGCAAACGCTGGGCCGCGGATTTCGATGCGATCGTCGCCGGCGACGACGTCAGGCACAAGAAGCCGGCGCCCGACGTCTATCTCGAGATTCTGGCGCGGCTGAAGCTCGAGGCATCCGATTGCGTTGCGATTGAGGATTCCGCCAACGGTCTGATCGCGGCCTCGCGCGCCGGCGTCCCGGTTCTGATCACCCGCAGCACGTTCTTCGGGGACGACGACTTCACCGGCGCGCATGTCGTGCTCGACGATCTGTCGGAACTTTCGGCCCGCCAAACAAAAGCTGAAAAACAACCCCATGCACAGTAGATCACGGCGCCGTGATCGCCGTGCTCAGTGGACGCGGTGACTTGCTCTATCGTCCTCGGCCTGCTCGACAATCTGTGCGATCGGACTGGACTGATGATGCACCAGGCGCCAGTCGTCGCCGACGCGGCGAAAATGGTTCGCCGCAGCCAGCGCGGTGCCGTCGACGATCTCGATGCAGAGCACGCGGGCGCTGTCGCCGTCGACGATGGCCTGCGGCTCGGCGCAGACGATCTGCGGCCGCTGCGGGTTTTGCAGGATGTCGCGCCAGCTTCCGATCACGGTGGCGCGGCCGATGATGGCCGGCCAGCCGGGATGGATGCAGGAGATGCCGTCGTCATCCGCCCACATCCGTTCCATGCCGGCGAAGTCGCCGGTCGAGAATGCCGCGTAAAAGGCCGCGTTGGCGGCGATGACCTTGGTGTCGTTTCCCATCGCTCTCGGGTGGGGCAAGGACAGGCAAAAATCAAGCGCGACTTTCCGTCGACTTTGGCCGCAGTGCAGCATTCAGGATGCTGCCCGCGTCGTGGTCACGCTGAAACGTGCGTTGCCACGGCCCGCCGCGCGCCGTCGGCATAGAGGCGGCCGAGCGCCGCGGTGACAGCCTCGCGCAGGCGCGGCTCGGCGCCGAGCGGCCCGAACACCTTCGCCACCCCGAGCAGTGCCGGCGCGAGGCGCTCGGCAACGGGTCCTGCCTCGCGCGCCAGCGCGGCGAACTCGGCGGCGAATGGATCGCGCACGTCGATCGGCCGTCCCTGCTCGTCGACGCCGCTGACGTAGCGGATCCAGCCGGCCACCGCCAGCGCATGCGTTGCGATGGGCAGGCCTCTGGCAAGGCGATCCTGCATCGCGCCGAGCAGCCGCTGCGGCAGCTTTTGCGAGCCGTCCATGGCAATCTGCCAAGTGCGATGGTGCAGCGCCGGATTGGCGAAGCGCTTGAGCAGCGAGGCGCGATAGGCGGCGAGATCCGTGCCTGATGGCATGGTCAGCGTCACCGCGGCCTCTTCCATCACCTGCGCGGCGAGGCGCGCAAAATGCGGATCCTGCATCGTGTCGGCGATGGTCTCGTAGCCGGAGAGATAGCCGAGATAGGCCAGCGCGGAATGGCTGGCGTTGAGCAGCCGCAGCTTCATCAGCTCGAACGGCTTGACGTCGCCGACGAGCTCGACACCCGCTGCGGCAAGGTCCGGCCGGCCCGCGGTGAAGCGGTCCTCGACCACCCATTGCGTGAACGGCTCGGTCATGACAGGCCAGGCGTCGCGCATGCCCAGCGCCGATGCGACCGCATCGCGGTCGGCATCCGTCGTCTCCGGCACGATGCGGTCGACCATGGTCGAGGGGAAAGCAACCGTGTCGGCGATCCACTTGCCAAGTTCCCTGGACCGCAGCGCGGCGAACTGCGTGACGATCCGCTGCACGGTGTGGCCGTTGGCGGCGAGGTTGTCGCAGCACAGCACGGTGAAGGGCGAAAGACCCTGCGCCCGCCGGCGTGCCAGCGCGGCGACGATGAAGCCCGGCGCCGAGCGCGGCGCGTCGAAATTGTTGAGGTCGTGCACGACATCAGGATGCCGCTCGTCGAGATCGCCGGTCTGCGGCGTGTGGCAATAGCCCTTCTCGGTCACCGTGAGCGAGACGATGCGGATGGCGGGATCGGCCATCCGCTCCACCAGGGCTGCCGGCTTCTCGCGCGCGACGACGCTGTCGAGCAGGGCGCCGATCACGCGGTGCTCGGTACCTTCGGCGGCGCGCACAGCGACGGTGTAGAGATGGTCCTGCGGGGCGAGGGCGTCGCGCGTCTCCGGGCTGCGCAGGCTCGCGCCGATGATGCCCCAGGACATGCTGCCCCTAGCAAGGCTATCGTCGATGACGACGGCCTGATGGGCACGATGAAACGCCCCGAGCCCGAGATGCACGATGCCGGGCGTGACGCGCGATCGGTCATAGGCCGGACGGCGGATGGCAGGTGCCAGCCGGTCGAGATTGGCGCGACCAAGGCGCATCGAGCTCTGGCGCATGGACGTCTCCCCTTGCTTTGCCGCTGCTTGACATGGCGTCCGTATCAGGTCAATGCTCCGGTCAATTGGTAAGACCAATTTTCCAAAATTGGCGGGTCGCGGGCGCCGGAGGCGCCGCGCGAGACCTTTTCGGGAGGACCAGCGTGCCGCTGGAAGCTGTGGAGGCGAGACGGCTCTATCGCCAGGTCGCCGATCAATTGCGAAGCCTGATCGACAGCGGCGAGTACGCGGTCGGCAGCCGCTTGCCGACCGAGCGCGACCTCGCGGAACAGCTCAAGGTGTCGAGGCCCACGGTGCGCGAAGCCTTGATTGCGCTCGAGGTCGAAGGGCGCCTGCGCATCCGCGTCGGATCCGGCATCTATGTGATCGAGCCCGCCGCCGTGGCCGCGCCGACAGCTACTGCCGTCATCGAAGGCCCGTTCGAACTCTTGCGCGCCCGCGAATTCCTGGAGAGCGCCATCGCCGAACAGGCCGCGCGCGTGGCGACCAAAGATGACATCGACCGCATCGACGCCGCGCTCGTCGCGATGGAGAATGTCGACCATCCTGGCGAAGCCTCGATGGTTCATGACCGCGCCTTCCATATCGCCGTGGCAGGATGTCTCGGCAATGCCGTGCTGGTGCGGGTTGTCGGCGAGTTGTTCGACCAGCGCCTCAATCCCTATTTCGCGCAGCTAGCGCATTATTTCGAGAATCCCACCACGTGGCGAACCGCGCTCGATGAGCACCGGGCCGTGCGCGACGCCATCGCTGCGCGCCGGCCGCTGACGGCCCATGACGCCATGCGCGATCACCTCGCGCATTCGCAGGAGCGCTTTGCACAGAATTTTGGTGCCGAGACATCAGCAGGGGCGCCGGCTGCACGGAGGCGAGCGGCGCCGTCCGGGGTTCAGCCGGCGAAATCAAAACGACCATCGAAGAAACAGGCCAAGAGCGGCAGCTCGCGGCGGCGATGAGATTAGGCGGCCCGCATCCATGCCGGGGCGGGCGAACAAGCAGACTTGAACGATGGAGGAAAAGTCGATGTTAAAGAAGATGACGATTGCAGCAGCGATTTCCGCCGCCACGCTGTTGGCGGCGACCAGCGCCAGCATGGCGCAGACCAAGCTCAAATGGGCTCATGTCTACGAGCCCTCGGAGCCGTTCCACACGGCGTCGGTCTGGGCCGCGCAGGAGATCAATAAGCGCACCAACGGGCGCTACCAGATCGAGGTCTATCCGGCCTCGCAGCTCGGCAAGGAGACCGACATCAACCAGGGCCTGTCGCTCGGTTCGGTCGACATCATCATCTCCGGATCGAGCTTCGCGGCCAAGAGCTTCGCGCCGATCGGCGTGACCTATTATCCCTACACCTTCCGCGATGCCGATCATCTGCTCGCCACACCAAGAGCGACATCTTCAAGGAGCTCGCCAAGGGCTATGAGGACAAGAGCGGCCACCACATCGTCGCGGTGACCTATTACGGCGTGCGCCAGACCTCGTCCAACAAGCCGATCAAGACCTGCGCGGACATGAAGGGCCTGAAGATCCGCGTGCCCGACGTTCCGGCCTATCTGGCGATGCCGCGCGCCTGCGGCGCCAACACCGCGCCGATCGCGTTCGCCGAGGTCTATCTCGCGCTCCAGAACGGCACCGTGGAGGCGCAGGAAAATCCGCTGACCACGATCGAGGCCAAGAAGTTCTACGAGGTGCAGAAGCACATCGTGCTGACCGGCCACATCGTCGACCATCTCAACACGGTGATCGCCGGCGCGCTGTGGAAGAAGCTCAGCGACGAGGACAAGAAGATCTTCACCGACGTGGCGCAGGAGGCGGCTGCCAAGGCCACCGGAGAGATCAAGCAGAACGAGGCCAAGCTGGTCGCCTTCTTCAAGGACAAGGGCCTGACCGTGACCGAGGTCGACAAGAACGAGTTCCGCGACACCGTGTTGAAGAACGTCGCGTTCGAGACTTTCGGGTACCGCAAGGCGGATTGGGAGAAGATCCAGGCGGTGAAGTGACCGCCGCTTGCCCCGCCATAAGACCCTCATGGTGAGGAGCGCGAAGGGCAGCTCGAACCATGAGGGCCCCGGTGTGCCCCGGGGGCATCCTTCGAGACGCTTGCTTCGCAAGCTCCTCAGGATGAGGAGCGGAGCAAGCGTGAGACAGTAGAACAAAGACGTCATTCCGGGTTCTCGCTTCGCGAGCCCCGGAACGACGATTTGGAGAGAGGTAACATGTCCACCGCCGAAATCCACCGGCAGATCACCGCCGACGAGATCGCGCACACCTTCGAGGAGGAGGCGACGCCGAAGGTCGATCTCGGCGTCTACGCCTTCGAGGACTGGGTGGCGCTGGCGATTTTCTGGGTGATGGCGCTCGCCGTCTTCCTGCAGTTCTTCACCCGTTACGTGCTCAACGACAGCTACGCCTGGACCGAGGAGATCGCGACCTATTGCCTGATCGGGGTGGTCTTCATCGGCTCGTCGATGTGCGTACGGCTGTCGCGGCATATCCAGGTCGACCTCGTCTATCGCTACCTGCCGCATGCCGTAGGGCGCGTGCTGTCGACCGCGATCGACCTGATCCGGATCGCCTTCTTCGGCTACGCCATCAAGCTGGTCTGGGTCTACATCAGGATCATCGGCGACGAGCAGATGACCACCATCAATCTTCCCAAGGACTATGTCTATTACGCCGTGCTGCTCGGGTTCGTGCTGATGTTCGCACGCTCCGTGCAGGTGGCGATCCAGAACTGGCGGCAGGGTTACTCGGTCCTCGAACGTCCCGGTGCCTACGACGGATCGGAAGGATAAAACCATGCTGCTGTTGCTCGGAGGCTTTCTCGTTCTCATGCTGCTCGGCGTTCCCGTGGCAATCGCCATGGCCGTATCGTCGCTGCTCTACATCCTGGTCAGCGGCGTGACGCCCGACGTCACGCTGGCGCAGCGCATGATCGCCGGCGTCGAGAGCTTTCCGCTGCTCGCCGTGCCGTTCTTCATCCTGGCCGGCAATCTCATGAACATCGCCGGCGTCACCGGGCGCATCTACAAATTCGCGGTTGCGCTGGTGGGGTGGATGCGCGGCGGCCTCGGCCACGTCAACATCATCGGCTCGGTGATCTTCTCCGGTATGTCGGGCACCGCGATTGCGGATGCCGCCGGCCTCGGCACCATCGAGATCAAGGCGATGAAGGACCACGGTTACTCCACCGAGTTCTCGGTCGGCGTCACCGCGGCCTCGGCAACGCTCGGGCCGATCATTCCGCCGTCGCTGCCGTTCGTGATCTACGGCATGATGGCGAACGTCTCGATCGGCGCGCTGTTCCTGGGCGGCGTCATTCCCGGCGTCGTCCTGACGCTGTTCATGATGGTGACCGTCACCTATTTCGCGCACAAGAACAAATGGGGCAGCGACACGCCGTTCTCCTGGCCGCAGCTCGGCTCGGCCGGGCTCGAGATATTGATCGTGCTGTCATTCCCGATGGCGATCTGGCTGATGGTGCTGGCCGGCCTTTCGGTCAACACGGCCGTCGTCATCGGCCTCGGCACGCTGCTCCTGATCGACTGGTATTTCGACTTCTCGGCGGTGATGGCGCTGATGGCGCCGGTGATCCTGATCGGCGGCATGACGCTGGGCTGGTTCACGCCGACGGAAGCCGCCGTCGCCGCGGTGATCTGGTCGCTGTTCCTCGGCCTCGTCCGCTACCGCACCATGACGTTCCAGACCGTCGCCAAGGCGACCTTCGACACCATCGAGACCACGGCCTCGGTGCTGTTCATCGTCACGGCGGCCTCGATCTTCGCCTGGCTGCTGACGGTGTCGCAGGCGGCGCAGATGCTGTCGGACTGGATGCTCAGCATCACCCAGAACAAATGGGTGTTCCTGGCGCTCGCCAACGTGCTGATCCTGTTCGTGGGCTGCTTCATCGACACCACGGCGGCGATCACCATTCTGGTGCCGATCCTGCTGCCGATCGTGCTCAAGCTCGGCATCGACCCCATTCATTTCGGCCTGATCATGACGCTGAACCTGATGATCGGCCTGCTGCATCCGCCGCTCGGCATGGTGCTGTTCGTGCTCGCCCGCGTGGCAAAGCTCTCCGTCGAGCGCACGACGGTGGCGATCCTGCCCTGGCTGGTGCCGCTGATGCTGGCGCTGATCGCGATCACCTTCATTCCCGAACTGACCCTCTGGCTGCCAAAATACATGGGGCTCTCCAAATGACCTCGACTGCTCTCGCCGCGACCCTGTTCGGCCCCGAAGACCTGCGCATGATCGAGCATCCGCTCGACAAGCTCGCTGACGGCATGGTGCGCATCCGCTTCGGCGCCGGCGGCATCTGCGGCTCGGACATGCACTATTTCCGTCATGCCCGCACCGGAGACTTCGTGGTGAAGTCGCCGCTGGTGCTGGGACACGAGATCTCGGGCGAGGTCGTGGAGATCTCCGGTGCCGCTGCGAACCTGAAGGTCGGCGACCGCGTCGCCGTCAACCCGTCGCGCTGGTGCGGCCATTGCGTCGCCTGCCGCGAGGGCCGGCCGAACCTGTGCGAGAACATCTATTTCATGGGCTCGGCTTCGAAGACGCCGCACATGCAGGGCGGCTTCGCCAACTACTTCGATGCGATCCCTGCGCAGTGCGTGAAGATTCCCGATCACGTGTCCTACCAGGCGGCCGCGCTGGCCGAACCGCTCGCGGTGTGCCTGCACGCGGTGGCGCGCGCCGGCAAGATCGAGGGCAAGCGCGGCATCATCTTCGGCGCCGGCCCGATCGGGCTTCTGACCATGCTCGCAGCGCACCGCGCCGGCATGGCCGACATCACCGTGGCCGACATCGCCCCGGCGCCGCTGGCCTTTGCGACCAAGCTCGGCGCCTCCCACGTCGAGAACGTCTCGGCCGGCGAGGAAGGGTTGAAGGCGCAGGCTGCGTCGCGACCCTATGACGTCGCGTTCGAGGTCTCGGGCACGGCCGCGGGCCTTGCCAGCGCGATCGGCATCGTCAGGCGCGGCGGCGTCGTGGTGCAGATCGGCAACCTGCCGGGCGGCCAGATCCCGACGCCGTCGAATGCGGTGATGGCCAAGGAGATCGACCTGCGCGGCTCGTTCCGCTTCGGCTTCGAGTTCATGAATGCGGTGGAACTGATCGGCAACGGCAGCGTCGATGTGCTGTCGCTGGTCACCGCCGAGCGGCCGCTCTCGACCGCGCCCGACGCGCTGCGGCTGGCGCTCGACCGTTCGCAGAGCGTCAAGGTCGTGCTGACCGCGAACTGACTTTTGTTTTGACGCGTTTTCTTCACGCGAACCGGTACCCACTTCGCTCGAAAACGCTTTGGGAGGCAGCACATGATGCTGGAGGGATGGCGCTGGTACGGGCCGGATGATCCGGTCTCGCTCGATGATGTCAGGCAGGCCGGGGCGAGCCAGATCGTCTCGGCGCTGCATCAGGTGCCGATCGGAGAGGCCTGGACGCGCAAGGCGGTCGAGGAGCGCAAGAACTTCATCGAGAACGGCCAGCCCGGCCGCTCGCAGCTGACCTGGTCGGTGGTGGAATCGATTCCGATCCCTGACGACGTCAAGCGCCTCGGCGGAAAAGCGACCAAGTCGATCGAGGCGTGGATCGCGAGCCTGGAGGCGGTCGCCGCCTCTGGCATCAAGATCATCTGCTATAACTTCATGCCCGTGGTGGACTGGTGCCGCACCGATCTGGAATGGGAGCTGCCGAACGGCGCCCGTGCCATGCGCTTCGACCAGGACCGCTTTGCGGCATTCGAGCTGCACATCCTGAAGCGCCCGGCGGCCGCGCAGGAGTATACCCCCGAGCAGCAGGCGCGCGCTAAAAAGCTGTTCGAGCAGATGAGCCAGGCGGATATCGACTATCTCGTCATGGTCATTGCCAGCGCGCTGCCGGGCTCGACCACCGAGCCGATGACGATCCCGCAATTCCGCGATCGGCTGGACACCTATCGCGACATGACGCCAAAGATATTGCGGCAGCATCTCGCGGAATTCCTCGCGCGCGTAACGCCGGTGGCCGAGCAGCTCGATGTCTCCTTGACGCTGCATCCGGACGATCCGCCGCGGCCGCTGTTCGGCCTGCCGCGCATTGCTTCCAGCGCCGACGATTATCAGGCGCTGTTCGATGCCGTGCCGTCCAAGGCCAACGGCATCTGCTTCTGCACCGGCTCGCTCGGCGTGCGCGCGGAGAACAATCTCCCTGATATGGCCGAGCGCTTCGGCCCGCGCATCGCGTTCGCCCATCTGCGCGCGACCAAGCGCGAGGCGGACGTCCTGTCGTTCTACGAGTCCGACCATCTCGACGGTGACGTCGACATGATCGCGGTGCTCAAGGCGCTGTTGAAGGAGAACGCGCGGCGCGCACCGGACAAGAGAATCGTGTTCCGTCCCGATCACGGCCACCGCATGCTCGACGATCTCGCCGCCACCAAGCGCACCAATCCCGGCTACACCGCCATCGGCCGCCTGCGCGGCCTCGCAGAGTTGCGCGGTGCGATCAGGGCGATCGAGCATCGGTAGCGGGCAAACCTCTCTCCACACTGTCATTGCGAGGAGCTCTTGCGACGAAGCAATCCAGAATCCCTCCGCGGAAAGACTCTGGATTGCTTCGCTGCGCTCGCAATGACGTGGAGGGAGGGGGGCGACGCCTCCACAGCGTCATGGCCGGGCTTGTCCCGGCCATCCACGCCTTACCACGTGGCACGGCGAACGTGGATGCCCGGGACAAGCCCGGGCATGACGGCTTCTTGTGAAGCTCGCTCCAGGCTCAATAGCACGCCGCCATGGCGCCGAGCTTCGGATAGAGCCGGTCGATCGCGGCGATCTCGCTTTTCATCTGCGCGATGATCCAGTCGCGGATCTCGGCGGCGATCGGGCGCATCGCGCGGTTGCGCGGCGGCAGGAATTCGCAGATGCGGCGCGTGGTGGTGAGCCGGTCGGAGGCCGGCACCAGCGCGCCGGTGAGCAGCCAGTGCGAGGCGACCGTCAGCCAGCCGAGCGCAATGCCCTGGCCGAGCAGCGCGGCCTGCACCACGACGGCATAGTCGGTGAAGCTCAGCGCCTTGGCCGCGCCGCGGCGGCCGGTGAGGAGCGAAGCGTAATCCGCGGCCCAGTCGCCCGGCGTCTCGGCGAGGCGAATGATGGTGTTGCCCTCGGTGGGATCGGTCTCGCCGAGATAGGTAGGGCTGCACATCGGCAGCATCACTTCCTTCATCACCAGCGTGCCGCCGGAGGGCGGCTCGTCGCGATCGCGGAAGCGCATGCCGAGATCGACATTCTCCACCGGCCCGCGCAGCGCGCCGGAAATCAACTGGAAGCGCAGATCGACTTGCGGAAACTGCTTCTGCAGCTTGTCGATGCGCGGCATCAGCCAGTGCGTGGTGAAGGCGGAGGAGACCGACAGCGTCACCGTCTCGGTGCCCTTGCGCCGCCGCTCGATCTCGACGAGCCCGCTCTCGATGCTGCGAAAGCCTTCGAGCACTCGGCGATAGAGCAGCTCGCCTTCTTCGGTGAGCACCGCGCGGCCCGCCTTGCGATCGAACAGGCGAACGCCGAGATGCTCCTCGAACTGGCCGAGCATCCGGCTCACCGCCGGCTGCGTGACGTTCAGCTCGGCGGCCGCAGCCGTGAAGCTGCCATTGCGCGCCGCCGCGTCGAAGACGAACAGGGCGTTGCTGGACGGCAGCATGCGACGGAGCTCTGGCATAACGTCATGTTATGGGCGCGGTGAGAATTTGGCAATTGCCGGATTTTGCCAAGTCTGGTGTCATCAGCATGACAGCTTAAAGACAGGCCCTTCGAGAGAGGATTTGGTGCAGCGCACGCTTTGCCGTGAGTGCTCCAAATCCCTGTCTATAAAGCAGGCTTATGGCGCGCAGTGAGGCACGCCGGCTGAGGGACATCGCGAGGTCGATCGTTGGACAAGCGCGCGGAGAGCGTCGAGATCAGGTCCGCCAGCAAGGCCTATGGCGCCGTTCGCGCCCTCGACGACGTTTCGCTCAATGTCAGCGCCGGTGAATTCGTCTCACTGCTTGGCCCGTCCGGCTCCGGCAAGACCACGCTGCTCGGCATTTTGGGCGGCTTCATCCTGCCGACCTCAGGCACGATTCTATTCGGAGGCCGTGACGTCACCTACATGCCGCCGCACAAGCGCGACATCGGCGTGGTGTTCCAGAATTACGCGCTGTTTCCGCACATGAGCGTCGGCGAGAACGTCGCCTTTCCCTTGCGCGCGCGACGCCTGCCGAAATCCATCTGGCCGGACAAGGTGCGCGCAGCGCTCAGCATGGTCGGGCTTGCCGGCTATGAAGAGCGCGGCATCGCGCAGCTCTCCGGCGGTCAGCGCCAGCGCGTGGCGTTGGCGCGCGCCATGATCTTCGAGCCGCGCCTGATCCTGATGGACGAGCCGCTTTCCGCGCTCGACAAGCAGCTGCGCGAATCCATGCAGATCGAGCTGCGCGCGTTGCACAAGCGCATCGGCGCGACCATCATCTACGTCACCCATGACCAGCGCGAGGCGCTGACCATGAGCGACCGCGTCGCCGTCATGAAGGACGGCCGGCTGGTTCAGATCGACGAGCCGGCGCGGCTGCACGATCACCCCGCCGATTCCTTCGTCGCCAGCTTCATCGGCGAAGCCACGATGCTGCCGGTTCGCCGCGTCGATGCCGCCAGCGTCGCGCTCGGCAACGTCTTGCTGCGCAGCGCGCGCGCCATTCCCGATGGCGATGCCCTGATGCTGGCCGTGCACAGCGAGAAGCTGCTGATCGATGATGGCGCGCAGGATGCCGCTTGCAACCGGCTGACCGGGACCGTCACCGACATCGTCTATCAGGGCGAGAGCCTGCGCATTTTCCTCGCGCTCGCCGATGGCATCGCGCTCAGCCTGCGCCAACCGAGCTATCACCAGGCCTATCACCGCATCCCGCCGCTCGGCGGCAGCCTCACCGTTACGCTCCACCCCGAGGACACCATTGTCGTGCCCAGGGTGGACTGAATCCAGCCTTGTTCAACCGAGAGAAGAAGCGATATGTCGACCCAAGCCGCGTTCAGCAATTTCAAGGTCCTCACCTTCGACGTCGTCGGCACCCTGATCGATTTCGAGACCGGCGTACTTGAAGCGGTGCGCAAGATCGGAGGCAAGAAGGCGGCCGAGCTCAGCGACGAGCAGATCTTCGAATCCTACAAGCGAGGCCGCGACAAGCATTATGAGCGCTCCAGCGAGGTGATGTTCTACGTCTACCGCTATCTCGCCAAGGAGCTCGGGCTGCCGGCGGACGATGCCTCCTGTGACGTCTTCCAGCTTGCCGTGCTGCGCTGGGGGCCGTTCTCGGACTCGGTCGAGGCGCTGAAGCGCCTGCGTACAAAATTCCGCCTGGTCGCGATGACCAATGCCGACCGCGTGGCACTCTCATGCTACGCGCATGCGCTCGGTAATCCCTTCGATGACACCGTCTGCGCCGACGACACCGGCGTTGCAAAACCGAACCCGGAATTCTTCGCCTACAACAAGGGCCGCCAGTCCGCCTTCGGGTACAAGCAGTCCGACATTCTGCACGTCGCGCAGAGCCAATATCACGACATCGGGATCGCGCGGAAGCTCGGCTACAAGGTGTGCTGGATCGAGCGCCGCCAGGGCATCGCCGGATTCGGCGGCACGCCGGCGGTGGAGACGCTGACCAAGCCGGACTTCCATTATCCGACGTTGAAGGCGCTTGCCGACGCGGCCATCGGGCCGGCGACGTAACGGAGAGCTGTGGCATGACACGGGACTGGCGCGCGCTGCCATCGGTCAATTCACTGTGGGAAGCCACGGCGGAGCCGGCGCGCGCGTTTCCCGTGTTGTCGGGCGAGAGCCAAGCCGATGTGGTGATCATCGGCGCCGGCTACACTGGCCTCTCCGCCGCGCACCACATCGCCAGGAGCGGGCTCAGCCCCGTCGTGCTCGAGGCCAACCGTCCCGGCTGGGGCGCGAGCGGGCGCAATGGCGGCGTGATCACCGCAAAATTCCGCCTCTCGTTCCGCGAGATCGATGCCGCACACGGCCGCGACATGGCGCGGCGCATGTACGAGATCGCGCATGAATCGACCGACATGGTCGAGGAGCTCGTCTCCGAATTCGGCATCACCAGCGCGAACCTTGTGCGCACCGGCCAGGTCAAGGCCGCGCACAATGAGACGACGCTCAAGGCCGCGATCGACGAAGCCAACTGGATGACGCGCGAGATGGGCTCCGCCGCGGTCCGCATTCTCGACAAGGGACAGGTGCGTGAGGAGACCGGCTCCGACATCTTTGTCGGCGGTGTGCTCAATCCCGGTTCGGGCGGGATCCATCCGCTGAACTATCTGCGCGGCCTCGCAAACGGCGTTGCAAGCCGCGGCGTTCCGATTTTCCAGGAGTCGCCGGTCGTCAAGCTCCGGCGCGAGAAGGACGGCATCGTTGCCGAGACACCGCAAGGCGCGGTGCGCGCCAGGCAGGCGATCATTGCCACCAACAGCTATTCGGATCTGACCGGTGCCACCGCGCATCTGCAGCGCACGCTGATCCCGTTCCGCAGCGCCATGGTCGCAACCGAGCGGCTTCCCGGCAATCTCGCGGGAAAACTGATGCCGACGGGGCGCACTTACACCGAGACCAAGCGCATGATGCGCTGGTTCCGCATGGTCGACAACCGCGTCATCTTCGGCGGCCGCGGCGCCTTCGGCAAGCAGAATTCGCAGGCCGCATTCGATGCCTTGCGCAAGGCGATGGTCGGCATCTTCCCCGATCTCGCCGATGTCCCGCTCGCATACAAATGGTCGGGCCTGGTCGCGATGACGCTGGACTCGGTCCCGCATATCGGCCGGCTCGATGACCGCACGCTCTTCTCGGTCGGCTACAACGGCGCAGGCGTTGCGATGTCGAGCCTGATGGGCAGCTATCTCGCCGCCTTCGTGCGCGGCGAGACGCCCGACGTCGGCCTGCTCGACGCGCGGCGCATGAAGGCGATTCCGTTCTATCCGCTGCGGGAGCCCGCCGTGCGCATGGTCGCCGGCTGGTACCAGTTTCTCGATGCGATCGGTCGGTGAGATCATTTGGAGGAGGTGAGGATGACGATGAAGCAGAAATTTGGATTGGGCTGCGCGCTGCTGGGCGCAATCGGACTGACCAGCGCGGCTGATGCCGCCGAGCAGATCACCTTTGTCTCGCAGGGCGGCGCCTATCAGCAGGCGCAGACGGTGGCGATCCTCGATCCCTCCGCCAAGAAGCTCGGCATCACCATCAACCAGGACTCCATTCCCGATGCCTGGCCCGCGATCAAGACGCAGGTCGGCAGCGGCAAGCCGATCTGGGACGTCGTCGACACCCCGACCGGTAACTGCCTGCGCGGCGGCGAACAGGGGCTGATGGAGAAGCTCGACTTCTCGAAGATTCCAAACGGCGCGGCGATGCCGGAGGCCTATCGCAGCCCCTATTCAGTGTCCTACGAGTTCTATTCGAGCGTACTTGCCTACAGCCAGAAGAAATTCCCGAAGGACGCGCCGAACAGCTGGGCCGATTTCTGGGACGTGAAGAAATTCCCCGGCCGCCGCGCGCTGCGCAACCATCCGTTTGCAACGTTGGAGGCGGCGCTGATGGCCGACGGCGTCGCACCGGACAAGCTTTATCCGCTCGACGTCGACCGCGCCTTCAAGAAGCTGGAAGAGATCAAGCCGCACATCACGGTGTGGTGGACCTCGGGCGCGCAGTCGGCGCAGTTGCTCAATGACGGCGAGGTCGACATGGAGATGGCCTGGAACGGTCGCGTCAGTGCCGTCGCCAAGGAAGGCGCGAAGGTCGCCTTTACTTACAACCAGGGCATCCTGCAGAGTACCTCGCTCTGCATCCTCAAGGGCGCGCCGAATCTCGGCACAGCGGTGAAATTCCTCAACGAGGCCGTCGATCCCGTGCACCAGGCCAATCTGCCGCTGCACATCGACTATGGTCCGGGCAATCCCAAGGCGTTCGAGACCAGCGTGATCAAGCCCGAGCGCGCCGCGCAATTGCCGAGCGAGCCGGCCAATGCGGCGAAGCAAGCGCTGATGTCCTATGCCTGGTGGTCCTCGCCGGCCGGAGAAGCCGCCGAGAAGCGCTGGGCGTCCTTCATGCAGAAGTGAGCGAGGCAGCGTTGACGACTTCAGTGCCAGATCCCTCCCAAAAACATCAGCGCCGTGAGCACGGCCTGATGCTGGCACTGGTCTCGCCGGCGCTGCTGGTGATCCTGGCTCTGATCGTGCTGCCGGTGGGCTGGCTGGCCTGGCAGTCGATCTACCATGACGGCTTCACGCTGGAGAATTATCGCCGCGTCTTCACCGAAGACGTCTACTGGCGCAGCTTTGCGCTGACCTTCGAGATCAGCCTCGCGGTCACGGCAATCGCGCTGCTGCTCGGCTATCCCGTGGCCTACCTTGCCAATTCGGTGCCGAAAGGGTGGAGCATCGTCATCCTCTCGCTGGTCGTGCTGCCGTTCTGGACCAGCGTGCTGGTCCGCGCCTATGCCTGGCTGGCGCTGCTGCAGCGCACTGGCGTGATCAACCAGTTCATGCGCTATCTCGATGTGATCTCCGAGCCGCTCGCGCTGGTCCACAACACCTTTGGCACGGTGGTTGCGACCGTGCACATCCTGCTGCCCTTCATGGTGTTGCCGCTCTACGCCACCATGCAGAAGATTCCCAACGATCTCATGCAGGCCGGCGCCAGCCTGGGCGCGAGCCCCACGCTGACCTTCGTTCGCATATTCCTGCCGCTGTCGTTGCCGGGTGTGCTCGCCGGCTGCACCATGGTGTTCGTGCTCTGCCTCGGCTTCTACATCACGCCGGAGCTGCTCGGCGGCGGCCGCACCGTGATGGTGTCGATGCTGGTGAGCCGCAATGTCGAGCTCTACAACCAGTTCGGCGCGGCCAGCGCGGTCGCCGTCGTGCTGCTCATCAGTGTGCTCGTGATCTTCTTCATTGTAAGCCGCTTCATCTCGCTCGATCGCGTGTTGGGGCAGAAATGATGCGCGCTTCGCCCGCACGGATTGCCCTCTACGTGATCAGCGCGCTGGTGCTGGTCTATCTGATCCTCCCCGTTCTGATTATCGCGCCGATCTCGTTCTCCAGCGCGCGCTTTCTCACCTTTCCGCCGCCCTCCTTTTCGCTGCGCTGGTACCAGCAATATTTCTCAAATCCGGCCTGGATGCAGGCGACGCAGGTGACGCTGACGGTCGCCCTCCTCACCGTCGTGATCGCGACCCCGTTCGGGGTGGCCGCTGCCTATGCCATCAGCCAGTCGAAGCTGCGCATCATGAGGCTGATCCACTTGGCGCTTCTGTTGCCGCTGGTGGTGCCGATCATCATCACCGCCGTCGGCATCTTCTTCGTCTATGCCAAAGTCGGTCTGGTCGCGACCATGCCCGGCCTCGTGCTGGCGAACGTGATGCTGGGCCTGCCCTATGTCGTCATCTCGGTGCTCGCGGGCCTGCAGAGTTTCGATCCGGCGCAGGAGATGGTGGCGCGCAGCCTCGGCATGAACCGCCTGCGCAGCTTCTTCGCGGTGACGCTGCCGCAGATCAAGTCCAGCGTGGTTGCGGGCGGAATCTTCGCCTTCATCTCGGCGATGGACGAGACCATCGTCGCGCTGTTCATTTCCGGCGGCCAGTATCAGCCGTTGACCAAGCGCATGTTCACCGCGCTGCGCGACGAGATCGATCCGACCATCGCCGCGATTTCGACCTTGATGACGGCGGCCTCATTCATGCTGGTGCTGCTGGCGAGCGCGCGACAGAAGCGGAACGGGTGAGGATAGCGGGGCTGAAATTGACGAGATCAATTCACCCGATCGCGAAATCGGCGGCCGTCTCGGCGTGAATGGCCGTGGTGTCGAATGTCTCGACCGACGTGTCATTAGGGCCGACCAGCATGGTGATCTCGGTGCAGCCGAGGATGATGCACTCGGCGCCGCCGGCGACGAGCGCCGCCATCACCTCCTGGTAGCGGCGGCGCGAGGGCGCGGCGACGTTGCCGAGGCACAGCTCGTCGTAGATGATGCGGTTCACCTCGGCGCGCTCGTCCGCGGGAGGGACCATGACGTCGAGGTCGTGCGCGCGCAATCGGTCGATGTAGAAGTCTTCCTCCATCGTGAACTTGGTGCCGAGCAACCCGACCCGCCGATATCCCTTGCCCCGAATCCGCTCGGCCGTCGCATCGCCGATGTGGATGAACGGAACGCTCACGCTGGATATGATCTCGGGCGCCAGTTTGTGCATCGTGTTCGTGCACAGCACGATCGCCCGCGCGCCGGCACTTTCGAGCAGCCGCGCGACCTCCGCCAGGCTCGCCGCCGCCTCCTGCCAGCGGCCGGCATATTGCATCTGCTTGATCTCCTCGAAATCGTAGGAATACATCAGAAGCGGGGCCGAATGCAGCTTGCCAATGCGGTCGCGGACCCGCTCGTTGATGAGCTTGTAGTAAAGCGCGGTGCTCTCCCAGCTCATGCCGCCGATCAGGCCAATGGTTTGCATTCCGGTGCTCCCGAACAGTGATTCAGAGGGATCGTAGACGAAGATGCCGAACCTCGCCATCATGGCCGCGGCAGGGCCTGTAGTGCAAACGGCAGGGACGGGCATGACGCCTGCGCAGGCTGCGAGAAGCCTTTCGACCTTGCACACGCTCTCGGCCTGTCTTAGGCCAGTTCCCGAACACGTGCGTATCGCCGAAGTCTTGAGGGAGCCGACATGACCATTCGCAACACCCGCACCGGGGGCCAGATCCTGATTGATCAGCTCGTCGCCCAGGGCGTCGAGCGCGTCACCTGCGTGCCGGGCGAGAGCTATCTGGCGGCGCTCGATGCGTTGCATGACAGCCCGATCGACGTCGTGATCTGCCGCGCCGAAGGCGGTGCGGCGATGATGGCGGAGGCCTATGGCAAGCTCACGGGGCGGCCGGGCGTCTGCTTCGTCACCCGCGGCCCCGGTGCCACCAATGCCAGCCACGGCGTCCACATCGCGATGCAGGATTCGACCCCGATGATCCTGTTCGTCGGCCAGGTCGACACCGGCATGCGCGAGCGCGAGGCGTTCCAGGAGCTCGACTACAAGGCGGTGTTCGGCTCGATGGCGAAATGGGCGGTCGAGATCGATCGCCCCGACCGCATTCCGGAGCTGGTCGCGCGCGCCTTCCGCATCGCCATGCAGGGCCGCCCCGGTCCCGTGGTGATCGCGCTGCCGGAGAACATGCTGACCGAGACGGCGGCGGTAGCGGACGCCATGCGCATCGAGCCCGCCGTGAGCTGGCCGGCGCCGGCCGATATCGAAAAGCTCGGCGCCATGCTGGCCGGCGCCAGGGCGCCACTCGTCATTCTCGGCGGCTCGCGCTGGACCGACGAGGCGACCAAGAGCATCGCGCGGTTCGCCGAGCGGTTCGACCTGCCGGTCGCGACCTCGTTCCGCCGGGCTTCGCTGATCGACGCCGACCATTCGCATTATGCCGGCGACCTCGGCATCGGGCCGAGCCCTGGCCTGAAGGCGCGCATCGACAATGCCGACGTCCTCCTGCTCATCGGCGGCCGCATGTCGGAGATGCCGTCATCGTCCTATACGCTGCTCGACATTCCCAATCCGAAGCAGAAGCTGATCCATGTGCATCCGGGCTCCGAAGAGCTCGGCCGCATCTATCAGCCTGAACTGGCGATCCAGGCGACGCCGTCCGCCTTCGCCGCCGCGGTCGAGACGCTGAAGCCGTCAGTTGCGGTGGCGTGGAAGGGCGAGGCCGCCAAGGCGCATGCGGATTATCTGGCCTGGACCGGGAAGGCGCGCGAGCTGCCGGGCAGGTTCCAGTACGGCGAGGTGATGACCTGGCTGCGCGACCGCCTGCCGAACGACGCGATCGTCTGCAACGGCGCCGGCAATTACGCCGGCTGGATCCATCGCCATCACCGCTTCCACAGCTTCGCCGCCCAGCTCGCGCCGACCTCGGGCTCGATGGGCTATGGCGTGCCGGCGGGCGTGCTGGCCAAGCGGCAATACCCGGATCGCGTCGTGGTCGCGTTTGCGGGCGACGGCTGCTTCCTGATGAACGGCCAGGAGTTCGCCACCGCCGTGCAGTACGACGCGCCCCTGGTCGTCATCATCATCGACAATGCGCAATACGGCAC
Source organism: Bradyrhizobium sp. NBAIM01 (assembly GCF_020194115.1). Classification (NCBI taxonomy): domain Bacteria; kingdom Pseudomonadati; phylum Pseudomonadota; class Alphaproteobacteria; order Hyphomicrobiales; family Nitrobacteraceae; genus Bradyrhizobium; species Bradyrhizobium sp. NBAIM01. The sequence goes on along the minus strand of NZ_JADYVU010000001.1, from coordinate 772,469 downwards.
CATCCGCATGCACCAGGAGCGCGACTATCCCGGCCGCGTCGTCGGCACCCAGCTCAAGAACCCAGATTTCGCGATGTATGCGAAGGCGTTCGGCGGCCATGGCGAGCGTGTCGAGCGCACCGAGGAGTTCGCACCGGCGTTCGAGCGCGCGCTCGCCTCGGGCAAGCCGTCGATCCTCCACTGCATCATCGATCCCAGGGCGATCTCGGTCGGCAAGGATTTTGTCCCGGCGGTGAAGGCCTAGAGCGATGCCGGACGGCCGCCACGTCGCCATCATCGGAGCCGGCGCGGTCGGCGTGATCAGCGCGATCGAGGCGCTGCGCGAGGGCCACTGCGTCACGCTGATCGATCCCGGCGAGCCCGGCGGCGAACAGGCGGCGAGCTACGGCAATGCCGGCTGGCTGTCATCGCATTCGGTGATCCCGCCGGCAGAGCCGGGCGTCTGGAAGAAGGTGCCGGGCTATTTGATGGACCCGCTCGGCCCGCTCGCGATCCGCTGGTCTTACTTGCCGAAGGCGCTGCCCTGGCTGATCAAGTATCTGCTCTCCGGCTGGACCGCGGCGCGGGTCGAGACGACGGCGTTCGCGCTGCGCGATTTGTTGAAGGACGCGCCGCTGCTGCACAAGAAGCTCGCGGAAGAAGCCGGCGTCCCCGAGCTGATCGAGCGCAACGGCGTGATGCACGTGTTCACCTCGCGCGGCAATTTCGACGATGATCTCGGCTGGCGCCTGCGCAGGAAGGTCGGCGTCGAATGGATGGAGCTCAATGCCGACGAGATGCGCCAGCGTGAGCCGGATCTGGATCCGCGCTACACCTTTGGCGTCGTGGTGGAGGAAGCCGGGCGCTGCCGCGATCCCGGCGCTTATGTTGCAGCCCTTGCCGATCATGCGATCGCGAGCGGCGCGAAGCACGTACGCGCCAAGGCGACCGGGCTGAAGCTTAAGGGCGGCAAGCTCGTCGCTGTCGTCACCGAGACCGGCGAGATCGCTTGTGATGCCGCGGTGGTCGCGGCCGGTGCCCGCTCGAAGCAGCTCACGGCGTCGGTCGGCGATCCCCTCCCGCTCGAGACCGAGCGCGGCTATCATGTCGTGATCGAGAATCCGGAAGTCGGCCCGCGCAGCTCGATCATGGCCTCCGACGCCAAGCTGGTGGTGAACTGGACCAACAAGGGCCTGCGCGCCGCCGGCACGGTCGAGATCGCCGGCCTCGAGGCCGCGCCGAACTGGAAGCGCGCCGAGATCCTGCGCAACCACCTCGTCAGCATGTTCCCGAAACTGCCGAAGGACATTCCGGCCTCGCGCGTCAAGACCTGGTTCGGCCATCGGCCGAGCATGCCGGACGGACGTCCCTGCATCGGCTATGCGCGCGCCTCGCGCGACATCGTCTATGCTTTCGGCCACGGCCATGTCGGCCTGGTCGGCTCGGCCCGCACCGGCCGTCTGGTCGCCCAGCTCGTGAGCGGCAAGGCGCCGGAGATTCCACTCGCGCCGTTCGCGCCCGATCGTTTCCTCTGAGAGCGCACCATGACCACCTCAGCCAGCTCGTCCTCCCGCATCGCCCGTGGCGGCAAGGCCATCTACGGCGCGCCGCTCGGCATCCTGATGCTGGAGGCGCGCTTTCCCCGCATTCCCGGCGACATGGGCAACGGCACGACCTGGCCATTCCCGGTGCTCTATCGCGTGGTGAGCGGCGCCTCGCCGGAAAAGGTGGTGCTGAAGGGCGCGGCCGGCCTGTTGCCCGACTTCATCGATGCGGCCAAGGATCTGGTGCGGCTAGGGGCGGAGGCCATCACCACCAATTGCGGCTTCCTCTCGCTGTTCCAGAAGGAGATCGCGGCGGCCGTCGGCGTTCCCGTCGCGACCTCCTCGCTGATGCAGGTGCCGTGGGTGCAGGCGACCTTGCCGCCGGGCAAGCGCGTCGGCCTGGTCACGGTGTCGGGCTCGACCTTGACGCCGGCCCATCTCGAGGGTGCCGGCGTTCCGCTCGACACGCCGCTGGTCGGGACCGAGAATGGCAAGGAGTTCTTCCGTGTCCTGATCAAGGCCGAGAAGGACGACATGGACATCGCACAAGCCGAGCGCGACGTGGTCGAGGCCGGCAAGGAGCTCGTTGCCAAGCATCCGGATGTCGGCGCCATCGTCCTCGAATGCACCAACATGCCGCCTTATGCCGCCGCGCTTCAGGCTGAGGTCGGATTGCCCGTCTACGACATCTATTCCATGATCACCTGGTTTCATGCCGGGCTGCGCCCGCGCGTCTTTGCGTGAATGCGTCCGTGAGATCGTCACTAAGCATGATCCGGAAAAGTGCGCAGCGGTTTTCCGATAAGATCATGCTCAAACAATAACCCAAAGCGCGATGACGATTCGTCCTCATCTCATCGCGCTTTAGTCCAGGAGTGAACCCATGAAACTATCCGGCAAGGTCGCGGCCATCACCGGCGCGGCGCGCGGCATCGGCAAGGCCTGCGCAAAGAGGTTTTTGGACGACGGCGTCAAGGTCGTCATCTCCGACGTCGATGCCGAGGGCTTGGCGGCCACGGCCGCCGAGCTCGGGCGGCCGGATTCCCTGCGCACTGCCGTCGGCAATGTCGCCAAGCGCGCGGACGTGGATCAACTGGTCGCGACCGCGGTGAAGGAGTTCGGCCGGCTCGACATCATGGTCAACAATGCCGGCGTCGCCCGCAATCGCGACATTCTCGACATCACCGAGGAGGAGTTCGACGAGATCCTCGGCATCAATCTGAAAGGCGCGTTCTTCGGCGTGCAGGCGGCGGCGAAGCAGATGATCGCGCAAGGCGGCGGCGGGGTCGTCATCAACATGTCTTCGGTGAACGCGCTGCTGGCGATCCCTTCGCTTGCGACCTACGCGATGTCGAAGGGCGGCATGAAGCAGCTGACCTCGGTTGCCGCCGTCGCGCTCGCTCCGCACAACATCCGCGTCGTCGCGGTCGGACCCGGCACGATCCTGACCGACATGGTGGCCTCCGCGATCTACACGTCCGAGGACGCGCGCAAGACCGTGCTGTCGCGCACGCCCGCTGGCCGTGGCGGCGAGCCGAGCGAGGTGGCCTCCGTCGTAGCCTTCCTTGCCAGCGACGATGCGTCCTATATCACGGGGCAGACAATCTATCCCGACGGCGGCCGGCTGGTCCTGAACTACACGGTGCCGGTGAAGGAGAAGTAGGGGCGTTGTCGCCCCACTCTCGCTGTCATCGCCCGGCTTGACCGGGCGATCCAGTACTCCGAGGCAGCAGTGATTGAATCGATGGGCCGCGGCGTACTGGATTCCCCGCTTTCGCGGGGAATGACAGTCGTCGTGAGGCAGGCAGTCTGCCTCTTACTCCGCCGCGACCGTCAACCCGTAACCCAGCCGCTTCGAGATGGCCCCGGCGCAGTCGCGCAGCGCATGCGCGATCGGGCTGTCCCAGCGGGCGTCAAAAGTGCCTTCCGGGCCCATCGCGGTGATGACCAGCGCGACGTGTCCGAAATGATCGAACACCGGCGAGGAGAACGCGTTGACGCCGGGCAGGGGATCGCCGAGCGCACGGGCGAGGCCGTGCTTGCGCACCTCGGTCAGCATGTCGGCGAACTTCGCCCCCTTCACGGCGCGCTTCGGGTTGTAGCCGACGCCATAACGGTCGAGGCCGCTGTCGAGCGCGGCGCTGATCGTCTTCTCCGGCAGGAACGCCGCAAACGCGCGGCCCGTGGCGGTCTCCAGCAGCGCCATCACCGAGCCGACGCGCATCACGATATGCACCGGCTGGGCCGGCTCTTCGAGCTGCACCACGGTCGGGCCGTGCGTGCCCCAGACCGCGAGCGAGACGGCGTGGCCGATCTGGCTCGCGAGGCCCGCGATCTTGGGACGCGCGATGCGCACGCCGGAGAGGCGGCGCAGGCTGATCAGGCCGAGCTCCAGCGCCAGCGCGCCGATCTCGTAACGGCCGGTGCTCTCGTCCTGCTCGATCAGGCCGATGCGGGAGAAGCTGGCGAGATAGGGATGCGCCTTGGCCGGTGTCATGCCGGCCTCGCGGGCGAGATCGCGCAGCATCATCGGCTCGCCGCTGCGGGCGAGCGCGCGGAGCAATTCGCCGCCGACCTCGATCGACTGGATGCCGCGGCTCTCTCTCTTCATGCGCCTCCGATGCGCTTGGGTCGTTGTTTGAGCATGATCTCTTCGGAAAACCGCTGCACACTTTTCCGGATCATGCTCTACGCCGCGTCGCGCTTGGCGGCGCTGTCGGCAAGATGTCTGCCGGCAATGTAGCCGAAGGTCAGCGCCGGCCCAAGCGTGATGCCGGCGCCCGGATAATTGCCGCCCATGATGCTCGCCATGTCGTTGCCGGCGGCATAGAGGCCGGGGATCACGCGGCCCTCGGCATCGAGCGCCCGTGCGTTCGCGTCGGTGACGATGCCGGCATAGGTGCCGAGATCGCCGATCACCATCTTGATGGCGTAGAACGGGCCGTTCTCGATCGGTGCGACGCAGGGGTTGGGGCCGTGCAACGCATCGCCCTGGTAGCGGTTATAGGCCTTTGAGCCCTTGCCGAAAGCGGCGTCGCGTCCCAGCGGCGCCGTCTCATTGAACTGCCTGACCGTCTCGGCGAACGCCTTGGAATCGATCCCGGCTTTCGCCGCCAGCGCTTCCAACGTGTCGCCGCGCATGAGATAGCCGGTCTTCAAATGATGACCCAGCGGCATCGGGAACGGCGGCACGCAGCCGAGGCCGTATTTCCGCAGCGTCTTGTGATCGCAGACGAGAAATGCGGCGATCTCCTCGCCGGGCTTGGCGGCCTTGATCATGGCCTGGACGAAGTCGTGATAGGAATTGCCCTCATTGGCGAAACGCCTGCCGTCGCGCATCACCGCGATCACGCCGGGCTTGGCGCGATCGATGAAGTGCGGCATCACTCCCTTGGAGCCGTCCTTGCGCGTGGTCAGCGATACCGGCACCCAGGCCGCCGCGTTCGGCAGGCGGTCCTCGATGCGGCCGCCGGCGCCTTCTGCAAGGCGCAAGCCGTCGCCGGTATTGCCCGTAGGCCCGGGCGAATAATGCTCAACGCCGGTCGGCGCATGCGGGAACATCTTCCTGCGCCGCCCGACGTCATGCGGAAAGCCGCCGCAGGCGAGCACAACGCCCTGTCGTGCACGAACGCGCACCTCGCGTCCCTCGCGCGAGACGATGGCGCCGGTCACGGCGCCGTTCTCGACCGTCAGCTCGCGCACCGGCGAGGACAGCCACATCGGAATCTTCAGGTCGAGCGCTGACTTTGCGAGGCGGCCTGCGAGCGCATTGCCGTTGGTGAGCGTCATGCCGCGGCCATAGCGCAGCACGTCCATGACATGCCGCGTCAGGCGCTTCGCGACATAGACCGCCGAGGTCAGCGACTTCGTCACCCGCATGAAGTGGATGATCTCCTTGCCGCTTCCCAACATCATGCCGAACACGGTGAGCTCGGGCAGCGGCATGCCGAGCGATTTGATGAGAATGCCGAGCTCGCGGCCGTCGAACGGGCGCGTCACCATGGAGCGGCCGCCCTGGGCACCGCCGGGCGCTTCCGCGTGATAATCGGGAAACACCAGCGGCATGTCGAAGCGCAGCGCCGTCTTGGTGGTGAAGAAATCGACCGCCTCGGGGCCGGCGCTCAGAAAGGCATCGACGCGTGCTGCGTCGTAATTGTTGCCCGCCTCATGCCGCAAATACGTGCGGGCCTGCTCCGGCGTCTCCTCGATGCCATATGCCTTTGCCAGCGACGTGCCGGGAATCCACAGCCAGCCGCCGGAGCGGGCGGTGGTGCCGCCGAAGCGCTGCTCCTTCTCGACGATCAGCACGTCGAGCCCGCGATAACGCGCGGTGATCGCGGCCGACATGCCGGAGCAACCCGATCCGGCCACGAGCACGTCGCACTCGTACGTCTCCATGGTGCCATGCTCGTTGCCAGCCATATCGGGCCTCACTTCTTCAGGAGCGGACATTTGGACTCGGAGACCGGACGGAAGGCGTCATCGCCCTTCACGGTCTTGACGATGTCCAGATAATCCCACGGCTCCTTGGACTGCGCTGGGGTCTTCACCTTGGCGAGATACATGTCGCGGATGACGCGGCCGTCCTCGCGCAACTTGCCGCCATGGACGAAGATATCCTCGATCGGCAGCTCGCGCATCTTGGCCATCACCTTGGCAGACTCGTCGGTGCCGGCCGCCTTGATCGCCTTGAGATAGTGCAGCACCGAGCCGTAGACGCCGGTCTGGATCATAGTCGGCATCACCTTGGTGCGCTCGTAGAACTTTTTCGACCAGGCGCGGGTGGCCTCGTCCATGGCCCAGTAGGACGCGGTGGTCATATAGGTGCCCTGCGCGGCCTTCAGGCCGATGGCGTGCACGTCGGTGTCGAACATCAAGAGGCCGACCAGCTTCTGACCGCCCTGGACCAGGCCGAACTCGCCGGACTGCTTGATGGCGTTATCGGTGTCCTGGCCGGCATTGGCGAAGGCGACCACATCGGATTTCGAGCTCTGCGCCTGCAGCGCGAAGGAGGAGAAGTCGGCGGTGTTGGTCGGATGCTTGACGCCGCCGAGCACCTTGCCGCCCATCTCGTTGATGAAGCGCGTGGCGTCCTTCTCGAGTTGATGGCCGAAGGCATAATCCGCGGTGATGAAGTACCAGGATTTGCCGCCTTCCCGGATCACGGCGGAGGCCGTCACCTTCGACAGCGCGTAGGTGTCGTAGGTGAAGTGCACGGTGTTCGGGCTGCACAGCTCGTCGGTCAGCGAGCTCGCGCCGGGGCCGGAGAGCAGGGCGACCTTGCCGCGCTCGCGCACCATGTTGTGCACGGCGATGGCGATGCCGGAATTGGGGATGTCGACGACGGCGTCGACCTTGCCGTTGTCGAACCAGCCGCGGACGATCTGAACGCCGACATCGGTCTTCATCTGGTGGTCGGCGCTGATGATCTCGATCGGCTTGCCGAGCACGGTCGGCCCGAATTCCTCCACGGCCATCTTGGCAGCCTCGACCGAGCCCGGCCCAGAGTTGTCGCGGCCCCAGCTCGACAAATCCGTCAGCACGCCGATCCGCACCGCGTCGTCGGACACTTGCGCGCTGGCACCTGTGGTCATGGCAGCCGAAGTCATGGCCGCGAGCACGGCGCAGGCCAGAAGCCCTCTCATTATCGTTTCCTCTCTTTTTGGCCGCTTGGTGCGGCAGGGTCGTTGTAAGGGAAATTAGATAATGGCGAATTAGTTTGTCAATGGTGAATAACGGCTGTCGGGCCGGTTTCCACGATGGCCGCGTGATGCCGCGTAAGGAGCGCTCCTGCCTCAACACCCGTCATTGCGAGCCACCGGGTCCGCGCGAAGCGCGGCCCGATGACAGGCTCCGCGAAGCAATCCAGAGTCTTGCCGCGGAGGCGGTCTGGATTGCTTCGTCGCAAGGGCTCCTCGCAATGACGGGTGTTGCGCCACCTGCGCACAAAATTGCGCGCCGCAAATCCAGTGAGGAGGCAACACCTCCACAGATTGCAACCGTCACAACGTTTGGCCATGATGCCCACTGGAATCCTTTGGGGCAGGGCATGACGACAGCAACGGGGGTCTCCGCTTCCGCGGAGCGATCGACGACGGCGCATGTGGTGTGGGCGAGCGCGCTCGGTACCGCGATCGAGTGGTACGATTTCCTGATCTACGGCACGGCGGCGGCGCTCGTCTTCAACAAGCTGTTCTTTCCGAGCTTCGATCCCTTCGTCGGCACGCTGGCGGCGTTCTCGACCTATGCGGTCGGCTTCGTCGCGCGGCCGATCGGCGGGGCCATCATCGGGCATTACGGCGACCGGCTCGGCCGCAAGACCATGCTGGTTGCGACCATGATCGCGATGGGGCTCGTCACCTTCCTGATCGGCTGCCTGCCGACCTACGATCAGATCGGCGTCTGGGCGCCGATCCTGCTCGTGATCCTTCGTTTCGTTCAGGGCATCGGGCTCGGGGGCGAGTGGAGCGGCGCGGTCGTGATGGTGATCGAGCACGCCGGCAATCGCCGCGGCTTCTACGGCAGTCTGGTGCAGGTCGGCTTCCCCGTCGGCGTCGCCGCCTCCACCGGCATCTTCGCCCTGATGACGAAGCTGCCCGAGGCGGACTTCCTCAGCTGGGGCTGGCGCGTGCCGTTCCTGATCAGCATTCTGCTGGTCGGCGTCGGCTTCATCGTGCGGCTCAAGCTCGCGGAGACGCCTCACTTCAAGGAGATCGTCGAGCGCAAGGAGGTGCTGGCGCAGCCGGCCCTCGAAGTGCTGCGCCGCGACTGGCGCAGCTTTCTGCTCGCGATCGGCATCACGGTGTCGGAGGTCGGGCTCGCTTATCTCCTCACCGTGTTCACGGTGGTTTACGCGACGACGAGGCTCGGCCTGCCCCGGCAGGTGATCCTGGATGCCGTGGTCTATGCCGCGATCGTCGAGTTCGCGACGCTGCCGCTTGCCGGCTGGCTGTCCGACATCTTCGGACGCAAGGCGCTGTATCTGGCCGGCGGCGTGTTCTCGGTGGCGTTGGCGTTTCCGCTGTTCTGGTTCCTCGACACCAGGGAGCCGGCGCTGATCACGCTTGCGCTCGTCGTCACGATGACGCTCACCCATGCGCTGCTGTTCGGGCCGAAGGCCGCGTTCATGCCGGAGCTGTTTCGCACCCAGGTGCGCTACAGCGGCGCTTCGCTCGGCGCCAACGTCGCGGCGGCCTTGAGCGGCGGCTTCTCGCCGCTGATCGCGGCTGCGCTGCTGGCCTGGGCCGGATCGTACTGGGCGGTGTCGGTCTACATCGTCGCGCTGTCGGTCATCACGATCGTCGCGACGCTGCTGGCGCCGGAGACGGCGCGGGGAGCGCTAAGATCCTGAGCGTCGGGACAAGCAAGCCGGATTTGCAGCGTTCGGAAACACCAGGAAGGTGATGGTCGTTGGCGCAAGTCTGACCGTTCCCGGCGGTGCTGCGCGTGCCTCGAGCCGGGGCAGCTGGCCCTCAGGGGTCAGCGTGAGCCTCTTGCCGTTCAACTGCACAATCGTACCCTGCAACTGCGCTGCGTGCAGCGTGTACCGCTCGGCGGAATCCGGCAGCGATAGCGTGCGCGATGTGCCGCGCGACGTGTTGATTGCGAGCAGCGACACCGCGCCTGTCGTGGCTGGGTGGCAATGCGCGTAAAGATGGAGATCGCGCGCAGCAGGTTTGCCTGCGTCGAGCACGATCGTTCCCATCAGCCGGCGCCAGAGCAGCGCGGCCCAATAGCTCGGCCGCGGCCGGAACGTTGTTTCGTCGAGCAGGCCGTAATCGCTGGCAGCCAGCGTGTTGTGCATCACCACTTGAACGCCGGCCTTCGCCAGGCGTCCGAGCTGGTCGAGATAGCGGAACGTGTCCAGAAAAGTCCTGTCCCATAAGCCGCCGCCGCAGGCGGCATCAGCCGTCTCGGTCAACCAGATCGGCTTGCCCGGCTCGAATGCGTCGCGTAGCGCCTGGTAGGTCCGGAGTGTCGCATCCGTGCGCGCCAGCCATTGCTCCGAGAGGGCCTGCGCCGGATCGTCGTGCCCGCCGCATCGCGGTGAGATCGTGTTGTAATGATGATAAGAGAACCGATCGACGCCGGGACCGGATGCGGCAAGCAGGTCCCGCGTGGTGAGCCCCGCTCCGGACGGCGATGGTGCATCGCCGACCGAGCCGGGACCGAGGATCAGCGTCTCCGGTGCGGCGCGCCGCATCCACTCGCGAAAGACCTTGAAGTCGCGGCCATACGCGGCCGCGTCATAGCCCGCCGGTGCACCGCCCGTCGCTGCGAGCGTCGGCTCGTTCATGAATTCGGCGGCGGCGATGCGCCCACCCAGAGCGCGCGTGGTGTCGACCAGCTGCTGCGCCTGATCCGGCTTCCATATGCCGTGGTCATCGCGGCTGCCGGGACTGATCGCAAAGGAGGTGACGATCTCCGCATCGACCGCATGCGCGAACTCCACGACGCCGCGCCACTGCGCTCGGCTGAGCACCGTGTTGAATCCCGGCGGTGGCTCTCCCGGCGCCTCGGCAAAGAACGTCGCATTGGCCCAGGTGCCGCTCACGCGCAAATAGGCCGGCGACAACGCCGCGGCGAGCAGGCGCAGTCGCGCATTGGCAAGATCGATCGGCGGCCGCGCGCTGTAACGATCCCGTTCGTCGAACGCACGTGCGGTTCGCGGATAAGGCTTCCAGAACCGTCCGCCGGTCACCTCCACCATCTCGATGTTGTAGGATTGAAAGCGCGCATCGATCGTTCCGAGCGTCTTTAGCCCGGCAGGCGAGATGGCAATGTCGTCGGCCTGCGCCGCAAAGGTGGTTGCGGCGGCCAGCAGGGCAATCGCGCCGGCCGTGCGACCGGCCGGACGCGGTCGGGTCCCTGGTCTGCGGTGTGCTGCCGCCTGGTTCGTCATGCGCGTTGCCCCGGGGCCAGACGCGCGGAGGCAACCTGGCCTTACCCTCGACCCGCCCATTTTACCCCTTTTTTACCTTGCCGTTGCCGCCGAGTGCGTCCGGGCTCGGCGGACCATCGATGGGGTCGAAAAAAAATCCGTTGGCCCCTCTTGAAACCGGTTTGCGGTTTTCTAAGTCGTTTTTCGCCGCGAGAGCGGTGTGTCGGATGCCAACCGGGTCCGGCACGGGCGCCGGGTTGGTCTTTCGGACCCGTCTGAAATCCCGCCTTGCGCTCCTTCGTATCCATCTTGCTCTTTGGAGGACTTGGTTATGAGGACCAGCTTTGACTTTGCGCCGCTGTGGCGCTCCACCATCGGCTTCGACCACCTGGCCGACCTCGTCGACAGCACGCTGCGCCAGGCGACCGAGGACAATTATCCCCCCTACAACATCGAGCGTTCCGGCGAAGACCACTACCGGATCAGCCTTGCGGTGGCAGGCTTCGGCGTCAGCGACATCACCGTGACGGCCGAACAGAACGCGCTCACCATCGAGGGCAGGAAGCCCGAGACCGCCGCGCGGGAATACCTCTACCAGGGCATTGCCGCGCGTCCGTTCCGGCGCGTGTTCAACCTCGCCGACTATGTCCAGGTGAAGCAGGCCTCGTTCCAGGACGGGCTCCTGATCATCGACCTCGTCCGCGAGGTTCCGGAAGCCATGAAGCCGCGCCGCATTCCGATCGCGGGCGGCGCTCCTGCGGCAACGCAGATCGAGCAGAAGAAAGCAGCCTGATCGCTCGATCGAACAGGTAGCGGAACGCGGCGCGCGCGTGCGCGGGCCGCGCTTTCCGATGCATGAAGGAGGGTACCATGGCTTTTCGTGATCTCATTCCCTGGTCGAAGAACCAGGAGCTTGCGCCGGCGCGCGACAATTTCGATCCGTTCCTGACGCTTCACCGCGAGATGAACCGTCTGTTCGACGATGTCTTCCGCGGCTTCGGGGCGACCAGCCTGTCGCCGCTGATGGAGGGCCGTTTCGGCTGGCCGAAGGTCGAGCTCAGCGAGACCGACAAGACGCTGACCGTCTCGGCCGAACTTCCCGGCCTGACGGAGAAGGACGTTCAGGTCGAGATCGCCAATGGCGTGCTGACCGTGCGAGGCGAGAAGAAGGCGGAGCGCAACGGCGAAGGCAGGTTCTTCACCGAGTGCTATTACGGCGCCTTCGAACGGCAGATTCCGCTGGAGGGTGTCGAGGAGGACAAGGCAGAGGCGTCGTTTAGGAATGGCGTCCTGACCGTGTCGCTGCCGAAATCGGAGAAGGCACGCGAAGGCGTCAAGCGCATCGCGATCAATACGCACTAACGTCAGGTGAGACGGCGGCGATGTGGCGCCGCCGTCTCATCGTCAACAAGCCGTCCCCCTGGAAAGGAGCATGTGGGAGACCCATCGATGACCAACGTGAATACCAGTTCCGGCACTCTCAATCCGCTGTTTCATCCCGCCGCCCACTACGACTCGCCTGCCGACGTCCTGAATGCCGAGGATCTCTCGTCGCCCGAGAAGCGCGTCATCCTGTCGTCCTGGGCATCGGACATGTATGCGGTCGAATCCTGTCCCGCCTTGCGCGAGATTCCCGGCATGAGCCACACGGTCCGGCTCGTCGACATTCTAGCCGCCTTGCGCAAGCTCGACGGCGACAACGACAATGACGACCCGCCGCGCGGCGGCGGCGTGCCGATGCGGCTGCGGCGGCCATGGGCCGCCGCCGAAGGGCAGGCGGCATGATAGTCACGCCCGCCGTCCTCGCTCTCGTGCTGCTCGGTCAGGCCGCGGCAGCCTGGACTGTCCCGCTTCTGGCCCTGCAAGGCTGGATCGTCGCGTCAGGCGACGAAGGCTGAAGCCACGAAGGTTTCGAAACTCCCCACAACACAAGCGGCAGGGTGACGATGATGAATGCTGTGCGTCTGCTGTTCCTGGCCTTGCTGATGCTGACGCTCACGGCGTCGCAGCCTGCCGCCGGCCAGATCCCGGATGTGAAGACCGGCGGCCCGGTGCCGACCCTGGCGCCGCTGGTGCGCCAGGTGACGCCCGCCGTGGTCAACATCTCCGTGCACGGCCGCGTGCGCGAGGACAACCCGCTCTATCGCGATCCGCTGTTTCGCGAGTTCTTCGACGTTCCCCGGCAGATCGAGAAGGAGGTCAATGCGACCGGCTCCGGGGTGATCGTCGACGCCCAGCGCGGCTATGTGCTGACCAACAATCACGTGGTCGAGGGCACATCCGCCGTTCAGATCACGACCAAGGACGGCCGGCAGTTTTCCGCCAAGGTCATCGGCCGTGATCCGCCCACGGATGTCGCGGTGCTCCAGGTTCAGAACCCGGTCGGGCTCAAGGCGCTTGCCTTCGGCGACAGCGACGGGCTCGATGTCGGCGATTTCGTCCTCGCGATCGGCAATCCCTTCGGCCTCGGCCAGACCGTGACCTCGGGGCTCGTCAGCGCGCTGGGCCGCACCGGCCTCGGCAAGCAGGGCTATGAGGATTTCATTCAGACCGACGCGGCGATCAATCCCGGCAATTCCGGCGGCGCGCTGGTCAGCCTGCGCGGCGAACTCGTCGGCATCAACTCGGCGATCATCTCGCCCGCGGGCGGCAATGTCGGCATCGGCTTTGCCATTCCGGTCAACATGGCACGCAAGGTGATGGAGCAGATCATCGTGAGCGGCCGCGTCGAGCGCGGCCGCATCGGCATTTCGCTGAAGGATCTGCATCCGTCGGTCAACAAGGGATTGAATCAGGGCGCCGTCATCGCCGAGATCGCGGCGGATTCGCCCGCAGAGAAGGCCGGCCTGCGCAAGGGCGATGTCGTGACCGGCGCCGACGACCGCCCGATTCGCACTGCCGCCCAGCTCCGCAACACGATCGGCCTGGCGCGGATCGGCGAGGACGTGAAGCTCACGCTGCTGCGCAACGGTGCGCCGTTCACCGCCACGGTGAGAGTGGCGCCCGCAGCCGGCACGAGCAGCGCACTCGCAGGCCCCAATCGCCTCGTCCGCTGAAACGAATGCGCAGGACGAACCGCGCTAGCGGTTCGTCCTGTGATGGCAGGGCTATGGCATTTGAATTTTGCGGAGGTCGTCACGCCCGGGCTTGTCCCGGGCATCCACGTTCTTTGTGCTGCGTGGAAAGGCGTGGATGGCCGGGACAAGCCCGGCCATGACGCTGTGGAGACAGTCGGTGCACATAGCCACATCTCATGTGCGATAGCCCGGGAGGCGTGATCTCCCAGCTCAGGCCGCGCGGTGATCCCATTCGCCTTGCAGGTCCCGGATCAGCCGCCGCTCGCGTTCGATGCGCTGGCGATAAAGCTGGCGCTCATGCTCGCTCTTGGCGCTGGCAAGAAGCAGCTCGTAATGGCCGATGACCTTCTCGCTGCCGCGGATCAGCAGATCGCGTTGGCTGTTCATTGGGCCATCCCCAACGCGTTCGCCGGCGCTTCGGCGGCGCGGAAGCCGACGGGAAAGGTGCTGGCGGTCAGGCCATCGAGCGCCGATCGCTCTTCGGCAAGTCGCCTCTCGATGAATTGGCGCTCGAGCTGCGACAGCCTGGTCTTCAGCAGGCGCCGGTAGCGGTGGATGTTGTTGCGGTGCGCACGAATGCGGGCCAAATTCTCATCGAGCATCGTCGTCTCTCCAGACGGTCGCGTTAGATCCTTTGGTTTGCGAGGATGAGAAGATCTCTTCTCGGCAAAAAAATATTCAGCGGGTGAGCGGTGTCAAGATGTTGGCGCGCCTGTCCTTGTCGCTGGCTCCTGGAGATCGATGGTCGGCCAATCGAGCTGTCCGGACGCCCGGGTTCCGGGCGCGATTGCCTTTTGTTGGCCGGCAAGCGAACCTCGTGTGGCCATATTTGAGCAGGAGTGATCTGTCGCGAGGGAGGCGCTCCGATGAACAAGGCACTGATCACTGCTGTCGCAATGCTGGCCTGCGTGCCCGCGGGCGCGCTCGCGCAGGAGCGCGCAGGCGACGCGGCGCTCGGCGCGGTCTCGGGTGCGGTCGTGCTTGGGCCGGTGGGTGCGGTCGCCGGCGCCTTGATCGGCTACACGGCCGGACCTTCGATCGCCCGGTCCTGGGGCCTGAGAGGCTCGCAGTCGGCCAGGCACCGGCAGCCGCCGCCGCGTCGCGCCGCCGCGACCGGTAGCCCGTCGCGCACGCGCGAGGCAATGGCCGCCAACGGCCAGATGAGAGCTGCCGGCAATCCGGCCCCGCCGCCGGTCCAGGCTCCCCCGGTTCAAGCCGCGCCTGCCGCGCCGGCGCATTCCCCGGCACCGCCCGTTCAGGGGTTCGACTGAGGCCGCCGACTTCAGGCTGCAGCCTATAGCGCGATGGTTTAGCTTGAATACTGCCGCGGGCCGGTCACCTCTCCCGCTTGCGGGAGGGGTCGGCGCGAAGCGCCGGGTGAGGGCTTTCTCCTCTAGGGGATTGTCCCATTGCGGAAGCACCCTCTCCCCAACCCTCTCCCGCAAGCGGGAGAGGGAGCGCACCTCCCTCCTTGCAACATCGAATCTCATTTCGCTTTAGCGGACGAGGCTTGCGTCCCGCTCTAGGACTGGCCGAGAATCTTCATCGCCGCGCGAAGGTGCGGCTTGTCGATCATCTGACCGTCGAGCCGCAGCGTGCCGGAATTGGGATTGCTCGCGAACGCGGCGATCACCTTCTCCGCCCAGACGCGCTCGGCCTCCGTCGGCGCGAAGGCCGCGTTGACGATGTCGACATGCTTGGGGTGGATCAGCGCCTTGGCCGAAAAACCGTCGCGCCGCGCGGCACGCGTCTCCTGCTCGAGGCCGGCGAGATTGTCGATGTCGGTGTAAACAGTGTCGATCGGCGCGACCTCGGCGGCTGCCGCCGCCATCAGGCAGAGATCCCGCGCCAGGCGATAGGGGCTGTGGAACACGCCGCCGCTCGCCTTCTCGGTAGCGCCGAGCGAGGCGGAGAGATCTTCCGCGCCCCACATCAGGCCGGCGAGGCGAGGGGAGCAGCCCTTGTAGCTGCCGAGCCCGAAGATCGAGCCGGCGGTCTCCGTCGCGACGCAGACGATGCGGGTCGCGCCGATCGCGATGCCGGACGCCGCTTCCAAAGCCTCGAGCCAGGTCGCGACCTGTCGCACGTCGTCGCCGCCTTGCGATTTCGGCAGCACGATGCCGTCAGGCCTGCCCGGCATCACCGCGGCAAGATCGGCCAGCGTCATGCCGGTGTCGAGCGCGTTGACGCGGACATAGAGCTGATGCGGGCCGGGGCGGCTCTTCAGCATCGAGAGCGTGAGCTCACGCGCCTCCGCCTTCTTCTCGGTGACGACGGAATCCTCGAGATCGATGATCAGCGCGTCGGCCTTGCCTTCGCTCGCCTTCTCGAATTTGCGCCGGGAATCGCCCGGCACGAACAGCATCGAACGCATCAGACCGGCCTCTTGTGCATCATCGCCATGCGGCGGCATTTGCCGACAATCTCGTCGTTCTGGTTCAGGGCATGATGCTCGAACTCGACGATGCCGGCCTTGGGCCGTGATCTGGATTCCCGCACCGAGAGCACCTTTGTCGTGGCCCGCAACGTGTCGCCATGGAAGACCGGCTTCGGAAAGGTGACGTCGGTCATGCCGAGATTGGCGACGGTAGTCCCTAAGGTCGTATCATAGACCGTCATGCCGATCATGATGCCGAGGGTGTATAGGCTGTTGAAAATGCGCTGGCCGAACTCGGTCTTCTCGGCGAAATGCGCGTCGATGTGCAGCGGCTGCGGATTGAGCGTCAGCAGGCTGAACATGGTGTTGTCCATCTCCGTGACGGTCCGGGTCAGCGGATGCCTGAACTCCTGGCCCACGGAAAAGTCCTCGAAATATAGTCCGGCCATCGCGGTTTCCTCCCTGCGAAATAACGGCGCACGCGCAGCGTCGCGCCGCATGACCCCATGCATGGTAGACACACTTCGCGGGCAAATTCACGTATCTGCATGCAGGTTTTCGAGCTAAAGAACGCTTGGCGAAGGGAGATCAAGACCATGGATTTCGCGCTCACCGATCAGCAGGAAGCCATTCGCGACGCCATCGCCAAGATCTGCGAAGGCTTTCCCGACGCCTATTGGCTGAAGAAGGACCACGACGGCGGTTTCCCGCACGACTTCCACAAGGCGCTGGCGGACGCGGGCTGGCTCGGCATCTGCGTGCCGGAAGAGTATGGCGGCTCCGGGCTCGGCATCACGGAAGCTGCGATCATGATGCGCACCATTGCCGAGTCGGGTGCCGGCATGTCCGGTGCCTCGGCGGTGCACATCAACGTGTTCGGGCTCAACCCCGTCGTCGTGTTCGGCACCGAGGAGCAGCGCAGGCGCATGCTGCCGCCGATGGTCGAGGGCCGCGAGAAGGCGTGCTTCGCCGTCACCGAGCCCAACACCGGCCTCAACACCACCCAGCTCAAGACCCGCGCGGTCGCCAAGAACGACCGCTACATCGTCAATGGTCAAAAGGTGTGGATCTCGACGGCGCAGGTCGCGCACAAGATTTTGCTGCTGGCGCGCACCACGCCCCTGGAAGAGGTGCGCTCGCCCACCCACGGGCTCAGCCTGTTCTACACCGATTTCGACCGCAACAGGATCAAGGTCCACGAGATCGAAAAGATGGGCCGCAAGATCGTCGATTCCAACGAGCTGTTCTTCGAGGACTTCGAGATCCCGATGGAGGATCGCATCGGCGAGGAGGGCAAAGGCTTCGAGTACATCCTCGAAGGCATGAATCCGGAGCGCATTCTCATCGCGGCCGAGGCGGTCGGTTTGGGAAAACTCGCGCTGTCGCGCGCGACCGAATACGCCAAGACGCGAATCGTGTTCAACCGGCCGATCGGCAAGAACCAGGGCATCCAGCATCCGCTCGCGGTGAACTGGGTCGAGCTCGAGGCGGCCTGGCTGATGGTGATGTCGGCGGCCTGGCAATACGACAAGGGCATGCCCTGCGGCGCCGCGGCCAATGCCGCAAAATATCTGGCGGGCGAAGCGGGCTTCTCGGCCTGCGAGCAGGCGGTGATGACCCATGGCGGCTTCGGCTACGCCAAGGAATTCCATGTCGAGCGCTATTTGCGGGAGGTGCTGATCCCGCGCATCGCGCCGGTCAGCCCGCAGCTCGCGCTCAGCTTCATCGCGGAAAAGGTGCTGGGGCTCGCCAAATCGTACTGAACAAGTCGTACTGAGCGGGTCTATTCGGCGGCGATCCACTCCATCGCCATGGCGCGAAGCCGGGCGCGCTGGATCTTCACGCCGTTGGCGCTGTCGGTGACGGGAAAGGCATCCACGACATAGATCCGCGCCGGCACCTTGTAGCCGGCGAGCCGCTCGCGCAGACGCGCGATCAGCGTCTCCTGGATGGGCGGCTCCGTTGTCGGGATCACGAAGGCGACGCAGCGCGCCTGGCCCTTGAGGTCAACCGCGACGACCTGGGCGTCGGCGACGCCGGCGCAGGATTTGAGCTCGTCCTCGATCTCCCCGGGCGCGACCAGGAAGCCGCCGAGCCGCATCGCATCGCCGGCGCGGGTCTCGTAGACGAACGACCCGTCGCCGCGCAGCCGGCCGATGTCGCCGGTCCGGAAGAAGCCGTCGGCGGTGATCGCCTCGCGCGTCGCCTCCGGGTTGTTGAAGTAGCCGAGGAAGCGCGAGGGCGCGCTGATCTCGATCTCGCCGGAGACGCGGCTTGCGGCGAGCTCGCCGGTCTCGACATCGCGCACGCGGACTTTCGCCTCCGGCGACATCGGCCAGCCGCCGCCCTCGATCCGATCGGCAAAGGCATCACTGGGGCCGCCGATCGAGAACAGCGCCTGCACCTCGCTCGATCCGTAGAGGCCATACAGCTTCATGCCGCGCGCTTCGGCTTCCACAGCCAGCTCGCGCCAGCCGGGCTGGAACGCGGCGAAGCCGCAGACTTCGAGATGCGGAAACGGGTGTGGCGCATCGGTGAGGGCGAGGATGCGCCGGAACATCTCGTCCGAACCGAAGGAATGCGTGATGCGCTCCGTGCTGAGGATCTCCAGCGCCGGCGCTGCTTCGAAGGCATCGAGCACATGAATGGTCGCGCCGGCCGCGAGGAAGCCGAGCAGGCTCGTCATGCCGAAGGTGCCGCAGAACGGCAGCATCGCCAGGAGCGAATGACGGTGGTGATCGAGCTGGAGCGCGTCGGCGACGGAGGCGGCGTGCGTCGCCAGCGTCCGCTGCGAATGCGCGACCAGCTTCGGCCCCTTGGTCGTGCCCGACGTGGTGTAGAGCAGCACGGGCAGGTCGACATCATCCTGGCGCGGCGGAGCCAGCGGGTAGGGCGTCTCGAACGCATCGAACCGCACGCAGGGCCAGTGTGCGGGGATCGCATCCGCGCCGACCACGGCCAGCCGTTGGAGCGCGGGCACCTCGGCCTCGGCGACGTCGGCGAGGATGGTGGCAAAGTCGATCGCGCGGAATGCCGCCTCGACCAC
This sequence comes from Bradyrhizobium sp. NBAIM01, assembly GCF_020194115.1. Lineage (NCBI taxonomy): Bacteria > Pseudomonadati > Pseudomonadota > Alphaproteobacteria > Hyphomicrobiales > Nitrobacteraceae > Bradyrhizobium > Bradyrhizobium sp. NBAIM01. The sequence continues at coordinate 753,565 of NZ_JADYVU010000001.1, read as the reverse complement.
CATGAGCTTCGCGCCTGATAGTTTGAGCAGGTGCGCGACTTCTGCGCTGCGATAGCGCGTATTGACGGCGGCGATGACCGCGCCGAGCCGCGCCGCGGCGAACAGCAGCGCGAGCCATTCGACCCGGTTGACCAGCCAGACTGCGACGACGTCGCCCTTGCCGATGCCTTGCGCGGCTAGCCAGGCGGCGCTCTGGTCGATCTTCGCCGAGAATTCCGCGCGAGAGACGGCTGTGCCGTCGAATACCAGGGCAGGGTCGGCGGCGGTCTTGATCCGGAGCAGCGATTGCAGCGAAAAATCGTTGGCACTCATGGCCATCGGACTAACCCGGTCGTGCAAACCTGTCTACTTGGTGCCGAACATCCGGTCGCCGGCGTCGCCCAGGCCTGGCACGATATAGCCGTGGTCGTTGAGCCGCTCGTCGATCGCGGCGGTCCAGATCGGCACGTCGGGATGCTCGCTCTGGAACTTGGCGATGCCCTCGGGCGCGGCCAGGAGGCAGACGAAGCGGATGTCGCGGGCGCCGCGAGCCTTGAGCAGGGACGCGCCGGCGCAGGCGGAATTGCCGGTCGCCAGCATCGGATCCATCAGGATCACGGTGCGGTCGGACAGGTCCTGCGGCGCCTTGAAGTAATATTCCACGGCCTGCAACGTCTCGGGGTCGCGGTAGAGCCCGATATGGGCGATGCGCGCCGACGGCATCAGGGCGAGCATGCCGTCGAGAAAGCCGACGCCGGCGCGCAGGATCGGCGCCAGCGTGAGCTTCTTGCCGGCGATCTTGGGTGCCTGCATCGGCGCGATCGGCGTCTCGATGTCCACCAGCTCCAGCGGCAGGTCGCGCGTCACCTCGTAGGCCAGCAGCATCCCGATCTCGTTCAGGATCTCGCGAAAGCTCTTGGTCGAGCGGTCCTTCTCCCGCATCAGGGAGAGCTTGTGCTGGACCAGGGGGTGGGCGACGACGTTGACATTGCCTGTGCTCATGAAACCGCTCTACACGGTTCCGTGAAACTGCGCCAGATCGGCCAGGTAGTTTTAGGCAACGCCTTTTCCGCGGGATAGCCGGCCTCAACCGGGCAGCGCGACTGCGCTGCGCGCGCGGTTGCTTGCCTCATAGGCAGCCATGGTCAGCTCGCGGTCGATCGCCGCGCGCATGGCGTCCATGGCTCCCTGGCGCAGGCGCCGCTTTGCGGTGGCATGCGACGGCATGTGGATGGCGCGCAGGCCGGTGATGATCGTCTCGATCGTGGCGTCGACCATCTCAGGTGCAACCACGCGATCGAGAAAGCCGGCCGTCTGCGCCTCCTCGGGCTCGTACATCTCGCCAAGCGTGACGGTACGGCTGAGCCAGGCCGGATGCAGCCGGCTGCGCGCGAGCTCGATGGCAAAGCTGGGAGGCGCGATGCCGATCGCCACCTCGTTCAGCCCCATGCGGTGCGGTCCGCGCGCGCCCAGCCTGACGTCGCAGGCGAGCAGCAGGAACGTTCCCATCGGGTAAGCATGGCCCTCCATCACGCCGATGGTCGGATGCGGAAACGACATCAGCCGCAGCGCAAGCTCGGCGCCGGCCCGGACCATCTCCAGGCTCTTGGCAGCATCGCCCGAGGCGAACACTTTCAGATCGAAGCCCGCGGAAAAGATGCCTGGCCGGCCCGAGCGCAGCACCACGATCTCCGCCTCCGTCTCGGCGCGGTCGAAGGCGGCGCCGATCTCGCCCAGCATCGCGGCCGACATCACGTTGACCTTGCCGTCGTCGAGCCCGATCCGCGCCACGCCGTCGTTCAGTTCATAGGTCACTCTCTCAGGCATCTGCCTCTCTCCGTCATTGTCATGCCTTGACTGTCGGAGGCTGATGTAGACCAATCAATATAATTTCCGAGCGGAGGAGAGTGCCATGCCGGCCGTGCCGAAGCACCGTCAGCCCATCATCAATGCCGCGGTGACGCTATTCCGCCGCCAGGGATTTGCCCGCACCGGCCTCAACGACATCGTCGACGTCAGCGGCGCGCCGAAGGGGTCGCTCTATCATTACTTTCCGGACGGAAAATCCTCGATCGCGGTGGCGGCGGTGGAGGAGGCGGGCCGCCGCGTCGCGGCGACGGTCGCCGAGCTCGCGGCAGAGTGCGGCTCGACCGGCGAGCTCTTGCGCGCGCACGCCAGACTGCTGGCAGGCTGGATGCAGGGCTCCGGCTTCCGCAACGGCTGCCCGATCACGACCGTGCTGCTCGAGCTGGCGCCGCGCGAGCGCGCCGTGTCGGAGGCCGGTCGCAAGGCCTATGCGGCACGGCTATCGATCCTGCGTGACAAGCTCGTCGCCGACGGGTTTGCCAGGCCGCGGGCGGAGGCGCTGGGGGTGCTCTGCACGTCGGCGCTCCAGGGCGCGCTGATCCAGGCCCGCGTCGAGCGCAGCGGCCGGCCGATCGAGGTCACCGCGTCGGAGCTGGCGCGACTGATCGAGGCGGAGGTGAGGAGCTAGACGCCGAGGCCGGGCACCACCAGGCTTCCGCCCCGTCCGGAGCGACCGCGGGGGACGCATTGCGGGTGCGCATAGCCGCTGGCTCCCGCCGGCCTTTATGAGATTCCTATAACGCTACCATAGCCCTCACCTCGAAAAGCTATGCGCGCAGTGGCACGTCAGCGGTGAAGTTTCCGGCTGGCGATGCGCTTGCATTGAACTCGGCCGGCGATCGTGTCGTACCAAGGAGTATCGCCATGATGGACCTTTTGATGCTGGCGCTGGGCTTCTTCTTCTTTGCCCTCGCGATCGGCTACACCTACGCCTGCGAACGGCTGTGAGGGAGCGGACCATGATCTTCGATTATGCGCTCGCCGGCGCCGTCTCGTTCGGCCTCCTGATCTATCTCACCTATGCACTGCTGCGGCCCGAGCGGTTCTGACGCCGTGCTGCTGCTCGCAAAATTGCTGCTGGCCGACGCTGCTCGTCGCGGGCCTGCTCGCGCTGCTCCTGCCGCTTTTGCGCCGGACCAAAAGCCTGAAGGGTTAATGCCATGACTATGATCGGTTGGTTCCAGATCATTCTCTATTGTGCGACTATCGTCGCGCTGACCAAGCCGCTGGGCTGGTACATGACGCGCGTGTTCAACGGCGAGCGCACCTTCCTGTCGCCTGTCCTGCGGCCGATCGAGGCCGGCATCTACTGGATCTCCGGCGTCGACGAGAAGCGCGAGCAGCACTGGCTGACCTACACGGTCGCGATGCTGCTGTTTCATGTCGGCGGCTTCCTCATCATCTACGGCCTGATGCGGCTGCAGGCCGTGCTGCCGTTCAATCCAGCCGGCCAATCCGCGGTCGCTGAGGATCTGTCCTTCAACACCGCGATCTCCTTCATCACCAATACCAACTGGCAGAACTACGGCGGCGAGAGCACGCTGTCCTATCTGACCCAGATGGTCGGCCTGACGCACCAGAATTTCCTGTCGGCGGCTACCGGCATCGTGCTCGCGGTTGCCCTGATCCGCGGCTTTGCCCGCGCGTCCATGCGCACAATCGGTAACTTCTGGGTCGATGTGACCCGCTGCACGCTCTATATCCTGCTGCCGATCTGTGTCGTGTTCACGCTGTTTCTGGTCTGGCAGGGCATCCCGCAAACGCTTGGCGACTACGTCGAAGCGACCACGCTCGAGGGCGCCAAGCAGACCATCGCGGTCGGCCCGGTCGCCTCGCAGGTCGCAATCAAGATGCTAGGGACCAATGGCGGCGGCTTCTTCAATGCCAATGCCGCTCACCCCTTCGAGAACCCGACCGCGCTGTCGAACTTCGTGCAGATGCTGTCGATCTTCGTGCTCGGCGCGGCGCTCACCAACGTGTTCGGCCGCATGGTCGGCAACCAGCGCCAGGGCTGGGCGATCCTCGCCGTGATGGGCGTGCTGTTCGTCGCCGGCGTCGCCGTTTGCTATTGGGCGGAAGCCAACGGCACCGCCACCATGCATGCGTTGGGCCTGACCGGCGGCAACATGGAGGGCAAGGAAGTCCGCTTTGGCATCGTCGCGTCCTCGCTGTTCGCGGTGATCACCACCGCCGCGTCGTGCGGCGCCGTGAACGCCATGCACGACAGCTTCACCGCGCTCGGCGGCATGATCCCGCTGATCAACATGGAGTTAGGGGAGATCATCGTCGGCGGCGTCGGCGCCGGCCTGTACGGCATGCTGCTGTTCGTCGTCCTGGCGATCTTCGTCGCAGGCCTGATGGTCGGCCGTACGCCGGAATATGTCGGCAAGAAGATCGAGGCGCGCGAGGTCAAGATGGCGATGCTCGCCATTCTCGTCCTGCCGCTGATGATTCTCGGCTGGGCCGCCGTCGCTGTGGTCTATCCTACGGCGGTCGCCTCGATGGCGAATGCCGGACCGCACGGCTTCACCGAAGTGTTGTACGCCTTCACGTCGGCGACGGCCAACAATGGCTCGGCCTTCGCGGGGCTCACCGGCAACACGTTGTTCTACAATCTCACGCTCGCCAGCGCGATGTTCGTCGGCCGCTTCTTCATGATCGTGCCGGCGATGGCGATCGCAGGCTCGCTCGCGGCCAAGAAATCGATCCCGCCGTCGATGGGCACTTTCCCGACCACCGGAGGCCTGTTCGTCGGCCTCGTCGTCGGCGTCATCCTGATCATGGGCGGCCTGACCTTCTTCCCGGCGCTCGCACTCGGCCCCATCGTCGAGCATCTCGCAATGAACGCCGGCAACGTCTTCTGATTTTCGCTTTTCGGAGTGACCTCCATGGAACCTGTCCACAAATCCCACAAGCGCATGCCGGTCTCGGCGATGCTGGATCCCAAGATCGTCGTGCCGGCGATCGGCGCTGCCTTCACCAAGCTCGATCCACGCGCCATGATCAAGAACCCCGTGATGTTCGTGGTCGAGATCGTCGCCGCGCTCACCACCGTGATCTTCCTGCGCGATCTCGTCACCGGCGGGGAAAATCTCGGTTTCACCTTCCAGATCATTCTCTGGCTGTGGTTCACCGTGCTGTTCGCCAATCTCGCCGAAGCCGTGGCCGAGGGCCGTGGCAAGGCGCAGGCCGAGACGCTGCGCAAGACCCGCACCGAGAGCCAGGCCAAGCTCCTGAGCGGCGCGGGCCGGGACTACAAGCTCGTGTCAGGCACGAGCCTGAAGGTCGGCGATCTCGTGCTGGTCGAGGCGGGCGACATCATCCCCTCGGACGGCGAGGTGGTCGAGGGCGTCGCCTCCGTCAACGAGGCCGCCATCACCGGCGAGTCCGCGCCCGTGATCCGCGAATCCGGCGGCGACCGCTCGGCGGTGACGGGCGGCACGCAGGTGCTGTCGGACTGGATCCGGGTGCGCATCACCGCCGCGCAGGGATCGACCTTCATCGACCGCATGATCAAGCTGGTCGAGGGCGCCGAGCGGCAGAAGACGCCGAACGAGATCGCGCTCAACATCCTGCTCGCCGGCCTCACCATCATCTTCGTGTTCGCCACCGTGACGATCCCGAGCTACGCCGCCTATGCCGGCGGCTCGATCTCGGTGGTCGTGCTGGTCGCTCTGTTCGTGACGCTGATCCCGACCACGATCGGCGCGCTGTTGTCGGCGATCGGCATCGCCGGCATGGACCGGCTGGTGCGCTTCAACGTGCTGGCGCTGTCGGGCCGCGCGGTCGAGGCCGCCGGCGACGTCGACACGCTGCTGCTCGACAAGACCGGCACCATCACCCTCGGCAACCGGCAGGCGACCGCCTTCCGTCCCGTGCGCGGCGTCGCCGAGCAGGAGCTGGCGGATGCCGCCCAGCTCGCCTCGCTCGCGGACGAGACGCCGGAAGGCCGCTCCATCGTCGTGCTGGCCAAGGAGAAGTACGGCATCCGCGGCCGCGACATGGCCGAGCTTGGCGCGACCTTCGTGCCGTTCACGGCGCAGACCCGCATGAGCGGCGTCGACGCCGGCGGCTCGTCGGTGCGCAAGGGCGCGGTCGATGCCATCCTCAATTATATCGCCGGCGGGGCGCCGACCGCGATCTCCTCCGGTAATGCGGCACGGGCGATGCAGCCGGCGGCCCTATCCGAGGCGGGCCGCGAGATCAGCGCCATTGCCGACGAGGTCGCCAAATCGGGCGGCACGCCGCTGGCGGTCGCCAAGGACGGAAAGCTGCTCGGCATCGTCCAGCTCAAGGACATCGTCAAGGGCGGTATCCGCGAGCGTTTTGCCGAGCTGCGCCGCATGGGCATCCGCACCATCATGATCACCGGCGACAACCCGATGACGGCGGCCGCCATCGCCGCGGAAGCCGGCGTCGACGATTTCCTGGCGCAGGCAACGCCCGAGGACAAGCTCAAGCTGATCCGTGACGAGCAGGCCAAGGGCAAGCTGGTGGCGATGTGCGGCGACGGCACCAACGACGCGCCGGCGCTCGCCCAGGCCGACGTCGGCGTCGCCATGAATACCGGCACTCAGGCCGCCCGGGAGGCCGGCAACATGGTCGATCTCGATTCCAACCCGACCAAGCTGATCGAGGTGGTCGAGATCGGCAAGCAGCTCTTGATGACGCGCGGTGCGCTGACGACGTTCTCGATCGCCAACGACGTCGCCAAATATTTTGCGATCATCCCGGCGATGTTCCTGGCGTTCTACCCTCAGCTCAACGTCCTCAACGTCATGAACCTGTCGAGCCCGCAGAGCGCCATCCTGTCGGCGATCATCTTCAACGCGCTCGTCATCATCGCGCTGATCCCGCTCGCGCTGAAGGGCGTCGCCTATCGCGCCGTCGGTGCCGGCGCACTGCTCCGCCGCAACCTCCTGATATACGGGCTCGGCGGCATCGTCATTCCCTTCATCGGCATCAAAGCGATCGATCTCGCGGTGACCGCCTTGCATTTGGCTTGAATTCGTCATTGCGAGCGAAGCGAAGCAATCCAGAAATATCTCAGCAGTTGATAGCCTGGATTGCTTCGTCGCTTCGCTCCTCGCAATGACGGGAGAAATTGGAGAACGCACATGCTCAGAGAAATCCGCCCCGCCATCGTCCTCTTGCTGGCGCTCACCGCCATCACGGGCCTTGCCTATCCGCTCGCCATGACCGGCATTGCCGGCGCGCTGTTTCCCGTGCAGGCGCAAGGCAGCCTGATCGAGAAAGACGGCAAGGTGATTGGCTCCGCCCTGATCGGGCAGGAGTTCAAGGACGACAAGTACTTCCACGGCCGCCGCTCGGCGACGCTGGCGCCGGACCCGAACGATTCGACCAAGACGGTGCCCGCGCCCTACAACGCCGCCAATTCGGGCGGCTCCAATCTCGGTCCGACCAGCAGGGCGCTGGCCGACCGGCTGAAGGAAGATGTGGACAAGCTCAGGCGCGAGAATCCGAACGCCTCGGTGCCGGTCGACCTGGTGACGACGTCGGCCAGCGGCCTCGACCCGAACATCTCGCCGGAAGCGGCGCAATTCCAGGTGCCGCGCGTGGCGAAGGCGCGCAATCTGCCCGAGGATCAGGTCAAGCAGCTCGTGTCCGCCAGCACCGAAGGCCGCCTGCTCGGCCTGCTCGGCGAACCCAGGGTTAACGTTCTGGCATTGAATCTCGCGCTCGATCGCATGGCCGCGAAGTAGCCGTCTAGGCTCGCAGTGGACGGGTGATTATACTGGCAAGATGGTCCGAGAGCGTCGCGATCCCGAACAACGTCCGTCACCGGAGGCCCTGCTGGAAGCGGCGCGCCGGGAGGAGGGTGCGAGCGGCAGGCTGAAGATCTTCGTCGGCGCCGCTCCCGGCGTCGGCAAGACCTACGAGATGCTGCAAAGCGCCCAGGCCAAGCGCAAGGCCGGCATCGATGTCGTGGTCGGCTTCGTCGAGACTCATGGCCGCGCCGAGACCGAGGCGCTGGTGCGCGGCCTCGAAGTGGTCCCGTGCAAGAGGCTGGACTACCGCGGCCAGATCGTCGAGGAGATGGACCTCGACGCGGTGATCGCGCGGCGGCCGCAGATTGCGCTGGTCGACGAGCTCGCCCACACCAATGCGTCCGGAAGCCGCCATCCCAAGCGCTATCTCGACGTCGAGGAGCTGCTCTCGCACGGCATCGACGTCTATACCGCCGTCAACATCCAGCACATCGAGAGCCTGAACGACGTCGTTGCCCAGATCACCCATGTCCGGGTGCGCGAGACCGTGCCGGATTCGGTGTTCGACCGCGCCGACGCGATCGAGCTGATCGACCTCACGCCCGACGACCTGATCCAGCGCCTGAAGGAGGGCAAGGTCTATGTGCCCAAGCAGGCCGAGCGGGCGCTGGAGCATTATTTCTCGCCAGGCAATCTCACGGCGCTGCGCGAGCTCGCACTGCGGCGCACCGCCGAGCGGGTCGACGAGCAGCTGCTCAACCACATGCAGGCGAATGCGATTCCGGGGCCCTGGGCCGCGGGTGAGCGCATCCTGGTCTGCGTCAGCGAGGACCCGCGCGCGGCCGGCCTCGTGCGCTACACCAAGCGATTGGCCGACCGGCTGCATGCGCCGTTCACCGCGATTTCGATCGAGACGCGGCGATCGCTGCAATTGTCCGACGAGGAGCGCGATCGGCTGGCCGATACGCTGCGGCTCGCGGAATCGCTCGGCGGCGAAGCCTTGACCATTCCCGCCGTCGGCCGCCGCATCGCTGACGATCTCATCGGTTTCGCGCACGGCAACAACGTCACGCAGATCGTGATCGGCAAGTCGACGCGCTCGCGCTGGTTCGAGATGACACGCGGCTCGGTCGTGCACGATCTGGTGCGCCGCGCGGGCAATATCAGCGTTCACGTCATTCCCGGCAACGAGCTTTCCGGAGAGGCCGCGCCCAAGATGGCGGTGCAGACCGCCGCACGATCCGAGCCGTTCGATCCCTTGCCTTTTCTCAAGGCGCTTGGGATCGTGCTTGTGGGTCTCGGCGCTGCCAAGCTGATCCAGCCCTATTTCGGCATCGAGAACGTCGATCTCGTGCTGCTGACCTCGGTCGTCGCAGTTGCCGTGCGCTACGGCCTGTGGCCCTCGCTGTTGGCCACGGTGGCGGCTTCGCTCTGCTACAATTTCTTCTTCATCCCGCCGATCTACACCTTCACGATCACCGACCCGACCAATGTCGCCGCTTTCGTGCTGTTCATGGTGGTGGCGATGATCGTCTCCAATGTCGCGGCGCGCGTGCGCATCCAGGCCGACACCGCGATCGGCCGGATCAGGATGACCGAGCAGCTCTATGCCTTCAGCCGCAAGCTCGCCGGCACCGCCACGCTGGACGACGTCTTGTGGGCCAGTGCCTACCAGACCGCATTGATGCTGAAGGTCCGCGTGGTGCTGCTGTTGCCGGATGAAGGCCTGCTCACGGTGAAATCAGGCTATCCGCCCGAGGACGAGCTCGACCAGGCCGACCTTGCCGCCGCCAACTGGGCCTGGAGCAACGATCGTCCCGCCGGCCGCGGCTCGGATACCTTGCCGGGCGCCAAGCGGCTGTTTCTGCCGATGCGCACCGGGCGGGGCCCGATCGGTGTGATCGGCATCGACAACGATCGTACCGGCCCGCTGCTGACGCCGGACCAGCGGCGGCTGCTCGATGCGCTGGTCGACCAGGGCGCGCTCGCGATCGAGCGTGTGCTGCTGGTCGAGGACATGGACCGCGTCAAGCGCACCGTCGAATCCGAGCGGCTGCGCTCGGCGCTGTTGACCTCGATCTCGCACGATCTGAAGACGCCGCTCGCCTCGGTGCTCGGCGCGGCCTCCACCATGCGCGATCTCGCCGGCGCGCTCTCGGACACCGAGAAGCGCGATTTGCTCGCCACCGTGATCGACGAATCCGAGCGGCTCAACCGCTTCATCGCCAATCTGCTCGACATGACCAAGCTCGAATCCGGCGCCATCGTGCCCAACACAGCGCTGCACGATCTCAGCGAGATCGTCGGCAGCGCGCTCCGGCGCGCCAGTAAGATCCTCAGCCGCCACAAGGTCGAGCTGGTGCTGGCCGCCGATCTGCCGATGCTCCAGCTCGACGCCGTGCTGTTCGAGCAGGTGCTGTTCAACCTGCTTGACAATGCCGCGAAATACGCGCCCCCCGAAACCACGATCTCGATCCGCGGCCGGTGCGACAGCGCTCATGTCGTGCTCGCGGTCGCCGACGAGGGCGCCGGCATTCCACCGGACGAGCTCGAGAGCGTATTCGACAAGTTCTATCGCGTGCAGAAGGGCGATCACGTCCGTCCCGGCACCGGGCTCGGGCTTGCCATCTCGCGCGGCTTCGTCGAGGCGATGCGCGGCACGATCTCCGCCGCCAATCGCAGCGAGCGGAGCGGCGCGGTCCTCACCATTCGCCTGCCGGTTCCGGCAGAGAGCCACGCATTGGATACCGCCGCATGAGCGCTGCTCCGATCAAGGTCCTGGTCATCGACGACGAGCCGCCGATCCGCAAATTGCTGCGAATGGGGCTGACGACCCAGGGCTACGAAATCCTGGAAGCGCCGAACGGCAAGACGGCGCTGGAGAAACTTGGCGAGGAGCCGGCGCTGATCATTCTCGATCTCGGCCTGCCCGACGTTCAAGGCCATGAGCTGCTCCGCACCATCCGCGCCCGCAACGACGGCGTGCCGATCGTGGTGCTGTCGAGCCGCGGCGACGAAGCCGGCAAGGTCCAGGCGCTCGATCTCGGCGCCGACGATTATCTCACCAAGCCGTTCGGCATGGAGGAGCTGCTGGCGCGCCTGCGCGCCGCGCTGCGCCACCAGCTTCAGGTCAAGGGCGAGCGTCCGGTGTTCCGCACCGGCGATCTCTCGGTCGATCTCGTTCGTCGCATCGTCAAGGTCGGGGATCGCGAGGTGAAGCTCTCGCCGAAGGAATACGACCTGTTGCGGGTGCTGGTGCAGCACGCCGGCAAGGTGCTCACCCACCGCTTCCTGCTGAAGGAGCTGTGGGACGAATTGACCGACGCGCAATATCTACGCGTCTATGTCCGCCAGCTTCGCCAGAAGATCGAAGCCGATCCGGAGCGGCCGCAATACGTGCTGACGGAGACGGGGATCGGGTATCGGCTGAAGGCGGGGGAATAGACCCCGGCTGTCATTCCGGGACGCGCCCGTTGGCGCGGGCCCGGAATCCATTTCTCTGCCCGTCGCGCTTGGCACGATGGATTCCGGGCTCGATGCTTCGCATCGCCCCGAACTAACCCGCCTTCCTGTGCCTTGCCGTCGACCGGTGCGCCTTCTTCGCGCTGCGGTGCCGTCCGGTCGCGCGCCGCGCGTGCGACTTCGCCGCCGACTTCTTCCCGCCGCGTCCCTTCAGGCTCTGCTTCAGTGCGTCCATCAGGCTGACGACGTTGCTCGGCCGTTCCTCGGGCTCGGGCAGCTCGATCTTCTTGCCGCTGGCCTTGCGCTTCACCAGGGCCTTCAATGCGTCCTCGTATTCGTCCTTGAACTTGCTGGGATCGAAATGCGCCGCCTTGGTCTGCAGGATGTGGCCGGCGAGCTCGACCATGTCCTTGGTGATCTTCGGGCTCTTGATGTCGTCGAAGAACTGGTCCTCCTCGCGCAGCTCGTAAGGGAAGCGCAGCGTGGTGCCGAGCAGGCCCTTGCCGCGCGGCTCGATCGCCATGACGTGCTCGCGATTGGTCAGAACGATCTTAGCGAGCGCCACGCGCTCCTGGTCCTTCATGGCGTCGCGGATCACCGCGAAGGCGTCGACCGCGGCCTTGCCGTCGGGGGCGATGTAGTAGGGGTGGTTGAGGAAGCGCTGGTCGATCTCCTCGCGCGGCACGAAGCTCTCGATGTCGATGGTGTGATTGCTCTCGATCTGGACTGCCTCGAGCTCCTCCGGTTCGATCTCGACGTATTTGCCCTTGCGCACTTCGTAGCCGCGGCCCTTCTGGTCGCTCTCCACGACGTCGCCGGTCTCGGAATCGATCATCTGCTGCTTGAGCCGGTTCCCGGTCTCGCGGTTGATCAGGTGAAACCGCGTCTTCTCGGCCGCGGTGGTCGCCGGATAGAGCACGACCGGGCAACTGACCAGCGACAGCTTCAACGTTCCCTTCCAGTAGGCGCGCGGGGCCATTCCATTCTCCAGCGTTTTCAAGGCGTTTTGGAACCCCAACCGTCCCATCGGGTTTTGGTTCCGGGCGGGACTTTCGCCGTGATAGGCTTCAAGTGCCGAACGAGAAGCGGGACCGGACGTGCTGCAGAAACTCTCCACCTACCGACAGAAGCGGGACTTCGAGAAGACGCCGGAGCCTTCGGGCAAGACCGCCGTGGCGCCATCGAAACAGCGGCGCTTCGTCATCCAGAAGCATGATGCGACCCGGCTGCACTACGACCTCCGGCTCGAATTCGACGGCGTGTTCAAGTCCTGGGCGGTGACGAAGGGGCCTTCGCTTGATCCCCACGACAAGCGGCTGGCCGTCGAAGTCGAGGACCATCCGCTCGATTACGGCGATTTCGAAGGCACGATTCCGGAAGGCCAGTACGGCGGCGGCACCGTGATGTTGTGGGACCGCGGCACCTGGGAATCGGACGATCCGGAAGCCGGCTTCAAGAAAGGCGACCTGAAGTTCACGCTCCATGGCGACAAGCTGCAGGGAAGCTGGGTCTTGGTGCGGATGCGCAACCGCGGCGGCGAGAAGCGGACCAACTGGCTCTTGATCAAGCATCGTGACGAGTATGTCCGCGAAGGCGCGGACAACGATATTCTCGAGCAGGACAAGTCCGTCGCCTCGGGCCGGGCGATGGAACAGATCGCGGAGGGAAAGGGCCGCGCGCCGAAGCCGTTCATGCTGGCGAAGGGGACCAAGGGCAAGGCCGACGCGGTCTGGCAGTCCAACCGCGCGGAAGAGACGAAAGGGCGGACGGTGAAGCCGTCGCCGCGCACCGCGTTGAAGGGCGGCAAAGCGGCGAAGAAAACTGCCGCGACCGCGACGAGGGCTAAGACGGTGTCTGAGATGCCGGATTTCGTTGCGCCGCAGCTCTGCACGCTGGTCGAGCGGCCGCCCGGAGACGAGGGCTGGTGCCACGAGATCAAATTCGACGGCTATCGCGTCCAGCTCCGGGTCGAGGACGGCGAGGCGACGCTGAAGACGCGCAAGGGACTCGACTGGACCAGCAAGTTCGCCTCCATCGCCGAGGAAGCCGCCGCGCTGCCGGAGGTGATGATCGACGGCGAGATCGTCGCGCTCGACCATAACGGTGCGCCGAACTTCTCCTCGCTGCAAGCTGCGCTGTCCGACGGCAAGACCGATGACCTGATCTTCTTCGCCTTCGATCTGCTTTTCGCGGAAGGGCAGGACTACCGTCGGCTGCCGCTTGGGGAGCGCAAGGCGCAGCTCAAGAAGCTGCTGGAAGCGCGCAAGCGCAAATCGACTCAGATCCGCTATGTCGAGCATTTCGAGAGCGGCGGCGATGCCGTGCTGCAATCGGCCTGCAAGCTCGAGCTCGAAGGCGTCGTGTCGAAGAAGCTGAATGCGCCGTATCGTTCGGGGCGCACCGAGAGCTGGGTCAAATCGAAATGTCGCGCCGGCCACGAAGTGGTGATCGGCGGTTACAAGACCACCAACGGCAAATTCCGCTCGCTGATGGCAGGCGTGCAGCGCGGCGATCATCTCGCGTTCGTCGGCATGGTCGGTACCGGCTTTGGCGCTGATAAAGTCAAGCGCATCATGCCGGCGCTGAAGGCGATTGAGAGCAAGGAAAGCCCGTTCGGCGGCAAGAACGCGCCGAAGAAGACGCGGGACGTGCATTGGCTGAAGCCCGAGCTCGTCGCCGAAATCGAGTTCGCGGGCTTCACGGCCGACGGCAATATTCGCCAGGCGGCCTTCAAGGGCTTGCGGCAGGACAAGGCGGCGGAGGAGGTCGAGGCCGAGACGCCCGTCCACACCGAGCTCGCCGAGCCCCGGGCCAGGAAGGCGGCGCGCACCAAGGCGGGCGGGCGCTCGAAGCAGGCCGCTCAAAATGCCGAGGTCATGGGTGTCGTCATCTCCAAGCCGGACAAGGAGCTCTGGCCGGATGACGGCGATGGTGGTGCCGTCACCAAGCTGGATCTTGCCCGCTACCTCGAAGCCGTCGGCGAATGGATGATCGTGCATCTCAAGGGCCGGCCCTGTTCGCTGATCCGCGCGCCCGACGGAATCAAGGGCGAATGCTTCTTCCAGCGCCATGCGATGCAGGGAACGTCGAACCTTCTTGAGCTCGCGCGGGTCTCCGGTGACCGCAAGCCGTATCTTCAGATCGACCGGATCGAAGGGCTCGCCGCGGTGGCGCAGATCGGCGGCGTCGAGCTGCATCCCTGGAACTGCGCGCCCTATGCCTATGATACCCCGGGCCGCCTGGTGTTCGATCTCGATCCCGCGCCTGACGTGGACTTTCCCGACGTGGTCGAGGCGGCCAAGGAGATGCGGCAGCGGCTCGCCGATATCGGCATGGACAGCTTCTGCAAGACCACCGGCGGCAAGGGCCTTCACGTCGTGGTGCCGCTGCTCCATGGCGCGCGCGACAAGGTGAGCTGGAAGGAAGCCAAGGCGTTTGCGCAAGGCGTCTGCCAGTGGATGGCGGACGACGATCCCGAACGCTATCTGCTCAACATGTCGAAGAAGCTGCGCAGGGGAAAGATCTTCCTGGATTATCTGCGCAACGACCGCATGTCGACGGCGGTGGCCCCGTTGTCGCCGCGCGCGCGCGCCGGCGCGACCGTGTCGATGCCGGTCACCTGGGCGCAGGTGAAGAGCGATCTCGATCCGAAGCGCTATACGCTGCGCACCGTGCCGGCCCTGCTGGCGCGATCGAAGGCGTGGGAGGGGTATGAGGATGCAGCCGTGTCAATCAAGGCCGCGATCAAGAAGCTGGCGGGGAAGGTGAAGTAGGTCTGTCGCTGTTGCGCCGAAGGCAGGTCTCGTAGGGTGGGCAAAGCGAAGCGTGCCCACCACCTTCTTTCGTTCGAACGAAGAGGTGGGCACGGCGCGTTGCGCCTTTGCCCATCCTACGAAGTCTGCATCTAGATCCTTCCCATCAGGATCAGGATCAGCAGAATGACGATGACAAGCCCGAGGCCGCCGCCGCCATAATAGCCGGTGCCATAGAACGGCCCGCCGCCGATGCCGCTGAAGCCGCCGAGCAGGGCGATGATCAGAATGATCAAAATGATCGTGCCGATTGACATGCGAATCTCCTCCAGCCCTTCGTAAGAAGGGTCATTGCAAACCTGTCCCGTTGTGCGGGAGCAACTTGCCGTAGGTTGTAAAGTTCCGGCCTTGAAACACGGCCGGGGGATCAACTTGCATGGAACCTTTGCTGGTCGACCCGGCATGATTATGTGACGTCAGTCAGAAGAGGCAGGACCATGTCAGCACCGCTCGTCGTCTCGATTCCGCATCGTCTCGGCCGTGAGGAGGCGGTGCGCCGGCTCAGGACGGGGCTCGGCCGCGCCGCGGCGAGCATTCCGGTGATGCAGGTCGAGGAGGAACGCTGGAGCGGCGACACTATGGCCTTCCGCATCCGCGCGCTCGGCCAGGTCGCGACGGGGCAGGTCGATGTCGGCGACGATCAGGTCCGGGTCGAGGTGGTGCTGCCCTGGCTGCTGCAGCGCTTCGCCGAGATGGCGCAGGCCACGATCAGGAAGCGCGGCCAATTGCTGCTGACCAAGGACGGGGAGAAGTAACTTCAGGCGCGCACGCGTTGCCGCGGCGCCCTGACAGCATTCGCCGTTCGGGCCGCGACGACCAAGGCAGGACAGTCACGGAAGGCCTGCGCGAGCGGCAAGTCGTTGCCGGCAAGGCCGGGCACGGCATAGCCCGTGATGTCGATGGTGGCGTCGATAGCTTCGGGTGCGGGCCATTCCCGGCCGGCTTGGGTGAACGGCGTGAAATGACGGCCGACGACGACGATCGCGGCGGCGCGGCCATGACGACGCGCGAAGGCGATGACATGGTCGGCATGGGCGCCCCGTACCTCAAGCGGCTGGTAGTCGCCCTGCGCGAAGACGTCGGCCAGCTCGTTGCGCAGCTTGAGTAGATGCCGCGTCCAGGCCAGCTTGAGCTTGCCGTCCGGCCAGCTCTTGATCAGGCCGCTCCAGTCCGGCGCTTCCAGTGATGTCAGCGCCGCGTGGCGTGCGGCGAAGTCGACCGGGCGGCGGTTGTCGGGATCGACCAGCGACAGGTCCCAGAATTCGGTGCCTTGATAGAAGTCCGGCACGCCCGGCAGCGTCGCCTTGAGCGTGAGCTGGCTCAGCGAGTTCAGCGTGCCGAGCAGCGCGACGCGGCGCGCCAGCGTCTGCAAGGCCTGAAGGAATTCCGCGGACTGGTCGGGGTCGAGGATCTTCGCGATGAAATCGCGGATCCCGTTCTCATACGCTTCATGCGGGTTGAGCCAGCTCGTCTCCTCCTTGCCCTCGCGCGCGGCCTTGAGGGCATAGGCCTGGATGCGCTCGATGAAGCCAGCATCGGCCGGCGCTTGAACCGGCCAGACACCGAGCAGGGTCTGATAGAGCATGTATTCGAACGTTGCCGACGGCGCGCGGAAATTGCCGTGCAGCGTGAGGTGCGGCGCGTTCAGCACCTTCCAGCGCGCCACTGCGCTGGTCCATTCACCGGGAATCTCGCTGAGCGATGCGATGCGCGTGCGCGCATCCTCACCACGCTTGGTGTCGTGGGTGGCGGTTGCGGTCATGCCTTGCGGCCATTCCCTGGCGCGGGCCAGCATGGCCTGGTGGAAGGCGGGAATGCTGAGGCCGGTGCTGGCGGGGTCGCCGCCGACCTCGTTCAGCGCCAGCAGCCGGTGGAATTGATAGAACGCGGTGTCCTCCAGCGACTTTGCCATCATCGGGCCGGTGAATTGCTGCACCTTCAGCGCGAAGCGGCGCACGCGCGGGGCGCTGTGCGGCGGACGGCCCGGCTTGAGCAGGTCCATGGTCAAGGCATCGCGCAGGAAGTCGAAAATGCCTTCGTCGGCGGCGAACCAGTCGCGGCGGGCGCGCGCAATGGTGTCGTCGATCAGCTTGCGGTCCGCTGCGGTCGGGCCACTATGCGTCAGGTAGGTGCGATAGACCGGGAAATGCAACACATAGAGTTCGAGCGCCTGCCGCAGGCTGTCGGCCGAGAAGTCGCGCGTCGAATAATGGCCGTTGGCGATGCGCGCAAGCAGGCGCGTCAGCACGGTGAATTCGCTGGTGAGCAGCGTCTCCAACACGCGCCGCTTGGCGTCCTTGACGTAAGGCACAAGCCGCGGCGACCGGTTGCTGATCTGCCGCCAGGTCTCGTCCAGCGCCTCCAGCCCCCTGGGATCGACCAGCACATGGGTGATGACATTCATCCACTCGTAGCCGGTGGTGCCCTGGACGCCGGCGAAATGCGGCAGGCGTTCGTGCTCGCACAGGATCTTCTCGATCACGGTGTAGAAGGGCTTTGCGTTGCCCTGCGCGTCGCGCACCAAGCGGCGCAATCGCTGGCAATATTGGGCCGGGTCACGCAGGCCGTCGATGTGATCGAGCCGGATTCCCTGCAATTTGCCGTCGGCGATGAGCTGCTTCACCAGCCGGTGCGTGGCGGCAAACGTGCTCGCGTCCTCGACGCGCAGGCCAGCGAGGCCGTTGACGTCGAAGAAGCGGCGATAGTTGATGTCGCTCGAAGCAAGCCGCCAGTGCCCGAGCTTGTAGTGTTGGCGCTCGAGGAGATGATGCAGCGTCAACGTCTGTGCCGGGCGGTCCTTACCGGCGCGATAGGCGGCAAGGCCGCGCTTGATGATGTCGGCGGCGCCTGCGATCTCCTTGAGCTCGGACTTGAAGCCGGGAGCTTCCTTGCGATTGGGGCGCCGCAGCCCTGTGGTGCGGGTCGCGAGCGACAGCAGGCGCTTGCCGGGCTCCGTTTCCGCCGCGTCCGCCTCCTTGACGACAATCCGCAGCATCTCGCCATAGCGCTCCGGCGCGATCGGTAAGCGGTGCTCGAAATACCAGGCGGAAAAAGTCCCTTCGTCCGGGGCGTAGCGCAGCTCGATATCGCCGCGCTCCAGCGCCTCGCCGTAGGACGCGCCGAGGATCGGCAGCAGCACGCCGCCGCGGGCGCGGTAGGCCAGCTGGTCCCAGTCGATGTCGAAGGACGCCGCGTGCGGCGAGGCCTGGCCCCATTCCAGCACGTCGAGCCACCACGGATTGTCGGCAAAATGCACGCCGACATGGTTGGGGACGAAATCGATGATGAGCCCGAGATCGTGCTGCTGAAGCGCCCGGCTCAGCCGCGTAAAGCCGGCTTCGCCGCCGAGCTCGGGATTGAACTGGCCGTGATCGACCG
This sequence comes from Bradyrhizobium sp. NBAIM01, assembly GCF_020194115.1. Classification (NCBI taxonomy): domain Bacteria; kingdom Pseudomonadati; phylum Pseudomonadota; class Alphaproteobacteria; order Hyphomicrobiales; family Nitrobacteraceae; genus Bradyrhizobium; species Bradyrhizobium sp. NBAIM01. The sequence goes on along the minus strand of NZ_JADYVU010000001.1, from coordinate 735,339 downwards.
TGTCGTAGCCATGGGTCGAGCCTTTGCGGGCCTTCATCACCGGCGAGGCGTAGAGATGCGTGATGCCCAGCGCCTTAAGATAAGGAACGACCGCGGCGGCCTCGTCGAAATCGAAATCCGCGGTGAGCTGGAGCCGGTAGGTCGCGAGCGGAATGGCGGGAGGCATTCTAACCTCCGAGGCGCCAAACCACCGACCAGGGCGTGAGCCGCTCGCCGGCGCCGCCGCCCCAGATCGGCGTGCCCGCGCTGACGCTGGAGGTGATCTCATGATCCGACAGGTTGGCGACAAGACGCAACGTGGTGCCGTCGCCCATGCGCCAATGTGCGGTGACGAGGCCGTTGTCGGCCGCCTCGGCATCACCGAAGCTTGCGCCCTTCAGCCGCGGCACGATCTGCTTGCGACGGACGCCGAGCAACTCCCGCACCAGCGCGAGCCGCGCTTCCTGTTGCGGCGTGCGGCCGGTCCAGTCGAGCACGGCCGATTGCAGCGTTGCCGGATCGAGCGGGTCGGGCACCTCGTCGCCGTATTTCTCGTAAGCCCAGGCATATTCGCGCTTGCGTCCCTTGCGCACGGCATCGGCGAGGCCGCCCTGGAAATCGCAGAAGAACGGGAAGGGGACCGTCGAGCCCCATTCCTCGCCCTGAAACAGCATCGGCACCATCGGCGCGAGCAGGGTGACCGCGAGCGCGGCCTCGATCTGCTGTGGCGATGCCAGGCTTTCCAGCCGCTCGCCCAGCGGGCGATTGCCGATCTGGTCGTGGTTCTGCAGGAAATTGACGAAGGTCGCCGGCGGCAGCTGTCCGCTCGGCTCGCCGCGCGGCTTCTTGCCCCAGAATTCCGAGATCTCGCCCTGATAGACGAAGCCGGAGGCGAGCGCGCGTGCCAGATCCATGCGCGGCGTCTGGTAATCGCCATAGTAGCCGGCATGCTCGCCGGTCAGCATCACGTGCCAGACGTGATGATAGTCATCGTTCCACTGCCCGCGATATTTGCCGTTCGGCGGATCCTGCGCGGCATCGAGCAGGCTGGCGCGGTTGTCGCCGTTCTCCAGCACGAGATGGATGTGACGTCCCGTGGCCTTGGCGAGCTCGCCGGTGGCAACGCTGAGGTCCTGCAGCATGGACTGCTCGCCCGGGACAGCCATGATGTGGTTGGCGGCGTCGAGCCTGAGGCCGTCGAAGCGGTAGTCACCGAGCCAGGACAGCGCGTTCTCCACGGCGAAGGCTCGCACCTGCGGCACGCGATAATCGATCGCGCTGCCCCACGGCGTGTGCGCATCGGTGAAGAAGGTCGGCGCGTAACGGCCGAGATAGTTTCCTTCCGGGCCGAAATGATTGTAGACGACGTCGAGGAACACCATCAGCCCGCGCAGATGCGCCTCGTCGATCAGCGTCTTCAGGTCTTCGGGCCGGCCATAGGCGCTGTCCGGCGCGTACCACAGCACGCCGTCATAGCCCCAGCCGCGGCGGCCTGCGAAATCGGCGAGCGGCATCAATTCCAGCGCATTGATGCCGGTCGCGGCGAGGTGATCGAGCTTGTCGATCATGGCGCGATAGCTGCCTTCGGACGTGAAGGTGCCGACATGGGTTTCGATCAGCACCGTCTCTTCCCAGGGACGGCCGCGCCAATCGCGCGCGCGCCAGACGAAGGCATCGTGATCGATCACCTCGCTCGGGCCGAACACGTCGTCGGGCTGGAAGGCCGAAGCGGGATCCGGCACGTCGATGTCGTCGTCGATCCTGAACTTGTACTTGCTGCTAGATGACAAGCCGGCGATCTCGGCGACGAACCAGCCATCCTGCCGGCGCTGCATCGCGTGCCTGCGGTCGAGCAGGAGATCGACGCGGCGCGCGGCCGGCGCCCACAGCCGGAACGACACGCCGTCCTTGGTCGGCCTCGCCCCGAAGGATGGCCTCATAGCGCGCCTGCGAAGGCGAGCACGGAGCGTGGCGGCGCCTTGCTGTCGCTCCCGGGCAGGAAGTCGATCGTATTCAGCTTGGCATCGGTCGTGTTCAGCAGCTGCTGCCAGCTCTTGTATTCGGTCATTTTGGGCAATTTGAATGCGATCTCTTCGGGAGCGGCGTTCAGTACGATAAAGATCGCAGCGCCGCCCGGTTCCATCGGGCCCATCACATACGAGAGAAACCGCCCATCCGGGAATGTCCAGTCACTCTCCGTCATCTCGTTGCCGGCGGGCGTCAGCCACAATGCGCCGTAGGAGACGCCGTCCTTGGGGCGGCCGTCGAGCCAGCGATGGCTGCGCAACTGTGAGAAACGGCGGCGGATGTCGGCGAGCTGGGCGACGAAGTCGATCATGTCGTCGCCGTCCTTGCCGAGATTGTCCCAGCCGACCCAGCCGACCTCGTTGTCCTGGCAATAGGCGTTGTTGTTGCCGGATTGCGAGTTGCCGACCTCGTCGCCGGCGAGGATCAGCGGAACGCCCTGGGCCAGCATCAGGCAGGCCAGCACGTTCTTGCGCAGCTGGCGGCGCAGGCTGATGATGCCAGGATCGTCGGTCGGGCCCTCGACGCCGCAATTGTTGCTGTGATTGTCGTTGGAGCCGTCGCGATTGTCCTCGCCGTTGGCCTCGTTGTGCTTCTCGTTGTAGCTGAAGAGGTCGGCGAGCGTGAAGCCGTCGTGGACGGTGATGTGGTTGATGCTGGCGCGCGGCCGCCGTCCGTCGTGATTGAACAAGTCGGAGGACGCGGTCATGCGGCTGGAGATGTCGCCGATCAGGCTACCTTCACCGCTCCAGTAGCGGCGCATGGCGCTGCGATAGCGGTCGTTCCATTCTGACCATTGCGAGGGAAAGGCTCCGACCTGGTAGCCGCCGAGGCCGAGGTCCCACGGCTCGGCGACGAGCTTGACCGTCGCCAGCACCGGGTCCTGCCGTACCGCGGTCAGGAACGAGCTGCCGCGATCGAAACCGTTCGGCCCGCGCGCCAGCGTGGTGGCGAGGTCGAAGCGGAAGCCGTCGACATGGCAGACCTCGACCCAGTAGCGCAGGGAATCCATCACCATCTGCAGCACGCGGGGATGGGCGAGGTTCACCGACGAGCCGCATCCGGTGAAGTCGTCGTAATAGCGCGGGTTCTCGCGGTTCAGCCAATAATAGGAGGCGTTGTCGATGCCGCGATAGCACAGCGTCGGACCGAGATGATTTCCCTCGGCGGTGTGGTTGTAGACGACGTCGAGCATCACCTCGATGCCGGCATCGTGCAGCCGCGCCACCGTGGTGCGGAAGGAATCGAGTGCGTTGTCCTGGGCGTAGCGTGGCTCGGGCGCAAAGAACGACAGCGTGTTGTAGCCCCAGTAATTGGCGAGCTTCTTTTCCACCAGGATGCGGTCGTCGACGAAGCTGTGCACCGGCAACAGCTCGACCGTGGTGACGCCGAGCTTCTTGAGGTGCTCGATCATCGCGGGCGATGACAGGCCGCCATAGGTGCCGCGCAGATTCGGCGGAACGTCCTCGCGCTTCTGCGTCAGGCCCTTGACGTGGGCCTCGTAGATGATCGTGTCTTCCCAGGGAATATTCGGCCGGATCTCGCGGCGGCCCCAGTTGAAGGTCTCGTCGACCACGACGGCCTTGGGCATGCCGCGCGCATTGTCGCGCCGGTCGAAGGACAGGTCCTCGCGCGGGCTTCCGGTGCGGTAGGCGAAATGCGCATCGCTCCAGACCAGGCGCCCGGCAAGCCGCTTGGCGTATGGGTCGAGCAGCAGCTTGTTGGCGTTGAAGCGATGGCCGTGCTCGGGCTCGTAGGGGCCGTGCACGCGAAAGCCGTAGAGCTGGCCCGGCGCGACGTCGTTGAGATAGCCGTGCCAGACATCCTCCGTCTTCTCGGGCAGCTCGATGCGCTCGAGCTCGCGGCGGCCTTGGGTGTCGAACAGGCAGAGCTCGACCTTCTGCGCGTTGGCGGAGAACAGCGCGAAATTGGTACCGCGTCCGTCCCAGCTTGCGCCGAGCCGTGCGGGCGATCCGGCAGTCAGGCGCATCGATCAGCTTTCCGGAACGAGAAAGATCGCAGCCAGCGGCGGAATAGTGAGGCGCAGCTCGCCGCCCTCGGCATGGACCTCGCCGACATTGCCGACATTGCTGCCGCCGTAATGGGCGGAATCGGAGTTGAGAACTTCCTTCCACTTGCCGCCGAAGGGCACGCGAACGCGATAGTTCTGGTAGACGTTAGGCGAGAAGTTGACGATGACGAGACACCGCGCGTGCTCGTCGAATCCCTTGCGCAGCCAGGCGAAGACGTTGCGGTTGGCATCATCGGTGATCAGCCATTCGAAGCCGGCCTGCTCGCAATCCATCTGGTGCAGCGCCGGAACCGCGCGATAGAGCCGGTTGAGGTCGCGGATCAAGGCCTGGACGCCGGAATGGACCTTGTATTCGAGCAGATGCCAGTCGAGCGACTGGTCGTGATTCCATTCGCGGCTCTGCGCGATCTCGGCGCCCATGAACAAGAGCTTCTTGCCGGGGTGGCCGAACATGAAGCTGTAATAGGCGCGCAAATTGGCAAAGCGCTGCCACTCGTCGCCGGGCATGCGGCCGAGGATCGAGCGCTTGCCGTGCACGACCTCATCATGCGACAGCGGCAGGATGAAGTTCTCCGAGAACGCATAGTGCAGGCCGAACAGGATCTCGCCGTGGTGATGCTTGCGGTGGATCGGATCCTTGCTGATGTAGTTCAGCGTGTCGTGCATCCAGCCCATGTTCCACTTGTAGCCGAAGCCGAGCCCGCCGAACTCGACCGGGCGCGAGACTTGGGGCCAGGCGGTGGACTCCTCGGCGGCGGTGGTCGCCTGCGGGAAGCGGGCGAACACTTCCGTGTTGAAGCGGCGCAGGAAGTTGATCGCCTCGATGTTCTCCCGCCCGCCATATTGGTTCGGGATCCAGGCGTCGGGCGGCCGGCTGTAGTCGAGATAGAGCATGGACGCGACCGCATCGACGCGCAGGCCGTCGATGGCGTAACGCTCCATCCAGAACAGCGCATTCGACACCAGGAAGTTCGTCACTTCGGTGCGGCCGTAATTGTAGATCAGCGTGCCCCAGTCGAGGTGGCGGCCCTGCAGCGGGTTGGCGTGCTCATAGAGCGCGGTGCCGTCGAAATGGCCGAGCCCGTGCGGATCGTCGGGGAAGTGGCCCGGCACCCAGTCGAGCAGCACCCCGATGCCTTCGCGGTGGCAGGCATCGATCAGCGCCGCAAAATCCTCGGGGCCGCCGAAACGGCTGGTTGGCGCATAGAGGCCGGTCGGCTGATAGCCCCAGGAGCCATCGAACGGATGCTCGTTCACCGGCAGGAATTCGAGATGGGTGAAGCCCATGTCGCGGGCATAGGCCGGCAGCTGCTCGGCCAGCTCGCGATAGGTCAGCCATTCATTGTTGTCCTTGCGCCGCCACGAGCCGAGATGCACCTCGTAGATCGACATCGGCGCCGACAATGCGTTGATGCCTTCAGGCGCCGGGCGCGGCCGCGGCAGGCGCGCCTCGTCGAACACGATCGAGGCCGTTTTCGGCCGCAGCTCGCTGGCAAATGCCATCGGATCGGATTTCAGCGGCAGCAGATGACCATGCGGTCCGACGATTTCGAACTTGTAGTGATCGCCGGCCTTCGCATGCGGGATGAACAATTCCCAATAGCCGTTGCCGCGCACCCGCATCGGATGGCGTCGCCCGTCCCAGTAGTTGAAGTCGCCGACCACGGAGACGCGCCGCGCGTTCGGCGCGAGCACCACGAAGCCGATGCCGGCGACGCCCTCGAGCCGCATCGGATGCGCGCCGAGCTTGTCGTAGAGGCGCTGATGGGTGCCTTCGCCGAGCAAATAGAGGTCGAAATCGGTCAGGATCGGCGGAAAACGGTAGGCATCCTCGAACTCGACCACGTCGTTGCCGAACTTCGCGCGCAGCTGGTAGTGCTTCGAGCCGTTGGGCAGGGCGCCGATGAACAGGCCGGAATCGTGGACGCGATCGAGCGGCGCGACCTCGCCGTGGTCGCCGACCGCCTCGACGTTGGTGGCTTCGGGCAGAAACGCGCGGACAACGCTCTTTCCGCCCTCGGGATGCAGCCCGAGATAGTGGAAGGGGTCGGAGTGGCGGCCTTCGATGATCGCGTAGGCTTCTGCAGGCAGTTTAGGCATTGGCTTCGCTCTCGGCACTTGACAGAATGCGAAGCAGTCCGGTCAGCGGCGCATGGAGTCCCTCAGGCCGGCGGGACAGCTCGTACTCTACGTCGTGGAACGCTCGATCCAGGAGGAAAAATCTCAACAGGCCTTCCGCGCAGGACCGATCGTCCGGCCACAGCCTCCGATCGGTCATGGCTTCGCGGTAGGCGGACAGGAAGGTCGCGGTGGCGCGCTCGCGCCATTCGTCGAGGGCGGCCGCGAGCCGGTCCTGCTCGTCGGAAGCACCCGTGAGCGCGCGGCTCAGCGCCACGTTTACAGAAAGGTCGATGGAATGGATCAGGCCGGCGACGTCGCGCGCGGCCGGCGCCTTGCGGCGCTTGTTGGCCAGCGGCACACGCGGATCGCCGTCGAAGTCGATGATGAAGATATCGTCCTTCACGATCAGAGTTTGCCCGAGCCGGAAGTCGCCATGATGACGGATGTTCAACCCGCCGATCTCGGATGGCAAGAGCGCATTGAGGCGGTCGAACAGGTCCGCGCGTGCAGCGATGAGCCGGTCGATCAGGGGCCGGTCCATCTCCCGCAGCCCGTCGCGGCTGTCGGCAAGCAGCTCGAGAATCCGCTCGGCACGCGCCTTGAGGTCGGAGAGCGCAGCCTTGATCTGGGCGGAGTCGATCGGCTCCGGGGCGAGATCGGCGGGCTCTGCCGCGGTGAGAGCGACATGCAGCTCGGCGAGCCGCCGGCCGATCTGCGCGATGAAATGCAGATAGGGCGCCTGCTCCTGGGTTTCGCGCGGCATCTCATCGGCGGGCGCCACGCGCTGCTCGTCGATATAGCGGTCGAGATATCCGGTCGTCACGGTCCAGCCGTCGCCCTGGTTCTCGACATAGGCATGCAGCACGCCAAGCGCGCTGCGCTGGTTGCCGTCGACCAGCTCGACGCTGCCGAGCAGTGCCGGCGTGTTGGCAAAGCGGGCGACCTCGGTGAGATAGTAGCCGATCTCGATCTCGGGGCTGATGCCGCTCTCCAGCCGCCGATAGATCTTGGCAACGTACTTGTTGTCGACCAGCGCGGTGCTGTTCGACTGTTCGATGGCGCGGATGCGTTCGGGCTCCTTGATGGTGTAGTCGGCGAAACGGCTGGTCGCTTTGAACTCGAGCCGCAGATTGTTCTCGTCCACGACCAGGTTTTGCGACAGCCCTCGTAAGAACAGACCGATGAAGATCTGCTCGGTCGCGACGTCGAGGAGCGTGCCTTCGCGTGCGCCCTGGCGGACGGCGGCGAGCGCCTTCGGGTTGAAGCGCTCGCGGTCGAAACGCACCCATTCGATCTGCATGGGCATCACGTACCGCGTCGTCACCTCGTCCCGCGTCGTCTCGAAGAACGCGATCCAGGGTCTGTTGTCGCCGATGTCGCTGAACGGTACCGCGGAGGTCAGCGTGGTCCGGATGTGCTTGGGATTGTTCTCGGGATACCAGCGCGTCCGTGACAGGAAGCCCGGCAGCACGTCGCGCTCGAACACGCCGCGCTCGCGGGCGAGCGAGACCCAGTTCGAGTTCACCGGCACGACCAGCGTCTCGAATTCCGGCACCGCGCGCGGCACCACCGGCTCGGACTTGTCGCGCTCCTGCAGCTGGAACCAGTAGAAGCCGTAGGGCCCCAGCGTGATCATGTAGGGCAATTCGCCGATCGCGGGAAAGCGTGTGCGGCCGAGCATCTCCTGCGGGATGCGGTCCTTCCACGGCGACAGGTCGAGCTCGGTGGCCTGCGCGGCGCGCGACAGATTGGCGACGCAGAGGATCACCTCGTCGCGGTATTGGCGGACATAGGCGAGCACGGCGCGGTTGGCCGGGCGGATGAAGGTCATGGTGCCGCGGCCGAAGGCGAGCGTCGACTTCCGCACCGAGATCAGCCGCTTGGTGGCGCTGAGCAGCGAGGACAGGCTGCGCGACTGCGCCTCCACGTTGACGGATTCATAGCCGTAAACGGGATCCATGATCAGCGGCGCGTAGAGGCGGGCGGGGTCGCAGCGCGAGAAGCCGCCGTTGCGGTCCGGGCTCCACTGCATCGGCGTGCGGACGCCGTTGCGGTCGCCGAGATAGATGTTGTCGCCCATCCCGATCTCGTCGCCGTAATAGATGATCGGCGTGCCCGGGAACGACAGCAGCAGCGAGTTCATCAACTCGATCTTGCGGCGGTCGTTGTCCATCAGCGGCGCAAGGCGCCGGCGGATGCCGACATTGATGCGCGCGCGGGGATCGTTGGCGTAGGTGGTCCAGAGATAGTCGCGCTCGACGTCGGTGACCATCTCCAGCGTCAGCTCGTCGTGATTGCGCAGGAACAGCGCCCATTGGCAGCTCGCCGGGATATCCGGCGTCTGGCGCAGGATGTCGGTGATCGGGAAGCGGTCTTCCTGGGCGATCGCCATGTAGATGCGCGGCATCAGCGGGAAGTGATAGGCCATGTGGCACTCGTCGCCACGGCCGAAATATTCCTGCACGTCCTCCGGCCATTGATTGGCCTCGGCCAGCAGCAGCTTGCCCTTGGAATACGCGTCCAGCTCCTGGCGCAGGCGCTTGATGATCGCATGCGTCTCGGGCAGGTTTTCGTTCGAGGTGCCCTCGCGCTCGCACAGATAGGGAATCGCATCTAACCGGAAGCCATCGACGCCGGCATCGAGCCAGCGCTTCATCACCTGGATGATGGCGCTGACCACGCGCGGATTGTCGAAATTGAGATCGGGCTGGTGCGAGAAGAAGCGGTGCCAGTAGAACGCGCCGGCCTCCGGATCCCAGGTCCAGTTCGACTTCTCAGTGTCGGTGAAGATGATCCGCGTGCCCTGGTACTTCTGGTCCGTGTCGCTCCAGACATACCAGTTGCGCGCGCTCGAGCCCGGATGGCTGCGGCGCGCGCGCTTGAACCATTTGTGCTGGTCCGAGGTGTGGTTGACGACGAGCTCGGTGATGACGCGCAAGCCGCGCTTCTGCGCTTCCTGGATGAAGCGCTTGAAATCCTTCATCGTCCCGAAATCGGGATTGACAGCGCCGTAATCGGCGATGTCGTAGCCGTCGTCGCGGCCGGGCGACGGGTAGAACGGCAGCAGCCACAGCGCGGTGACGCCGAGCTCCTGCAGATAGGGCAGTCGCTCGGTTAGCCCGGCGAAGTCGCCGACGCCGTCATTGTTGCTGTCGGCGAAGGCTTTGACGTGGAGCTGGTAGATGATGGCGTCCTTGTACCAGAGCTCATCCACGACCTCGGCAGCCTCAGCCTTCTTGGTATCGACGGAAGACAGAACATTCATGGCGTGACCCCTTACGCCAGGCAGCGGAACAGAAGTGCCGGATCGCGGTCGGGATCGATACGCAACTTGATGCCGCCCCATTCGATGCGGGACTGTTCGCCGGTGAGGAGGTTTTCGAGTGTCGTCACATGGTGACGCCGTCCGCCGGCGTCAACTGTGAGATCGCCGAGCGGCAGCCAGCACTCACGCACGTGGCGCGACAGCGCGATCACGACGACGACAATGCTGGCCGGATCGGCCGCCTCCTTGGCGAAGGCGATCGTCTCGCCGTCCTCGATGGCGAGAAAGCGCAAATTCGCGGTCTGCTGGAGCGCCGCGTTCTCGTTGCGGATGCGGTTGAGCGCGGCGATGTAGGGTTTGATGTTGCCCGATCTGTCCCAGTCGCGCTGCCTGATCTGGTACTTCTCGGAATCCAGATATTCTTCGCGGCCGGGAATGGAGTCGTGCTCCAGCAGCTCGAATCCGCTGTAGATGCCGTAATTGCCCGAGAGCGTTGCAGCCAGTGCGATCCGCGACTTGAAGGCCCAGGCCTCTCCGCTCTGCAGGTGAAAGGGCAACAGGTCAGGTGTGTTGACGAACATGTTCGGACGATAGAAATCGCGTTCGGGATAGCGCGTCAGCTCGCCGAGATATTGCTCCAGCTCCCATTTTTCCGTGCGCCAGGGGAAATAGGTGAAGGACTGCGCGAAGCCGAGCTTGGCGAGGCCCTTCATCAGCTTTGGCCGTGCATAGGTCTTGGAGAACAGGATCACGTCGGGATGACGGCGGCTTATGTCGCGGATCAGCCACTCCCAGAACGCGAGCGGCGCGGTGTCGTGATTGTCGATGGCGAAGATGGTTACACCCTTGTCGATCCAGAACAGCATGGCGTCGCGAAACGCATTCCACAGCCCGACGCGATCGACCGAATTGAAGTCGGGGATAACGATGTCGGAATAGGGGCCGTCCGCCGTCTTCACCGAGCGGTCGGGCCGCCATTTGAACCATTCCGGATGCTGCATCAGCCAGGGATGATCCGGCGAGCACTGCACCGCGAAGTCCAGCGCAAGCTCGAGCCCATATTCAAGACATGTGGCGACCAACGCGCGGAAGTCCTCGATCGTGCCGAGCTCCGGATGCAGCGCATCGTGGCCGCCCTCGGCCGAGCCGATCGCATAGGGCGAGCCGGGATCACCTTCACGGGCCACCGGCGCATTGTTGCGGCCCTTGCGGCTGGTCTTGCCGATCGGGTGGATCGGCGTGAAGTAGAGCACGTCAAAGCCCATCGCGGCGATGTCAGGCACGCGCGCGATGCAGTCGCGCAGGGTGCCATGCCGGCCCGGCAATGCGCTCTGGCTGCGCGGCATCATCTGATACCAGGTGCTGAAGCGCGCCTTGTCGCGGTCGGCGGTCAGCGGGAAGAATGGCGAACGCGTCAGGTCCGGCCGCGACTGGCTCTCGGCCATGGCTTCGCCGAGCTCGGTCGCGAGCAGCGAGGTGATGTCGCCGTTCCTCAGGTAATCTTCGCACTGCCTGATGATGATAGCTGCGGCGTCCTGCCGCGCGCCATGCGCCTTGGTCAGAAGGCCGGCGCCCTCGATCGCATCGAGGCTGACATCGGCCCCGGTGCGCCGCTTTCGCGCGGCGGCGTGCGACCATGTAGCGAACTCGTCGGTCCAGGCTTCGATCGCGTAGACATATTGGCCGGGCTCGGGGGGCGTGAACGCGCCGGACCAGCGGTCATTGCCGTGATGGGTCATCGGCTCGCTCCGCCATTCGCGCTCCTGCTCTCCTCGCCAGATCAGCGCGGCTGAGATCACTGCCTCGCCATCGCGGTAGATGTCGGCCCAGACCTCGACCGGCTCGCCCGCGATCCGCTTCACGGCGAAACGGCCGCCGTCGATCGCGGGATAGACGTCCTCGATCAGGAAAGCGCTGCCGGCCGCGGCACTCTCGACAGTTTGAATTGTCTTGTTCACGGTGATGCCATTGACAAGAAAGCAGGAGCCCGTTTCCCTTGTCGGGAACCCACGCTTGGTACCATGATAGAAAGCCGCTTGTGTGTCATTGGTTCCCTTGGGAACGGCAAGCGCAGTTTGCGAGTTACCCCTGACTAACCTCTTCCGCGATCTCGTTATTCTCGATGCCCCTGGCCAAACAATGGCCTGCAAGCTGCGTGCCGAATGGATCTTTTAGCTCAAGCCCGGATCAAGGGCGTTCAATCCGAATTCATCGATGCCCTCGGCAAGCTGCGGGTCACCGCGCCCGAGGCCCTCAAATCCATCCTCGATGCCCTGCCGGAGAAGCGGGTCTATCGCTTCGTCAGCGGGCCGGTCGTGGTCCGTGCGCTCGGACGCCCGCGCACGGAATTGGCGTCGGTTGGCGCGCCGCCGCTGCGATGGAAAATCGCCGGCAACGGCAATGTGATCGCGGCAGGAGAGACGCGGGAGCCCGTGATCGCCTGGCCCGCGGGCCTGGCGCTCGGGTATCACCGCCTGACGCTGACCGATGCCGAAGGTGCGAGCGAAGACGTGCCGATGATCGTGGCGCCCGAGCGCTGTTTCGGCGGCGATTTCGACCGCGGCTGGCTGCTCGCCGTGCAGCTCTACAGCGTCCGCTCCGACCGCAATTGGGGCATCGGTGATTTCACCGATCTCGCGGGCCTGGTCCGGCTCGCCAAGCAGCTCGGTGCCGACGGCGTCGGGCTCAATCCGCTGCATGTCCTGTTCGACGATCACCCGGCCGATTGCAGCCCCTATTCGCCGAACAGCCGGCTTTTCCTCAACCCGCTCTATATCGACGTCGAGGCTATCCCTGAATTCTCGGCCGACCTCGTGCCCGACGCGGCCGCAACCGCCGCCCGTCTGCGCGAGGGCGACCGCGTCCCTTATACCGACTTGGCGGCGCTGAAATGGCTGGGCCTGCGCGCCGCCTTTAACAGCTTCGTGACAAGCGCGAGCGAGGCGCGTCGCAAGGCGTTTGACGCCTTCCGTGCGGAGCGCGCGCCGCTGTTGTCCCGCTTTGCCTGCTTCGAGGTGCTGCGGCATCGTTTCACCGGACCCTGGTGGGGATGGCCGGCGGAATGGCAGCAGCCGGACGAGGCGAAATGCGCCGAGCTGCGCAATGGCGCGGAGAGGCGCGAGGTCGAGTTCGTCGAATTCGTGCAATGGACGGCCGACAGCCAGCTGCATGCGGCCAAGGAGCTGGCCAGCCAGCTCGGTATGCGGGTCGGGCTCTATCTCGACGTCGCCGTCGGCGTGCAGTCCAACGGCTTCGATGCCTGGAACGAGCAGACGGCGATCTCGCGTCATCTCGCGGTCGGCGCGCCGCCCGACGTGCTCAACACGATCGGCCAGGATTGGGGCCTTGCCGGCTTCAATGCCGGTGGGCTGGAAGCGCAATCCTTCGTCCCGTTCGCCGACATGCTCGCGGCGTCGATGCGCCATGCCGGCGCCATCAGGCTCGATCACGTGCTCGGCCTGAAACGGCTCTATCTCGTGCCGCGCGGCTTCAAGCCCGACAACGGCGCCTATGTGCAGATGCCGTTCGAGGCGCTATTGGCCGCCGTAGCGCGCGAGAGCGCGACCCATGAATGCATCGTGATCGGCGAGGATCTCGGCACCGTGCCGGAAGGTTTCCGCGAGATGATGCAGGATTTCGGCATCTGGTCCTATCTCGTCATGATGTTCGAGCGCGACGATGCCGGCCATTTCCGCAATGTCGACCATTACCGGCCCAATGCGCTGGTGACGCTGAACACCCATGACCTGTCGACCTATGCCGGCTGGCGCTCCTTCAGCGATCTCAGGATGAAGCGATCGCTCGGGCTCGATCCCGGCGAGAACGACCAGGCGCGCTGGGATGCGCTCGGCAGGCTCGACGAGATCCTGCGCCAGAACGGCATCAGCGCCAACGATCTCTACTCTGTGCTGGCCTTCCTGTCGCGCACGCCGTCTCGGCTGCTCGCGGTGTCGATGGAGGATCTGCTCGGCGTGATCGACCAGCCCAACATTCCCGGCACGATCGACGAGCATCCGAACTGGCGCCAGCGCCTGCCGGTCGCGCTCGACAAGATCGCGTCCAAGATCGATCTCGCAGCTTTGAAGGCTGCGACACGGGAACGTTCATTGCCCGGCGGGAATTGAGCCGCCGGGACTTGCCAGGCTCGCACGACATTGGCTCAGAGGATCGAGGACTATGCGCTGATCGGCGATTGCGAGACCGCGGCGCTGGTCGGGCGCAACGGCTCGATCGACTGGCTGTGCTGGCCCGCCTTCGATTCCGACGCCTGCTTTGCCGCCATCCTCGGCACCCACAAGAATGGCCGCTGGCTGATCGCGCCGAACGAGGGCGCAACCTCCATCTCGCGGCGCTATCTCGGCAACACCCTCATCCTCGAAACGCGGTTCGAGACGAAAAGCGGCACCGTCGCGCTGATCGATTTCATGCCGCTGCGCGGCAAGGCGTCCGACATCGTGCGGCTGGTCCGCGGCATCCGTGGCACCGTGAAGATGCGGATGGAGCTCGTCATCCGCTTCGGCTTCGGCGCGGATATTCCCTGGGTGCGGCGGATCGACCATTCCTTGATGGCCATCGCCGGCCAGGACATGACGGTGCTGCGCACTCCGGTCGAGACCCGCGGCGAGGATCTGACCACCGTCTCGGATTTCGAGGTGAAGGAAGGCGAGACCGTGCCATTCGTGCTGACTTACGGTCCCTCGCATCTCGCCCCGCCTGCGCCGATCGATGCGGAGCTGGCGCTTCAGGAGACCGAAAAATTCTGGGAGGACTGGTGCGGCCATTGCACCCGTGACGGCGACTATCAGGAGCTGGTCCTGCGCTCGCTGATCACGCTGAAGGCGCTGACCTTCGCGCCGACCGGCGGCATCGTCGCGGCACCCACCACCTCCTTGCCGGAGAAGCTCGGAGGCAGCAGGAACTGGGACTATCGCTTCTGCTGGCTGCGCGATGCCACCTTCACGCTGCTGGCGCTGATGAACTCGGGCTACACCGAGGAAGCCCTGGCCTGGCACAATTGGCTGCTGCGCGCCGCGGCCGGCTCCCCTTCGAACATGCAGATCATGTACGGCATCTGGGGCCAGCGGCGCCTCCTGGAATGGGAGGCGGGCTGGCTCGGCGGCTACGAGGGGGCGCAGCCGGTGCGCGTCGGCAATGCCGCCCACGCGCAGCTCCAGCTCGATGTTTACGGCGAATTGATCGACGCCTTCCACCAGTCGCGCATCGCGAGGCTCAAGCTCGACGACGAGACGACCTGGGCGCTGGAATGCGCCGTGCTCAATCATCTGGCCGAAGTCTGGGACCGGCCCGACCACGGCATCTGGGAGCGGCGCGGCCAGCCCAAGCACTACGTCTTCTCCAAGGTGATGACCTGGGTCGCCTTCGACCGCGGCATCAAGAGCGCCGAGACCTTCGGCTTCAAGGCGCCGCTGCTGCACTGGCGTGCGCTACGCGAAGCCATCCATCGCGATGTCTGCAACAGGGGATTCGATGCGGAGGAAAATGCGTTCGTCGAGTCCTACGGCTCGAAGATGCTCGACGCCAGCGTGCTGCTGCTGCCCGCCGTCGGCTTCCTGCCGGCGGACGACCCGCGCATCCGCGGCACCATCGCGGCGGCCGAAAAATGCCTGATGCGCGACGGCTTCGTGCTGCGGCACGACCCGCGCGAGCTGCCCCCGGACCAGCCGCCGCTCGAAGGCGCCTTCCTGGCCTGTACCCTATGGCTCGCCGATGCCCATGTGCTGTCGGGCGATCTCGACAAGGCGCAAGTTCTGCTTGACCGCGTGGTCGGCATCGCCAACGACGTCGGGCTACTGGCCGAAGAATACGATTCCGTGGCCCGCCGCCAGACCGGCAATTTCCCGCAGGCGCTGACCCACATCGCGCTGATCAACACGGCGCACAATTTGTCGGCGGCAAGGCAGGGCAGCGAGAAGCCGGTGGTGCAGCGGTCGAAGTAGTACGAAGCGCCGTCAGGCGCTTTTGCCTCCACGAGCACGGTGCGCTCCCTCTCCCGCTTGCGGGAGAGGGTTGGGGTGAGGGTGTCTCCGCAATGGGAATAGCCCCCTAGAGGAGAAAGCCCTCACCCGCGCCTTCGGCGCGACCTCTCCCGCAAGCGGGAGAGGTTGCACCGAACCCGTGGCAATCGATTCAATCTAAGCCATTCCGCTTTAGCCCACCCCATTCCGCGTCAAGATCATCTCCATCGCCTCGGCAAAGCCGTCCTGCTCGTTGGTCGCAGTGACGTGCGTCGCCTCGTCCTTGACGTTGTCGGCGGCGTTGCCCATGGCGATCGAGGTGCCGCTGACGCGGAACATGGCGAGGTCGTTCTGCATGTCGCCGATGGTGGCGACCGCGTCGGTGGAGATGCCGAGGCGCTTGGCCATCGCTTGCACGAACGTGCCTTTGTTGAAGCCCGGCGGGGTGATGTCGAGATAATAGGTCTGCGAGCGCACCGCGGTCGCCGCGCTGCCGAGGGCTTCCTGCATCACCTTCTCGCACGCCTCGAGCCGGGCGGCGTCGGCGCTGGCGCCGACGATCTTGCAGGCGCTGGCAAGGTAGGGCGAGAAGTCAGTCACGATCGTCGGATCGGAACGGATCGTGTGCCGCTCGTGCGCGACGTAGCTGCCGCTGGGATTGTCGATCAGCCATTTGTCGGTGGTGAACAGCCAGACGTCGGCGCCGTAATCGCGGAGGATCTGCAAGGTGCGCTCGGCCGCGCGCGCTGGAATCAGGTGCTGCTCGACCGGCCGCATCTCGGGATCGACGATCGAGGAGCCGTTGAACGGGCCGACCGGCAGCCACAGCGCCAGCGGCTCGATCAAGAAGCGCATGCCGATCGCCGGACGGCTGGAGGTGATGGTGAAACCGATGCCAGCCTGGTGCAGCCGCTGCACAGCGTTCTTCGCGCGCTCCGTTAGCGTTTTGTCCTTGGTCAGCAGCGTGCCGTCGACGTCGGAGACCACGAGTGAGATTTGGGTCATGGCAGAACCTTGGGTGTTGCGCCGCCCAGATTGAGCTGCCGCACGATGCCGTCTACGATCGCCTCGACGGTCTCGTCGATCGAGACGGTGATGACGTGCTCGCCCGGCTCCGGAGGCTCCAGCGTCTCGAACTGGCTGGCGAGCAGTCCGGGCGGCATGAAGTGCCCTTTGCGCTGCGCGAGCCGTTCGGCGATCAGCTCCTTGGTGCCCTTCAGGAACACGAAGCGGACGTCATCGCGTCCGCGCAGCAGCACGTCTCGATAGGCGTGCTTCAGCGCCGAGCAGGCGATGATGACGTGCTCGCCGCGGCCGCAGACCCGCGCGATTTCGTCGGCGATGGCATTCAGCCAGGGCCAGCGGTCTTCGTCGGTGAGGGGATGTCCGGCCCGCATCTTCTCGACATTGCTGGCGGGATGGAAGCTGTCGCCGTCCTCGAACCGCCAGCCGAGGCGCTCGCCGAGCGCCTTCGCGACCGTGCTCTTGCCCGAGCCCGACACGCCCATCACGATCAATGCACAGGGTGCTTCAGCGCGGCCCACGAATGTTCTCCGGAAGCGCGGCCTTGTCGACCAGCCAGACGGTCTCGCCGTTCGAGCGCGCGCGCAAGGCCGGCAGATTCTCGCCATTGCAGAGGCGCGTCAAGATCGGCCGCTTGTCGTGCCCGGCAATCTCGAACAGCATCTCGCGGCAGGAGGCCAAAGCGGGCAGGGTGAGCGAGACCCGCGGCACGAACGGCGCAACGTTCGCCTTGGGAACGCCGACGACCCAGCGTCGGGTCTCCTCGATCTCGGGGTAACCGGGAAACAGCGAGGCGGTGTGGCCGTCCGGTCCTGCGCCCATCAGGACGAGATCGAACAGCGGACGTGCGGGATCGAGCTGGTCTCCGCCATAGAAGGCCTGCAGCTCACGCGCGTAGGCTTCCGCAGCGGCATCGGGATTGTCGGCTGTGGTCGGGATCGGGTGAATATGGCCGGCGGGCGCGTGGCGATCGAGAAAGGTCGCGCGGGCGACCGCCATGTTGTTGAGGGGATCGCTGTCGGGCACGAAACGCTCGTCGCCGATGAACCAGTGCACGCGCTCCCACGGAATCCTGCCGCGCCAGGCCTCGCTGCCGAGCAACTGATACAGCGTCCTCGGGCTGGAGCCGCCGGTGAGGCAGATTGCAATCCGGCCGGCATTGGCGGCGATCCGCGCCAGCACGCGTTCGGCCGCGGCGCGGGCGAGAGCTTCGGCATCGGCCTCGACGATCAGCTTCGGCTGCTCGGCCTGAGCCATCACGAGAACTTCCGCCAGCTTCGCCCGTCGCGCCGGAGCAGCTCGTCGGCGCAGGCAGGGCCGTCGCTGCCGGCTTCATAGGTTTCGATGCCGTTGCTGCCCGCGCTCTTCCAGGCGTCCAGGAACGGCTGCACGGCCTGCCAGCCGGCCTCGATGCCGTCGGCGCGCTGGAACAGGATGTTGTCGCCGATCATGCAGTCGTAGATCAGCGTCTCATAGCCGGTCGAGGGATCGGCGCGGAAATAGTCGCCATAGCGGAACTTCATCTCGACGCCGTCGATGGTGATGCTCGGCCCCGGGATCTTGGCGTTGAACTGCAGCTCGATGGTCTCAGTCGGCGCGATGCCGATGGTGAGGAAGTTCTGCGACAGCCGGTCGACGTCCGTCCCTGAGAACATCGACAGCGGCGCCTGCTTGAACTTGATCGCGACTTCGGTGCGCTTGTGGCCGAGCGCCTTGCCGGTGCGCAAGTAGAACGGCACGCCGGCCCAGCGCCAATTGTCGATCATCAGCTTGAGCGCGACAAAGGTCTCGGTGGTGCTGTCGGGCTTGACGTCCGCGGTCTTGCGATAGTCCGTGATCTCGTCGTCGCCGCTGCGGCCCGCGAGATATTGCGCGCGCACCGAATTCTTCAGTGCGTCCTCCCGGCTGGGCAGCTGGATCGATGTCAGCACGTCCGCCTTCTCGGAGCGTACGGAATGTGCGTCGAAGCGGGCGGGAGGCTCCATCGCGACCAGCGACATCAGCTGGAACAGGTGGTTCGGCACCATGTCGCGCAGCGCGCCGGTGGCATCATAGAAGCCGCCGCGGTGGCCGACCCCGAGCTTCTCTTGCACGGTGATCTGGATGTGGTCGATGTGGTTGCGATTCCAGATGGGCTCGAACATGCCGTTGGCAAAGCGCAGCACCAGGATGTTCTGCACCGTTTCCTTGCCGAGATAATGATCAATCCGGTAGATCTGGTGCTCGTCCATGATCTTCAAGAGTTCGGCATTCAGCGCGCGGGCCGAGGCCAGATCGGTGCCGAACGGCTTTTCGATCACGAGCCGCCGCCAGGCGCCGTTCTCCCTCATCATGCCGGTGCGGCCGAGCTCCCGCGCGGTCGGCGCGAACGCGGCCGGCGGCGTTGCCAGATAGAACAGCCGGTTGCCGCCGGTGTCCTGCGCGCATTCCAGCGAATCCAGATGCTGGCGCAGGCGGTCGAAGGAGGGCGGATCCTTTGCGTCGGCCTCGACGAACGTCACGCATTCCAAAAGCCTCGTCGCGATGTCGTCGTCCACCGGGCGCGTCGCGAATTGCCGCAAGCCCTTCAGCAGGCTGTCGCGCAGCTCCTCATCCGACTGGCCCCTGCGGGCGACGCCGACGACGCAGAATTTCTCCGGCAGAAGATGCTCGGCGGCCAGGTTGTAGAGCGAGGGCATCACCAGGCGATGGGTGAGATCGCCGGTGACGCCGAAGATGACGAAGGCGCAATTTTCCGGCTTGCGCTTTGGCTGCGGGTCTTTTGTCACGAATGGTCGGCCTTCGCTTGGTTTACTCGTTACTTCGGCTTCGCCGCGCCCGGCTGCTTCGGCTCCTTGTGTCCGCCGAACCCTGCGCGCATCGCCGAGAGAATTTTTTCAGCGAAGGTGTGTTCCCGGCGGGAACGGAAACGTGTGTAGAGCGCCGCGGTCAAAACCTCGGCCGGCACGGCCTCGTCGACCGCCGCATTCACGGTCCAGCGGCCTTCGCCGGAATCCTCCACGAAGCCGGAATATTCCGACAGTTGCGGACTGTCGGCGAGGGCGGTCGAGGTGAGGTCGAGCAGCCAGGACGGAATCACGCTGCCACGCCGCCACACTTCAGCGATGTCGGCGAGATCGAAATCGTAGCGATGATCCGCCGGCAAAGCCTCGATATTGGCATTCCTGAGGATGTCGAAACCTTCGGCATAGGCCTGCATCAGGCCGTACTCGATGCCGTTGTGGATCATCTTGACGAAATGGCCTGCGCCGACGGGCCCGGCGTGGATATAGCCTTGTTCGACGCGGGGATCGCGGCCCTCGCGCCCCGGCGTGCGCGGAATGTCGCCGGCGCCCGGCGCGAGCGCCGCGAAGATCGGATCGAGCCGGTCGACCACCTGCTTCTCGCCGCCGATCATCATGCAGTAACCGCGGTCGAGCCCCCAAACGCCGCCTGAGGTGCCGACATCGACATAATGGATGCCGCGCGCCTTCAGCGCCTTGCCGCGGCGGACGTCGTCCTGCCAGAAGGTGTTGCCGCCGTCGATGATGACGTCGCCTTCCTGCATCACGCCGGCGATCGTCTCGATCGTGGTCTCGGTGATGCGTCCTGCCGGCAGCATCACCCAGGCCGTGCGCGGCCGCTCCAGCTTGGCGACGAACTCTTCCAGCGTCGCCGAGCCGACCGCGCCGTCGGCGGCAAGGCCGGCGACGGCCTTGGCGTCCTTGTCGTAGACCACCGTCGAATGCCCGTGCCGCATCAGGCGGCGAACGATGTTGCCGCCCATTCGGCCGAGGCCGATCATGCCGAGTTGCATCTGCATTATTCCTTTAGTTCAGCGCGTCGTTGAGCGCTGCATTGAGCGCGGCAAGGCCTTTCTTGAGCCCACCCTTCAGGTGCACCCGCAGCGCACGCCGGCCGCGTTCCGTCAGCACGTCGAAATCGCCGCGCGCCTGCGCCGCCTTGATCACGCCGAAGCTCGCCTTCTGGCCCGGCACAGGCAGGTCCTTGGCGTCATCGGCGGTGATCTGGAGGAAGACGCCGCTGTCGGGCCCGCCCTTGTAGGCCTGTCCCGTCGAGTGCAGGAAGCGCGGGCCGAACTCGGCGCAGGTCGCGACATGCCGCTTCTCGCGCACCTCGAGGCGCATGGCCTGAAGCGCGTCGATCGTGGCCTTGTCGCGCGCGATGTAGCCGAGCAGGGCGACGTAGTCTCCGTCGTTGGATCGCGACAGATGCGCCTTCAGCCAGGAGCCGAGATCGCCATTGGCGCCGGCGGCGCGTAGCGCCGTGGCGTTGGCCTCGTCGGTGTAGAGATCGGCTTCCTTGGTGCTGACCACCGGCTCTTCCGCCGGCAGCTTGCCGGTCTTCTCGAACGCGGCGGTGAGCTCGCGGGTCTTGATCTTGGCTGCTTCGACGTCCGGCTGGTCGAACGGGTTGATGCCGAGAATGCTGCCGGCCACGGCGGTTGCCATCTCGAAGCGGAAGAATTCCTGGCCGAGATGCTCGATCGACTTCATGACGATGCGCACCACGGGGTGACCCGCCGCCTCGATCGCGGCAAGCTGGGAATCGTGTGCTGCGTCCGCTTCGCCTTCGACGCGGATGTCGATGAAGAAACGGTCGTTGCCGTAGACGGAGGGATCGCCCAGCGGCTCGCCCTCGATCGGGATCAGGCCCTTGCCCTCCTTGCCGGTCGATTCCGCGATCAGCTGCTCAGCCCAGGCGCCGAAATCGGCGATCTTCTTCGACGCCAGGATCGTCACCTTGTCGCGGCCTTCGAGTCCCGCGAGACCTATGGCAAGGCCGAGCTGCACGCCCGGGTTTTCGGACGGCGGCACATCGGGGCCACAGGAGCGGGCCATCGCCAGCGCATGCTTGACGAAGCTCTTGACGTCGATGCCCGCGGTTGCCGCCGGCACCAAGCCGAAGGGCGAGAGCACCGAATAGCGTCCGCCGATCGAGGGCTCGCCATGGAAGATGCGGGCGTAGTTCAGCTGCTTCGCCGCCTTCTCCAGCGACGAGCCGGGGTCGGTCACCGCGATGAAGCGATGCCCGGTCTTCACCTTTGCACCCACCGCCTTGGCAACCTGCTCGTGGAAATAGTCCTTCATCGCGTTCGGCTCGGTGGTGCCGCCGGACTTGCTGGAGACGATGAAGACGGTGTTGGCGATGTCGATCTTCGCCTCCATCGCCCGCACCTGTGCCGGATCGGTGGAGTCGAGCACATGCAGCTTGGGGAAGCCGGGCTTCTTGCCGAAGGTCTCCGCCAGCACCTCGGGGCCGAGGCTGGAGCCGCCCATGCCGAGCACGACGGCGTCGGAGAATTTCTGGCCCTTCACGCGGCCCGCATAGTCCTCGTAATCGGCAATGTCGGCCTTCGCCGGGCTGTCGAGCCAGCCCAGCCATTTGTCCTCGTCCGCGCCGGTCCAGACCGACTTGTCGCGCTGCCACACCCTGCGGATCTTGGCCGACGCCCGCCATTCCTCCGTGGTCTTGGCCAGCGCCTTGCCGAGCGCCTCGCCCAGCGAAAGCTGCTGGCGGTCGAGTGCGGGCCCGAGCACGACGGCGCGCTTGTGGGCGACGGCGCCGTAGAGCTTGTCGGCGGCATCCGCAAACAGCTTGACGCCGTCCTTGACCAGCTCCTCGGCAATCGCATCGAGCGAGATGCCGGAGCGCTCCAGCTCCTCCAGCACGCGCTTCGCGTCCTCGACGTTCTCCTCCAGGCTGTCGCGCGGCTTGCCGTGGTCGCGGAACGCATCCAGCGTTGCCGGCGGCACGGTGTTGATGGTGTCGGGGCCGATCAGCTCCTCGACATAGAGGACGTCGCTGTAGTCCTTGTTCTTGGTGCCGGTGGAGGCCCACAGCATGCGCTGCGGCTTGGCGCCCTTGGCGGCGAGCTTCTCCCAGCGGGGGCCTGCGAACAGGCGCTTGTAGTCCTGGTAGGCGAGCTTGGCGTTGGCGATCGCCACCTTGCCCTTGAGCGCGGCGAGACGTTCCTTCTCGGACGGATCGTTGGCGCGGGCGATCTTCTCGTCCAGCTGCTTGTCGACCACCGAATCGATCCGGCTGACGAAGAAGCTGGCGACGCTGGCCACATGCGACGGATCGCCGCCGCCGGCGACGTAGGTCTCCAGACCGGCGATGTAGGCCTCGGCCACCTCGAGATAGACGGCCTTGGAGAACAGTAGCGTGATGTTGATGCTGATGCCCTCGCTGATCAGCTGCTCGATCGCCGGCAGGCCCTCCGGCGTCGCCGGCACCTTCACCATCAGGTTCTTGCGACCGACGTCCTTCCAGAGCCGCCGCGCCTCCGCGATCGTGCCCGATGTGTCCATGGCGAGATAGGGCGAGACCTCCAGGCTGACATAGCCGTCGCCGCCCTTGAGGCGGTCATAGACCGGGCGCAGCACGTCGGCGGCGTTCTGGATGTCCTCGATCGCAACGGCCTCGAACAGGTCGGCCACGGTGCGGTCGCCGCGCTTCAGCGCCTTGCCAATCGGGGCGTCGTATTCGTCCGAGCTGCCGATCGCCTTCTCGAAGATCGACGGGTTGGAGGTGACGCCCTTGACGCCGTCGGTGTCGATCAGCCGCTTCAGGTCGCCCTTGGCGATGAAGCCGCGGGCCAGGAAGTCGAGCCAGACCGCCTGTCCGTGCTTTTCCAGTTCTTTGACGGGATTCATGATGCTTATTATCTCCAAGCCTGCGGACGAGGGGTTTTCGCGAAGGTCTGACGCGCTATCCTCTAGCCTACATGCACCCGGGAGGGAACCAATCAAGGGTGCGGGAGTCATACCCTCCAGTGCAACTCCGTCGCGATCATGGCGATCCAGACGGGCAGCTTACTGTTGCGTAAAGGTCGTCACCATCCGGCCGATCTTAGCGCCTCGCTGCCCAGCGGGCATGTCGTCGTCATCCACTCCTTCGCATCCGCGCTCTCCGTATCGACAATGAATTTCTGCCACGGGGTTCGATAGCGGAGATCTTGCTCGAAGATTGCCCCGGTCACGAAATGATCGTGCTGAGGCCGACGCCGGACATGCGAAGAGCTCCGCAGCATCCCAAGCTGGCCGTTACGCACAGAACGATCGCGTTGTCATCCGTCGGGGTGGGCCTGGCCTGGCAGCGACTGTGACACGGTGCTGCGCGTTGCCGCGACGTACAGGCCGCCAGCACACCGCATTGCAGCAGGAAGATGAACGGGGACCGCAAGGCTTCGCCGTACAAGCGTCATAAGATCGCCGCTCCCGGCCCGCTATGCTGCATTGCCGGATGGGGCCATCCCCGGGAACGCCCGGATGTGGCGACCGAGTGACATTTTCTGGAAATGAGCCAGAATAGACAGAGATTCGCACAAATTACAGGCAGGTGCCTGTTCGTAACTCATGGAGTGCCTACGTTGTGCGTTGCGTCGAGTCGGCACCCGGGTGTCCAATGACTGTCATGTGCTCACGCTGATTCGAAACGGCCTGAGGAACGGTCCGGTAACTGCTTTCGTTTCAGCTTGTAGCGGAACTCACGCGGAGAGGGATCATGTACAACGATTCTCTATTCAACGCTTTCGCTCGGTCGTTCGAGGCGAGAAGCCAGCACGACATGTCGATGGCGGAATATCTGGAATCGTGTCGAAGCGATCCCATGAAATACGCGAACGCGGCTGAACGACTGCTAGCGGCGATCGGTGAGCCTCAGACGATTGACACGGCCAAGGACCCACGCCTTGGCCGTATTTTTTTGAACCGCACCATCCGCACCTATCCAGCCTTCGCCGGCTTCTACGGC
This sequence comes from Bradyrhizobium sp. NBAIM01, assembly GCF_020194115.1. Taxonomy (NCBI): domain Bacteria; kingdom Pseudomonadati; phylum Pseudomonadota; class Alphaproteobacteria; order Hyphomicrobiales; family Nitrobacteraceae; genus Bradyrhizobium; species Bradyrhizobium sp. NBAIM01. The sequence goes on along the minus strand of NZ_JADYVU010000001.1, from coordinate 711,161 downwards.
ATGGAGGAAACCATCGAGCGCATCGTCGGTTTCTTCCGCCATGCGGCGCAAGGTCTCGAAGAGCGCAAGCAGATCCTCTATTTGCTCGGCCCGGTCGGCGGCGGCAAGTCCTCGCTCGCCGAGCGGCTCAAGTCGCTGATGGAAGTGCAGCCGATCTACGTGCTCAAGGCCGGCGACGAGCTCTCGCCCGTGTTCGAGAGCCCGCTCAGCCTGTTCGATCCCGATCAGCTCGGTCCGATGCTGGAGGAGAAGTACGGCATTCCGCGCCGTCGCCTCACCGGCCTGATGAGCCCGTGGTGCTACAAGCGGCTCGAAGCCTTCGGCGGCGACATCTCGCAATTCCGGGTCGCCAAGATCCAGCCGTCGCGGCTGCGCCAGATCGCGATCGCCAAGACCGAGCCCGGTGACGAGAACAACCAGGACATCTCCTCGCTGGTCGGCAAGGTCGACATCCGCAAGCTCGAGACCTACGCCCAGAACGATCCCGACGCCTACAGCTATTCCGGCGGCCTCAACCGCGCCAATCAGGGCGTGCTCGAGTTCGTCGAGATGTTCAAGGCGCCGATCAAGATGCTGCACCCGTTGCTGACCGCAACCCAGGAAGGCAATTATATCGGCACCGAGAATATCGGCGCGATCCCGTTCACCGGCATCATCCTGGCGCACTCGAACGAAGCCGAGTGGGCGAGCTTCAAGGCCAACAAGAACAACGAAGCCTTCATCGACCGCATCTGCGTCATCAAGGTGCCCTACTGCCTCAGGGTCACCGAGGAGCAGAAGATCTACGAGAAGCTGATCCAGGGCTCCGAGCTCGCCTCGGCTCCTTGCGCGCCGTCGACGCTGGAGACGTTGGCGCGGTTCTCGGTGATGTCGCGCCTGCGCAAGCACGAGAACTCCACCCTGTTCGCCAAGATGCGGGTCTACGACGGCGAGAGCCTGAAGGAATCCGATCCGAAGGCGCGCAGCGTCCAGGAATATCGCGACGCCGCCGGTGTCGACGAGGGCATGGATGGCGCCTCGACCCGATTCGCCTTCAAGATCCTGGCTGCGACGTTCAACCACGATCCGCAGGAGGTGGCTGCCGACGCCGTGCATCTGATGTACGCGCTGGAGCAGGCGATCCGCCGCGAGCAGCTGCCTGAGGAGACCGAGAAACGCTATCTCGAGTTCATCAAGGCCGAGCTCGCGCCGCGCTACGCCGAGTTCATCGGCAACGAGATCCAGAAGGCTTATCTCGAATCCTACTCGGATTATGGGCAGAACCTGTTCGATCGCTACGTCGACTATGCCGACGCCTGGATCGAGGACCAGGACTTCAAGGATCCCGATACCGGCCAGCTGCTCGATCGCGAGCTTTTGAACCAGGAGCTGACGAAAATCGAGAAGCCGGCGGGCATCGCCAACCCCAAGGATTTCCGCAACGAGGTCGTCAAATTCTCGTTACGCTCCCGGGCCCAGAACGGCGGCAAAAACCCGACCTGGACCTCCTACGAGAAGATTCGCGATGTGATCGAAAAGCGGATATTCTCCCAAGTCGAGGACCTGCTTCCGGTCATCTCCTTCGGGTCGAAGAAGGACGGCGAGACGGAGAAGAAGCACGGCGAGTTCGTCGCACGCATGGTGGAGCGCGGCTATACCGAACGTCAGGTTCGCCGGCTCGTCGAATGGTACATGCGCGTGAAGCAGGCCGGTTGAGGCGGATGGGAGGCGAATGGTAAAGTGCCCATTCACATTATTGACAGGCGCCTGAATCCAGGCGGCAAGAGTCTTGAGAACCGCCAGCGGTTCTTGCGTCGGGCCAAATCCCTGGTGCAGGGCGCCGTCAAGAAGACCTCGCAGGAACGAGACATCAAGGACGTCCTGGAGGGTGGTGAGGTCACGATTCCACTCGACGGCATGCACGAGCCGCGTTTCCGCCGTGAAGGCGGGACGCGCGACATGGTCCTGCCCGGCAACAAGAAGTTCATTGAAGGCGACTATCTCCAGCGCTCCGGCCAGGGCAGCGCCAAGGATTCCGGTCCCGGCGAAGGCGACAGCGAGGATGCCTTCCGCTTCGTGCTGAGCCGCGACGAGTTCGTCGATCTGTTCCTCGACGACCTCGAGCTTCCGGATCTCGCCAAGCGCAAGATCGCGCAGACCGAGAGCGAAGGCATCCAGCGCGCCGGCTACACCATGACCGGCTCGCCCGCCAACATTTCGGTGAGCCGGACGGTGAAGCTCGCGCTCGCCCGCCGCATCGCGCTCAAGCGTCCGCGCAAGGACGAGATCGAGGAGCTGGAAGCCGCGATCGAAGCCTGCACCGACGAGGACGATCGTGCGGCTCTCGTGGCCCGGCTCGAAACGCTGAAGGCGAAGTCCAAGCGCATCCCCTTCATCGATCCGCTCGACATCCGCTACCGGCGCTTCGAGACGGTGCCCAAGCCCGTCGCGCAGGCCGTGATGTTCTGCCTGATGGACGTCTCCGGCTCGATGTCCGAGCACATGAAGGACCTGGCGAAACGCTTCTACATGCTGCTCTACGTGTTCCTGAAGCGGCGCTACAAGCACGTCGAGATCGTCTTCATCCGCCACACCGACCGCGCCGAGGAGGTCGATGAGCAGACCTTCTTCTACGGTCCGGCCTCGGGCGGCACGCTGGTCTCCAGTGCGCTGCAGGCGATGCACGAGATCGTGCGCGAGCGCTTCAACCCGTCGGATTGGAACATCTACGCCGCGCAGGCTTCCGACGGCGACAATTCCTATTCCGACGGCGAGCTCACGGGGCTCCTCTTGACCGAGAAGATCCTGCCGGTCTGCCAGTTCTTCGCCTATCTCGAGGTCGGCGAGGCCGGCGGCAGCGCCTTCGATCTCTCCGACTCCTCGCTCTGGAGCCTCTACGAACGCCTGCGCAACAGCGGCGCCCCGCTCTCGATGCGCAAGGTCTCGGAGCGCAGCGAGATCTTCCCGGTGTTCCACGATCTATTCCAGCGCCGCGACACTGCCCAGGAGAAGGCCGCTCCATGAAGGAACGTTTGTTCGAAGGCGCCGATTGGGATTTCCACACCTTGCAGCGCATCACCGATGCCTGCGAGGAGGTGGCGCTGAAGGATCTCGGCCTCGACGTCTATCCGAACCAGATCGAGGTCATCACCGCCGAGCAGATGCTGGACGCCTATTCGTCGGTCGGCATGCCCCTGTTCTACAAGCACTGGTCGTTCGGCAAGCACTTCGCGTTCCATGAGGCGTCCTACCGCAAGGGCCTGATGGGGCTGGCCTACGAGATCGTCATCAACTCCTCGCCCTGCATCTCCTATCTGATGGAGGAGAACACGGCGACGATGCAGACGCTGGTGATCGCGCACGCCGCCTTCGGCCACAACCATTTCTTCAAGAACAATTATCTGTTCAAGCAGTGGACCGATGCCGACGGCATCCTGGACTATCTCGACTTCGCCAAGAACTACGTCATGCAGTGCGAGGATCGCTATGGCCGCATCGAGGTCGAGCGCACGCTCGACGCCGCGCACGCGCTGATGTCGCACGGCATCGACCGTTATCCCGGCAAGAAGAAGCTCGATCTGCGCGCCGAGGAGAAGCGGGCAGGGCGTCGCCGCCAGCACGAGGAGGAGGTCTTCAACGATCTCTGGCGCACCGTGCCGAAGGGCGCCGCCAAGAGCCGCTCCACGCTCAGCATCGAGCGCCGCCGCAAGCTGCTCGGCCTGCCGCAGGAGAATTTGCTGTATTTCCTGGAGAAGAGCGCGCCGCGTCTGGCGCCCTGGCAGCGCGAGCTGCTCCGCATCGTTCGCCACATCGCGCAATATTTCTATCCGCAGAGCCAGACCAAGGTCATGAACGAGGGGACGGCGACCTACGTCCATTATCGCATCATGACCAAGCTGCACGAGCAGGGTCGCATCAGCGACGGCAACTTCCTCGAATTTCTGGGGTCGCACACTAATGTGGTGTTCCAGCCCGAATTCGACGACCCGCGTTTCTCCGGCTTCAACCCCTACGCGCTCGGCTTCGCGGTGATGCAGGACATCGAGCGCATCGTCGCCAATCCGGAAGACGAGGACCGCGAGTGGTTCCCCGACATCGCCGGCAAGGGCGACGTCATGGGCGTGCTGCGCGACGTCTGGGCCAATTACCGCGACGAAAGCTTCATCGGGCAGTTCCTGAGCCCGAAGTTGATGCGGCACTTCCGCATGTTCCATCTGCACGACGATCCCGAGGAGCGCGCCGGCATCCGGGTCGACGCCATCCACGACGAGCGCGGTTTCCGCCGCGTCCGCCGCGAGCTGGCGCGGCAGCACGATGTCGGCTTCATCGATGCCAATATCGAGGTGGTTGACGTCGATCTCTCCGGCGACCGCCGCCTGATCCTGCATCACCACGTCATCAAGGGCTCGCAGCTCAACGAGACCGACGCCAAGCGCGTGCTCCAGCACTTGGCCGATCTCTGGACCTACGACGTCGCACTGATCGAGGTCGACGCCAACGACAAGGTCCTGCGCGAATACGTCGTCAGCCCGCGCCCGATTCCCGCCGCGGTGGCGTGACGGGGGCTGCCTAAATGGGGCACCACGCGAGATGCGCATTGATGTGCCCTCGCCCCTTGCGGGAGAGGGCAGCGACGCCGGCAGACATAAGCTCACTGGGGTGAGGGGTATCTCTCCGCACTCTCCCGTGCCGATGAAGACCCCTCATCCGGCGCTTCGCGCCACCTTCTCCCGCAAGGGGAGAAGGAAGGCGCTTGTGGCGGCCCATCGCGTCTACGAGGCTGATCGCTTCCCCGGCTTCTTCTTGCTCGCATTCAGCTCGACCGCCGCGCGGATCAGCGCCTTCAACGCCTTCTCGTTGATCGTTTCGCCCTCGCGAATATCGATCGCGCGGCGCACATTGCCGTCGAGGCTGGAATTGAAGAGACCTGCGGGATCCGCCAGCGCGGCGCCCTTGGCGAAGGTCAGCTTCACGACCTCCTTGTAGGTCTCGCCGGTGCAGATGATGCCGTCGTGCTCCCAGACGGGAACACCGCGCCATTTCCACTCTTCGACGACATCAGGGTCGGCCTCCTTGATCAGCGCGCGAACCCGCCCCAGCATCTCGCCGCGCCAGTCGCCGAGCTCCTTGATCCGGCCGTCGATCAGCTTGGATGGCGAGGCGGTACCTGCTTGCTTCGCGCTGCTCGTCTTCGCCGCCACGGGCTTCTTCATCATGGCCTCGTTCACGCGTTGCTGCGGCCGCGATAAGGTAGCGCGAACAGATAGAGCCCGGTCGCGAGCAGCGGAATCAGCGGCACCAGCGCCAGGAAGCCGATCCACACGGCCTGAACCTGCATCGTCATCGCCACGATGTTGGCGATGACGGCGAGCGTGAATGCCATCGACAGCCAGCGATGAATTTGCCGAATCCACATCTGCGTGCTCATTGGTTCCTCCCGTTGGATTGATCGAAAATGGACGCCCGCGGGGCTAGCTCGCCCGCGCTAGCAAATCGTCCAGCTTGGCCAAAAACTGCTTCCAGCCGGCATGCGCGCCGCCGAACGCCTGTTTCTGCGTCGGGCGGAAGCCCGCCTGCTCGACGCGCAGATGCGTGCCCGCGCTCGTCGGCGTCAGCGTGAAGGTGACGATGCTCTTGAGGTCGAAGGCGGCGTCCTCATGCGAGAAATTCCAGGTGTAGGCCAGCATCCTCTGCGGCTCGATGGTGAGCACCTCGCAATCCAGCACGCCGCCCCATTCGCCGCGCAGATTGAAGCGATGGCCGACGACCGGCTTGAAGTCGTTCTTCATCAGCCATTCCTCGATCAGATGCGGCTGCGTCAGCGCGCGCCAGAGCCGCTCGGCGGGATAGGCAAATTCGCGCTCGATCACGACGGAGCGCGTCTCGGCGGGGGCGTTCATTGGTCCATCCTCTTCAGGAGATCGTCGAGGGCATCTAACCTTTTCTGCCAGAACCCGGCCATCTGGCCGGTCCAGTCGATCAGCGGATTGAGCGCACCGGGCTGCGCGCTGTAATGGGTCTGCCGTCCTTCGTGCCGGTCGCGCACCAGGCCCGCCTGCTTCAGGGCGCCAAGATGTTTCGACACCGCCGGCTGCGACACGCCTGATCGCGCCGTCAGCGCCCCGACCGTCTGCTCCCCCTCACGGCACAGCCGCTCGAAGATCGCGCGCCGGGTGGGGTCGGCGAGCGTTCTGAACAGAAGGTCGGGGGTGGGGGACATGCGGAATCCATAACCAGGAAGTTATGGATAGACTCATAACTGTGGAGTTATGGGTAAGTCAAGTGCGACGGGAGGATACGGCGATGGCGGGCGCAGCCCTCTCCGCGTCATTGCGAGGAGCCCTTGCGACGAAGCAATCCAGTCTGCCGCCGCGGAAGAATTCTGGATTGCTTCCGCCTTCGCTAAGGCTTCGGCGGACAAGTCGCTGCGCTCGCAATGACGGAGAGTGTGGCGCGTCTTTCGCAAATCTTACGGCCGCAAATACAGATACCCCTGCGACTGCAGCTCGGCGAGCCGCACCACGCCGCCGTTCTCGGCGTTGACGAAGCCTGGCAGCAGCTCGCTCAGCGTCACGTTCTGCGCTTTCATCGTGTTGCCGCAGGCGGCGAGCTCGATGCCGCCCTGGGAGAAGTCACCGACGCGCTTGCTGACGTCGGGGTTGGCCTGCGCCGAGTGAAACGCCTTCAGCGCCGGGCCGTGGATCACCAGCGCGATCGTCACATGCTCTGGGCCGCCGACCCCGTCGATGTGGTTCTGGATATTGCCGAGCACGAAATGGACCTTCTCGGCGTCGCTGAGGTGATAGGCGACTTTCAGCTTGCTACTCGCGCTCACTTCCGTCGCGGCTCTGGCGCCGGAGGCGTCGAGTGCTGCGCCCAAAGCCGAGACGGCGCTCCACAAGATGCTGCGGCGGTTCATGGCATTCTCCCTGGATTGCCTGACATTGCCGCAGGCATATCACTTGTGGCGCAGCGCCGCGAGTTCCTTGCGGTCGGTCACCAGCGAGGCGCACTCGCGATTGTCGGCCCGGTCGAGCCGGAAAATCTTGTCGTCGGCGCCGGCGGTCAGCGAATGCTCGGCGTCATCGTCCGGCTTGTTGTTCTGCCAGACCCTGACACGTTCGAGCCGGACGATCGCGGACTTGTCGTCCTTGGAGAGCGCAACGCCGATGCCGCCGCCATCGCAGTCGACGCCGCAGCCGAGGCGCACCTCGTCGCTGCTCTTTGTGAATACGGCGTGGTTGCACGAGCCGCTGGAGTCGAAATCGCCGCTGCGATGACGGTACCTGAAGCCGAGGCGGAAGGAATGGTGAAGCTCCTTGTCCTCCTTGTCGAATTCCGCGGAGATCAGCAGCTTCATCGCGGCGACCTTCTGCTTCGGATGCCGCGCCAGATGGTCGGCATCGTAGCGGCGGACGAAGCAGGCATAGGCCTTGTCGCCGGGAGGCTTCGCATACATCCGCGTATTGAAGGTCTCGGCCTCGGCCTTACTGGCCTCGCGGATATCATCGACTTCCTCGGCGCGGCCGACGCTGGTCAGCGCAGCAAAAGTGAGGGCAGCAAGGATGACGAGCTTCATAAGGGCCTCGTGCACACGACAATTTCGTCGCAGCAGGACAGAGCTGCTGTCTGTTAGACGCAGAATTGGTGACCCGCGTTCAACCGTCGCAAGCCGCTCGAGCGGTGGTCGCGGTGCGGATTCGCGCAACTCGCTTCACGCTCCGCCTTAGTCACTGATGGGCTCGAGAAGGTTCAAGCGATGAAGCGGGCGGCTCTTCGGAACTTGAAGCCTGCAATCGCTGCGACATTGTCTCGGTTCGTCAATGTGATAGCCTTCACAGACGATCGCCTTTGGCGGTCGTAGGTTGGGGCTGCCTTGTAAGTTTGTGGAGTCCCCTGCATGGGCGAAATTCGCAACTTCAGACCCGGAAATCCCGACGAGCCGCCGCCGCACAGCGGAATGCCTCGCCGTCTCGCCGCGATCATCGTCGGCGATATCGTCTCCTACAGCCGGTTGATGCAGGCCGACGAGGAAGGCACGCATGCCCGCGTCAAGCGGATCGAGCGCGACATCATCCAGCCCAGCATCATCGAGCACCATGGAAGTCTGGTGAAGACGACCGGCGACGGCTTCATCGCCATATTCGACAGTCCCGTGGAAGCCGTTCGATGCAGCATCGTCATCCAGCAGAATCTCGTCGGCCGCAACGCCTCCATTCCCAAGCATTCCCGGCTCGAATATCGGATCGGAGTCAATCTCGGTGACGTCATCGTGGAGCCGGACGACATCTACGGTGACGGCGTCAACATCGCCACGCGTATCGAGGGCATCGCGGAGCCGGGGCAGGTCTTCATATCCGGCGCGATCTACGAGCAGATCAAACACAAGATCGTATGCGGCTATGAGTCGCTCGGCGACCGCAAGGTCAAGAACATCACCGATCCGGTGCGCGTGTATCGTGTGCTGCCGGACGCTGATGCGGTCGGCAAGACAAGAAGCCGGCGTGAGAACGTCCTGCTCTTTCTTCTGATCACGGCATTGCTGGTGATTGCCGGCTACGTGCTTTGGTACGTGCTGGTGCAGCACCGCAGCCAGGTGGGGCAACAGGCTGCCGCTCCCCCGATCGCGGCGCCGTTGGCTTCGCCGACGCCGCAATCCGTTCCGTCATTACCGAGCCCGGCAGCACCGGCGCCACAAGCCGCACCCGCGGCTTCTCCGTTGCCCACAACGGTGCCACCGCCCGCAGCATCGCCTTCACCGTCTCCGGCATCCAGTCCATCGGTGACGCCGGTCCGGGAACCCGAAATGATCGCCATTCGTGGCGGCAGCTTCGCGATGGGAAGCAATGACGATCCGACCGAACGACCCGTCCATCAGGTCACGATCAAGCCGTTCTCGATCGGAAAATACCCGGTGACGGTGCAGGAGTGGAACGAATGCGCTGCCGCCAAGGCGTGCGGATTCACGGCCACTGGCAAGGACGATGCCCCGGTCAGCAATGTGAGCTGGACCGATGCGCAGCAATATGTCGCCTGGCTCGCGCAGGCGACAAAGAAGCCCTACCGGCTTCCGAGCGAAGCCGAATGGGAATATGCGGCACGCGGCGGGACACAGACCAAATATTGGTGGGGCGACAAGCTGCAGCCGGGCATGGCCGGCTGCAAGGATTGCGGTGAACTTGCGGCCGAGCAGCCGGCCAAGGTCGGCAGTTTCAAGCCCAATCCATTCGGGCTTTACGACATGGGCGGCGGCATCGATCAGTGGGTCGCAGACTGCTGGCACCGGACGTATCAGGGCGCGCCCAGCGACGGCTCGGCGTGGACTAGCCCTGACTGCGGCTCTCATGTCCTGCGCTCAGGCTCCTGGAAGAACGATTCGAGATATGTGCGGCCGTCAAACCGCGGTGGATACGACACCGGCGTCCGTTACCCCACGCATGGATTCCGGATCGCGCTCAGTCCGTAGGTACTGGAGTCAATTTGATGAAGATCGTTTCCTGTATCGCGCTCGCGGCCGCCATCGCATTGCTCCCCGGCGCGGCCTATCCGCAAGGCAAAACTGCGCCAAAGGACGCCAAGCTTTATTTCATCTCGCCGTATGACGGCCAGAAGATCCGTGGTGGGTTTTGGGTCCGGTTCGGCCTGCGCAACATGGGCGTGACGCATGCCGGTGACGACTACCACAATGCCGGCCACCATCATCTGTTGATCGATGTGAAAGACCCCATTGATGCCAAGGAGCCGATTCCGCAGGACAAGTCCCATCTGCATTTCGGAGCCGGACAAACCGAAACGTTTCTCGAGCTTCCGCCGGGCACGCACACGCTGCAACTGGTGCTTGGCGACGCCAAGCACTATCCGTTCGAACCACCCGTCGTGTCGGAGAAGATCACGATACGCGTCAGGCCGGCGGCATCAGCGCGAAGATGATCACCGCAGGCTGGCGTTGATCTTGTCCAGCACCGCCGAGCCCGGGCAGAGCATGTCCGCCTCGAGCGCGTTGAGTGGCGTCTCGACCGTGTTGAGATGCTCGTGCAGGTCTTCGGCCTCAGGGTCGACGTACAGAAGACCGGTGACGATCTGGCCCTTGGCGGCGTGCCTTGCGAGGAAGGTCTGGGCGCCCAGGCGGTCGTGCGGATCGTAATCGGCATCGATCTTGCGCAGCGCGATCTTGCTGCCGTCGTGCTGCTCGACCACCTGCACCGTGCCGGGCGCGTAGTCCACCGCAATCGGGTCGCGGCCGACCAGCACGTCGAGCCGGTTCACGGCGTCATTGTGCTCGCGGACATAGTCGAAGCTCTTGGTCGAGCCGGCATGGTTGTTGAAGGCGATGCAGGGGCTGATCACGTCGATGAAGGACGCGCCCTTGTGGCCGATCGCGGCGGCGATCAGCGGCACCAGCTGGCTCTTGTCGCCGGAGAACGAGCGCGCCACGAAGGTGGCCCCTAATTGCAGCGCGATGGCGACGAGGTCGATGGCGTTGTCCGTGTTGGTGACGCCCTTCTTGCTCTTCGAGCCGCGGTCGGCGGTGGCCGAGAACTGACCCTTGGTCAGGCCGTAAACGCCGTTGTTCTCGACGATATAGGTCATGTTGACGCCGCGCCGGATCGAATGCGCGAACTGCCCGAAGCCGATCGAGGCGGAATCGCCGTCGCCGGAGACGCCGAGATAGATCAGATCGCGGTTGGCGAGATTGGCGCCTGTCAGCACGGATGGCATGCGGCCGTGCACGGAGTTGAAGCCGTGCGAATTGCCGAGGAAATAGTCCGGCGTCTTCGACGAACAGCCGATGCCGGAGATCTTCGCCACCCGGTGCGGCTCGATCGAGAGCTCGTAGCAGGCTTCGATAATCGAGGCGGTGATCGAATCGTGGCCGCAGCCGGCACACAGCGTCGAGATCTTGCCCTCGTAATCGCGATGCGTGTAGCCGAGCGCGTTCTTCTTCAGACCCGGATGATGGAATTTCGGTTTTGCGATGTAAGTCATGAAACGGCCTTGCGGAGCGGGGTCACCTTGAGGTGGTCCTGGTGGTCGCCAATGGCCTTGGCGATGAAGCGAGCAGTGATCGGCGTGCCGTCGTAATGCACGATCGGCACCAGCCGGACGGGATCGATGCCGTTCTCGTTGACGATGAGCTGGCGCAGCTGGCTGTCGCGGTTCTGCTCGACGACGTATACGAAATCGTGCTCGGCGAGGAAGCTGGCCACGCTGGAATGGAACGGGAAGGCGCGGATGCGCAGACGGTCGAGCTGATGCCCGCGCGCTTCCAGCAGGCCGATCGCCTCGTCCATCGCCGGCGAGGTCGAGCCGAAATATATCACGCCATATTTGGTCGGCCGTTCCGCATTGGCCTGCAGCGGACGCGGCACGAGGTCCTGCGCGGTCTCGAACTTGCGCATCAGGCGCTGCATGTTGTCGGCGTAGACCGTGCCTTCCTCGGAGTAGCGCGCATAGCGGTCCCGCGACGTGCCGCGGGTGAAGTAGGAGCCCTTGGTCGGATGCGTGCCGGGATAGGTTCGGTAGGGAATGCCGTCGCCGTCGACGTCGAGATAGCGGCCGAAGTCGCGGCCTTCCTCCAGCATCGCCGCCGTCATCACCTTGCCGCGGTCATATTGCCTGGCATCGTCCCACTTCAGCGGGCGGCAGAGCCGGTGGTTCATGCCGATGTCGAGATCGAGCATCAGGAAGATCGTCGTCTGCAGCCGCTCGGCGAGATCGAAGGCGGCGGCCGCGAACTCGAAGGCCTCGGCCGGGTCCTCGGGGAACAGCAGCACATGCTTGGTGTCGCCATGCGAGGCATAGGCGCAGGCGATGATGTCGCATTGCTGGGTGCGGGTCGGCATGCCCGTGGAGGGGCCGGCGCGCTGGATATTCATGATCACGGCCGGGATCTCTGCGAAGTACGAGAGGCCGATGAACTCCGTCATCAGCGAGATGCCGGGGCCGGAGGTCGCCGTGAAGGCGCGGGCGCCGTTCCAGGAGGCGCCGATCACGATGCCGATCGACGCGAGCTCGTCCTCGCCCTGCACGATCGCGTATTTCGCCTTGCCCGTTTCAGGATCGTGCCGGTACTTCTTGCAATGGGCGGTGAAAGCCTCGGCCACCGACGAGGACGGCGTGATCGGATACCAGGCACACACGGTGGCGCCACCATAGACCGCGCCGAGCGCGGCGGCGCTGTTGCCCTCGATGAAGATGCGGTCGCCGACCTTGTCGGACTTCTTCACGCGCAGCCCAATCGGACATTTCAGGTTCTGCAGCGCCCAGTCGCGGCCGAGATGCAGCGCATGGACGTTGGAGGAGAGCAGCTTCTCCTTGCCTTTGTACTGCTCGCCGATCAGCTGCTCGATCAGCTTGGGGTCCATGTCGAGCAACGCGCTGAGCGCGCCCAAATAGATGATGTTCTTGAACAGCTGTCGCTGACGCGGATCGGTATAGGTCGAGTTGGTGATCGCAGTCAGCGGCACGCCGATCACTGTGATGTCGTCGCGGAATTTGGTCGACGGCATCGGCTTGGTGGAATCGTAGAACAGGTAGCCGCCGGGCTCGATGCCGGCGACGTCCTTGTCCCAGGTCTGCGGATTCATCGCCACCATCATGTCGACGCCGCCGCGGGCGCCGAGATGGCCGTCTTCCGTCACCCGCACCTCGTACCAGGTCGGCAGGCCCTGGATGTTGGAGGGGAAGATGTTGCGTGGGCTGACAGGCACGCCGTGGCGCAGGATCGCGCGCGCGAACATCTCGTTGGCGCTGGCCGAGCCCGAGCCGTTGACGTTGGCGAAGCGGACGACGAAGTCGTTTACGCTGCTGATCGGCTTTTTGTCGGACATGTCGAACCTGCGTGGGTCATCTCGATGAAATATTTCTGCATGTCCCAGGCGCCGGTGGGACAGCGCTCGGCGCACAGCCCGCAATGCAGGCAGACATCCTCGTCCTTCACCATCACCCGCCCGGTCTTCAGGTCCGAGGAGACGTAGAGGTCCTGGTCCGGATGCGCGGAGGGCGCCTTCAGGCGCTGGCGCAGATCGCTTTCCTCGCCGTTGGCGGTGAAGGTGATGCAATCCATCGGGCAGATGTCGGCGCAGGCGTCGCACTCGATGCAGAGCGAGGTCGAGAACACGGTCTGCACGTCGCAGTTCAGGCAGCGATGGGCTTCGCCGAGCGCCAGCTTGACGTCATAGCCGAGCTCGACCTCGGCGCGGATGTCCTTCAGCGCAACGACCTTGTCGCGATGCGGTACCTTATAGCGCTTGTCGGGCGAGATGTCGTTGTCATAGCTCCATTCGTGGATGCCCATCTTCTGCGAGGAGATCTGCACCTCCGGCAGCGGCCGTTCGTCGACCGCTTCGCCCGAGAGCATCTTGTGGATCGACAGCGCGGCGTCATGGCCGTGCGCGACCGCCCAGATGATGTTCTTCGGGCCGAACGCGGCATCGCCGCCGAAGAACACTTTCGGATTGGTCGAGGCGAAGGTCTTCGGATCGACCTTCGGCATGTGCCATTTGTCGAACTCGATGCCGCAATCCTGCTCGATCCAGGGGAAGGCGTTCTCCTGACCGACCGCGACCAGCACGTCGTCGCAGGGAATGGTCTGATCGGGATCGCCCGAAGGCACCAGATTGCGGCGGCCTTTGGCGTCGTATTCGGCTTTGACGTGCTGGAAGGTGACGCCGATCAGCTTGCCGGCGACATGCTTGAAGGCCACCGGGACCATGTAGTTGAGGATCGGGATATCCTCGTGGATCGCGTCTTCCTTCTCCCAGGGCGAGGCCTTCATCTCGTCGAAGCCGGAACGCACGACCACCGTGACTTTCTCGCCGCCGAGCCGGCGCGCGGTGCGGCAGCAATCCATCGCGGTGTTGCCGCCGCCGAGCACGATGACGCGCTTGCCTATCTTGTCGACATGGCCGAACGACACGTTGGCCAGCCATTCGATGCCGATATGGATGTTGGCGGCGGCCTCTTTCCGGCCGGGAAGCTCGAGCTCGCGGCCGCGCGGCGCGCCGGAGCCGACGAAGATGGCGTCGTATTTCTCGGCAAGCAGCGCCTTCATGCTGTCGATGCGGTGGCCGCCTTTGAACTCGACGCCGAGACCCAGGATGTAGCCGGTCTCCTCGTCGATCACGGAATTGGGCAGGCGGAATTTCGGGATTTGCGTGCGCATCATGCCGCCGGCTTCCGGGTCGGCATCGAACACGGTGCAGTGATAGCCGAGCGGCGCGAGATCGCGCGCCACCGTCAGCGAAGCGGGACCGCCGCCGACCAGCGCGACGCGCTTGCCGTTCTTCGGCCCGGGCTTCGGCAGCCGCTGCCTGATGTCGTCCTTGAAATCCGCGGCGACGCGCTTGAGGCGGCAGATCGCGACAGGATTTTCCTCCACGCGTCCGCGCCGGCACGCCGGCTCGCAGGGACGATCGCAGGTGCGTCCCAGAATGCCGGGAAATACGTTCGATTTCCAATTGATCATGTAGGCATCGCTGTAGCGGCCTTGGGCGATCAATCGGATGTATTCGGGAACCGGGGTGTGCGCAGGACAGGCCCATTGGCAATCGACCACTTTGTGAAAGTAGTCGGGGGCCGCGATGTCGGTCGGTTTCATTCCTACCCTGTCCGCGCAGGCCCGAAGACCCCGCGGCCTTTTTTGTTTGAGCTTGGCGAGCGCTTAACGCGCTTCGATCTGGTTTCTGAATGACGTCATTGGGTTAGCTTATTAGAACCGTTCCGAAGTACAACGGCAAATTTGCGCGCGTCACCGCTTTCATGGGAGCTACGCGTGCACGGCATTAACGCGCGGCGCACGAGATGCGTGCGGTGCAATATGCTGCGATGCGGATGCCGTTCAGCCGCGCGCGACATCGCTCTTGGCGAGGTCCCACATCAGGCAGTAGGTGCCGACGGAGATGGGGAGCGGGAAGGGCGCCGCAGCCGGGCCGGTGAAGCGCTCGGCGATGACGGCGGAGACGGCATTGACGTGCGTGCCGTCGATCAGCACGAACCAGTCGCGCGCGCCCTCGTTGCGCACCGCCGGAATTCCCGCCGTTGCGCCCGACAATTCCGGCTCGCTTTCGAGCAGGTGCATCGAGATGATGCCGTCGCGGTCCTGCGGCGCCAGCTTTTCTTGCAGCGCATCACGCCACGCACCGGCGTTGTCGGGCGTCGGCCGCAGCCGCACCAGGCCGAGCGACGCGCCGCGGCCAGTACCCTTGCTGATTGTGATGCGCGCGACCACGCGCAGCATGTCCCTGAAGCGCGCCATGGATCGCCGCGACCATTCGGTCTGGTCGGCGAGGCGCGCCCGGTAGGCGGGGCTGTCGAGCACGCCGAGCGTTTCGGTCGAGTACAGCGAGAGATATTTGGGGTTGGCGGCATGCGCGACATAGCGCCGCGCTTCGAGAAATCCGTCGATTGCGACACGCTCTTCCAGATGCTCGCGATCGTACCAGCGGTTGAAATCGGCCTCGTCCGCAGCGTCGATGTTCATCGACGTCAGCAGCATGCCCTTTCCGGCGAGCGGCATTCTTCTTGTCCTCTCATCGCCCGATCTTCGACGCAAGGTCCGCGATCGACTTCATGACCGCGTCCCTCACGCCGCCATCATAGAGCGAATGCCCGGCTTCTTCCACGATGCGAAGCTCGGAACCGGGCCATACTTTCGCAAGGGCCTGCGCTGTCGCGGGAGCACACAACAGATCATAGCGACCCTGCACGATCATCCCGGGAATGCCGTCGAGCCGGCCCGCGTTCCGCAGCAGCTGGTCCTCGTTCATGAAGCTGTCGTTGATGAAATAATGCGCTTCCATGAACGGCGTCGCCGGCAATGTGCGCCAGACGTTCAGCCCGGCGAGGTCGAGCCGCGTCCGTGCCGGCTTGTGCTCGGACAAGACGCGCTCGGTGTCGTGCCAGGCCTTCGCCGCCGGGCCATGCACGGCAGGGTCGCTATCGAGGATGCGGCGCCAATAGGCATCCACCGGCCGGTCGCGCTCCTCTGGCGGCAGCACGCTGAGGAAATCCTCGTACAGCGCCGGATGGAATTGCGACAGGCGCGAGGTGAAGGCCGTCTCGACCTCGGCCCGCGTGCCGAGAAACGTCGCGCGCAGCGCTATGCCGGAGACGTGCTCGGGATGCGCCTCTGCATACGCCAGCGCCAGCGTCGCGCCCCAGGAACCGCCGACCACCATCCAGCGTTCGAAGCCGAACTTTTCGCGGATCGTCTCCATGTCCGCGATCAGATGCTGTGTGGTGTTGTGCTCGCGCGATCCCTTGGGCCGGCTGCGGCCGCAGCCGCGCTGGTCGAACAGCACGGCGCAGAAGCGGTCGGGATCGAACAGCCGGCGATGGTCGGGCTGGCAGCCGCTGCCGGGCCCGCCGTGCAGATAGACCGCGGGGATGCCGTCGCTGCGGCCGACGCTCTCGACATAGAGCTCATGGCCGTCGCCGACGTCGAGCATATCGGAGGTCAGCGGCGCAAAGGGATCAGTGCGTTTGGCCGCTGTGCCCGCGTCGGCGTCAGGCGTCATTCTCGGATTCCAGGGTGCCGCCGGCGAAGTTGCGATAGAGGAAGCGGCTGGTGTCGCCTGCGGCCTCGGCTTCCGCCTGCTTGAAGATGGTCTCGTGCAGCGGCGACAGCGCGCAGGCCGGGTCGGTGTTGGCGGCGTCCCCGGTCAGCGCGAAGGCCTGGCAGCGGCAGCCGCCGAAATCGATCTCGCGGAACTCGCAACTCTTGCACGGCTCCTTCATCCAGCCGGTGCCGCGATAGCGGTTGAAGGCCTCCGAGTTCTGCCAGATCCAGGCGATCGAATGGTTGGAGCGCACCGATTCGAAATCGAGCCCGGTGATGCTCTCGGCGGCGTGGCAGGGCAGCACCTTGCCGGCGGGCGAGATGTTGAAGAACTGCCGGCCCCAGCCGCCCATGCATTTCTTCGGCCGCAGCGCGTAATAATCCGGCACCACGTAGTCGATGGTCAGTCGGCCCTTCAGCCGCTCGCGTGCCTCCTCAACGAGGCGGGTACACTCATCGAGCTGCGCCACGGTTGGCATCAGCGCGGCGCGGTTCTTCAGCGCCCAGCCGTAATATTGCACATTGGCGACCTCGAGCCGGTCGGCGTCGAGATCGAGCGCCATCTGGATGATGTCGGGCAACTGGTGCAGGTTCTGCCGGTGCATCACCGCGTTCACGGTGAGCGGCAGGTCGAGCTCGCGCGTCCATTTCGCGACCTCGAGCTTCTTGCGGTGGCCGCCCTTGTAGCCGGCGACGCGATCGGCGAGGCCGTCTTCGATGCCCTGGAACGAGATCTGCACATGGCAGAGCCCGGCATCTGCGAGATCGCTGAGCCTCTCGCGCGTCAGCAGCACGGCCGAGGTGATGAGATTGGTGTAGAGCCCGGCGTCGCTGGCATGCTTGACCAGCTCGACGAGATCTTTCCGCGCCGTCGGCTCGCCACCGGAGAAATGCACCTGGAGCACGCCGATCTCGGCGAGCTCGCTCAGCACTTTTTTCCACTCGTCCGTCGTCAGCTCCTTGCCGGAGCGGTCGAGCTCGACCGGGTTGGAGCAATAGGGACATTGCAGCGGGCAGCGATGGGTGATCTCGAGCAGCACCGCGAGCGGAATGCCGAACGTCTCCGCCGTCGAGCGCTGCTTCTCCAGCACCGCGAGGCTGTC
Organism: Bradyrhizobium sp. NBAIM01; assembly: GCF_020194115.1. Lineage (NCBI taxonomy): Bacteria > Pseudomonadati > Pseudomonadota > Alphaproteobacteria > Hyphomicrobiales > Nitrobacteraceae > Bradyrhizobium > Bradyrhizobium sp. NBAIM01. The sequence continues at coordinate 693,521 of NZ_JADYVU010000001.1, read as the reverse complement.
GCTGGGCGGGATGGTCACGTCGCTCATGACGTCTTCTCCCTGATCTCGGTGAGAAAGCCCTTGTCGGCGAGATCCTGCAGCATGGCGATGACGTCGGCCAGGATCGCCTCGCGCGGCGCTGCGTACTTTGCGGCGAGCTGATCGGCGACGTCGCCGACATTGCGCTCGCCGTTGCAGAGTTGCAAGACCTCGACCGCAATCTCGTCCGGCGCCAGCACGCGCTCCGGCGCCAGGATCACCCAGACCTTGCGGGTCTCGTCATATCTGAGCTTGGCATGCCGCGGCAGCACGGGGCGGCTCGCCTCGCTGACGCTGATGTTCCGCGGCCCGGCCATTGCTTTTAATCCTTAGCTCGCTTTGGGCACGAACGCGCCCGGCGGAATGTGGCCCTCGACATAGGCATGCTGGAGCGCATCCAGCTGCACCCACAGCACGTTGGTCTTGAAGATCAGCGCGTTGCAGACCTGCGCGCGCTGCTCCGGCGTCGTGGCGTGCCTCTTGACATAATCGAGCGCAAAATTGGCGTCGCGCGGCGCCTGGGTCAGGCGGCGCTTGAAGTAGCTCATGATATCGGGGTTGACGAAGTCGTAGTGCTCCAGCATGCCCGAGATGCGTTCTTCATGCAGGTTCGGCGCGAACAACTCGGTGAGCGAGGAGGCGATCGCCTCCAGCGGGCTTTTTTCGCGGCAGAAGTGCACATAGGCTTCCACCGCGAAGCGCGTCGCCGGCAAGATGCCTTCGGTGGATTCGACGTAAGCGGTGTCGAGCCCGAGCCCTTCGGTCAGCTTGATCCAGCGCTCGATGCCGCCCTCGCTGTCGACATCGCCGTCATGGTCTTCGATGCGATGGCGCCATTCCAGCCGCGTGGCGCGGTCGCGGAAGCGGGAGATCACCACCGCGTCCTTGATCGGAATGGTGCTCTGGTAATAGTAGCGGTTGAGCGCCCAGGCCTGCACCTGGCCCTTGTTCAGCTTGCCGCCATGCAGCAGCTTATGGAACGGATGCAGGCTGTGATAGCGCGTGGCGCCGATGTGGCGCAGCGCCGCCTCGAGCTCCTCGGCCGAGTTGAGCCTCAAGTCCTTGCCGATCGAGAGCGCGGTCATTCCAGTCAGTGATTCGGCGTTCACAGCACGATCTCCGTTCCATCCGCCGGTATCTGCCAGCCCGCCTCCTCAGTGAGCTTGCGCTCGGGCGAGCCGGGCAGCAGCGCCGGATTCGAGTTATTGATATGCAGAAACAGCTTCCTGTCGATATTGAGATCGGCCAGCCGGGCGATGGCGCCGTCCTCGCCGGACATGGCGACATGGCCCATGCTCTTGCCGGTCTTGTGGCCGAGGCCGGCCCTGATCATCTCGTCGTCGCGCCAGACGGTGCCGTCGAAGAACACTAGTGAAGCGCCGTCGATCTCGGCCTTGAGCGCGTCGGTCACCTCGGCGCAGGCCGCGATGAAGTAGAAGAACTTGCCCGTGGCCTTGTCGGTGATCTTCAGGCCCAGCGTGTCGCCGTCGCCGCTCTCGCCGCCCGGATGCACCTTGCCTTCGAGATACCAGGCCGACTTGCCCGGCACGGCAAAGGGCAGCACCTCGAGCCCCGAGCGCGTGCCGTCGGGCAGCCGCGGCTCGAACGGCTCGCGGATCGCGATCGGCTGGCGCCGCACGTTCTTCTCGTTCAGCACGTTGAAGATGCTGTTGGAGCTGAGGATCGCCAGCACCTTCTCGTGCGCATAGATCGTGAAGGGCGAGCCTTCGCGCATCGACAGCAGGCCGGCCACGGCATCGACTTCGCTGTTGGTCAAGATCACGCCCGCAATCGGCGTGTGGCGCAGCGCGCCCGCCTTTGGGTGCAGCTGCGGCGTGGCGTTCAATTGCTGGCGAAGATCGGGTGAGGCGTTGATCAGGAACCAGTGCTCGCCGTCGCCGCTGAAGGCGACAGAAGCCTGGGTTCGAAACAGCTCTTGTCCCTTCGCACGAGCCGCGCGGCAGCCTTCGCAGCCGCAATTCCACTGCGGAACTCCGCCGCCGGCCCCGGCGCCCAGGACGACGACGCGAAGCATGATCCGTCTCCTGGAGGCGAATTGGCGAGGTGGATCTCAGGCCGAGACAGTTTCGGACAAGGTTTCTCTCTGCCGGAAACGTATCGTGACCGAAAGAACCACCTGCGCAGAACGCGTTTCCACCAGCCGCTTACTTGCGGGTGGCGCTCACATACATATTGATTTCCATGCCGCAGGGCACTTCGACGATCTTAGGGGCTTTCCAGGCCATTTGGCTCTCCATTTTCGCGAATTCGGACGTATCCGCCCATTGGACAAATTAGTGCGGACGGCAAAGTTCGCCAGTGAAATTTTCCCGACCTAGGTAGTAGGCTGCGGGAATTGTTGCACTGCAAAGATGGCGTATTGCGGCCGCAAAGATGAGCGGATCAGATACGCAAAATTGCCGATAGGTCGTGATCCCTGTCGGGATAAACCAGTTGTGAGTAAGGACCGGCTTCTCATCGGCGACAGACGACCCCATTGGATCAGGCATGCCCAGATATTTCTTCAACACCCGCATCGGCGACGAACTGATCGTGGATCCTGACGGCGAGGACCTGCGCAACCCCGATCGCGCCTGGGAGGTCGCGCGCCAGATGATCCTTGAGGTTGTGAAGTCGGAAGGAACCCAGCCGGCGCTGCTGGAGGCCGTCATCGAGGTCACCGACGCCGACGGCGAGATCGTGCTGGAGTTTCCCTTCACCGAAGCGCTGCTCGACATGCCGGACCAGTCCGCGACGAGGCATTAGCCGGACGCGGTAGGTAACGGGCTCACCGTTCTCTCCACGTCATTGCGAGCGTAGCGAAGCAATCCAGGATCCCTCCCCCGGAGGCAGCCTGGATTGCTTCGTCGCAAGGGCTCCTCGCAATGACGGAGAATGAGGCAACGCCCGGCGCAAAACCCGCCTTTCACCCCCGCGAAATCCGCATGGCTTTGCCGCGTTCCCGGCGCTAAAAGACGCCTGTCATACGGAGCAAGCCATGCAAGATCTCTGGCGCCTGTCGGCCGCCGACCTCGCCACCCTCGTCAGGTCCAAAAAAGTCTCCGCCAGGGAGGCCGCCAAGGCCGGTCTCGCGCGGCTCGATGCCGTCAATCCCCAGCTCAACGCGGTGATCGACCACCGGCCGGATGACGTGCTCAAGCAGGCCGATGCCGTCGATGCCGCAATTAGCCGGGGCGAGGACCCCGGCGTCCTCGCGGGCGTGCCCGTCACCATCAAGGCCAATGTCGACCAGGAAGGCTTTGCCACCACCAACGGCCTCAAGCTGCAGCGCGACCTGATCGCGCGCGAGGACAATCCGGTGGTCGCCAATTTCCGGAAATCGGGCGCCATCCTGCTCGGCCGCACCAATTGCCCGGCCTTCTCCTACCGCTGGTTCACCACCAATCTCATCCACGGCGACACCAAGAACCCCCGCGACGCTTCGCTGACGCCGGGCGGCTCGTCCGGCGGCGCCGGCTCGGCGGTCGCGGCCGGCATCGGCCACATCGCGCACGGCACCGACATCGCCGGCTCGATCCGTTATCCCGCCTATGCCTGCGGCGTGCACGGTCTGCGCCCGACGCTCGGACGCATTCCCGCCTTCAACCCGGCGCTGCCGGAGCGCCCGATCGGTCCGCAGATCATGGCGGTCTCGGGCCCGCTGGCGCGCACGGTCAACGATTTGCGCATCTCGCTTGAAGCGATGTCGGCCCGCGACATCCGCGATCCCTGGTTCGCGCCGGTGCCGCTGCAAGGACCCGCACGCGACAAGCGCGCTGCGCTGTGCCTCAATCCGGGTGGCCTTGCCACCGCACCGGAGGTGAAGGCCGCGGTGAGCGATGCCGGCAAGCGGCTGGAGCGCGCGGGCTGGACCGTCGATGTGATCGAGGACACGCCGCCGATGCGCGAAGCGGTGGAATGGCAGATCAAGCTCTGGCTCGGTGACGGCTATGAGGCGCAGCTGGAGATGGCCGAGCGCGAGGGCGATCCCGGCGCACTGGCCTGCCTGCGCGGCAACCGCGCCAGGGTCACGCCGATGGATCAGGCCAATTACGCCAAGGCGCTGACCCGGCGAGCCACGCTGACCCGCGACTGGATGCTGTTCTTCGAAAAATACGCCGTGCTGCTGACGCCGGTCTCCGGCGAATTGCCGTTCCCCGACCATCTCGACCGCAAGGACGAGGATTCCTTCAAGCGGGTCTGGGAAGCGCAGCTGCCGCAGATCGCGATTCCCTTCATGGGATTGCCGGGCCTCGTGGTCTCCACAGGTCTCGTCGGCAGGGCGCCGGTCGGCGTGCACATCGTCTCTGGCCGCTATCGCGAGGATCTGTGCCTGCTCGCCGGCGAAGCGATCGAGGCCGGCGGCGTGCCGCCATCGCCGATCGATCCCGTGGGCTAGCGATGACCGCCATCTACGACTTCAAGGCCAACTCGCTGGCCGGCGAGGAGGTCGCCCTGCGGCGTTTCGAGGGGCAGGTGCTCTTGATCGTCAACACCGCGAGCAAATGCGGTTTCACGCCGCAATATCGCGGCCTCGAGGATCTCCATCGCGACCTCTCTCCCCGCGGCTTCTCGGTGCTCGGCTTTCCCTGCAACCAGTTCGGCGCGCAGGAGCCAGGGCAGGCGAGCGAGATCCAGGAATTCTGCTCGACCCATTACGACGTCACCTTCCCCCTGTTCGAGAAGATCGACGTCAACGGGCCGAAGGCGCATCCTCTGTACGAGTACCTGAAACGCCAGCAATCCGGGCTTCTCGGCGCCGCCATCAAATGGAATTTCACCAAATTCCTGGTGAACCGTGAGGGCCGCGTGGTCGCGCGCTACGCGCCGACCGCCCGGCCCGAAGGATTGCGCAATCAAATCGAAACACTGTTGTGAGCGAGACAATCATGAGCGACGAATTTCCGGACCGCCTGTCGGTCGACCCGAACAGCCCCTATTACAACGCGGAGATCCTGTCGCGCGACGTCGGCATCCGCTTCAAGGGCATCGAGAAGACCAATGTCGAGGAGTACTGCATCAGCGAAGGCTGGGTCCGCGTCACCGCAGGGAACGCCAAGGATCGCCACGGCAACCCGCTGACCATTAAGGTGCACGGTCCGGTCGAGCCGTATTTCCGGGATAAGAAATAGTTTGAGCCGAGCGCGCCTCGCTCTCTCCGCGTCATTGCGAGGGGCGCACACTCTCTCCCTCGTCATTGCGAGCGAAGCAATCCAGAATCTTTTCGCCGAGGCAGCTGGATTGCTTCGTCGCTTCGCTCCTCGCGATGACGAAATAAACACTGAAAGCCCCCAATGTCCATCCGCATCGTCGACGTCCGCGAGATCACCAAGCCGATCTCTTCGCCGATCCGCAACGCCTATATCGACTTCACCAAGATGACGACCAGCCTCGTCGCCGTCGTGACCGACGTGGTCCGCGACGGCAAGCGCGTCGTCGGCTACGGCTTCAACTCCAACGGCCGTTACGGGCAGGGCGGCCTGATCCGCGAGCGCTTCGCCGCGCGCATCACGGAAGCTGATCCGAAGTCGCTGCTCGACGCAGCCGGCGACAATCTCGACCCCGACAAGGTCTGGGCCGCGATGATGACCAACGAGAAGCCGGGCGGCCACGGCGAGCGCTCGGTCGCGGTCGGCACCATCGACATGGCGGTGTGGGACGCGGTGGCGAAGATCGCCGGCAAGCCGCTGTTCCGCTTGCTCGCCGAGCGTCACGGCGTCAAAGCCAATCCGCGCGTCTTCGTCTACGCCGCCGGCGGCTATTATTATCCCGGCAAGGATCTCTCGATGCTGCGGGCTGAGATGCGCGGCTATCTCGATCGCGGCTACAACGTCGTCAAGATGAAGATCGGCGGCGCTGATATCGCCGAGGACCGCAGGCGCATCGAGGCGGTGCTGAAGGAGATCGGCAAGGACGCCCAGCTCGCCGTCGACGCCAACGGCCGCTTCAACCTGGAGACCGCCATCGCCTACGCCAAGATGCTGCGCGACTATCCCTTGTTCTGGTACGAGGAAGCCGGCGATCCTCTCGACTACGCGCTGCAGGCCGCGCTCGCCGAATTTTATCCGGGCCCGATGGCGACGGGCGAGAACCTGTTCAGCCATCAGGACGCCCGCAACCTGATCCGCTACGGCGGCATGCGCCCCGATCGCGACTGGCTGCAATTCGATTGCGCCTTGTCCTATGGCCTGTGCGAATACCAGCGCACGCTGGAGGTGCTGAAGACCCACGGCTGGTCGCCGAGCCGCTGCATCCCGCACGGCGGCCACCAGATGTCGCTCAACATCGCCGCCGGCCTCGGCTTAGGCGGCAACGAAAGCTATCCCGACCTGTTCCAGCCCTATGGCGGCTTCCCCGACGGCGTCCGCGTCGAGAACGGCCACATCACCATGCCCGAGCTTGCAGGCATCGGCTTCGAAGGCAAGTCCGATCTCTACAAGGAGATGAAGGCGCTGGCGGAGTAGGAGTGTCGTTGGAGCGCGACGTCCGCGCCACACACTCCGTCATTGCGAGCGCAGCGAAGCAATCCAGAATCTTTCCGCGGAGGCAGTCTGGATTGCTTCGTCGCAAGAGCTCCTCGCAATGACGGTGGAGGGGCCACTGCCGCTCGCGGGCGTCTGGCCCGCATCCCAATGTGCCGAATTGCGCGAGCTGTCGCCACACACTCCGTCATTGCGAGCGCAGCGAAGCAATCCAGGGTCTTTCCGCTTCGGCAGTCTGGATTGCTTCGTCGCAACGGCTCCTCGCAATGACGCTGGCGAAAGCCTCGTAGTCATCTCCTGGTTGTGCTATTGTAGAAGCTGTCCTCAGCCGAGTACGATTATGAAGCAACCTGCGTGTACATGTTCGCCAATCGCCGCAACGGGACGATCTACACGGGCGTCACCTCCCATCCGCCGCGCCGCGCGTTCGAGCATCGCGAAGGACTGGTAAAGGGTTTTTCATCGAAGCACGGCTGCAAGCTCCTCGTCTGGTACGAGCTGCACGCGACCATGTCCGACGCGATTGTGCGCGAGAAGCAGATCAAAGGTGGCAGCCGGGCGAAGAAGCTTGCGCTCATTGAGAGCCTCAATCCGAATTGGGACGATTTGTACGCGACGCTGATCTGACCGGCAGGAGATCTGCGGCTACTCGGCGAGCCGCTGCCAGGACCTCCGTCATTGCGAGCGTAGCGAAGCAATCCAGGATCTTTCCGCGGCAGCAGCCTGGATTGCTTCGTTGCAAGGGCTCCTCGCAATGACGGTGAGAGCCGAAGTCATCCGTGGTTGTCCGAGCCTGCGGCGGGCGGTCGTTGGGTTTCGCCAGCTGTCGCCCCACACTCCGTCATTGCGAGCGCAGCGAAGCAATCCAGAATCTTTCCACGGCGGCATTGCTTCGCTGTGCTCGCAATGACGATGTGGTAAGCGTCCGCCCCCTACGACAGCCTCATATCCAGCAGCCTTCGCCCTTCGCCCTTCAGCAGCTTCTTCACCGCACTCGACGCCACGACCTCGCCGTCATTGGCATAGGCCTCGTGGTTCTTCTCGATGTCGTCGAGGCGGTAGAGGTAGTTGACCATGACGCCGGCGGACTCGCGCATTCCCTTGGGCGAGAGGTCGCCCAGCCAGTTGATGCGCTCCAGCCGCGCGCCGTTGCCGAGATGGAAGCGGGCGACGGAATCGATCAGCTTGCCCTTCGGCGTGCGCGCCTTGAGGAAATAGTGCGCCGCGAGCGGCTCCAGCACGGCGCGGAGCAGTGCCGCCGTCTCCGGGCTCTCGAACCATCTGGGATCATCGAGGCGCCTCAGCACCTCGCGGTCCTCGTCCGACAGCGGCAGATCCTTGTCCTGCTTCACCCAGGCCATGAAGCCAGGCACCGGCGACAGCGTCACGAACGTGTCGAGCTTCGGCAGCTCGCGGCGCAGCTCTTCCACCACCTGCTTGATCAGGAAGCTGCCGAAGGAGATGCCGCCCAGGCCGCGCTGGGTGTTGGAGATCGAATAGAACACGGCGGTGCGCGCGCGCTCGATCGGCAGGTGCTGGCGGTCGACCGCGAGCAGGGGCTGGATCGCACCGGGGATCGTCTCGGTCAGCGCCACCTCGACGAAGATCAAGGGTTCGTCCACCATCGCAGGATGGAAGAAGGCGTAGCAGCGCCGGTCGACCGGATCGATGCGGCGGCGCAGATCGTCCCAGTCCGAGATCTCGTGCACGGCCTCATAACGGATGATCTTTTCGAGGATGTTGGCCGGAGTCGACCAGTCGATCCTGCGCAGCACGAGAAACCCCCTGTTGAACCACGAAGAGAGAAGATGCGAGACGTCGCGATCGAGCGCGGCGAGATCGGTGTGCCCGTTCATCATGCCGAGCAGATCGGCCCGCATGTTGACGAGATCGCCGGTACCGCCGGGTGCGCGGTTGAGCCGCCGGATCAGCTCCTGCCGGCGCGGCTCTGAGGCGAAGTGCAGCGAGCTTGCGTCCTCGTCGCTGGGCGCGGCGCGCCATGTCTCGATCGCCTTGGACAGGCGCTCCCGATCGGGACCGAAATCGCGCACCAAGCCCTCGAAGAAGGCGCGGCGTGCCGCCGCGTCCAGCTCCCGGTAGATGTCGAGCACCTCGCGCGCCATCGCGGTGCCCGAGGCTTCGCCCCGGCCCGACAGCAGCGCATCGCAGAGCTCGAGCAGTCCGTCGGCATCATGCTTGGTTTCGGCGGCGTCCCCCCGGCGAAGCAACGTGCGGCCGCGCTCGGAGATGGTGGCAAGCAGGTCGGAGAAGAAGGCGTTGGCCATCGGGGCTTTCGTATCAGGTCTGTGCGATGCGGCAAGCTTACACGGGATTTGGGTGCAAGCCGATCACAATCAAGCAGGCGAATGCGGCATCTTTCGCTCCGCCGTGCGTTTGGAGAATGAGGGCATGCCGGAACGGGTCGATGATATGCCGGGCAGTGCTCATTCCAACGCGCTGTCATGCCCCGGCTTGACCGGGGCATCCAGTACGCCGCAGCTTCTCGATTCTAGCCGAGCCGTCTCGGCGTACTGGGTCGCCCGGTCAAGCCGGGCGACGACACCGCGTGTGTTGCAAACTCCGTCGGCGTCCGACCCGTCACCTGGCGGAATGCGGCCGAGAACGCCGGCACGCTGGCATAGCCGAGCTGGGTCGCGAGCTGCTTCACCGACACGCTCGCATCCGTCGATATCCGCTCGATCGCCGCCGCAATCCTCGCGCGCTGGCACCAGCTCTTGAAGCTCAGCTGCGTCTCGCTCGAAAACAGCCGCGACAGCGTACGCGCGGAGGTTCCGACCGCGCGCGCCAGCGTGTCGATGTCGTGCAGGCCGGTGGGATCGTCGAGCACGATCATCGCGGCGCGGCGGCAGCGCGCTTCGCGCGGCAGCGGCACGAAGGTCGCGGAATCCTCGGCCTGGTGCAATTCCAGCATCACCAGGCGCACCAGGAGCTCGGTGCGCTCTTCGGTGTTGCGCCCGTCGAACAGCGCGAGAATCGCCTGATTGAGCAGCGGCGACACCCGCACCACGAATTCCCTGGTCAGGCCGTCATAGCGCTGCTCGCGCTTCAGCCAGGACAGGTCGAAATACAGCGTGCGCATCTCGATGTCGGCCAGCAGGTCGATGGCATGCTCGAGCCCGGCCGGCACCCAGACCGCGCGGTCCGGCGGCACCAGCCAGCGTCCGGCGGGCGTCGTCACCTGCATCGTGCCCTTTGTCGCATAGATCAGCTGCGCCTCGCGGTGCATGTGCAGATCGATCCGCATCCCCTTGGGATAGTCGCGGGCGACCAGGTGCACGCCCGCGGGCGAGCGGTGGTTGCTCCGGACCTCCCGCAGGATTGGCGTTTCCAAGACAGTCATTGGCAGCATCCCGTCATGGGGAGGACATATAACTCATTTCGGAGCAGGAGAGGATTCGGGAATGAACAGCCCCAGTCGGGTCATCGGTTTCGTCAACGCAGGTCATTTCATCGACCATTATTCGATGCTGATCTTCGCCGCCGCTGTCATCATCATGGGCCCGGCGCTCGGCATGGCCTATTCGGAACTCTTGCCCTACGCGACGCCGGGCTTCGTTGCCTTCGGCGCCGGCTCGCTGCTCACCGGCTGGCTGGGCGATCGCTGGAGCCGCCGCCACATGATGCTGATCTTCTTCGTCGGCATCGGCCTTTCGATGATCGCGGTCGGCTTCGTGCAGACCCCCGTGCAGCTCGGCGCGGCGCTGCTTGCGATCGGCATCTTTGCGTCGATCTATCATCCCGTCGGCACCGCCATGATCGTGTCCTACGCCGACCGGCTCGGCCGCGAGATGGGCATCAATGGCGTCTGGGGCAATCTCGGCGTGGCGTCGTCGGCCCTGGTCACCGGCGTGATCGGCCAATATCTCGGCTGGCGTTTTGCGTTCATCGTTCCTGGCGCGGTTACGGTCCTGATCGGCATCGCCTTCGCGCTGAGCGTCGTGCATGAGGACCGCAAGGGCTCGAAGCAAGCGGCGGCGCAGGCGCGGGTGGCCAGGCAGGACATGTGGCGCGTGATCCTGGCGCTGCTGATCGTGGTGATCGCGATCTCCACGACCTTCAACGCCGTCACCGTGGCGCTGCCAAAGCTGTTCGCCGAGCGCCTTGCGGACCTGACCAAGAGCCCGGCTCTGTTAGGTGTCATCGCCGCCGGCGTCTACGTGTTCGGCGCGATGACGCAGTACACGATCGGCCGGCTGCTCGACCGCTACTCCCTGAAGACGGTGGCGCTGCCACTTTCCTTCATGCTGGCGCCATTCCTGTATCTGGCCGCGAGCCTGTCCAACCTGCCGCTGATCGTCGTTTCGATCGGCATCGTCATGGGTGCGTTCGGGCAGGTGACGGTCAACGACGCCATGGTCGGCAAATACACCACGGAAGAGTGGCGTTCGCGCGCCTATGCCGTGCGCTATTTCGTCGGTTTCACCGCGGCCGGCGCCTCCGTCGGTCTGGTCGCCTGGCTCTATGAGCGGGGCGGATTCGTCACCATGCTGCACGCCTTCGCCGCCCTCTGCCTGCTCGCCATCGCCGCCGCGCTGATCCTGCCGCGCGAGATCCGCACGCCGCAGGTGGTGTGAGGGAGACTCTCTCCACCGCATTGCGAGGAGCCCTTGCGACGAAGCAATCCAAATTGCCGCCGCGGAAAAATTCTGGATTGCTTCCGCCTTCGCCAAGGCTTCGGCGGACAAGTCGCTGCGCTCGGAATGACGGAGAATGAGGAGGCACCCTCGCCATGCCACCCACGATGCCATTCTGCCAGTGTTTTGCCCGACGGAGCAAGCCGTTTCGGCAAAGCCGAACTTTTTGAAAGTTTTCAACGGCATCCCTACTGTGCATGGGGTTGTTTTCGCGTTTGGCGTTTTTGCCCCCTCCGTCCCGTCGTGCGCGGCAGGAACTCCCGCCGCCTCCCGCGGGTTCTATCCCCGTGGCCCCGACAGCGGGGCCGGGTAAAGGGGAAATGACGCCTGCATGCTGTGGACCTTGCTCCGGCCGGTCGGCCTCGTCCCCGCGGCGCTCATCCTCACCACCATTGCGGCCGGCGCCGAAGCGGGCAAATCGGCCGGCCCGTCCGAATTCCTGCTGGTGGCGCAGATCGTCCTGCTGATCGCGGTGGGTCGCGGCCTCGGCGAGATCATGATGCGCGTCGGCCAACCCTCAGTGATCGGCGAGCTGCTCGCCGGCATCATCCTGGGGCCGTCATTGCTCGGCTGGATTTGGCCCGAGGCGCAAGCCGCGATCTTTCCCAACGCGCCCGAGCAGAAGGCGATGATCGCCGGCATCGCCCAGTTCGGCATCCTGCTGCTTTTGCTGCTGACCGGCATGGAAACCGACCTCAAGCTGGTCCGGAAGGTGGGCAGGGCCGCGATCGCGATCTCGATCGCTGGCATCGTCGTGCCGTTCGCCTGCGGCTTCGCACTCGGCGAGTTCCTGCCGGATGCGCTGCTGCCCAATCCGCAGGAGCGCCTGGTGGCGTCGCTGTTCATGGGCACGGCGCTGTCGATCTCCTCGGTGAAGATCGTCGCGGTCGTCGTGCGCGAGATGAACTTCATGCGCCGCAACGTTGGGCAGATCATCGTCGCGACCGCCGTGATCGACGACACAATCGGCTGGATCATCATCGCCGTCATTTTCAGCCTCGCTTCGCAAGGCTCGCTCGACATCGCTTCCGTGACCAAGTCGGTGCTGGGAACGCTCGCCTTCCTCGCGGTCAGCTTCACCATCGGCCGCCGCCTGGTGTTCCAGCTGATCCGCTGGGCTAACGACAATCTCGTCAGCGCGGCCGCGGTCATCTCCGTGATCCTGCTGCTGATGAGCGTCATGGCGATGATCACGCATCTGATCGGCGTCCACACCGTATTAGGTGCCTTCGTCGCCGGCATCCTGGTCGGGGAATCGCCGATCCTGACGCGGCAGATCGACGAGCGCCTGCGCGGGCTGATCTCGAGCTTCTTCATGCCGGTGTTCTTCGGTCTCGCCGGGCTCAGCGCCGATCTCACGGTGCTGCGCGATCCCAACCTCCTGATGCTCACCGGCCTGCTCGTCGTGATCGCCAGCGTCGGCAAGTTCGGTGGCGCGTTCGTCGGCGGCACCGTGGGCGGGTTGAACGGGAGGGAGTCGCTGGCCCTCGCCAGCGGCATGAACGCGCGCGGCTCGACCGAGGTCATCATCGCGACCATTGGCCTGTCGATCGGCGTGCTCAGCCAGAACCTGTTCACGATGATCGTGACGATGGCGATCGTGACCACGATGGCGATGCCGCCGATGCTGCGCGCGGCGCTGGCCAGGCTGCCGATGAGCGCGGAGGAGAAGGAGCGGTTGGAGCGCGAGGAGTTCGAGAGGCGCGGCTCCGTCGCCAATCTCGAACGTCCCTTGCTCGCGGTGGACGAGAGCGTCAACGCCACCTTCGCCGCGCATGTCGCCGGACTGATCGCCGGCATGCGCGGCCTGCCGATCACGGTGCTGCATATCGGCAAGCGCGCCGAGGAACAAGAGAAGGGGCGCGGCGAGGAAGTGAGCCACGAAGCCGTGGTGAAGAAGGCGGCCGAAACCGTCTCCGCCAACAGCGACAACGATGCCGGCAGCGTCGATGTCATCAGCCGCACCAGGCGCGCGGAGCTTGGCGAGACCATTGCCGACGAGGCGCGCAAGGGCTTCGATCTCCTGGTCGTCGGCATCGCCAAGGTCGCCGCCACCAAGGACCGTTTCGATCGCAAGGTCGAGGATATTGCCGCGAAGTTCGAAGGACCGCTTGCGATCGTGGCCGCCAAGGGCAAGCACCTGAAACAGCCGATGCCCGAGGCGCTCAACATCCTCGTTCCCGTGTCCGGCAGCGCCGTCTCCAAGCGCGGTGCCGAGGTCGCCGTGGCGCTGGCGCAGGCCGGCTCAGGTTCTCTTCGGGTGGTCTATGTAGCGACAACGCGCGACAAGGGTGCGCAGCGCGGTAGCTCGCGCGGGTTGAGCCAGGAGACAGGCATCCTCAAGGACACCAGCGATCTCGCCGCCCGCTACGACGTCGACATCACCACGACCCTGCGCGTGAACCGCGCGCCGGAGGCGGCGATTCTGCGCGAGATCGACACCACCGACGTCGACCTCGTCGTCATGGGCGTTGACCGGATCCAGGCCGACCATCTCTCCTTCGGCGGCGTCGCCGATGCAGTGCTGCGACAGTCGAAGGTCTCGGTGCTCCTGGTCTCGAGCGGCGAGGCGCGGCAGGCGCCGGCGGAGCAGGGTTAGGGCTTCACCTCCGCCACCGCCTGCGGCTTCTTCTTCGACGACCGCCAGTTCTCGAAACGCTGCACCACGACGAAGAAGGCCGGCACGAACAGCACCGCAAGGCAGGTCGAGGCCAGCATGCCCGAGAATACCGTGATGCCGATCGACTTGCGCGCGCTGGCGCCGGCGCCGGTGGCGAGCACCAGCGGGACGACGCCGAGGATGAAGGCGAACGAGGTCATCAGGATCGGCCGGAAGCGGGCGCGCGCGGCCTCGATCGCGGATTTGATGATCGGCTTGCCGTCGCGGCCGTGCAGCTCGAGCCCCACCTCGACGATCAGGATGGCGTTCTTGGCCGACAGCGCGATCAGGAGGATCAGGCCGATCTGGCAATAGAGGTTGTTGTCGATCTTGAGGGCGGAGAGGATCAGCATCGGCCCGAGCAGCGACAGCGGCACGGCGAGAATCACCGAGATCGGCGCGTACCAGCTCTCGTACTGGCCGGCGAGCACGAGATAGACCAGCAGCATGGCGAGGCCGAACACCCAGTAGATCTGGTTCGAGACCGCCTTCTCCTGATACGACATCGCGGTCCATTCATAGCCGGTGCCGGGCGGCAACGTCTTGTCCGCGATTTCCTCCATCAGCTTCAGCGATTGGCCCGACGAATAGCCCTGCGCCGGCAGGCCGATCACGGTCGAGGACGGATAGAGATTGTAGAGGCTGATCAGCGACGGGCCGGTGGCCGGCGTGATCTTTGCGACGGTGCCGATCGGGATCATGTCGCCGTTCGAGTTGCGCACCTGCATGTTGGCGATGTCGCGCTCGGTGACGCGGAACGCGGGATCGGCTTGGGTGTAGACCTGGAACACGCGGCCGAACTTGTTGAACTGGTTGACATAGGACGAGCCGAGATAGGTCGACAGCGCCGAGAACACCTGATCCGTCGTCACGTGCAGCGTCTGGGTCTTGATGCGGTCGATCTCGACGTTGAATTGCGGCACCGAGGAGCGGAACGAGGACTGCACGCGCTGCAGCGCGCTCTGGCTCTGTGCGTTGGACACCATCGCGCCGGTGATGGCCTGCAGCTTGGCGAAATCGCTGTTGCCGTCGCGCAGCTCGACCTGCATCGAGAAGCCGGCGGCGTTGCCGATGCCCTGGATCGGGGGCGGCGGCAACACGATGGTGCGCGCCTCCATGATATCAGCGAGCTTGTCGTTCAGGCCAAAGACCAGCGAGCGCAGATCCTCACCGGGCCCTTTACGCGCGTCCCAGTCCTTCAGGATGATGTAGGCGACGCCGGCATTGGCGAGGCTGGCGCTGTTGTCGAGCGCGGAGATGCCGGCGATGGTGATGACCTGCGCCACGCCGGGCGTGTCCTTGATCAGCCCGCTCGCTTTGTCGAGCACGGCCTGCGTCCGCTCCAGCGCGGCGCCGTCGGGCAGCTGCACCGCGGCGATCAGATAGCCCTGGTCCTCGATCGGCAGGAAGCCGGTCGGCACCCGCGACAGGCCGTAGCCGCTGGCGGCGATGATCAGCAGTGCGAACGCGACCGAGATGGTGGCGTGCTTCACGAGGAACGTGATCAGCCTTGTGTAGCCGCGCTCGACGCGGTTGTAGACCGCATTGAAGCCCCGATAGAAGAAATTGCGCTGCTCCGGCGGCACCGCCGGTCGCAGCCACAGCGCGCATTGCGTCGGCTTCAAGGTCGCCGCGTTGATGGCGGAGAGCAGGGCGGTCGCGGCGATCACCAGCGCGAATTGCGAATAGATGCGCCCGGTCAGTCCGGCGAGGAACGAAGCCGGCAGGAACACCGAGATCAGCACCAGCGTGATGCCGACGATCGGCGCGAACAGCTGGTCCATCGCGCGGATCGCGGCGTCGTGGCCGTTCATGCCCTGCTCGATGTTGTGGGCGGCGCCCTCGACCACGACGATGGCGTCGTCGACCACGATGCCGATCGCGAGCACGATCGCGAACAGCGTCGACATGTTGATGGTGAAGCCGAGCGCCGCCATCGCGGCGAAGGCGCCGATGATGGTCACGGGCACGGTCGTCGCCGGCACCAGCATCGCGCGCCAGTCCTGCAGGAAGATGAGGATCACGACCAGCACCAGCAGGCCGGCCTCGATCAAGGTCATGTAGACCTCGTGCACCGAGGCCTCGACGAACTTGGTGGTGTCGAACGGCGTGTCGTACTTGATGCCTTCGGGGAAGCGCTTGGCGAGCTCCGCCATCTTCTTCTCGACGGCCTGCTCGACCTGCAGCGCGTTGGCGCCCGGCGACTGGAACACGCCGATGCCGACCGCGGGTTGCTTGTTGAGCGAGAAGATTTGGCTGTAGGTCTGCGCGCCGAGTTCGACCCAGCCGACGTCGCGCACCCGCGTGACGTCGCCGCTCGTGCCCGTCTTGACGATGATGTTCTCGAACTGGCCGGAATCGTCGAGCCGTCCGTTGACGTTCAGCGTGTACTGGAACGCTTGTCCCGGCGGCGTCGGCGGCGCGCCGACCTGACCGGCGGCGACCTGCTGGCTCTGCTGCTGGATTGCCTGGATCACGTCCTGCGGCACCAGGCCACGCACCTGCAGCTTGTTGGGATCGAGCCAGATCCGCATCGAGTATTGCCCGGCGCCGAATACGGTGACGTTGCCGACGCCGGGCAGGCGCGAGAGCTCGTCGCGGATGTTGATGGTGGCGTAGTTGCTCAAGTAGAGGCTGTCGTATCGCGAATCGGGCGAGGTCAGCGTCACGAACAACAGGATCGAGGTCGACCGCTTCTGCACGGTGACGCCCTGGTTCTGCACCGCTTGCGGCAATTGCGACAATGCGCTGGAGACGCGGTTCTGCACCAGCACCTGCGCGAAGTTGAGGTCGGTGCCGATCTTGAAGGTCACGGTCAGCGTGTAGGTGCCGTCGGAGCCGCTGTAGGACTGCATGTAGAGCATGTCCTCGACGCCGTTGACCTGCTGCTCGATCGGCAGCGCCACGGTGTCGATCACGGTCTTGGCGCTGGCGCCGGGATAGCGCGTGGTGACCTGCACGGTCGGCGGCACCACGTCGGGGTATTGCGCGATGGCGAGATTGAACAGCGCGACGCCGCCGATCAGGATCATCAGCAGCGCAATGACGTTCGAGAGGACCGGCCGCTCGATGAAGAACCGTGAGATCATGGCTGGCAGCCCCTACTTGCTCGAGGCCTGCGTCTGCTCGATCTTCGTCACCTGCGGGTCGATCTTCTGGCCCGGGATGACGCGCAAGAGCCCCGCGGTCACGACGCGATCCTCTGGCTTCAGGCCGCTCTCGATCACGCGCAGGCCGTTGTCGACCGGGCCGATCTGTACCTTGCGCTGCTCGACGACGTTGTCGCTGTTGACGACGAGGAGATAGCGGCCGCCCTGGTCGCTGCCGAGCGCGGTGTCGGGAACGAGCAGGGCGCTCTTCTCCTGGTCGAAGGGCACGCGGACCCGGACGAAATAGCCAGGCAGCAGCACCCGCTTGTCGTTGGGAACGAGGCCGCGCACGGCCAGCGTGCCGGTCGACTGGTTGAGGGTCGGCGAGACGTAGTCGAGCTTGCCCTCATGAGGGTAGCCGGTATCGGTCTGCAGCCCCACTTGAATCGGGAAGTGCTTCATGTCCGCGGGCGTCAGTCCGCGACGGGTCGCCTCGGCGCGGATGCGCAGCACGTCCTGCTCGTTGACGGTGAAGTTCACATAGATCGGGTCCATCGCCACGATGGTGGCGAGCTGGGTCGGCGAGGAGACGCCGACGAGCTCGCCGATCGAGACCATGTGCGCGCTGACGATGCCGTCGAACGGTGCCGTGACCTTGGTGTAGCCGTAATTGACCTCGGCCAGCTTGGTGTTGGCCTGGGCCTGCTGCAGATTGGCCTGGGCGTTGTCGCGGTTCGAGGTCGAGGTGTCGAGCGTGGCTTGCGAGACGGCCTGGCGCTGCACCAGCTCGGCCTGCCGCTTGTAGTCGGCCTCCGCCTGCCGGAGCGAAGCCTGCGCGCCAACTTCGGCCGCCTGCGCCTGCTCGAGCTTGAGCTTGTAGGTCTCAGGCTCGATCGTGAACAGCTGGGTGCCCTGCTTCACGAACGTGCCGTCCTGATAATCGATCGTTTGCAGAAAGCCCTGCACGCGCGCGACGAGATCGACGCTCTTGATCGGCGCCGTGTTGCCGGTGGCCTCGATGTAGCGCGTCACCGGACGCTGCACCGGCGTCGCGACGTCGACCTTGGGCGGCGGCGGCGCCACGAACGTGTTCTTGTCCTCGCAGCCGGCGAGCGCAGCCAATGCCGCGGTTGCGGCGAGTGCCCGACCGATATGTTTCCTCGCTGCTCCATTGCGTTGTGCGGGAGATGCGGGATTGGCGCGCGTCATTCGGTGGTCCCCGATTGCTGTCTGTCGGTGCGGCAGGCTACCAACAAACGGGCAGTCGTGGAACACCATAGCCATGGCGGTCACGGGTCTTGCACCGAAAACGGCAGTGTGGCCTTTGACAGATTTGTCACGACAAGGCGCTTTTCACCGGCGAACGATTGGCCCGTCCGCACCTAGAGCTGGCGCGCATGCCACGCCGCGAGCACATCCTTCTCGTCTTCGGCAGTGAGACCGACGACGGGCCCGTTGACGGCGTTGAGCCAATCAAGCGTATCGCGCGCGGTGTCTCCCGGCGGTCGCGAGGTCAGGCCGGCCGCGCGTGCCGGCGAGGTATCGCGCGTCAGGAAGCCGGCGTAATCAGGCAATGGCAGCCACGTCGGTAAGGACCGCGGGCCCGCCCAACGCCTGACGTCATGCGCTTCCAGAAAGGCGCGATCGATCCAGGTGAAGGTGCAGGACGCGTTCAGCGCGGATGCGCATTCGCTCAGGAATCCGCCGCGCGTGCGGATCGGCCCAATCCCATCATAGATGCCCGTGAGATCGGTCTCTGCCGCATGCACGATCCATTGCGCGAGATCGCGTACGTCGATGAACTGGACCGCATCCTCCGGCGATCCCGGCGCCAGCACCTCGCCGCCGCGCGCAAGCCGTGCCGGCCAGTAGGCGAACCGTCCGGTCGGGTCCTCGGGACCAGCGATCAGTCCGGCGCGGCAGATGAAGGCATCATCGCCGACGGCCTGCTCGCAGGCCACCTTGGCGGCGCCGTAGATCGCGTCGGTGCTGTGCTCGACATCTGCCCCAATGGGCTCGCGCAGCGGCGCCGTGTCGGCCCGTTGGCCCGGCACGCGGTTGTCCGCATAGACACTGACGGTGGACACGAAGGTCCAATGCACGCCCGGCCGCTTCAGCGCGGCGACCGCACGGCGGACCTGGCCGGGATGACGCGAGACGTCGACCACGGCGTCGAACGTCTCACCCGTGAGTGGCCCAAGTCCGTCGGCCAGGTCGCGGTCGATCTGCATGAAGCGCGCACCCGTAGCGATCGGCCCCGCGAGTCCGCGCGCGGCGCAGGTCACGTCGTGACCGACCGCGCAAGCATGGCTTGCTATCGCGCGCCCAAGAAACTGGCTGCCGCCGAGGATGAGAATGCGCATGAAACAGTCCAGTGTTGCCGATGAGGCCGCGAGACTACAACCTCCACCGGCGGTTGCAACGATCCCTCAGCGCGGCTTGATCTCGGCGTATTTCGCTATCGCTTTCTCGAACTTCCGGTTGAACAGCCACATCGCGGCGAAGATCTCGCGGTAGCTCGCCGAGGTCTTTGCCCGGTCGGCCTGTCCGAAGGCAAAAATGCTGTTGTTGCGCAGGTACCTCATGATTCTGGGGCTCGACACCCGATAGTTCAGGAGATCGCCCGATTTGAGCGCGGACCGCGTCGGGGTAGGAACGATCTGGATCAGCTGGAAAAGCTTCATCTGGTCGATCGTATCAGGCAGCGTCTTGACGATTCCCGGAATCTCGCGGAACAGATCGGCGTGCGCGTTCATCAACCCGTTGCGGACGTTGGTCCAATGGTTGAAGCGCTGGTCGGTGCCACGGGCGCGCGCCTCTTCCCTGTCGTTGCGCGCGCTCAGGTGCGGATCGATCGCAGCGACGTCGGCCTTGATCTTCTCCCATTTCCGACGGCCGTTGCGGTCCTCGGAGGGGCCGGTCTGGAAGCTGCCCATATAGGTGTTGGAGCGCGCATTGCGGACATTCTGCTTGCCGTTGGTCTCGGCAAAGAAGAGCCCGAGGCTGATGCGCCCCGCCGTCTCGGCATGTTCAGGCGCGAGCCCCTTGGCGCGCGCGATCGCAACCGCGAGGTCGACGACGTCCTTGAACGGCGTCGGCGAGCTCTGCGCGCCGGCAGGCGGCGCCTCCATGATGTCGAACAGCCTGCCGTATTCCTCGACCAGCGGCTCGATGTCGGCGTCGAAATAGGCCGGGGGAATCTCGAACTTGTTGGGCCGGCCGATCCGCGACGGCGTGACGTCGGTCAAGTCCTTGTAGCTGCTGATGACGGCGACGCGTGCGAGATACAGCGCCTGCCCCGGCAGGTTCGGCAGCGGCTGCTTCGCCTCGATCTGGCGCCGCCGCTCGGCGAGCACGGATTTGAAGTCGCCGAGCGCGCGCTCGTAAGTGGCGAGCGCCGCCGATTGCTGCGGCGACGGTGCCTTCTGCGCATCGACCGGCGCCGCCACGAAGAAGGCAACGGCCGCAAGCGCCGCGGCGGCAAGTCGTCTCGATCCCATGACCGATCCTGTGGCTGGTTCCCGTCGATTCGATGGCCAGCGAGATCGTAGACTCCGGAGGCGAGCTGCCGCAATTCTCCTCTCACGCCGCCCGATAGTCCGGCGCCGTCGCGAGGAATTTGCCGTAAGCATCCGCATCCGGAGGTTGGAAGCGTCCTTTGAGCCCGCCGGTCTTCTGGTTCTTCGCGCCGATATCGGCCATCAGCTCGTCGAAATGGCGGTAGTGATAGGGTGCGACGCACAGCCCGCCATAGACGCCTGCGGCCGGCCGTTCGACGCGCTTGAAGTGCAGCATCATCTCGATGTTGTCGCGCATCGCCTGTGCCGTCGGCTGGTTGGCGAGTTGGCCGTCGGCATAGCGCACCAGCCAGTTGGCGGCGAGGTCGGCACAGAGCACGGTGCAGAACGACGAGTTGAATCCGACGAAGCCCATGTCGGGCAGGTCGGGGTTGGCGATCAGGCGATAGAGCCGGTATTGCCCGTCGGCGTCGACCAATTTCGCTTGATAGGCCTCGGGCAGGAACGGCACGCCGAGCTTGTAGCCGATCGCGAGCACCGCGACGTCGGCGCCGACGCGCTCGCCGCCGCTCATCACGATGCTGTCGCCTTCATAATGGTCGAAGGTGCCGAACACTGCCTTGATGCGGCCGTCGGCGACCATCGGATAGAAGCCGGGCGTTGCGATCGGCACCGAGCAATTGACGCCGTCTTCGATCCGCTCGTTCGGCACCATCCTGCATTGCTTCAGCTTCAGCTGGGCCTTCAACAGGCTCTCCAGCCCGCGCCAGTTCGCCCAGATGAGAGGTGCGGCCACGCGCTGGGCGAGCCGCGCCATCGCACTCGCGCCCCAGCCGGGAAACATCTCCTCCTGCGCGCGGATGTAGAGGATGCGCTTGAAGTTGACGAGCCCGCCGATGAAATAGGGAATGCGCCAGACCGGCTCGCGCATCACGATCGTGACTTGGCGCGCGCCCGACTTCACCGCGTTCACCGCGATGTCGGTCGCCGATTTCGATCCGCCGAGCACGACGACGCGGCGCCCTTTCGCCAGCGCGGGATCGCCGTATGTCGACGAGTGCAGGATCTGGCCGCCCTGCGCCAGGAACGCGTCCTCGCCGGGGCAGTGCAGCTCGCGCGGCTCGTTGAATTGCCCGGTGCAGACCGCGACGAAATCGAAATCCTCGCTGGTCGTCGCACCGTCCCTGGTCTTCAGCGCGAGCGTCCATCCCGGCCTGCCGTCAGCACGGCGCGCCATGCCGGCGACCTCGGTGTTGAGCCGCAGCATGCGCTCGAGGCCAAAACTCTTGGCATAGTCGGCGAGGTAGGCGTGGACCTGCGGCCCGGTCGGCCATTCCGGATAGGCATCCGGCATGGCGCGGTCGATGTAGCGGTAGAGCTCCTTCGGGCTCTGGGTCTGCACCTCGGGGTAGGAGCGCGCCGGCTCCCAGACGCCGCCGAGATCTGAGCTGCGCTCGACGATCGTGACGCGGTGGCCTCGGGTGGAGAATGCTTTCGCGGCGGCAAGGCCGGAGACGCCGGCGCCGATCACGCAGACATGTTTTGGGCTGACCATGGGATTGCTCGATGTGTTTGGCGCAAGCGGCCGCGTTCGGCCACAAGGCGCGGCCGGCCGGGGCTGCAAGCAGATGCAAGCGGAGGAAGCGGCGACGGCTAGTCGTTGGCCTCAGGCGGCAGGAAGTCGACCTCATGCAGCGCCGAGATGCGCACGACCTCGGCCGGGTCGGTCAGATTGTGCAGCTGGTTGAACAGCGCCTCCAGCTTCTGCATCGGTGAGACCCAGAACAGCGCGCGGCACGGCTTGTCGGACTTGTTGAAATAGCCGTGCGGGATGCCGCGTGGCATGCGCACGAGGTCGCCGGCATTGGCCTTGACCCATTGACCGTCGAGCTTGAGATCGAGCGTGCCTTCCTGCACCAGGATGAACTCGTCCTGGGTCGGATGGATATGCACCGGCACGAACTGGCCGGGATCGCTGTTGGTCTCGAACGCGAAAGTGGAGTCGGTGACGGCCTTGGGGAAATAGACCTGGCCAAGGATGTTCCAGCTCTTGCCGCCGTAGCCTGTGCCGTTCGCGGTGATGCCTTTTTCGAGTGCAGTCATGGCTTGCTCCTCATGGATTCCGGCGGGGACGGAGCATCGGCCGAGGACGGGCAGCCTGTCTATCCGCTAAACGAATCCGGATGAACCTATTGCCATGCAGCACGACGAATTTGCGAGCTCCGGCCCTTTTCGCCCCCGCGGAACTATTATAGGCTTAAAGGAATTCCGGGCGCGAAGCATGGTCGACGATGTCCGCAGCCGAGCTGGAAATGAGCGCAACAGCCTCTGCAGCCGAACGGCTTGCGGCCTTCGCCCGCGTCACCACTGATGACGTCGACGAGGCGGCCGAGCAGATCGGGCGCATCTTCTGCCCGCATGATCTCAAGCCGACACAGGCGCGCGCGGCCGGCTTCTCGGCCCGGCACAATTGCGCGGCGTTCGAGGGTTTCTCCATCAACTACGTCGCCTATGGTGGAGCGGTCAGCATCGATCCGGGCTGCCTCGAGCGCTTCTTCCTGGTGCAGGTCCCGCTTGCTGGCAGCGCCCGCATTCGTGCCGGTCGTCGTGAGCTCGATGCGGCCCCGGACCGGATCGCGTCGCTGCTGTCGCCGACAATTCCGACCCGGATGATGTGGAGCGATTGTGCGCAGGCGATCCTGCTGCTCGATCGCCGCATGGTCGAGCAGCGCGCCGCGGCCTTGTCGGGCAGGGCGACCGGGGTGGTCGAGTTCGATCCGGTGATCGAGCTGGATGCGCCCTCGGGGCGGGCCCTGCAGACGAGGCTCGCCGAGCTGATGACACTCGCCGAGCGTCTCGGACCATCAGGCCGGCTGTCGCCGGCCGCAATGGCCGATTGGCGCGAAGCGCTGCTCGATCATCTGCTCAACCGGCAGCGGCATGGCCTGTCGGATGCGATTGAAACTTTCTCAGGACAGGCCGAGCGTTTGCCGCGTGCCCTTCGCGCCGCGCGCGACCACCTTGCCGACCATGCCGGCGAGCCGCTCGACCTCGCGCAGCTCGCCTGCGCCTCCGGCATCGGCATCCGCGCGCTGCAGCTCGGCTTCCGCCGTCACTTCGGCGTGTCGATCTCGCAGATGCTGCTCGACATGCGCCTCGCCGGCCTCAATGCGCGCCTCGCGCAAGCCGCACCCGATGTCTCCATCACCGAGATGGCCTTCGATCTCGGCTTCACCCATCTCGGCCGCATGGCCGGCGCCTACCGCGAGAAATTCGGCGAGACGCCGTCAGCCACGCTGCGGCGAAGGATGAGCTAGATCCGTCTCGCCAGACCTTGATGCCGGACTCAACCCGCCGGCAAGTCGGTCTGGCGCAGCGTCGTCACCCAGATCACGCGCGCCACCTGCTGGGTCGGATTGTCGAACATGTGCGGCACGATGCTCGGAAAACGAAAGCTGTCGCCGGCTTCCAGCACATGGGCCTTGTTGTCGAGCCACAGCCGCAGGCTGCCCGAGAGAATGTAGCCCGCCTTCTCGCCGGTGTGCTGCAGGAAGTCGGTGCCGGAGGAGGCGCCGGGGTTGAGCGTGAGCTCGTAGAGCTCGAGCTGGCCTTTGCCTTCCGGCGTCAGCGCTTCCTTGACGACGCCGCTGGCGGTGAGCCGCAGCAGCCGCCTGGCGTTCTTGCGCACGGTGTAGCGCGGCGCTTCGGCAGGATCGCTGCTCTCGAAGAAATAGGAGATGGGAACGTCGAGCGCGATGCTGAGCAGGCGCAGCGTGCGGATCGACGGCATCGCGCGCGCACGTTCGAGCTGGCTGATCATGCCGGTCGACAGGCCGGTCTTGTTGGCGACGTCCTGGATCGAGAGGCCGGCGCGCTGACGCAGCAGCCGCACTGTTTCACCCAGGCGCTGGTCGACCGCATCTTCGGCCTCGGTCGTCGGAGCGTCCTTCAGACTGTTCGTGTCGCCGCGACCATCCATGTCGCTCTCCCATGCATCATCTCAGCGTCGGGGATCGAGCCCCGCGCCTTCAGTCAGAGTGAAAAGCTGGCGCATTCTAGCAATGCGATTGACAGCTGTATTTAGTCGTGATGAACTTTTGGGAGAAAAATTTAGAAGCACTAAAGCCCACTCCTGTCCCTTTGCCGGGGTCTCGGGGGCGCGGGAGACGGTGCCGCGTGCGGAAACGGAGAGTGGGTCATGGCGGACGACACCGGCAAGTTCGGCGTTGGGGCAGGACATCTCGGCATTCCGAATCGCCGTCAATTCTTCCAGCTCGGCGCGGGCGCGGCCGCAGGCTGGACGCTTTCAGGGAACGCTTCCGCGCAGACCGAACGTCCCACCAATCCGCCGGGCAAGCCGCGTGGCCAAGTGATTGCGGCGCTGTCGCAAGAGCCGACCGTCTTTCATCCCTTGATGCCGGGCATCGAGGTCGATCAGGGCATCTGGTGGCAGGTGTTCTCGCCGCTCTGGTACATCGAGCCCGATGGCAAGTTCGTCCCCGACCTCGCCCGCGAAGTCCCGACCATCGAGAATGGCGGCCTCTCCGCCGATGGCCTGACCTGGAAGATCAAGCTGCGCAATAACGTGAAGTGGCACGACGGCACGCCGTTCACGGCGGAGGATGTCAAATTCTCCATCGAGCTGATCAACAATCCCGCATTCCGTGCGCGCAGCCGGGTCGGCCATAGCCTCGTCAAGGACATCACCGTCGTGGCGTCCGACGAGATCCACTGGCGAATGGAAGCGCCCTATTCGCCCTATATGTCGATCCTGGCGTCGTTCACCTTCATCGTGCCCAAGCACATCCTGGAGAAGGTGTCCGATCCGAATGCCTCACCGTTCCACAATGCGCCTGTCGGGACCGGCCCGTTTCGCTGGGGCGAGCGCGTGCCCGGCGACCATATCCAGCTGAACGCCCACACCGGCTATCATGGCAAGGGGCCGTACCTCGAACGCGTGGTCTTCAAATACATCCCTGATCTCACCGTGCTCTACACCCAGTTCCGCACCGGTCAGGTCGACTACACCGGCCTGCAAGGCATCCTGCCGAACTTCGTGCAGGAGGCAAAGACGCTGAAGGGCCGCAAGATCTTCGTCTCTTCGACCTCCTCGGTAGAGCATATCGCGCCGAACCTGGATTTTGGCCCTTTCACTGATCGTGCCGTGCGCGAGGCGCTCTATCTCGGCATCAACAAGCAGGCGATCATCGACGCGCTCTATTACGGTCTGCCGACGCAGACCGAGAGCTTCGTGCCGCAGCAGGCCTGGTCGTTCCAGCAGGGTCTGCCGCAGCACAAATACGATCCTGCCAAGGCCAACGCGCTGCTCGACGCCGCGGGCTGGGTTCGCGGCTCCGGCGGCATTCGCGAGAAGGGCGGCGTCAAGCTCGAATTCACCAACTCGACGACGGCGGGCAGTGCCGTGCGCGAACAGTGCCAGCAGCTCCTGATCCAGGACTGGCGGGCCATTGGCGCGGCGATGCGCGTCAGCAACATGCCGGCGGCCGTGATCTGGGGCGACTTCTGGCAGCAATCGAAGTTCAATTCAGTGATCGTCGGCGTGAACTTCATGCTAGGCAGCGACCCCGACGTGACGCCGCGCTTCGGCTCCGGCGCCATTCCCGCCAAGGGCGGCCGCGGCTTCAACACTTATCAATATCAAAGCGCGCAGGCCGACCGGCTGTTGTCTGAAGGCGCCAAGCAATTCGACCTGGCGCAACGCAAGGCCACCTATGGCGAGCTGCAAAAGCTGATCCGCAACGACCTCGCCATCCTGCCGCTGTTCCAGGGCTTCATCGCCGAGGGCATCAAGGAGGGGCTGCAAGGCTTCCGTCCCAACATCAACATGTCGATCAACAGCTGGAACATGCGCGAATGGTATTGGGCCTGATGTCTCGGGCTGGTCGGATCGCCTGAGATGGCCCGCTACGTCGTCAATCGCCTGGCGCAGGCGATCATGCTGCTCGTGATCGTCTCGGGGATCGGCTTCGCCATCCTGCATCTGGCGCCCGGCGGGCCGCTGTCGCAGTTTGCCGTCTCAAGCCAGATGACGCAGGAGGATCTCGACCGCGTCACCAGGCAGCTCGGCCTCGATCGTCCGCTGCCGGTCCAATATCTCGACTGGTTCGGCCGCATGGTGCGGGGTGATTGGGGCAAGTCGTATCGCGACGGCGAGGCGGTGCTGTCGGTGATCTCCTCGCATCTCGGCGCCACGCTGGAGCTGATGGCGACGGCGACCATCATCGCGGTGCTGCTCGGCTGCTGGATCGGCATCCTTGGCGCGCTACGCCGCTACTCGCTGTTCGATACGCTCGCCACCGTCGGTGCCATGATCGCGCTGTCGATCCCGACCTTCTGGTTCGGCCTCGTCACCATCTACGTCTTCTCGGTCAAGCTCGGCTGGCTGCCGGCGGGCAACCGGCATACCATTGGCGACGGCTCCTTCCTCGACCTGCTGCATCATCTGATCGCGCCGGCCATGGTGCTGGCGCTGGTCGAGACCGCGATGTGGGGCCGTTTCATGCGCTCCTCGATGCTCGAGGTCATCAACCAGGACTACATCCGCACTGCACGCGCCAAGGGCATGCCGGAATGGCGCATTCTCACGGTGCACGCGCTTCGCAACGCGCTGCTGCCGATGATCACGGTCGCCGGCCTGCAGTTTCCGACGCTGCTGGGCGGTGCGCTGGTGGCGGAGACCGTGTTCACCTGGCCGGGCATGGGCCGCCTGTTCCTGGATTCGATTGGTTACCGCGACTATCCCGTGGTGATGGGCATCCTGATGTTCTCGGCGACGATGGTGCTGATCGGCTCGCTGCTGGCAGACATCCTCTATGCCGTCGTCGATCCGCGCATCCGGGTGGGCTGAAGCGATGGCGACCGCAGCCCTCTCCACCGTTCAGCTCGCGCCCGGCCAGGCCGCGTGGCGGCGCTTTCGCCGGCATCGGTTGGCGCTCGCGGGCGCCTTGATCATCCTCGTGCTCGTGCTCGGTTCGGCGTTCGGCCCCTACCTGCTGCCGTTTGACGACACCTACATCGACATCATGAAGCGGTTCGCGCCGCCGCTCTCCGGCGCGCATATTCTCGGCACCGACGAGCTCGGCCGCGACGTGCTGGCACGGTTGATGATGGGCGGGCGGGTCTCGCTCTCGATCGGCATCGTCGCGATGGTGATCGCGATGGCGGTCGGGATCGTCGTCGGCGCCTTTGCCGGGTTCTACGGCGGCGCGGTCGGCGCGGTGCTGATGCGGCTGGTCGACGCCGTGCTGTGCTTTCCGACCATCTTCCTGCTGCTGGCCCTCGCAGCGCTGACCGAGCCCGGTCTCGTCACCACCACCATATTGATCGCCGCCACGGCCTGGATGGCGGTCGCGCGCGTCGTCGAAGCCCAGGTGCGCTCGTTGCGCGAGCGGGAATTCGCGGTGGCCGCGCTCGCGTTCGGCTCCTCGAACCTGCGCATCATGTTCCGCGAGCTCGTGCCCAACGCGATCGCGCCGATCGTGGTTGCCGCGACGCTCAACGTCGCCAAGGCGATCCTGCTCGAATCCTATGTCAGCTATCTCGGCTACGGCATCCAGCCGCCGGCGGCGAGCTGGGGCAACATGCTCAACAATGCGCAGATCTATCTCACCAGCGCGCCCTGGCTCGCGATCGCGCCGGGCGTCGCCATCACGCTCGCGGTGACCAGCTTCAACTTTCTCGGTGACGGCCTGC
This sequence comes from Bradyrhizobium sp. NBAIM01, assembly GCF_020194115.1. Lineage (NCBI taxonomy): Bacteria > Pseudomonadati > Pseudomonadota > Alphaproteobacteria > Hyphomicrobiales > Nitrobacteraceae > Bradyrhizobium > Bradyrhizobium sp. NBAIM01. The sequence continues at coordinate 665,387 of NZ_JADYVU010000001.1, read as the reverse complement.
GCGATGCGCTCGATCCGCGAATGAACATCCCGTGACGCGCAAGACCTCTGACGCGCAAGAGCTCGAACTGAACTCCAGGAGTGCCCCATGTCCCCGCCGCTCAACCGCATCAACAGCGACGAACGCCTGCCGGCGCAGGTAGATGTCGTCGTCATCGGCGGCGGCGTCATCGGCGTCTCGGCCGCCTATCATCTGGCGAAGAAGGGGCACTCCGTCGCGCTGGTCGAGAAGGGCCATGTCGGCGGCGAGCAGTCGAGCCGCAATTGGGGCTGGTGCCGCCAGCAAGGCCGCGCACGCGAGGAGATCCCGCTCGCGCGCGAGGCGCTGCTTCTGTGGGAGGACATGCAGAACGATGCCGGCGTCGATGCCGGCTTCCGGCGAACCGGGGTGTTGTTCCTGACCAAGAGCAAGGACGAACTCGCCAGCTGGGAGCGCTGGGCCGCGGTCGCGCGCGAGATGCAGGTTCACTCCACCGTGCTGACGCCGGCCGAGGTCGCCGAGCGCATGCCCGGCAACGCCGACACATGGGTCGGCGGCCTGCACACGCCGAGCGATGGCCGCGCCGAGCCGTCGATGGCCGTCCCTGCGCTCGCCACCGCCGCACGCAAGCACGGCGTCACCATCCACCAGGGCTGCGCCGCGCGCGGGCTGGAGACGACAGGCGGGCGCGTCAGCGCCGTCGTCACCGAGAAGGGCACCATCCGCACGCAATCCGTGCTTCTGGCGGGCGGCGCGTGGTCGTCGCTGTTCTGCCGCCGCCACGGTATCGAGCTGCCGATCGGCCTCGTCAACGCCACGGCGTGCCGGACCACGCCGGGGCCGGAGATCACCTCCGGCGCGCTCGGCACCGATTTCTACTGCATCCGCCGCCGCCTCGACGGCGGCTTCACGCTGGCACTGCGCAACCGCGGTACGGTCGAGCTGTCGCCGGACCTGTTCCGTTACGCGCGCACGTTCTGGCCGACCTATCAGCATCGCAAGAACGGATTGAAGCTCTCGTTCGGCAAGTCGTTCTTCGATCAGCTCATGCGCGGCACCAGCTGGAGTTTCGACAAGCCATCGCCGTTCGAGGCCGAGCGCGTGCGCGATCCCGCGCCCGACATGTCGCTGGTCAATGCGGCGCTGGCGGCGCTGATCAAGTCGAATCCGGAATTGAAGGACATCGAGATCGCCGAAGCCTGGGGCGGCACCATCGACTGCACGCCCGATACGATTCCGGTGATCTCACCGGTCGATGCGCTGCCGGGATTCTACCTCGCGACCGGCTTCTCGGGCCACGGTTTCGGCATCGGTCCCGCCGCTGGCAAGCTTGCGGCCGACCTCGTGACGGGCGCGACGCCGCTTGTCGATCCCGCCGCCTACAGCCACAAGCGCATGATCGACGGCCGTCGTCTCGTGCCGGTCAGCCCGTTCTGAGGCCGGCATGACGGTTCTCTACAAGGCCAATATGGTGCGCGGCGCCGAGTGGGCGCGCTTCTTCGCGGAGCGCGCGCCTGATGTGCCGTTCCGGCTCTGGCCCGACATCGGCGATCCGGCCGCGGTGCGCTATCTCGTGGCCTGGGTGCCGCCGGATGACATCGCGACGACCTTTCCCAATCTCGAGCTGGTCTTCTCGGTGGGCGCGGGCGTCGATCAGTTCGACACCACGACAGTCCCGGCGCACATCCCGCTGGTCCGCATGCTGGAGCCCGGCATTGCCGAGACCATGGTCGAATACGTCACCATGGCCGTGCTTGCCCTGCACCGTGATCTCCTCGATTTCGTCAGTCAGCAGAGGCAGCAGGTCTGGCGCGAGATCCGGATCACGCCGGCCAGGCGCCGGCACGTCGGCGTGATGGGGCTCGGCCAGCTCGGCCAGGCCGTGCTGGAACGGCTCAAGACGTTCGGCTTTCCGCTTCTTGGGTGGAATCGTTCGCCGCGCGAGATCGAAGGCGTCACCTGTTACGCGGGGGCCGATGCCTTGCCAGAATTTCTGGCGCAGGCCGACATTCTCGTCTGCCTGCTGCCGCTGACGGATCAAACGCGCGGCATTCTCAATGCCGAGATGTTCGCGCGCCTGCCGCGCGGGGCAGGGCTCGTCAATGTCGGACGCGGCCCGCATCTCGTCGAGGCCGATCTCCTCGCAGCCCTCGACAGCGGCGCGCTATCAGGTGCGGTGCTCGACGTCACCGATCCCGAGCCGCTGCCGGCAGGCCACCCGTTCTGGAGCCATCCGCGCATCCTGCTGACGCCGCACAACGCCAGCATGACCACGCCCGATACGGCCGTCGATGTCGTGCTCGACGTGATCGCGCGGCATCGTCGGGGCGAGGAGCTGCCGGGTCTGGTCGATCGCAGGCGGGGCTATTAGGGCAATCGCATGAGCATCGGCACAAAAAGATCTGATCAGGCCGTTGCCGAAGCACAGGCAGCGGTACTCTCCGTCTCCAGCCTCACCACCTCCTTCATGCTCGAGCGGCAATGGATTCCCGTCGTTCGCAAGGTCTCGTTCGACATCGCAGCCCGCGAAACCGTCGCGATCGTCGGCGAGTCCGGTTCGGGCAAGAGCGTCACCGCGCTGTCGATCATGCGGCTCATTCCGAGCGAGATCGGCCGGGTCGAGGGCCGCGTCATGCTGGCGGGGCGCGATCTGCTCGCGCTGCCCGAGGCTGATATGAAGGATATCCGCGGCAATGACGTCGCCATGATCTTCCAGGAGCCGATGACGAGCCTCAATCCGGTGCTCACCATCGGCTTCCAGATCGCGGAGGCGCTGATCCAGCATCGCGGCCTGTCGCGCGCGACAGCGGAGGCGGAGACCATCCGCCTGCTCGATCGCGTCCGCATCCCTGCGGCGGCGTCGCGCTTCCACGAGCACCCGCATCGCTTCTCCGGCGGCATGCGCCAGCGCGTGATGATCGCGATGGCGCTGGCCTGCAAGCCGAAGCTTCTGATCGCGGACGAGCCGACCACCGCGCTCGACGTCACCATCCAAGCCCAGATCCTCGAGCTCTTGAAGGAGCTTCAGCAGGAGGAGGGCATGTCGATCCTCTTCATCACCCACGACATGGGCGTGGTCGCCGAGATCGCGGACCGCACCGTGGTGATGTATGGCGGGCAGGCGGTGGAGACGGACGCCACGGCGCGCATTTTCGCCGCGCCTGCGGATCCCTATACGCGCGCGCTGCTCGCGGCCGTGCCGCGGCTCGGCTCGATGGACGGGCGGATGCGGCCGATGCGGTTTCCGATCGTCGACAAGGTGACGGGCACGTCGGACGAGCCGGCCGAGACGCCCGATACGGTCTCGCCCGCCGAGCGGCCTCTGCTGGAAGTCTCAAACCTCACGACGCGCTTTCCGATCCGCTCGGGCCTGTTCGGCAAGGTCTCGGGCCGCGTCCATGCGGTCGAGAACGTCTCCTTCACCTTGCGCGCCGGCGAGACACTGGCGCTGGTCGGCGAATCCGGCTGCGGCAAGTCGACCACCGGACGCTCCATCCTGAAGCTGACGCAGCCGGACAGCGGTACGGTCCTGATCGATGGCCAGGATGTGCTGGCCATGAACGGCCGGGCTTTGCGCGATGTCCGCAAGCACATGCAAATCGTGTTTCAGGATCCGTTCGCGAGCCTCAATCCGCGCATGTCGGTGGGAACGGCGATCGCTGCGCCACTGCTCGCCAACGGGCTCGCGACGGCGTCGCAGGCGCGCGACAAGGTCGCCGACCTGCTCGTCCGCGTCGGCCTCTCCGCCGACATGGCGGCGCGTTTCCCGCACGAATTCTCCGGTGGCCAGCGCCAGCGCATCTGCATCGCGCGCGCGCTCGCACTCGGCCCGAAACTGATCGTCGCGGACGAAGCAGTCTCCGCGCTCGACGTCTCGGTCAAGGCGCAGGTCGTCAACCTGATGCTCGACCTCCAGGCCAGCATGGGCCTTGCCTATCTCTTCATTTCCCACGACATCGCCGTGGTCGAGCGCATGAGCCACCGCGTCGCCGTGATGTATCTCGGCGAGATCGTCGAGATCGGCCCGCGCGCGTCGGTGTTCGGCAATCCGCAGCATCCCTACACCAGGAAGCTGATGGCCGCCGTGCCGGTGCCCGATCCGTCGCGCCGCGGCACGCAGCGACCAGCCTCCAACGACGAGATCAGAAGCCCGGTCCGCGCGCCGGATTATCAGCCGCCGGTGCGGCACTATCGCGAAGTGTCGCCCGGCCACGTCGTGCAGGTCTGGGGCGAGGAGTGGTCGGGCTGAGGCTGCGAGCTTCACGAAACCATGCGCGTATCTTTGATTTCGGCCAGACGCGGGCAGCGCGCTGACCAACCGCGCGTTGCAGATCCAGCATGTTCGCCGTCCGTTATCGCGAAATGAGATGCGTCCTTCGGAAATTGTGACCGAATAGAGCGACAGGCAGGACCGTGTGTGAACCGCTTCATACGCGCTCGCTCTCTTTCTGAATTACCACTCTCGCAACGAAAATTGCCGCACCCGGATCATTTGAAACACGGGTGAGATGCAATGCCTGCGCAGCCACATGCTCGCAGCTTTGGATTGGTTCCGTCTCGCTCACGAGCAAAACCAGTCCCATCACTCAGCAAAGATTCTTCAGAAATTGGAATGAAAGGGCATCGCGCAACTCACGCAGCTTCTGTTCGGGGTCGGCCGGTAGGCTGCTACTTACTCAGAAGGAGCTCCTATGAAGATAAGCAGCGCAATTTCCAGCGCCTTTTCTGCAACAAGGCGCGTCGGCAATCTTCGGATCGCCCGTTCCAGTCTGATCAAATCGGCCCATCTTCTTGAAAGAATCGGGCTGGCCTCCGTCGGGGCCTCTGGCGGGCTCTATGTTGGAGCAACCCTGTTACGTCAGAAAGCCGGTCTGTTTGAAAGCGGCTGGATCGTCCTAATAACGATGGCCTACGGAGCTCTTGGCTATTACGTGGGAATTGATCTGTCCGGCAATGTCGCACCGAGGGCGACATCGAACATCTCGGAGGAATGGAACGGTTCCGAGCCGGTCGAGATCATGAGTGCGGCCGGAACGTTCGGCGCGGCAATCGCCGCAACTCTGTCCGTCAGCATCCTTGTCCTTGATCAAAATCTGCCGAACGGCCTGATCGGCTTTGTTGCGGGCTGCTGGGTGGTCGGTTCTTCGCTTCAGGTTGCGGCGGGCACGATGGCTCGCAACTACGAAGCGCCTGTCAGCGAGCAATGAAGGAGCTCCGGTCGCGGAAAACATCCGCTCGGCACAAGCCGCAGTGTTGGTTCGGTTCCGGTTCAAAACGAGCGCGACGACTCCTCGCAACCTCTGCCGTCCAATGCTGCGTGCGAACGACGTTTGGTAGCAAAGCCGTTCGCATCGAGCAGCGTCACCGCTTGAAACCGATATCGGCATTGAGAAAACCTAGTTTATCGCGCGACAAACAAGGCGTGCCATCATGGTGGTGTTGGTATATTGTCCCCTCGCGCCGTGGTCCAAAATTTCTGCTAACCGCTAACCACACGATCGGTGGAGCCAATGCAGATTGCGGAGTGGCTCGAGAAGCTGGGGCTTGCGCAATACGCGGAGCGCTTTGCCCAAAATGGGATCGACATAGGCGTCCTTCCCGAACTGATGGACGAGGACTTCGATAAGCTCGGAGTCCTGCTCGGCCATCGCCGCAAGATGCTGCGTGCTATCGCTGACCTCGATCCGGCCGCGTTGATCGCATCTCCCGCTCCTCCTCAGGACGCCGAGCGGCGTCATCTCACGGTCATGTTTTGCGATCTGGTCGGCTCGACTGCGCTCTCGGCGCGTCTCGATCCCGAGGATATGTGGGAGGTGATCCGGGTCTATCGCGCTGCCTGCGCGAGCGTGGTTGCTGCTTATGATGGCAGGATAGCCAGATTTGTCGGTGACGGAATACTCGTCTATTTCGGCTATCCGCGCGCCCACGAAGATGATGCCGAGCGCGCGGTGCGCGCCGGCCTCGACATGATCTCCGCGATACGCCAGCTCAAGACAGGGACCGACGAACGAGCTGAACTGCGGATCGCAATTGCGACCGGACTTGTGGTGGTCGGCGACCTCATCAGCGGAGATGCGTCGGAGGAGCACGCAACCATCGGCGACACACCAAACCTCGCCGCCCGGCTCCAGAGTCTGGCGGAGCCGGGGGTCGTCGTCGTTGCTTCATCGACGCGCCGGCTGCTTGGCGATCTGTTCTCCCTGCGCAATCTCGGCCGTCGGGAGGTCAAGGGAATGGCAGACCCCATCGCGGTCTGGGCGGTGGAAGGCGCGACTGCATCCGAGAGTCGCTTCGAGGCAGTTCGTGCCGCGCGCTCGATCGGTTTTGTCGGCCGCAAGAACGAGATCGAGTTCATCCTCTCGCGCCAGCGGGAGGCATGGCAGGGGCGGGGCCAGTTCGTATTGATTTCCGGCGAAGCGGGCATCGGCAAGTCCCGTATTGTGGCAACGCTGTCGGAAAGCCCCTCGTTGGGGTTGCACCGTCGCGTGCGATATCAGTGTTCGCCTTACCACACCAATAGTGCGCTTCATCCCTTCGTCGCGCAGCTCGAGCGCGCCGCCGGAATTCGCTCGCACGACACGGCGGACCAAAAACTCGACAAGCTCGAGGCAATGCTCGCAATAGGAACCCAGCAGGCCGCCCGGGCAACACCGCTCATTGCGGCTCTGCTTTCGATTCCCACCGGCGACCATTGCCCGCCCCTCGGCTTGAGCCCGGCGCAGCAGCGGCGGCAGACATTTGCTGCCCTTCTCGATCAACTTGAGGGACTGGCGCGAGGCCAGCCGCTGCTGATCATCTGCGAGGATATGCATTGGGCCGATGCCACGACACTTGAACTGTTCGATCTCGCGGTCGATCGGATCAGGGGACTGCCGATACTCGTGCTCTTGACGTCCCGGCCGGAGTTCGAGCCCTCCTGGTCGGGCCTTGCCAACGTCAGTCTGTTGCGGCTCGATCGGCTCGATCGGCAGGACACGCGCGCGCTCGTCGAGCAGATTGTCGTCGGTCGCCAGCTGCCACGCGAGATGATGGAGCAGATCATCGACAAGACCGATGGCATTCCGCTATTCGTCGAGGAATTGACCAAGATGGTGCTAGAGTCCGGGCTGCTCGTTGAGGATGCCGGGCGCTACCGCCTGAATAATCCGCTGCCACCGCTTGCTATCCCTGCGACGCTGCAGGATTCGCTGATGGCGCGGCTCGATCGGCTCGCTCCGGTCAAGGAGGTGGCCCAGATAGGAGCCGCCATTGGCCGCGACTTCTCGTACGCGCTGCTGAAAACCGTGGCGGGACGCGACGATCTGACGCTGGGCGCGGCGCTGGGACAACTTGAAGAGGCCGAACTGCTGCTGCGTCGTGGGACACCGCCCGAAGCAAATTACAGTTTCAAGCATGCCCTTGTTCAAGAAGCGGCCTACGAGAGCCTGCTCAAGAGCAAACGGCAGGTGCTTCACACACGGATTGGCGATGTCCTGCGCGACAAGTTTCCAATCGTCGCCGAGACCGAGCCGGAAGTTCTCGCGCACCACTTCACCGAGGCGGGGCTGAGCGAGATCGCCCTCGAATGGTGGCGCAAGGCGGGCCAGCAGGCGTTGAAACGCTCGGCCTATTCCGAGGCGATCGCGCATCTCGGCAAGGCCATCGCGATCGCCGATCAATTGCCTGGCGAGCCCCACCGGATGATGAGCAGGCTGCATCTTCAAATCGCATATGGCCGTGCCTTGCGGGGCAGCCTCGGCCACAGCGCTCCGGAAACGGTCGCCGCATGGACGCGCGCGCGACAATTCGCAGCCGGTATCGATGATCCCGTTGAACTTGCGCCGGTCCATTCCGGCCTCTTCAATGCCTGCCTGACCCATGGCGAACTTGCTCCGATGCGGGAGCTGGCGGATGCCATCAGGAGCGCCGCTGAGCGACGGCCGGACTCGCCGGTGGCCGCCGTCGTGGCCCATTGGACTGGGGGCGTGACCTGCTGGTTCGCCGGCGAGTATTTGAACGCGCGTACGCATCTTGAGCGGGCGCTGGCGATCTATCGGGCCGAACCGGATCCCGCGACCTTCAGGGCTTCGGCGCTGGATCTCCCGTTCGTGATCATGCGATTTCTCGCCTTGGTGCTCTGGCCGCTCGGCGACATCGCTCGTGCGCGCAAACTCGCCGCGGAAGCGGTGGGGACTCCGGCAGAAAAACGAGCGCTGTCCCAGGCCAATGCGCTGGTTCATCGCGCTGTCTTCGACGGAGTATGCGGGGGCATGTTGCAGCAGACAGAGACGATCGTGGCGCTCGGTCTCGCACGCGACCACACGATGCCGCTGTACGTGGCCGCTGGCACCTACCTGAACGGCCTTGCCAAGTGGCGTGCCGGCGATCGAATGGCCGGACTGGCAGACATGCGTCACGGCTGGACCTTCCTGCACGAGAACGATTGCTACCTCTGCGAGCCGTTCTGGGGGATGCATGTCGCCCTGGCGATTGCAGATGTAGGCGAAGTCGAGACCGGGCTGGAAATCCTGGACGAATTGATCGCCGGGACGGGACAATCCGGGCAGCATTGGCTTGATGCCGAGCTGCATCGTGTCCGCGGTAAACTCTTATCGCGCCATAATCCTTCGGACGAATCCAGTGCCGAAGACGCCCTCAGGCGAGCGCTGGACATCGCACGACATCAGCAGACCAAGACTTTTGAGCTGCGCAGCGCCCTTGAACTTGCACGTCTGTACAAGACAAATGGCCGAGCGCGTACGCTATCCGAAGTGCTTGCGCCCGTGGTCGCTCAATTCGAGGCGGAGCATGGTCTTCCCGAATTCGCGGAAGCGAAAGAGCTGCTTAGGAATGGGCGTTAGCCGCGCCGCCATTCGATCAGTACAAGCGCCGCGCCGACTTCAAGCCAGAATAGGTCGGCATCTTGTTCTCGATTCCCGAGCCGTAGTTCTCCGGTTTTGACACGTCTTAACCTGCTGTGGTGAAAGCTAGATATGCTTCTCGTGGTTGCGAGGGGGAGTCTGCTGCGGCGGCGAATCCTGATTTCGGCAAGCAGCTGTTGTCGGATTGCTCATTGTCTCAAGGCGCAGGCTTCATGCCAACACCTGGGCCATGCGGTGATAGGCTTGCCTTCGCAAGGGCAGGCGGAGCGACCAAAGCCCATTTGGAGATCCAGTCGTGGTTCGCCTGCATGTCGAACGTTTCATTCGCAGCCGGATCGCTCGGCGGTCCCTGGCGCTCGGGATCATCGCTCTCAGCGGATGGGCCCTGTTGCCGTATGTGACCTACCGAATCGCGCCCTCCGCTTATGTCAATGCCGAGCTCATGCGGGTGACTGCGCCGATGGCGGGTCAGCTCTCGTCAGATCTTCCACGCAAGGGCGAATATTTCGAGCACACCCGGATGGTGCCGCTGGTCGAGGCGCGTTCGCCGGATCGCCGGCACCTCATGGACCTTGATCAGCAGCTGGCCATGTCCACCAAACGCGCCGAGCTCGCACGCCGGCAACTCGAGGAAATCGCCGAGCTCGATCGCAAGCTCCGCGAGCGAAGCGAGGACTATCGTTCGGGGATGGTAGCGCGTCTGCGCCACGAGATAGGTGAAACGGAAGTTGAAAAAGGCGGTTGTCTCGCTGAGGCGCGGCAGCGGAACGATGTCGCGGGCCGGATGGAGAGGCTCGTGAAGCTCGGCATCAGTTCGCAGATCCGCTCCGGTGAGGCCCAGGCCTCGCAGGAGGCAACCGCAACGCGGTGCCAGATGGCCGATGAACGCCTGCGGCGCCTCAAGACGGAATTGGGGGCGGCCGACAAGGGCATTTATCTTCGTGGCGATGCCAACGACGTGCCCTATTCTCAGCAGCAGCGCGAGCGGCTTGTCCTCCGCCGCCAGGAGCTCGAGACAGACCTGTTGCAGAACAGCTCACGTGCCGCGCAGTTGGCCGCGGAAATTGCAGAGGAACGCACTCGACTTGATCGTCTCGATCACTACGATCTGTCCTTGCCCGCAGCCCATGTGGTCTGGTCGGTCGCGGCCAGCCCCGGCTCGATGGTCACGGAAGGGCAGTCGGTCTTCGATTTCGCAGATTGCAAACGCCGGTTTATCGTCGTTGAACTACCCGAGCGCGATTTCGAGAAGATCAAGGCCGGAGATGCGGCTACCGTCCGTCTGATTGGGAGTCGCGAATGGAAGAGCGGCCAGATCCGGCAGGTCCGCGGATCGGCCGCGTACGGCGATGATCGGCTGCTTGCGGCTCGGGTGCCGCGGCCTGATCCGGGCAACATTACCATTGAGATATCGCTTCCGCCCAATGAGATGTCGGCCGACCGCAACGGCTCCTGCGATATCGGACGATTGGCTGAGGTGCGCTTCGAGCGCAGAGCCGACGGCCTGCTACGATTGGTCAGCTCGAAGTTGAAATGGCTGACCGCTCGCCTGGAACTCGACCAATCGCTCCTGTGAGCGAGATGTTCCATGCAAGCCATGACTCTGCCTCTCTCTCAGCTGTTCGCGCCGATGCTGGGCATCTTTGCTGCGATGTATCTGTTGGCGCCGACCTTTCCGGTCGCGCGCCCTTGGGCGCGTCTTGCGGTCTTTGTTGTGGTTTGGCTTGTGGTGGCCCACTATCTCGAATGGCGTATTTTCACCACAGTGCTGCCGGCAAGCGGGACCTGGTATCAGGTCGGCTGGATCTGGTTCTGTCTGTTCGTCGAGCTTCTGACTTTCACAGATCAGTTCATTCTCTATCTGACGTTCCTTCGCAGGACCGATCGCCGAAGCGAAGCAGATCAGCACGAGCGTCGGCTTCGCAGCCTGCCGGATGATGAGCTGCCCTCGGTCGACGTCTTTATTCCGACCTACGACGAGCCATTCGAGGTGCTGGAAAAGACGATCACCGGCGCGCTGTGCCTGGACTATCCGAACGTCCAGGTGTGGGTCTTGGATGATGGTCGCAGGCCTTGGCTCAGGGCACTCTGCACGCAAAAGGGCGCCGGCTATCTCACGCGCGCCGACAATTTGAATGCCAAGGCCGGCAATATCAATCATGCCCTGACCAAGACGAGCGGCGAGTTCTTCGCGATCTTTGATGCGGATTTCGTGCCGCAGCGCAATTTCCTGATGCGCACGATGGGCTTCTTCGCTGATCCAAAGGTCGGAATCGTTCAGATCCCGCACGCCTTCTACAATGAGGACCCGATGCAGGCGAATCTCGGCCTGCACAGGGGACTGCCGGACGAGCAACGGTTCTTCTTCGATTCCATCATGCCCGCGCGCGACGGCTGGGATGGTGCCTTTTGTTGCGGGTCCAACTCCGTCACGCGTCGCGCAGCACTCCGCGCGGTAGGCGATGCCTTGCCGACCCAGTCCATTACGGAAGACATCCTGCTGACGCTCGTCCTGCTGCGCAAGGGATACGTCACCCGCTATCTCTGCGAACCGCTGGCGATTGGACTGGCGCCGGAAAGCCTTGATGCCTTTTTCGTGCAGCGGCAACGCTGGGCGCGTGGCGCGATTCAGACGCTGTACCTCGCCGCCGGTCCGCTCGGCCCCGGACTGGGCTTGATGCATCGGCTCCTCTTCTTTCCGACGCATTGGCTCTCATTGGGCTTGCGGGCGCTCATGGTCGTGGTGGTTCCGATCGTGTTCATGTGGACCGGCTTGGCGCCTGTCGTCGATGTCACCCCCGAATCGGTGTTCTACTACTTGTTCCCCGCGATCCTGGCGCTCAACGGCGGCATCTCCTGGTTCGCGCCGCACGTGCATTTTCCGCTCGCCGCTCAGGTGTCGGCGACGATCCAGAGCTTCAAGATATTGCCGACGGTGCTGGGGACTCTCGTCAAGCCGGCGGGACATGCGTTCAGGGTGACGCCGAAGGGCGCTGCCGCGCGGCGCGCAAGTTACGCTGCGGAGATATTCTGGCCGTCGGCGGTCTTGATGGCGTTGACGGTTGTCGGTGTGGTTCTGAACACGATCCCGGAATGGCGCATCATCGATCATCCGGCCGCTCTACCGATGGTCGCCTTCTGGTCGGTCGTGAACATCGTCGTGCTTTTCTTCGTCTGCATGACCTCGCTGCAGGCGCGGATGGGACGTACCGAGGAGCGTTTCGACATCGACGAAACTATCTTGATCCAGACCGTGACCGGCGAGCAGCTTTCTGGACGCGTGAGCAACATCTCCCTCTCTGGCGCCGGCGTTCTGCTTGGCTCCGGTATTGACTGTCCTCGCGCCGGAGAACCGCTGCGCGTGCACATCATGCAGGTCGGATGGGTCGATGCGGTGATTGCGCAACAAAGGGGCCGGCTCATCGGGGTGCAGTTCAAATTGCCGCAGTCGCTTGAACGAGACCTGCTGATCCGCAAGCTCTTTACCGTCGCTTGTCTGAAGCGGAAAGGTGTCGTCGCGTGCTCGGTGAATAGGGCGATGCTTAAGAACATCTGGTTGATGGCCGCACCGTTGCCCCACATTGTTGCAGGCGGCGCGAAGCCCGCGTCGGTCTCGCCGACCGAGCGTCTGCCGGCAGAGAGCATGGTCATTCGGCCTCAACCGCGGACAGACGATTTTGCAGTTCTTGCCGGAGCTCGAAGCCTGCATCCGACGAGTTTTACTGAACCTGGCTTTGGCCGAGTGGCCGGCACAGTAATCGAAGCCGTCGCGCCGAGTTGATTGCTGTGTTGTCCTTCTCGCCGGACCAGTCCATGCGCTATCGATCGACGGTCAAGCCGCTCATCGATGCCGTCAATCTCCTTCCGGTGTTCTCCAAAAAATCACAAGCGGAACGAGCAACCATCCTTTAGCCCAAGGCGTTTACGGGGTTGAGGGTGCAGGGAGCATCTCTTGATCGATCACCGCAGCGATCTTCGGAAGGGGCGTCTGACGCTCTGGGCCTCCGCATTCGTGGCGGTCGCTTGCTTGGCGATTGTCGCGCTCAGCGGCTGGCGGGAGTGGTCCCAGCGACAGACGCTGCTGAAGGGCTCCGAAACAGACGTGGCCAATCTGGCCCGGTCGGTGACGCAACACGCGGACGATACGTTCGAACTCGCGGACACCGTTCTCAATGTGTTGGTCGGCCAACTCGAACTCGAGGGGACCAGCCCGGCGGCGATCGCGAAGATTCAGACCTTTCTTTCCCGGCGCAAAGCCGCGAACCGGATTCGAGCTGTGTTCGTCTATGACGAGACCGGCCGCTGGCTCGCAACCAGCGAGCCCGTGGATTTCGCCGGCCTCAACAACAGCGACCGCGAGTATTTCCAGCATCATCGCGCCGTGGCTGAGCGAGGAACCTTCATTGGGGGCCCAGTGAGGAGCAGATCGGGGGGGCAATGGATCATCACAGCGTCAAGGCGCTTCGATCATCCTGACGGCAGTTTTGCCGGAGTGGCTCTTACCACGATCGATGTCGACTATTTTTTGCAATTCTATCGCGGATTCGACGTTGGCCAGAACGGCTCAATTGCACTGGCGACCGCGAAGGGCGTTGTCCTCGCGCGTAGCCCGGACAACGGATATACGGGTCGCGATCTGTCGAATGCACCGCTTTTTAGGAATTTCCGCGATCGGCCAAGTGCGGACGTCTACTACTTCACGTCGCCTCTCGACGGCGTTCGGCGTCTGAGCTTTTATCAACTCAGCAGTCGCTACCCTGTTGTCGTGGTTGCGACGGAATCGGAAGACGACGTCTTGGCCCCCTGGCGCAAAGCGGCGCTGACGCGCGTGGTTGCGGTGCTGGGACTGATAGGAGGGCTCGCTGTTGCGGGGGGTTGGCTGGTGCGCCAGTTGCACATGCGGCAGAAGATGGCCGCTGCTCTGATCGCCAAGGAGGCGGATTTTCGTCTCCTCGCGGAGCAGTCGGGAGACATGGTCATGCGTATAGCGGTCGATGGACGGATTCTCTATACGTCGCCGTCCAGCGCGCGAGTCCTCGGCTGGGCTCCGAACGAATTGGTGGATACGTCGGCCCTCGCCGGCATAAATCCGGCGGATCTGGCGCGGCTTGAGGAGACGATCTCCGCGTTGATGAACGGCGAAGCCGAGGAGGCGAGAATCACTTATCGCACTCGGCATCGCGAGAAAGGCGAGGTCTGGATCGAAACCGCGCTGCGCGTCGCCAGGAGTGCGCAGAGTGGAGACATCAACGGCGTGGTGGCGATCTCGCGCGACATGACCGAACGTAAGGACCTGGAGGATAAGCTGGCGGCTCTCGCCAGTTCGGATGGCCTGACGGACTTGGCAAACCGCAGACACTTCGACGAGCGGCTAGAGGCGGAATGGGACCGAGCCAGGCGCGAAGGAAGGCCTCTGTCACTGTTGCTGATGGATGTCGATCATTTCAAGAGTTTCAATGATCAGTACGGGCATCAGGCGGGCGATGCATGTCTCCGCTCGGTCGCCGGGGTCCTGGCAGAACAGGCCCGGCGGCCAGCAGACTTGGCCGCTCGGTATGGTGGTGAGGAATTCGCCTTGCTGCTACCAGATACGGACACGGGAGGGTGCGAGCAGGTCGGCGAGCGAATCCGGCAAGCGATTCAAGACCTCGGCATCCTGCACGCGCTCAACCCGCCATCCAAGCAGGTCACCCTCAGTATTGGTGGCGCCACACATATGTCGTTCGGCGATAATGCTGATTTCACGTCGTTGATAGCGGCCGCGGATAAGGCGCTCTACGCCGCCAAGGAGAGCGGGCGCAACCGCCTTGTGATGTCAGGGCAAATCATCGCGTGGCCCAGCGCGATACGAGCTTGAAGAGTAGCTCTCGTGCGCCCCGGCGTGCGCCTCACGAATTCACGTGCACGAAATCCCGCAGCAGCGGATAGATCTCGTTGTTCCAGCGCTTGCCGGAGAACACGCCGTAATGGCCGACGCCGGCCTGCATGTGGTGGACGCGGCGATAGGCGCGTACGCCGGTGCAGAGGTCCTGGGCGGCGAGCGTCTGGCCGATCGAGCAGATGTCGTCCTTCTCGCCCTCGACCGTCATCAGCCCCATGCGGCTGACCGCCCTGGTGTTCACCGGACGGCCGCGATGCATCAGCTTGCCTTGCGGCAGGAGATGCTCCTGGAACACGTCGCGCACGGTCTCGATGTAGAATTCGGCCGGCAGATCCATCACGGCGAAATATTCGTCGTAGAAGGTCTTGATGGTCGCGGCCTTCTCCTTCTCGCCCTTGGCGATGTGGTTGGCGAGGTCGAGATGCTGCTTGATGTGGCGCTCGAGATTCATCGAGACGAAGGCGGTGAGCTGCACGAAGCCGGGATAGACCTTGCGCAGAGCGCCGCGGCACTGCACCGGCACGTAGTTGATCAGATTGCGCTCGAACCATTCGATCGGCTTGCTCTTGGCGAATTCGTTGACCCTGGTCGGCTGGATCCGCGTGTCGATCGGGCCGGCCATCAGCGTCAGCGTCGCCGGGCGCGAGGGATGGTTGTCCTCGCACATGATCGCGGCGGCCGCGAGCGCGGAGACGGACGGTTGGCAGATCGCCACCATGTGCGGGCGCGGCCCGAGCTGCCCGAGGAAGTCGATCAGGTGCTCGGTGTAGTCGTCGAGCCCGAAGCGGCCCTCGCTGCGCGGGATGTCGCGCGGATTGTGCCAGTCGGTGATGTAGACGTCGTGGTCCTGCAGCAGCGTCTTCACGGTGCCGCGCAGGAGCGTGGCGAAGTGTCCGGACATCGGCGCAACCAGCAGCATGCGCGGCTGCTCGGCCACGCCGTGTTTCCTGAAGTGCAGCAGCGAGCCGAACGGCGTCGCGTAGGCGATCTCCTCGCTGACCGCGACGTCGCGGTTGCCCACCATGACGCTGTCGATGCCGTAGGCGGGACGGTCATAGGTGAGGGTGGAGCGCGAGATCAGCTCCAGCGCGGCCGAAAGCCGGCCGACCACTTGGTCCGATGAGCCCTGAGGCACCAGATTGAGGAATTTGAGTGCGGACGAAGCCCCCGCGCGCCATGGCGCCGTCAGGTCCATGTGGTTCTGAAAAGCCTGATAATACATCGACATCATACTGAAGCGCCCACTTGCCTCCTGTCGTGATGCAATATCGAAGCCAGACGGGAGCCGGACCGCCCGGAAAATTGGCACGTCGCTTGCTGCGCCCCGGTCGGGTAGGCACAGATCACGGGCACGCACGCGCGGCGGTGCGTTGCCCAGGCGTGAGGGAAGGGCTCTATGGCGAAGGCGACACTGACCATCAGCAGCAAGAACTACTCGTCCTGGTCGCTGCGTGGCTGGCTGCTGACGAAATTCTCCGGGCTCGATTTCGAGGAGATCGTCACCGCGCCGGACGATCCGTCGGCGCGTGCGGAGATCCTGCTGCTGTCGTCCTCGATCCTGGTGCCGTGCCTGCGGCACGAGAGCGCCGTGGTCTGGGACACGCTGGCGATTGCCGAATATCTCAACGAGGTCATGCCGGACGCCGACCTGTTGCCGGCCGACCGCATCCAGCGCGCCCATTGCCGCTCGATCTCGGGCGAAATCCATTCCGGCTTCACCACGCTGCGCGCCTCGCTGCCGGTCAACCTGAAGGGGCACTTTCCCGGCTTCAAGATCTGGTCGCGGGCGCAGGCCGATATCGACCGGGTCTGGTTCATCTGGCGCGACTGCCTGGAGAAATCGGGCGGTCCCTTCCTGTTTGGCGAGAAGCGCACCATGGCGGATGCGATGTACGCTCCCGTCGTAACGCGCTTCGTGACCTATGACGTCAAGCTCGCACCGCCGCTCAAGGCCTATGCCGACACCATCATGTCCATGCCCGAGATGCAGGAATGGATCGCGGCGGCGAAGGAGGAGCCGGCCGAGATCGAGGAGCTCGAGGTCGAATATTAGGCAGGCGTTGCACGGCTGTGCCTGTTTCGAGGGCGGCGGCCCTCCGCTGCGGACCGCGGCGCTATGCCCTTGCAACAATTAACCTTTGGACCCGGCGACAGGCGCCTGCGATCCGGCCGGCTGCGCAGATATTGTGCGCGCCTGCCGAACCGCAGCGAGATCTAGCCGTGAACAGGTGCGTACAAGGCGCTTCGGCTGATTCGGACGTGATTCGTTCGGGCCGCGTTCCGAAGGTTAAAGCGCAGCGCGGCCCCGTCGCATTTTGAAACAGACACCGCCTTCAGGCGGCCCCGCGCTGCTTCAGGCGCGGCAGGCGCCAGCCGATCACGGTTGCTTCCACCGCAATCCCGGCCTCGTGGTTTTGCCAGCGTCCCTCGACATAGCGGCAGGCGAACGGCAGTTGATATGTCCCGCTGTGATCCTCGCACAGCACTTCGAGTGGCAGGCCCGGCGGTGGTTCTCCGGCGCCGTCGAATTCCGCCAAACGTCTATCGCGCGTTGCCATTCCAACAATCTCCCCTAAACAAAGCCGCGGAGAGCGCCCACTTCTCCCGCAAGCGGTCCACTGCTCCCCGTCCCAGGGGAACGGGCCCAAGCTCAACGCGAGAATGCGGTGCGAGTGTGGTAGCCTCACGCTGCAGCGCGCAAACAGCGCACATTGATGTGATCGACTGGCCGAGGAACTTTCATGCTGCTTCGAAACGCCGGAATTTGTTTCGCAATGTTGCTGCTCGCCACGCTGGCGCCTCTGCCGGTGCTCGCGCAGGACGTGCCCGGCATCGAGATCTGCACGGTCGAGAAAACCATGGAGCGCCGTACCAGCTGCCTCCAGAGCAATGTCGACTTCCTGCAGAAGACGATCACCAAGCTCAGCCTCGACCACCAGCAAAAGCTGGATGCGGCGGGTCGTCAGATCGACGCGTTGAAGACGACCATCGCCGGCCTGCAGAAGACGCTTCTCGATCTCCAGGCCGCGCACGCAAAGACCACTGAGGATCTGAAGAAGAAGCAGGACGCGCCGCCGGCGAAGGATGCTGCGAAATAGGCGCGTCGATCACGCGACGCGATATCGCTCCATCACGCCACGATCGGGCTCGTAGCCGAGCCCGGGACCCGCCGGCACCGCGACATGGCCGCTTGCATCGACATCGGCGCGGCCGCCCCAGAGGCAGGCTTCGCGCTTTAAATAGAACATCTCGACCAGCCCGTCGTCGCGCGTCGCGAGCAGATGCAGCGTCGCCAGCAGGCCCGGGCCAAAGTAAGGCGAGTGCGGCACGATCCTGATGCCGAGCCGATCGGCCAAGCCTGCGACCTTCAGGAATTCCGTGATGCCGCCGACCTTGATGACTGACGGCTGGGCGTGGCTGACCGCGCCCGCTTCCATCATCTGGCGGAATTGATATTCGGTGCAGGCATTCTCGCCGGCGGCAATTCCGAGCCCGCTCTTGCTGCGCACCTCGGCAAGCGTGGCGAAGTCTTCCGGCGGCCAGACCGGCTCTTCCAGGAACATCGGCTGCGCGTCGCGGCATGTCGCCGCGAAAGCGATCGCCTGCTCCCCGGTGAGCGGGCAGTTCATGTCGACCATCAGTGGAATGTTGGGACCGATCGCTTCGCGCGCGGCAAGCACCGCAGGCGTCGTGGTCTCGTGCAGCTTGATCGCGCCATAGCCGAGCGCGAGTGCCTTCCTGCATTCGGCGGCGATGTTGTCGGGCGAGCCGATCCGGAGCAGGCTCGCGTAAGCCGGGATCGCCGGGCGCCTGATCTCGCCCAGCAGGCGGTGCAGCGGCACGCCCTTGATCTTTGCGGCGAGGTCCCACAGCGCGATATCGAGCCCGGAGATCGCGAACATGGTGATGCCGTAGCGGCCGAACAGATGCAAATTGCGCTGGATCTGCTCCATCACGGCGGGGATGCCGGCCGCATCGGGCACCTCCAGCCCGCGGGCCTGCGGTGCGATCATCTCCTCGACGGCGCTGCGCGTCGTGCGCGGGCAGATATAGGCGAAAGCATCGCCCCAGCCGGTCAGCCCGGCATCGGTCGTGACCTCGACGAGGACCATGTCGAGTGCGGTGATGGCGGACGCGCCCTGGCGGAAGCTCGCGACACCGGCATCATAGGGGATGCGGATATGGTGCGCCCGCACATCGGTGATTTCCATGACCCGGTTCCTCTTTCTCGTGAGCGGTTTCGGCGAGTGTAGCCACGAACACCGGGGCGTTGCCAGCTTCCATTGACCGGCTATCCTCATGCAAACGACAGCAATGCCGATCAAGCAAAGTGATGCCGATCGGCGCATCATCGCCGCGCTTCGAACGAGGGCCTGAACCGCCATGAATCCAGCCCAGCGCGCGCTCTGGTATATCGAGAGCCATCTGGCCGAGCCGATGACGCTCGACGAGATCGCTGCGATCTCGGGCGTGTCGCGGTTCCACATCGTGCGTGCGTTCGCCGCAGCCGTCGGTCTGCCGGTGATGCGCTACGTGCGCGCGCGGCGGCTGACGGAGGCGGCGCACAGCCTGGCAAAGGGCGCACCCGACATCCTGTCACTGGCGCTGGAGGCGGATTACGGCTCGCACGAAGCTTTCACCCGCGCGTTCCGCGACCAATTCGGCACCACGCCCGAAGCGGTGAGGGCGGCAGCGTGCGTCAACCAGCTCAGGCTACAGGAGCCGATTCTCATGGATTCCACCATGCTCGATACTCTCGCCCCACCGCGCTTCGAGACGGCAAAGGCCTTCCTCGTCGCCGGCCCCGCCGAGCGCATCTCCTGCGACAACGGTGCCATGATCCCCGGTCTATGGCAGCGCTTCAATCGGGAGGTCGCCGACATTCCCGCGCGCGTCGGCCAAGGAAAAGATCAAGTCGCCTACGGCGTCTGCTGCAACGGCGATGATGCCGGCAATTTCGATTACATTGCCGGCGTCGAGGTCGCCGATTTCTCCGACCTGCCGCGCCGCTTCGGTCGCATCCGCATTCCGGAGCAGCGCTATGCGGTGTTCACGCACAAGGATCACGTCGCCTCGATCCGGCGCACCGTCAACACGATCTGGAATCAATGGCTGCCGGCGTCTGGCCTGAAAGCCGCGGACGCGCCGAACTTCGAGCGCTATGACGAAAAATTCGATCCGGCGACCGGCCATGGCGGCTTTGAAATCTGGGTACCGGTGAGAGAGTAACACGCAACGCTGGCATACCGTCCCGCTTGCTTGGCAAGCTCCGGCGACTTTGCCATAACCGCAGGCAAATCTTGCCTGCGGGGGCCCGTGCCGGACATCCCGTGCAAGCCATAACAAGCAGCCGGGAGGGTCTCCAATGTCCAACGTCCGCGTTCTCGCCACCGACCTCGAATTTCCCGAAGGGCCGGTCGTGATGCCGGACGGTTCGGTGGTGCTGGTGGAGATCCGCGGCCAGCGGCTGACGCGCGTCTATCCCGACGGCCGCAAGGAGATCGTGGCGAAGATTCCCGGCGGCCCGAATGGCGCCGCGCTCGGGCCCGACGACAAGATCTACATCTGCAACAATGGCGGCTTCTCCTGGATTCCGGCCGGCAAGATGATCATGCCGGGTCCGCAGCCGGACGATTATCTCGGCGGCGCGATCCAGCGCGTCGATCTGCAATCCGGCAAGGTCGAGACCGTCGTGACCAAATGTGGCGCGCACGATCTGCGCGGGCCGAACGACCTCGTCTTCGACAAGCACGGCGGCCTCTGGTTTTCCGACCTCGGCAAGCGGCGCGCGCGCGAGATGGATGTCGGCGGCATGTATTACCTCAAGCCCGGCATGAGCGAGATCGTCGAAATCGTGCATGGCGTATTGCCGGCGAACGGCATCGGCCTGTCGCCGGACGAGAACATTGTCTACATCGCGGAGACGCCGACCGGGCGGCTCTGGGCCTATGAGCTCGCGGCGCCGGGCACGCTCAAGCCGCGCGATCCGATCTATCGCGGCGAGCGCGGCCAGCCGATCTGCGGCCTCGGCGGCTACCAGATGTTCGACTCGCTTGCGGTGGAAGCTGGCGGCAATGTCTGTGTCGCCACCCTCGTCTCCGGCTGCATCTCGGTAATCGCGCCCGACGGCACCCTGGTGGAACAGGTCCCGACCGGCGACCGCGTGACCACCAATATCGCCTTCGGCGGCCCCGAGCTGAAGACCGCCTACATCACGCTGTCGGGCAAGGGCGAGCTTATTGCCATGGACTGGCCGCGCGGCGGATTGCCGCTCAATTTCCTAAACACGTAAACGGTGCTAGTGACCGTCATTGCGAGCGAAGCGAAGCAATCCAGGAATGCGTCCGCGGTGACAGTCTGGATTGCTTCGTCGCTTCGCTCCTCGCAATGACAACGGAGAATAACATCAATGCCCTGGCCCGATCCCATCACCCTGCGCGGACAGCACGCCCGTCTCGAGCCGCTGGCGCATGATCACGGCGAGGGGCTGGTCGAGGCCGTCAAGGACGGCGAGCTGTCGAAGCTGTGGTACACTGCGATCCCGCTGCCGGAGAACATGGGCAAGGAGATCGACCGTCGGCTCGGCCTGCAGGCCGCGGGCTCGATGCTGCCCTTCACCGTGTTCGATGCCGGCGGCACCATCGTCGGCATGACCACCTACATGAACATCGACGCCGCCAATCGCCGCGTCGAGATCGGCTCGACCTGGTATGGCAAGAGCGCGCAGCGCGGCCCGCTCAACACGCAGTGCAAGTTGCTGCTGCTGCGCCACGCCTTCGAGACGCTGAACTGCATTGCGGTCGAGTTCCGCACCCACTTCTTCAACCACCAGAGCCGCCGCGCCATCGAGCGCCTGGGCGCCAAGCAGGACGGCATCCTGCGCAGCCATCAGATCGCGCCGAACGGCACGCTGCGCGATACTGTCGTCTACAGCATCACCGCCGCCGAATGGCCGACGGTGCAGGCGCATCTGGAATTCCAACTCAACGACAAGCCGCGCTAGGGGCGGCCGAGGGACCATGGATAGATTTGATTATGTGATCGTCGGCGCGGGCTCCGCCGGTTGCGTGCTCACCAGCCGGCTCAGCGAGGACCCCAACACCTCCGTTTGCGTGCTCGAGGCGGGCCCGTCCGACTGGCATCCCTACATCCATCTGCCGGCGGGCTTCATCAAGACCTTCCACATGAAGAGCATCAACTGGGCCTACCAGCAGGAGCCCGGTCCGTGGACCGGCGGGCGCAGCATCTACGCGCCGCGCGGCAAGACGCTCGGCGGCTCGTCCTCGATCAACGGCCACATCTACAATCGCGGCCAGCGCATGGATTTCGACACCTGGGCGCAGATGGGCAATCGCGGCTGGGGCTATGCCGACGTGCTGCCCTACTTCCGGCGGCTGGAGAAGCGGATCGGCGAGGGCGAGGACACCTATCGCGGCCGCGACGGCAACCTCATCGTCACCACCATGAACTGGCGCGATCCGCTCTGCGAGGCCTTCATGGAAGGCGCGGTCTCGCTCGGCATTCCCCGCAACCCCGATTACAACGGCAAGACCCAGGAAGGCGTCTCCTACTGCCAGCGCACCATCAACAACGGCCTGCGCGTCTCCGGCGCGACCGCGTTCCTCAAGCCGGCGATGAAGCGGCCCAACGTGCATGTGCATACGCATGCGCACGCGACCGAGATCATCTTCGAGGGCAAGCGCGCGGTCGGCGTGCGCTACATGAAGGGCGGCCGCGGCGGCCAGCCGGTCGAGGTGCGCGCCAACAAGGAGGTGATCCTGTCCGGCGGCAGCTATAATTCGCCGCAGCTGCTGCAGCTCTCCGGTATCGGTTCGCCCGACCTGTTGCAGCAGCACGGCATCGCCGTGCGTCACGCGCTGCCTGTCGGCGAGGGCCTGCAAGACCATTACGCCCCGCGCACGGTGGCGCGCGTCAAGGACATCAAGACCATCAACGAGCTCCGCCGCGGCTTCTCGCTGTGGATCGAGGCGTTGAAATGGGCGACCCAGCGCAAGGGCCTGCTGTCGCTGTCGCCGACCATGGTCTATTGCTTCTGGCATTCCGGCGAGAGCGCCGAGAGCTCCGACCTGCAGCTCACCTTCACGCCGGCTTCTTACAAAGAAGGCGTGCAGGGCCAGCTCGAGGACGAGCCCGGCATGACCGTGGCGTCCTGGCAGCAGCGTCCCGAGAGCCGCGGCTATGTCCGGATCCGCTCCAGCGATCCGTTCGCGCCGCCGATCATCCAGACCAATTATCTCGACGCCGAGCTCGACCGCCGCGTCATCGTCGGCGGCATGAAGCTGGCGCGGCGCCTCTTGAAGAGTGCGCCGCTCTCGCCCTATTACGCCTACGAGGATTTCCCCGGCCCCAACGTCAACACCGACGACGAATTCCTAGCCGCCGCCACCCAACGCGGCACCACCACCTTCCACCCCGGCTGCACCTGCCGCATGGGCCCGGCGGATTCCACCTGGGCCGTCGTCGACGACCACCTCCGCGTCCACGGCCTCGAAGGCCTCCGCGTCATCGACGCCTCCGTCATGCCGCGCATGATCTCGGCGAATTTGAATGCGTCGACGATGATGATCGCCGACCGCGCCTCCGACCTCATCCGCGGTAAGCAGCCGCTGGAAGCCGCAAGGATTCCGGACGCAGCGGTGGCGTGATATCTTCGTAGGGTGGGTTAGCCAGCGGCGGCGCGAAGCGCGGCCGTAGGCGTAACCCACCGTTTCTTTCGATGTGAAAACGAGCCGTGGCGGTTACGCCTTCGGCCAATCCGCCCTACGCGCTTCACCCATAGGCAAAACGCCAAATGCCCCAATCCGGTGCTGAGCGGCAATCCGTTGGCCAGATTGCCATCTGCGGCATCGTCTTTCTCTGCACCGCTATTCCGCTCGGTCTGCTGCTCCGCGTGGGCTGGCGCGATTGGACCCTCCTTGCCGGCCTCTGGGCGATAATGTACTTCATGGGCGGAATAGGATGGTTTCCTCGGCCCACACCAGTTCAAAAGGCCTTCTCATATGGTCTGCTCGTAGGCACGGTGCTGCCGGCGCTGGAGTGGGCGGCGACGCTTCACGGCCCGTAGCCCGTCGGGCAAAACACCCCGTCACCCCGTCAACCCCTCTCCATAAAAATATTCCGCTTTACCGAAATTCGGAATTGCGGCATAGATCGAACCAGCCCGGCTCACGAAAGAGGGGCGGTTCGCGAGTCGTTCGAAACGCGGGCCGGGTTGCGGTGGACGCGGCAGCGTCGGCACGATGGGTGCGGGTAGGGCGGGTAGTCCCTGTGAGCCCGAGGCCGCGTGCAGACGAACGGCGCTGAAGTCCGGCGAAGCCTCTTGGCGAAGCCGGATGAGCTGCGTACGGCAAAACCGTGTGGTCCTGGCCGTCGTTGCTACGGTCAAGCCCTTTGCGGAGATGCGCGCGAGCCCAACCGGGCAGACGGCATCGTCAATTCGCGGGGCGAGGGAGGCCAGAAGGAATTCGGCTCCCGGGAGAGCACGGCATAAGCCGTCCGACCATCGCGCAGGGAAGGCCGAGTGATCGGCGACACCTGTATGCTGCTGTGCGGTTTCTCTGCGTGTGCTTTTCGCGCAGCGGACCGCGGGTGCCCGTCGGCACCCGGTCTTCCCTGCGCCCTCTTTGTTCGGAAGAGGCGATGGAATGAAGCAAAGCTCGGGCGAGATGAGCCGCGAGGCTGCGAAGCTGTGTCTGCAATAGAGATGCGAGTCGGAGAACGACGCCGTTGCCCCTTGCTCCGTCATTGCGAGCGCAGCGAAGCAATCCAGACTACTGCGGTGGAGGGATACTGGATTGCTTCGCTGCGCTCGCAATGACGGGATCGGGAGGCTGCTCGCGACACACTCGATATCGTAGGGTGGGCAAAGCGAAGCGTGCCCACGATCTGCATCCATCACGGAGGAATGGTGGGCACGGCGCTATGCGCCTTTGCCCACCCTACGGCACCGTGCGAGGCGTTACGGCGTGCCTACACTTCCCTTCGGCTCAAGAACGCCAGCCGCTCGAACAGATGCACGTCCTGCTCGTTCTTGAGCAGCGCGCCGTGCAGCGGTGGAATCAGCTTGCGCGGGTCGCGTTCGCGCAGCTGCTCGGCGCTCATGTCCTCGTTGAGCAGCAGCTTGAGCCAGTCGAGCAGCTCCGAGGTCGACGGCTTCTTCTTCAGGCCCGGGACCTCGCGCACCTCAAAGAAGATGCGCAGCGCTTCCTCGACCAGGCGCTTCTTGATGCCGGGGAAGTGCACGTCGATGATGCGGCCCATCGTGTCGGCGTCGGGGAACTTGATGTAGTGGAAGAAGCAGCGGCGCAGGAACGCGTCGGGCAGCTCCTTCTCGTTGTTGGAGGTGATCATCATGATCGGGCGCTGCTTCGCCTTGATCGTCTCGCCGGTCTCGTAGACATGGAATTCCATGCGGTCGAGCTCGAGCAGCAGATCGTTGGGGAATTCGATGTCGGCCTTGTCGATCTCGTCGATCAGGAGCACCGGGCGCTGCTCGCTGGTGAAGGCGTCCCACAGCTTGCCGCGCTTGATGTAGTTCCGGATGTCGGATACGCGCGCATCGCCGAGCTGGCTGTCGCGCAGGCGCGACACCGCGTCGTATTCGTAGAGGCCCTGCTGCGCCTTGGTGGTGGACTTGATGTGCCAGGTCAGCAGCGGCGCGTTCAGCGCCTTCGCCACTTCCTCCGCCAGCACCGTCTTGCCGGTGCCGGGCTCGCCCTTCACCAGGAGCGGGCGCTCGAGCACGATCGAAGCGTTGACGGCGACCTTGAGGTCATCGGTCGCAACGTAGTCCTTGGTGCCGGTAAATTTCATTGCGCGTCCTTGTTGGTCGTCGTCGCGAGGCATTGTCAGTATCAATGGCCTCGGTCACGACAAGCGAACGGCCGCTCGCGGCGGCCGTTCCTGGTTCGGTCAGGCTTTCAGACCCGTTTTATCAGCGAAAGGATGACGAGCACAATCACCGCGCCAATCGTGGCGTTGACGATGGCGCCGATTGTGCCCGTTGCCAGCTGGATGTGCAGCTGTGGCAGAACCCAGCTCGCCACCAGCGCGCCGATGATGCCGACGACGATGTTGCCGACCAGCCCAAATCCCGCCCCGTGGACAATCTTGCCCGCAAGCCAGCCGGCGATGGCGCCGATGATCAGCGCTGCGAGAATTCCCATTGCAAACGTCCCCCAAACAACCCCTTGAGGCCGGCAATTCTAGAGCAAAATGCCTGCCGGTCCAGCGTCCCGCAGCGGCCTCCGCCCCTTGACGTTCGCCACCCGACGGGCAATCTGTCACCCATGTTCCTGCAATTCTTCACCTCTCTGCGCGATGCGCAGGTCCCCGTGACGCTGCGCGAATACCTCACGCTGATGGAGGCGCTCGACGCCGACCTTGCGGACTATACGGTCGAGAATTTCTACTATCTGTCCCGCGCCTCGCTGGTGAAGGACGAGCGCAATCTCGACAAGTTCGACCGCGTCTTCGGCACGGTGTTCAAGGGGCTGGAAAGCCTGCTCGACGCCATGGAGAAGGCGGAGATCCCCGAGGAGTGGCTGAAGAAGCTCGCCGAAAAGTACCTGACGGAGGAAGAGAAGAAGCAGATCGAGGCCATGGGCTGGGACAAGCTCATGGAGACCTTGAAGAAGCGCCTCGAGGAGCAGAAGGGGCGGCACCAGGGCGGCTCGAAATGGATCGGCACCGCCGGCACCTCGCCGTTCGGCGCGCACGGCTATAACCCCGAGGGCGTGCGGATCGGCCAGGAGAAGAACCGCAACAACCGCGCCGTGAAGGTGTGGGACAAGCGCGAGTTCAAGGATTTGGACGGCAATGTCGAGCTCGGCATCCGCAACATCAAGGTGGCGCTGCGGCGCCTCCGCAAATTCGCCCGCACCGGCGCGCCCGACGAGCTCGATCTCGACACCACCATCCGCGAGACCGCCAATCACGGCTATCTCGACGTGCACATGCGACCCGAGCGGCGCAACGCGGTGAAGCTCTTGGTGTTCTTCGACATTGGCGGCTCGATGGATGCGCATATCGAGCAGGTCGAGGAGCTGTTCTCGGCGGCGAAGAGCGAGTTCAAGCACATGGAGTATTTCTACTTCCACAATTGCCTCTATGAGGGCGTGTGGAAGCAGAACAAGCGCCGCTTCACCGACCGCACGCCGACCTGGGACGTGCTGCACAAATACCCGCACGACTACAAGGTCGTGTTCGTCGGCGATGCCTCGATGTCGCCTTACGAGATCATGGTGCCCGGCGGCTCGGTCGAACACGTCAACGAGGAGCCCGGCTCGGTCTGGCTCGACCGCATCATCCGCACCTATCCGCATACGGTGTGGCTGAACCCGGTGCAGCAGAAGCACTGGGACTATTCGGAATCCACCACCATCATCAAGCGCATCTTCGCCAATCGGATGTATCCGATCACGATCGAGGGGCTGGAAGCCGCGATGAAGGAATTGACGCATTGATGCCTCCCGTCGTCATTCCGGGCGCCCGAAGGGCGAACCCGGAATCCATCGGGCCGCAGTGCATGTAGAGGAATAGATTCCGGGCTCGCGCTACGCGCGCCCCGGAATGACAACAAGAGGGAGAAGCACGTGCCCCAGACCATCACCCGCGGCATCAAGGCGCTGATCGACGAGGCCAATGCCGAGATCGAGACGCTCACCGCCAAGGACGCCATCGAGATATCCAGGAACGGCGACGTCGTCATCGTCGACATCCGCGATCCCCGCGAGATCGAGCGCGACGGCCGCATCCCCGGCGCCTTCGCCTGCACCCGCGGCATGCTCGAATTTTGGATCGACCCGCAGAGCCCGTACGCAAAACCGATCTTCCAGGAAGACAAGAAGTTCGTGTTCCACTGCGCCGGGGGCTTACGCTCCGCGCTCGCCGCCAAGACCGCGCAGGACATGGGCCTCAAGCCCGTCGCCCACATCGCCGGCGGCTACGCAGCCTGGCGCGATGCCGGCGGGCCCACGGAGAAGTGGGAGCCGAAGAAGAAGGGGTGAGGGCCTTGCCCTCTCCACCCGTCATTCCGGGGCACGCGAAGCGTGAGCCCGGAATCCATTGATCCACAGAGTCTGAGGCACGATGGATTCCGGGCTCGTGCTTCGCACGCCCCGGAATGACCAACGGAGAATGCTTCAATGACCACCGCCACCGACCCCCTCGTCTCCACCGAATGGCTCGCCGCTCACATCGGCGATGCCAACGTCAAGATCCTCGACGCCAGCTTCAAGCTGCCGGGCGTGCTGCCGCTGCCGAAGGACGACTATCTCGCCGCGCATCTGCCGGGCGCCGTGTTCTTCGACGTCGATGCGGTGTCGGATCATTCCAACCCGCTGCCGCACATGTTTCCGAGCGCCGAGCAGTTCGGCCGCGACGTCGGCAATCTCGGCATCTCCAACGCGGACACCGTCGTGCTCTATGATGCCGGCGGCTGGGTCGCAGCGCCGCGTGCGTGGTGGATGTTCCTGTCCTATGGCCACAGCAACGTGCGCATTCTCAATGGCGGTCTGAAGAAGTGGCGCACTGAGGGACGCGCGACCGAGAGCGGCGAGGTCAAGCCGAAGCCGACGACCTTCACGGCGAGCTATGACGCAAACCGCGTGCGCAGCATGCAGCAACTGATCGCCAATGTCGAAAGCCGCAACGAGCAGGTGATCGACGCGCGCGCCGCCGATCGCTTCGAAGGCCGCGCGCCCGAGCCGCGCCCGGGCATCCGCTCCGGTCACATCCCCGGCGCCCGCAACGTGCCCTACAATCTGCTGTTCGACGCCGCGACCGGCGAGATGAAGCCGCTCGACGAGCTCCGTGCCGCCTTCACCAATGCCGGCGTCAAGCTGGATGCGCCGATCGTGACGAGCTGCGGCTCCGGCGTCTCGGCCGGCGTGCTGACGCTCGCGCTCTACCGCCTCGGCATCACCGACACCGCGCTTTATGACGGCTCGTGGTCGGAATGGGGCCAGGCCGGCGGCCCGGCCATCGCGACCGGCCCGGCTTGAGGTTGCAGCCACGATGACGGTGCGCTCCCTCGCCCCGTTCTTGCGGGGAGAGGGTTGGGGTGAGGGGCCTCTCTCCACACGATGAGACTATCGACGGACCTGTACCCCCTCACCCGGAATCCGCGCGACGCGCGTATTCCGACCTCTCCCCGCAAGCGGGGAGAGGTGAAGAAGTAAGATCACCGCGTGCGTGCGGTCGTCGTTGTCGCGAAGGCCGGCTGCTGCTGACCGAACGGATCGAGCTGCTGCTGCAACTGCTGAGGCGGCGGGCGCCGCACCACGCGGGCTCGCTTCTTGGCTTTCGCCTTGCGCTTGGTCGCCTTGCTGTCCGACTTGGTGCTCTCGGCCTTGCTGCTCTCGGCCTTGACCTTCGCCGGCGCGTCCGTCGCCGCTGTGGCGGCGTTCAGCGCAGCGAGCCTTGCGGAGGCGACATCGAGCGCCGCGGCGGCGAGGGCCGGGTCAGCTGGTTCCGGCTCGCTGGCGATTGCGGCAGGCTGGGCCTCGGGAATCCCGGCCGTGGTGTCGGCGGGGGTCAGCGTATCGATGGAAGCCGGCGCTGCGGCCGTCGCGGTCGGTTCGGGCTTGGCTGCTTCGATGGCCGGCACTTCAGCCAGGGGCGCGGCGGCCTCGGGCTGGACGTCGGTCTCGGTCGTCAGTGCAGCAACCTGTTCGGGCTCGCTCAGGGGCAGAGCGATGGTCGGCACCTGGTCGCGCAGCGATGGCGTGGTCTCGGCAGGTGGCTCCGGCTCGGTCCGCAGCACCGCGAGCACCGGCTGGGCCGGCTCGGGCGCCTGCGCAAACATTTGCTCCTGCGGCCCGTTCCGCCAGCCGGGGTTGTTGACATATTGCTGATGGGTCGCCCGGAGCAGAGCGGCGGCCCCTAGGCCGAACACCAGGATGGAGGTTGACAGCAGGATCGCGGCAAACAGGAAGCGAAAGCCGGGAAGCATTGAGCGATTGCGAATTTCCGCCCCGGCGGCGGAGTGGCCGGGGCTCAAGAGCCATCTGAACGCGGTGACGGTACTGCTTGCCGCGTTCGCCACGCGGGATCGGAGCTCAAAAAGGTGGCGAATCAGGCTGATTCGACCATATCGCAACGTCTCCGCATCGTTCCGTTAAAATCGCGGTCGACCATCGCGCCAATCGAAGGCGCGATACGATTTCAGCCCCGTGATGCAACGGGGCAACGGTAGTCTTGCGGATCACAAATCGGCAAATCCGGCGCAAATACGCCTGATATGTCTTGAATGTGCCGCTATCTTCCGTCATCTGGCCGTTAACGGTCCGGTCGGGCTTGGGGACTATACAAGAGCGATGATGATCAAACACTTTCTGACGATATGCGCTGCCGCAACAGTCGCTGCGGCGGGAACCTCGCTCGCTCAGGCTCAGAGCTATCCGATCCAGCAGGTGCCAAGCTATGGCGCACCGGCCGAATATCGGCCCGGTGACCGCATGCCGAATTTCGACGCGCTCGACGAAGACGACGAGGCGATGCCGCATGCCTCGCTGCCCCCGCCCGGTCCGGCCGACGATCCGCGCTACGGTCGTCCGATGGGCGCGCCTCCGGTCTATTCGGCCGCCCCGCCGCAAGGTCCGGTGATGTCGCCGGATGATCCGCGCTATGGGCGCCCGGCTGGCGCCCCGCCGGTCTATTCGGCCGCGCCGCAGGGCCCCGTGATGTCGCCCGACGATCCCCGCTACGGCCGCCCCGCCGGTCCGCCGGCGGTGATCTACGCCGACCGTCCGCCTCAGCAATCGCCCGCCAACGATGGCCTGCGTCCGCCCGAGTCTGTGGGCGGTCCCTCCGCGACTGGGACGGTCCAGGCCGGACAGCCGCCCGTGGGCACGGATGGCCGCCCGGTGACCCTGGCCGCGCTGCCGCCCGAGGAGCAGCCCGATGCCGCGCCGGTGCAGCTGCCGCCGAACCTGCGCCGTCAGGAGGTCGCGTTCCAGACCAAGGAGCCGGCCGGCACGCTCGTGGTCGATACGCCCAACACCTACCTCTATTACGTGCTCGGAGGCGGCCGTGCGATCCGCTACGGCGTCCGAGTCGGCCGCGACGGCTTCACCTGGACGGGCGTGCAGAAGATCACCCGCAAGGCCGAGTGGCCGGATTGGCATCCGCCGACCGAGATGATCGAGCGTCAGCCCTATCTGCCGCGCTTCATGGCCGGCGGCCCGGGTAATCCGCTCGGCGCCCGCGCGATGTATCTAGGTTCGACCGTCTACCGCATCCACGGCACCAACCAGCCCTCGACCATCGGCAAGTTCGTCTCCTCCGGCTGCATCGGCATGCTGAACGAGGACGTCTCCGACCTGTTCGAGCGCGTCAAGGTCGGCACCCGCGTTGTCGTGATGCCGGGTGGTCCGCCGCCGGGAACGGCGACGGCCTCCGCCGCGCCGACGCAGAGCGCTGCCGGGCCGGCTCCGATGTCCGCCCAGGCGGGCCCGGTCCCGGGGACGCAGCCCACCGTTGTGCCGCCGCTGCCCGCGCCGGTCACCGTGCGCTGAGGGCCTCAACTCGATGAGATTGCGAAGGGCGTGCCGTCGGCACGCCCTTTTCGTTTTAGGCCAGCTTCCGCGGCAGCTCGCCGCCTTTGGTGAAGGCGTCGATCGCCTCGACCATCTGGCCGTAATGGATGCGCAGACCATCCGTGGTGGCGTAGCCCAGATGCGGCGTCAGCACGAGATTGTCGAGCTTGCGGAAGGGATGGTCGACCGGCAGCGGCTCGACCGAGAACACGTCCAGGCCGGCGCCTGCGATCTTGCGCTGCTGCAAAGCGTCCAGCAGCGCTTGCTCATCCACGATCGGCCCGCGCGCGGTATTGACCAGGAAGGCCGTCGGTTTCATCCGCGCAAGATCCGCGCGGCTGACGAGGCCACGCGAGCGCTCGCTCAGCACCACGTGGATGGTGACGATGTCGGCCTTGGCGAACAGCTCCTCCTTGGAGGCGTAGCCGACGCCGGCCGCCGCACATTTCTCCGCGGTGAGGTTCGGGCTCCAGGCGATCACGTTCATGCCGAACGCCTTCGCAATGCCCGCCATCTTGCTGCCGAGCTTGCCGAGCCCGACGACGCCGAGCGTCAGCCCTTCGATCTCGACTCCGGCAAATGTCTGCCAGGACTCGCCCGCATGCATGCGCGCGTTCTCTCGGCCGATGCCGCGGGTCAATTCCAGGATCAGGCCCATCGTGAGCGGCGCCGTCGGATCGCGGGAATATTGCGTGCCGCCGATGGCGATGCCGCGCGCTTTCGCGGCCTCGATGTCGATCGCAGCGTTGCGCATGCCCGAGGTCAGCAGCAGCTTCAGCTTCGGCAGGCGATCGAACAGGCTCTTGGGAAACGCCGTGCGCTCGCGCATCGCGCAGATGATTTCGAAGTCGGTGAGCGCACTGGCTGCGGCCTGCTCGGAGGCGAAGGGATGGCTGAACACGGTGACGTCGACGCGATCCGACAATTTCGGCCAGTCGGCGACGTCGAGAGCGAGATTGAAATAGTCGTCGAGGATTGCGCAGCGCAGCCGGCTCATCAGCGTTCATCCATGGCGAGAGGTGAAGGCGCCAGGCGGGCGCCGTCATCGGAACCTGGCCATGGTTTGCGCGCAATCGCGCCGGCGCGCAAGCAGCCTGCGTCTTCAAAAGTCCGATACGCTCAGACGTCGCGGGGCTTCAGGCGGAACGGTGCATCCATGCCGTGCTTGGCGCGCCAGGCGGGGCCGGGGCCGCGCATGTAATGCAGTTCGGGCCGGTAGGGATTGAAGGCGGTGACGAAGAAGCGCTTCCAGAAGGCCTTGATCTCCGAGGCGAACCCGGAGTCGCGCCCGGCTCCTGCCGGAACAGGAAGAGAATGGGTCTCGATCAGAGCCATGATGCGGCCTCGCTGTGCTCCCCGTTCGTTCTGAGCGGGTGGCGCTGTTTCCGCGCGAAACCGAGCTTTGGCCTGATTTATTAAAAGATGGTTTCAATTGTCCGGATCGGTGGCCGGATGGTTTCCTGACCGTATTCATCCGTGGTGAACGGACGGAAAACGTTGCCCTTTGGGGGCGGGATCGCTACATCGCTGGCGAAGCAAATTTCCTCAAATCGAAGGTTTCACGGGACCGATGGCGCGCCAGTTCATCTATTTCATGCAGGGCCTGACCAAGAGCTACCCGACCCGGAAGGTGCTCGATAACATCCATCTGAGCTTCTACCCGGACGCCAAGATCGGCGTGCTCGGCGTCAACGGCTCGGGTAAGTCGACCCTGCTCAAGATCATGGCCGGTCTCGACAAGGAATACACCGGCGAGGCCTGGGTCGCCGAGGGCGCCCGCGTCGGCTATCTCGAGCAGGAGCCGCAGCTCGATTCCAAGCTGACCGTGCGCGAAAACGTCATGCAGGGCGTCGCCAAGCAGAAGGCGATCCTGGACCGTTACAACGAGCTCGCGGTCAACTATTCGGACGAGACCGCCGACGAGATGACCAAGCTGCAGGACGAGATCGAGGCCCAGGGCCTGTGGGATCTCGACAGCAAGGTCGACCAGGCCATGGACGCGCTGCGCTGTCCGCCCGACGATGCCGACGTGACGAAACTCTCGGGCGGTGAGCGCCGCCGCGTCGCGCTGTGCCGCCTGCTGCTCGACCAGCCCGAACTCTTGCTGCTGGACGAGCCGACCAACCATCTCGACGCGGAATCCGTGTCGTGGCTGGAAGGGCACCTGCGCAACTATCCCGGTGCGATCCTGATCGTCACCCACGACCGCTACTTCCTCGACAACGTCACGGGCTGGATCCTCGAGCTCGATCGCGGCCGCGGCATCCCGTACGAGGGCAATTACTCGTCCTGGCTGGTGCAGAAGCAGAAGCGTCTGGAGCAGGAGGGCCGCGAGGATGCGGCGCACCAGAAGACGCTCGCGCGCGAGCAGGAATGGGTCGCCTCGTCGCCGAAGGCCCGCCAGGCCAAGTCGAAGGCGCGCTACCAGCGCTATGAGGAGCTGCTGAAGAAGGCGAGCGAGAAGCAGACCCAGACCGCGCAAATCATCATTCCAGTGGCCGAGCGGCTCGGCGCCAACGTGGTCGATTTCGAGGGGCTCAGCAAAGGCTTTGGCGATCGTCTCCTGATCGACAACCTCACCTTCAAGCTGCCGCCCGGCGGCATCGTCGGCGTGATCGGTCCCAACGGCGCCGGCAAGACCACGTTGTTCAGGATGATCACCGCTCAGGAGAAGCCGGACTCCGGCACGATCACGGTCGGCGAGACCGTGCATCTCGGCTACGTCGACCAGTCGCGCGACGCGCTCGACGGCAAGAAGACCGTGTGGGAGGAGATCTCTGGCGGCAACGAACTGATCCTGCTCGGCAAGAAGGAAGTCAACTCGCGCGGCTATTGCTCGTCCTTCAACTTCAAGGGCGCGGACCAGCAGAAGAAGGTCGGCGCGCTCTCGGGCGGTGAACGCAACCGCGTCCATCTCGCAAAAATGCTGAAGTCCGGCGCCAACGTCCTGCTGCTCGACGAGCCGACCAACGACCTCGACGTCGACACGCTGCGCGCGCTCGAAGAGGCGCTGGAGGACTTCGCCGGCTGCGCCGTCATCATCAGCCACGATCGCTGGTTCCTCGACCGCATCGCGACGCACATCCTCGCCTTCGAGGGCGAGAGCCACGTCGAATGGTTCGAAGGCAATTTCCAGGAGTACGAGAAGGACAAGATGCGCCGGCTCGGGCAGGACAGCATCATCCCGCACCGCGTGAAGTACAAGAAGCTGACGCGGTGATGGCGGCATGATGCGACGGGCGCTCATCGCTGCGGGGATCGTCATCGCCTGCAGCTGGTCGGCCGTCCGTGCTGCCGACGCCGCCTTCACCCAGTTCATCGCCTCGTTGTGGCCGGAGGCCCAACAGGCCGGCGTTTCGCGTGCAACGTTCGATGCGCAAACGCGCGGGCTGGAGCCCGATTACAAGCTGCCCGATCTGCTCTTGCCCGGGCGGCCGGCAACGGGTGCGCCGTCGCAGGCCGAGTTCGTGCAGGTGCCGGCCGACTACGTCAAGGAAGCCTCGATCGCGCGGCTTGCAGGCGAGGGACAGCGGCTGCTCCAAAAGCATCGGACCTCGCTGGACGAGATCGAGAAGAAGTCCGGGGTGCCGGCGACCGTCATGCTCGCCATCTGGGGCCGCGAGACAGACTATGGCCGGCACACGTTGCCCCACGATCTGGTGCGCGTACTGGCGACGCAGGCCTATGTCGGACGCCGAAAGGATCAGTATCGCAACGAGTTCATTGCCGCGCTCAAGATCCTCGATGAAGGCGTCGTCACGCGCAAGGACATGCGCTCGTCCTGGGCCGGCGCGACCGGCCTCACCCAGTTCCTGCCATCCGAATATTACAAGCATGGCGTCGATTTCGACGGCGATGGCCGCATCGACATCTGGCACTCGGTGCCGGATGCGCTGGCCTCGGCTGCGCAGCAGCTCGTCAACAAGGGCTGGCAGAGCGGCGTGCGCTGGGCTTACGAGGTGCAGGCGCCGGCGAAGGTCGATTGCACGACGGGCGTGCCGGAGGTGACGAAGCCGATTGGCCAATGGCTGCGCGAGGGTTTTGTCCCGGTACGCGGCCAAAAGCTCAGCGCCGCCGAGCAGGCGCAGCCGGCCTCGCTGCTCCAGCCCGAAGGCATCTACGGCCCGTCATTCCTGACCACGAAGAATTACTTCGTCATCAAGGAATACAATTTCTCCGATCTCTACGTGCTGTTCGTCGGCCATCTCAGCGACCGCATGACGAGCCCGCTGCCGTTCGCAACGCCCTGGTCCGCCTCGAAGCAATTGCGCACCAAGAACGTCGAGACCATGCAGCGCGGATTGATGCGGACCGGACTCTACAAGGACAAGATCGACGGCAAGGCCGGCATGCAGACGCGTGCGGCGCTTGGCGCCTATCAGAAGTCGGCGGGCCTCAAGGTCGATTGCTGGCCGAGCGAAGAGGTGCTGCGTTCGATCCAGGCGGCGCGATAGAGC
Source organism: Bradyrhizobium sp. NBAIM01 (assembly GCF_020194115.1). NCBI lineage: Bacteria > Pseudomonadati > Pseudomonadota > Alphaproteobacteria > Hyphomicrobiales > Nitrobacteraceae > Bradyrhizobium > Bradyrhizobium sp. NBAIM01. The sequence goes on along the minus strand of NZ_JADYVU010000001.1, from coordinate 629,650 downwards.
ATGATCCGGAAAAGTGTGAAGCGGTTTTCCGAAAAGATCATGCTCAAACAATAACCTAAAGCGCGGTGACGCTTCATCCTAACCGCATCGCGCTTTAGCGTGCGCAAACAAAAAGCCCGGCCGATGCTCTCGGCCGGGCTTTCCGATCGCGGCGCGCATGCGCCAGGCAATCAGATCAGTAGCAGACGCGAACCGGGCGGCTGACCCAGCCGTAGCCGTCCCAATAGCGCTCGCGGCGCCAGTAGCAGGGCGCGGGCGGCGGGGGCTCGGCGATGTAAACGGGGCCGCCATAGGCCGGACGGCTGGAGGCGATTGCGCCGCCGACGATGGCGCCGCCGATCAGGCCGGCTGCGATACCGGCGCCGACGCCGTCATGGGCCTTCGCGGACGGAGCGGCGGTCACCAGCGAACCGGCGACCGTCGCGACCGTGAGGGCGGCAACTAAAGTCTTGTTCATGCTCTTGGCTCTCCTGGGAGATGGGTTCCTCCTGCTAGAGGCCCCGGGTTTCAAAGGTTCACGCACACTCTGATGGAATTGGCCTTGCAGCTAGGAAGCGCGCAAATGGTCAATCCACGGTAAACGCACACGGAGCTGTGACGAGAAAAAGCGGTCTTTTTCAGGCCCTGAGATGAACGGCGCATCCGTAGTGAACCGGCTTGGCGCGCCTCAGCCGCAGACTCGGACGCGACGGACGCGCCAGGCATAGCCATCCCAGAAGCGCTGCTTCTGCCAGACGCAGCCGCCGTAATAGTCGTCGGCAACATAGCCTGGACCCGGGGCGTAGTAGCGCGGCGGGTAGTAGCCCGGCCCATAGTAGCCATAGCTAGGCCCGTAATAATACGGAGAAGCCAGCGCGCCGCCGACAAGGGCGCCGCCGATGATCCCGGCGGCCACGCCTGCCGCGACACCGCGCTGGGCATGGGCCGGCGTTCCGGCCGTCAGGGCCAGAATGGCGACGGCAGCGACCGCCAGGAGCGACTTCTTCATTGCTTGACCTTTCAGACGAACACGCGGGAACCTTTGGACCGCAAGGTTCCATATTTCGCTTGAATGATCAATGAACGGCACCTTTGCCGGAGACGACCAATTGGTATGGGTCCCACCGGGAGACGATGATGGGCAACGCGATGGTTAATGCTTTGATTGCGGCCGGGATCGTTTTCGCGATCGGCTACGGCTGGATCGCACATCTCCAGAACCGCGCACGGCGCTCCCGCACCGCCGGCAGCCACGGAGGGAGTAGCGGGGACAGCACCTATTCCGGGACGAATGACGGCTTTTCGCTGGGAAGCTGGTTTTCCGGCGGCAGTTCGGGGAACTCTAGCGACAGCGCAAGCTGTTCGAGCAGCGATAGCGGCAGCAGCAGCGGCGGCGACTGCGGAGGGGGTGGCGACGGCGGAGGAGGAGGCGGTGGCGGCGACTAGTCCGGCTACAATCTTGATCCAGCGCAAGAGCTTGATTTAGAGCCGTTCTAGGCTTTGATCAGGCCAGTTTGGAATAGCTTCAAATACCTGTTTTTCCTTTTGCATCCGGCCGGCCTGTTAAATATCGATGATGGCGCATCACCGAAGGGCCTGCCGCTTCCATGATCGTTTGTTCCTGTAATGTGCTGAGCGATGATGATATCCGCGCCGCCGTCGCCGAGTCCGACGACGCCGTGCGGCATGCCAAGCAGGTCTATGGCTGTCTCGGCTGCAGCGCCGAATGCGGGCGCTGCGCCCGGACGATCAAGAGTATCATCGACGAAGCGCTCGGCCCCTGTGCGCAGTCCTGCTGCGCCGGCTGCCCGCATAGCCACACCGTGGCCGCCAACGACGAGACCGCCGAACCCGCCGAGTTCGCCCTCGCGGCCTGTTGAAAACTTCCGCAACTCCGGCTGAGCTTTTCCCCGGCTGGGTTCCCGTAGCCGGTTGCTCTCGCTCGCAAAGTGATTTAGAAGCGTTCTAAACTCGGTTTGGGACCGATTTGGACTGCAAAGCTGGAGTGAACCATGCAGGGCGACGCAAAAGTCATCGACTATCTCAACAAGGCGCTGCGTCATGAGCTGACTGCGATCAATCAGTACTGGCTGCATTACCGCTTCCTCGACAATTGGGGCCTGCTGGACATGGCCAAGGTCTGGCGCAAGGAATCCATCGAGGAGATGGAGCACGCCGACAAGCTCACCGAGCGGATCCTGTTCTTCGACGGCTTTCCGAACATGCAGGTGCTCGATCCCCTGCGCATCGGCCAGAACGTCAAGGAGATCATCGAGTGCGATCTCGCCGCCGAGATGAGCGCGCGGGCGCTCTATCAGGAGGCGGCGACCTACTGTCACAGCGCCAAGGACTATGTCACACGCGACCTGTTCGAGAAGCTGATGAGCGACGAGGAGCACCACATCGACTTCCTCGAGACCCAGCTCGATCTGATCGGCCGCATCGGCCTCGAGCTCTACACCCAGAAGCATGTCGGCGGGCTCGAGGGCGAGGGGCACTAAGCTCGGGCCCGGCTCCCTCCATCGTCATGGCCGGGCTTGACCCCGGCCATCCACGTGTTGCCGCACGACGCTTCGTTTTGCGGAACCGCTCTTGGCTACAGCTGCGTCTTGTAGAGCTCTTCCACGGCCTCCTGGCTCGCCGGTTCGCCGAGGCCGGTCTGCTCGTGAATGACCGTGACGATGCTCGGCATCACCGAGCGCTGCACCTTCTCCGACCCCCACAGCTTCGAGCGCATCAGCGCCTTGCCGCAATGGAAATAGACCTCGCTGACCGCGACGTTCAGCACCGCGCGCGGCGGCTTGCCGAATTCCACCATCGAGGCGAGCAGATCCGGGTCGGCCGACAGCGTGCCGCGGCCGCCGACGCGCAGCGTCTCCTCGATGCCCGGCACGAAGAACAGCAAATGCACGAAGCCTGAGCCTTCGACGACGTTGCGGAAACTGTCGATGCGGTTGTTGCCGGAGCGGTCGGGCATCAGCAGCTGGTTGGGGCCGGCGACGCGGACGAAGCCGATGCCGCCGCCGCGCGGCGAAGCGTCGACGCTGCCGTCCGCTCCCGATGTCGCGAGCACGCAGAATGGCGACATCTCGATGAATTTCTTCGCATGCGCATCGATCGCGGGCCGTGCCTTCGCGATCACGCGCGGGCTCGGCTTGGCATAGATGGTGGCGAGGTCTTCGGCGCTAAGATTGGTCAACGGCGTGCCTCTGCTTCAGCTGGGCTTCAAGCTACCCGATCGGGCCGTCGCCAGCCAATGGAAATCACCAAGGCGCGTTACACCGCATCCGCCGGCACGAAGCAGCTGATGATGATGGAGCCGCGGTGGTGGACGTACCACACCACGGCCTGGCCGATCGGATTGCCCTGGTCGCGGATGATGGCGCGTCCGGGCACCTCGATCCATTGTCCCTCGATCGGCACCCAATAAGCGCCATTGCGCACGTCATACTCGGTGCGATGGCCATCGGAGATGTCGCAGCAGGGAACCCCGTTCGGCGCGATCACGCTCTTGAACCAGGCGCGGATGTCGGGCGGAACGTGGTCGTATTGGCCATTGTCGCGCGCGAACGCAACGTTTGCCAGCGCTGTCGTCGCAACCAACCAAACGCACAGTGCGAGCCTGTGCATGCGATCCTCCTCGTCGCGTATCGTGCCATGGGCGCGCGATTGTCCTGCGCGTCTTTCCCTATCGTTGGCACGGATTAAGCCTGAGCCGTCACTGCAATGCATGCTCAAATAATATGCGATGCCGGCGCCCCCGCTTATGATGCGCTGCGAGATCAGCTTGTGGCGCATCCACCAAGTCGGTCGCAGAAGCGAGAAGGCGGATGTAGGATTTCGGCTCGGACCTTCGTCTTAAGGAAAACGCCGGGAGAAAGTGCATGTGCCGCAACATCAAGACGCTGTTCAACTTCGAGCCGCCGGCGACGGAGGATGAGATCCACGCCAGCGCGCTGCAATTCGTGCGAAAGCTGTCGGGTTTCAACAAGCCGTCGCAGGCCAACGAGGCGGCGTTCGATCGTGCGGTGGCCGAGGTCTCCGAGGCGGCGCGAAAACTCCTGACCTCGCTGCATACGAACGCGCCGGCGCGCGACCGCGAGGTTGAGGCGGAGAAGGCGAAAGAGCGTTCGCGGCTGCGCTTCGGTACGTGAGGTCAGGCAGCGTGCTCCGTGATCTGGCTCACGGTATCTGCTGCCTCGGCTTGCGATGGTGGCGGCCGGGGTTTTGATCGCCCGGAGCACGACATGAGCCACCCCCTTCTTCCTTTGAAAGCAGGTGCCATCGTCTTCACGCTGCTGTGGACCGCGTGGATGATGTGGTGGAGCGGCTCGTTCTCGAGCGCGAACGTGATCATCCTCGCCCTGTGCGGCGCGGCGGTCGGCTATTTCTGGTATCGCGCCATGCGCTGGCAATTCGAGCGCATGGGCATGCTGCCGCGGCGCGAGGATCGGCCCGACTAGACCCGTCGGCTATCCTTGCCCTGCTTCTTCTTTTTCTTTTTCTTCCTGTGATCGTCGACGTCATCGCCCTCGTCATCGACGATTGCCTCGTCGGTCTCCTGGACGGCGGCTTCGAGCGCTTCGCGCTCGGCGGCTTCGCGCTCGCGTTGGCGGCGGCGTTCGTCCCAGGCATCGAAGAGCTGGTCGAGCCAGGGCAGCACCTGCTCGATCGACGGCAATTGGCCGGGCGGACCCGGCTCGCCGCGCGGGCCTTGCGGCCCCGCCGGTCCCTGCGGCCCGGCAGGTCCCGGTGCGCCGGCTGGCCCACGCGGACCGGCTTCGCCCTGTTTGCCTTGCGGACCGGGCTTGCCGGGCGGCCCGGCCTTTCCGACCGGGCCCGGCTTGCCCTGCGGCCCGGGCTTGCCGCGTGCGCCGTCGGGGCCGCGCCGGCCCGGATGCCCCTGTGGCCCCGGCCGTCCCGGCTCGCCTTGCCGCCCGCGAGGCCCCTGAGGCCCCGGCCGTCGTCCCTGGTCGTCTGCCACGCCACCGCTCCCTTCACCTGGAGCAAGCTACTTAGCGGCGTTTGACGACAGCAGCAATTCCGCCCGCGCTTCGTGCCGGGCTTGATCAACATCAATCGGCGGCGCGAGCGCCCGCCTCATCGATCGCGCGTGGCTGCGCAGCGCGTCGTCGCTGGCCGATTGATGTCGTGCGCTAATCCTGACATGCGGGCACCTCGATGCCGGAGGCGGCATAGAGCCTGATCTTGTTGCGCAGCGTGCGTACGGAAAGGCCGAGCACGCGCGAGGCGCGCGTGCGGTTGCCGTCACAGCGCGCCAGCGTCTGGATCACGAGCTCACGCTCGACCTCGTCGACGGTGGCACCGATCAGAAGCGGAACGATCTGGTTCGGGGCAAGGAATTGTGCGTCCGGCCCGGACGCGGCGACATGAACAGTGGTCATCAAAACACCTCCCGATCAACGCCCGCTTCCATCGTCGGAAGCGGATCGAGAACCAACGACCCCCAAGCCGTGAATCTACGGTGGTCCGGTTTGGTTAATGAAAGGTTAATTGGAGGGGCTGCACCGAATTGATCTTGAGAATGCCCAGATGCCGCCGCGATTGGTGCGAGCCTCGCGTCCCTCACACCGTGCGATAGCCGCCGTCCACCATCACGATGGTTCCGGTGACATAGGCCGACAGATCGGAGGCGAGGAACACCGCGGGGCCGACGATGTCCTCGGGCTTGCCGGTGCGCGCCAGTGGGGTGTGATCGATGAAGGCCTGCACCAGCGCCGGATTGGTCGCGCGCACGTTGGCGTTGATGTTGGTCTCGATGAAGCCGGGGCCGATCGCGTTGACGCGCACGCCTTCCTTGCCGAGCTCGACCGCGAGCGCCTTGGTGAAGCCGAGCACGCCGTGTTTCGAGGTGGTGTAGGCCGCCGAGCTCGGCGTGCGCAGATGCACGAAGGACTGGATCGAGCCGATATTGACGATGCGGCCTTTGCTGGCGCGCAAGGGCGCGAGGAACGCCTGCGTCACGTTGAAGACGCCGGTGAGGTTGAGCGAGATGATGTCGTTCCAGTCCTTCGCCACCGTCTCGGTCTCCGCGGTGAAGGCGTTGCGGCGGGTGATGCCGGCATTGTTGACGAGGATCGAGACCTGCCCGATTTTGTCCGCGATCTGCCTGGCGAGCGCGAAGCAATCCTCGCGCCTGACGACGTCGAGCGCAAAGCTCTCGGCCTTGCCGCCCGCTGTCCGGATCTCCTGCGCGGCCTCCGCCGCCGTCTCGGCGTTGACGTCGAGCAGCACGACCTGCGCGCCGTCCCGCGCATAGCCGGTGGCGATCGCCCGGCCGATTCCGGAACCGGCGCCGGTGACGACAGCGATGTGGTTTGCGAGCAGCGCCATGGCAGTTTCCTCCCGTTTTCGTTTCGAAGTTTCACGAAACGCTAACGCGAAATTAAGGGGTCGGAAACGGCGGCCTTGGCATACTGATCCTGATTGCTAAACGTTGCGCGCATGATGGAACGGCTCGAAACCTGGAAACTCGCTCTGGAGCGGCTGCGGTCGGCGCAAGCGCCTGACTGGGCCGAGGCCGGCCGGCTGGTGGCCGAGATCGCGCGGATGAGCAGCGACGTCACGCTGCGCCAGGCTGCCGAGCAGGCGCTGCCGGTGCTGCGCCAGGCCGTCGACAACGACGATCATAGCGTGACGCTGGCGGCCCAGCGCCGCGTCGGTGTCGTGCTCGAGGTCGTGCACGATCTGACCGCGCCGCGCTTCGGCCGCCGCAACGCCGCGCCGAAGAAGCTTTCCAGCGAGGATCGCGCCCGCAAGGTGCTCGGCCTGCCGCTCGCGGTGCAGCTCACTTGCGAGGACATCAACCAGGCCTATCGCCGTGCCGCCAAGGGCCTGCATCCCGACCAGGGCGGCAGCGCCGAAGCCTTCATCGACCTCGCCGCCGCGCGCGACATCCTGATCCATCCGGGCGCGCACAAGGACGCGTGAGCGTCTCGGGCCTTCGAAAAGCAAACCGGGCAAGGACGCCCTCGTCCTTGCCCGGTTCGTCGTCCGCCGATCGATTATCTTACCACTTGCAGCTGCCGCTCTTGAGCGCGGCGTCCTTGACCATGAGTGCATCGACGAAGGTCGGCACGCTGGCGCTGGCGCGGTGATAGCCGGCCGGCCACGGCGTGGTCGGGATGCTCTCGTCCCAGATCTGGCAGAAGCCGGTGTCCTGCCAGCGGATCAGATGATAGCTGGCTTCGGCCGGGCTCGCGGCGACGAACGCGGTGACGGCAAGACCGGCGGCAGCGCACAGCATGGAAATACGACGCATGATCAGCTCCTCAAATGAATAATGTGATGCGCCTCCCGACAATGACGGGGAGGGGTGGTGCGGGACGCGCTTGGCACGCGCCCCGGACAAGATGTGAGTAGTTCCACCCGCAGCCGAGGTTCAAAAAATGTGCGTGGGACAGGTCTGATTGCGGCCGGGGAAGCGCTTCAGGCCACGCAAAGCAAAAGGGCGGATCGCCCGCGCGACCCGCCCTCCAAGCGCTACTCTCGCGCCCGGCTCAGAGCGTGCACTTCCGCTCGGTGCGCATCTTGATCTGCAAGTCCGAGGCCTGCTGGAAGGTCGGGAACGGCTTGCTGACGACCTTGTAGGTAGAGACCCCGAACTGGAACGGCTTGTACTGCAGGTCCTCGTTCCAGACCTGGCAGATGCCGGTGTTGTCCCAGCGGATCACGTAATAGCCGACCTTCGCGGAGGCGGGCACGGCGAACACGGAACTAGCGATGCCGGCAACGGCACTGAGCGCGAGAAGGCGACGCATGAAGTATCTCCTGGTGGGACATCGGTGGTGGGACATGGGACCGAAAAAATTCGTGCGGTAAAAGCAGGTCCTTTGCAAGCCGGGGGGCCGCCATTCACGGACATGTCAGCCGTGCCATGAGCATTTGGTTTGGACGCGTGCCAGATAGGTCACACGCAGCTGACTAGGCTCCTACTTGGCCAGCGAAGCGACCGCCTCGATCTCGATCAACATCTTCGGATCGGGCAGCGCCTGCACCACGCAAGTCGTGCGCGCCGGGTACGGCGGCGGGCCGAAGGCGCCGGCATAGAGCGCGTTCATCGCGGCGACGTCCGAGGCGCGGGTCAGGAGCACGTTGACCTTGACGAGATCATGCATGCCGGCGCCGGCCTCGCCCAGCACGCGCTTGATGTTGACGACGACATTGGCGAACTGCGCCTCGAAGCCATCAGGCAGCGCGCCTGATACATCGAAGCCGGGAATGCCGGAGACGAACAGGAGGTCGCCAACCCGCGTCGCAAAGGACAGCGGCGGCGCCTTGACGTGCGGCGGGGGCGCGAAATGCTGGATCGGCATGGGATCACCTCAGGACGGGGGCGGACGCAGGAGCGTAGCGGCTGGCGCGGGGATGCTCAAAACAAAAGTGCGAAAACAACCCCATGCACAGTAGGCGCCGCACGGAAATCATTGATGTTTTCCAGAATTCGCCAAACGCGAAGCATTCGGTTGCTCCGTCGGGCAAAACAGGGGCATTATGGCATGCTGGCGATGGTGGTCTTCGCCTCTCCCCGCGTGCGGCCTGCGCGTGGTGAGAGAGCAGGCCATTCACCCCGTCATTGCGAGGAGCCCTTGCGACGAAGCAATCCAGACTGCCGCCGCGGAGCGATTCTGGATTGCTTCGCGGAGCCTGTCATCGGGCCGCGCTTCGCGCGGACCCGTTGGCTCGCAATGACGGAGCATGAGGACCTTCCGCGAGTCTCGCCGCCGCCTTGCTTGCGGAAACGCCCGCCGATCATGTTGCCGCCCCGATCGATCAGGTACATTCGCTCCGTCTGATTCGAACCCTCCTTTAAAAAACAGCCCCCGGAGACCCCCATGAAGCTCGCATCCACCCTCCGCGCCGCGTGCGTCGCCATCGTCGCCCTGGCTGGCCTCTCGACGACCGCGCAGGCCGACAGCGGCTTCGTGACGCTGACGATCTACAAGGCGGGCTGGATCATCGGCGGCTCCGGCGGCTCGGGCGTGCTCAACTTCCGCGGCCGCTCGTACGGGCTTTCCACCGGTGGCCTCGACTACGGCCTGGTGTTCGGGGGATCCAAGACCGTGCTGCGCGGCCGCGTCAGCAACATCAACCGTCCCTCGGACGTTGCCGGCGTCTACGGTGCCGCCGGTGCCGGCATCGCCGTCGGCTCCGGCGCCCGCGCCATCGTGCTGACCAACCAGAAGGGCGCGGTGCTGGAGCTGACCGGCCACCAGGTCGGCCTGATGGCGAACGCGGATTTGAGCGGGCTTGCGATCACGATGCGGTAGAAGGGTGGAGTAGGGTGGGTTAGCCCTGCGGATGCGCGAAGCGAATCCGCAGGGCGTAACCCACCATTTCTGCCGCCTTGGAAAGAGAAGAGGTGGGTTACGCTTCGGACAGCGCTTCGCGCCGCTCGAAGCTAACCCACCCTACGATTTCCCGACCCTCGCATGCACCCGCTCGCAATGTGCGACGAGGTTAGCGTGCGCATCGACGAAGGCCTTCAGCGGCGTCGGGATCGGAAAGAAATAGATGTTGGCGATGAAGCCGTAGATGCCGGCATCAACGCTCGTCGGCGCCGCGCCGTGCACGAAGCCTTGCGCCGGCGCGATGTCCGCCAGCACCTGCAAGTCAGCGAGCCCCCGCGCGTAGGCCTGCTCGGGCGTGTAGCGACCGATGCCCTGGAAGTGATAGCGCTGCGCGTTGTAGGCCTTGGCCTTCTCGAAGCCGGTAGGGTCGATCTGCGGATGCTGCGCGATGAAGGCGTCGCGGAACGCCGGATAGAAGCGCTCGTCCTTCCAGCGCGAATAGGACATCACCCAGTAGAGATCGTCCAGCATGCGCGTGACGAGATGGTCGGTGCGGCGCTGTTCCGATGACAAGCCGGCGTCGATCGTGAGGCGGTATTTCTTAGTCGCGTGCGCGATGATGGTCTCGCTGTCGCCGATGATCTCGCTGTCGTCGACGATGTAAGGCAGCTGCCCGCGCGGCGCGGCCGAGGCATCGAAGACGTGCTCATGCACGAACGGCACGCCCGCGAGCTTGAGAAACGCATAGACCTTGAGGCCGTAGCCGTTGTTGTCGGCGACGCCGAAGAGTTCTGGGTAGGAGTAGAGGGTCAGCATGGGCGGGCTCCTCCGGGGTGACGGAGGCCAGCATGCTAGGGAGTGGAAACGGATGCAATTCTCGTGGCCCGCATGAGCGCAGCGACATGCGGGAATGGGGTCCCCGGATATCGCTTGCGCTCATCCGGGCCACGTCAGAGCGCCATTTGCGAATTGCCTTTTGCGCAATAGGATGACCGCGATCCTCTGGTCCGGGAGATGACGATGGCCATCAACAAGGACAAGATCGACGACGTGAGACTTCGCCCATGACCCGCGACGAATTGGTCGCTGCCTATGCGGCGCCCGGCCGCCACTATCACAATCTCGCGCATATCGAGGATTGCCTGGCCGCGCTCTCGCGCGTCGAGGGTCTTTCTGCCGCCGAGCGCGAGATGCTGTCGGAGGCGATCTGGTGGCACGACGCCGTTTACGATCCGACGCGGACGGACAACGAGGAGCGCAGCGCGGAGCTCGCCGAGCAGCACGTTCGCGCTGAGCTTCGCCAGGAGGTCGGCCGCCTGATCCGGCTGACCAAAACGCACGACGTTCCTCCGGGCGATCGCCTCGGGGCGATCCTGATCTCGATCGACCTCAGCATTCTCGGCGCCGATCCCAACCGCTACGGCGCATATGCTGCGGCGATCCGCCGGGAGTTCAGCCATGTCGCCGAGGACGACTATCGCGCCGGCCGCGCCCGTGTGCTGCGCCGTTTCGCAGCACGCGAGGTCATCTTTCCCGATCCCGTCTTCGCCGCGACCTTCGATCGCCAAGCCCGCGCGAACCTCGCCCGCGAACTGGCCCAACTGAGCTGAAGCGGCTAACCGGGCTACGAACGCGACGCGGCCGTGAACACCGCCAGCTGCGCCTCGAACGCCCGCCTGAATGCCGGCCGCGCCTCGCCGCGCGCGACATAGGCGGCGATCTCAGGAAATTCATCGAGCAGGCCTGACGTATTCAGCCGCCGCAGCACGGTCACCATCATGAGATCGTCGGCGCCGAAGGCGCCGTCGAGCCAGTCGGCCTTGCCGAGGCGGCGGGACAATTCGCCGAGCCTGATGCGCACGCGCTCCTGCAAGCTCGGCAGGCGCTCGGCGTACCAGCTCCTGTCGCGCTCGAACAGCATGGCCATGGTGAGCTCGACGATCGGCGGCTCCACCGTGCTCAGCGCGGCAAACATCCATGCAATCGCGCGGGCGCGCGCATTGGCATCCTTCGCCAGCAAGCCATCATGGCGTTCGGCGATGTAGAGCACGATCGCGCCTGACTCGAACAGCGTGAGATCGCCGTCCTCATAGGTCGGAATCTGCCCGAACGGATGCAGCGAGCGATGCGCGGGCTGCTTCATCGCGACGAATGAGAGGAGGCGAACGTCGTAGGGCTGCCCGACCTCTTCCAGCGCCCAGCGGACACGCATGTCGCGCGCCTGCCCGCGGCCGCGGTCGGGCGAGGATTCGAAGGCGGTGATGGTGGGCATGGGGGGCTCCATGTGCGTCGCGCTTGGTCCGGAGGACGATTGGCGGAGACGGATTCCGACACTCGTCTTGTAGGGTGGGTTAGCCGTTTCCATACGCGGTCCATCCCCACGGGACGGGGCAAGGCGTAACCCACCACGTCTGCCTCCGCGGCGACAGAAGTGGTGGGTTACGACGGGCGGACTGCGCTTCGCGCATTCGCACGTCTAATCCACCCTACGCAGCGATCCACTTGGCTAACTCCCGCCACGGCTCCAGCGTCCAATGCCCGGACGCAGCTCCTGATGGCGAGGGCAGCACGAATGTCTCCGGCCAGCTTCCATCCGACGGCTGCCGTCCCAGCGCAATCGCAGCCGACGGTCTGCCGTAAAACAAGCTCGCCGCCTTCTTGCTCGTGAAGGCAATCGTCCGCGGCCGGTACTTCTCCATCTTCGCCCTGAACCCCGGCACGTCGATCGTCTCCGCCGCGATCTGGTGATCCATCCCGGTGTCCGTCTTGGACAGATCGGTGAAGCCGATCCCGAGCTCGATCAGCGACGCAAACTCGCTTGGCTGATAGCGCCGCGGCGTGATCCCGGCCTCATGGAGCGCGCGCCAGAAGCGGTTGCCGGGATGGGCGTAGTAGTGCCCGAGCTCGGCCGAGCGCGTCGAGGCGGCGGTGCCGACGAAGACGAGGCGGAGGTTGGGGCGGATGAGGTCGGGGAGGCGGGCGAGATTCATTTCGGTCAAAGTAAGCGTTCGTCGCTTTCTCCAGTGTAGCCTTTGGTCTAATAGCATAAATCAATCTAAAATTGAGAAGGTAAGTATCGACGCGTGAGGATATTCTTATGGATTGGAAGCAATTTTTTGCGAGTGCGATTGGATCGGTAGCTTGGCCGGCAGCAATCGTTGCGATCGTATATGCGTTCAAAGATCAACTTCGGATATTAATTGTCCAAATAAGGAGAATAGGGGCGGCAGGGGTCAATGTCGAACTTTCAGAGAAGGTTGGCGAGGCGGTCGATGCAGGTGAGGTTGTGCAAGTAGAAAAGGGCTTGATTGCCCCCGATGTCATAGGCCTAGATCCGACGCTCCTGCAATTAGCGAAATCGTTCCCGGAAGCTGCGCTGATTCAATCGTTCAAAGAGCTAGAAGCTCTCATTCTCAAGCTTCGCGCGAGGATGCCTGATGATCGCCCAGCTCGAAACCTCTACGAAGTTCTAAAGGCTTTAGAGAAGCAGAAATTTATTCCGCTAAGTGCAATTACTCTCTTTCAGAGCTTGCGTGAAGCGCGAAACGCCGCTGCGCACGGAGGAAGTGCGGGGGAATTGTCGTCGAGCGAGGCTCTCGACCTAATCCAGCAGATTAAACTTTTGCAGGAAGTGTTGCGCCCTGTGCTCGAACAGTTGCCGCAGAAGAGTTCTCGCATCTAGGCGGCCTCAATGCTCGTAAAGCAGCTAGCCGTAGAGGTGGATGAAAGTACTTGGGGGCGCAATCCCATTCCCTCGTGGCTTGGGGGGGCTTCGGGCATTCACAGGCTCGACATGAAGATGGCGCTGCTTATGCTCGGTTCGCTAACGTTGCCGAGTCTGATATCGCCTGCATCGCCAGCGCGAACATGGGCTTGGCTTCGATATTTTCTTGCGATTACTGATGCTGACGATTTTCGAATAACGAGAGATTTCTCCGAGCTCGATCCACATCTGAAGTCTATTCTGAGCGACGATCTCGGAGTGGCCCTTTCGACTCAATGGCTATTCGACCGGCTAGGTGGTTTTCAAGATATTGTCGACGGCCGAAGTTTTATGCTTCAGTTTCCTCATCGTTTGAAGAAAAGAGCAAACGCCCCGACCGCGAAAGTAGGGCCGAGCAAGGCGCCTGACTATGTGGTTCTTGATAAGGCAAATAAGTGGCATGTCCTTGAATGTAAGGGGACGCAGTCGGGGGCGGGTGTGCGCGATGGATACCTAACGGATGCGTTATCTCAAAAACAGGTCATCCTTCTGAATGACAATATCCGAGGTGAGCGGCTCGCCGCTGGGTTGTCGATTTCACATGAGGATAGGCGTCGAAGTAGTAGTCTGCGGGTTATTGATCCGGAAGTTGATCCTATTCTGACTCTAGAATCGTCAGACGTACCAGAAATCAAATCGAAAGTACGTCGCCTATCAGTCGCTCGCGCGCTTGGGATGATTGGGTTGAACGAGGCCTCGATGGAATTGTCGTTGCCTCCGGACGCCTTGGAGGCAGGTGATTACTTAAAATACGTAGAGAAACACAGAATGCGCGAAGCCACCCAAGCTCGCTCAGAGCGAGCGTCCGGTGAACTGCAGTCGCGGGATCTCGATCACTTTACGCTCGGTTCCAGAGGTTTTGAAGGCAGGACAATAACGATCAACCTTCCGGGCTTGGTTAGGGGGCAGTCCTTCGACACTCTTGTAGTTCGCCAAGGTGTCGACAGTGACTTGCTGCACGAACTGGCATCGGTCCCTTCGTTTTCTGGGGATGATATAGACACGCGCATAGATACAAGATTGTCCGACGCCGTCGTGGAGATGGTTTCAGACGGGACGCGCGTGATCCTGAAGCAGGGTGAGCTGCTCTTCGCTGAGTTGATCCTTAAGAGAAGAGCGTAGGGCCGGTATTGCGCCGGCCTTGGGTCCAAACGCGGAGATACCTCACAACACCCGATTGCTCTCCTTCACCTTCTCCGCATCCAGGTACAAGCTCTCCCCCATCTCCTTGAACTTCGCGCTCATCTTCGCCATGCCGTCCTCGGCCGTGCCGCTCATCGACATGCCCACGCTGTTCGGATCATTCAGCGTTGCCGCGTAATCCCGCACGTCCTGCGTGATCTTCATCGAGCAGAATTTTGGGCCGCACATCGAGCAGAAATGGGCGACCTTGTGGGCTTCCTTCGGCAGCGTCTCGTCGTGGAAGTTTTTCGCGGTGTCGGGATCGAGGCCGAGGTTGAACTGGTCGGTCCAGCGGAATTCGAACCGCGCGCGGGAGAGGGCGTCGTCGCGCAGTTGCGCGGCGGGGTGGCCCTTGGCGAGGTCGGCGGCGTGGGCGGCGATCTTGTAGGTGATGACGCCGGTCTTGACGTCGTTGCGGTCGGGCAGGCCGAGATGCTCCTTCGGCGTGACGTAGCAGAGCATGGCGCAGCCGAACCAGCCGATCATGGCTGCTCCAATGCCTGACGTGATGTGGTCGTAGCCCGGCGCGATGTCGGTGGTCAGCGGCCCGAGCGTGTAGAACGGCGCCTCGCCGCACTCCTTGAGCTGCTTGTCCATGTTGATCTTGATCTTGTGCATCGGCACGTGGCCGGGGCCTTCGATCATGACCTGGCAGCCCTTGTCCCATGCGATCTTTGTGAGCTCACCGAGCGTCTCCAGCTCCGCAAACTGCGCGCGGTCGTTGGCGTCGGCGATCGAGCCCGGACGCAGGCCGTCGCCGAGCGAGAACGAGACGTCATACTTGCGCATGAGGTCGCAGATCTCGTCGAAATGGGTGTAGAGGAAGCTCTCCTTGTGATGCGCCAGGCACCACTTCGCCATGATCGAGCCGCCGCGGGAGACGATGCCGGTGACGCGGCTGGCGGTGAGGTGGATGTATTGCAGGCGCACGCCGGCGTGGATGGTGAAATAGTCGACGCCCTGCTCGCACTGCTCGATCAAGGTGTCCTTGTAGAGCTCCCAGGTCAGCTTGACGGGATCGCCGTTGCACTTCTCCAGCGCCTGGTAGATCGGCACGGTGCCGATCGGCACCGGCGAGTTGCGCAAAATCCACTCACGCGTGGTGTGGATGTTGCGGCCCGTGGAGAGGTCCATCACGGTGTCGGCGCCCCAGCGGATCGCCCACACCATCTTCTCGACCTCCTCCTCGACCGACGAGGTCACCGCCGAGTTGCCGATATTGGCGTTGATCTTGGTCAGGAAGTTGCGGCCGATGATCATCGGCTCGAGCTCTGAGTGGTTGATGTTGGAGGGGATGATGGCGCGGCCGCGCGCGATCTCGTCGCGGACGAACTCGGGGGTGATGAAGGCGGGCACCGAGGCGCCAAAGCTCTCGCCGTCGGCGAGGGCGGCTTCGGCGCGCTCGAGCTGTTGCTTGCGGCCGAGATTCTCGCGCGCGGCGACGTAGATCATCTCCTTGGTGATGATGCCGGCGCGGGCGAATTCGAGCTGCGTCACCTTGTGGCCGTCGAGGCCGCGCAGCGGCTTGTGATAGGCCGAGAAGGCGCGCGCGGCCTTGTCGGTGGAGACGCTACCATTGTCCTCCGGCTTGATCTGCCGGCCCTCATATTCCTCGACGCCGCCGCGCTCCAGTACCCATTGCTTGCGGTTGCGCGCCAAGCCGGCATTGACGTCGATGGTGACGGAGGGGTCGGTGTAGGGCCCCGACGTGTCATAGACCGGCAGGTTCGGCTCGCCCGCGCCTTCAGACAGGATGATCTCGCGCAAGGGCACGCGGATATCAGGCGCGGCGTCGGGGGTCGCGAAGATTTTTCGCGAGGAGGGCAGCGGGCCGGTGGTGACGGCGGGGACGGTTTTATCAGGGTTGGAGCGGATGTTCATGGGATCCTCCGGTTTAATTCGTTTGCATTGGCGCCGAGACGACGCTGGTGAATTCTTGCTCCGTCATTGCGAGCGCAGCGAAGCAATCCAGAAATGCATCCGCGGAAGCAGTCTGGATTGCTTCGTCGCAAGGGCTCCTCGCAATGACGAGTGGAGGGAGCGGGGCGATCATCACGCCGCCTCCTTCGAACCGTCGAGCCATTGCCGCACGCGGGCGTCGGGGTCGGGGTTTTGGGTGACGTCGGAAACCACGGCGATCGAATCCGCGCCCGCGGCAAAGATCTCCGCGGCGTGCTCGAACTTGATGCCGCCGATCGCGACCAGCGGGATGTTGCCGATGCGCTGCTTCCATTCGGTGATCTTCGGAATGCCTTGCGGCTCGAAGCGCATCGATTTGAGCGTGGTGAAGAAGATCGGGCCGAGCGCGACGTAGTCGGGCTTCGCCGCCAGCGCGGTCTCAAGCTCGGCGTCGTCATGGGTGGAGATGCCGAGCTTGAGGCCGGCCTCGCGGATAGCGCCGAGATCTGCGTCTGCAAGATCCTCCTGGCCGAGATGCAGGTATTGTGCACCCGCAACGATCGCTGCGCGCCAATAATCGTTCACCACCAGCTTGGCCTGCGTGTCCTTGGTGATGGCGAGCGCGTCGGTGACGATCTGCAGCGCGTCGGCGTCGTTCAGCTCTTTGGCGCGCAGCTGGATGGTGCCGACGCCGAGCTTGGTCAGGCGTTCGACCCAGGCCAGGCTATCAACCACGGGATAGAAGCGATCAGGATACGGCATGCCAGAACGGGGTCCCAACGACAGGAGTGGAGGGCGAGGCGAAGTCGCGGGCGTTCATCAGCCCGGCCTCGTAAGCGGTGCGGCCGGCCTCACAGCCGAGGCGGAAGGCGTTCGCCATTGCGACGGGATCGGCGGCTTTAGCGATGGCGGTGTTGAGCAGCACGGCATCATAGCCGAGCTCGAACGCCTGCGCGGCGTGAGAGGGCGCCCCTAAGCCAGCGTCGACCACCAGCGTGATGTCGGGCAGCCGCTCGCGCAACAGTTTTAGCGCATCGCGGTTGGTGATGCCCTTGGCGCTGCCGATCGGAGCGGCCCACGGCATCACCACCTTGCACCCCGTTTCGACCAGGCGGCTCGCGACCGAGAGGTCCTCGGTGCAATAGGGGAAGACTTCAAAACCGTCCTTGATCAGGATGCCGGCGGCTTCGACCAGGCCGACGACGTCGGGCTGCAGCGTGTCGTTGTCGGCGATGACCTCGAGCTTGATCCAGCTTGTGCCGAACAATTCGCGGGCGAGCTTGGCCGTCGTCACCGCCTCGCGCACGGTGTGGCAGCCGGCGGTGTTCGGCAGCACGGTGACGTCGAGCTCGCGGATCAGCTTCCAGAACGCATCGCCGGTCTTGCCGCCGGCAGATTCGCGCCGCAGCGAGACCGTGACGATGTTGGCGCCGGAGGCGCGGATCGCGCCTTGCATGATCGCAGGCGAGGGATAGAGCGCGCTGCCGATCAGCAGGCGGGAGGCGAAGGTTTTGCCGTAGAAGGTCACCATGTCGGTGTTTCCTCGATTAACGCTCTCTCCGCCGTCATTGCGAGCGAAGCGAAGCAATCCAGAGATTCATCCGCGGAGACACTCTGGATTGCTTCGTCGCTGCGCTCCTCGCAATGACGGAAAGAACCCTGAACGGGCGGCAGATGGAAGGCGCGCTCCGTCATTCGGCTCACCCTCCCTGCCGCGGCGTGATGATCTCGATCTCGTCGCCGGCTTTCAGCAGCGTCTCCGCCCAGCGGCTCTTCGGCACGACGTCGTAATTGAGCGCGATGGCGAAATGGCTGCCTTCGTAGTCGAGCTCGGCGAGCAGCGCGTCCACGCTGGACGAAATCACCTCGCGCTGCTCACCATTGACGATCACGCGCATTGCATTACCTCGTTGTCGATCTGGCCGCGCTCGACATAGGCGAGCGTCAGCTCGGCGAGCGCAGGCGCGATCAGGAAGCCGTGGCGGTAGAGGCCGTTGACGCTGATCTTGCGATCGCGAATGCCGATGCGCGGCAAATTGTCGGGAAAGGCGGGACGAAGCCCCGAACCGAATTCGACGATGCGGGCTTCGCCGAACGCCGGGTGCACGGTGTAGGCGGCCCCTAATAGCTCCAGCGCGGAGCGCACGCTGACGCCGGTGTCCTCGGCCTCGATCGAGGTCGCGCCCAGCATGAACAGGCCGTTCTCGCGCGGGATCACGTAGAGCGGCCAACGCGGATGGATCAGCCGCACCGGGCGCGCCAGCTGCACCTCGTCCGTCTCGATCAGGATCATCTCGCCCTTGACGCCGCGAAGCTCGCTCTGCTCGTCGCGGGCACCAAGGCCGCGGCAGTCGATGACGATGCTTTTAGGATTCAGGTTTGCAAGCTCGTTCGCGGTGACGTCGCTGCAGAAGTTGATGGTGCCGCCGGCAGCCTTGATACGCTCGTGCAGCTGCGGCAGCACGCGGCGCGGCTCGACATGGCCCTCGGCGGGGAAGAAGAGCGCGTCACGGAAGCGGCCCTCCAGCGACGGCTCGAGCGCGGCTAGGCCGGCGGCATCGAGCCGGCGGTGATGCTCGGTCATGCGCGCAAACCGCTCGAAATCGTTGCGCTCGCGCGGGTGGGCGACGACCAGCGAGCCGTTGAACGGCGTGTCGGGCAGCTCGCGCCGCCAGAGATCGAGCGAGCGCAGCCCCAAGCGGCTGATGATGGGCTCGGCGACTTCGGCCTCGCAATAGGGCGCGAGCATGCCGCCGGCCCAATGGCTGGTGGCATCCGTCATCGCCTCGTCACCGCGCTCGTGCAAGGTGACGGCATGACCGGCCTGCGCGAACAGCAACGCCTGCCAGGCGCCCGCGATGCCTGCGCCGATGATGGATACCGGTGAATCCGGTCGCTTGATGGTCTGCAACATCCCTGTCCCTTCGCCGGCATGACCCGGATCAGGTTCAAAGGGTCACCGCGGTCCTGGGCGGTATTGCCCATTTAGCGGTATCTCAGCTCCTCCTCGGAGCACCCCTCGGAACGGTGGTAATGTATGCCAGCAGGATGGGGTGGTCAACGCGGTAACAGTCGTCATGCCCGGGCTTGTCCCGCCTGCGCGGCCAAAGCCGCTTCGGCGAGGCGAAGGCCCGGGCATCCACGTTCTTGGCGCAGATGCAAGACGTGGATGGCCGGGTCAAGCCCGGCCATAACGGAGATCAATGAGCGGGAACCTGCGCCCGCGCGTTACGGACGCGCTGGGCGAGCTTCCTGTGGGTCGGAGCGGCGAACATCGGCTGCGGATTGCCGTTCGGCTCGAGCCAAGGTTGGCCCATAGTGCCCTGACCCATGGTCTCGCCGGCATTGGCGACCTGGACGGCCTCCTGCCGCTGGCGCTTTGCAGCGTAGTAATAGCCGCCCGCGAAATAACGCACGGCTCGCGCGTGATCGCCATTGGCGGCGCGGTAGGCGCCGGCGAGGTATTTCACGGCGTAGGTGAGGTTGGTGTTGGGATCGCGCAGGCCGGCGGCATCGCCGGTGTAGCCGACCCCGCGGGCGGTCGCGAGCTTGATCTGCATCAGCCCGATGGTGCCGCCGCGGCCGACCACATGCGGCTGATAGCGGCTTTCGCGCATGATGATGCGATGCACCAGCGCTTCCGGCACGCCGTTGGCGCGGGCATGGGCGGCCACCATCTCGGCATATTCGGCTTGCCCGGCGAAAGCTGCCTGCGGCAACGTCAATCCAGCCGCGAGCAGCGCGACAATTCGTAAGATTTTCATCGAAATATTCCTCGGCAGAACGGACCCGCGCCCCAGCGCGTTAGGCCGTGGGAACACGGCGATGATGTGGCGAAATGTCACCAACGGCGATTTTCGCCGGCTCGTCGCTTTTGCGACTTAAACCTGGGTTAAGCTCGGAGCTGGTGGAGTGCCTTACGCGACAGCGGGTCTGTCCATTTCGCGCATTCGCCCAACAATCGCTAGTCAAAGCCAGCACTCGGGAGACGTCCATGACCCCTGCAGACATCGACGACATTCCCAAGCAGAACCCTTGTGCACAATGTGGCACACCGATCCCGTTCCCTGACTGGATCGAGCCGGGCGAGGGGCGCGTCTCCTATCTCTGGACCTGCCACGCCTGCAATTACCGCTTCGAGGCGGTGGCGATCTTCCCGCACGAGGCGATCGAGCACCCGCCGCTCGCGGCTTGATCAGGCGGCAAGGCGCGGTGCCTGCGAGACCGGCAATCGCATCCGCACGATCAGGCCGCGGGGCGCGGTCATGCAGCGACAGCTCGCCGCCGTGGCCGAGCGCGATTGCGCGCGCGATCGACAGGCCGAGCCCGAAGCCGGTGGAGTAGTCCATGGTGCGCGCGTCGTCGCCGCGCGCGAACGGCTCCAGCATCTCCTGCTTGCGTGCATCCGAAATGCCGGGGCCGTCGTCCTCGACGTCGATGACGAGCATGGTGTCCGAGGCGTCGAGGCGGATCGTCACCTCGGCGCCGAAGCGCACCGCGTTCTCGACCAGGTTGGTGACGCCGCGATGCAGATCGTCGGGCCGCGCGGCGGCGGTCGCGGACGCCGGCCCGACATAGTGCACGACTTGGCCCATGTCGCCGAATTGATCGGCGACGAGCTGCAGCGTGCTGGCGATGTCGACCAGCGTCACCGCCTCGACCTTGCGGTCGTCGCGCAAGAGCGACAGCACCGATTCCAGCATCGCGCGCATCTGGTCGAGATCCATCAGCATGCGCTTGCGGTTGGCTTCGTCCTCGATGAACTCGGCGCGCAGGCGCAGCCGCGTGATCGGCGTGCGCAAATCGTGGCTGATCGCGGCCAGCATCCGCGTGCGGTCCGACATCAGCCGCACGATCCGCTCGTGCATGCGGTTGAGCGCGCGCGCCACCGCGCGGATCTCCTCCGGGCCGCGCTCGGGCAGCGGCTCGGCGGCGCCCTCGAGGCTGAAATTCTCCGCCGCCGCGGCGAAGGACGACAGCGGCCTCGTCAGCGCGCGCGCCGCCCACAGGCCGAGCACGGTGACGCAGATGAAGGCGCTCATCAGTGCCATCAGCCAGGGCGCGCCAGAGAACAACGGCCGCGGGGCGCCATCGACATGGCCCGCGATCACGGTGCCGTCGGGCAATTGCACGCCGATACGGGGCTCGATGCTGCCTGAAGCCAGCCGTCCGGTCTTGTAGGCGCGGCCGAGATGGCGGCGCATCCAGCGCAGATGCAGGCTGTCGCTCTCCGCGAGATTGGCCGTGCCGGGCGCCAGCATCTCGATGCCGAGCCCGGGGAAGGCGCGCGCGAGATCGGTGACGAGGCGCGGACGCTCGCTCGCCTCCGCCGCCTCGAGCAGCAGCGCGGCATCGGCCAGTTGATGCGCCCGGTCCGGCGGGGCATCAGGGCGGTCCTGCCGGATAATCAGGAAGGCGGTGGTGATGACGAGATGGAGCGCCACTGTCGAGGCCAGCACCAGCGCGGCGATCTGCCCGCCGATACCCTTGAGGTGGAAGAACGAGAACGGCTTCATCGTCGTCCCCTCAGCTGCTCACGGGCACTGCGGTCGCTTCGGCGCTTGCTGCCTCGGTTTTCGCGACCTCGGTTCGTGGCGTGAACAGATAGCCGCCGGAGCGCACCGTCTTGATCAGGGTGGGATCGGCCGGATTGGGCTCGATCTTGCGGCGGATGCGGCTGACCAAGACGTCGATGGACCGCTCGAACGCGCCGGTGTTGCGCCCGTGCGTGAGGTCGAGCAGGCTGTCGCGCGACAGCACGCGGCCGGGCCGCTCGCAGAACGTGCGCAGCAGGTCGAACTCGGCGCTGGTCACCGCGACGCGCGCGCCTGCGGGATTGCGGAGCTCGCGCAAGCGCAGATCGATGCGCCAGCCTTCGAAGGTGAGCGCGGAGGCACCTTCGACCGAGCTCGCCGCTTGCGCGGCCGCCTGGCGGCGCAGCACCGCGTTGATGCGGGCGAGCAGCTCGCGCGGATTGAACGGCTTCGGCAGATAATCGTCCGCGCCCATCTCGAGGCCGACGATGCGGTCGACGTCCTCGCCGCGCGCGGTCAGCATGATGATCGGCGTCTGGTTTTCGGCGCGCACCTTACGGCACAGGCTGAGGCCGTCCTCGCCAGGCAGCATGACGTCGAGAATGATGAGATCGACGCGGTGGTCGGCCATAGCGCGCGACATCTCGCGGCCGTCGGCGACGGCGGTGACGTTGCAGGCGTTGTTGCGCAGGTATTTCGCAATCAGCGTCCGGGTTTCGCGGTCGTCCTCGACGACCAGGATGTTGGGATTGGGAACGGCCATGGACCTTGTTTGTCCAAAATTCCGGCCAAAAGGCGAAGATTTTTGTTTCGAATTGTTTCTACCGGGCGATCAGCAACGGACGGCAATCGCCACACCGCCGAGCGGCAAGCTCTCGTTAAGGCCGTTAACCATACCGTGGCGTGGTCCGCGGCGAAACCCGCAAAACCAAGGGAGCCATCATGACCTCGATCTCGGCGGCCTCCGCCGGCAGCTATCAATCGCCACTGCAACGGCTTCAGCAGGAATTGCAGTCGCAAGTCTCCGCCGGCACGATCTCTGGTCGGACCAGTCCGCGCTCTCGACGGCGCTGACGGATATCGACACGCGCTCCAGCAGAGCCGATCGAGCGGCCAGTCGAGCGGCGCGCCTCCCTCCAAGGACGAGATGCAGTCGAAGATCGAGGACCTCATCTCGAGCGAAGTGTCGAACGGGACGCTGACCTCCGAACAGGCCGAGGAGCTGAAAAGCGTGTTTCAGTCCGCCTTCACGGGTGGACCAGGCGGTCCGCCGCCGGACGACGGGTCTTCGGATTTGACGACGACGGATTCGACGAGCAGCAGCTCGACGGACCAGACCACCGCCGAGATCCTCAAGCAATTCCTCGAGGCGCTGAAGCAATCGCAATCGTCGGCATCCGCCTATGGTGCCAATGGCAGCTCAACCGGCAATTCGAGCCTCGCCGCGCTCCTGATCGACTACAAGAGCTGACCTCGGCGGCGCCGGGTCGGCGCGGTCATCGCCGCGGTCCTGCCTTGCCCCAATGCGCATGATCCTCGGCGGGGAACCGTGCACCGCAAAATGTTCCTGAGTGACGCAGGAACAGTTCGCGCATGGCGCGACGAAATTGCGGCGCGCACGGAACTGCGCCCGATCAGAGCGGTTTTCTCCGCACGAGTTTTCTGTGAAGGAGAGGACAACAATGTTGATGAAATCGATCGTCACCGGCCTCGCCGGTACCGCGCTACTTGCGACCGTCGCAATCGCGCAAACGCCGCCCGCCGCCACCACCGACAAGGCGGCCCCTGCGGCCACCGCAACGACCACGACGGCTTCCGGCCAATGGCGTACCTCGAAGATGGATGGCCTGAAGGTCTACAACGAGGCCAACGAGAACATCGGCACGATCAACGACCTGCTGATGGACAAGAACGGTGACATCAAGATCGCCGTGATCGGAGTCGGCGGCTTCCTCGGCATGGGCGAGCATCTGGTCGCCGTGCCCTACGAGAAGCTGAAGTTCGTCAACGAGCCCGTCGCCTATACCGGCACCGGCGCGAACACCGGCGCCCGGCCCGCAGGCACGACGACCGGCGCTGCGACCGGTACCGACAGGCCCGCAGCGACCGCATCGACGTCGTCCGCGTCGAAATGGTACCCGGACCACGCCGTGTTCAATGCCAGCAAGGACGAGCTGAAAAACATGCCGCAGTTCAAGTACGCGGAGTAATGCGGCTCGCGTAACTGCCTGAACGAAGCGCGCCTGGTTTTCACCGGGCGCGCTGTCGTGTCCTTAACTTCCTGCGTCCTCACCCCCGCTGCCCTTGAGCCGTTCATTGCGTCGGCGCAGGGCTTCCAGGGTGGCGAGCAAGATGACCGAGACGGTCGTCAAGATCACGGCCGCTGCCGTGATGGTCGGGCTGATGTTCTCGCGGATGCCGCTGAACATCTCGCGCGGCAGGGTGCGCTGCTCGGGGCCCGCCATGAACAGCACGATCACCACCTCGTCGAAGCTGGTTGCGAACGCGAACAGCGCGCCTGATGCCAGACCCGGCAGGATCAGCGGCAGGATCACGCGACGGAACGCGTAGATTGGCGAGGCGCCGAGCGAGGCGGCGGCGCGTGCCAGGTTGGTGTCAAAGCTCTGCAGCGTCGCCCCGACCGTGATCACCACGAAGGGCGTCGCCAGCGCGGTGTGGGCCAGGATCAGACCGAGATAGCTGCCGGTCAGCCCGATCGGCGCGAAGAAGAAGTACAGGCCGACCGCGGTGATGACCCCGGGCACAACCACCGGCGACAGCACGAAGGCCAGCACGAGCGGCTTGAACCGGCTCTTCCACTGCGCCAGCCCCAGCGCGGCCAGCGTGCCGAGGACCATGGACAACAGCGTCGAGGCGACGCCGATGATCACGCTGTTCTTGAGCGAGTTCATCCAGCGCGGCGAATTGACGAAGTCGTCGTACCAGCGCAAGGAAAGGCCCGGCAGCGGATAGGTGAGGTACGAGCTGGAACTGAACGACAGCGGCATGATCGCAAGGATCGGCGCGATCAGGAAGATGAACACCAGCGTGGAGACAACGATAGTCGCGGTCCACGCGATGCGCTGGCTGGGGGTGCGCAAGGAGGAATTGTCGCTCAATTCTTCATCCCTCCCGTGACCTGCTGGCCCTGCACCAGCTTGCCGTAGACGAGAGCGAGCAGAACGGTGGCGAGCAGCAGCACCGCGCCCAGCGCCGAAGCAAGGCCCCAATTGGCCGTCTCGGTCGTGTAGAGGGCGATGAAGTAGCTGATCATCTGGTCGGCGGCGCCGCCGACGAGGGCCGGCGTGATGTAGTAGCCGAGCGCCAGGATGAAGACGAGCAGGCTTCCCGCGCCGATGCCAGGCAGGGTCTGCGGCAGGTAGATCCGTAGGAAGGCGGTGAGGGGCGGTGCACCGAGCGAAGCGGCGGCACGCATGTAGGCGGGCGAGATCGCCTTCATGCTGCTGTACAGCGGCAGGATCATGAACGGCAGCAGAACGTGGGTCATGGCAACGCAGACGCCGAAGCGGTTGTAGATCAGGCGCAAGGGTGCGTCGATGATGCCGAGCCAGAGCAGACTATCGTTCACGACGCCCTTGCTCTGCAACAGGACGATCCAGGCGCAGGTGCGAACCAGGAGCGACGTCCAGAACGGCAGCAGCACGAAGATCATCAAGAGGTTCGACCGGCCGGGCGGCAGCGTCGCCAGGAGGTAGGCGACCGGAAAGCCGAGAATCAGGCAGAGGGCCGTGACAGCGAGGCTGATGAGGAAGGTGCGGAGGAAAATGTCGCGGTAGATGGCCTGATCCGGTGGTGCGGCGACGATCGCGCCGTCGGCGTTTCGCGTCAGGTCGAGCGCGGCGAGCAGGTAGAAGCCGGTGATCGGGCCGCCGGCGTCCTTGATCGTGGTCCAGGTGGCGCGTTCGCGCCAGGCGGGGTTGATCCTGCCCAGCGTCTCCCTGGCCGTACCGGGCTCAGGCACCGCCTTCAGATTGCGTCCTGTGCTGGTCAGGATCGTGCGGAAGCCGTTCAGCGCGTAGTTGAGCCGTTTGGCCGCAATCGCAAGGGTGCCGGCGGCGCGCGCCGCCAGGATGTCGCTTGCAAGCGCCGCATAGGCGTTTTCATCCGGCAAGTCCTTGCCGTCCCAACTGGCAAGAGCAGCGACCGTTTGCGGCAGGACCTGACGCACCTCCCAGTCCTCGACCGAGCGCCACAGCATGCCGGCGATGGGACCTGCGAAGGTGAAGAGCAGAAACAGCAGAAGCGGCAGGACCAGCGCCAATGCCTTGACCTGGCGTGTCCGCTCCGCACGCCTCAATCGGCGTTTGAGCGGCACCTCAGTCTTGTTATCGGCGCCGAGCGCGGGCGCTGCTGTCATGGAGAAAGCCTCTTGGAGCAGCCTGAGCAAGCGCCTCGTCCTTCGAGGCGACCGCTTCGCGGTCTCCTCAGGATGAGGCTCATTGACATTGGTGCCAGTAACGTCGCTGCCACAGACTCAGACCTCATCCTGAGGGCCCGCCGTAGGCGGGCGTCTCGAAGGATGCGCCACGGGCGAGTTGTCCGCGCGCACCTCTAGCTGCTCCCGCTATTTCGCGGCCCATTTGTTGAAGCGCTCGGTCAGGCGGTCGATGTTCTCGAGCCAGAAGGCCACGTTGATCTCGACCGCGTTCTTGATGTTGTCAGGCGCCGTCGGCAGGTCCTTCAGGACGGCGGGCGCGAGCCGGCCGGCGGCATCCTTGTTCGAAGTGCCATAGGCAATGTTCTCCGACAGCTTGGACTGGTTCTCCGCCTTGCCGGCGAAGTCCAGGAACTTGTAGGCCGCATCCTTGTTCGGGCTCCCCTTCAGGATGACCCAGCTGTCGAGGGTGAAGAGCGCGCCGTCCCACACCATGCCGAAGTTCTTCTTCTCGTTCTTGTTCGCGGTGTCGATGCGGCCATTGTAGACCGAGGTCATCGCCACCTCGCCGGAGGCGAGCAATTGCGGCGGCTGCGCGCCGGCCTTCCACCAGACGAGGTCGCCCTTGATGGTGTCGAGCTTCTTGAAGGCGCGCTCGATGCCTTCGTCGGTCGCCAGCACCTTGTAGACGTCCTTCGGTGCGACGCCGTCGGCCATGAGGGCGATCTCCAGCGTGGTCTTCGGGCCCTGGCGCAGCGCGCGCTTGCCCGGAATCTTCTTGGTGTCGAAGAAGTCGGCCCAGCCTTTCGGGGCCTCCTTCAGCTTGTCCTTGTCGTAGCCGAGGACGAAATCGTAGAGGATGGCGCCGACCCCGCAAGGATTGACCGACGGCGGGATGTAGGCGGCCTCGCCGCCGATCTTGGAATAGTCCAGTTTCTCGAACAGGCCTTCCTCGCAGCCGACCGCGAGCTCATCGCTCTCGACCTGGACGACGTCCCAAGTGGCGGCGCCTCCCTGCACCTTGGCGCGCAGCACGCCGACGCCGCCGTCCCAGGATTCGTCGTTCATCGCGATGCCGGATGCTTTCTTGAACGGCTCGAAATAGACCTTCTTCTGGGCCTCCTGATACGCGCCGCCCCACGAGACGACAGTGAGGTCACGCGCTTCTGCGACATTGGTCAGCGCGACACCGGCGCCCAATGCCGCGGCGAAACCCAGAGCAATCTTGCGCTTCAGCATGGTCTTCGTTCCTTCTTCATGTGAGTTGCGTTGACATTGATTGTTTCAGTTTCGTCGCCGGCAGATCAGACGGGATCGAGGGCGAGGCAGTCTTCCGGGCGGAAGGTGATGAACACGCTTTCGCCAGGTCTTAGGCCGTGATGCGCTCCCGGCTGAAGCTTGACCATGAACTCGGCGTTGCCGGCCACATCCAGCACGGCCAGCGCGTGGTCGCCGAGATAGATGGTGTTCTGCACTTTTGCCGGCAGCCGGTTCGGTCCCTCACTGGAATTGCCATTGGGAATTATTGCGACACGCTCCGGCCGCACCGACAGAGAGGTCGATGCGCCTGCGCCTGACACGTTGACCGCCCGTGCGGCGACTGTGCTGCCACCGGCCAGCGCGACGCGGCAATAATCCCTCTCCACGGTTTCCACGGTGCCGGCGAGCACATTGTTCTCACCGATGAAGTGGGCGATGAAGCTGTTCACGGGATGCTCATACAGCGCGTCGGGGCGGTCGATCTGTTGCACGATGCCGTCGTTGAATACGGCGATGCGGTCCGACATCGTGAGCGCTTCGCTCTGGTCGTGGGTGACATAGACGATCGTGATGCCCATCGTCTCGTGCAGCTGCTTGATCTCCAGCTGCATCTGCTCCCGCAGCCGCTTGTCCAGTGCGCCCAGGGGCTCGTCCATCAGCACGAGCTGCGGATTGAACACCAGCGCGCGGGCCAGCGCCACGCGTTGCTGCTGACCGCCGGACAATTGCCCGGGCCGCCGGTGCGCAAAAGTTTCCATCTTGATCATGCGCAGCGCCGCGCTGACGCGCTCTTGCGTCTCGGCCTTGCTCGACTTGCGAACCGAGAGCGGGAAGGCGATGTTTTCCGCGATCGTCAGGTGCGGAAACAGCGCGTAGTTCTGGAACACCATGCCGATGTCGCGCCTGTGCGGCGGCACGTTCTTGATCGGCCGCTCGCTGAGGTAGATCTCGCCATGGGTCGGCACCTCGAAGCCGGCCAGCATCATCAGCGTGGTCGTCTTGCCCGATCCCGACGGGCCGAGCAGGGTGATGAATTCGCCCTTCCTGATGTCGAGGTCGAGGTTCTTCACCACGAGATGCTCGCCATCATAGGTCTTT
This sequence comes from Bradyrhizobium sp. NBAIM01, assembly GCF_020194115.1. NCBI lineage: Bacteria > Pseudomonadati > Pseudomonadota > Alphaproteobacteria > Hyphomicrobiales > Nitrobacteraceae > Bradyrhizobium > Bradyrhizobium sp. NBAIM01. The sequence goes on along the minus strand of NZ_JADYVU010000001.1, from coordinate 601,228 downwards.
TGAATGCCGGAAAAACGCACCAGCGCCGGCGCAGGCGTGACCATGCCGGCTTCCATGTTGTCCTCGCGTTGTCCCCTACAATGCGCGTGCGAGATTAGCATCCTGCAGCGAGAATGCCAGCGGCGCAAGCGACGAGGAATTGTGCGGGTCCGGCGAGTGGCGGGACAACCGCCTCTGACGGGTGGCGGCGCCTGCACGCACGCCTCGTCCTTCGAGACGGCGCTTGCGCGCCTCCTCAGGATGAGGCTCATCGGCGTCCGTGCTCGTTGCAACAGCTGCCGCGCACTCCGCCCTCATCCTGAGGAGCCCGCCCAAGCGGGCGTCTCGAAGGATGGCCGCAGGGAAGAGCTCTCACATGCGACGGCCCTGCGATGCGCAGGGACGCGCTACATCCCCGACAGCTTCGTCACGAATACGTTCAGCGAGCCGCCGGCTTCCGCGACCACGCGCAGGGTCTTGGAATCGAAGGCGATGTCGGCGAGAGTGAGGCTGTCGATCCTGGCCTCGACCTTGAGGCCGTCCTCGCTCTTCTGGTAATCGGCGATCGCGGCGGCGATCTTCTCGCGGGCGTTGGCGGCGATCGGCTTCAGATCCAGGGTTGCCCTCTGCAGCAGCGCCTGCTGCATCTGCGGGACGACGGCGCGGGCGGCGGCACCCAACAGGCCGAAGGCGGCCTCGGATTCCACCGCGAGCTGGATGTCGGTGAGCCGCAGCGTCTGCTGCGCCTGGTCGAGCACCGGCCGGCCCCAGATGTGCACATTCGCCTCGGCGCCGAGGCCGAACCAGCTCTTCTTCTCCTTGGCGCGCACCAGAAGCGAGATCAGCAGTTGGTCGCCCGAGGGCACGACGTTGGCGCTCTTGATGGTCACGTCGACCGGGCCGGAGCCGTCCTCCGGATAGGTGCGGCCGACCATCTGCGCTGCGATCAGCTTGTTGATCTCGGTGAAGGGCACGTCGATCGGCACCCCGATGTTCACGCCGGTGCCGGTCGGCGGCACGATCGAGATCTTGTCGGGGAACGGGCAGTCCGGTTTGGTCGGCGTCGAGGTCACGCGTGTCTCGGCCTCCAGGCCGAGCAGCAAGGTCACGGCCTGCGCATCGACGCGCGGCTGCGCCGCGATCGCGCGCACCGGCTTCATCTCGAGCCACAGCGGCGGCAGTGAGGAACCCGAGCCTTGCAGCGGGATCGAGCGGCAGGCCTTGATCCATTGCGCCTTGGCATTCTCGCGCAGGCTGGGATCGTTGCGGATGCGCTCGGAGACGGCGTTGATCTGCTCGCCGACGGTCTTGTCGATCAGCGGCTTGACCTGCGCGGGCACGTTGACCTTGGCGCCGGCGACGTTGAGGTTGGTGTCGCCGAGATTGACCTGGGCGCCGAGATTGGGCTCCAGATACCAGGCCGCGGCGAGCTTCGGGCGCGAGGTAACGACGACGTTGCCCTTGATCTCCGCGCTCGCGTTCAGGTTCTTGATGTTGACCGCGCCGATCCGCTTCGCGGCGTCGCCGCCGAGCACGCTGCCGAGCGCATCGCCAAGCGCGCCTGTGGCCTTCGACGACAGCGAGCCGGTCACGTTGAGCTTGCCGGTGAGCGGGGTCGAGATCGTCAGCACGTCCTTGTCGCCGGCTGCCGCCATCGGGCCCCGGACGGCGGACCAGCCGATATCGGCATTCTCCAGGATCTGCGAGATCGGGTTGTCGGCCTTGCCGGCGAAATTGCGCGGCGCGGCCCTCTCGGCCTGCTCGCGGATCGCCGACAGCGCGATGGCGACCGGCGCGATCACGATGGAGCTCTTCGAAGCCGGCGGCAGCGGCGGCAGCTGTGCGACCGGCGGCGCCGAATTCGTCGCGCGCGGCGCCAGCCAGTCCATCGCCTTCAGGCTGATGAAGAATGACGCCGCGAGCACCGCGACACCGATCAGGATAGTCTTCAGATTCCACGTCAGACGCATCAATCCCCCAAGTCGCCCCGACGGGGATTCTACAGGGCGGGCGAGGAGGGCGCTAGAGCGCACCCGTTGGGTGGAATTGGGGCGAACAGGTTACGGATTGTGAACGCGCCGTCGGCGTGCCGTCACGCCAGACCCAAGGACTAAAGCGCGATGCGATTAGGATGAATCGTCATCGCGCTTTAGGTTGTTGTTTGAGCATGATCTTTTCGGAAAACCGCTTCGCACTTTTCCGGATCATGCTCTAGCTTTGCCGCGGGCGCCGGACCGCTCTCACCTTGCCGCGATTGCCTCCGCCGCAGAAGAAGCGGTCACCGCCGTCCGATTCCAGGCCTGACACGATCGTGCCGGCGGGCATGTCGATCTGCTCGATCACTTGTCCCGTTTCCGGGTCGATCCGACGCAAATCGCTCTGTTCGTTCTCCCAGGTGCCGTGCCAGAGCTCGCCGTCCACCCAGGTCACCCCGGTCACGAAGCGCTTGCTCTCGATGGTGCGGAGGATCTTCCCCGTTTCGGGGTCAATTTGATGGATCTTGCGCTCGCGATATTGCCCGACCCAGAGCGAGCCCTCGGCCCAGGCGAGGCCGGAATCACCGCCGCCGCCGGGCGCCGGAATGGTGCCGAGCACCTTGCCCGAAGCCGCATCGATCTTCTGGATGCGGTCCTCGGCGATCTGGAACAGGTGCCGTCCGTCGAACGCCGTTCCCGCATGCGCGGCGACGTCGATGGAGCGCGCGATCCTGCCGTCGGCCGGATCGAGCGCGTTCAACTTGTCGCCGGAAGCGAACCAGACGCGCGTGCCGTCATAGGTGACGCCATGCACGGCCTCGACGCCTGGAAAGGGTCCATACTCCGTGACGATCTCGGCGGCTGAACGTTTCATGTGCTCGATCCCTCATGCTTGCGCCCATCCTACGTCTTCAGGAGCGGCGTGGGGAGTAACAAGCCTGTCGGGAAACCCGGAACGGGCGGCGTCATCCAGCGGCGCGCCCGTCCGTGTCCGAACGACTGCACCTTGCCCGACCGCGCCAGCTCCTCGAGCGCGCGCTGCACGGTGCGCGGACTGATGCGAAGCGCAAGCGCGAGCGCCGAGCTCGACCATGGCTCGCCGTCGGTAAGAAAGGCGAGGACGGCGGCGTGCTTCTCCTCAACGGGCCGCGCCAGCACGAGGACGTCGCGCGTCTTCCGCGGCGCCAGCACGAAGCCCTGCTTCGTCGCGCTGATATCGGCCAGCGGCGCGAGCTTGCTGCGGAGCCGTCCGATCTCGACGCGCAGGCGCGCGCGGTGCGATTCGTCGGCGTGCCTGGCTTGAAAGGCGCCGGATATCAGCGTCTCGCGCGAGACATCCGCTGGCCATGCCTGGGCCAGGAGACGCGCGAGCGCGAACAGCACGGGACGCGTTCCGAGCGACACCGCGACGCCTTGCCTGCGCACGACGTGATGAAAGGTATCAACGACCAGCGCCGTCGAGGTCGCCAGACGTTCGACCTCTCCCAGCAACAGCGGATGTTCGCTGCCGCGGGCGATCAGGCGCGCTGCCGGCGTGTCGAGGATCAGGCTCGCGCTGTCGACCTCGGCCACGAGCGCCGGAATGTCTGCAAGGCGCGCCGCGTGAGCCGCGCGGCCGAGCGCCGTGCGCGCGTCGTTCGTTCTGAGCCGCCTGATGGCGATGCCGGCGAGCACGAGCTCGCGGACGACCTGCGACGCGGGCGGGAGCATCGCGGGACGGACTTCGGCGAGGGTGCGCTCGGCCTCGTCGAGGCGCCCGACCAGAAGCAGGCGGCGCGCCTCGACATGGCCCGCATGGGCGGCATTGACGAGATCGCCGTGCTGTTCGAGCGTCGCGCGTGCCGCGGCGAGCGTCTTCACCGGCCAGTTCAGATCGCGCGAGACCAGCGCGATCTCGGCTTCGGCCACCAGGCATCTTGCGCGTGCCACCGCCTCGCGCGGACCGAAGGCGCGCGCGGCGGTGCGCAGCAGCAACTTGGCCTTGGCGAGATCGCCCAGCTGCGCCATCGCGATGCCGCGCAGCGCCAGCGACGGCGCATCGTTGCGCAGCGCGACGCGGTTCAGGGCGCCGAGCGGATCACCGGCCTCTAAGGCGCGCGCAGCGGCAGTGATCAGCGATTCCATGTCAATCCCGCCACACTTGTTACTCCCACCGCGCAACCGCTTGGTGCCAGAAGTCGTTGGCAGGACGTCGAGCAAAAGCTTTGGAGAGTCATGATGACATCAGCAGAAAAAGCAGGAACCAACGGACACACCGCCATGCAGACCCCACCGGTGGTGTCGCCGCAGGACTGGGAGGAGGCCCGTCTGCAGCTGCTCGTAAAGGAGAAGGCGCATACCCGTGCCCGCGACGCCCTGGCCGCCGAGCGGCGCCGCATGCCGTGGATGGCTGTCGACAAAACCTATGCGTTCGAGGGGCCCGGCGGCAAGCTCAGTCTGCACGACCTGTTCCAGGGCCGGCGGCAGCTGATCGTCTATCGCGCCTTCTTCGAGCCCGGTGTGTTCGGCTGGCCCGATCACGCCTGCCGCGGCTGCTCCATGGTGGCCGACCAGGTCGCCCATGTCTCGCACTTGAATGCCCGCGACACCACGCTGGTGTTCGCCTCGCGTGCGCCGCAAGCCGACATCGTCAGGCTGAAGCAGCGGATGGGCTGGATCATGCCCTGGGTCACCATCACCGACAGCTTCGATGCCGATTTCGGCGTCGACGAATGGCACGGGACGAATGTGTTCTACCGAGACGGGACACGCATCTTCCGCACTTATTTCGTCAAGAGCCGCGGCGACGAGCAGATGGGTGGGACCTGGAACTATCTCGACATCACCCCGCTCGGCCGCCAGGAGGTGTGGGAGGACTCGCCGAAAGGCTATCCGCAGACCCCGACCTACAAATGGTGGAATTGGCACGACAGCTACACCGAAGGCGCCGCGCCCGACAAGCGATGGGTGGAGATCTCGGACGCCGGCGAGAAAGCCTTCCGCGAGGAGGCCGCGGGAGAGCGGAAATGACCGGTCCGGTCAGCGCGGTCCCCAGCGGCCTCCCCGACGGCGTCGCGGCCGCACGCCACCTCGCCAGATGGCTGGGGCTGGCGGCCACGCCGACCTTCGCCATCATGGCCGTACTGACGGCTTTGCCCGGGGGTGGGCCCGCGGAGATGCTGTGCGGCGCCGGGCAGGGCTCTCTGCTCGGCGGGATGGTGCCGATGTATCTCTTGATGAGCGCGTTCCACGCCGCGGCGTGGCTGAGGCTGATAGCGGAGTGGCGGGGCGCAGTCAGCCGGTAAGCGCGCCGCAATCGCACAGCGGAAAGAGCGCGTTGCGATCTATTGCCCGCCCGCCGCTTGCAGATACGCAACCACCTTACCCGCTTCGTCCTTCGAGATGCCGCCATAGGGCTGCATCTTGTGGCCGGACACGACCTCGTCCGGCTTGACCATGAAGCGGGTGAGCTTGTCCTGGTCCCAGGCGAAGCCGGCTTCTTTCATGGACGAGGAGTAATTGTAGTCCGGCAGCGAGCCGGCCTTGCGTCCGACGATCTTGTTGAGATTGGGACCGAGGCGATTGTCGCCTTCCTTCATGGAATGGCAGGTGCGGCAGGAATTGTTGAAAGCCTGCTTGCCGGCGTCGTCAGGCGCGGGTTGCTGCGCGAGCGAGGCGGACGCGGACACGAGCAGCGTCAGTGCTCCGGCGCCGGCGAGGGCGTGCAGCCATGGGCTTGGCGAGGGTTGCCTTCGTGGTCGCATTTGCGCCTCCATCGGGGATTGCGCCGCAACAGGCGCAACGGGATGTCAGGGCAAACGAAAACGGCCCCGGTGGGTTCCGGGGCCGTTCGCGTTACGTTGTCCTGTCGCTTCAGCGGCTCGCGGCGCCGAGGTCTGCGCGGCGCTCGGTCATCGGCAGCACGATCACCTTGGTGCCGACGTTGACGCGGGAATAGAGGTCGGTGACGTCCTCGTTGGTCATGCGGATGCAGCCGGAGGACACGCGCTTGCCGATGGTTTCGGGGGCATTGGTCCCGTGGATACGGTAGATGGTGCCGCCGAGATACATGGCGCGCGCGCCAAGCGGATTGCCGGGGCCGCCGGCCATGTGGCGCGGCAGATAGGGCTGGCGGGCGATCATTTCCGGCGGCGGCGTCCAGGCCGGCCACTCGGCCTTGCGGCTCACCGACTGGATTCCGGACCAGGTGAAGCCGTCGCGGCCGACGCCGATGCCGTAGCGCAATGCCTGGCCATTGCCGAGCACGTAATAGAGATAGGTGTTGGGCGTATCGATGATGATCGTGCCCGGCGCTTCGCGCGTCGCGTAAGAGACGGTCTGGCGGCGGAAGCGGGCCGGCAGCTCTACCGCGTCCTGATCCTCGGACGGCTCGGTCTGGTAGGTCGGCGCCTGATAGGGCTGATACGTCGGCTGATACGGCTGCAGCGGCTGCGGCGCGGTCATCGGCGGCAGCGGCTGGAAGAACGGGAAGATCTGCACCGGCGCGGCCTTGGCTGCGCCAGCGAACGCGATTGCGGAGACCGCGACGGCACTGAGTGCAACGGCGCGCGAAAACGTCTTGAACGTGTCCAGATTGAACATGTGATCGCCCCTGTTTGCTCGGTGTTTTGCTCACCGCGGCACCGTTGCGGTGCTCCGTTGCCTGAATTCCTAACGGCAAAACGTTTCGGGACATTTGCGCGGAAAACCGAAAACGGTTTCACGGCGGCAAGAATTGTTTCATGACAGTTTCGTGGCCCCGCCGGCTCGTTAACGAACAAAACAGCGCGCCGACACTTCTGTGACGTCACACGCCTGAAATATCCTTCGTTGATGGTCGATGCCTGAGAATCATCAAACTCTCGGGATTTTCCCATGCGGGTATTAATCGCGACGGACGCCTGGCATCCCCAGGTCAACGGTGTGGTCCGCACCCTGACCTCCCTGGCGAATGCGGCCAAGACCCTCGACGTCGAGATCGACTTCCTCACCCCCGACGGCTTTCCGTCCTGGCCGCTGCCGACCTATCCGGGCCTGCGCTTTGCGCTGCCTTCGGCGAAGGAGATCGCGCGGCGGATCGAGAAGGCCGCGCCGGAGGCGCTGCATATCGCGACCGAAGGCCCGATCGGCTGGGCGGCGCGCGCCTATTGCCGCCGCAACCGGCTCGCCTTCACCACCTCCTACACGACGCGCTTTCCGGAATACGTCTCGGTGCGGACCGGCATCCCGGCGGGCGTCGGCTATGCGGTGCTGCGCCACTTCCACGATGCCGCCGCCATGACCATGGTTGCGACGCCCTCGCTGCGGCAGGAGCTGTCCGAGCGCGGCTTCAAGCGGCTCGGCTTCTGGACGCGCGGCGTCGACACCGGGCTGTTTCATCCCGACGCTCCGGCACAGCTCGACCTGCCGCGCCCGATCTTCATGACGATGGGGCGCGTGGCGGTGGAGAAGAATCTCGAAGCGTTCCTCTCGCTCGACCTGCCCGGCACCAAGGTCGTGGTCGGCGACGGCCCGCAGAAGGCGGCGCTGGAGAAGAAATATCCGGACGCAGTCTTCCTCGGCGAGAAGAAGGGGGCGGATCTCACCGCGCATCTCGCCGCGGCCGACGTATTCGTGTTTCCGAGCCTGACCGACACCTTCGGCGTGGTGCAGCTCGAGGCGCTCGCCTGCGGCACGCCGGTTGCGGCGTTTCCGGTCACGGGCCCGAAGGACGTCATTGCCGATCACCCGATCGGCGCGATCGACCACGATCTGCGCACCGCCTGCCTGCGCGCGCTCACGATGTCACGCGAGACCTGCCGCAACTTCGCGCTGGAGCGCTCCTGGGAGAACAGCGCGCGCCAGTTCGTCGGCAACCTCACCTCACTGCAGCCCAGCCGCTCCTTGCGCGCCTCGCCTCGCATGGCGCGGCGGCCGGTGCGCGGCTGACCGTTTATTCGAACCACAGCGAGAACCTCATCGATGGCTAAGATCATGAACCTTGACGGCACCCAGCAGCTCGACCTCACGCGCGGCACGGTCGAGCAGGCCTATGACCGCTGGGCGCCGGTCTACGATCTCGTGTTCGGCGGCGTGTTCGCCAAGGGCCGGCAGGCCGCGATCGCGGCCACCAACAAGATCGGCGGCCGCGTGCTCGAGGTCGGCGTCGGCACCGGCATCTCGCTGCCGCTCTACGCGCCGAACCTGCGCATCTTCGGCACCGACATCTCGGAAGCGATGCTGGACAAGGCGCGCCGCCGCGTGACGGAGCAGAAGCTGAAGAACGTCGAGGGCCTCGCGGTGATGGACGCCGAGAAGCTCGAATTCCCCGATAATTCCTTCGACGTCGTGATGGCGCAATACGTCGTCACCGCCGTGCCGAACCCGGAGAAGGCGCTCGACGAATTCGCCCGCGTGCTGCGTCCGGGCGGCGAATTGATCATCCTCACCCGCGTCAGCGCCGACACCGGCATGCGCCGCTTCATCGAGCAGAAGCTGCAGCCGGTGGTGCGTCCGCTCGGCTTCCGCACCGCCGAGTTCGCCTGGTCGCGCTACGCCAAATGGCTCGCCGGCGCGCACGGCATCGAGCTTGCCGAGCGCCGCTTGATTCCGCCGCTGGGACACTTCTCGCTGGTGCGCTTCCGCAAGGTCGACGTCGCCAAGGCGGCGTGAGCTTATGCGTCTTTCGTGCGTCATCGCGCCGCTGCACATCGTCACATGACAAAATGATGATGTCACACGGCCTACATCGAATCCCTGTAAATCCTGAACCCGAAAGCATTTTGGGGATGAGCATGATCAAGAACTATCTCGAGCAGCTGCGGATCCAGCGCTGGGACGACCATCGCTACTATCACCACAGCCGCATCAATCAGAGCCTGCACTTCGTCAGCGCGCTGAGCTTCCTCTTTGCCTATGTCTGGCTGTTCATCGATCCCGTCGTCTCGGCGCTGGTCGGCTGGCTGGTGTCGATGACCTCGCGCCAGGCTGGTCACTTCTTCTTCGAGCCGCACACCTACGACCACATCAATCAGGCGACGCACGAGTACAAGGAAGAGATCAAGGTCGGCTACAATTTGCAGCGCAAGGTGGTGCTGATGGCGATCTGGGCGCTGTCGCCGCTGGTGCTGGTCGTCGATCCCACCCTGTTCGGCATCTTCACGCCCTGGCAGAGCGCGACCGACTTCATGCGGCAGGTGGCGAAGATCTGGCTCGTGGTCGGCGGCGGCGGCCTGCTGTTCCGCACCGTGCATCTGTTCTTCATCCGCGACGTCGAGACCGGCCTCGTCTGGATGACCAAGATCCTGACCGATCCCTTCCACGATTTGATGCTCTATCGCGGTGCTCCGCTCGCCCTGATGCGCGGCGAGCTGATGGATCCCGGCCTGCACCTCAATCCCGAGCACACGCTGGGCTTCATCGAGGAGCCCGTGCTCGAAGAGCAGCACGCTTGAAGCGCGCGGCGCACGCGACAGGCTCCGATGTCTGATGGCTACGTCATGCCCGGGCTTGTCCCGGGCATCCACGTGTTGGGGACTGCGAACGCGGTGCTTCCTTCACCTCTCCCCGCGTGCGGGGAGAGGTCGAATTTGCGCGGAGCGCAACTTCGGGTGAGGGGGGCTATCCGCGGGGGTGCTGCCAGATGGTCGTGCGTCAACGCTCACCGCACGCGCGGAGAGTCCCCCTCACCCCGACCCTCTCCCCGCAAGCGGGGCGAGGGAGAAGGGCGAGCGGTGATCGGGGCCAAGTGTCAGAAAGCCTCAGCGCCCGAAGCGCTTGGCCAGCATCTCTTTCAGGATCTGGCGCTTGATCTGCTTGTTGGTGAGCACGCCATCGTGCCACCAGAAGCCGTCGGCCTTCATCTTCTGCGCGGCGCGGACGAAGCGGTCGGCGACTTCGGTGAAGTCGGCGTCGGTGTAGTTGAGGCTGAAGATCAGCCGTCCGGTGCCGACCCAGCTCAACGCCAGGCCTTCGGCGCGCAGGTAATATTGCAGCATCCAATTGTAGCGGGACGGCGTGGTGTATTTCACCGTCCAGATCGAGGAGAAGTTGGCGAAGCGCACCGGCAGGTCGGCATCCTGCATCATCTGGTTGAGCTTCTTCACGCGCCCGTTCCAGGTCTCTTCCAGCCCATCATAGACGGCGCGGAAGTTCGGGCTGGCGAGGCGGCTCAGGAACTCGTCCATCGCCGTCATGACGTAGGGGTGCGAGTTGAAGGTGCCGCGGGCGAAGCAGATGTCGGCGGGGCGGTCGTCGCGGAAGCGGCGCATCAATTCGCGCTTGCCGCAGACCACGCCGACCGGCAGGCCGCCGGCGAGGCTCTTGCCGTAGGTCACCATGTCGGCGCGCACGCCGAAATACTCCTGGGCACCGCCGGCAGCGAGGCGGAAGCCGACGAAGACCTCGTCGAAGATCAGGACGATGCCGCGCTGGTCGCAGACCTCGCGCAACTTCTTCAGCCATTCGGTGTAAGCCGCGCGATCGAAGTTGCCGCCGCGCGAGGAATCGACCAGCGAGGAATCGCCGGGCGCGTTGGCGTTGGGATGCAGCCCCTGCAGCGGGTTGACCAGCACGCAGGCGATGTCCTTGCGCGTGCGCAGGACATGCAGCGTCTTCTCCGACATTTCGGCGAGGGTGTAGGTCTCATGCGCAGGAATGGGATTGCCGACGCCCGGCTGCACGTCGCCCCACCAGCCGTGATAGGCGCCGGCGAAACGAACCAGATGCGTGCGCTTGGTGTGGTAGCGCGCCAGCCGCACCGCCTGCATCACGGCTTCGGTGCCGGACATGTGGAACGAGACTTCGTCGAGGCCGGAGATTTGGCAGAGCCGCTGCACATTCTCGAGGATGACGGGATGGTAGGGGCCGAGCACGGGGCCCAGCGCATGCGCGCGCTTCTCGGCGCCCTCGATGCACTCCTTGTAGAAGTCGTTGCCGAAGATGTTGACGCCGTAGGAGCCCGTGAGGTCGTAAGCGGTGTTGCCGTCGACGTCGGTGACGGTGACGCCGCGCGAGGATTCCATGAAGGTCGACGTGCCCAGATGCTCGCGGACGACACGCGAGAACTGGAACGGCACGCGGTAGCTTTCGGTGAAGTTCAGGTCGGAGATCGTCTCCGCCGCTTCCTTCGTCATCGCGCGACCCCGGGGGTAGCGCTCGGCGTAAAGCCTGGCGAGACGGAAAAAGGCGTCCTTGCGTTGCGCTGCGATGTTCGCCGGCGCGCCGTCGCAGGCGAAGTATTGATCACCCTCGAACTCGTAGAACGGCAGCAGCCGCGCCACCCGGCGCGACATCTTCGAGTGCCCGGCCAGCGAGCGGTGCTTGGCGCGGGAGAGTTCGACCCGCGCCTTGATCTTCGGGAGGACGGCGGCAGCGGACGCTGCGGCGGCCACGGACATCGAGAGAATCGGGAGTGTCGTTTCCATGACAACAAGCGCTAAACCTGCGAGCTGACAGATTCATGACAGTCAAAGCCCTCATCGCCTCTTTCACCCAGCAGGAAGACCTCAACTTCCTGTTGACCAACCGCATCCCGCGCGCGGCCCTGACCCGCTTCATGGGCTGGTTCTCCAAGATCGAGAATCCCCTGGTGCGGGACTTCTCGATCGCGCTGTGGAAGCTGTTCTCCGACCTCGATCTGTCGGAGGCGCGCAAGACGCAGTTCAGCAGTCTGCACGACTGCTTCACCCGGGAGCTGAAGCCGGGCCTGCGGCCGTTCGATCCTGATCCTGCAGTGGTGGCGAGCCCCTCGGACGGCATCGTCGGCGCTCACGGGAAAATCGCGGACACCGAGCTGTTCCAGGTCAAGGGCGCGCCCTATTCGCTGCTCGATCTCGTCGGCGATTCCGCGCTGGTCGAGCAGCACCGCAACGGCTCTTTCGTTACGCTGCGGCTGACGTCGAGCATGTATCACCGCTTCCATGCGCCTTATGACGCGCACATCGAGCGGGTCACGCTGATCCACGGTGACGTCTGGAACGTCAACCCGATCGCGCTCAAGCGCGTCGAGCGTCTGTTCTGCAAGAACGAGCGCGCGGTGATCCGCACGCATTTGTCGACCGGCGAAGCCGTGACGCTGGTGCCGGTGGCGGCGATTCTGGTCGCGAGCATCCGCCTGCACTTCCTCGACATGCTGCTGAACGCGCAGACGCGCGGCCCGGTCAATTTTCCCTGCGACGTCAACGTGAGCAAAGGCGAGGAGCTCGGCTGGTTCGAGCACGGCTCGACCATCATCATCCTCGCGCCCGGCGATTTCTCGTTCTGCGACGGCATTGCCGAGGGCACGCGCATTCGCGCCGGTCAAACGCTGCTCAGGAGAAAGTAGCCTTCAATCCGCCGCCCCCGCCGCCTATATCGTCGGGCGGGGACTATTCGATCGATACGGATGTGACGATGGCGCGGGCGCCGGTCATGGCGGCGGGTGGTATTGTGTTGCGGCGCGCGCCGGTGCCGCTGGTTGCAGTCGTGCGCCAGCGCAAGCGCAACGAATGGGTCCTGCCCAAGGGCAAGCTCGACGACGGCGAGACGCCGAGGGAAGCCGCGCACCGCGAGGTGTTGGAGGAGACCGGCCACGACGTGGCCGTGCACGAATTTCTGGGCACGCTGGTCTATCAGTCCGGCGGGCGCTCCAAGGTCGTGCATTACTGGCGGATGGAGGCCGACGGCGGGCCGGTCCGCAAGCTGATGAACGACATCAAGGCGGTCGACTGGCTGACGCTGGACGACGCGATCGCCCGTCTGTCGCGCGAGTACGAACGCGTCTTCCTGACTCAGATCGGACCGATCGCGCTCGCGGCGGCAGGGCTGGCGCCTCTGTTCGCCCCGGAGCAGGTTTCCGAGCCGGTGTCGCCGTTGGCGAAAGACGACATCCATGCATCTTTGCAGACGCTGACACAAGCGGAAGCAGCTTCCGTCGATGAATTGCGGCACGGCCTGTTGCGGAAGGTGAAGGCTTGGCTGCGCGGCGAAGCGTGAGTTATTTACGCGCAATTTCAGTGCGGCATTGAAGGTGCACCCTCTCCCCTTGTGGGAGAGGGTGGCTCGCCGCAATAGCGGCGAGACGGGTGAGGGGTCTCTATCCTCACGAGCGGGTCCGGCGAGTGGATAGAACCCCTCATCCGGCGCTTCGCGCCACCTTCTCCCACAAGGGGAGAAGGAAGACTACCGCCGCTCCTTCTCCTTCGGAGCGGGCGCGGGTCTGTGCGGCGCTGCGGGACGTTGCGCGGCGGGGAGGCGTGGCTGGAAGCCGCCGGGGCGCTGCATACCTGGTTGTTGAGCCGGAGGCTGGCCCGGTTGCAATCCTGTGCGCGGCAATGGCTGCTGCGGACCTGTTTGCTGTGTCCCGCCCGGTTGCGGCGGCACGATTCCTCCGGGCTGAATCTGTCCACCACGCTGCGGCAGGGTCTGCGGTACGCGTGGACGGCCGGCACCTTGCGGCTGGCCGGGCTGCGGCTGCATGCCTTGCTGTAGTCCCTGCCGGCTCGGCGTGCCCGGCTGCTGCTGACCCGGACGATTGTCCTGTCGCGGCTGGACGTTCGGTCGTTGCGGCTGCCGGCCTGGGGTTGTCGTCGGCCGCAATTGTTGCTGCTGCGGCGGTTGTGCCGGCCGCGGAATGCGGCTGAGCGCAGCCGGATTGGCGCGACGGAAGTCGCGCTGCTCGATGACGATCTGCCGGCCCGCAGTCTGCGCCAGATGCACCTGGCCGACGAAGCCGCGGTCGCGCGCGATCTGCTGCGCGGGAATTATGATCGGCACGGCAGCAAAGCGCATGCCGCCAGCCGTGGCTGCGCCCGCTCGGATCGCAAAGCCGCTCGCGGCTTGCGTCAGCGCGCCGAGCCGCGCGCCGCTCGCGCGTTCCTCGACAGCGATGTGGCCGACCCGGCCGTCGGCGTCGGGATAGAGCTTGATGTTGACGTTGCGCGCCCGGTTCCCCGCCGCCCCTTCGGGCACGTCGACGACCCCGGTGGTGCCGCGGATGCCGAGCGTTGCCGTCGGCGTCGTGATCTTCATGTCGCCCGTCTTCGCCACCGCGGCCGCCACGAAGGCAACCGTGCCCTTGCCGACGTCGAAGATCGCCGAATTTTGCTTGCCGCCGTCGTCATAGACGTAATTGTCGATGGTGATCTTCGCGCCGGCCGAGAGGTTGAACGTGGTGGCGTCGTTGAAGGTGATGCCGAGCGCGGAGTTCGACGAGGTCTGCACGATGTCGTTGAGATAGATATCGTCGCGCACGCGCAGCGGATAGGAATTCTTGTCGCGGATCACGGTCGCGATCCCCGTCACGGTCGCGACGTTGCCGATCGGCTCGACGGCGGGGGGCTGTGCGTCTGCAGACGGTGCCGGCGTCGCCGTCGGCGTCGGCGTCGGCGTCGGCGAAGGCGCGGGCGTTGGCTGGGCTTGCGGTTGCGCCTGTGCGAACTCGATCGTCTCGGATGCGCACGCTACACCAGCGCCTGCCAGCGGCAAGGCCAGCAGGGCGAGCGCGAATACGAGGCGGCGCCAAGCCAGCATTGATGTCACGAAGGAGTCCCGGTGAGAGCGTGAGGCGAGATCGGGCGATTTCAACGGGGTGTGGCTGAATGGTGGATGAACGTCTGTCGTCGGGGCAGGGGCTAGCTATCCTTCCGTCATGGCCGGGCTTGTCCCGCCGGCGCGGCCGAAGCCGCTACGGCGCGGCGAAGGCCCGGCCATCCACGTCTTGATTGCGGTACGAAGAACGTGGATGCCCGGGACAAGCCCGGGCATGACGAAGAGTTGTGTCCGTTCGCGACGCGCTTCGGTGTCAGCTCACGCGCTTCCAGGTCTGGCCGCCGCAGAACATGCCGCCGAAGGCGCAGCCCTGCACGCGCATCACGTTCGGACCTTTCATCGAGATCGTGGAGTCGTAATTGCGTCCGGAGTTGGGATCGCGAATGCGGCCGCTCCACTTCGATCCTTCGGGCTTCATGTTGATCAGGATGCGCTCATTTGTCTTCTCGGCATAGCCGCAGAGATTGGCGCCACACTGCTCGACGCGGACATTGCCCTTGTTCTCTTCGGTCGCCCAGATGCCGATCGGCGAGTTCGCTGCGGCCACGGGCGCGGCAGCCACCGGAGCCGGCGCGGGAGCCGCGGCGACGGGAGCGGGGGCGGCAATAGGGGCAGGCGCAGCAACAGGAGCAGGCTGCGAGCTGTCGAAGCCGACAGAAGGAGCGGCGGCAGCGGTCGCGGCTGGGGCGGCGGGCGCGGCTGGCGCTGCCGGCGCAGTCGCTTGCGGCACGGGCTGCTGCTGCACGGGAGCCGGCGCGGGTTGCGCCGTCGTGGGCGCCGGAGCCGGCGTGGTGTCGTCGTCATCGTCCTTGGAGCCGCCGAGGCCCTTGAGGTTGATGTTGTTCAGCTTGATCGGCTTGTCCGACAGGCCCGGCGCGACGATGGTCACGCAATTGAGCGAAGCGCAGTTGCGCGGCGTCTCGATGCGGATGTGCTGGCCCTCGATCTGGAACGAGATCGAATTGCCGGCATGCGCGGCGGCGGTCGAAGCCAGGAAGAGGGCGGTGGCGGCGATGGAGAGCTTGTTCATGACAACCTCCGAAAATAGCGCGGTCCCGATATGGACTGGTGTCGCTGGTGGATGAAGCGTGGTTCGACCCTAAGCCGCGGCGGTCGGGCGTTCTGTGATGGGCGTCACAACGAGCGAACAACGCCTGGGTGATGCAGCGCACATTCAGCCGCGCCTGCGCTGCGTAACGTCGTCGCGACACCGAGGGAAACGCAGATGCAGCGGCTTGCAACCTGGCTTGCCACCTGTCTTGCCACCTGTCTTGGCACATCGATCGTGCTGCTGGCGGTCGCGCCGACGGCGCAGGCCGGCTCCTACACGTTCTCGATCGGCGGCAGCCGGTTTCATGTCGAGGCGCCGCGCAATTGCCGATCCGCGTCCTGTATCACGGTGGCCTCCAAGCGCAGCTTCAGGCCGACGGACGATGTCGGCACGGCACGAACTGTGCAGCCGGCGCCCGCGCCGATGGTCCAGGCGCCGCAGCCGGCTTGTCCGGCGGCAGCGGTCAAGCCGCCACAAGCGGCTGTGGTGGTGCCGCCACCGGCGCCTCCCGTTCTTGCCGCGGCGTCGTCGCAGCCCGTTGCACCGCCGCCGGCGCCAAGCTTGGAGATTTCGAGACTGGAGACGTTGAGCCCCGGTCCGCCGCGGGTTGATCTGGAGCGCACCGATCAGCCGAAGACCGCCGCGCTCGAACCGCCGCGCATCGAGCCGCCGGTCATCGTTCCGAGCACCGAGACCAATCAGACTGCAGCGGTGGCGCAGATCAGCACTGACCCGGGCCACGCGCTGCTCGGCGAATGGGAGAGCGCCGGCGCCAAGGGCACGGTCCGCATCGAGCGCTGTGGAGCTGCGTTGTGCGGTTACGCGCTCAGTGAAGCGTCGAGCCGCGGCGAGAGCGTGCTCGTCCACATGAAGCCGAAGAAGCACAATGTCTGGACCGGCAGCATCTACAGCCGCTCCAGCGGCAACACCTACTACGCCACGATGACGCTGAAGAGCTCCGGCAAGCTGCACGTCGAAGCCTGCGCGCTCGGCCGCTTCTGGTGCTCCGGCAACGACTGGACGCGGGTCGAAGCGCCGCGGGAGGAGCTGATCACGACGTCACCTCAATGGAGCGCGCGGTCGTAGCTCGCGGCGATGCGCATTGTTGTGCCCTCGCCCCTTGTGGGAGAGGGCAGCTCCGCTGGTCGACACGAATTCACTTGGGTGAGGGGTTGTCTCCACAAGCACTGTGCCGCGAGGATAGAAC
Source organism: Bradyrhizobium sp. NBAIM01 (assembly GCF_020194115.1). Taxonomy (NCBI): domain Bacteria; kingdom Pseudomonadati; phylum Pseudomonadota; class Alphaproteobacteria; order Hyphomicrobiales; family Nitrobacteraceae; genus Bradyrhizobium; species Bradyrhizobium sp. NBAIM01. The sequence goes on along the minus strand of NZ_JADYVU010000001.1, from coordinate 584,529 downwards.
CCCTCATCCGTCGCGCTTTCGCGCGCCACCTTCTCCCACAAGGGGAGAAGGGAAGAGAGTCACTGTGTGCTTTGAGTCTAAATCATCCCGAGCACGATGGCGCCGACGAAGGCCATGGCGAGGTAGGCGGTGATCACGCTCAATCTGCCGGCGAACGTCATGAGGTCGCTCCCTCGGTGCGCGCTGCTTGGCGCGCAGCCCTTATGGTTAACAGAAAGTCTCTTTTCGAAAAAGTCAGGCTCGCTGTCGCTCGTCATCGGCAGCAACCGGTGCCGCCGCGCCCGGTATGGTTAAAGAACACTGAAATCAACACGTTGAAGAGTCTTTAAGTAAATTCATCGAACGTGCGTGCATGACGCGCGGAGTTCGTTTGTATCTCGTCGGCTCCATCGTCCTTGTTTCGCTAGCGGGTTGCGGTCGCGGCTTCTTCCAGGCCGAACGCGAACCCTGGCGGGCCGAGGCAGAAGCCGCATGCCTGAAATCGGGCGCAGTCAAGGAAAGTGCGGACATCGTCCGCATCGACCCGATCTCCGGGCCTGGCAGCTGCGGCGCCGAGTTTCCGCTCAAGGTCGCCGCCATCGGCGAAGCCTCCGGCACCTATGGCTTTGCCGACGAGGCGCTGCGTCCGCCCGGCAGCATCGGCAACCAGCCGCGTTGGCCGGTGCGGCCGCAGTCGAATTATCCGCAGAGCCAAGGCTATCCAACATCGTCCTATCCGGCATCGTCCTATCCGCAGCGCTCGAACTATCCCGAGAGCGCGGTGCGCCAGCCCGCCGGCTACGGCACGTCGTCAGGGCCGATGTCGCTCAACGCTCCCGGCGTGGCCGCGCAGGAGGACGAGATCGATCTGCCGCCGGAGGGCACCGATGCCGCGGGGGCGGCGCGCTACATGAACACACCGAGCTATCCGGCTCGTCCGGCGCCCTACTCGCAGGCGCCTGCGCAGCAGCCGCTGCCGCGTCTTGGTCCTGCGCAGGGTAATCCCGTCACGAGCGTCGGTCCCGTCGCGATCAAGCCGACCGCGACGCTCGCCTGTCCGATCGTGTCCGAGCTCGACCGCTGGCTCGCCGACACGGTGCAGCCGTCGGCGATGCGCTGGTTCGGCGTACGCGTCGCCGAGATCAAGCAGATCTCCGCCTATTCCTGCCGCGGCATGAACGGCAATTCGCGGGCCCACATCTCCGAGCACGCCTTCGGCAACGCCCTCGACATTTCCGCCTTCGTGCTCGCCGACGGCCGCCGCATCACCATCAAGGACGGCTGGCGCGGCATGCCGGAAGAGCAGGGCTTCCTGCGCGACGTGCAGGCTGGGGCCTGCGCGCACTTCACGACCGTGCTGGCGCCGGGCTCCAACGTCTTTCACTACGATCACATCCATGTCGATCTGATGCGCCGCGCCAGCCGCCGCCTGATCTGCCAGCCGGCCGCGGTGTCGGGCGAAGAGGTCGCCTCGCGCGCGCAATCGCGCAGACCCTATGCGAGCGGGCGCGAGCCGTCGGTGACCGGTTCGCTCGGTGCTCGCAAGAGCACGATGCACAAGCGGGAAGACGACGACTATATCGACGAATAGCCGGATTTGCCGGTGGCCGGGATGGAGCGAAGCGCAATCCGGGAAAAGTGTCCCCGCATTTCGCTTCGCTCCATGCGGGCTACGATCGGGTCAATCCAATGTCTATCGTCCGCTATCTCACCCACCCGCAGGTGCAAATCGATCCCGATGTGCCGGTGCCGCAATGGGGCCTGAGCCCGGTCGGTCGCGCGCGCACCGAAGCCTTGGCGAATGCAGGCTGGCTTGCAAGCACGACGCAGATCGTCGCCAGCGGCGAGCGGAAGGCGATCGAGACCGCCGAGATCATTGCCGCTCGTCTCGGACTGATGATCGAGATCCGCGAGGCCATGCACGAGAACGACCGTTCGGCAACCGGCTTCCTGAAGCCGGCCGAGTTCGAAGCCGTCGCCGACCAGTTCTTCGCCGCGCCTCATCTCAGCGTGCGCGGCTGGGAGCGTGCCGCGGATGCACAGGCGCGGATCGTGCGCGAGGCTGAGGCGGTGCTGGCGCGACATTGTCCCGGCGACGTCCTGTTCGTCGGCCACGGCGCAGTCGGCACGCTGCTGTTCTGCCACATTGCGGGCCATCCCATCGCCCGCATCCACGATCAGCCCGCCGGCGGCGGCAATTGCTTTGCGTTCGCGCGGGAGGGGCGGCGTGTCCTGCACGGGTGGCGCGCAATGGAAGAAGTCGGGACTTGAGCTCAGCGGAGCCGGAGTTCATCCGGCGGCCGGCTTCCGCGGCGCGGGTGCCAATCCCATGCAGCGCTGCACCTCACCCGGGACGTTGTAGGTGCGCATGATGTGGCGGCTGTCGCGCAAGCCGGACGCCTCGCGTTGCACCACGAACATCCAAAGCGCCTGGCCGGCTTCCAGCACCAGCTTGCGCCTGGCCGGTTGCATCGCTTCCGGCACATCGGTCGCTGCGTGGGCGGCGTCGAACTCGCGCAAGCGCGACAGGCTCTGTTCGAGGGCGCGGCCCATCCGTCCAAGCGCCGAAGCCTGTTCCTGGACGATCTCGTAGTGGAGGATGTCGACCGGCGGGCGAAGATCTCGAGACATGGCCGCAATATAGGGCGGCTCGGCTCGCACGTGCAACGCGCTGTTACTTCGCCTTGTACGCCGCCAGGAACATCCGCGTTGCGCTCTCGACCACCGCACTCATGCGCTGTTCCGACGGCGCGGGCGCCGCCTGGAACACGAAGGGCAGGAACAGCGAGGCCTTGCTGAGCTCCATGAACTGCGAGGCGGCGAGATCGCAATCGTCGATCGCGAGATCGCCCGAGGCGACACGGGCCTTGAGATAGTCGGAGAGGCGGTTGATGCTCTTGTCCAGCACGCGCGCATAGTAACGGCGGCCGACATCCGGCATGCGCTCGGCGATCGCCATCACGGTGCGGATCGCCGATCCGCCACCGGGGCGGCAGACCAGGTGAAGATAGGCGAGGCCGAACTCCTTCAGCGTGGTCTCGGCCTCGCGCTCGGGATCGAAACTGAACACGACCTGGCCATGCTGGAGCGCCTCCTGTTCGACGATGGCTTCGAACAGCGCGAATTTGTCGGCGAAATAGACGTAGAGCGTGCCCTTGGAGACCTGCGCGGCGCGGGCGATCTCGCCCATGCTGGCGCCGTCGAAGCCAAGATCCATGAACACCTTGCGGGCGCCGTCCAGAATCTGGCGGCGCTTGGAATTGTCCTCGTCCGGGACGATGTGCAATTGTTCGCCGGCAGCTACAACCATTGGTTTAGGGTCTCGGAAGCTTTTTGGTTCGGATCAGGGCCATGAAACGCCAACGAAGGATTCGCGGCATTAAGGTCTGCAGGACATAATCTCTATATTGACCGAACCGTTCGGTCAATGGTATTTGAGATCCAGCGAGGAGACCGCCCGCAACAGCGGGCGCCCTCGGTTGCGTTTGTGGGGAGGCCTGGATGGCCGCATCGAGAGACCAGACGGCTCGCGTCCTTCGCCAGGAAGCGGTGGAGGACCAGGCGGGTGGTGATGCTGTCTCCGAGGCATCCGCACTCCCTGCCGAGCAACTGCGCCCTCACGTCGCCGAGGAGGCGAAGCGTCCGACCCGCGAGGCGCCGGAGAACCCGGTGACCGACAAGCCGCCGGCACCCGCGGCGGAAACGCCCGCCGCCGCTGCGCCCAAATCCGGCAAGCGCAAATTCGTGCTGACCGGCGTCGGCCTCGCGCTCGCGCTCGCCGTTGCGGGCTATGCCGGCTATTACACGCTGGTCGGCCGCTTCTACATCTCGACCGACGATGCCTATGTCCGCGCCAACAACACCATGCTCGGCGCGCGCGTTGCCGGCCACATCTCCGCGATCCTCGCCGGCGACAACACGCCCGTCCAGGCCGGCGACATCATCTTCCGCATCGACGACGGCGATTACAGGATCGCGGTCCAAGCCGCCGCGACCAAGATCGCGACCCAGCAGACCACCATCGATCGCATCGGCCGCCAGGTCGCCGCACTCGATAGCCAGGTCGCCCAGGCCAAGGCGCAGCTCGTCTCCGCGGAAGCGGGCCTCAAGCGCGCCGACCTCGATTACGAGCGCCAGCAGGCGCTGAGCAGCAAGGGCTTTGCCTCGCGCGCCACCTTCGAAAGCTCGGAAGCCGGACGCGACCAGGGCGCTGCCGCGGTCAAGGCTGCAAAGGCCGCCTACGAGGTCGCCGTCAGCAATGTCGACGTCGCCAGGGCGCAGCAGGCCGAAGCGCAGGCCCAGCTCGCCGAGCTCAAGACCACGCTGGCCAAGGCCGAGCGCGACCTCGGCTTCACCGCGGTGCGCGCGCCGGTCAACGGCACGTTCTCGAACCGCCTGGTCAACACCGGCGACTTCGTCGCGGTCGGCCAGCGCCTCGGCAACATCGTGCCGCTGGACGAGGTCTATATCGACGCGAATTTCAAGGAGACGCAGCTCAAGCGCATCCGTCCCGGCCAGCCGGTGACAATCAAGGTCGATGCCTATGGCATGCGCAAGTTCTCCGGCGTGGTCGACAGCATCGCGGCGGGCGCGGGCTCGGTGTTCACGCTGCTGCCGCCCGACAACGCCACCGGCAATTTCACCAAGATCGTGCAGCGCGTGCCGGTCCGCATTCGCGTGCCCAAATCGGTGGCGAAGCAGAACCTGCTCCGCGCCGGCATGTCGGTCTACGCCACCGTCGACACCAACAAGGGCGCCGCCGACGCCGACAGCGAGGTCGACCTCGACCATCCCACCGCGGTCCATCCGCAGTAGGGACGATGACATGAGCCGCGCTGCTGCCCCGAATGCAGGTGCGCTCCCTCTCCCGCTTGCGGGAGAGGTGAGATGAGTCCGAGCTGACACATGGCCACCGCCACCACCGCTTCACCTGCCATGATGGCGGATCCCGCTTCGGAGCGCATTGCGCCCAAGCGGCTGTTCGCGTTCATCATCATGGTGTTCGGGATGTTCATGTCGATCCTGGACATCCAGATCGTCTCGGCCTCGTTGAACGAAATCCAGGCCGGACTGTCGGCGAGCTCCAGCGAGGTGTCCTGGGTTCAGACCGCCTATCTGATCGCCGAGGTGATCGCGATCCCGCTGTCGGGCTTCCTGTCGCGCGCCTTCGGCACGCGGCTGCTGTTCGCGATCTCGGCGGCGGGCTTCACCGCCGCAAGCCTGCTTTGCGGCTTCGCCACGACGATCGAGGAGATGATCCTCTGGCGTGCGCTGCAGGGCTTTCTCGGCGCCGGCATGATCCCGACCGTGTTCGCTTCGGCCTACACCGTCTTCCCGCGCACCAAATTCCACATCGTCGGACCCATCATCGGCCTCGTCGCGACGCTGGCCCCGACCATCGGGCCGACGGTCGGCGGCTACATCACCGACCTGATGTCGTGGAACTGGCTGTTCTTCATCAACGTCGTGCCCGGCATCGGCATTACATTGGGTGTGCTGGCGCTGGTCGATTTCGACGAGCCGCATTTCGAATTGCTCGACCGCTTCGACTGGTGGGGCCTGCTGTTCATGGCGAGCTTCCTCGGCACGCTGGAATACGTGCTGGAGGAAGGATCGCAACATCAATGGATGCAGGACACGTCGGTCGCGATCTGCGCCTGGATCAGCGGTCTCTCGGCCATCGCCTTCTTCTGGCGCGTGTTCACGGCGGCCGAGCCGATCGTCAATCTGCGCACCTTCTCCGATCGCAATTTCGCCGTGGGATGCACGCTGCAATTCTGCATCGGCATCGGCCTCTACGGCCTGACCTACATCTACCCGCGCTATCTCGCCGAAGTGCGCGGCTACAGCGCGCTGATGATCGGCGAGACCATGTTCGTCTCCGGCATCACCATGTTCCTGGTCGCGCCGCTGGTCGGCCGGCTCATGGCGAAGGTCGACATGCGCTACATGATCGCATTCGGCCTCATCGTGTTCGCGATCGGCTCCTACCAGATGACCTTTATCACGCGCGAATACGATTTCTACGAGCTGCTGGTGCCGCAGATCCTGCGCGGCATCGGCATGATGTTCGCGATGGTGCCGACCAACAACATCGCGCTCGGCACGCTCGCGCCCGAGAAGGTGAAGAACGCGAGCGGCCTGTTCAACCTGATGCGCAATCTCGGCGGCGCGGTCGGCCTCGCCGTCATCAACACCGTGCTCAACGAACGCACCGACCTGCACATCGTCCGCCTGCAGGAGCGGGTGACCTGGGGCAACGCGACCGCGACTGAAACCCTGACCATGTTGATGCAGAAGTTCCAGGGGCTCGGCGATTCCGCGCTGATGGCGATGAAGCAGCTCAGCCAGATCGTGCATCGTCAGGCCGTGGTGATGAGCTTCGGCGATGTCTTCCTCATGCTGGCGCTGTTCTATCTCGGTCTCAGCCTGCTGGTCGCGCTGCTGAACAAGCCGGCTTCCCCGTTCGGCGCGGCCGGCGACGCGCACTAATTTGCAACACTCGTGCGTGATCTCGCCCGAGCCCCGTTGCAATCGGCTGGCGACACATCTATAAAGCGCACCTCATTCATTCGAACCGGGGAGAGATTTGCATGATGTCGTCGCAATCGCAGATCGTACGCCCGCGCTCGATGATGACCTCGATCACGTTCTGGCTCGGTATGTACGCGGCCTGTTAGAGGCCTCTTCCGCCAGCTTCGATTGGGCCAAGGTTTTGGCCAAGCGTCCCGATCGCTTCGTTTCCCAAGTCAAAGTCAGTCTTACGTGACGCCGTCGCGGCCTTCGGGCCGACTCGCGTCCATCGATGGAGCCGGCCCGCGCGAAGCGGCCGGATGATGCCATGACCGCTCTGTCAAAGAAGCCCGCCGCCATTCGCGTGGTGCTGCCCTTCGTCTTCCGGCACTGGCTGAAGCAGCCGGTGCGCGGCCTCGTCGTGGCCGGCGGCCTGTTGGGCGCAACCGTCGCCGACCTGTTCATGCCGGTCTTCTCCGGACATCTGGTCGATGCGTTGACCCGCGGACCGTCCGATCCCGATGCGCGCCATGCCGCGCTGGTCGCGTTCGGCGCCATCGTGGCGCTGGGCGCGGCCTCGGTGGTGCTGCGGCTCGCAGGGTTGCAGGCGATCGTGCCGTTCACGCTCAAAACCATGTCGGACGTCGCACAAGAGGCATTCACCCGCGTGCAGCGCTTCTCGACCGACTGGCATGCGAACTCCTTTGCCGGCTCCACGGTGCGGAAGATCACTCGCGGCATGTGGGCGCTCGACCTGCTCAACGACACCATCCTGATGGCGCTGGCGCCCTCGCTGCTGGTGCTGGTGGGCTCGATGATCCTGATCGGGATGCACTGGGCCTCGCTCGGCGTGGTGATCGCGATCGGGGCGATCTTCTACGTCACGATCACGGTGGTGCTCTCGACCCGCTACATCGCGCCGGCGGCCCGCGTCTCCAATGCCTGGGACACCAAGGTCGGCGGCACGTTGGCGGATGCGCTGACCTGCAATGCCGTGGTGAAATCCTTCGGCGCGGAGTCGCGCGAGGACACACGGCTCGCCGGTGTCATCAACCGCTGGCGCGTGCGCGTGCGGCGGACCTGGTACCGCTATAATTACACGGCGATGTCGCAGCTCTCGCTGCTGCTGTGCCTGCGCGCGTCCGTGATCGGCGGATCGGTGCTGCTGTGGATGTCAGGTCACGCCTCGCCCGGCGACGTCACTTATGTGCTGACCAGCTACTACATCATCCACGCCTATTTGCGCGACGTCGGCATGCACATCAACAACCTCCAGCGCTCGGTCAACGACATGGACGAGCTGGTGGCGATCCATGACGAGCCGATCGGCATTGCCGATGCGGCCGACGCGCGGCCGATCGCGATCGAGGGCGGCGAGATCGTGTTCGACGACGTCACGTTCCACTATGGCGGCCATCGCGTGCCGCTGTACGACGGCTTGTCGGTCAGGATCCGCGCCGGCGAGCGGGTCGGCCTGGTCGGCCGCTCCGGCTCCGGCAAGACCACCTTCGTCAAGCTGGTGCAGCGGCTCTACGACGTCACCGGCGGCCGCGTGCTGATCGACGGGCAGGATATCGCGCTCGCCACGCAGCAATCGCTGCGCAGCCAGATCGCGATCGTGCAGCAGGAGCCGATCCTGTTTCACCGCACGCTCGCCGAGAACATCGCCTATGGCCGGCCCGGTGCCAGCCTTGAAGCGATCGAGCAGGCGGCCCGCCTCGCCAACGCGCATGACTTCATCCTGCGCCTGCCGAAGGGCTACGGCACGCTGGTCGGCGAGCGCGGCGTCAAGCTGTCGGGCGGCGAGCGGCAGCGCGTCGCGCTGGCGCGCGCCTTCCTGGCGGATGCGCCGGTGCTGATCCTGGACGAGGCGACCTCGAGCCTCGATTCGGAATCGGAGGCGCTGATCCAGGAGGCGATGGAGCGGCTGATGAAGGGGCGCACCTCGATCGTGATCGCGCACCGGCTGTCGACGGTGAGGAGCCTCGATCGCATCCTGGTGTTCGACCGCGGCGAGATCGTCGAGCAGGGCACGCATACGGTGCTCGCAGCCAAGCAAGGGGGCATCTATCGCGGCCTGTTCGAGCGTCAGGTGGTGGAGCTCGGACAGATCGCAGCAGCGGAGTGAGGCGCGCGGCGGCGGGGCGAAGTCCCGCCGTCACGGCGTCGAGGGATGGAATGAGATGAAAGACCTGACGCGCGGCTCCATCGCTAGCCACATCCTGAGCATGGCGCCTCCGATCATGGCCGGCATGATCTCGATCATGATCTGCCAGCTGGTCGATCTCTACTTCGTGTCGGGGCTAGGTGATGCCGCAGTGGCAGGCGTGGCCGCCGCGGGAAATGCCGGCTTTCTCGTCAACGGCCTGATACAGGTGCTCGGCGTCGGGACAGTGGCGCTGATTGCGCATGCGGTGGGACGCAAGGACCGGCGGGACGCCAATCTGATCTTCAATCAGGCGGTCGCGCTGTCGGTGCTGTTCGGCCTGCTGACCCTGGTCACGGGAGCGGTGCTGTCGCGTCTTTACATGCGTTCGATCGCCGCTGACCAGGCCACGATCGAGGCGGGGACCACTTATCTGTTGTGGTTCATGCCGGCGCTCGCGCTGGAATTCGTCATGCAAGTCATTGCCTCCGCGCTCAGCGCGACCGGCATCGTGCGCCCCGCCATGTTGGTGCGGGTCCTTGCCGTCATCATCAACATTGCACTGGCGCCGGTCCTGATCTCCGGCTGGGGCACCGGTTATCCGCTCGGTGTCGCCGGCGCCGGACTGGCGAGCACGATCGCGGTGGGCGCCGGCGTCCTGATGCTGCTGGCGTATTTTCGCAAGGTCGAGCGCTACGTTGCATTCAATCCGGTGCAGTGGCGTCCGCAACCACGCCACTTCAAGCGCATCCTCAATGTCGGTCTGCCGGCCGGCGGCGAGTTCGCAATGATGTTTATCTTCATGGCGGTAGTCTACTACGTGCTGCGCGACTTCGGCGCGGCGGCACAGGCAGGCTTCGGTATCGGCCAGCGCGTCCTCGCCCTCATCCAGATGCCGGCGCTCGCGGTTGCACTGGCGGCCGGGCCGATCGCCGGCCAGAATTTCGGCGCTGGCGACGCCGCGCGGGTGCGAGAGACTTTCGTCAAATCGGCGCTGATCACCTCCATCGTGGCGGTCGGCTTCATGATCCTCGCGCAGCTGAAGCCGGAGCTGCTGCTGGCCGGATTCTCGAACGATCGGGCGACGATGGAGGTCGCCTACCTGTTCCTGCGGATCATCTCGCTCAACATGGTGGCACAGGGGCTCATCTTCACCTGCTCGAGCATGTTCCAAGGCCTCGGCAACACCAAGCCTGTGCTGCTGAGCTCGATGACGCGCGTGCTCACCTATTCGCTGCCGGTGCTCTGGCTGTCGACGCGACCCGGATTCCGCATCGAGCACGTCTGGTATCTTTCGATCGCGGCGACGACGCTGCAGGCCGGCTTGAGCTTGTGGCTGCTGCGCCGCGAGTTCGGCAAGCGCTTCGCGCCGCGGGACCAGGCCGCGGAGACGGTGGAAGCCAAGCCGGTCGCGCCTTCCGCCCGTGCTCCCGCGTAGCGAAAGTGACCTCCCGCGAGTTCGCGGCGCTTTAATGCGCGCCAAGGCTGTTCCAGACGAGCGTCAGGCCCGACAGAAACAAGAGGCCGAGCACGACATCGCCGAAATGCTTGTCGTTCAGCGCATGGTAGACGCGCGCGCCCGCCCATGCGCCGATCAGCGTGCCCGGAAACGCGACGGCCGCGAGCCAGACCACCTTGAGGGCGACGAGACCTGATGCCGTCTGCAACACCAGCGCGGTGGCGAGCACCGTGAAGTTAAAGAGTTGGAAGATGCCGCGCCGCTCGTGCTTGTTCCAGCCGCGGATGTTGGCCCACAGGATCGGCAGCGGGCCGGACAATCCGGCAAGTCCGCCCAGAATGCCGCCGGCAAAGCCGATCGCACCGTCTGCGATCCGGCCGCCGATCTTGATCGCGAGCGGCCTCTTGTTCAGATACAGTGCGCTCGAAAAGATCAGGATCAGCACGCCGACGCTCAGCCTGAACACCTCCGGGTCCGCGGAGGCGACCATCATGGTCCCGAGCGGCACGCCAATCAGTCCACCGATCAGGAACGGCCAGACCAGCGAGAGATCGAAATTCTTCCACATCGAGGGCAGCGTCGAGGTCTGCGCGATGACCGAGCAGATCAGCACCAGGGGCACCGCGAGCGAGGGCGGCAGCACGTAGAGCCAGATGCCGAGTGCCATCAGCGCCGTGCCGAAGCCGGCCAGTCCCGAGACGAAGCCGCCGGCGAGCGCGCCGAGCAGCAGCAGGACGTAGGTGAGCGTTTCCAACGGATTGTCCTTGTCGCAAGCGGCGACCCCGAACGGTTGATCGCACGGCTCGCATAACATGCCTGCCGCCATCGAGGTCAATCCATGCCGCATGCAAGCGTGCTCTGCGGGCGCTTCACCGTCGGTGATCTAAAGTGCGATGAATATAGCTCGATTGCTACGAGGGAGGTGCGCTCCCTCTCCCGCTTGCGGGAGAGGGTTGGGAGAGGGTGTCTCCACAACGGGACAATCCCCAAGAGGAGAAAGCCCTCACCCGCGCCTTCGGCGCGACCTCTCTCGCAAGCGGGAGAGGTGAAGGAAACCATTTCCGCTTTAGACGATCTGCCTCGTATCGGCAGGCTTGTGCAGCGCGCCGACCAGGATACGCAGCGCTTCCGTCAATTCCGATCTGTTTCGGGCCGCGCCGAGCGAGACGCGTGCCGCATGCGGCGGTGCCCCGTCGACGGTGAAGGCATCGCCGGCGACGACCGCAAGCCCGTTCCGCAGCAGATGTGCCGCGACGTCGGGGCGTCCTTCCGGCAGCCGCAGCCAGAGATGATGCGCCGCGGGCCTGGCGAGGAACTGAAAGCCTTTCAGCGCGCGTTGCGCGAGCTGCTGGCGCCCGACCGCTTCGTTGCGGATGGCGCTGATGATGCGATCGGCGATGCCGTTTTCGATCCAATGCGTCACCAGCGCGACCATCAAGGGCGCCGGCATTTGCACGGTCGCCTGCAGGGAGGTGCGCATGTCCCGCTGGGCGCCGCTGTCGGGCGTCACCAGATAGGCAACACGCAGCGCCGGCGCGATGCATTTTGACAGCGTCGTTGCAAGATAAGTCCGCTCCGGAATGAGGTTCGCGATCGGCGAGGCCGAGCGGTCGAGCAGCCCGTAGGCGTCGTCCTCGATCAGGATGGTGCCGGCATCGCGGATGATCTTCGCAATAGTGCCGCGCCGCTCGGCGGAAAGCGTCGCCGTGGTCGGGTTGTGCAGCGTCGGAATGAGATAGACGGCTTTCGGCGTATGCACGCGGCACGCCTTTGCCAGCGCATCCGGCAGGATGCCGTCCTCATCCATGGGGACACCGACGAGCTTGACACCGAACAGTGCCGCGGCGGCCTTGATGCCGGGGAAGGTGAGCGCTTCGGTCAGTACGGTGTCGCCGGGTCGCGCAAGATGGGCGAGCAGGTTGAAGAGGATCGTCTGAGCGCCGGGAAAGATCACCAGCCGGTCGGCCTGTGCATGCGGAACGCGGGCGCGCATCCAGCGCGTCGCGACCTCGCGCTCATGCGCGCTGCCGCCGGGCGGCTGGTAGTTGAGATACGCCGTCAGGCCCGATTGCGCGCGGAGGGCTTCGAGCCCGGCGATGATGCGCTCGTCGAGCTGCGCCTCCAGCGGGTGCGGCGGCACGTTCATCGACAGGTCGATCGCGACCGGGTGCGGCAGGTCAACCGCGCGCCGCGCGCTGGTCTCCGAGACGAACGAGCCCTGTCCGACCCTGGCTTCCATGATGCCGCGGCGCCGCGCCTCGGTGTAGGCGCGCGTCACCGTGGTGAGGTCGATGCCGAGGGCCTTTGCCAGGGCGCGCTGCGTCGGCAGCTGCTGACCACGCACCAGCCTGCCGGCGGCAATGTCGGCCTCCATGGCGTCGACGATGCGCTGGTAGCGCGGGCCCGAAAGCTCCGAGATTGTAGGGATCCATTCCATGCAATTTAGGCCCATAACCTTTGAATGTATGGATGCAAGATATTATTGCATGGATCATTGAAAAGGAAGAGGTGTGGTCATGTCTGTCTCTCCGGCGGCGGTCTCTCTGGCCAAGGCGATGTGGCGCGGCTTCGGCGGCAGATGTCCGAATTGCGGGGAAGGGCACATGTTCGGCCGCTTCCTGAAAGTGACGCAGGCTTGCGACCATTGCGGCGAGGAGCTGTTCCACCAGCGCGCCGACGATTTTCCCGCCTATCTCGTGATGGTGGTGGTCGGCCATCTCGTGGTGCCGGCAATCCTCGCGGTCGAGACCGCCTACGCGCCGCCGGAGTGGCTGCAGCTCGCGGTGTGGCTGCCGGTGACGCTGTTCGCCTCCCTCGCGCTGCTGCAACCGACCAAGGGCGCCATCGTCGGCCTGCAATGGCAGCTCGGCATGCATGGTTTCGAGGCGGGCAAGCTGCGGCGCGAGGCCGGCGAGCTTGCGCCGGTGCTGGTGAAGGACACGCGCGCCGCCTGAGGCGGCGTTTACATCGCGCGGCATGCCGCTACACTCCATCGTATCAAGCAAGAACGATGGAAACGCCGATGGCCCCGCGTGCGAAGACCTTCCTGCTCTGTCACGGCGCATGGTCCGGCGGATGGGCCTGGAAGAAGATGCACCCGCTGATGGTGCAGGCCGGCCACCGCCTGGTGGCGCCGACCTACACCGGGCTCGGCGAGCGCGCGCATCTGGCCAATCCTTCGGTCGATCTCGACACCCATATCCAGGACATCCTCAACGTCATCGCGTTCGAGGACCTCAGCGACATCGTGCTGCTCGGGCACAGCTATGGCGGCATGGTTGCGACCGGCGTCGCCGACCGTGCGCGCGAGCGCGTAACGGAACTGATCTATCTCGACGCCTTCGTGCCGCGTGACGGCCAGTCGCTGTTCGACCTCAACGAGGGCGGGCGCGAGCCGATGCGCAAGGCAGTCAGCTCGGGCGACGGCTATCGCATCCCGCCGAACCCGCCGCCGCCGGACACCTCGCCGGCCGATCTCGACTGGCTCAATGCGCGCCGCGTTCCGATGCCGATCAAGTGCTTCGAGACGCGCCTGAGGCTCGAACATGGCGAGCCGGCGATGCCGCGCAGCTACATCTACTGCACGCGCCTTCCGCCCGGCGATGTGTTTGGGCAGTTTGCCCAGCGCACGAAGAGCGAGGAGGGCTGGCGCTATGTCGAGCTCGACGCTAGCCACGCGCCGAATGTAACGGCGCCGGAGGCGTTGATGGCGGTGTTGAACGAGATCGTCGCATAGCTCACCACCGTCATTCCGGGGCTCGCGAAGCGAGAACCCGGAATCCATCAGGCAGCGGAGTCGGTGGATGAATGGATTCCGGGTTCGTGCTGCGCACGCCCCGGAATGACGGGAGCCAAAATGGTGAGGGGTCCGATGCGTTGGCACCGAACCCCTCGTCGCACATCAGCCGGCCTGTAAGCCGGGTTCTGTAGGGCACCGTCCGCTTGCGCGAACGATACGTGACGGCCATTCCTCTGGGGTCATGTTTGCACATGGCCTCGAGCAACCTACCCGGACGGCGGGCCTGACATCGCCCCGCGGCGTTATCGCTTTCGCGAACAGCCCGCTTAAGCCGTCCCTATTCGGTTTTGCTCCCGGTGGGGTTTGCCATGCCGGCTCCGTTGCCGGACCCGCGGTGCGCTCTTACCGCACCTTTTCACCCTTGCCGCGCCGAAGCCCCGAAGGGCGAAGGCGGGCGGTTCGTTCTCTGTGGCACTTTCCCTGGGGTCACCCCCGCCGGACGTTATCCGGCACCGCATGTCAAGGGAGCCCGGACTTTCCTCCCCGGCGGCCTTTCGGCACCTGCCGGAGCGGCCGTCCGGCCGACTGACTGATAACGCATGGGGCATTTGTGACGGTTTCGTCAAGCCGATATCGCCGTGCACGGCCCGCCCGAAATATTTTATCCTGAAGATGTCGTTTGGCGCGCCGCCCGTTCGACTGGTTGTCGGCAACACAGCCGAACACAGGAGTGAAGCAATGCAATATCTGCTGATGATCTATCAGAACGAGGTCGAGTACGCGAAGATCGACGCGGCGACCAGCCAGAAGATCCTGGCCGACTATCAATCCTTCACGCAAGACATTATCCAGAACGGCAATTTCAAGGCCGGCGACCGCTTGCAGCCGACCACGACCGCGACAACGGTGCGCGTGCGCGACGGAAAGACGCTGACGACCGATGGTCCGTTCGCGGAAACGCGCGAGCAGCTCGGCGGCTATTACCTGATCGAAGCCAAGGATCTCAACGCCGCCATCGAGATCGCGGCGCGGATTCCGAGCGCACGCATCGGCTCGATCGAGGTGCGGCCGATCTGGGTCTATGAGAAGTGACGGCTCTCTCACCTTCGTCATTCCGGGATGCGCCGCAAGGCGCAGGCCCGGAATCCATATCCCCGAATCGTGGTTATGGATTCCGGGCTCGCGGCTTTGCCGCGCCCCGGAATGACGAGAGGGGGGTGATCGCGTGACATGACCCCTGGCGAGATCGACAGAATCTTCCGCGACGAGGCGGGGCGGGCGCTGGCCACGCTGATCCGTCTCGTCGGCGATTTCGATCTCGCCGAGGACGCGCTGCAGGATGCGTTCGCGGTCGCGCTGGAACGCTGGGCGTGTGAGGTCCCCGACAATCCGCGCGCCTGGCTCGTCAAGGTCGCCAAGCATAAGGCGATCGATCGCATCCGCCGTCAGGCTGTCTTCCGCGGCAAGCAGCAGGCGCTGGTGCACGAGCTCGAGCTCAACGCGCTGGGCCCGGACGAGCCGACAGCAACGCTCGACGATGACATGCTGCGGCTGATCTTCACCTGCTGCCATCCCGCGTTCGCGCCCGAGGTGCAGGTCGCGCTGACGCTGCGCACCGTCTGCGGACTGTCGACGGCGCAGGTGGCACGCGCCTTCCTCGTCGGCGAGGAGGCGATGGCGCAACGGCTCGTCCGCGCCAAGCAGAAGATCAGGCTTGCCGGAATCCCCTATGAGGTGCCGGAACGCGAGATGCTGGCGCCGCGGCTCGATGGCGTGCTCGCCGTGATCTATCTCGTCTTCACCGAAGGCTATGTCGCAACCGAGGGCGCGGACTTGATGCGGCCTGATCTGGCGAGCGAAGCCATCCGGCTTGGCCGCCTGCTGAACCGGCTGATGCCCGACCGCGCCGGCATCAAGGGCCTGCTGGCCCTGATGCTGCTGCACGACGCGCGCCGCGCCGGGCGACAGACGCCGGCCGGCGACATCGTCCTGCTCGAAGAGCAGGACCGCTCGCTGTGGCACCGCGCGCAGATCGACGAGGGGCTGCGGCTGGTGGAGCACGCGCTGCGCGTGCCGGGCCGGCCACAACCCTATGCGGTGCAGGCCGCGATCGCGGCGCTGCATGCGCGTGCGCCGAGCTTCGAGGAGACCGACTGGCCGCAGATTGCGGGGCTGTACGAGGTGCTGCTGCGCATCAATCCGTCGCCCGTGATCGAGCTCAATCACGCCGCGGCGCTGTCGATGGTCGATGGGCCGGCACGAGCGCTCGATCTCGTCGATGCGATCGCCGCGCGCGGCGGGCTTCGCGGCTATGAGCTGTTGCCCGCCGTGCGCGCGGATCTGTTGCGGCGGCTCGGCAGGACGGAGGAGGCGCGCGAGGCCTATCGTGCGGCGACGGTGGCGACGCAGCTCGAGCCGTTGCGAAGGCTCTATGCGCGAAGGATGAGGGAGATGGGGTAGGAGCCTCACACGCCGTCATTGCGAGCCAACGGGTCCGCGCGAAGCGCGGCCCGGATGACAGGCTCCGCGAAGCAATCCAGACTGTCATCGTAGAGACAGTCTGGATTGCTTCGTCGCAAGAGCTCCTCGCAATGACGGCGTGTACGGCTACTCCGTCACTTCGACGCCACCGGCGTTCCTTCCGCCGGCAGGCTCGACAGCAGCGCCTGTAAGGTCGACAGCGTCGAGTGATCGGCGACGCCGTCCAGCCGCGCCGGGCGGAAATGGCGCTGGAAGGCGGTGACGACTTCCATCGTCGCAGCGTCGTACTTGCCGTTCAGGGGCACGCCATAGCCGTATCTTGCCAGCGCCTGCTGCATGCTCAGCACCGCGTCGCTGATGGTGCCGAGCATGAGAGTCTCGCCGCGGACGATCGGCGCGGGCGTCACCCAGTGGCCGACGCCGGAATTGGCCAGCGAATGCCACGGAAATTTCTCGCCGGGATCCTTCTTGCGGGCGGGCGCGACGTCGGAATGGCCGAGCACCCGGTGCGCCGGCACCTTGCGGCGGAGCATGATGCCGCGGCACAGCGCGATCACGGCCGCGATCTGGCGCAGCGGATACTCCGGATAGCCCCAGTCATGGCCGCGATTGATGATCTCGATGCCGATCGAACAGGAGTTGATGTCGTCCTCGCCGGCCCAGGAGGAGACGCCGGCGTGCCAGGCACGCTTCGATTCAGGGACGCATTGCACGATGCGGCCGTCCTCCAGCACGACATAATGCGCCGACACTTCGGTGCCGGCGGTGCAGAGGCGCGCCAGCGCGCCTTCGACATCGGGCATGCCGGTGTAGTGCAGCACGATCATGTCCGGCTGCCGTCCCTTGCTGCGCTCGCCATGGTTCGGGGAGGGGATGATGTCGGAGACGATCGAGGAATCGGGCTCGAAGGTGCGCAGGCCCGCCACGGTCTTGGGAACCGGGAGAACGCGGTGACGCTTCGAATCAGATCCAGCCGTGGACGAACCCGAGGGCATGAGCAGCTCAAACGGACGGAGAGTGGGGCAAGCCCTTCTCTTTACTATTCCTTTACCCTCCATCGCGCGCAATCGCGCGACGCGGTTAACGGATTCATTTTGGCGATGTGTGTGGATGACGCATCACTCCCCTCGTCACCTTTTCCACTTGTCTCGAACCGAGCAACGCTTTTTTAACGCTAAGGGCCGTTACTGAGGGATGAAGAGCCGACCCGCGTCCGGAGGCGGCCAAAGCGTATTTTGGCTCGAAATCCCATGGCTGCCCGACAAATTCCGCTGGGAACACTGGGTTTGTGGCCCGGGACGATCGGGCTTGGTAACCATGCTGGACGGGGGCTTTGTCGTGGAACCGCCGCGACGCGCAATGATTCGAGGCGTTATGGGCTTGTTCAGCCTCGATTCCACTCGGGTATTTCGGCCGGCGGCCGGCAGGCGTCGCGCATGAGTTCGGTTCCGCACATCCCCGTTCTTGGCCGTGAGGCCATCGCGCATCTCGCCCCGCGCGAGGGCGGCGTCTACGTCGACGCCACGTTCGGCGCCGGCGGCTATAGCCGCGCGATCCTGGACGTGCCGGGAACCCGACTGATTGCCATCGATCGCGACCGCACCGCGATTGCCGGCGGCGCCGAACTGGTCGAACGCGCCGCGGGCCGGCTGACGCTGGTCGAGGACCGCTTCTCCAACCTCGCCGAAGTCTGCGCGGCGCAAGGCGTCGATGGCGTCGACGGCGTCGTGATGGATGTCGGGGTATCCTCGATGCAGCTCGACCAGGCCGGCCGCGGCTTCTCCTTCCGCCTCGACGGTCCGCTCGACATGCGGATGGGGCAGACAGGTCCGACCGCGGCCGACATCGTCGCGCGCGCCTCGGAAGGCGATCTCGCCGACATTATCTATCTCTTCGGCGAGGAGCGGCATTCGCGTCGCATCGCCCGCGCCATCGTGGCGGACCGGCAGGAAACTCCGTTCACGACTACGCGCGCGCTCGCCGATCTCGTCGGCAGGGTGGTGCGATCGAAGCCCGGCGACATTCACCCGGCGACACGGACGTTCCAGGCGCTGCGCATCTTCGTCAACGAAGAGCTCGAGGAGCTCCAGACCGCGCTCGCTGCGGCCGAGCGTGTGCTCAAGCCCGGCGGCCGCCTCGTCGTCGTCTCGTTCCATTCGCTGGAAGACCGCATCGTCAAGAATTTCTTCTCCGAGCGCTCCAAGACCGGCGGCGGCTCGCGGCATCTGCCGGAAGTCGCGCAAGTCCCGCCGAGCTTCCAGCTGCTGACGCGGCGGCCTGTCGTCGCCGGCGAGGACGAAGTTGCGCACAATCCGCGCGCGCGCTCGGCAAAGCTGCGCGCGGCCGAGCGCACCGCGGCGCCGGCGCATGAGACTGATGAGGCATCGTCCTGGCCGAAGCTCGCCGACGTGATGAGGGGCGGCTAGCGCATGCGCATCATTCACCTCCTCGTCATCGGGGCGCTGATCTTCGCAGCCGCTCATGTCTACCGGATCAAGATGGACTCCACGGCGCGTACCGAGAAGGTGCTGCGGCTGCGTGCGGAAATCCGCGAGCAGCGCGATGCGATCGCAGGGCTGCGGGCCGAATGGGCCAAGCTCGATGCGCCGCATCGGCTGCAGGGCCTGTCCGACCGGCATCTGCACCTCAAGCCGGTCAACGGCACGCAATATGATTCGCTGAAGAGCCTGCCGGAGCGTCCGCCCCGGATGTTCAGGCCGGGCGAGCCCGATCCGATCGGGGCCATGCTCAAGACCATCGAAGCCGCGAGCGACCCTGATGCGGTGACGGGCTCCGTGCCTCAGCCCGAGGACAAGCAATGAGCCCGGCAACGCCTGCAAAACCCGCCCAAAAGCTGGCCGAAAAGCCGACTGAGCCGTGGCGGCGGCGGCTGATCCGAAGCCTGCTCTACGGGCGCAACGTCGATCGCGCCGCGAAGGCGCGCGCGCGTGTCGGCCTCGCCATGCTCGCCTTCGCTTCGGTCTATGCCCTGATCGGCGGGCGGCTCGTGATGTTCGCGATCGGCGCCGACGCCCACAGCGCGCGCCGCGCCGCAGCGCAAGAGGTGGTTGCGACCGCGCGGCCCGACATCGTCGATCGCAACGGCGCCATCCTTGCGACCGACGTCAAGGCGGCGAGCCTGTTCGGCGAGCCGCGCCGCATCATCGACAAGGACGAGGCGATCGAGCTCCTCACCGCGACCATTCCCGACCTCGACGAGGCCGAGGTGCGCGAGCGCCTAAGGACACGCAAGGGCTTCGTCTGGCTCAAGCGCGAGGTCACGCCGGCGCAGCAGCAGGCCGTCCACAAGCTCGGCATTCCTGGTATCGGATTCCTGCGCGAGAACAAGCGCGTCTATCCGACCGGCAACGAGGTCGCTCACCTCATCGGTCTCGTCAATATCGACAACCAGGGCATCGCCGGCCTCGAGAAGTGGCTCGACAATCAAGGGCTCGCCGACCTCCACCGCGCCGGCTTTGCCACCGACCGGTTGCAGAAGCCGATCGAGCTCGCGGTCGATCTGCGGGTCGAGCATGCGCTGCGCGACGAGCTGTTGAAGGCCAAGGACAAGTTCCGCGCCAAGGCCGCCTCAGGCATCGTCTCCAACGTCAAGACCGGCGAGATCGTGGCGATGGTCTCGCTGCCGGACTTCGATCCCAACAATCCGAAGGAAGCGCACGACCCCGACCGCATCAACCGCCTCACCACCGGCGTCTACGAGATGGGCTCGACCTTCAAGGCGTTTACGCTGGCGATGGGGCTCGATTCCGGCAAGATCAATCTGAACTCGATGTGGGACGCGCGCGGAAACCTGCATTACGGCAAGTTCACGATCCACGACAGCCATCCGGTCGGGCGCTTCATCAACACCAAGGAAGTGTTCACTTATTCCTCCAACATCGGCGCGGCGCGGATTGCGCTCAACCAGGGGGTCGAGGCGCACAAGGCATTCCTCGCCAAGCTAGGCCAGACGACGCGGCTGCGCACCGAATTGCCGGAGAGCGCGGCGCCGCTGCTGCCGCGGCGCTGGAGCGAGCTGAACACGGTCACCGCGGCGTTCGGCCAGGGCCTGTCGGTGGCGCCGCTGCAGGCGGTGATGGGCATCAACGCGCTGGTGAACGGCGGCTATCTGATTCCGCCGACGTTCCTGAAACGCAGCGAATCCGAAGCCCAGGCGATGGCCAAGCGCGTCATCAAGCCGGAGACCAGCGACAAGATGCGGTTCCTGATGCGGCTCAATGCCGAAGTCGGTTCGGCGAGAAAGGCGGACGTCAAGGGCTACTACGTCGGCGGCAAGACCGGCACGTCCGAGAAGGTCGTCAACGGCCGCTACGCCAAAAAGCGCGTGCTCAACTCCTTCACCGCCATCCTGCCCTGCGATGATCCCAAATATCACGTCCTGATCATGCTGGACGAGCCGCAGGCACTGCCGGAAACGCATGGTTTCATCACCTCGGGCTGGAACGCGGTGCCGACCGGCGGCAAGGTGATCGAGCGGATCGCGCCGCTTCTGGGGGTCGAGCCGCGGTTCGAGCTGCCGCCTGCGGAGCGCCTTATTCTTGCAGCATCCAGGACAACCCAGTAATCAACCGGGTGGGCCATCGCCGCTGCTGAGTCGGGATTTTCTCCGGAGGATTCGGCTTTCCGGCACGGCATGTCGACTGGAACACCATGAAGCTGCGCGACCTCTTGGGTCAGGATGTCAAGGGCAATGATGCCGCGATCGAGCCCGCCGCTGCGGCGCTCGAGGTGAGCGGCCTTGCGCTCGACAGCCGCGTGGTCAAGCCGGGCGATCTCTTCTTCGCGCTCGCAGGCAGCAAGACCGACGGCGCCCGCTTCGTCGATGCCGCGATTGCGGCGGGCGCGGTGGCCGTCGTCGGCGACCATGCACCGGACGCCTGCAAGGTGCCGTTCATCACGAGCGCCAATCCGCGCCGGGCGCTGGCGCTGGCCGCAGCGAGGTTTTTCCCGGCGCAGCCTGCGACGATCGCCGCGGTGACCGGAACCAGCGGCAAGACCTCGGTCGCCGCGTTCACACGCCAGATCTGGGAGCGGCTCGGGCACGCCTCCGCCAGCATCGGCACCATCGGTCTCGTGTCGCAGAAGCGCACCGTCTATGGCTCGCTGACTACGCCGGATCCGATCGTGCTGCACCGGCAGTTGGACGAGATCGCGCGCGAGGGCGTCACGCATCTCGCCTTCGAGGCGTCTTCGCACGGGCTCGACCAATATCGCCTCGACGGCGTGCGCATCTCGGCCGGCGGCTTCACCAATCTCTCGCGCGACCACATGGATTACCATCCGACCGTTGCGCATTATCTCGCGGCCAAGCTCCGCCTGTTCCGCGAGCTGGTGCCGCCTGATGGCGCCGCGGTGATCTCGGCCGATCATGAGTGCTCGGCGGAGGCGATCGAGGCGGCGAGATCTCGCGGCCTGCGCGTCATGGCGGTGGGCCGCAACGGCGATGGCGCAGGCGAAGGCATTCGCCTCGCCGAGGCGGTGGTCGAAGGTTTCTCGCAAAAGCTCACGGTCGAACATCGCGGCAGGGCTTACGCGATCCGGCTGCCGCTGGTCGGCGAATTCCAGATCGAGAACGCGCTGGTGTCGGCCGGCCTTGCCATCGGCACGGGCAGCGATGCTGAAAACGTGTTTGCGAGCCTCGAACATCTCGAAGGCGCCAAGGGCCGGCTCGAGCGCGTCGGCGAACGCAACGGGGCGCCGATCTTCGTCGATTACGCGCACAAGCCCGATGCGCTCGCGAAGGCGCTGCAGGCGCTGCGGCCCTATGCGAAGCGCAGGCTGGTCGTCGTGTTCGGCGCCGGCGGCGACCGCGATGCCGGCAAGCGTCCGATCATGGGCGAGATCGCGGCGGAGAATGCCGACGCCGTCATCGTCACCGACGACAATCCGCGCAGCGAGAAGCCGGAAGCGATCCGCGCCGCGATCCTCGCCAGCGCCAAAGGCGCCCGCGAGATCGGCGACCGCGCCGAGGCGATCCGTGCAGCGATCGAGGGCTTGCAGGAGGGCGATGCGCTGCTCATCGCCGGCAAGGGCCACGAGACCGGGCAGATCGTCGGCGGCGAGGTGCTGCCTTTCAGTGATCACGAGGCGGTCGCCGCCGCATTAGCGTCGAGGGTTGCATGAGCGGGCCATTATGGACGGTTGCCGAGGTCGCGCGCGCGCTGGGCGTCGCCGGATCGTTCCCGGAGACGGCAATCGATTTCGTCACCCAGGACAGCCGCCAGGTGAAGCCGGGCAGCCTATTCGTTGCGCTGAGCGGCACGCCGAGCGGCGGCTTCATCTCGGCTTTCGCCAGCGCGCGCGACGGCTGGGAGTTCGCCGACAAGGCGGAAGCCGCAGGCGCAGTGGCGATGATCGTGCCGCACGAGATCGCGGGCATCCGCATCCCCCAGATCGTGGTCAAGGACACGCTGATCGACGGCCTCTGGGGCCTCGCGCGCGCCGCACGCGCGCGCTTCAACGGCCCGGTGATCGGGCTTACCGGCAGCGCCGGCAAGACCAGCACCAAGGAATTCATCGCCGCCTATCCGAACGCCTATGCGAGCCCCTCGAGCTTCAACAATTTCTGGGGCGTGCCGCTGACGCTGTGCAATGCCAGGCGGGACGCCAGCCTCTGGGTCGTTGAGATGGGCATGAACCAGAAGGGCGAGATCGCCCGTCTCAGCGAGCTCACGCAGCCAACCGTCGCGCTCGTCGTCAACGTCCAGCCGGTGCATCTGGAAAAGCTCGGCTCGCTCGAAGCCATCCGGCGCGAGAAGGTATCGATCGCGCTCGGACTGCCCGAGAACGGCGTGCTGGTGCTGCCCGCCGGAATCAAGGCTTCCGAGTGGAAGGGCAAGGTCGTGCGCTTCGGCGGCGAGCATGCCGAGGTGCACGAGGTCGCGCACGCGCCGCACGGCGAGAGCTGGCAGGTCGTGGCCGCGATCGGCAGGAAGGAGATCGCCTTCAGCCTCACCCCTGGCGCGCCGCACCGGGTGCACAATGCGCTGGCCGCGCTCGCCTCGATTCATGCCGCGCATCTCGACGTCGCGACGCTCGCGGTCAAGCTCGACCGCGTCGGCATCATGACCGGCCGCGGCGTCGAGCAGGCGGTCGGCGACGTCACCGTGATCGACGACAGCTTCAACGGCAATCCGGCCAGCGTGGCCGCGGCGCTGCAAAGCCTGCAGGCGCGCAACATGAGCGGCGGCCGCCGCATCGCGATTCTCGGCGACATGCTCGAGCTCGGCGCGGACGCAACGAGCTATCACACCGGCCTTGCCAGCCACCTCGACGGCATCGACGGCGTCTATTGCGTCGGGCCGCTGATGCGCCACCTGTTCGACGCATTGCCCTCGGGCAAGGGTCTTGGCTGGCACGACGATCCCGCCACGCTGAAGCCGGACGAGGTCGCAAATCTGCTGAAGGCAGGCGACGTCGTGGTTGTCAAGGGCAGCAAGAAGATGTTCTGGGTCAACAAGTTTGTGCCGGGGCTGGTGGCCGCCTTGCAGGCAAAGGCGTAAACTGCTTGGAAGACGCCGTTCCCGAATCCCACCCTTTGCGGCGGAAGCCGTCCGTTTCCCGAAACGCGCGGCCCATGACGAAGACCAGCGAATGCGCGTGAAGCACCTGGACGTGCAAAGGCGCCATAGGACCGTCTGAATGTTTTACTGGCTGATCGAGCTTTCCAACACATTTCCGGGCTTCGGTGCCTTTCGCACCTTCCTGAACGTCTTCCGCTACATCACCTTCCGCACCGGTGGCGCCATCGTGACCGGCGCGCTGTTCGTGTTCCTGTTCGGCCCCTGGATCATCGATCACTTGCGCATCCGTCAGGGCAAGGGCCAGCCGATCCGCACCGACGGTCCGCAATCGCATCTTTCCAAGAAGGGCACGCCCACCATGGGCGGGCTGATGATCCTGTCCGGGCTCACGGTCGGCACCGTGCTGTGGGCCAATCCGCTCAACCCCTATGTCTGGATCGTGCTGGCGGTGACGCTCGGCTTCGGCTTCGTCGGCTTCTATGACGATTACCTCAAGGTGACCAAGCAGACCACGACCGGGTTCGGCGGCAAGCTGCGCCTCTTGATCGAAGCCGTGATCGCGCTGGTCGCCTGCTATGCGCTGGTGCGGCTCAACCGCGATCCCGCCTCGACCGCGCTGACGATTCCCTTCCTGAAGGATACCGTGCTGCATTTCGGCTGGTTCTTCGTCGTCTTCGGCGCCTTCGTCATCGTCGGCGCCGGCAATGCGGTGAACCTCACCGACGGCCTCGACGGCCTCGCCATCGTGCCGGTGATGATCGCCACCGCGAGCTTCGCGATGATCGCCTATCTCACCGGCAACTTGGTGTTTGCCGATTACCTCCAGATCAAATATGTCGCCGGCACTGGCGAGCTCGCGGTGCTCTGCGGCGCGTTGCTCGGCGCTGGCCTCGGCTTCCTCTGGTTCAACGCGCCGCCGGCCTCGATCTTCATGGGCGACACCGGCTCGCTCGCGCTCGGCGGCATGCTCGGCGCGATTGCGGTCGCGGTGAAGCACGAGATCGTGCTCGCGGTGATCGGCGGATTGTTCGTGCTCGAGGCGGTTTCGGTCATCGTGCAGGTCGTGTCCTTCAAGCTCACGGGCAAGCGCGTGTTCGCGATGGCGCCGATCCACCATCACTTCGAGCAGAAGGGCTGGACCGAGCCGCAGATCGTGATCCGATTCTGGATCATCTCGGTGATGCTGGCGCTTGCCGGCCTCTCGACGCTGAAGCTGCGGTGACCGATCGATGATCCCCGTCACCTCGTTCGCCGGCAAGACGGTCGCGGTGTTCGGCCTCGGCGGTTCGGGGCTCGCCTCCTGCCATGCGTTGAAGGCCGGCGGGGCCGAAGTGATCGCGGCCGACGACAATGCCGAGAACGTCGCCAAGGCCACGCAGGCCGGCTTCATCACCGCGGACTTGCGCAACGTTTCCTGGGCGAATTTCGCAGCCGTCGTGCTCGCGCCCGGCGTGCCGCTCACCCATCCGGTGCCGCACTGGAGCGTCTTGAAGGCGCGCGAGGCAGGGGTGGAGGTGATCGGCGACATCGAGCTGTTCTGCCGCGAGCGGCGCCGCCATGCGCCGGACGCGCCGTTCGTCGCCATCACCGGCACCAACGGCAAGTCGACCACGACGGCGCTGATCGCGCATCTGACCAAGGTCGCCGGCTACGACACCCAGATGGGCGGCAATATCGGCACCGCGATCCTGTCGCTGGAGCCGCCGCGCATGGGCCGCGTCCACGTCATCGAGATGTCGTCCTACCAGATCGACCTTGCGCCCTCGCTCGATCCCTCCGTCGGCATCCTGCTCAACGTCAGTGAGGACCATATCGATCGCCACGGCACGATCGAGCATTACGCCGCGGTGAAGGAGCGCCTCGTGGCCGGCGTGCAAGGCGGCGGCACCTCGATCGTCGGTGTCGATGACGGCTTTTGCCGCGACATCGCCGACCGGCTCGACCGCGCCGGCAAGAACGTGGTGCGCATCTCGGTCAAGAACCCGCTCGCGTCGGGCATTTACGTCGAGCACGGCACCATCGTGCGCGCCGCGGGCGGCGCCCACAGCGAGATCGCCGCGCTCGGCGGCATCGGTTCGCTGCGCGGCCAGCACAACGCGCAGAACGCGGCCTGCGCGGCCGCCGTCGCGCTCGCCATGGGCATCAGCCAGGACGTGCTGCAGAACGGCCTGCGCAGCTTTCCGGGCCTGGCGCATCGCATGGAGCAGGTCGGGCGCCGCGGCAACGTGCTGTTCGTCAACGATTCCAAGGGCACCAACGCGGACGCCACCGCGCATGCGCTGTCGTCCTTCGCCGACATCTTCTGGATTGCCGGCGGCAAGCCGAAGGCCGGCGGCATTACGAGCCTGACCGGGTTCTTCCCGCGCATCCGCAAAGCCTATCTGATCGGCGAAGCCGCGCAGGAGTTTTCGGGCACGCTGGGCACACAGGTCGGGCACGAGATCAGCCAGACCCTGGACGTTGCGGTCGAACACGCGGCCCGCGATGCGGAAGCCTCTGGCCTCACCGATGCCGTCGTGCTGCTGTCGCCCGCCTGCGCCTCCTTCGACCAGTACCGCAACTTCGAGATCCGCGGCACCAAGTTCCGCGAGCTGGTGCAAGCGCTGCCGGGTGTGCAGCCGGTGGTGTGAGGACACCGACACCAACGATTGAATGACATAATGACTCTGGTAGGCGCCTGGCTTGTAGACGAGACCGATGAACTGGCGCTAGCCCGCCTGGGAAATGTCCTGCTCGAGTTCGATGAGAGCGGTGGGCTGCGCTACACAATTCGTGAGCACGACAAGCGACAAATCATCAATCTTCGATATCGGGTGGAGGGCTCGACGATTGTCACCGACCAGCCCTCAGCTCCACAAGTTGAACGAACCCAGTTCTCATTCGCCGAGGATGGCGTTCTCACTCTGGCGTTTGGCGGCATACCCTATCGATTCGTCAGGGCTCCCGGTTCGTAGCCCGGCACCAACGCTTCGCTCAAAAGTTACCCGTCCCTTTAACCTCCCGGTAACCAACCTCGGCGACCAATGAACGGACCTCTGTCCGAAAGCGGCCGCCCATGCTCTCCCGTGAAGAACGCACCCCCTTTTCCGAGTGGTGGTGGACCGTCGACAAGCCGCTGATGGGCGCCATCCTGGGGCTGATGCTGACCGGGGTGATCCTGTCGCTGGCGGCGAGCCCGCCGGTTGCGACCCGCATCGGGCTCGATGCCTTCCATTTCTTCAGCCGCCACGTGCTGTTCCTGGTGCCGTCCTGCATCGTGCTGCTCGGGGTGTCCTTCCTGTCGCCGCGCGCGATCCGCCGCTCGGCGCTGATCATCTTCGCGGCGAGCATCGTCCTGATCGTGCTCACGCTCGCCTTCGGCCCGGAGGTGAAGGGCTCGCGCCGCTGGATCACGCTGCTCGGCGTCAACATCCAGGCCTCCGAGATCGCAAAGCCGTCCTTCGTCGTGATCGCGGCCTGGCTGTTCGCGGAATCGACGAGGCGCCCGGAGATGCCGGCGACCTCGATGGCGGTGGTGCTGCTGCTGATGCTGGTCGCGCTATTGGTGATGGAGCCGGATTTCGGCCAGACCATGCTGGTCCTGATGGTGTGGGGCTCGCTGTTCTTCATCGCGGGCATGCGGATGATCTGGGTGTTCGGCCTCGCAGGTCTCGGCGCGGCCGGCCTGTTCAGCGCCTATCTGTTCGTTCCGCACGTCGCGGGGCGCATCAAGCGCTTCATGAACCCGGCCTCCGGCGACACCTTCCAGGTCGATACCGCCATGGAGGCTTTCTACAACGGCGGCTGGTTCGGGCTCGGACCGGGCGAGGGCATCGCCAAGCGCAGCCTGCCGGACAGCCACACCGACTTCGTCTTCGCGGTCGCGGGCGAAGAGTTCGGCATCATCCTGTGCCTTGCGATGCTGGCGCTGTTCGCCTTCGTCGTCATGCGCACGCTGTCGCGCGCCTATGCCAACGAGGACATGTTCTCGCGCTTTGCGGCCTCCGGGCTCGCGATCCTGTTCGGCGTGCAGGCGGCGATCAATATGTCGGTGAACTTGCAGCTCATCCCCGCCAAGGGCATGACGCTGCCCTTCATCTCCTATGGCGGCTCCTCGATGGTCTCGCTCGCCTATGGCGTCGGCATGATGCTGGCGCTGACGCGGCTGCGCCCGCGCACCGAGGTCGAGGCGAGCGGCCACGCCGAGGCGATGCGCAGTTACGCGTGAGCCGTCATTGCGAGGAGCGAAGCGACGAAGCAATCCAGGCTGGTCTCCACTGAGGTAGTCTGGATTACTTCGCTTCGCTCGCAATGACGAGAAAGACCCTGTAAAACTCCCTCATTATGGACACGTCCCCCCTGATTCTTCTCGCCGCGGGCGGCACCGGCGGCCATCTGTTCCCGGCCGAGGCCCTCGGCGTCGAATTGATCCGGCGCGGCTATCGCGTCCGCCTCGTCACCGACGAGCGCGCGCTGCGCTATAGCGGGCTGTTCAGCAAGGACATGATCGACGTGGTCAGAAGCGAGACCGCGCGCGGCCGCAATCCGTTCCAGCTCGCCTATGCCGGTCTCACGCTCGCCGCCGGCACGCTGTCGGCCTATGCGCTGATCAAGCGATTGAAGCCCGTCGCCGTCGTCGGCTTTGGCGGCTATCCGACCTTGCCGCCGCTGGTCGCAGCGAAATTCGCGGGCGTGCCCGGCATCATCCACGACGCCAACGCCGTGCTCGGCC
Source organism: Bradyrhizobium sp. NBAIM01 (assembly GCF_020194115.1). Classification (NCBI taxonomy): domain Bacteria; kingdom Pseudomonadati; phylum Pseudomonadota; class Alphaproteobacteria; order Hyphomicrobiales; family Nitrobacteraceae; genus Bradyrhizobium; species Bradyrhizobium sp. NBAIM01. The sequence continues at coordinate 555,957 of NZ_JADYVU010000001.1, read as the reverse complement.
GCGCCAACCGGTTCCTGTCGAGCCGCGTGCGCGCCATCGCGACGTCTTTGCCCGGCGTGCTCGATCGCGATCCCGCGCTCTCAGGCAAGACGACGACCGTCGGCACGCCGATGCGCCCCGCGATCCTCGCGGCCGCTGCGGTGAAATATGTCGCGCCCGAGGTGGGCGGTCCGCTGCGCCTGCTCGTCGTCGGCGGCAGCCAGGGCGCGCGCATCATGGCCGACATCGTGCCGGGCGCGATCGAAAGGCTCGAGCCTGCGCTGTGGAGCCGTCTCGTTCTCACCCAGCAGGTGCGCGAAGAGGACATGAGCCGCGTCCGCGCCGTCTACGACAAGCTCAAGATCAAGGCCGAGCTCGCGCCGTTCTTCACGGATCTGCCGGCGCGGCTCGCCTCCAATCATCTCGTGGTATCGCGCTCCGGCGCGGGCACCGTGGCCGAGCTCGCCGCGATCGGCCGGCCTTCCATCCTGGTGCCGTTGCCGGGCTCGATCGACCAGGACCAGTTCGCCAATGCCGGCGTGCTGGTCAAGGTCGACGGCGCGATCCGCATCCCGCAGGCCGAGTTCACCTCCGACCGGCTGGCGTCCGAAATCTCCGCCTTCGCCGCCGAGCCGGCACGGCTTGCCGCCATGGCGGCGGCGGCGAAGGGGGCGGGGCGGCTCGATGCGGCCGAGCGGCTGGCGGATCTCGTGGTGAAGACCGCGGGAATCTGACGCCTGTTCCGGCCCGAATGGCCAAAAAAGCCACTTGTCATGCCCCGCGAAAGCGGGGCATCCAGTATCCGACGCAGTTGAATTGAATCTCTGGCGTCGCGGAGTACTGGATCGTCCGCCTTCGCGGACGATGACCCCAAGGAAACCACATGAGACTGCCGCGCGAGATCGGACCCATCCACTTCGTCGGGATCGGCGGGATCGGCATGAGCGGCATCGCCGAGGTGCTGGCCAATCTCGGCTATGCCGTGCAGGGCTCGGACGCCGCCGACAATTACAATCTCGACCGTCTGCGCAAGAAGGGCGCGAAAGTCTCGGTCGGCCACAAGGCCGAGAATATCGACGGCGCCGAGGTCGTGGTCGTGTCTTCCGCGATCAAGCGCGACAATCCGGAACTGATGGCGGCGCGCGAGAGGCGCATTCCCGTGGTGCGCCGCGCCGAGATGCTGGCCGAGCTGATGCGGTTGAAGAGCTGCGTCGCCATCGCCGGCACCCACGGCAAGACCACCACGACGACGATGGTCGCCACGCTGCTCGACGCCGGCGGGCTCGATCCGACCGTGATCAACGGCGGCATCATCAACGCCTACGGCTCCAACGCGCGGCTTGGCGCCGGCGACTGGATGGTGGTCGAGGCCGACGAGAGCGACGGCACGTTCCTGAAGCTGCCGACCGATGTCGCGATCGTCACCAATGTCGACCCCGAGCATCTCGACCACTTCAAGACTTTCGAGGCCGTGCAGGACGCCTTCCGCCATTTCGTCGAGAACCTGCCGTTCTACGGCTTTGCCGTGATGTGCATCGATCATCCCGTGGTGCAGAGCCTCGTCGGCGGGATCGAGGACCGCCGCATCATCACCTATGGCGAGAATCCGCAGGCCGATGCGCGGCTGGTCGATCTCACCGCCGGCGGTGGCGGCTCGAAGTTCAAGGTCGTGATCCGCGACCGCAAGAACGGCACCACGCACGAGATCGCCGATCTCGCGCTGCCCATGCCGGGCCGGCACAATGCCTCGAACGCGACGGCGGCGATCGCGGTCGCGCACGAGCTCGGCGTGTCTGACGAGGCGATCCGCAAGGCGCTGGCCGGCTTCGGCGGCGTCAAGCGCCGCTTCACCAAGACCGGCGAGTGGAACGGCGTCACCGTGATCGATGATTACGGCCATCACCCCGTGGAGATCGCAGCCGTGCTGAAGGCCGCGCGCGATTCCTACACCGGCAAGGTGATCGCGGTGGTGCAGCCGCATCGCTACACTCGCCTGCAATCGCTGTTCGAGGAGTTCTGCACCTGCTTCAACGATGCCGATGCGGTCGTCGTCGCCGATGTCTATGCCGCCGGCGAAGCGCCGATCGAAGGCATCGACCGCGACCATTTCGTCGCCGGCCTGCGCGCCCACGGCCATCGCGAGGTGATCCCGCTGCCCAATGCCGGCGAACTAGCCAAAATCGTTCATGGCATCGCCAAGAGGGGCGATCTCGTTGTGTGTCTCGGCGCCGGCAACATCACGCAATGGGCGTATGCGCTGCCGGACCAGTTGAAGGCGCTGGGGTAGCGCGGTGGGATTTCCCGACATCACCCCTTCACTCAAAGCCGCGATGCCCGAGCTTCGCGGGCGGCTGTTGGCGAACCAGTCGCTGGCCGAGCTCACCTGGTTTCGCGTCGGCGGTCCCGCGCAGGTGCTGTTCACGCCGGCGGACGAGGACGATCTCGCTTACTTCCTGGCGCATCTCGCCTCCGCCATTCCCGTCTACGTCATCGGGGTCGGCTCCAATCTGATCGTGCGCGACGGCGGCATTGCCGGCGTCGTCATTCGTCTCGCGCCGCGCGCCTTCGGCGAGGCGACTGCGAGCGGCGACATCGTCACCGCCGGCACGGCTGCGCTCGACAAGCGCGTGGCCGAAGTTGCGGCCTCCGCCAATATCAGCGGGCTCGAATTCTATTTCGGCATTCCCGGCACGATCGGTGGTGCGTTGCGCATGAATGCCGGCGCCAATGGCGACGAGACCAAGGACGTGCTGATCGAGGCGAGGGGCATCGGGCGCGACGGCACCAAGCACGTCTTCTCCAACGCCGAGATGAAGTTCGTCTACCGCTCCAGCGGCGTCGATCCCTCCATCATCTTCACCTCCGCGCGCTTTCGCGGCGAGATCAGGGACGCGGAGGCGATCCGCGCGCGCATGGCGGAGGTGCAGAGCCATCGCGAGACCGCGCAGCCGATCCGCGAGAAAACCGGCGGCTCGACCTTCAAGAATCCGCCCGGCCATTCCGCCTGGAAGCTGATCGACGCCGCCGGCTGCCGCGGCCTGCGCGTCGGCGGCGCGCAGGTCTCGGAGATGCACTGCAACTTCCTGATCAACACGGGCGAGGCCACCGCGCACGACATCGAGACGCTGGGCGAGACGGTACGTGCACGCGTGAAGGCGAATTCCGGAATCGAGCTACACTGGGAAATCAAGCGGATCGGGGTTTCCAATTGAGCGTCATTCCGGGGCGCGACGAAGTCGCGAGCTATGGTGCGCAATTGCGCAGCCGAGAATCCATACTCACGATCGTGGTTATGGATTCCGGGCCTGCGCCTTTCGGCGCATCCCGGAATGACGATACACATGGGTGACAGGAACATGCGCATCACCATCCTCTTCGGCGGCTCCAACCGCGAGCGTCTCGTCTCGGTTGCCACAGCCCAGGCGCTGCATCAGGCGCTGCCCGAGGCTGACCTCTGGTGGTGGGACGTCGAGGACAAGGTGCACGTCGTGCAGTCGAAGCAGCTGCTCGAGCATGCCCGCCCGTTCGAGGACGAATTCAAGCCGGGCACGCGCGGCGTCCCGCTCGCGCAGGCGCTCGACCGGGCCAAGGCTGAGGATCGCGTGCTGGTGCTCGGCCTGCACGGCGGGCGTGCCGAGAACGGCGAATTGCAGGTGATGTGCGAGGCGCGCGGCGTGCCCTTCACCGGCTCGGGCTCGGCGTCGTCGCATCTGGCCTTCGACAAGATCGCAGCCAAGCGCTTCGCCGCGCTCGGCGGCGTGACGCCGCCGGAAAATCTTGCGCTCGATGATATCGACGAGGCTTTCGCCGAGTATGGAAGGCTGATCGCAAAGCCCGCGCGCGACGGGTCGAGCTACGGCCTGATCTTCGTCAATGCCAAGCAGGACCTCGTCGCTGTCCGCAACGCAGCGAAGCATGAAGAGTACGTCATCGAGCCCTACATCGCCGGTGTGGAGGCGACCTGCGGCGTGCTGGAGCGCACCGACGGCTCGATCATCTCGCTGCCGCCGATCGAGATCATTCCGGGCGAGGGCAATTTCGACTACGCGGCGAAATATCTTCTGAAGTCGACCCAGGAGATCTGCCCCGGCCGCTTCGCACCCGAGATCACCGCCGCGCTCGAGGCGCAGGCGATGCTGGCCCATCGCGCAATGTCCTGCACCGGCTATTCCCGTTCTGACTTCATTGTCTCGGACAAGGGCCTCGTCTATCTCGAGACCAACACGCTGCCCGGGCTGACCAAGTCCTCGCTCTACCCCAAGGCGCTGAAAGCCGAAGGCATCGAATTCGTCGACTTCCTGCGCGGCTTGGTCGAGCTCGCCTGCCAGCGCGTGCGGAAATAGTCAGGACTGGTTAACGGCCGGACCGGCGAAACGGGCCGGTTTGGTGGCCAAAACCGGTAAAATGCCGGACATCGCGGCGCAAATGCCTCACAGCGCGAGGCAAAATGCGCAGGTCGTTAACGAATTTTACCTTTTGTTTACCAGGACGTCCGAAGGTTAACGCTGGCGGCGCATATGGCGCTTTGGCTGCCGGCGCGTGAGCTGTCGCGGGTGATGTCACCTCCAGCGAACGCTTTGAAGGGGAGAGGTTTTCTTCTGCTGAAGACCAGCACCCGGCCCGGCAAGTCCGAGACGTCATGTTCGCCAGGATCCGCGCGATGTCGCGGGCAAACTGTTGACGAGCTCGTGCAATGGATGGTGCAGGACGCCTCACCCGATCGGTTTTGAGATCGCTGAGGCCTCAAGCTGACCTGAAGGCGGCCGCTATCGGAGCGGTCGTGCTTCTGCGCGAGTGGGTGCAGGACAGGCACGAAGCGGCGCGCGCTGCCGCCAGGGACAAGGCCAAAGCCAAAGCCCAGGCCAAGGCCGCCGTCGAACGCGAGCCGCCGCCGCGCCTGGTCGCGCTGGTCGAGCGCTATCTGCCGCGCCGGGTCGGCCTCAGCATGACCGTGCTGCTGTTGATCGGCAGCTGCGGCTTCGGCATCGTCAAGGGCGGCCACCTCCAGGATTTCGTCACCGCGGTCAGCGATGCCCGCAATGCGCTGGCCAATTCCGCCGGCTTCCGCATCACCTCCGTCGTCATCAACGGCCGCAAGCAGCTGACCCAGGACGAGATCCTCGCGATCGGCGGCGTCAGCGGCCGCTCCTCGCTGCTGTTCCTCGATGCCGAGGCGGTGCGCGACAAGCTCAAGGCCAATCCCTGGATCGCGGATGCGACCGTGCTGAAGCTCTATCCGGGCCAGCTCATGATCGAGCTCACCGAGCGCAAGGCGTTCGCGCTGTGGCAGGAGGCCGGCCGGCTCTCCGTCATCGCCGACGACGGCGCCGTGCTCGAGCCCTATGTTTCGCGCCGCTTCCTGTCGCTGCCGCTCGTGGTCGGCAAGGGCGCCGAGACCCAGGCGCGCGATTTCCTGGCGCTGCTGGCGCGCTATCCGCAGGTCCATTCGGTGACGAAGGCCGCGATCTACGTCGGCGAGCGGCGCTGGAACCTGCGGCTCAAGGACGGTCTCGACATCCGCCTGCCCGAGCAGGACGTCGGCAACGCGCTTGCGATGCTGTCGAAGCTCGACAAGGAGGACAGGCTCTTTTCGCGCGACATCGTCGCCGTCGACATGCGCCTGCCGGACCGGCTGGTGGTGCAGCTCTCCGAGGACGCCGCCAAGGCGCGCGAGGAGCTGTTCAAGGACAAGAAGAAAAAGAAGGCCGGGGATTCCGCATGACCGGTCTCGATCGCACCCAGACGCCGAAGACGCGCCCGATGCCGCACAAGCGCGGCGGCATCGTCGCCTGCCTCGACATCGGCACCAGCAAGATCGCCTGCATGATCGCGCGGCTGAAGCCCTCGCCGCCGAGCGATGCGCTGCGCGGCCGCACCCATGCGGTGGAATTGATCGGCTACAGCCAGATCCAGGCGCGCGGCATGAAGGCCGGCGCGGTGATCGATCTCGGCGAATGCGAGCAGGCGGTGCGCCAGGCCGTCGGGCTTGCGGAGAAGATGGCCAAGGTGCGGGTCGAGTCCGTGCTGTTGTCGGTCTCCGGCGGCCGGCTCGCCGGCCAACTGGTCGAGGCTGCCGCCGACATTCGTGGCGGCGCCGTGACGCCGGCCGATGTCAGCCGCGTCACCTCCACCGGCATGCGCCACGCCACCGGCGAAGGCCGCACCGTGCTGCACGCCCTGCCGGTCGGCTACACGCTCGACGGTGTCAAAGGCATCCGCGATCCCCGCGGCATGGTCGCGCACCAATTCGGCGTCGACATGAACGTCGTCACCTGCGACGCCACCGTGGCGCGGAACCTGATGCTGGCGGTGGAGCGCTGCCACATCAATGTCGAAGCCATGGCAGCGAGCCCCTATGTGGCCGGACTCTCGGTGCTGACCGACGACGAGGCCGATCTCGGCGCCGCTGTCGTCGAAATGGGCGCCGGCACCACCACGATTGCCGTTTATTCGGGCGGCCGCTTCGTGCATGCGGCGGGTTTTGCGGTCGGCGGGCAACACATCACGATGGATCTTGCGCGCGGACTCTCGGCGACCATTGCCGATGCCGAGCGAATCAAGACCTTATACGGCACCGTCATCACCGGCGGATCGGACTCGCGTGAGCTGATGTCTGTGCCGACAGCCGGTGACGAGCAGGATCTGCCGCAGATCGTCTCCCGCGCCACCATCGCGAACATCGTCAAGCACCGTGCCGAGGAAGTCTTCGAAATGGTTCGGGACAAGCTGAAGGATTCGCCCTTCGCCGCAGAGCCGAACGGCCGCGTCGTGCTCTCGGGCGGGGCCTCGCAGCTGACCGGCCTCGTCGATCTCGGCACCCGGATTCTCGGCCGGCCCGTGCGGGTCGGTCGTCCGCTCGGTTTCGGCCGGCTTCCCAACGAGGCGAAGAACGCCGCGTTCGCGGTGCCGGCCGGACTTCTGGTCTACCCGCAATATGTTCACCTCGAACATGTCGAACCGCGGCATACGCGGCAGCAGATCAAGACAGGGACCGGCGGATATTTCGGAAAGGTCGGACGATGGCTACGCGAGGGCTTCTGATGACCGCTTTCCGCAATCTTCGATTTTCACCAACTCCCGCGGCCACCGGCCGGGGCGAACCCACGCGCGCGTGATCGAGAGGCAACCATGACCATCAGCATCAATGTTCCTGATATTCACGAACTGAAGCCCCGGATCACCGTGTTCGGCGTCGGCGGCGCCGGCGGCAACGCCGTCAACAACATGATCACGGCGGGCCTGCAGGGCGTCGACTTCGTGGTCGCCAACACCGACGCGCAGGCGCTGACGATGTCGAAGGCGCAGCGCATCGTGCAGATGGGCACGGCCGTCACGCAAGGCCTCGGCGCCGGCTCGCAGCCGAACGTCGGCGCCGCGGCCGCGGAAGAGGTGATCGACGAGCTGCGCGACCATCTCTCGGGCGCCAACATGGTGTTCGTCACCGCCGGCATGGGCGGCGGCACCGGCACGGGTGCAGCTCCCGTCATCGCCAAGACCGCGCGCGACATGGGCATCCTCACCGTCGGCGTGGTGACCAAGCCGTTCCACTTCGAGGGCCAGCGCCGCATGCGCACGGCCGAAGCCGGCATCTCCGAGCTGCACAAGGTCGTGGACACGCTCCTGATCATCCCGAACCAGAACCTGTTCCGGGTCGCCAACGAGAAGACCACCTTCGCCGACGCCTTCGCGATGGCCGACCAGGTGCTCTATTCGGGCGTCGCCTGCATCACCGACCTGATGGTCAAGGAAGGCCTGATCAACCTCGACTTCGCCGACGTCCGCGCCGTCATGCGCGAGATGGGCAAGGCGATGATGGGCACCGGCGAAGCCTCCGGCGACAAGCGCGCGCTGACCGCCGCGGAAGCCGCGATCGCCAACCCGCTGATCGACGACTCGTCGATGAAGGGCGCCAAGGGCCTCCTCATCTCCATCACCGGCGGCAAGGACCTCACTTTGTTCGAGGTCGACGAGGCCGCGACCCGCATCCGCGAGGAAGTCGACCAGGACGCCAACATCATCGTCGGCGCCACCTTCGACGAAGCGCTCGACGGTCTGATCCGCGTCTCGGTGGTCGCCACCGGTATCGAGCAGGCCGCGATCGCCCGCAACAGCCAGGCCACCTCCGCGCCCGTCGCCAACCCGGCACCGCAGATGCAGCAGGCTGCCGCCCCGGCCGCCGCCGCCGAGAGCCGTCTCGCCGACCTGACCGCCCGGCTGCGTGCCGACAACCAGCGTCTGGCCGAGCGCGCTCAGAAGCTGGAAGCCCAGCCCCCGGCCGCCGCGCCGGCTCCGGCTGCCGCCGCGCCCCGTCCGAACGTCGAGCGTGCTGCGCTCGCCGCGATCGCCGCTGCCGTTTCCGAGGTGCCGCAGCCGCCCGCGCCACAGACCTATGGCGACGTCACCGTGCGCCCGATCGCGCAGAAGCCGACCCTGTTCCCGGAGGCCGACATGGCCCCGGTCGCGGTGCAGGAGCCGATGACGCCTGATACCTTCATCCCGCCGCAGGCCGAGCGTCCGGCCCGCGCGCCGCGCATGCCGCGAATCGAGGAGCTGCCGATGCCGGCGCAAGCCGAGATTCGGCAGGCCCGCGGCGAGGCTGAGGAGGAGACCCCGCAGAAGACCCGCCTGTCGCTGCTGCAGCGCCTCGCCAATGTCGGCCTCGGCCGTCGCGACGAGGAAAGCGAGCCACCGGTCGCGGCCCGCACCGCCGGTCCCGCCATGCCGCCGCTGCCCGAGCGCCGGCCGCAGAAGACCGTGGCGCAGCAGATCGCGTCCAACGAGCCGGTATCAGAGTATGCCCGCCGTCCCCCGCCGCAGGGTCTGGACGTCCATGGCCGCCCCGCGCCTGTTGCGCCGGCGCCACAGGGTGACGACCATCTTGATATCCCGGCCTTCCTGCGGCGGCAGGCGACCTGAGGATTGTTACAATAAGGCAGACGAAAAAAGGTCCCGGCGAGGAGCTCGCCGGGACCTTTCCTTTTGTCCCGGGCATGTCCGGATTGAGCAGCCAAACAACTGATTTTAAATGATTAATTACGGCTTCGGTGGTTCAGTAGAACTGCCGATAGCGGTCCCGAAACCCGGCGCAATTTGGTTAAGCCTTGGCGCGAATACGGCAGGTTTGGGGTAACAATCGGTAAAAAAGCGTGAGTTGGCGCTGTTTGAGGCTGCAACTATGGTTTGCCGTGACTTGGGGATACGGAGATTCGGTAGCGTCGGCTCTGGCCGGCCAAGCAGGTCTCGTATAAGTCGCAGTGGGTCTTAGTGGGGCGGGTTCCTGATGAAATTTAGCCGGCAAACAACGCTTCGTGCGCAAGCCTCTGTGGCAGGCGTGGGCGTTCATTCCGGTCTTCCCGTCACTCTCACGCTTGGGCCTGCGCCTGTCGACGCGGGTTTTATTTTTGTCCGGACCGGACTTGAGGGAAGTGACCGCGAAGTTCAGGCCACCGCCGAGCAAGTGATTGCGACTGACTTTGCCACGGTCCTCGGCGACCGCAACGGTCCGCTGGTGTCCACTGCCGAGCATGTGCTTGCTGCACTGCGGGGAATGGGTGTCGACAACGCCACCATCGAGATCGACGGTCCCGAAGTCCCGATCATGGACGGCAGCGCCGCCGCCTTCATCGCGGCAATCGACCAGGCCGGCATCGTCACCCAGCCGGCGCAGCGCCGTTTCATCCAGGTTCTGAAGCCGATCTCGGTCAAGATCGGCGACTCCTTCGGCGAGGTCAGGCCCCACACCAACGGGTTCCGCGTCGAGGTCGAGATCGATTTCACCAATCCCGTCATCGGCCAGCAGGCTTACGCCTTCGACCTCAATCCGGAAGGTTTCCGCCGTGAAGTCGGCCGGGCCCGGACCTTCGGCCTGATGTGCGACGTCGCGCGGCTCTGGAGCGCCGGCTATGCCCTCGGCGCCTCCTTCGACAACACCGTCGTGTTCGACGACGAGCGGCTGCTCAACACCGAGGGCCTGCGCTACGCCGATGAATGCGCCCGTCACAAGGTGCTGGACGTGATCGGCGACCTTTCGCTGGCCGGCCTGCCGCTGCTTGGCGCCTACCGCTCGGTGCGTGGCGGTCATAAGCTCAACCACGCCGTCTTGACGGCGCTGCTCGCCGACCGGACCGCCTGGCGGGTGGTCGAGGGCGAGGCTGCCCGCCGCACCACGCGTGCCGTGGGCGAGGTCGGTCGTGGCATCGTCGGCGGCCGGGTCGCTGCGGCCTTCGGACCGGATGTGTCCTGACGCGGCCTGCCGCCTTCGGAACGTGGCTGGCGGCCCCCGGGAAACTCCTGGTAACCATGATCGGCTAGCATTGCGGCAGGTTCGCCTTAATCCGGGCGAAATGCCTCCCTATCCGGTTCGTTAACGATCGTTTTCGGATACATCGGCGTGGTCGCGTGGCAGGCACCACGGTTACATTTCGCGCCCATGAGGGGTTCGTGGGCTGGCGGACACCGCATCACAGGGCGTCAGGGCTTAAACTCATGTCGGCACAGCGTATGACGCGCGGATTTTTCTCGGTCTCGTCGCGAGCCCGCGGGCTGATTCAGGCCGTCACCTTCATCGTTCTTGCGCTGCCGCTCGCCGGATGCGGCACGGGCGCGCTCTGGGACAAGTTCACCGCCAAGGATGACACCTTCGTCGAGGAGCCCGCAGACAAGATCTACAATGAGGGCCTGTACCTCATGAACGAGAAGAAGGACATGAAGGCGGCGAACAAGAAGTTCGAAGAGGTCGACCGTCAGCATCCTTATTCCGACTGGGCCCGCAAATCGCTGCTGATGTCGGCCTATGCGTCCTATCAGGGCGGCGATTATGACGGCTGCATCGGTGCCGCCACCCGCTACGTCACGCTGCATCCCGGCAGCCCGGATGCGGCCTATGCGCAATACCTGATCGCCGCCTCCCATTACGACCAGATCCCGGACATCAGCCGCGACCAGACCCGCACCGAAAAGGCGATCGCTGCGCTGGAAGAGGTGGTGCGCAAATATCCGAACTCGGAATATGCGACCTCGGCCAAGGCCAAGATCGAGGGCGCGCGCGACCAGCTCGCCGGCAAGGAAATGAATGTCGGCCGCTACTACGCCCAGAAGCGCGACTACACGGCCGCCATCAATCGTTACAAGACCGTGGTGACGCAGTACCAGACCACTCGCCATGTCGAGGAGGCGCTGTTCCGGCTCACCGAGGCCTATATGGCGATCGGCATCGTTGGCGAAGCGCAGACCGCGGCGGCGGTGCTTGGGCACAATTTTCCTGACAGCCGCTGGTACAAGGACGCCTATAATCTTGTAAAATCCGGCGGTCTCGAGCCGAGCGAGAATCAGGGGTCCTGGATCAGCCGGACCTTCAAGAAGATGGGTCTCGGCTAGGAAATTTGGTTCCATGCTGGCGCGTCTGTCGATCCGTGACATCGTCCTGATCGAACGGCTCGATATCGAATTCGCCTCCGGCCTCGCGGTTTTGACCGGCGAGACCGGTGCGGGCAAATCCATCCTGCTCGATGCCTTTGCGCTGGCGCTCGGCGGCCGCGGCGACGCCGGCCTCGTGCGTCACGGCGCGGAGCAGGGGCAGGTCACGGCCGTGTTCGATGTCCCGAAGAATCACCCTGCGACGAAGATACTGGCCGAGAATGGCCTCGACGACACCGGCGAGATGATTCTCCGGCGCGTGCAGCTCGCCGACGGCCGCACCCGCGCCTTCATCAACGACCAATCGATCAGCGTGCAGACGCTGAAGGCGGTCGGCACCGCCCTGGTCGAGATCCACGGCCAGCACGACGAGCGCGCGCTGGTCGATGCCGCCACCCACCGCCGCCTGCTCGACGCTTTTGCCGGCCTCGAGAAGGACGTCGCGGCCGTCGAAGCGCTCTGGGATGCGCGCCGCACCGCCAACACCGCGCTGGAGGAGCATCGCGCCGCCATGGAGCGCGCGGCGCGCGAGGCCGATTATCTGCGCCACGCCTCCGACGAGCTGAAGCAGCTCGCGCCCAAGGACGGCGAGGAAACCGCATTGGCCTCCCGCCGCACCACCATGATGCAGGGCGAGAAGATCGCCTCCGACCTGCGCGAGGCGCAGGAGGCGGTCGGCGGCAATCATTCGCCGGTTGCCGCGCTCTCGGCGGCGGTGCGCCGGCTGGAGCGCCGCGGCGTCAACTCGCCGGCGCTGGTCGAGCCCGCGGTAAAGGCAATCGACGCGGCGATCAACGCGCTGGAGGAGGCCGATCAGCATCTCCAGGCGGCGCTGGCCGCAACTGATTTCGATCCGGCCGAGCTCGAGCGCATCGAGGAACGGCTTTTTGCTTTGCGTGCGGCGTCTCGCAAATATTCGACCCCGGTTGACGGCCTCGCCGCGCTGGCCGCCAAATACGCCGCCGACGTCGTCCTGATCGATGCCGGCGCCTCGCGCTTGAAGAATCTGGAGCAGGCCGCGATCGAGGCGGACAGCCGCTATGCGGCGGCCGCCAAGAAGCTGTCGCTGGCGCGGCAGAAGTCGGCCGAGAAGCTCAACAAGGCGGTCAATGCCGAGCTTGCCCCGCTCAAGCTCGAACGCGCGAGGTTCATGACCCAGGTTGAGACCGACGAGGCTGCGCCCGGGCCGCAAGGTTTCGATCGCGTCGAGTTCTGGGTGCAGACCAATCCGGGCACCAGACCGGGGCCCTTGATGAAGGTCGCTTCCGGCGGCGAGCTGTCGCGCTTCCTGCTCGCGCTCAAGGTCGTGCTGTCCGACCGCGGCTCGGCGCCGACGCTCGTCTTCGACGAGATCGACACCGGCGTCGGCGGCGCGGTCGCGGACGCCATCGGCGGGCGCCTGGCGCGGCTTGCCGGCAAGGTCCAGGTCATGGCCGTGACCCACGCCCCGCAGGTCGCCGCCCGCGCCGACCAGCACCTGCTCATCTCCAAGGACGCCCTCGACAAGGGCAAGCGCGTCGCCACCCGCGTCAATGCGCTCGCCGCCGACCACCGCCGCGAGGAGATCGCCCGCATGCTCGCCGGCGCCGAGATCACGGCCGAGGCGAGGGCTGCGGCGGAACGGCTGCTCAAGGCGGCGACGGCTTAGGCTTGTGTCCCGGACGCGCGTAGCGCGAGCCGGGACCCAGAATGCCTGCCGCGACATGGGCCCCGGCTCTGCAGCGCACCGCTGAAGGAGCGCTGCGCTGCGTCCGGGGCACGAGATTTCCACAAGCCTTTACCCTCCCGCCCGCTCCGTCGTATCCAAGCGCCATGGCCAGAGCAGCAAAATCCAAAGCAACACCGCTACGCGACGTCGTCGAGCTCACCAAGGCGCAGGCCAAGGTCGAGCATAAGCGGCTCGCCCTCGAGATCGAGGGGCACAACGAGCGCTACTATCAGGAGGACGCGCCCACCGTCACCGACGCCGAATATGACGCGCTGCGCCAGCGCCTCAACGCGATCGAGGCGCGTTTTCCCGAGTTCGTCACCGCGGACTCGCCCTCGCAGAAGATCGGCGCCGCGCCGTCAGGACGCTTCAAGAAAGTCCCGCATGCCGTGCCCATGCTGTCGCTGGACAACGCCTTTGCGGAGGAGGACGTGCGCGACTTCGTCGGCCGCATCGTCCGCTTCCTGAAGCTCGACGACGACAAGATCGGCTTCTCCGCCGAGCCGAAGATCGACGGCCTCTCGATGTCGCTGCGCTACGAGGGTGGCGAGCTCGTCACCGCCGCGACGCGCGGCGACGGTGCGGTTGGCGAGGACGTCACCGCCAACATCCGTACGCTCGAAGACGTGCCGCAGAAGCTGAAGGGCCGCAACATCCCCGACATCTGCGAGGTGCGCGGCGAAGTCTACATGACCAAGAAGGCGTTCCTGGCGCTCAACGAACGGCAGAAGGCGGCAGGCGACACCATCTTCGCCAATCCGCGCAATTCGGCCGCGGGCTCGCTCCGCCAGAAGGACCCGACCATCACCGCCTCCCGTCCCCTCGGCTTCTTCGCCTATGCCTGGGGGCAGATGAGCGCGATGCCGGAAGACACGCAGAGCGGCATGATCGGCTGGTTCGAGCGCTGCGGTTTCAAGACCAATCCGCTCACCAAGCTCTGTCACTCGGTCGAGGAACTGCTCGCCTTTCATCATGCGATCGAGGAGCAGCGCGCGCGGCTCGACTACGACATCGACGGCGTCGTCTACAAGATCGACCGCATCGACTGGCAGGAGCGGCTCGGCTTCGTCTCGCGCACGCCGCGCTGGGGTATCGCGCACAAATTCCCGGCCGAGCGCGCCATGACGGTGCTGCGGGACATCGAGATCCAGGTCGGCCGCACCGGCTCGTTCACGCCGGTCGGCAAGCTCGAGCCGGTCGGCGTTGGCGGCGTCATCGTGCAGAACGTCACGCTGCACAACGAGGACTACATCAGGGGCATCGGCAACAAGGGCGAGGTGCTGCGCGAGGGGCGCGACATCAGGATCGGTGACACCGTGGTGATTCAGCGCGCCGGCGACGTCATCCCGCAGGTGGTCGACGTCGTCTTCGACAAGCGGCCGAAGAGCGCCAGGGAATTCCACTTCCCGAAGAAGTGCCCGTGTCCGCTGCACACCGACGTCGTGCGCGAGGAGACGGCGACGGGCGAGGAGGGCTCGCGCGCCCGCTGCACCGGCGAGTTCGCCTGTCCCTACCAGAAGATCGAGCATCTGAAGCTGTTCGTGTCGCGGCGGGCCTTCGACATCGACGGCCTCGGCGAGAAGCAGCTCCAGTACTTCTTCGACGAGGGCTGGGTGAAGGAGCCCGCCGACATCTTCACGCTGGAGAAGCGCAATTCGAAACTCAAGCTCGAGGAGATCGAAGGCTACGGCGCGACCTCCGTGCGCAACCTGTTCGGCGCCATCGAGAGCCGGCGCAGAATCGCGCTGGAGCGCTTCATCTTCGCGCTCGGCATGCGCCATGTCGGCGAGACCACGGCGCTGGCGCTGGCGCGCGGCTACGGCTCGTGGGACGCCTTCCATGATGCCTGCCTCAAGGTTGCCAAGGGCGACGAGGAGGCGATCGCGGACATGGACGCGCTCGACCAGATCGGCGACACCGTGATCAAGAGCATCGCCGATTATTTCGGCGAGAGTCACAATCGCGGCATTGTCGAACGCCTGACCAAGGAGGTCGAGATCGTCGACGCCGAGAAGCCGAAGAGCAATTCGGCCGTCGCCGGCAAGACCGTGGTGTTCACGGGCTCGCTGGAGAAGATGACACGGGATGAAGCCAAGGCGACAGCCGAGCGGCTCGGGGCCAAGGTGTCGGGCTCGGTTTCGAAAAAGACCGATCTCGTCGTCGCGGGCCCCGGCGCCGGCTCGAAGCTCGCGGACGCCAACAAGCACGGCGTCAAGGTGCTGACCGAAGACGAGTGGTTGAAGCTGATCGCTGAGTGAGGGGCGCGTTGGCCCCTCGCAACCGTCGTCATCGCACAGGCGCTCCCCCAACAGCTTCCCGTGATGGTACGCGGGGGCGCAAGAGTTCCTTCACCATTCGCGTTGACCCGATGTTTACCGCTTCACGTGAGGCCGCATTTACCAATGCGCGACGTCGCCCCGTGAAAACACCTGCATTCGCTTGAGTGTGCCGCCTGCGCAACGCCGATTAACGCCCCGGCAACCTAAATTAGATACTCACAATAAAGATCGAATTGCACGGATGTACTGAGTTCGATCGAACCAGCGTAAGCGTAGCGTGAGCGTATCGATGTCTGTGTTGCGTAACCATCCGAAGGGCGCGCGGTTCGCGTCCTTCGGCATCGGTCTCTGCATCTTCGCATTGATGCCGAGAGAGACCGGCTATCAGGACATTGCCTCGTTGCTGGCGCGCCAACCCGGCGTCGCCGAGCGGTGGCAGAAGCAGGTGTTCTCCGCTGCGTCCTCGATCCAGCTTGCCACCTACAGTTTTTCCCGCCCCATCGGCACCTCGGTTCCGCAGAGCGCGATGGTTCGGCTCGCGAGCCTCGACGGCGGCGACGTCACCGGCGCGATACGCCGCAATCCGGCGCTTCAGGCACCGCCGCGCTACCACGCATCCGACTTTCCCAAGGTCGATCGCGCCCTGAAGGGCGATCGCCTCGCAATCGTCCCGCCGACTCAGTCGCCTGAGACGGCCGCGCCGGCTGCAGCACCGGCCAAGGAAGATCCCGCGACCTCGAACAGCTCGGTGTTCGGCGCCAAGACCGCCGCATTGCCGCCGGCGATGTCGCCGGAATCCGCGGCCCCGCTCGATCCCGAGCTGCAGGAGGCGATGCGCGCGCCGCCGCTGCCGCAATATTCCAATCCGCCGCAGGCGAGCGAGGCTGCGCGCGCGTTCGCGGTGCAGCCGCTGGAAGCGCTGAAGCGCGCCACGGCGCCGGCTGTTCCCGCGCGCGATCCTTTCAGCGTCAAGACATCGAGCCTGTTCTTCGGCAGCTCCTCGCTGGGCGGCCAGATCGAGACCATCGAGAGCTGGCAGCCCGGCGCCGAGCCGCTGATCGTGATGCCCGACCCCGACATGAAGGTGACGGCCTCGCTGACCCCGCCGACGGCGGAGATCGCCAAGGACATCGAGAGCGGCGAGAGCGTCGCGCCGAAGGGCGAGGTCAACGCCGACAACCAGCGCGGCAAGTCGCCGGCGGAGCGACTCGCGCTCGACGACAAGTCGCGCGCCAAGTCCGAGAAGTGTCTTGCCGAAGCCGTCTATTTCGAGGCCCGCGGCGAAGCCGTGCGCGGCCAGATTGCGGTGGCGCAAGTGGTGATGAACCGCGTCTTCTCCGGCAAATATCCCGACACCGTGTGCGGCGCGGTCTACCAGAACAAGCACCGTCACCTGGCCTGCCAGTTCACCTTCGCCTGCGACAACAATGCCGACGTGATCCGCGAGCCCGAAATGTGGGAGCGCGCCAAGAAGATCTCCAAGGCGATGCTCGACGGACAGATCTGGCTGCCCGAGGTCGGCAAGTCCACGCATTACCATGCCTATTGGGTCCGCCCGTCCTGGGTCGCCGAGATGAAGAAGCTGTACAAGACCGGCGTGCACACCTTCTATCGGCCGCGCAATTGGGGCGACGGCAGCGAGTTGCCGAGCTGGGGCACGCCGGCGCAAACCGCCGCGCTCTCCGCCGCGCTCGCGCAGGAAGCCAAGAGCTCCGCGGAGTTGGGCGAGCGGCGGTAGCGCCTACAAGTGATCGTCATGCCCGGGCTTGTCCCGGGCATCCACGTTCTTCGTAACGCATGACGTTGATGGCCGGGACAAGCCCGGCCATGACGCGAGAGGTGCCATCACGCCTCGATGTCCAGCGCACAATCGAAATTCGGCGCAGAATGCGTCAGGGCGCCGGCCGACGCATAGTCGACGCCGGTGGCCGCGATGGCGGCGATCGTGTCCAGCGTGACGCCGCCGGACGCCTCCAGCGCGACGCGGCCCGCGTTGAGCCTCACCGCCTCGCGCAGCGTCGCAAGGTCCATATTATCGAGCAGCACCGCATCGGCCATCCCGCTCTCGAGCACCTCGCGCAGCTGCGCCAGCGTGTCGACCTCGATCTCGATCTTGACGAGATGGCCGGCATGGGCGCGGGCGCGCTCCAGCACCGGGCGGATGCCGCCGGCCACCGCAATGTGGTTGTCCTTGATCAGGATCGCATCGTCGAGCCCGAAGCGGTGGTTGAAGCCGCCGCCGCAGCGCACCGCGTATTTCTCCAGCGCCCGCAATCCCGGCGTGGTCTTGCGCGTGCAGCAGATGCGCATCCTGGTGCCTTCGGTGCGGGCGACATAGTCCGCGGCGAGCGTGGCGATGCCCGACAGCCGGCCGACGAAGTTCAGCGCGGTGCGCTCCGCCGTGAGAATGGCGCGCGCCGGGCCCGAGATCGTCAGCACGTGCTGGCCGCGCGCAACCCGCGCGGCATCGCGGACATGTGCGCGCACCTCGATCTCGGGCGAAAGCTTCTGCAAGGTCGCGAGCGCCAGCGGCAATCCGGCGATCACGCCGGACTGGCGCGCGACCAGGATGGTTTGCGCGCGCGTCGCCTCCGGGATCGTCGCCAGCGAGGTGATGTCGCCGGCGCGGCCGAGATCCTCGTCGAGCGCGCGCTCAACGGCCGCCTCGATCGCGAGCGGCGAGAGGAAGGCATCGGGATAGAGCAGTGAGGTCGGGGTGATCATGGGGCCTCCTTCAGGCGATCATGGATTGCGCAAGGCGTGGCCGCGGGCGCTCGTCGAGGCTCTCCGCGACCTCGCGCGCCGCGGCGAGTGTGGTCATCGTTCTCTGCGCCAGCGCTGGGTTCTCGGCCGGATGATCGGAACGGCAATGCGCACCGCGGCTTTCGCGCCGCGTCCAGGCCGCAGCGGCGACGAGCAGGGCCGAAATCGCCATGTTGCCGAGGACGCTGCGTCCGGCCTCGCGCTCGAGCCTGACGAAATGGCGCACGGCTTGCGCAAGCCCATCACCGTCGCGGATCACGCCGACATGCGCGCTCATCATTGCGCGCAGCCGCTTCACCTCCGCAGCATCCGGCGTGCCGGCGCGTGGTGTCACCAAAGACTCGGGAAGGCGTGCCGGCGGGGGCACGGTGCGGCCGGCGATGTCGTCGGCAATGCGGGCGGCATAGACGACGGCTTCGAGCAGGGAATTCGAGGCAAGCCGGTTGGCGCCATGCGCGCCCGTGGAGGAGACTTCTCCGGCGGCCCAGAGACCGTCGATCGAGCTGCGACCGCGCGCGTCCACCGCGATGCCGCCCATGTGGTAATGCGCGGCCGTCGCGATCGGAATCGGCTGCGCCGCGGGATCGATGCCGGCAGCGATGCAGCTCGCATGCACGGTCGGAAAACTCGTCGCGAAACGCGCGCCCAGCGCCTGTCGCGCATCGAGGAAGGCGCCGCGCCCGGCCGCGATCTCGGCGAACACGCCGCGGGCCACGATATCGCGGGGCGCGAGCTCCGCGAGCGGGTGGCGGGCGCTCATGAAGCGCTCGCCGTTGCCATTGATCAGCGTTGCACCTTCGCCGCGCAGGGCTTCGGTGGCGAGCGGTGCCGGGTCGCGGCCGACCATGATGGCGGTCGGGTGGAACTGCACGAATTCAGGATCGGCAATCACGGCGCCGGCGCGGGCGGCGATCGCAAGGCCCGAGCCGCTCGCTTCCGACGGGTTGGTGGTGACGGCGTAGAGATGGCCGAGCCCACCTGTCGCAAGCACGACCGCGCGTGAGGCGAGCACGAGCGGCCGTGCCGCAGGATTGCCGGCCTCGCGCAATTGAAGCCCAGTGACCGCGCCGTCCTCGGTCAGCAGTGCTTCGGCGACGAACCCTTCCATCAGGCGGATTGAGGGCGTGCGGCGCACGGCCTCGCTCAAGGCCGCGATGATCGCGGCGCCGGCGCCATCGCCGCGCACATGCACGATGCGGCGCGCCGAATGCGCAGCTTCGCGTCCGACGGCGATCTTGCCGTCGAGATCGCGATCGAACGGAACGCCATAGGCGAGAAGATCGTGGATGCGCGGCGCCGCCTCGCGCGCGATCCCGAGCGCGACGGCTGCATCGACGAGGCCGCCGCCGACCGCGACGGTATCGGCAGCGTGTGCCTCCGGCGTATCGCCTTCGGCCATTGCTGCGGCGATGCCGCCTTGCGCCCACGCCGAGGACGCGCCGTGCCCGAGCGGGGCCGCAGAGATCAAGGTCACTGGCCGCGGCGCGAGCTTGAGCGCGCAGAACAGTCCGGCAAGGCCGCCGCCGACGATGACGACGTTGTCGGTGCTGGCGAGGTCGTGGATGTCGTGTTGCATGTTACTCGCCCTCAATTTCTCAGATTGATCATGCGCTCGACCGAGTGCCGCGCGCGTTCCGCGAGCGCGGGGTCGATCGTCACCTCCTCGCGAAGCGTCAGCAGGCTTTCCAGGATGTTGGCGAGCGTGATGCGCTTCATGTGCGGGCAGAGATTGCAGGGGCGAAGCATCTCCACGTCGGGCAGCTCGGCCCGGACATTATCGGCCATCGAGCATTCCGTGATCATGACGAGCCGCCGCGGCCGCTTTGCCCGCACCCAGTTGATCATGTGCGCGGTCGAACCGGTGAAGTCGGCTTCCGCCAGCACGTCCGGCGGGCATTCCGGATGCGCGATGATCTGCACGGACGGATCGGCCTCGCGAAAGCTCCGCAGCTCCTCGCCCGTGAAGCGCTCATGCACCTCACAGGCGCCTTTCCAGGCGATGATCTTCACGTCGGTCTTCGACGCCACGTAAGTGGCGAGGTATCGGTCGGGCAGGAAGATCACGGTCGGGGCGTTCAGGCTCTCGACCACCTGCACCGCGTTCGAGGACGTGCAGCAGATGTCGACCTCGGCCTTCACCTCCGCCGAGGTGTTGACATAGGCAACAACAGGCACGCCGGGGAATTTCTCCCGCAGCAGCCGCACGTCCGCACCGGTGACGCTGGCGGCGAGCGAGCAGCCCGCGCGCGAATCCGGGATCAAGACGGTCTTGTCCGGATTGAGCAGCTTCGAGGTCTCCGCCATGAAGTGCACGCCGCATTGGACGATGATGCCGGCCTTCACCTTGGTGGCTTCGACCGCGAGCTGGAGCGAGTCGCCGCCGATATCGGCGACGCAGTGGAAGATCTCCGGGGCCTGGTAGTTGTGAGCGAGAATGACCGCGCCCCGCGCGCGCTTGAGCTCGTTGATCGCGTGAATCGTCGGCGCCATCAGCGGCCATTCGATCGACGGGATCACGTGCTTGACGCGGTCATAGAGCGGCGCAGTGGCGCGTTCGACCGCCGGCGTCCATTCCAGGGAGGGTATCAGCCAGGTCGGTCCCGGACGCACCGGCGCGGCGCGCGGGGAGGCGGTGGGTTGGCCTTGCGGCCGGTTGGCAAAGTCGTCGGGACCGTAAATTCCAGTGATCGGCATTGAAGCCTCCCAAGTGCTGCCATTAGGTGTGGCGGTTATGCTCAGTTTGAGAATATAGTGGGCCCGAGAAAACCGGCCGAGCAGGCCGGACAGAAGCCATATATACTCAATATGAGTAAATCAGGCATAGCACGCACGCGCGAGTATCGCTAGGGCCTGCCGCACACATTCCCGTCACCGCGCACCTGTCAGGCGAGGTCGGATTGAAACGCAATGCTCCCGCGTCAGCTCTTCGTGAAATGCAATCGTTTTTGCCTTGGGATTTTCATGCATATGCATTAAACGGGCTGTCCCGCGGCTGCTGATTTGCGGCTCCGCCAAGGACAAGACGAGGACAACCATGTCGACACAGATCGGCGAGCTCGCTCCGGCCTCGCGTTCCTCCAACTGGCGTACCCCGGCCGTCATCATCCTCTGCGGTTGTGCCATCGGCATGCTCGGTTTCGGTCCGCGCTCGGCGCTCGGCTTCTTCGTGCAGCCGATGAGTCACGAATTCAGCTGGGGCCGTGACGTGTTCGGCCTCGCCATCGCCGTGCAGAATCTGTTGTGGGGACTGGGCCAGCCGTTCGCCGGTGCGGTCGCGGATCGCTTCGGCCTGTTCCGGGTGATGTGCGTCGGCGCGCTGCTCTATGCTGGCGGCCTGCTCTTGATGCGCTATTCCTCGACGCCGCTGTCGCTCAACATCGGCGCCGGGGTGATGATCGGCTTTGGTCTGGCTGGCTGCTCGTTCAACCTGGTGCTGTCGGCCTTCACCAAGCTCTTGCCCGCGGAGAAGCGCGGCATCGCGCTCGGCGCCGGCACGGCCGCGGGTTCGTTCGGACAGTTCCTGTTCGCACCGATCGGCGTCGCCTTGATCGACAATTTCGGCTGGCAGCAGGCGCTCTCCGTGTTCGGTTTCCTGATGCTGCTGATCATCCCGCTGTCGCTGGCGCTCTCGACGCCGCCGGTGACAAGCGTGAACAGCGCAACGCCCGCGGATGACCAGACCATCACCAAGGCGCTTGCCGAAGCTTTCGGTCATCGCTCCTACGTGCTCCTGGTGCTGGGCTTCTTCACCTGCGGCTTTCAGCTCGCCTTCATCACCGTGCATCTGCCGGCGTTCCTGGTCGATCGCGGTATCACCGCACAAACCGGCGGCTGGGTGATCGCGGCGATCGGCCTGTTCAACATCATCGGATCGCTCAGCGTGGGGTATCTCCAGAACTACCTTCCTAAGCGCTACATCCTCTCGGCCATCTACTTCACGCGCGCGCTGGCGATCCTCGCTTTCATCTCGTTCCCGATCACGCCGTTCTCGGCGATCGCGTTCGGTGCAATCTCCGGCCTGACCTGGCTGTCGACGGTGCCGCCGACCTCGGCGCTGGTGGCGCTGATGTTCGGAACGCGCTGGCTCGCGACGCTCTACGGCTTTGCCTTCGTCAGCCATCAGGTAGGTGGCTTCCTGGGCGTCTGGCTCGGCGGCATCGTGTTCGAGAAGTTCGGATCCTACACGCCGATCTGGTGGCTCTCGATCCTGTTCGGCGTGCTCTCGGCGCTGATCAATCTTCCGATCGTGGAAAAACCCGTTCAGCGGGCGGTTGCGCAGCCCGCCTGATCGGCTAAACATCCCCGACAAACAAAGTCAGGGAGTTCAGTCGTGGCCACATTCAAGGCTGTCAGGATCGACAAGGCGGACAAGGGCACCACCGCGCAGCTCGCGCAGTTCGACGAAACCGAGCTGATGGAGGGCGACGTCACCGTCCGCGTCGAATGGTCGACGCTGAACTACAAGGACGGCCTTGCGCTCACCGGCAAGGCGCCGGTGGTGCGCCGCTTCCCGATGATCGCCGGCATCGATTTCGCCGGCACGGTCGAAGCCTCCTCGCATCCACAGTGGAAGGCGGGCGACAAGGTCGTTTGCACCGGCTGGGGCATGGGCGAGACCCATCTCGGCGCCTATGCCGAGAAGGCGCGGGTGAAGGGCGACTGGCTGGTCGCTCTTCCGCAAGGGCTATCGGCGCGCGATGCCATGGCGATCGGCACCGCCGGCTTCACCGCGATGCTCTCGGTGCTGGCGCTGGAGAAGCACGGCATCTCGCCGAAGAGCGGCCCGGTCGTGGTGACGGGCGCTGCCGGCGGCGTCGGCTCGGTCGCGATCGCCGTGCTCTCGAAGCTCGGCTACCACGTCATCGCTTCGACCGGCCGGGCCTCCGAGGCCGACTACCTGAAGCAGCTGGGGGCTGCCGAGATCATCGATCGCAATGAATTGTCGGCCCCGGCAAAACCCCTCGCCAAGGAGCGCTGGGCCGGCGGCGTCGACAGCGTCGGCTCGACCACCCTCGCCAACCTGCTTTCGATGACGAAATATGGCGGCGCGATCGCGGCCTGCGGCCTGGCCGCCGGCATGGACCTGCCGTCCTCGGTGGCGCCGTTTATTTTGCGCGGAGTGTGCCTTCTCGGCATCGATTCGGTGATGTGCCCAATCGAGCCCCGGAAGGCCGCCTGGCAGCGCTTGGCCTCCGACCTGGACCGAACAAAACTCTCTGAAATTACTGAGGAAATTTCGCTCGACGAGGTTCAGGGCTGGGGCGCGAAAATCCTCGCCGGCCAGGTTCGCGGCCGCGTCGTGGTAAAAATTGTCTGACGGCGTTCAGACTTTACCAACCAAGCTGCTTCAATCTCGCCATGGTTCGTATGGTAAGCAGCGGGTAAAGAGATAAAGGCATCGCCCGCTGCGGGGGTTGGTTCGGAGTTGAGCATGCTTGCGCGTATTGTGTTGGGGGCTGTCACGGCGGCAGCGACGTTTGCGCCGGCCATCGCTGGAAGCATGAACGCCGACGAGGCGCGCCGCTTCGTGGCCGGCAAGGTGTTCGCCTTCACCTGTTTCGACGGCACCCGCGGTGCAGGCCGCATCCTCGACGATCTCGGCGCCGCCGGTGCGGTGCAATTCTCGGGCTCGGGCCCGGTCAAGCACCTCCGACTTCCCGGCAATACGCTCCAGATCCGCGGCCAGAATGTTTGCGCCTCGATCAAGGGCATTCCGTTCGAGCCCTGTTTCAACCTCGAAAAGACCGACGATCGCAGCTTCCGCGGCTCGGTGTCGGGCATGGGCTTCGCCTATTGCGACTTCCGTCACCAGGGCGGCAACCAAATGCTGATGGCGCGCGCTGCAGCGCGGCCGCGCTCGCTGCACCGACCGGAGCACACCGGTACGGTCGCCGCGTCGAACACCGAGGTTGCCGCGCGCGTCGAGACGCCGCGTGTCGAGGGCAGCCGGCTCGAGCCGGTGAAGTCCGAGCCGGCGAAGAACGAGGGACCGCTGGAGCTGCGCCGCTCCACGCAGTGAGCTCGCCTGCGCGAGACAACCCGCGCCATTGATCGTCGAAGGCATCATCGAACATCAAGCCGCCTGCGCCGTAGTCATACGGACGGCGGCTTTCATGCCTTGGTAGCTGTTCGGGCCGCAGTTTGCCCGCGCCGGGGGGCGGTCCCACGCAAGGGTTCAATCATGTCGCTCTATTTCTTCCGCATCAGCACCGGCCGTTATTCCGGCGCCGCCGACCTGCCGTACGAGTTCGAGGATCGCGCAGCCGCCTGGACCGAGATGACCGAGGTGTGCGCCAATCTGCTCAGCGGCATCGCGCGCGGCCTGAAGCCGAACGCCGAATGGTGCATGGAGCTGCTCGATGAGGACAAGCAGCCGGTCTTTCGAATCAGCCTCGTCGGCGAGGCCATCGGATGTAAAGCGTCCTAGCTCCGACTTGAAGCTGCAATTTACAACTATGACGGGATCGTTTCCTTTCGCGCTCAATCATTTAGCGTGCAAAGTCAGTATTTCTGCGAGGGATTTCGTTAACCAAATCGGAATGTGAGAAGCTCATTTTTTGGGCAATGGCGCAGTCAGGGGAAGCCGACAATGACTCGGCTGCGCGTTCCTTCGGGGGAAGCATGCCCATGTTGAGCCT
Organism: Bradyrhizobium sp. NBAIM01; assembly: GCF_020194115.1. Lineage (NCBI taxonomy): Bacteria > Pseudomonadati > Pseudomonadota > Alphaproteobacteria > Hyphomicrobiales > Nitrobacteraceae > Bradyrhizobium > Bradyrhizobium sp. NBAIM01. The sequence goes on along the minus strand of NZ_JADYVU010000001.1, from coordinate 531,175 downwards.
AGTTCAGAATCTGAGGATCGGGACCAAGCTGGCGATTGCGTCGGCGCTCGGTGTGCTCCTGGTTGGGGCCATGATTGCAAGCCAGATGCTCGGCAATGCGGGAATTCGCGAGAGCAGCCAGAGCGCGCTTGCGCAGCAGCAGATCGCGCGCGACGCAGTCAAGGCCGAGGCTGCGGTTCGCGGCATGCAGCTCGCGGTACGAGACCTTCGTCTTGCCAATAGCCCGGCTGACATTCAGAAGGCCGTCCAGAATCTGGGCGAGCGGCAAAAATCGACGAATGCGCTGGTCGATGAAATGCTGAAGCTTTCTCACGAGGCGGAGAACCGCGCTCGGATGGAGAAACTGAGATCGCTGGCTGCGAATTACGAAAAGGCCGCGCAGCAGATCGCCGGCGTGCGCGGCGAAGCCCTGGCCGCCAGCGGTGCAGACGGAGCGGCCCGCGCTGCGAAGCTCAATGAAGACGTCGTTCGCATCGCACGCGAGGTGACCCTGCCGATTGCCGGCGAGCTCGACGTGCTGATCAGCCAGATCGCCGACTACGCAAGGCACAAATCCGAGGAGAAGAATGCCGCGGCCGCGGCACAAATGAGATCGAGCGAGCAGCTTGCGATCCTGGTCGGCGCACTCGCCATGCTCGTCCTCGTCGGCTCCTGGCTGATGTCGTTCCTGACCATCGCGCGGCCGATCCGTGCGCTCACGGTCGCCATGGACAAGCTCGCCGGCGGCGATTTCTCCGTGGTTCTGCCCGGTCTCGGCCGCAAGGACGAGGTCGGCGGCGTCGCGGCGGCCGTTGAAAAGTTCAAGGTCGTGTCGGAGCAGAAGGCGCGCGAGGACGCCGAAGCCAAGATCAGGCAGGACCAGATTGCGTCCGCGCAGCGCAAGGCCGAGATGCACAAGCTGGCTGACAGCTTCGAAGCCGCGATCGGTGAGATCGTCGATACCGTGTCCTCGGCCGCGACCGAGCTGGAAGCTTCCGCCTCGACGCTGACCGCGACCGCGGCGCGCGGCCAGGAGCTCACGACCATGGTTGCTGCCGCTTCCGAGGAAGCGTCCACCAACGTGCAGTCGGTCGCGTCGGCGACCGAAGAGCTGTCGTCGTCGATCACCGAGATCAGCCGGCAGGTGCAGGAATCCGCCCGCGTCGCCGGCGATGCGGTGAACCAGGCTCGCACCACGACCGATCGCGTCGGGGAGCTCTCCGCTGCTGCGGCGCGGATCGGCGACGTGGTCGAGCTGATCAACACCATCGCCGGCCAGACCAATCTCCTGGCGCTCAATGCAACCATCGAGGCCGCGCGCGCCGGCGAGGCAGGCCGCGGCTTTGCCGTCGTCGCTTCGGAGGTCAAGGCGCTTGCCGAGCAGACGGCGAAGGCGACCGGCGAGATCGGCCAGCAGATCGCCGGCATCCAGACCGCCACCGAGCATTCGGTCGGCGCGATCAAGGACATCAGCCACACCATCGAGAAGCTGTCGGAGATCTCCTCGACCATCGCAGCCGCGGTGGAAGAGCAGGGGGCCGCAACGCAGGAGATCTCCCGCAACGTGCAGCAGGCGGCGACGGGCACCCATCAGGTGTCGTCCAACATCACCGACGTGCAGCGCGGCGCGAGTGAGACCGGTTCGGCATCCTCGCAGGTGTTGGGCGCCGCGCAATCGCTGTCAGGCGACAGCAACCGGCTGAAGCTCGAAGTCGGAAAGTTCCTCGATACCGTCCGCGCGGCCTGACACGTGCCTTTGCGTCCGCATCGTAACGGGAGATGCCGGTGCGGCTGCAACAGAGAGTTGCAGCGAACCACGATCGCTGCGCACGAGCCGTATTTTTACGTAGCCTCCTGTTAACGCCTGTTTGCGATTATGCGCGCAATCCTTCGGGAAAAGAACCAGCCAGCATTGTTGAACTGACCTTCGCCCGGGTCGTCCGTCGTGACGTCTGCGGCGCAGATGATGTGCGCGTTGCCGGGTAATCATCGGGATTGTCGTGATGTCGAAATTGTCGATCGTCTTCAAGCTGCTGACCGTGCTGTCGGTCCTCGTGCTCTCGCTCGCCGGCGTCGGCGTGATGGCGATCGGCACGATGCAGAACATCAACGCCCATACGGTCGAGATCGCGCAGGGCTGGTTGCCGAGCGTGCGTGCGCTCGGCTCGATGCGTGCTGACATCAACGAGCTCCGCGTCGCGCTGCGTCTGCACCTGATGCAGGATACTGCCGAAGGCAAGGAGGCTGCCGAGAAGCGCCTGGCAGGTTTGCGCGAACGGATCGAGAAGACCCGCAAGATCTACGAGCCGCTGATCACGCGCGCAGAGGAGCGTTCGCTCTACGAGCAATGGACCAAGGCCTGGGCCGAGTACCTGAACGGCGTGCAGGATGTAATGGCGCTGTCGCGCAAGAGTGTCGGCCGCTTCCCGACCGATGCCAACGAGATGTTGCAGACCAAGGTCGCGAAGATGGCTCAGGCCGCCGATCCGCTGCTCCAGAAGGGCATCGAAATGAACAATCAGGGCGCCGAGCTGGAGACGAAGCAGGCCGCCGACAGCTACGCTACGATCTTCCGTGTGCTGGTCGGGATCATCGTGGCCTCCGTCGTGATCGCGATCGGCGCCGCCTACTATCTCGTGCGCGACGTCTCGCGTGGCATCGCTTCGATCATCCGCCCGATGCAGTCGCTCGGCGAGGGCGACCTTGCGGTGGAGGTGCCGCATCGCGGCGAGAAGACCGAGATCGGCTCGATGGCGGATGCGCTCCAGATCTTCAAGGAGGCGCTGATCGCCAAGAAGGCGGCCGACGCTGCGGCGGCGCGCGACGCCGAGGCCAAGATCGAACGCGGCCGACGTGTCGATGCCATCACCCGCAATTTCGAGGTCATGATCGGCGAGGTCGTCGAGACCGTATCGTCGGCTTCGACCGAGCTCGAGGCGTCCGCGGCAACGCTGAGCGGCACAGCGCAGCGCGGCCAGGAGCTCGCAACCGTCGTTGCGGCTGCGTCGGAAGAAGCTTCCACCAACGTCCAGGCCGTGGCCTCTGCTTCCGAGGAGCTGTCGTCCTCTATCACCGAGATCAGCCGCCGCGTGCAGGATTCGGCGCGGATGGCAGCGGAAGCGGTCGAGCAGGCGGCGCGGACCAACGAGCGCGTCAACGCGCTGTCGCAGGCGGCCGCCCGCATCGGCGACGTCGTCGAGCTCATCAACACCATCGCGGGCCAGACCAACCTGCTCGCGCTGAACGCGACCATCGAGGCGGCGCGCGCGGGCGAAGCCGGCCGCGGCTTTGCCGTCGTCGCCTCCGAAGTCAAGGCACTGGCCGAGCAGACCGCGAAAGCGACCGGCGAAATCGGGGCGCAGGTCTCGGGCATCCAGGCGGCGACGCAAGAATCCGTCAACGCCATCCAGGAGATCGGCGGCACCATCGAGCGGCTGTCGGAGGTGTCCGCGGCGATCGCCGCCGCCGTCGAGGAGCAGGGCGCGGCCACGCAGGAGATTTCGCGCAACGTTCAGCAGGCCTCGCTCGGCACGCAGGAAGTGTCGTCCAACATCACCAACGTGCAGCGCGGTGCGATCGAGACCGGCTCGGCCTCGAGTGAAGTGCTGTCGGCGGCGAAGTCGCTGGCGACCGACAGCACCCGCCTGAAGGTCGAGGTCGCGCAGTTCCTGGAATCGGTCCGCGCGGCCTGACGTTTAGCTGCCCGTCTGCGGCGCGGCCGGCGGCGGTGCGATCTGCCGCCGGAACAGGATACGCTGGTAGAGCCAGCCGATCGCGACCAGCACGACGCCGAGGCACATGAACGAGAGCGCCCGATAGACGCCGGTCAGCGTCCACACGTCGACGGCGAAGGCCTTGAAGATCGTCAACGCGATGACGGCGGCGGACGCCAGCCGCGCACGCTCCGAATTGACCAGGATGCCGACGCCGAGCAGCGCCACGCCAAAAGCGAGCCAGCCGATCGAATAGGTATATTGCTCGGCGCTCGTGGTGCCACCGTAGAGCAGGACCGGGCCGTGATAGAAGCGGCGGATCTCCAGCGTCACATAGGTGAGCGCGAACACCAGGGCACCACCCGCAATCGTGTTTGCATATGCGACACTGCGGTGTCCTGCCACCGCGTAGGAGAGCAGCAGCATCAGCACGGCCGGCAACGCATAGCCGAGCAGCAGCAGATTGAACACGAGGCTGCCGACATTGACGCTGGAGAGCAGCATCGGGTTCTCCAGGATCAGGAGGCCGAACACGCTGATAAAGCCGGCGATCGCCGTCAGCACGACCGCGCCGACATTGTGCACGATGCTGCGGCTGCGCAGCCGCAGGCGCTCCAGGCCGATTGCCATGGCAAGCGTGACACAGACTTGCAGCGCGAACTCGAGCAGCGAGGGCGGCGAGGTCATGCGGCCGCCGGTCGCAAAGTGCCGGATCTCCATGAAGGCGAGCAGCGCGGTGAACAGGATCGCCGCCGTCTCGACCACGCGCAGCGGCGGATCGTCGGCGCGGCGGCGCAGGAAGATGCTCGCGCCCCAGAACGAGGCGGCCGGCAGGCCATAGCCCCACAACAGCCAGTTGAAGATCGGCGTGGTCCCGACGGCATCGCCGACGATGCTCGGATCATAGACGATGCGCGCGGTGACGATCGCAGCGAAGACCGCAGCCAGCCGGCGCAGCACCGGAATCGGCCGCTGCAACGAGATCCAGGCGGTGCCGAGTGACATCAGCGCGAGCGCGATGGTGAGCCAGCCCTTCTCCAGGGCGAAGGTCAGCGCCAGCGCCAGCGCGCCGAGCGTACCGGTCGCGAACAGCGCGACCGAGGTTGCAACGCCGGGCCGTTCTTCGCGGCGCATCAGCGCTTCGGTCGCAGCGCCAAAGGCCGCAGCGAGCAGCACGGCGAGGATCGCAAACGGGATCGAGCGGTCGAGATGGGCAATGCGCGCATAGAGCGCAACCAGGATGCCGATCGGCGTCGCGACGCCCGCCGCCGACCACACCACGGGAATGATCACCGAGTTCGAGCGGCCTTGCGCGAAAAAGCCCGTGACGCCGAAACCGGCGGCGAAGATCGCGGCCGTCACCAGATGCAGCGTCACCGCGCTATCAATCGCGACCGGGCCGACGCCGGGCATCGGGCCGCCCGGCAGCACCAGCATATCGGGGTTGGCGCGCACCGCCCATTCGGCGAACACGATGAACACGGCCGCCGCGGCCGCGCCCAGCGCGCCGGTCGCCGCCGGTGCGCGCCAGGCGACGAACAGCGTGCCGCCGACGAGGAGCGTGAAGGCGATCAGCGCGAGATCCGCATGCGCGCTCGACAGCACGACCAGCATCGCGCCGAACAAATAGGCGCCAAGCGCGCCCGATGAGACCGGCTCGATCTCGCCGTCTTCCATGCTGGGCCCGAACATGAAGCCGCAGACGACGAGCAGTGCGGCGAGCACGAAGCCGGCGATGGCATGGAAGGCGTGCGGCGCGACCTGCACCTGTTCGGTATCGAGACCCGGGAAGATCCAGAGCACCGCGAAGGCAATGGTCGTGACCGCAAGCCAGCGCCATAGCCTGATGCGGGCGAGCCCGAAACTCGCGGCCGTCACGACCGCAAGATAGATGTAGAGCGCCCAATAATCCGGCTTGCCGGAGGAGACGAGGATCGGCGTCACGAAGGCGCCGACGACGCCGAGCCCGGCGAGCGCAGGGCCGTGCAGGAGCGCTGCGGCCAGCGTGCCCATCGCAACGATGCCGAGCAGCACGAAGGCCGTCGCAGGCACGAGGAAGTCGTAGAGTGCGTACGCCGCGTAGATGGTCGCGAACGCCACCGCCGTGCCGGCCGCGGTGAGGATCGCGGGAATGTTGGCGATAGGCAGCGCCGCGATGCTCGAGATGCTCTCCTTGCGCCGCGTCCATTCGCCGGCGCCAAGCAGCGCAGCGGCGAACAGGCCGCCGAGGAACACGCGCACGCCGGGGCCGAGCAGACCGGCCTCGATCGAATAGCGCACCATGAAGAAGCCGCCGAGCGCGAGCGCAAGCCCGCCGATCCACACCACCCAGCGGGTGCCGAGCCGCTCCTCGAAGCCGGGTGCTGCCTCCGGCACCGGAGGGGGCGCAGCGGCGCCCGTGCTCGGCTCGAGCGGGGGCGGCGAAATCTCTTCGGTGACGAGCGGAGGCGGCGTCGTTTCGGCTTCCGGGGCCAGCGGCGGCGGCTCTGCGGCTGCAGTCGTCGCGGGGGCTTCGGCTTGCGCCGGCATCAGCGGGGGCGGCTGCACCGGCCGCTGCGCGTAAAGCGTCTCTTCGAGCGACCTGATCCGGCGGCGCAACTCGGTCGCCTGGCTGGACGCCTTGATCGCGATCAGGAAGGAGATGATCGCAATGATCAGCGCAAAGACGTCAAACGGGCCGTCGAGCATGAAGCCTCCAGGCAATCGGCGGGCAGGGGCCGATACCACTGATATCAGGAACTTAATTTCTTGAGCATGATCTTACCGGAAAACCGCAACGCAACTTTTCCGGATCATGCTCTAGCGCCGGGAGCGAACGCGCAAGCCCGGCGCGGGCCGCTCCTGGAGCACCTCGCGGCGGAAGCGGTAGAGCGCTGCCGGCCGTCCGCCCGTCTGTGTCGACATCACCCCGGTCGGTTCGACCAGGGCTTCCATCTCGACCAGGCGGCGGAAATTCTGCTTGTGCAGGTGCCGGCCGGAGATCGCCTCCACCGTGTGCTGCAGTTCAGTGAGTGTGAATTCGGTCGGCAAAAGTTCAAAGACCACAGGACGATACTTCAGCTTTGCGCGCAGCCGCGCGATTGCCGTGGCGAGAATCCGGCGGTGGTCGAACCGCATCGAGGTCCCGAGCGGGGGAAGCGTCTTGCGCGCCAATGCCGCAGGACGGCCATCGCGGCGGGCCTCCTCGATCAGCCCGGCCTCGTAGAGCAACTCGTAGCGGTCGAGCACGCGCTCCTCGTCCCAGGGTGCGCCGTCGAGACCGAAATAGAACCGCACGCGATCCTTCCGCGGCAGTGCGCGAATCGTCTCCGCCGTCTCCTCCTCGGCCCATTCGGTCAGCGCAGGGATGATGTCGCGGGCGATGATCGCCGGCGGCTGGTCGCGCCAGTCTTCCCAGGGGAAGAAGCGATACCAGGGCGCGAAGCTCGCCGCGTTTGCGGCGAGCTCGCCGCCCGCGGGGCGCGTCAGCGCGAGATAGCCGATCGACACGATGTGGGCTCCGGTGTCGCCGGCCTCGGCATGACGGCCACGGTCGCCGAACGTGTAGAGCTGCTCGACATAGCCGAGCCGCAGCCCCGCCTGTTGCTCGACCCAGGCGCGCAGGCCGATCTCGAACGTGCGATGGCTCACCGCGTCGAACGGACCGAACGGCAGCCCGGCAAGCCGGTCAGCACCGGGTGCGGTCAGGATCAGCGGCTCGTGGTTCTCGATCGCGACGATGGCCGCGGTGAGGCCGATTTCGATTGGCGTCAGCAGCGTCTCGCTCATGCGGCTGCCGTGTCGTTGAATTGAACAGAATGCCGCTTGGTTAAGACGGCCCATCCGCGGACTCGGTGCACCTCTCCCGCTTGCGGGAGAGGTCGCGTCGCATCGACAGATGCGAGGCGGGAGAGGGCTCTATCCTCTGGGGGAGTCTTCGTCGCCGAGATACCCTCTCCCCAACCCTCTCCCGCAGGCGGGAGAGGGGGCGCACCTCCATCGTGACAACCAGCTGTCATTCGAGCTCGATCGCGAAGGGGCGGCCTTCCACCATCATCGCGCCGGGGCCCATTTCGTCGAGCGCGCGCAGCATGCGGCCGTTGCGTCCGAGTGCACGATCGGCGAGGCCGACGATGCGCCGATTGGGCGAGGCGATCGGCGAGGCCGCGCGAATCTTCCTGGCGATCTCGATCTCGTCGCGATTTGGATTAAGCGCGCAAACGGCCGCGAACGCGCTGGCGGTGGAGCGGCTGATCCCGGCGTAGCAATGCACCACCAGCGGGGCGCTGCGGTCCCAGCCGCGCACGAAGTTGAGCACCTGCTCGATATGCGTCTCCGACGGCGCGACGAAGCCGTCCATTTCCTCGGTGATGTCGTCCATCGACACCTTGAGATGGTTGGCCGGGAGCACCGACACGGGACGCGCGACCTGCTCGACATTGGCCATCACGGTCAGCACGTGGCTGGCCTTGGTGAGGCGGACGGTTTCGGGAAGCGCGGCGAGGGAACAGACGTGGATCATGGCGAACCTTTTTGCGCCCGATTATAGCGAGCGCTCGTAGGGTGGGCAAAGGCGCATCGCGCCGTGCCCACCATTTCGCAATTGCGCGCATGTCGCTTGGTTCGGTGGGCACGCTTCGCTTTGCCCACCCTACGAAGGAATAATGCTACGCAAACACGGCGCCAAACCGCTCCAGAAACTGCTTCTCGGCCCGCGCTGCGGTCCAAGGCGTCAGATAGTCGCGTCGGACGCTGTCGGAGAGACCCGGATCCTTGCCGAACAGGCGCCGCGCTTCGCTCGCGCTGAAGCCGGCGAGCTCGGTTGCCTCGAGATAGGCCGCGCCGCGATCGGCGGCCTTGATGGCCTGCGTGATGTCATCAGGCAATACCGGCGGCAAACCGAAGCGGATATGGATGGCGCCGAGCAGCCGCTTCTCGACGGCCTTGTAGTGACCGTCGAGCACCGCCTTGAACGGCGAGATCATGTCGCCGATCACATATTCCGGCGCATCATGCAGCAGGGCCGCGAGCCGGACGCGCTGGTCGACGCGGGGTATCTCATGGCGCAGCACGGTCTCTACCAGCAGCGTATGCTGTGCGACCGAAAAGATGTGCGCGCCGAGGGTCTGCCCGTTCCAGCGCGCCACCCGCGCCAGCCCGTGCGCGATGTCGCCGATTTCGATGTCGAGCGGGGAAGGATCGAGCAGGTCGAGCCGCCGGCCCGACAGCATGCGCTGCCAGGCGCGGACCTCTTCGTTGCGCGCTGCCTTCTTCGCCGTCATTTGGCCTTGAGGCGCAGCTTGCGCTGGGTCTTACTGCAAGTCGCATGACAGTGGCAGTCGACCAGGTGGTCGTTGACCATGCCGGTCGCCTGCATGAAGGCGTAGACGATCGTCGGGCCGACGAATTTGAAGCCGCGCGAGGACAGCTCCTTGGAGATCTGTACCGACAGCGGCGTCGAGGCCGGCACGCTTGCCGTGGTCTTGAACTGGTTGACCTTGGGCCGTCCGTCCATGAAGTCCCACAGCAGCTTCGAGAAGCCCGGGCCCTTCTCCATGATGTCGAGATAGGACTTTGCACTCAGGATCGCGCCTTCGATCTTGGCCTTGTTGCGCACGATACCCGCATCGTTCATCAGCGCGTGAACCTTCTTGGGCGTGTAACGCGCGATCTTCTCCGGCTGGAAATCGTCGAAGGCTTTGCGGAAATTGTCGCGCTTGCGCAGGATCGTGATCCAGGACAGGCCGGCCTGGAAGCCGTCCAGCATCAGCTTCTCGTACAGCGCGCGGTCGTCGTATTCCGGCACGCCCCATTCGGTGTCGTGATAGGCGACATAAAGCGGATCTTCGCCCGGCCAGGGGCAGCGGGTCAGACCATCGGGATGCAAGCGGGCAGCGCGGCTCATGCGGTCGGCTGCTTGGCTGGAATGCGAACGACGTCTGGTTCAGCGAGTGTCAAAGCCAGCCCCCCAGCGGTGAGCGGCTGGCCCGCATCGAGCGCGTCTGCGACACGGTCGATGCGCACCAGCGCGATTCCCTTGCCGCCAGCCGTCGAGCCGATGGTGCCGACCGGCTTGTCGCCGGCAAGAATGGTCGTGCCCGGCTCGGGCGAGGCGTCCTCGAGCAGCACCTTCACGCTGCGCGTGCGCGCGGTGCCGCGATGCTGCATGCGCGAGACGACCTCCTGGCCGACATAGCAGCCCTTGTCGAAATCGACGCCGGCGAGGCGATCCATGTTGGTCTCATGCGGGAACGCATCGCTGTACATGAAATCGAGCCCGCCGCGCGGCACGCCGAGCGCAATGCGGTGCGCCTCGTACTCGGCTGCATCGACCAGCTCGGCGCCGATGAGATCGGACAGTTTCTGCTTGAGATCTTCCTGGACCAGGATGCGGTAGCCGAGCCCCTCAGCCCGCGGATCGGCAAAGGCAAGGTCGGGCTGCGCCGTCGGCTCGCCGTCCCAGGCCGCGAGCACGCCGAGGTCGAGCTTGTCCACGGTGACCTTGGCGCGCAGCTTGTAGAATTTCAGCTTGGTGGCGAGGGTGTCCGCCAGCGCCTTGGGGCAGTCGATCAGGAACCCGCCGCCGTGGCCCGCGGACGCTTCCGTGATCAGGAAATCCACGATGATCTTGCCCTGCGGCGTCAGCAATGCGCCGAATCGCCCCAGACCAGGTTTCAGCCTGTCCAGGTCGGTGGTGACGAGGCCATTGAGGAAGTTGCGCGCATCCTCACCCGCGACTTTGATCACGCCCCGGTCGGGAAGAAACGCCGATTTCATGCGAAAATCTCTTGCGACATGTTGCTCCGGAACGTAAGCCCGCAACGCATAAACGACAAGACCTCGAGCCCTGCGCCCTGAGGATGAGAGAGGCCCAATGACCCAGCGTTTCGATGTGATCCTGAAGGGTGGCACCGTCTTCAACCAGGACGGCGAGGGCGTGCGGGATATCGGCATCACGGGCGGCCGCATCGCCGAGCTCGGTCCGCTGTCGCAAGGCTCGGCCGCCGAGGTGATCGACTGCAAGGGCCTGCACATCCTGCCCGGCGTGATGGACACGCAGGTGCATTTCCGCGAGCCCGGGCTGACGCACAAGGAAGACCTCGAGACCGGCTCGCGCAGCGCCGTGATGGGCGGCGTCACCGCCGTGTTCGAGATGCCGAACACCTCGCCGCTGACCGTGACGGAGGCCGAATTCACCGACAAGGTGAAGCGCGCCCATCACCGCATGCATTGCGATTTCGCCTTCTTCATCGGCGGCACCCGCGAGAACGTGCAGGACCTGCCTGTGCTGGAGCGCGCACCCGGCTGCGCCGGCGTCAAGGTGTTTATCGGCTCGTCCACCGGCGCGCTTTTGGTGGAGGACGACGAGAGCCTGCGCCGCATTTTCCAGGTGATCCGCCGCCGCGCCGCCTTCCACGCCGAGGACGAATACCGCCTCAACGAGCGCAAATCGCTGCGCATCGAGGGCGATGCGCGCTCGCATCCGGTCTGGCGCGACGAGACCGCGGCGCTGATGGCGACGCAGCGCCTCGTCAAGCTCGCGCACGAGACCGGCAAGCGTATTCACGTGCTGCACATCTCGACCAAGGAGGAGATCGAGTTCCTGCGCGACCACAAGGATGTCGCCTCCTGCGAGGCGACGCCGCACCATCTCACCCTGGTCGCGCCGGAATGCTACGAGCGGCTCGGCACGCTGGCGCAGATGAACCCGCCGGTGCGCGGCGCCGATCATCGTGCCGGCATTTGGCGCGGCATCGAACAGGGCATCATCGACGTGCTCGGCTCCGACCACGCCCCGCATACGCTGGAGGAGAAGCAGAAGACCTATCCCGCTTCGCCTTCCGGCATGACCGGCGTGCAGACGCTGGTGCCTGTTATGCTCGATCACGTTAATGCGGGTCGGCTTTCGCTGGCGCGCTTCGTCGACCTCACCAGCGCCGGCCCTGCGCGCCTCTACAACATGGCCTGCAAGGGCCGCATCGCCGCCGGCTACGATGCCGACTTCACCATCGTCGATCTCAAGCGCAGCGAGACCATCACCAACAAATGGGTGGCGTCCAAGGCCGGCTGGACGCCCTATGACGGCGTTCGCGTCACCGGCTGGCCGGTCGGCACCTTTATCCGCGGCCGTCGCGTGATGTGGCAGGGCGAGCTGGTGACGGCCGCGCAGGGCGAGCCGGTGCGGTTCCTGGAGACGCTGAAGCAGTAGGGTGATGTGGGGGACGCACGGGGCTTCCCCATTCGTCATTGCGAGCGCAGCGAAGCAATTCAGTCTGTCGCCGCGGAAAGACTCTGGATTGCTTCGCTGCTCTCGCAATGACGGGAGGGGCGGTCTACACTTTCTCTCGAACGGGAGTGCAGCCTGATGTCCCAACCCGCCGCCCTCATCACCACCGAGCAGCTCGCCGCCATGCTCGGCGATCCCAACCTTCGCCTCTACGACTGCACGACCTATCTTGAGCCCGCGCCGGAAGGCAGCGCCGTGCCTTATCGCGCCGTGCCCGGCGACAAGACGTTCGCCGCCGGCCACATCCCCGGCGCCGATTTCCTCGACCTGCAAGGCGAGTTCTCCGACGCCTCGTCGCAACACTTCTTCATGATGCACGATGTCGCCCAGCTGGAGGCCGCCTTCGGCCGCCACGGCCTCGATGCTGGCAAGACCATCGTGCTCTACAGCATAGGGACGATAATGTGGGCGACGCGGTTCTGGTGGATGTTGCGCGCGCTCGGCGTCGATGCCCACGTGCTCGACGGCGGCTTCGACAAATGGCAGCAGGAGGGACGGCCGACCGAGACGGGCGCACCGAAAGGCTATCCGGTGACGGCCTTCAAGGCGGCGCCGCGCCCAGGCTGCTTCGTCGACAAGGAAGCCGTGCTGGCGCGGATCGGCGATCCCGCGACCATCATCGTCAACGCGCTCGGGCCGCAGTTTCACCGCGGCCTCGAGCCGAGCCGCTATGGCCGGCCGGGCCGCGTTCCCGGCAGCGTCAACGTTCCCGCAGCCACACTCGTGAATGCCGACAAGACGCTGGCGGATCTTGCGGATGCGCAAGCGAAGTTCGCCGCCCAGGGCGTCACGCGCGACAAGAATGTGATTCTTTATTGCGGCGGCGGCATCTCGGCGACGATCGACCTCCTGCTGCTGACGCAGCTCGGCTACGACAAGCTGACGCTCTACGACGCTTCGATGGGCGAATGGGCGAGGGATCCGGCGCTGCCGATCGAGACGGACTGAGGCGCGCGTTCCCGGCTCTGTCGGGAACATCTCCCGGTCATCGCGAGATTAATGCTTGTCCGCCGGCAACGGCTTCCGTGCGATAAGAGCGGCAGACTTCGCGACGCCTTTCGCAGAGTCATTCATCCGTCAACTGGCCCCGCCCGCGTGGCGGGGTCATTTTCAGGACGGCTTACTGCTTCAGGACGGCTTACTGCCTGCAGATGCCGACCGAGAATTCGCCGTTGCGAATGCGGCCGGGAAAGCCCTCGACGAACTTTGCCACTGCGTCCTCGCCATAGGTGCCGACGAGCTCGGCGAGGGCCGCGAACAGGCTCGCCTGCGCCAGGCAGTCGCCGTCGACGCCGTCATGACGCGCCTCGGCCCAGGCCTCGTTGAGATAGCTCAGTGCGGCCTGTTTCTGCTCGTGATCGGGCAGCGGCGCGCGGGCGGGGGCGTAGGAAATCGGCTGGCTCATGAAACTCGGTCAGGCTGAGGCGCGATCCACGGCGATGCGCTGTGCGAGAGGTGTAGCACGGGCGTTAACGACCGCTAGGCCACATCTTTAAGAACGGTTAACGGCTGTGAACAAAGTCGATGACAGGGTTCCCGGCCCGCACATGCGTCGACCGCGCCGTCATTCCGGGGCGCGCCTCGCGCGAGCCCGGAATCCATCGGGCATCAGAGACGGTGGATGAATGGATTCCGGGCTCTCGCGCGCGAGCCCCGGAATGACGGGGTAGCTAGTTCGCGTAGCGCGCCGTGAGATCGCGCGAGATCTTCGAGCCTTCCTCGATGTAGCGGCGGATCGCCACCATCGCGGCCGGCGTGCAGCTGCGATAGGTCTGCTGAAAACCGTTATAGCCGCGGTTGAAGCCGGCGATCATGCGGGTGCGGCGCTCGCCGGAGGGGGTCTCGGCATCGATCAGCGCCTGCATCTCATTGCGCCATTTGTTACCCTCGTTGGCCCCGCAGATGCCGCGCAGATAGTGCAGGCCGCCGAGGATCTCGGCCAGCCGCTGCAGTTCGCCGTCAAACGGCGCCGCCACGTCCTGGGCCCTCGCAGGCACGGAGGCGCAGGCGAGAATCAGGACAAAAATGGCCAGAAATCGCGACGACATCGGCGGCTGTATGCCCCCTCGGGACGGCTGGCGCAAGGCGGGCGGTCAGGCTCCAAGCAGCCGGTGAGCGGACAGGATGACCTCCTCGAGCCCCCCGGTCAGCTTGAGGTCGCCGAGGCTTGCCAGGGCGCCAGGGGCGATCCAGCGGTGATCGTCGAGCTCGTCGTTCAGCGCCGGCTCCCGGGCCGTCCAGCGCGCGGCAAAGGACATGATCAGGTAATGGCCGGCGCCGGCAGCGGCCGGCAGCACCTCGCGCCAGCCGGCGAGGCCAATGATCTCGATGCAAAGGCCGGTTTCCTCGTCGACCTCGCGGCTCAGGGCCTGATGCAGCGATTCGCCGAACTCGACCCGGCCACCCGGCAGCGAATAGAAGCCCTTGGCCGGCGAGCGGGCGCGGCGGACCAGTAGCACCTTGCCGTCGCGGAAGATCGCCGCGCTGACCGCAAGCTGGGGATGGGCAGGATGGACGATTGCGGCCAATCGCGTCACCTATCCGGATGAGTTCGCCATGATGGTGTCGACGTCGGCTTCCGCCCCGCCATTGATGATGCCGCCGCAGGCTGCGATCAGGGGCTTGACCCAAAGCGTGGCCTGCTCGGCGAGGCGGACCCGCGTCGTGTCCTTCTCGACCTCGCGCATAGCCGAGCCGACCGCGGTCAGAATCGAGGTCATGGTATCCGTCAAGTGGTCGAACTGGGCACGCACGTTGGGATCGGCTTTCTCATAGGCTTCGATCGCCAAATCCCGCGCCTTGAAATTCGACGCCGTGAAATGCTCGGCATAGGACAGCGGCGTCCAGGTCAGGAAGTCCTCGGCGCATTCCGGCATATCTGGCACCATTTCGAGCAGCATCACGGCTTCATTGAAATGGTTGAGATAGTCGGTGGCAAGCCCGGTGCGCGGATTGATGTTGGCCACGCGCAGCCGTTCGGCCCAGGCGGTCGCCTCAGGGCCCGTCTGTACATGCGTCCGCGCGGGTTGGGAGGCCGTTGAGCTCATCTGCCGCAGTGTTAACGTTCGGGGTTAAAAGGACCTGAACGGACCCTATATAGGCCTCCAAGGATGTGTGGACGCTTCGTCATAACTTCGGCCCCCGCGGCTTTGCGGCAACTGTTCGGCTATGTCGAGCAGCCGAATTTCCCGCCCCGGTACAATGTCGCGCCGACACAACCGATTCCGGTGGTGCTGCTCGAGAACGGCGCGCGCCATTTCCGTCTGATGCGCTGGGGCCTGTTGCCCGGCTGGGTCAAGGACCCCCGCGGGTTCACGCTCCTGATCAATGCCCGTTCCGAGACGGTGCTGGAGAAGCCCGCCTTCAAGAATGCGATTCGCCGCCGGCGCGGCCTGATCCCGGCCGATGGTTATTACGAATGGAAGACGGAAGCCGGCCGCAAGCAGCCCTTCTTCATCCACCGCGCCGACGGTGAGCCGCTCGGTTTTGCCGCTGTGTTCGAGACCTGGGTCGGGCCGAACGGCGAGGAACTCGACACGGTCGCGATCGTCACCGCCGGGGCAGGCGAGGATCTCGCCGCGCTGCATGACCGTGTGCCCGTCACCATCAGCCCGCGCGACTTCGAGCGCTGGCTCGACGGCAACGGCGACGAGATCGATGCAATCCTGCCGCTGATGAGGGCCCCGCGCGTCGGAGAATTCGCCTGGCACCCGGTCTCCACCCGCGTCAACCGCGTCGCCAATGACGACGAGCAGCTCGTGCTGCCGATCAGTGCGGAGGAGATCGAGGCGGAAGCCGAGGCGGCGAAGCCGAAGAAGGCGGTGCGGAAGACTGCGGCAGCGTCATCAGATGACGGGCAGGGGTCGTTGTTCTAGGTGCGGTGCCGCCACTCACTCCGCTGTCGTCCCGGACAAGCGCGCCCAAAGCGCGCGCCGATCCGGGACCCATAGCCACAGGATGAGGTTATGGCGCAAACTGTTCACCACGAGTCTCGTCAAACGCGATCCTGTGGTTATGGGTCCCGGGTTCGCGCTACGCGCGCCCCGGGACGACGACTGAGTGTGAGGCGCTGCCGTCACACAATCTCCCGCGCCCTCAAGCCCGCGATCTCCGCCGCATCGAATCCCAGCTCGCCCAGCACCGCGTCCGTATCCGCGCCCAGCTCCGGCGCCATGCGATCCAGCCTGCCGCCGCCATGGGCCAGCTTGAAGCCGCTGCCGGCAAAGCGCAGGCGGCCGTATTCCGTGTCCAGCTCCTGGATCGCGCCGCGCGCCTTGATTTGGGGATGGTCGATGACCTCCTCGACCTTCCAGATGCTGGCGCAGGGCGCGCCGGCGTCCTCCAAGATCGTCTCCCATTCGCGTGCCGGCCGTTTCGCTAGCGCCTGCTCGATGATGGCGCGCAGCGCGCCCTCGTTCTCGTTGCGCGAGAACCAGTCGGCAAAGCGCGGATCTGACAGCGTATCCTCGCGGCCGAGCGCAGCCATCAGCGCGCGGTACTGCTTCTCGTTGTTGACGGCGAGCAGGATATGGCCGTCGCCGCACTTGAACAAATTCGCCGTGGTCCGGCGGCTCACCGCCTGATTGCCCGATAGCTGCTGTCGATGTCCGGCGACCGACCAGTCGGCGATCTGGCCCGAGAGAAACGCCAGCGTCGCCTCCAGCATGGAGACGTCGATCAGCTGCCCCTTGCCGGTGCGGTCGCGCTGGTAGAGCGCGCTGGACACGCCGAACGCAGCGGTGGCGCCCGAGAGCACGTCGCACACGGCAAAGCCCGCGCGCGTCGGCCCCGTCTCGGGGTGGCCGGTGATCGCCATGATCCCCGACAGCGCCTGCATCTTGCCGTCATAGCCGGGCCGCAGGCGATCCGGCCCGGTCTGGCCGAAACCCGACACCGCGCAATAGATCAGCTTTGGGTTGATCGCGGACAGCGCCTCATAGCCGATGCCGAGCTTGTCCATCACGCCGGGGCGGAAATTCTCCATGACCACGTCGACGCGGCCTGCGAGCTTCTTCACGATCGCGATCGCCTCCGGGTTCTGCAGATCGAGCGTCAGGCTGCGCTTGTTGCCGTTGACCGCCTGGAATGCCGGCGCCAGACCGCGCTCGGCCCATTCGCGGCTGAGCGGCGTGCGGCGCATGTCCTCGCCCTCGCGCCGCTCGATCTTGATGACGTCGGCGCCGAGCAGCGCGAGCTGATAACTCGCATAGGGGCCGGCCAGCACTTGCGTAAAATCCAGGATCTTCACGCCCTCGAACGGTCGCGTCACCTCGCTCTCCCTCGGCTTATTGTTGTTGGAGGACGTCAGGCGGCGCGGTTGCCGCGCGCGATCTCCTTCTGCTTGTCGAACTCGGCGCGGCGGCGAGCCAGCTCTTCGGGCGAGAGCTGCGCAACGTTGTTGTAGTCGAGCTTCCAGGAGGCGTCCTCGCTCCAGCGCAGCGGCGATTGCATCGTGGTCTGCGGACCGCTCGCGCTCTCCAGCAGCCGGAGCGCGAGCTCGAGCGTCTGGGCCTGCGACGCGATGTCGTGCGGCTTGCCGGCGGAATTGCCGAGCGGGAAGTCGGAGAACAGGAAGCGCGGCACGGCCGCGTGCTCGATGATGTCCTTGGCGCAACCCATGACCACGGTCGGGATGCCGTTGCGCTCCAGGTGCCGCGCCACCAGTGCGGTGGTCTGGTGGCAGACCGGGCAGTTCGGCACCAGCACCGCGACGTCGACCTTGTCCGCGAGGCAGCGTGCCAGGATCTCCGGCGCGTCGGTGTCGAGCGTGACGCGATGGCTGCGGTTGGTCGGCGCGCCGAAGAAGCGCGGCGCGACCTCGCCGATGCGGCCGGCCGCGGATGCCTTCAATAACTGCGGCAGCGGAAACCAGGTGCCGCTGTCGGTGGCTGAGGTGTGCTTACGGTCGTAGCCGATGTGCGAGATGCGCAGATCGTGCTTTTTCGACGTGTCGCCGTCATAGACCTGATAAAACTTCGCGCTGCCATTATACGCCGCGCCCGGCCCCTGGTCGCCCTTGGCCGGATCGTAGGGCGCCGCGGTGGTGATGATGGTGACGCGCGATTGGGCCAGCGTTTTTTTCAGCGGCTGGAACGGTGCCTCGGTGTAATGCGCCCAGCGGTACGGCGTGGTGTAGCCGATCGCCGCGTAATAATCCCGGGTGCGCTGCATGTAGGGGACGGGGGAATCGTAGTCGGGCGCAAAGCCGAATTCATCGTCGCGCGGAGCGGACATGGCGCGTCTCCTGGTTGTTGGTTGACGACAGACTAGAGATAGTTTTGCGGTTGCTCAACCGGGGGGGAGCGGCGGCGCAGGTCTGAATTGCAGGCTTGATAGAGCGAGCTGCGCTCCTCCCCTCTCCCCTTGTGGGAGAGGGTGGATCGCCGCATAGCGGCGAGACGGGTGAGGGGTATCCATCCTCACGAACGATCTCACAAGTGGAGAGAACCCCTCATCCGGCGCTTCGCGCCACCTTCTCCCACAAGGGGAGAAGGAAGGACAGCCGCAAGGTCACCTGAACACATGCAGCGCCACATACTGCAGCAGCATGATCGCCTTGGCGTCGATGATGCGGCCGTCGGCGATCATCGCGAGAGCTTCGTCAATGGAGAGCTCCAGCACCTCGATGTCCTCGCCCTCGTGCTCCAGGCCGCCGCCGTCGCTGACGCGCATCTCGGGCTCGTATTCGGCGACGAAGAAATGCAGCTTCTCGGTGATGGCGCCGGGGCTCATGAAGGCCTCGAACACCTTGTGGACATGGTGCAGGCGATAGCCGGTCTCTTCCTCCGCCTCGGCGCGGATGCGCTCCTCGGGCTCGGCGTTGTCGAGCACGCCGGCGGCGGCCTCGATCAAGAGGTCGTCGTAACCGCGGATGAAGGCCGGAAGGCGGAACTGGCGCACCAGGATCACGGTCCGCCGCGCGAGATTATATGGCAGCACGGCGGCGGCGTTGTCGCGCTCATAGGTCTCGCGATGCTGGGTCTGCCACTCGCCACTCGCGCGCCGATATTCGAAGGTCGTGGTCTTCAGCGTGGTCCAACCGTCCGAGAGCACGCGGACGTCCTTGATGCGGACGCGGTCGGAAAGGGTCATGGCTGGATCTCAATTGCTTGGCGTGGTCGCACGGCCGTCGAGCCACTTCTGGAACATCAGGGATGTCGATAGCTCGAAGCCGAGCGAGCCATAGAACGCGTTGGCCTGCGCGTTCTCGCGACGGACCAGGAGCTGCAGCTTCAAAATCCCGGCGCTTCGCAGCCAGTCCTCGGCCGCCGCCATGATGATGCGGCCATAGCCGCGCTTCTGACAGCTGGGATCGACGGCGACGTAATAGACCCAGCCGCGATGGCCGTCATGGCCGACCATCACGGTGGCGACGATCGCGCCATTGTCGCGGCCGACCAGCACGGTGGAATTGTCGCGCCGCCGCGCTAGTGCGATGTCGGCATGCGGGTCGTTCCAGGGGCGCGTCAGGCCGCAGCGCTGCCACAGCGCGACCACGCCCTCGACGTCGGCATCGGTGATCGCATCGATCGCAAGGGAAGCGCTCACAGCACCTTCCCCGGATTCATGATGCCGAGCGGATCGAGCATCGTCTTGATGGAGCGCATCAGCTCGATCGCGGTTTTGTCCTTCACCTCGGGGAGCTCGTCGCGCTTGAGCACGCCGATGCCGTGCTCGGCCGAGATCGAGCCGCCCATGCGCAGCACGATCTCGAACACCACCGCGTTCACATCATGCCAGCGCGCGAGGAAATCGGCGGTGTCGGCGCCGATCGGCTGGCTGACGTTGTAATGCAGATTGCCGTCGCCGAGATGGCCGAACGGCACCGGCCGGGCGCCGGGGATCAGCTTCACCACGGCCGCATCGGCTTCCGCGATGAATTCGGGCACGGCCGCAACCGGGACGGAGATGTCGTGCTTGATCGAGCCGCCTTCCGGCTTCTGCGCCGCCGACATCTCGTCGCGCAGCTTCCAGAACGCGCCGCGCTGGGCGAGGCTCGCCGCGATCACGGCGTCGTCGACGATCTCCTCCTCCATGGCACGGCCGAGGATCGTCTCCAGCGTGCGGGCATCCTCGCTCGGCGATGACAATTCCATCAGCACGTACCAGGGATGCTTCTCTGCGAGCGGATCGCGCACGTCGATGCCGTGGCGGACCGAGAAATCCACCGCCAGCTCCGACAGCAGCTCGAAGCTCGTCAGCGCATTGGCGGCTTCGCCTTGCGCGATGGTGAGCAGCCTCAGCGCCGCCGCCGGCGATTTCAGCCCGACGAAGGCGGTCTCGATCGCCCGCGGCTTCGGAAACAGTTTCAGCGTCGCCGCGGTGATGATGCCGAGCGTGCCTTCGGCGCCGATGAAGAGGTTGTGTAGATTGTAGCCGGTGTTGTCCTTCTTCAGCTTTGACAGCGAATTGAGCACGCGCCCATCGGCGAGCACCACTTCGAGGCCCAGCGCCATCTCGCGCGCGACGCCATAGGCGAGCGCCGCGGTGCCGCCGGCATTGGTCGAGAGATTGCCGCCGATGGTGCAGCTGCCTTCCGCGCCGAGCGACAGCGGAAACAGCCGATCGATCTCGGAGGCCTTGGCTTGCGCGATCTGCAGCACCACACCGGCTTCCACCGTCATGGTGTTGGACGCGGTGTCGACCTCGCGGATCTTGTCGAGCCGGCGCAGCGACACCACCACCTCGCCATTGTGCGGCGTCTGGCCGCCGACGAGCCCGGTGTTGCCGCCCTGCGGCACCAGCGCGATGTTGTGCGCGGAGGCGAGCTTGCAGATCGCGGAAACCTCCGCCGTCGAGCCCGGGCGCAGCACCAGCGGCGAGCGGCCGTGGAACAGATTGCGCTCCTCGGTGACGTAAGGCTCGATGTCAGTCGGGTCGGTGATGGCGTGGCGGTCGCCGACGATCTTGCGGAATTGCTCGATCAATTCGGGCGCAAGCGGCGGGGTGGCAGGCTTGTTGATGTTCATGTCCTCGTCTCTTGCTTCAACGCGCCACCGCGGCGCGGCGCAGCCGGTCGTTGATCGCCTCGCCCAGACCATCTTCGGGAATCGGCATCACCGCAATCGCCCGCGGCGCTTTCGCATCGAGGCTGCGAAGATAGCCGAACAGATTGGCCGCGGCTTCATCGAGATCGGCGGTGGGCGACAAATTCATGACGGCCGAGGCGGCGTCAAGGCCGGGCAGGCGCTCCGGGCCGAACGCCAGCAGCGCGTCGCCCGGCGCGACCTCACGTGCATTGAGCCGCACATGGGCGCGCGGTGCGTAGTGCGAGGCCAGCATGCCCGGGGCCAGCGGCTGGCTGTCGTCGCTGCCAGCCTCCGCCGGCGGCCGCGTCAGCTTCGCGCCCAGCACCGCCTCGATCCGCTCGCGCGAGAGCCCACCGGGACGAAGCAGCATCGGCGCGTCGAAGCAGCCGACAATCGTGGATTCAACGCCGACCGTAACAGGCCCGCCGTCGATGATCAGGTCGATCCGCCCGGCAAGGTCGCTCTCGACATGCGCGGCCAGCGTCGGCGAGACGTGGCCGGAGATGTTGGCCGAGGGCGCCACCACGGCGCCGCCGAAGGCGCGCAGGATCGCCTGCGCGACGGGATGGGCGGGGATGCGGATCGCCACCGTGTCGAGGCCAGCGGTGGCGAGATCCGCCACCGTGCAGTCCTCGGCCTTCGGCACCACGAGCGTCAGCGGCCCCGGCCAGAACGCCTCCGCAAGCGCCAGCGCCCGCGCATCGAACCGCCCGATCCGCCGCGCGGCCTTGAGGTCCGCGACATGCGCGATCAGCGGATTGAACGCCGGCCGGCCCTTGGCGGCGTAGAGATGGGCGATCGCGACCGCATTGGCAGCATCCGCCCCGAGCCCGTAGACCGTCTCGGTCGGAAACGCGACCAGCCCGCCGGCCGCAAGTCGCCGGGCGGCGGCTTCCGCGCCGGCTTCGCCGGCCGGCAATATCAGCGTTTCGACACCCGTCTTCACAGGGATAAAATTCCTCATCTCGGCCGCTTGCAGTGCGTCAAGCCCGACGCTATAAGCCGCCTTCTTGTCGGAGTGTGGCTCAGCCCGGTAGAGCACTGCGTTCGGGACGCAGGGGTCGCAGGTTCGAATCCTGCCACTCCGACCATTCTTCCAAAAGTCGACGTTTTCCAGAGTCTTGGCAGCCCGGCTGCCGGCGCGTCAGGACGCCTTTTTGCAACGATTTCGGGATTGGGTCCACGGCCGATTTGGCGGGGCAGGGTGGCCTGTCGCGGTAGCATGGCTTGCCAGAAGCGAGCGCCGGCGGTTCCGACTTGCGGAGCTAGGTCAGGGGCCTACCGCCGCGCCATCAGCACACCCACCAAAAACGCCACCATCAGCGCCGGGCCGTGGTGCCTCGCCGGTTGCCCTCCAGTCATCCCGACGGCTAGATGAGTCCCAAGCTGATCGCGCGCCTGAGGCGCGATCGGCCAATAACAAAAACAGGGCTGGAAATCATGAACAATAAAATCATCGCGCTCGCTACGGCTTTTGGCTTCGCGGCCTGCGGGTCGGCATGGGCCGCGTGGCCCGACGACAAGCCGATCGAAGTCGTCGTCGGCTTTGCGCCCGGCGGCGGCACCGATGTCATGGCGCGCAAGCTCCTTCCCTTTGTCGAGCGTGTGCTGGGCGGCAAGGCGAAGTTCGTCGTCCTGAACAAGCCCGGCGCCGGCGGAGAGATCGCGTTTGCGTCGATCGCGCGCGCGGCGCCCGAGGGCTATTCGATCGGTGTCGTCAACGTGCCAGGCTACAACTTCCTGCCGATGACCCGCAAAACCCAATACACCACGGATGAAATCCGGCTGGTCGCTCGCGTCGTCGAAGATCCGAATGTCATGGTGGTGCCTGCCGATAGCAGATTCAGCAATCTGCCGGATGTCGTTGCCGCACTGCGCAGCAAGCCGGGCTCGGTGACCTTCGGTCACAATGGTGCCGGCACGAACGGTCATCTGGCCATTCGCATGCTTGCGGCAGCCGCGAAAGTCGAGCCCAACGAGATCTCCTACAGAGGAACGGCCGCACAGCGGACCGATCTCCTGGGCGGGCATCTGGACGTCGGCATGGTCACCCTCAGCGAGATCCCCGAATTGCATGGCACCAACAAGGGGCCACTTCGTGTCATCGCGATCCTGTCGAAGAAGCGCTTTCCATCGCTGCCGGGCGTTCCGACGGCAGAGGAGGCGGGCTTTCCGGTCATGACGACGGCGGAACGCGGCTTCGCGGTCCCGAAGAGCGTTCCGGACGACGTCGTTAGGAAGCTGGAAACCGGGATTGCCGAAGCGCTGCGCAATCCCGAGTTCGTGACGAGCTCGCCCGGCGACGAGCCGGTGATCGCCTTCCTGCCTGGCGCCGAGTGGCAGAAACATCTCGACGATATGTCCGCAGCTTTACGTCCTTACGCCGAGCAGATGCGAGCAGACGGGCAGAAGTGATCGATCCTTCCGTAGCCGGCGGCTGTTGGGAGACTACCGCCGCGCCACCAGCACGCCCAGCAGAAACGGCATTGGGCCGGCTCTCAAAACCAGAGGACGAAGCCGCCCTAGTGTGGATATCGTCGCAAGTCGTGACTTTCACGATTCCTCGCTCTCGATTCGCACTCCGAATTTTAGCGGAAATTAGCTGACAACCTACTTCTGCAGCTCGCCTCGGTGCTGCGGAGCAATCCCTGCTGGTGCGCCCCGCCAACGCAAACGGCGCGGCCGTGATCGACCGCGCCGCTGTGATCTTCTGATGTGAAGGGCCCTATTCTTCGTAGGGTGCGTAGGCTGATGTGCCCCAGCGAGGCCCGTCATAGCCGTAACCCGGGCCCGGGTAACCGTAGGTGTTGGTGGGGTGCCAATCGCCGATGCGCTGGCATTGGCCGATGCCGGCCATCAACTGGCCGCCGCTCATGGCGGGCCCGGCGGCGCCGACTGCTTCTCCAGCCGGTGGGGTGCACGGGCCGGGACCGCGTCCCGCAGCGAGGCTGGGGCTTACAGTTGCGAGCGGCAAAATCGCGGCCAGAGTTGCGGCGACGCTCACGAGTTTCGTACGTGTCATGGTTGTCTCCATGTTCGAGGCTTAACGGGGGACCAATCCCTCCTGCCGCGAGACGTTCCGCGCGGAACGGTCGCGTTTTCCCGAGCAAAAAAGGTTTCCTCGGGTTTCACGGAACGCCGCGATTTCCATTGACGTGAGCGCGTCATCGCGAGCGCGCATCATCTGCGAGCGACCAGCACACCGACCAGAAAGGCCACCAGCAGCGACGGCAGCGGGGCGTCGCGCACCATGCCGCGGACGACGTCTTGCCAGTGCTGCTCCGGCACCAGTCTCGGCGATCGCACGTTGGGCGCGGGCTGGATACCCCAGTGTGATGCGAGCTCGGCGACCTCGCTTTGCGCGAGGCGCACGCCGTCGCGGACGCGATAGATCGCGGCCTCGGACCGCTCACGCGGTGCGAGCAGCATCAAGGTCTCGACCGCGGTGCGCAGCGTCATCTCGCCGTAGCCTTGCAGCCTGACCTGCTCCTCGGGATCGGACGTCATGCAAAATCCCTCACAGCGTCAAATTCTTCACAATGAGAAATGGCGCGCGATGGTGAAGGCCGCCGCCGTGCACAGAACCAGCGTGGGCCCGGCCACGTCGCGCGCGAGATCGGCGCGCGTCAGCTGCCTGCTTATGGTCTTGCTCCATGCTTTGCATGGAAATGGCCGCCGCCGCGCTTGGTTCCCTGCGCCGGCGCGAATCGGCAGGCCGACTATTTCCGCAGCAGCTCGCTCAAGGCCGCCGTCGCTTCGGCGCAGCGGATGTCGTCGATCTCCCGCGACAGGCTGAGCGCGCTCGATCTCAGCTCCTCGAGCTTCCAGCTGTCCGGATGCTGGTTTTCGAGCTGACCGAGACGCTTGTTCAGATCGTCTAATCTCGATTGAAGCTGCCCGATGCTGGCGGCCCCATTCACTTTCCAAACGCGTTGTGCGCGCATCGTCGTTCCCCTGATAGTCTCACGGCCTTGTGAGAGCGGTTCATGGCCGGAATGGGAGTTTGTTTTGTCCGGCTTCAGACGGCGGGGAACCGTTGCAGATCGGCAACGAAGTTCCTGTTTGGTGCTCACCCAGCGCCGCACGATGATACCCGCAGGCCCGGAATTTGATTGTGCCCTCAGTACGGGGCGCCGAGGCGGCCTGTGCGCGCAGGTGATAGGCTCTGGCCGGGCGCACTCGAAAAAAATGAGGAACGACGCGTGACGAGAACTGTGACCATTGCAGCCGGCCAGCTCGGACCGATCGCGAGGAGCGAGTCGAGGTCCGCGGTGATGGCGCGACTGATGGCGTTGATGCGCGAGGCGCGGGCCTGCGGCTGCGACCTGATCGTCTATCCCGAGCTGGCGCTGACCACGTTCTTTCCGCGCTGGTACTTCGAGGACCAGGCCGAGATCGACAGCTTCTTCGAGCGCGAGATGCCGGGTGCCGAGACACAGGCGCTGTTCGATCTCGCCCGCCAGCTCGGCATCGGCTTCTGCCTCGGCTATGCCGAACTGACGCTCGAGGTCGGGATTGTCAGGCGCTACAACACGTCCATCCTCGTCGACAAGAGCGGCGCGATCGTCCTGAAATATCGCAAGGTGCATCTGCCCGGCCATGCCGAGCACGAACCGTGGCGCGAATTCCAGCATCTGGAGAAGCGCTATTTCGAGCCCGGCAGCGGCTTCGGCGTGGTCGATGCCTTCGGCGGCGTGATCGGCATGGCGATCTGCAACGACCGCCGCTGGAGCGAGACCTATCGCGTGATGGGCCTGCAGGGCGTCGAGATGGTGCTGATCGGCTATAACACGCCGGTGCACAATCCGCCCGCGCCAGAGCATGACGATCTCTCGCTGTTCCACAATCATCTGGTGATGCAGGCCGGTGCCTATCAGAACGGCACTTTCGTTGTCGGCGTCGCCAAGGCCGGTGTGGAGGAGGGCGTCGACCACATCGGCGGCAGCTGCATCATCGCGCCCTCGGGCGAGATCATTGCGGCCTGCACGACAAAGGGCGACGAGATCGCGCTGGCGCGCTGCGATCTCGATCTCTGCAGTTCCTACAAGCGCACCACCTTCAATTTCGACGTGCACCGCCAGCCGCGCGCCTACGGCATGATCGTCGAGCGGAAGGGCGTGGCGATCATGGCGGATGGGACGCCGGTGCCGCGGAGGGGGTGACGCTCTCTCCTTCGTCATTGATTCCCTTCACGACCACGTGTGTTTATTCGGAAACGTTCGTTCCCTAGTATCCCGTAATGCAAAAGACCGCCCGCCGCTCCCGGCCTGCCGCCCGTCTGCCCGGCCGTCCCCGGGAATTCGACATGGACACCGCGCTCGACCGCGCCGTGCGTGTGTTTCGCGAGCGCGGCTATCATGCCACCTCGATCGGGGACCTCACTGCGGCGATGCGGCTCGCGACGGGAAGCATCTACAAGGCGTTTCGCGACAAGCATGCGGTGTTTCTCGCCGCCTTCGAGCGCTACACGGCCCTGCGCCAGCAGCAGACCCGCAGCGCGGCGCGTGGTGCAAACGGCCGCGAGCAAATCCGCAACGTGCTGCTGTCCTATGTCGAGCACTCCCGGGGAATCGAGGGGCGGCGCGGCTGCCTCGTGGTCGGCAGCGCGGTCGAGCTGTCCGCGCTCGATCCGGTCGTGGGTGCCCTCGTCAGCACACAGCTCGCGAGCAACGAGAGCTTCATCGCCGGCCTCATCCGCGCCGGACAGGCCGATGGCTCGATCCCCCGCCATGTCGTAGCCGACGACACCGCGCGGCTAATGCTCTGCATCACGCAGGGAATGCGCGTCGTCGGCAAGGCGCGTCTGCCGCTCGACGCAGAGCGTCTCGTCGGCGCCGCAATGAAGCTGCTCGCCTGAATTTTTTGTCAGAATAGGGAATGACTATTCCCTATACCTTACCTAATGGCCATTCCCTGCGCCTTACCTGGAGACCATGCGAATGACGATGAATGCCACGATCGAGACCGCGCCCGGGCCGGATGCGGTGTCGCAGCGCCTGACCTTCGTGCTTGCCGCGGCCTGTGGCATGGTCGCCGCCAACATCTATTATGCGCAGCCGCTGATCGCCCCAATCAGCGCCGCGCTCGGCCTGTCGCATGCAGCTAGCGGGCTGATCGTGACGATGACGCAGATCGGCTACGGCACCGGGCTGCTGCTGATCGTGCCGCTCGGCGATCTCGTCGAGAACCGCGCGCTGATCTGCTCGGTGATCATGCTCGGCGCCGCGGCGCTGCTCGCCGCGGCGTTCGCAAGCCATGCGCTGCCGTTCCTCCTCGCCGCACTGTTCATCGGCCTCGGCTCGGTCGCGGTGCAGATCATCATCCCCTATGCGGCGCATCTGGCGCCTGAAGCCATCCGCGGCCGCGTCGTCGGCAACGTCTCGACCGGCCTGATGCTCGGCATCATGCTGGCGCGTCCGGTGTCGAGCTTCGTCACCGCCTTGCTGTCGTGGCACGCAGTGTTCTTCGCCTCCGCCGCGCTGATGACCGTGCTCGCAGCCGTGCTCTGGATGACGCTGCCGAAGCGCAAGCCGGTCACGCGGATGCATTACGGCCAATTGCTGCTGTCGATGCCGGACCTGGTGCGGGCCACGCCGCTGCTGCGGCGCCGCGCGCTTTACCAGGCGAGCCTGTTCGGCGCCTTCACCCTGTTCTGGACGGTGGCGCCACTCCAGCTCGCCGGCGAGTTCGGCTTCTCCCAGCGCGGCATCGCGCTGTTCGCGCTGGCCGGCGTCGCCGGCGTGTTCGCAGCACCGATCGCCGGGCGCCTCGCGGACCGCGGCCATAGCCGGATCGCGACGCTGGTCGCGATGCTGCTCACGGCCGCCGGCTTCCTGGTGACCTCCATCGGCGCGTCCGGCTCGATGCTGAACCTCGCCTGTCTGGTGGTGGCCGCGATTGCGATCGATATCGGGGTCCAGGGCAATGTGGTGCTGGGCTTCCGCGCCATCTTCGCGCTCGGGCACGAGCACCGCAGTCGCCTCAATGGTCTCTACATGGCGACGTTCTTCGCCGCCGGCGCGGTCGGCTCGGCGGTCGGAGCATGGGCGTTCGCACAGGGAGGCTGGATGCTCGCATCGGCCATTGGCCTTGCTTTGCCCGTCGCGGGGTTGCTCTACGCGCTGACCGAGTAGCGGCCGTCGCCCGAACGGTGCGACCGACCTCGCGATGACGCAATTTGCATCTCGCGGATTGGTTGCGGTTGTAGTACTTTCGTCGCAACGCACCTGGTTAACGGGCGGCAGGGGGATGCTGATGAAACGTGCGGGGCTGTTTGGCGCACGGCGGGTACGGCCATGGTCGTGGGGGGCGTTTCTGCTCGGGCTCGCCGTCGTCGCGGTTTCGGCCGTGGTTCAGGGCATCTGCGTCCTGCTCGGCGCAAAGTTCTATTTCGCAGCGTTCCTGCCCGGCCTGTTCGTGCTTGCGCTGATGGCGGGTGCACCGGCGGCGGCATTCGCCGCGCTGCTCACCGTGCCGCTGGTGTGGTGGGCGTTCATCCCGCCGTTCTTCGAGCTCAATGCGCTGACCAGCGCGCATGCCGATTCCATCAACCTGTTCTGTCTTCTTGCCGTCCTCCTGATCGGCCTTGCCGATCTCTGCCGCGCGACGATGACAATCGTCAGAAGCGGCGGGCTGAAGCCTTCGGGCGAGAGCGCGGCAACGAATCCGCAATAGATCGCGCCGCGCGCGTTGCGCCCCGAGCAACAGTCCGGCAACCATCCGCGAACTTGCCGCGCGCCGCTAACTTTTCGAAAAAGATTTGGCCGCAGTTTCTCCCGCGGGAATGACGAGGGAGTTTTCGGACATGAACGGTCACGCCATCCTGGAGAACGTGCGCCGCTACCGCGGCATCGCATCGCTCTATCGCCAGACCGCAGCGTTCCGCCCGGGCCAGAGCTGGTCGCTGCTGGAGCAGGCGAGCGAGTGGGAGGCGCGGGCGCTGTCGGAGCTGGAAGCCTATTTCGCCTCGCGCACGGACCACACCGCCCCGCTCGCGGCCTGATCGCCGGCCATCGGCGCGCCCTGAACCGGCTCGCCGAAGGCGCGACCGCCACGGGCAACTACGGAGTTGTCTCCGCATCCTTCTGTGCTAGCAACGGCCGAGAGATTCTTCTTCACGTCGGCCGGGGCACGCGATGACCACCTTCAACCGCATCTTCACGACGGAGCGCCTGCTCCAGATCATCGTGGTGCTGGCGGCGACGCTCGCCATGAAGCTGATGAGCTGAGCGAAGGCCGGCTATCGTCCGCCTAGCTCGGGCAAATCAGGCAGATAATTCGAGCCTTCCGAGCCGAGGAAATCGAACATCGCCTGCGCGGGCGGCAGCAGCACCTTGTCGCTGCGGCGGATCACGTACCATTGCCGCACGATCGGCAGGCCCGCGACGTCGAGCACGACGAGCCGGCCCTCGGCGAGCTCATGCGCCACGGTGTGAGCCGAGATGAAGGCGATGCCGAGCCCGGCGATGACCGCCTGCTTGATGGTCTCGTTGCTGCTCATCTCCATGCCGATGATCGGCTCGAGATCCGATTTCTGGAACATGCCCTCCATCAGCGTCCGCGTGCCCGAGCCGGGCTCGCGGGTGAGGAAGGTCTCGTGCACGAGATCGGTCAGGCTGAGGCCGGAATCCTTCTCCAGCCAATGGCCCTTGCGCGCGACGATGATGTGCGGGTTGCGCCCGAGCTGGCGGACGTCGACGGTGACGTCGGCCGGTGGCCGACCCATTACCGCGAAGTCGAGGTCGTAGCCGTGCATGGCCTCGCGGATCTCCTCGCGATTGCCGATGGTCAGCTTGATCTCGATCTTGGGGTAGCGCTTGGAGAACGCCGCGATCGCGTGCGGCACGAAATATTTCGCGGTCGAGACCGCGCCGAGATGCACGGTGCCGTCGGTCCGCCCCGCGAGCAGGTCGAGCGCGCCCTGGCAATCGGTGATCGCGGCTTCGACCCGTTCGGCCAGCGCCAGCACCTCCCTGCCGGCTTCCGTCAGCAGCATGCCGTCGCCGGTTCGCTGCACCAGGGGCAGGCCGGCCAGGTCCTGCAGCTGCCGCAGCTGCTGGGTCACGGCCGGCTGGGTCAGCCCGAGATGGCTCGACGCCGCCGTCACGCTGCCTTTGGCCGAGAGCGCCGCAAGCGAGCGCAGCTGCCGGATCGTCAGATGCCGGAGCTGGGCCGCTGCATGGCCGGCGCTATTATAAGAAAATTCTTTGAGGCTCATTATGATTAGAAATTTTCCTTATTAAGCCGCTCCTGTCAATCTCCTGAATGCCGGCACTGACCGTGACCTGCCTCCACCAGGAGGGAATGGTTGCGGCACCGGCAAGGGGATGGACGCAGATGACCGGGCAACTCAGGCTGGACGACCACCTTCAACGGTATTCTGAGACCGCGCCGCATGCGTTGGCCGTGGCAGCCGCGGTCGATGCCATCGCGGCCGCGGCGATCGAGATTGCCGATCTCATCGCCAGCGGCGATCTCGCCGACGCCTCGGGCCTGACCACCGGGCGCAACAGCGACGGCGATCTCCAACGCGACCTCGACGTCCAGGCGGACGCGATCCTGCGCCGCTGCCTCGGCCGGCTGCCGATCGCGGCGCTGGCGTCGGAGGAGATGCGTGAGGCCCAGATCGTCGATCGTCAGGGGCGAATCTGCATCGCGATCGATCCGCTCGACGGCTCCTCCAACATCGACATCAACATGACCGTCGGCACGATCTTCTCGATCCTGCCGGCCCCCGATGATCTCTCACTCGCCTTTCAGCAGCGGGGCTCGGCGCAGCTCGCGGCGGGCTTCGTCACCTACGGCCCGCAGACCTCGCTGGTGCTGACGCTCGGCGACGGCGTCGACATTTTCACGCTCGACCGCAAGGCGGGCTGCTTCCGCTTCGCGCGCAGCGGCGTGCAGATCGCCGAAGCCTGCGAGGAGTTCGCGATCAACGCCTCGAACCGCCGGCATTGGGATCCGCCGGTGCGCGCCTTCATCGACGAATGCCTCGCCGGCGTCGACGGGCCCGCCAACCACGATTTCAACATGCGCTGGATCGGGTCGCTGGTCGCGGAGGCCTATCGCATCCTCACCCGTGGCGGCGTGTTTCTCTACCCTTCCGATGCGCGGCCCGGCTACGGCGACGGCCGCCTACGCCTGACCTACGAAGCACACCCGATGGCGATGATCATCGAGCAGGCCGGCGGCTCGGCCTCGACCGGGCGCGAGCGCATCCTCGATCTATCGGCGCAGAGCCTGCACCAGCGCGTGCCGCTGATCATGGGCTCGAGCAACGAGGTGCGGCGCGTCGAGGAGCTGCATTGCGATCCGCTGCTGGTTGCCAGCGTCTCGGCGCCGCTGTTCGCGCGGCGCGGATTCTTCCGGCTCTGAGCGAGGCGTCCGATGTCCAGGAAGCATCCGATCATCTCCATCACCGGCTCCTCCGGCGCCGGCACCACCTCCGTCAAGAAGACCTTCGAGCAGATCTTTTTCCGCGAGAAGGTCAACGCCGTCTACATCGAGGGCGACGCCTTCCACCGCTACGACCGTGCCGAGATGCGTGCGCAGATGGCGAAGGAGGCCGAGCGCGGCAACAAGCACTTCAGCCATTTCAGCCCCGAGACCAATTTGTTCGAGGAGCTGGAACGCGCCTTCCGCGACTACGGCGAGACCGGCACCGCGGTGACGCGGCACTACGTCCACGACGCCGAGGAATCGGCGCTGCATGGTGCGGCACCAGGCACCTTCACCGACTGGAAGCAGCTGCCGGAGGATTCGGACCTTCTGTTCTACGAGGGCCTGCACGGCGCCGTAGTCACCGATAAGGTGAACGTCGCGCGCTATGCCGACCTCAAGATCGGCGTCGTGCCCGTCATCAACCTCGAATGGATCCAGAAGCTGCACCGCGACCGCAGCGCACGCGGCTATTCGACCGAGGCGGTCACCGACACCATCCTGCGGCGGATGCCCGACTACATCCACTACATCTGCCCGCAATTCACCGAGACCGACATCAACTTCCAGCGCGTCCCGACCGTGGACACCTCCAATCCATTCATCGCGCGCTGGATCCCGACGCCGGACGAATCGATGGTGGTGATCCGCTTCAAGAATCCGCGCGGTATCGACTTCCCCTATCTGCTCTCGATGCTGCCGCAGAGCTGGATGTCGCGCGCCAATTCGATCGTGTGCCCGGGCGCGAAGCTGGACCTGGCCATGCAGCTGATCCTGACGCCGCTGATCATGCAGCTGATCGAGCGCAAGCGCAGCCTGAAGTGAACAGGGAGAGACTCCGATGAACATCTCCGTCCATGCCGAAGCCGACCTCAATGCGGTCACGCACAACGATCTCGCCAATGCCGTCCGCTTCCTCGCGGTCGACGCCATCGAGGCAGCGCAGTCAGGCCATCCCGGGCTGCCCATGGGCATGGCCGACGTCGCGACTGTGCTGTTCTCGCGCTTCCTGAAGTTCGACTCGGCGCATCCGAACTGGCCGGACCGCGACCGCTTCGTGCTGTCGGCGGGGCACGGCTCGATGCTGCTCTATGCGCTGCTGCATCTCACCGGCGGCGATATCAGCCTCGACGACATCAAGGCCTTTCGCCAGTGGGGCTCGAAGACGCCGGGCCACCCCGAATATGGCCACACGGCTGGTGTCGAGACCACGACGGGACCGCTGGGCCAGGGCATTGCGACCGCGGTCGGCATGGCGCTCGCCGAGCGGATGGCGAATGCGCGGCATGGCGATGGGCTCGTCGATCACTTCACCTATGTTATCGCGGGCGATGGCTGCCTGATGGAAGGCCTCAGCCATGAGGCGATCTCGCTGGCCGGTCATCTCGGGCTCGGCCGGCTGATCGTGCTGTTCGACGACAACGGCATCTCCATCGACGGTCCGACCTCGTTGGCGACATCGGACGACCAGCTCGCGCGCTCCGCTGCCTCCGGCTGGTCGGTGCGCCGCGTCGACGGACATGATCCCGAAGCGGTGGCGCAGGCGATAGCGGAGGAGCGGGAGACCGCGAAGCCGTCGCTGATCGCCTGTCGCACAATCATCGGCTATGGCGCGCCTGATAGACAGGGCACCGAGAAAGTGCATGGCGCGCCGCTCGGCACCGAGCAGACGGCAGCGGCGCGGCGGACGCTGGGTTGGGACTATCAGCCTTTCGTGGTGCCGATCCCGGTGCTCAAGGCTTGGCGGATGATCGGGCAGCGCGGGCAGGTCGATCGCCTCGCTTGGCTCGATCGTTACGAAGGTGCGACGCCGGAGCAGCGCGACCTGTTCGTCGAGGGCAAAGCCGCGGCTCTGCCCGCCTCCTATGCGCTGGCCGCGGCGAAATTGCGTGAGCACTTTGCATCCGAGCGGCCGAAGCTGGCGACGCGGCAGGCCTCGCAACAGGTGCTCGAGGGAATCGCAGGAACAATTCCCGGCCTGGTCGGCGGCTCCGCGGACCTCACCCATTCGAACCTGACGCATGCCAAGGCGCAGGCGCCGGTCAAGAGCGGTGCGTTCGCCGGCGACTACATCCACTATGGCATCCGCGAGCACGGCATGGCCGCAGCGATGAACGGCCTGGCGCTGCATGGCGGCTTCATCCCCTATGGCGGCACGTTCCTGGCGTTCTCCGACTACAGCCGGCCGGCGATCCGACTTGCAGCCTTGATGCGGCTGCGCGTCATCCACGTGATGACGCACGATTCCATCGGCCTTGGTGAGGACGGACCGACGCACCAGCCGGTCGAGCATCTCGCGGCACTGCGCGTGATCCCCAATCTACTGGTGTTCCGCCCCGCCGATGCCGTGGAGACGCTGGAGGCCTGGGATTGCGCGCTCGCGGCGGAGCATCGCCCCTCAGTGCTATGCCTGTCGCGGCAGGCCTTGCCGACATTCCGCAGCGATGGGCGCGGCAGAAACCGCGTCGCGAACGGTGCCTATCTCGTCGTCTCGCCGGACGGCGGCCGTGACGTGACGCTCATCGCAACCGGCTCGGAAGTCTCGATCGCGCTGGAAGCCGCACGCCTGCTCGCGACCGAGCACGTTCGCGCCGCCGTGGTCTCGGCTCCGTGTTTCGCACTGTTCGAGGAGCAGCCGGAGGATTACCGCGCCTCGGTGCTCGGCACCGCGCCGCGCGTCGGCATCGAGGCAGCTGTCGCCGGCGACTGGCATCGCTGGATCGGCGCTGACGGCGAATTCGTCGGCATGCGCGGCTTCGGCGCCTCGGCCCCCGCCCCGGTGTTGTACCGCGAATTCGGCATCACACCGCAAAGCATTGCGGAAGCGGCTCGCCGGGCGATGGCCCGCAAGAGCCAATAAGGAGGACGAATCTTGGCCCGTATTACTCTCCGCCAATTGCTCGATCACGCTGCCAGCCACGGCTACGCCGTGCCGGCGTTCAACATCAACAACATGGAGCAGGGCATCGCGATCATGCAGGCGGCGGCCGCGGTCGATGCGCCGGTCATCATCCAGGCCTCGCGCGGCGCGCGCAGCTATGCCGGCGATCTCATGCTTTCGCACATGATCGACGCGCTGGAGCGGACCTATCCCGACATTCCGCTCTGCATGCACCAGGACCACGGCAATGACGAAGCGACCTGCGCCTCGGCCATCGCCCATGGCTTCACCTCCGTCATGATGGATGGCTCGCTCAAAGCCGACGCCAAGACGGCGGCCGACTATGACTATAACGTCGCGATCACGCGCCGCGTCGTCGATCTCGCTCATTGGGTCGGCGCGTCCGTCGAAGGCGAGCTCGGCGTGCTCGGTTCGCTCGAGCACGGCGGCGGCGAGCAGGAGGATGGTCACGGCGTCGAGGGCAAGGTCGGCCACGATCAGCTCTTGACCGATCCGGACCAGGCCGTCGACTTCGTCCGTGCAACCAAGGTCGATGCGCTCGCGATCGCGATGGGCACCTCGCACGGTGCCTACAAGTTCAGCCGCAAGCCGGATGGCGATATCCTGGCGATGCGGGTGGTCGAGGAGATCCACGGCCGGCTGCCGAACACGCATCTGGTCATGCACGGCTCGTCCTCGGTGCCGCAGCCGCTCCAGGACATGTTCAACCAGTTCGGCGGCGAGATGCCGCAGACCTGGGGCGTGCCGGTCGAGGAGATCGTTCGCGGCATCCGAAGCGGCGTGCGCAAGATCAACATCGACACCGATTGCCGGCTGGCGATGACCGCGGTGTTCCGGAAGGTGGCGGCGGAAGCGCGCTCCGAATTCGATCCGCGCAAATTCCTGAAGCCGGCGATGGACGCAATGCGCGAATTGTGCCGCGAGCGGTTCGAGCAGTTCGGTACCGCAGGCCACGCCAGCAAGATCAAGGTCATTCCAATGAGCGAGATGGCGCGGCGCTATCGCGCCGGCGAGCTCGATCCGCGCATCGACGCCCGCGAGCCGGTTGCCGCTTAGCCAATCAGAAAGAGCAGAGAAAAGAGCAGGAGAGAGACATGAACGCACATGCAGGCACGGTCCGCGGCAAAGAGCGCTATCGCTCCGGCGTGATGGAGTACAAGCGCATGGGCTATTGGGAGCCCGATTACACGCCGAAGGACACCGACGTCATCGCGCTGTTCCGCGTGACGCCGCAGGAGGGCGTCGACCCGATCGAGGCCTCTGCCGCGGTTGCCGGCGAATCCTCGACCGCGACCTGGACGGTGGTGTGGACCGATCGCCTGACGGCGGCCGAGAAGTATCGTGCCAAGTGCTATCGCGTCGATCCCGTTCCGGGCTCACCCGGCTCGTATTTCGCCTACATCGCCTATGATCTCGACCTGTTCGAGCCGGGCTCGATCGCCAACCTCTCGGCCTCGATCATCGGCAACGTGTTCGGCTTCAAGCCGCTGAAGGCGCTGCGCCTCGAGGACATGCGCTTTCCCGTCGCCTATGTGAAGACGTTCCAGGGACCGGCGACCGGCATCGTGGTGGAGCGCGAGCGGCTCGACAAGTTCGGCCGGCCGCTGCTCGGCGCGACGGTGAAGCCGAAGCTCGGTCTGTCCGGCCGCAATTACGGCCGTGTGGTCTATGAGGCGCTGAAGGGCGGGCTCGACTTCACCAAGGACGACGAGAACATCAACTCGCAGCCCTTCATGCATTGGCGTGATCGCTTCCTCTATTGCATGGAGGCGGTGAACCGCGCGCAGGCCGCCTCCGGCGAGGTGAAAGGGACCTACCTGAACGTCACCGCGGCCACCATGGAGGACATGTACGAGCGTGCGGAGTTCGCCAAGGAGCTCGGCTCGGTGATCGTGATGATCGACCTCGTGATCGGCTACACTGCGATCCAGTCCATGGCCAAGTGGGCGCGGCGCAACGACATGATCCTGCATCTGCATCGCGCCGGCCACTCCACCTATACGCGGCAGAAGAGCCATGGCGTGTCGTTCCGCGTCATCGCCAAATGGATGCGGCTTGCCGGCGTCGACCACATCCACGCCGGCACGGTGGTCGGCAAGCTCGAAGGCGATCCCAACACCACACGCGGCTACTACGATGTCTGCCGCGAAGACTTCAACCCGACCAAGCTCGAGCATGGCCTGTTCTTCGACCAGTCCTGGGCGAGCCTGAACAAGATGATGCCGGTGGCCTCCGGCGGCATCCATGCCGGGCAGATGCACCAGCTGCTCGACCTGTTAGGCGAGGACGTCGTGCTGCAGTTCGGCGGCGGCACGATCGGTCATCCCATGGGCATTGCGGCCGGCGCGACCGCCAACCGCGTGGCGCTGGAAGCGATGATCCTCGCCCGCAACGAGGGCCGCGACTATGTCCACGAGGGCCCGGAAATCTTGGCCAAGGCGGCCCAGACCTGCACGCCGCTGAAGGCCGCGCTCGAGGTCTGGAAGGATGTCACTTTCAACTATCAATCCACCGACACGCCGGACTTCGTGCCGACCGCGCTGGAAACCGTCTGAGGAGATTTGAGATGAAGATCACCCAGGGCTGCTTCTCGTACCT
Source organism: Bradyrhizobium sp. NBAIM01 (assembly GCF_020194115.1). Lineage (NCBI taxonomy): Bacteria > Pseudomonadati > Pseudomonadota > Alphaproteobacteria > Hyphomicrobiales > Nitrobacteraceae > Bradyrhizobium > Bradyrhizobium sp. NBAIM01. The sequence goes on along the minus strand of NZ_JADYVU010000001.1, from coordinate 494,251 downwards.
GCCGGATCTGACCGACGAGCAGATCACCAGCCAGGTGCAGTATTGCCTCGCCAATGGCTGGGCGGTGAACATCGAGTTCACCGACGATCCGCATCCCCGAAACACCTATTGGGAGATGTGGGGCCTGCCGATGTTCGATCTCCAGGACGCCGCCGGCGTGATGATGGAGCTGGCCGAGTGCCGCAGGGTCTACGGCGACCGCTATATCCGCATCAGCGGCTTCGATGCCAGCCACGGCTGGGAGTCGGTGCGGATCTCCTTCCTCGTCAACCGGCCGAAGCAAGAGACGGAGTTCGAGCTGGTGCGGCAGGAGGTCGGCGGCCGTGCGGTCCGCTACACCACCGTGCGCAAGCCGGTTGCGCACGCGCCAGCTTGAGTCATCCGCTTCCGCGCGGAGCTCTCCCTGCTCCGCATCCTGGCGGACCACTGCTTCGCCGCCTCGCTCGCGGCGAAGCTCTTTTCTTCGAGGGTAGCCATGCTCGATGTCCCCCACGCAACCACGACCGAACACAGCGAGACCCATTTCGATCTCCGCAAGGAGGCTGAAGCCGCCGGAATCACCGAGACGCTTCAACAGCTCGATCAGGAGCTGATCGGGCTCAAGCCGGTCAAGAACCGCGTGCGCCAGATCGCCTCGCTGCTGCTGATCGAGCGCATCCGGCAGCGTGCCGGCCTCGCCTCCGCGCCGCCGACGCTGCACATGTCGTTCACCGGCAATCCTGGAACAGGCAAGACCACCGTCGCGCTGCGCATGGCCGGGATCCTGCACGGGCTCGGCTTCGTGCGGCGCGGGCAGGTGATCTCGGTGACGCGCGACGATCTCGTCGGCCAGTATATCGGCCACACCGCGCCGAAGACCAAGGAGATCCTGAAAAAGGCGATGGGCGGCGTGCTGTTCATCGACGAGGCCTATTATCTGCATCGTCCCGACAACGAGCGCGACTATGGTCAGGAATCGATCGAGATCCTGCTCCAGGTGATGGAGAACCAGCGCGAGGACCTCGTCGTGATCCTCGCCGGCTATGGCGAGCGGATGACGAAATTCTTCGCCTCCAATCCCGGCTTCCGGTCGCGGATCGCCCACCACATCGAATTCCCTGACTATGCAGAGGCCGAGCTGCTCGTTATCGCCGAGCTGATGCTGAAGGAGCGCGGCTACCGCTTCTCGGCTGCGGCGCGCGAGGCGTTCGAGAAATACATCGCGCTGCGCCGGATCCAGCCGTTCTTCTCCAATGCGCGCTCGATCCGCAACGCCGTCGACCGCATCCGCCTGCGGCAGGCCGATCGGCTGGTGTCCGATCTCGATCGCATGCTCGATGTCGCCGACCTCGAAACCATCGATGCCATGGACGTCTTGGCGAGCCGAGTCTTCAGCGGCGGTGCGGATGCGCGGAGTGCAGTGCCATGACGAAGGAGATCATGATCGCTCCATCGATCCTCGCCGCGGATTTCGCGCGTCTCGGCGAGGAGGTCGCCGCGATCGACGCCGCTGGGGCCGACTGGATTCATTGCGACGTCATGGACGGACACTTCGTGCCGAACATCAGTTTCGGTGCCGAGGTCATCAAGGCGATCCGTCCCTATTCGAAGAAGCCGTTCGACGTGCATTTGATGATCGCGCCGACAGATCCCTATCTCGAGGCGTTCGCAAAGGCCGGAGCGGACATCATCACGGTGCACGCCGAAGCGGGGGCGCATCTCGACCGCTCGCTGCAGGCGATCCGTTCGCTCGGCAGCAAGGCTGGCGTCAGTCTTTGTCCATCGACGCCGGATGCGGTGATCGAGTATGTGCTCGATCGGATCGATCTCGTGCTGGTGATGACGGTCAATCCGGGCTTTGGCGGCCAATCCTTCATCGCATCGCAGATCGACAAGATCAGGCGGATCAGGACCATGATCGGCGGGCGGCCGATCCGGCTCGAAGTCGATGGCGGTGTCACGCGCGACAATGCCGCGGCCGTGGCTGCAGCGGGTGCCGACACGCTGGTCGCCGGCTCCGCCGTGTTTCGCGGCAAGAGCGCTGGCGAATATGCCGCCAATATCGCGTCTATTCGCATCGCCGCGGAGACCGGCCGGGTTCCGAAGCTGCAAGATAGTTCCGCGCCCGCGAAGCGGGCCGAAGAAAGTGCGCTCATCCGGTAGATTACGGATCAGCCCACCGCCGTGGCTCCGGTGTGTCAAGGCGCGCCACTTTCTCCGGATCTCTACGGAGCATGCCTTCCAAATCGATCGGCTCATTCAGGCCGGGGTAACCAACGCACCGGAGAAGGACAATCGATTAACGACCGCGCAATGCCAAGCGTCTCAATCTGTGGTTTAGGGACGCTATGAGAGCGCGGATGCGTAACGACGGAAACTGCGGCATGAAGCCCGCACGCGGCGCAAAGTGATGGCATGAGCATGCATCGCCTGTTCGCCGAGCAGCTCCGCTGCGCCACCGATGCCACCGGACAGGTCGATCTCGTCAAGCTGGGCAAGTTCGTCAGCGCGGCTTACGAGGCCGGTGATCGCGAGCGTCAGCGGATGATCGAAGTACGCGCGCAAACGCGCGACGAGGTCGAGCAGGATCTGCTGCGGACCCGCGAGTTCCTCGACACAATCATCGAAAACATTCCGATCGCCGTCTTCGCGAAATGTGCGGAGAGTTCGCGCTACATCCTGCTCAACCGCGCCGGAGAAGACTATTACGGCATGCCGCGCGAACAGATGCTGGGCCGAACGCCCGAGCAGATCTTCCCGGCTGACGTGGCCCGCGTGGTCAACGAGCAGGATAGACGCGTCGCGGCCAGCGGCATGCCGATGGTTCTGGAGGAGCATCTGCTCGAAGTCGGCGTCAAGGGCCGCGACCGGGTCGTCAATTCACGCAAGATGCTGATCACGGATGGCAACGGGGATCCGCAATATCTGGTCGGCGTGATCGAGGATGTCACGGAGCGTGTCACCACCCGGCAGCGGATCAGCCATCTTGCGCATCATGATGCGCTCACGGACCTGCCGAACCGCAGCGCCTTCAACGCGGCGCTCGACGAACGGCTGGAGCGGGCGCAGGAGGCATCGACCAGTTTCGCTGTGCTGAGCCTCGATCTCGACCGCTTCAAGGAGGTCAACGACGTGTTCGGTCACCCCGTCGGCGACATGCTGATGCGGGCGGCCGCCGACCGGCTTGCCGCGGAAGCCGAAGGCGCCTTCGTCGCCCGGATCGGCGGCGACGAGTTCATGATCCTGATGCCCGACAACGCCAGCCGTGAGGACGTTCTGGCGCTGGCCGAACGCCTGGTCGAGACGATCGGCAAGGAGCTCGAGGTCGACGACTATCTCTCCCACGTGGGCCTCAGCGTCGGCATCGCGTTCTATCCCGACGATGGCGTGAACGCGGCGACGCTGCTCGCCAATGCCGACTCGGCTCTCTACCGCGCCAAGCGCGAGGGCAGGAGCCGGGTCCGCTGCTTCGAATCCGAGATGGACCAGGAGCTGCGCGATCGCAGGCTGTTGCAGCACGACCTGCGGCAGGCGCTGGAGCAGAACCAGCTCCTCGTCTATTTCCAGCCGCAGGCGCGGGTGGATGGCGAGGTCATCGGCTTCGAGGCGCTGCTGCGATGGAATCACCCGACGCGGGGCTTCGTGCCGCCGGACCAGTTCATTCCGCTCGCCGAGGAGAACGGGCTGATCGTCGAGATCGGTGAATGGGTGCTGCGCGAGGCGTGCCGCGAGGCGGCATCCTGGCCGCGGCCGTTGCAGGTCGCGGTCAATCTGTCGCCGGTCCAATTCCAGGCGGGCGATCTCGAGCGCTCGATCCACCAGATCCTGTTGGAGACGGGGCTGACGCCGACGCGGCTCGAGGTCGAGATCACCGAGGGCGTGCTGATCGGCGATTTCACCCGCGCGCTCAACCTGCTGCGGCGGCTGAAGGCGCTCGGCATCCGCATCGCCATGGATGATTTCGGCACCGGCTATTCCTCGCTGTCCTATCTGCAGTCGTTCCCGTTCGACAAGATCAAGATCGACCGCAGTTTCATCTCCAACCTGGAGGCGACGCCGCAATCGGCCGAGATTGTCCGCGCCGTCCTGAGCCTGGCGCACGCGCTGAAGATCCCGGTCATTGCCGAGGGGGTGGAGACGGAAGCCCAACGTGCCTTCTTGGCCCGCGAGGCCTGCGAGGAGATGCAAGGCTATCTCGTCGGCCGTCCCGACTTGATCGAGCGTTATCTCGACCTGGTGGGCGTCGCCGTGGAGCGCCGCCTCTACGCCTAGCACTAGGCACAGAGTTCCGAGCGGACGTTTGGAACTAAAATCCTTACCGGCACTTCTCGAAAATTAACTTGGTTCAGGCGCGTTGAGCGCGCAGCAAATGTTTTGCATAAACGCCATCGGCCTGACGCAAATCAGGGCAATAAGCCGGTGAACGCGAGGGAGGGTCTCATGGAGAACGTACGTCGCTACCGGGCGCTGGCGTCCCTCTGCCGTCAGCAGGCGGCCTACCGGCCGCTCCAGAACTGGGAACTCCTCGGCCAGGCCGAACATTTCGAACATCTTGCCGAAATCGAGCTCAAGGCGCACTTCGACGCGTGCAATGTGCACCGCGACAAGGACGCCGCCGCGCCCACGACATGGGAAGCTCCCGTCGCGGCGTGACGGCGCCAGGCCGGCGCGTCAATGCGACATCAGCGTCGGGACCGTCATGGCTTCCAGCATGGCGCGGGTGACGCCCCCGAGAAAGCGTTCCTGCAACCGTGAATGGCCGTAGCCGCCCATCACCAGAAGATCGAGACTCTCGTCGGCCGCCAGCGACAGAATGATCGGCTGAATGTCGGCGCGCGTGGCGGTCAGGCTGACCGTGCGGGTGGACAATCCGCGCCGGCCGAGATGTCTGGCCAAGCCGCTCGCTGAAGCTTCGCCGCAGACGTCGTCGGTCTCGTTGACGGTGATGATCACGATCTCTTCGGCGCGCGCCAGGAACGGAGCTGCGTCGCGCATAGCGCGGGCGGCAACGCGACTGCCGTCCCAGCAGATGCCGATCCGCTTCGCCTTGAAGGCTCCCCGGAAGGTGTAGGGCAGGAACAGCACCGGGCCGCCCGCGCGGAACAGGATCTCGCTCGGCATGTCGTTGTCGAACGAGCCTTGCGCCGGATCGGGCTGGAGCAGGACGCTGAGGTCGTGCAGCCGTGCCATCTCGCCGAGCGAGCCGGCGGCATCTGCCGGGATCGCGCCGAGTGCGTGGCAGGTATAGGCGATGCCGGCGTTCGCCGCCTCGCTCTTGAATACCGCGAGCGCCGCCTCGGCCCGCTCCACGGCGCGCTCGCGCTCCAGCTCGAAAACGGCCGCCACCGCCGCGCCGCCTTCCATGACGTAAGCCGTACTGGTGGCGACATAGCCGACCGCGACCGCGTCGAGATGCGCGTTGAGCTTCGCCGCGAGCGAGACCGAGCCCTCGATCGCGGGACGCATGGGACGTTCGGTGGGAATGTGGACGAGAATGTCTTTGTACATGGCGCGCCTCCGCTGAGCATCATCCGATGGTCGCAGTTTTTCACTGCGCGAAGGCGGCGCGTTGAGCTGTATCAAACGTCCGGATTGCCTGCTGCGACCGCTCATCCATTCTTTGCCGAGATTTAATCGGACGGACGGGACGCCGTAAGGTGGCAGCGACCATGTTGCGGGCAAGGCGACACCTGCTCAACATGGACATTTCGACATGAACGATCGCGTCAATTCCGACATCACCACGTCTCGCAAGATCTTGCGGCCGCGGCGGCTCGCGCTGCTCGGCACCGTGGCCGCGCTGGGCGTGGCCGCCCTGGCCATTGCGCCAGGCGCCTCGCCGTACGGCATCAACTCCTTGATTGCGCCGGCTCAGGCGGCCGAAGCCGCCGCGACGCCGCCCGGCTTCGGCGATCTCGTCAGCAGGGTCAAACCCGCTGTGATCTCGGTGCGGGTCAAAATCGATCAGGACAACGACAAGAGCGCGATGCTGCAGCAGAACCGGATGGATTCGGACGAGGACACGCCGTTCGACCAGTTCTCGCGACAGTTCGGTTTCCGCTTTCCGGGCGGCGCGAACGGCATGCCGCGCCAGCGCCACCAGATGATCACGGGCGAAGGCTCCGGCTTTTTCATCTCCGCCGACGGCTATGCCGTGACCAACAATCACGTCGTCGATCGCGCCGAGTCCGTGCAGGTGACGATGGACGACGGCACGACCTACACCGCGAAAGTGGTCGGCACCGATCCGAAGACAGATCTCGCGCTGATCAAGGTCGACGGCAAGAAGGACTTTCCGTTCGTCAAGTTCTCCGACCAGAAGCCGCGCATTGGCGACTGGGTGGTCGCGGTCGGCAATCCCTTCGGTCTTGGCGGCACCGTGACCGCCGGCATCGTCTCGGCCAGTGGCCGCGACATCGGCAACGGTCCCTATGACGACTTCATCCAGATCGACGCGCCGATCAACAAGGGTAATTCCGGCGGCCCGGCCTTCGACATGAACGGCAACGTGATCGGCGTGAACACTGCGATCTTCTCGCCCTCGGGCGGCTCGGTCGGCATCGGCTTCGATATCCCGGCTTCGACCGCCAAGCTCGTCGTCGCGCAATTGAAGGACAAGGGCGCGGTCACCCGGGGCTGGCTCGGCGTGCAGGTGCAGCCGGTGACGTCGGATATCGCCGACAGCCTCGGGCTCAAGGAGGCGCGCGGCGCGATCGTCGACAATCCGCAGGATGGCAGCCCGGCGGCGAAGGCCGGCATCCAGGCGGGCGATGTCATCACCGCCGTCAACGGCACCACGATCAAGGACTCCCGCGACCTCGCCCGCACCATCGCCGGCTTGACGCCGGGCACGTCCGTGAAGCTCGATGTCTTCCGCAAGGGCGACAGCAAGACGGTGACGCTGGCGCTCGGCGAGTTGCCGAACGAGCGGCAGGCCAAGGGCAATGGCAGTGGCAATGCCGACGAGGGCAGCGGACAGCCGGGTGTCGGCACGCCGCGCCTCGGCCTCAGCCTGGCGCCCGCCGGTGACGTCCAAGGCGCAGGCCAGAACGGCGTCGTCGTCACCGAGGTTGATCCGCAAGGCCCGGCCGCGCAACGCGGCATCCGGACCGGCGACGTCATCCTCAATGTCGGCGGCAAGGCTGTCAGCAATGTCGGCGAGGTGCGCTCCGAGCTGGCGCAGGCCAAATCGTCGGGCAAGCGCAGCGTGCTGCTTCAGGTCAGAAGCGCGGAGGCCACCCGCTTCGTTGCGGTGCCACTCGCATAACGTCAACTCGACCCTTACCAATCCAGGAAGGCGGCCTTCGGGCCGCCTTTTGCACACACGTCACGTCCGCACCAGGCCGGTCACATTCTCGTTAACGGCAGGGATGATGACCTGGTGCGTCCGAAAAAGCCGTGTTCGCTGATCACACTCGCAGGGCGCCTCGGTCCTCTGCGCCAACGTCGCCGCTGAGAGGGGTTGCAGGCGTGGAACTTCGAGCCTCCCGGCGCTTTGTGGAACTCGCCGGTGGTTCACAAGTGATCGGTGCCGACATGGATCGATTGAAGCTCTCGCTCAGGAGTGCGCTGCTCGTGGCGCCATTGGTGCTCTCGGGAGGAAACGCGCTCGGGCGCGACGACGGCCGCTACGCGAATTCTCCTCTGAAGCCATGGTTCGACAGTTTGCGCAGCCATCTCGGTCCGTGCTGCTCGGACGCGGACGGTTTCGCCCTTGCCGATCTCGACTGGGAGTCGCACAACGGGCGCTACCGTGTCCGCATCGACGGACAGTGGATCGATGTGCCGGATGAGGCCGTCATCACCGAGCCCAACCGGGCCGGCCGCACGATGGTGTGGCCGGTCAAGACTGCGTTCGGGATTTCGATCCGCTGCTTCATGCCGGGGAGCATGATCTGAGGCGGGTCAGCGCGACCGCTTGGATTTGCGCTTCGATGATTTCTTGTTCGACGATTTCTTGGACGACGTCGCGGACGTTTTCTTGGATGCTTTCTTGGACGTCTTCTTGGCGCTCTTGCGCTTCGAAGCCTTCTTCGGGACCTTCTTGCCCTTCTTGCGTGCCTTCGACAGTCCGATCGCGATGGCCTGCTTGCGGTTCTTGACGCGGCCGCCGCGCCCGCCACGGCCGCTCTTCGCGGTGCCCTTCTTGTAACGCCGCATCTCGGTGGCGACATCGCTTCCCGAGCTGCGTGAGTAGCGGCGCTTTTTTGCCTTGCGTGCCATGCATATTCTCCCTCGGCGGGGAGAACCATTCTGCACAGCCATGGTTCCGGGAGCGTGGAACGGCGCATGCCTAAAGCGCGATGCGATGCTCTAGAAGGAGTTTGCCAGCTCGATCTCCGCTTCCAGCACCTGGATGCGCCGGGCGGCCTCGCTGAAGGACAGATCCCGCGCATATTGGCCGGGCTGGTAGGCCTCTTCGCTGAGCCGCTTCAGCTTGAGACCCTGCGCCCGCGTCATCTGCTCGCCCAGGAAAAATCTGGCGTCGTATTTACCTTGAACCTGCATCTGGCGTCTCCGTCCTGAAATCGTGACTTGACTATATGTTCTTATTTTGTTCTAACAAGGCATGGACAACAGAATTAATGAAATTCGACGTAAAATCAGAGCCTTGAGGCTTGAGATGGCCGACGTCGAGGCGTCGGTGCGCGACCTCGTCAAGCGCGATCACGACTGCACGGAGAGAGCCCTGGCGCAGATGGACTTGCGCCGGAAGATCAATCTCTTGATCGCCGAATGGAAGGCTGCCGGCGGCAGCGACGTACTGCCGAACGTCCGCGACCGGGTGCGGCTTCGTGCCGTGAAGACAGGCGGCAACTCCGCGCGCGCAGCCGAGCGCCGCTGAGATCCTTGGCGCCGTATACTGAAGGCCGAGTGCCGAACCAAAGATAGAAGACAAAGGGCTCCGCAATGCGGAGCCCTTCATGATTCCAGGGAGCGCCTATTTGGTGTCGGTCATGCCGCCCTTGTTGGTCATGGTGCCGCCCTGATCAGAGCCGGGACCGGCGCCGCCTTGGCCGGACGGATCAGCGCCCTTGGAGGACTTGGTGTTGGCGCCGGTGGTCTGTGCCGACGACATCGAGGATCCATGCTTAGTCTTGTGCGATTTGGCCTGGGCGGCAAACGGCGCGGCGGCAAGGCCGGTTGCCAATATTACGGCGAGAGCGAGCTTGGTCGTCTTCATGCGGGGAAACTCCCTGAGTTAAATTGACGCAGGCACAAACCGCGCGTCGCGGCAGGGAGTTCCCGGCGAAGTATCTTCCGTGCGTCACCCACGCTTCAAGTTTGCTTGTCCTCGGCCAGGATGAACACGGCGCCGGTGAGCGTCGCGCCGATCGCGAAGGTCGTCACCAAGGTGAGGGCGAAGACCATCGCGGCCTGGCTTCCGCCATTGTTCAGCAGGTTGGCGACGGCTGGATTGGACAGGACGAGCGTGAGGCTGAAAATGAGGCCGAGCGCTGCGCCCATCATTGCATGCGTCATCAGCTTGATAAGGCCGCTGGCAGAGATCAGCTCAGACGACTTCTTGGTGCGCATGGGACGGCATCCCGAACTGCCACGCCAACGCGCATGTGATCGCCGGGTTCCGTTCCGCTGAAGGAATTGTTACCGCCCGTTTCATCCGGCGTTCATGCCGGGCTTGCCAAGATGGGCGCCAGCAAAACGGGAACATCGATATGGGTAAGGTCGTCTTTCTTTACCGCTCGCTGGCCTATCGCAACGCGGCCGCGGACATCCTGCGCAAGGCGCGCAAGCTTCCGCTTGGCGCGGAGCGAAGCGCGGCCCGCCGCTACGCGAGGGCGCTGCGCGATCTCGCCCGAACGGAAGCTTGGCTCGAAGGGCGCGTCGCGCGCGAACCACGCACGGCGCAGCGCATGAGCAGCGCAGCGTCAGGTTAACCGGATGCGCGTTGCAATTCGGCAGCGCCGGCGGTGTCGAACTTGCTTGGTGCAGCCGCCGCGGTCTTGCGTGTCAACGGCACCTCAAGACGGCACAGCAGGCCCTCGGCGCGCCAATCGAACTGCGCCTGTCCGCCAAGCTGGGACTCGATGCTCGCAAGCAGGCTTCGCGTGCCGAAGCCGCGCGATTTCGGGGTCTTGACCAGGGGACCGCCGGATTCCTCCCAGCTCAGCGTGAGCAGCTCCTCGTCGACCTGCCAATCGATCGCGAGCCGCCCCGCTCGCGTGGATAGCGCGCCGTACTTTGCCGAGTTGGTGAAGAGCTCGTGCAGTGCGAGCGCCAGCGTCTGGGCCGTCGCCGGCAGCAACTGAACTTCGGGCCCTGCCAATTTGATCTGGTCACCCAACGAATAGGGCGCAAGCTCCTCGTCGATCAGCCTGGAGAGCTCGGCGCCCTGCCAGCTCGACAGCGACAGGATGGTGTGCACGCGCGCCAGCGCATTGATGCGCCCCTCGACGGCGTTGACATAGGCCTTGACCTCGTCGGCCCGGGTGAGGCGCACGATCGACTGCGCCAGCGCCAGCGCGTTCTTCGCGCGATGATCGACTTCCCGCGCCAGCAGGTTCTGCCGCTCCTCGGCGCGCTTGCGCTCGGTGATGTCGACGGTCACGCCGCTGACGCGCACCACGCGCCCGCTCTCGTCCGTGGTTGCGGCCGCCGTGCCGACGCACCAGCGCACCTCGCCGTCGGGCCGGATGATGCGGAACTCCGTCTCATAGGCGCGTGTGCCCTTGTTGAACTCGGCGATCGCCTTGCGCAACTGGTCGACGTCGTCGGGGTGCAGCAGGGCCTGAACGTTGGCCGGATTGATCTCGAAATTGTCGGGGCTGACGCCGAAGATATTGTATTGCCCCTCGTCCCACATCCAATCGCCGCTGATCCAGTCCCAGTCCCAGGACCCCATCTTGCCTGCCGCGATCGCCATGCTGCGCCGCTGCTCGCTCTCGCGCAGCTTCGCGGTGGAAGCCTCCAGTTCCGCGGTGCGGGCGCGGACGCGATCCTCGAGCTCGTGGTTCAGCCGTTCGAGCTCGCGCGTCTTGCGGTAGAGCTCGGCAAACACCTTGATCTTGGCGCGCAGTACCTCCGGCACGACCGGAACCGGCACGTAATCGACCGCGCCCATCTCGTAGCCGCGCAGCCGGTCGATGTCGCTGACCTGGATCGCCGAGATGAAGATCATGGCGGTCTTCTGGAAACGCGGATGCTCGCGGATCATCGCGGCGAGCTCGAAGCCGTCGAGCTCGGGCATGCAGACGTCGACCAGGATCACCGCGATCTCGGTCTTGAGCAGCACCTCCAACGCCTCGCGGCCCGAGGAGGCGATCACGAGGTTCTCGCCGAGATCCTTCAGGATCACCTCATAGGCGAGCAGCTTGGCCGGCTGGTCGTCGACGAGCAGGATGTTGACCTTTTCCTGGTCCATGCGCGTGTCCAACTCAGCGATGCAGCCACATGCGGATCGCAAGCAGCAATTGGTCGGTGTTGACCGGTTTGGCGAGGTAGTCGGACGCGCCGGCTTCGAGGCATTTCTCCCGGTCGCCCTTCATCGCCTTGGCCGTCAACGCGATGATCGGCAGACGGGCGAAGGCCGGGTTCTCGCGGATCACGCCGATGGTCTGGTAGCCATCCATCTGCGGCATCATGATGTCCATCAGCACGATCGCGATCTCCGGATTGGATTCGACCAGTGTCACCGCCTCGCTGCCGGTCGTGGCCGTCAGCACCTTCATGCCGCGTCGTTCCAGCACGCTCGAGAGCGCGAAGATATTGCGGGCATCGTCGTCGACGAGCAGGGCGGTCTTGCCGATCAGGTCCTCGTCGGAACTGTTCAGCTTCTCCAGCATGCGCTGCTTCTCGAGCGGCAACTCCGTGATCACGCGGTGCAGGAACAACGCGGTCTCGTCGAGCAGGCGCTCGGGCGATTCCACGCCCTTGACCACGATGCTGCGTGCCATGGTGTGGAGTTCCGCATCCTCCTCGGCCGAGAGCTCGCGGCCGGTGAACACCACGACGGGGATGTTCGACAGCGCCTCGTCGTTGCGGATCTGATCGAGCACCTCGAAGCCGCTCATGTCGGGCAGCCTGAGGTCGAGCACCACGCAATCGCAGGGTTGCTCGCGCAACGTCGTGAGCGCGCCTGCCCCGGTATCCGTGGCCAGGATCTCGATGTCGTCGTGGTGCAGCAGCTCGCGGATCGAGAGCCGCTCGGCCTCGTTGTCCTCGACGATCAAGAGCCGCTTGCGCCGCGGCCGCGCATATTCCTTGATCTGCGTCAGCGCGGCCGAGACGCCCTCGGTCGTCGTCGGCTTGTTGACGAAGGAGAAGGCGCCGCGCGCCAGCGCATGCTGGCGGTCCTCGTCGAGCGTGATGATCTGGACCGGGATGTGGCGGGTGAGCGGATTGTGCTTGAGCTGGCTCAGCACGGTCCAGCCGAGCATGTCGGGCAGGAACACGTCGAGCGAGACGGCCGTCGGCTGGTATTGCTTGGCGAGCTCGAGGGCCTCGGCGCCGCGCGCGGCGACCAGGACCTTGAAGCCCTTGTCGCGGGCCAGATCGACCAGCACGCGGGCATAATGCGGGTCGTCCTCGACGATCAGGAGAATGGTGTCGCCGGGCTCGAGGTTGAGGCGGTCGTCGGGCAGCTGCTCGATAACGCGCTGCTGGTCGGGCGCGGCAGGCTGCAGCGCCGGCGGCTGGCCGTATTGCTGTGACGCCGGCGCCCGCGGCGCGAGGGTCGGGCCGGAATATTTCAAGGGCAGATAAAGCGTGAAGGTCGAGCCCTTGCCCGGCGCGCTGCGCAGGTGGATCTCGCCGCCGAGCAGGCTGGCAAGCTCGCGGCTGATCGCAAGGCCGAGACCGGTGCCGCCATATTTGCGGCTGGTGCCGGCATCGGCCTGCTGGAACGCCTCGAAGATCAGCTTCTGCTTCTCCAGGGGAATGCCGATGCCGGTGTCGGACACTTCGAAGGCGATCACGGCCGGCGCCGAGTTCAGCACCGGATGATCCGACCCCCAGCCGCCGATTGCGCCGGCGACTTTCAGGCGCACTTCGCCGTCGGCGGTGAACTTGAAGGCGTTGGAGAGCAGATTCTTCAGAACCTGTTGCAGCCGCTTGGAGTCGGTCACGATGCTGCGCGGCAGGTTCGGATCGACGTCGATCTTGAACGACAGGTTGCGGTTGTCCGCCTCGTGCCGGAACGGCCGGCCGACGGTCTCGAGCAGGTTCGCGGTCAGGATTTCCTCGGCGTCGACCGTCACGGTGCCGGACTCGATCTTGGAGAGATCGAGAATGTCGCTGATGAGGTTGAGCAGGTCGGTGCCGGCACCATGGATGGTGCGGGCGAACTCGACCTGCTTGGCCGAGAGGTTGCCATCGGGATTGTCGCTGAGCTGCTGTCCGAGGATCAGGATCGAGTTCAGCGGCGTACGCAGCTCGTGGCTCATATTGGCGAGGAATTCGGACTTGTACTTCGACGTCAGCGCGAGCTCGGTCGCCTTCTCCTCGAGCGCGCGGCGGGCCTGCTCGATTTCCTGGTTCTTGCGTTCGACCTCGACGTTGCGCTCGGCGAGCTGCTGCGCCTTCTGCTCGAGCTGGTCGTTGGTCTGCTGCAATTCGCGCTGCTGGGTCTGCAGCTCGCCGGCGAGCTGCTGCGACTGCTTGAGCAGGCCTTCGGTCTGCATCGTGGCTTCGATCGAATTGAGCACGATGCCGATGGAGTCGGTGAGCTGCTCCAGGAACGTCATCTGCGAGGTCGTGAAGGAGACCAGCGAGGCGAGCTCGATCACGGCCTTGACCTGGCCTTCGAACAGGACCGGGAGCACGACGAGGTTCTTCGGGGCGACGCGGAACAGCGCCGAGTTGATCGGCACCACGTCCGAGGGAATGTCGGAGACGACGCGCGGCCGCTTGTCGAAGGCGCATTGGCCGATCAGGCCTTCGCCGAACTGCAGCACCGGCTGATAGGGGTAGACGCCGTCGCTGGCGTAGGAGGCGAGCAGCAGGAGCTGGGGATCGTTCTCGTTCTCGACCTGGTAGATCACGCCCGTATGGGCGTTCACCAGCGGCGACAATTCGGTGAGCAGCAATCGGCCGACCGTGGTGAGATCGCGCTGTCCCTGGAGCATGTTGGTGAACTTGGCGAGGTTGGTCTTGAGCCAGTCCTGCTCGGTATTCACGTCCGTCGTGAGACGGAGGTTGGTGATCATCGTGTTGATGTTGTCCTTCAGCTCCGCCACTTCGCCGCGGGCGTCGACCTGGATCGACCGCGTCAGGTCGCCCTTGGTCACCGCAGTTGCGACTTCCGCGATCGCGCGCACCTGCGAGGTCAGGTTGGCCGCGAGCAGGTTGACGTTGCCGGTGAGATCCTTCCAGGTGCCGGCAGCGCCGGGCACGTTGGCCTGGCCGCCGAGCCGGCCTTCGACGCCGACCTCGCGCGCCACCGACGTCACCTGATCGGCGAAGGTCGCGAGCGTCTCGGTCATGTTGTTGATGGTGTCGGCGAGCGCCGCGACCTCGCCCTTCGACTTCACCGTGAGGTTCTGCTTCAGATCGCCGTTGGCGACCGCGGTCACCACCTTGACGATGCCGCGCACCTGCTCGGTCAGGTTCGCCGCCATGAAGTTGACGGTGTCGGTGAGATCCTTCCAGGTGCCGGCGACGCCGGGCACCTGGGCCTGGCCGCCCAGCTTTCCTTCCGTGCCCACCTCGCGTGCGACGCGCGTCACTTCGCCGGCGAAGGCGTTGAGCTGGTCCACCATGGTGTTGATGGTGTTCTTCAGCTCCAGGATTTCGCCCTTCACATCCACGGTGATCTTGCGCGAGAGGTCGCCGCGCGCGACCGCCGTGGTGACTTCGGCGATGTTGCGGACCTGGGTGGTGAGGTTCGCAGCCAACAGGTTGACGTTGTCCGTGAGATCCTTCCAGGTGCCGCCGACGCCGGGCACCACGGCCTGACCGCCGAGCCGGCCCTCGGTGCCGACCTCGCGCGCCACGCGCGTGACTTCGGCGGCGAAGGAGCGGAGCTGCTCGACCATGGTGTTCAGCGTGTCCTTCAGGAGAAGGATCTCGCCGCGTACGTCCACCGTGATCTTCTTCGACAGGTCGCCGCCGGCGATCGCGGTTGCGACCTCGGCGATGTTGCGGACCTGCGCCGTCAGGTTGGAGGCCATGAAGTTGACGTTGTCGGTGAGGTCCTTCCAGGTGCCGGCGACGCCGGGCACCTCGGCCTGGCCGCCGAGCTTGCCTTCGGTGCCGACCTCGCGCGCCACGCGCGTGACTTCGCCGGCAAAGCCGTTGAGCTGGTCCACCATGGTGTTGATGGTGTTCTTCAGCTCGAGGATTTCGCCCTTCACGTCGACGGTGATCTTGCGCGAGAGGTCGCCGCGCGCCACCGCGGTCGTCACCTCGGCGATGTTGCGGACCTGGGCGGTGAGGTTACCCGCCATCGAGTTGACGCTGTCGGTGAGATCCTTCCAGGTGCCGGCGACGCCGGGCACGTTGGCCTGACCGCCGAGGCGGCCTTCGGTGCCGACCTCGCGCGCCACGCGCGTCACCTCGCCCGCGAAGCGGTTGAGCTGGTCGACCATGGTGTTCAGCGTGTCCTTGAGCTGAAGGATCTCGCCGCGCACGTCCACGGTGATCTTGCGCGACAGGTCGCCGCCGGCGATGGCGGTGGCAACTTCCGCGATGTTGCGGACCTGCGCGGTGAGGTTACCCGCCATCGAGTTCACGGAGTCGGTCAGGTCCTTCCAGGTGCCGGCGACGCCGGGCACGTCGGCCTGGCCGCCGAGCTTGCCGTCGGTGCCGACCTCGCGCGCCACGCGCGTGACTTCGCCGGCGAAGGCGTTGAGCTGGTCGACCATGGTGTTGAGCGTTTCCTTCAGCTGAAGGATTTCGCCCGAGACGTTCACCGTGATCTTCTTGGACAAGTCGCCCTTCGCCACCGCGGTTGCGACCTCGGCGATGTTGCGTACCTGGCCCGTGAGGTTCGAGGCCATCGAGTTGACGCTGTCGGTGAGGTCCTTCCACGTGCCGCCGACGCCGCGCACCACCGCCTGACCGCCGAGCTTGCCTTCGGTGCCGACCTCGCGCGCCACGCGCGTGACTTCGCCGGCGAAGGCGTTGAGCTGGTCCACCATCGTGTTGATGGTGTCCTTCAGCTCGAGGATCTCGCCGCGCACGTCCACGGTGATCTTCTTCGAGAGATCGCCGCCGGCGACCGCGGTGGTCACCTCGGCGATGTTGCGGACCTGCGCGGTCAGGTTCGAGGCCATCGAGTTGACGCTCTCGGTGAGGTCCTTCCAGGTGCCGGCGACGCCGAGCACGTTGGCCTGGCCGCCGAGCCGGCCCTCGGTGCCGACCTCGCGGGCGACGCGCGTCACTTCGCCGGCGAAGGCGTTGAGCTGGTCGACCATGGTGTTGAGCGTTTCCTTCAGCTGAAGGATCTCGCCCGAGACGTTCACCGTGATCTTCTTCGACAAGTCACCGCTCGCGATGGCGGTCGCGACGTCGGCGATGTTGCGGACCTGCGCGGTCAGGTTGGAGGCCATGAAGTTGACGTTGTCGGTGAGGTCCTTCCAGGTGCCGGCGACGCCCGGCACCTGGGCCTGGCCGCCGAGCTTGCCCTCGGTGCCCACCTCGCGCGCGACGCGCGTGACTTCCGAGGCGAACGAGTTGAGCTGGTCCACCATGGTGTTGATGGTGTCCTTCAGCTCCAGGATCTCGCCGCGCACGTCCACGGTGATCTTGCGCGAGAGGTCGCCGCGCGCCACGGCGGTGGTGACGTTGGCGATGTTGCGGACCTGTGCGGTCAGGTTGCCGCACATCGCGTTGACGGAGTCGGTCAGGTCCTTCCAGGTGCCGGCGACGCCGGGCACGATGGCCTGGCCGCCGAGCTTGCCGTCGGTGCCGACCTCGCGCGCCACGCGCGTCACTTCGGAGGCGAAGGAGCGCAGCTGGTCCACCATCGTATTGATGGCTTCCTTGAGCTGGAGGATCTCGCCGCGGACGTCGACCGTGATCTTCTTGGAGAGGTCGCCGTTGGCGACCGCGATCGTCACCTCGGCGATGTTGCGAACCTGGTTGGTCAGGTTGTTCGCCATCGAGTTGACGCTCTCGGTGAGGTCCTTCCAGACGCCGGTCACCTCCGGCACCTGGGCCTGGCCGCCGAGCTTGCCTTCGGTGCCGACCTCGCGCGCCACGCGCGTCACCTCCGAGGTGAACACGCCGAGCTGCTTGATCATGGTGTTGACGATCGTCGCCGACTGCAAGAACTCGCCGCGGAGCGGACGGCCATCGACGTCGAGCTTGACGGTCTGAAGCAGGTCGCCTTGCGCCACAGCGGCGACCGCACGCGTCACCTCGCGGGTCGGCCACAACAGGTCGTCGATCAGCGTGTTGACGGAGCCTTCCATGTCGGCCCAGGAGCCGGAGGCGAGGCCGAACTTCACGCGCTGGCGGGTCTTGCCTTCGCGTCCCACCACCTGGCCCACCAGCTCGAGCTGCTGCGCCATGCGCTGGTTGGCGGCGATAATTTCGTTAAAAGTGTCGGCGATCTTGCCGTCGATACCGAGATAGTCGCCGCTCATGCGCACCGAAAAGTCACCGCTGCGCATCGCCTGGAGGGCGAGCAGCAGCTCCGCTCGGGAATCCGGCTCGGACGTACCGTTGATTTTTGGCTTTGGGACGCGACGACCGGAGCGTGATGCAGTTCCGGAATCGAGGTCGCTCATACTGTTTCCCCCGCAGCGTCGGCCGAATCTGAGGCAAGACGCGTTCGACGAAATAAGAGCGTCAGCCAAATTCGAAATCAAGCGCCAACGTATGACGCCAGGAAATGGAACCCGCCTTGCTCAGCCCAACCAAGCTAACGACGATCGGCCGGATTGGTTCCATAGCCCTCAGGGCAAAAGGCCGCGGGGGCGGGTCGTCCACGCGTCCGTCGTCCGCAGCCCTCCTTCGGAACGGAGCGCCGAGCCCGACGGTTAGCCAGCGCAGACAGGGAGAACGGACATGAAGGCAGCAACTGTCGCCATCGCCATCACGGCGCTTGCCGCGGGGTCGGCTCTGGCGCAGGGCGGTGCGCCAAGTGGGCGCGGCTCCGTGACGGGCGACCCCGCCGCAAGCTCCGCCAACCCGCAGGCGGACACGCCGACCACCGGAGCGGCCACCCGCTCGAATCCAAGCGGAAGCGGCACGTCCTCGTCCGGCGGCAAGGACGACAACGGCGATGCGGGTCGCGACAAGATGCCGGAGAGCGACCGCACCGTGCGGCCGCAGAGCCAGCAACGTCCGAGCGACAAGTAGAGGTTATTTGTCCGCCATGGTGCGCTCGGCGTCCCTGACCTGCGCGCGCAGCAGCGGCAGTTGTTCGCGCGCGAACGCTGCGAGCGCCGCATTGTCGGGTGCCGTCAGATAGCGTTCGAGCAGGCTGATGATCGACTCATACTCGGGAATCTGCGCGGCATAGAAGCTTCTGACATAGGCCGGACCATCCGACATTTCGGGCTCGACGAGGTTCGCGCTCGAGGATGTTGCCCTGCCGAGCTGCAGTTCGGCGCCGATCGCCTGCTGGACCTCTTTCAGCCTCTTGTCGCGCTTAGCCGCTTCCTCGGCGCGCAGGGCGGCGAGGTTCTTGACCTCGGCGTTGCCCTTGAGGTCGGTGTTCTCGAGCAGCCCCTGTTGAAACCGGCTGAAATTGTAGGCACCGCTGATCACCTCGATCGCGGAGGGCGCCCGTGCGCCGGGCTTTCGTTCGCCAAGGCTGTCGGCAAGCGCCGAGGCGCTGATCAATGCCAGAATGATTGCGGCGACAACTCGCATCGATCTTCAATGACGAACCGCATGCGAAAGTTCCCCGACCATTACGATCCGGTAAGCGGGTTGCGGCGCAAGAGTTCCGTCCCCACGTCCTCTAGATGAAACAGTCTGACGTCTTCAGAGACAACGCCGACAATTGTCTTCAGCTTGCCGAGCGCGCTGACGGACAGCCCGCCCATAAGCGCTATTCGCGCATGGCCGACGCCTGGACGGCACTCGCCAACGAGCAGGATTGGCTCGACGGCGAAATTTCGCCCGTTCCCGTCCATGCAGCTCCAAAGCGGAACGGGTGAGCTCGTCTTCAAAAATCTGCATGTGAGACCGCTCACGGAAGGTGCACAACTGATTTGGGATCATCCGGGAACGTCGATCGCGGAGATTTCCAATTGCAGAAGGAGGTTTGGCGATGGCTCCACGTCTGGCTCTTCTCTCCCTCATTCTCGCCTTTGGCGTGTCCGTCGCGTTCGCGACGGTGACAACGGTGCGACAGGTGCATCTCGAGAGCGCATCTGCCGTCCATGCCGTGCGCAGCTGATTGCGGCAGCGGAACATTCGACGCCGCAATGCGTAAGCGCTCCGACACATCAGCAGAAGCGAGAGCGCATCATGGCCCATTCCGACCAAGGCATCGTCAAGGACAAGCGTGGGGAGGAGCAGCCCCGCGACAAGGAACGCGCACAATCCGTGCACAAGACGGATCCGAAAGGCTCGCCCTCGCGTGAAGCGACGCGCGATCCCAAGCTGAACGACAACACCAAGACGCCGGGTTCCGGCGCAATGCCGGACGGCTCGAGCGACGCCACGGGCTAGCTCTCACCAGGAACGAATTTCCGCGGGAAGAGTCGACGGATTGCTTCCGGCAGTCATGCCCCCGGTGCGCCGGAAGCAATCTCCAAGGACGGCCCTGGCACCCACCGTGCCGGGGTCGTTTGCTTTTGGAGGGGCTTTCCGTGCGTCATTCGGCGCCGCTCTCCGGATCCCCCTGAGTATGTCCTTCAGGCCCGCGGCCGAATACGCCGAAGCTGCTTGACTTCACGCCGGCAGCGGCATCGACGCCCACAGCGGCCAGTCCGAACTTCAGGAGTTCGCGGACTGCTGCCGCCCGCGTCGGCATGCGGTGCTTGAACCGGAAATCGTCAATGGCGGCCAACTCTTCCGGCGAGAGCATGACCTGAAGGCGCTCGGCGCGAAGGTCGTTCATGGCGATCACGCAAATTGAGTAGGTTGAGTAGCTTACTCAACGAACCAGCTTGATGAGAGTTCCGCGAAAGCCGACGAAGTCCGCAAGTGAGTAGGAAATCAAATGAAATCAATAATTTATTGAAACGCATGCCGCCGTAAGGCATTGTTCCCGGAAGGGAGAGAAACCATGACGGACGAAGTCAGGTTACCTCGCAAGCTTTCCGAAGAACCCGCAGCGCCCGAGCCGGTGCGGCCAAGCCAGCAGAAGATCATTGATGAGGTCGAGCGCTGGGCCAACAGCCCGGGCCTCCAGCCGCCGCAATCGCAGCCTTCGACGGGAGCGAAAGCGAGCTAGGGCATGATCCGGAAAAGTGTGAAGCGGTTTTCCGCAAAGATCATGCGTAAACAACAATCTAAAGCGCGATGACGATTCATCCAAATCTCATCGCGCTTTAAGGCTTTGCGAAGCGAGAGCCCGTTGCCGACGGCGAATGGCCTGATCGGCGCGATTTGTGGGAGACACTGCGAAGCTTGCGTCTGAGCCACCAGGCCGACACGGAGACGATGGCCCAGACCGTCAGCGCGGCGAAAAAAGCGAGCGCGACGCTTGCCCCGACGATCAAGTGGAAGATAGCGGCGAACGCGGCGAGGCCGATGCTGCCGAGCGCGGCGCCGGCAGCATCGAGCGCCGCGGCCTTCTGTCCGCGACGCCGCCCGCTCAGGCCGGCCTTCTCCTTGGCGTGACGCTCGTGGCTTTCGATCAGCGTCGCGCTGGCGCAGAAGATGGCCGGAAGAGCAAGAAAGAGCCCGCCGACGGACAGGCCGAACTTCGAACCGATAACGCCCGCGAGCACCGTCGCACCGCCGCCGAGCACGAAGCGAATGGCGTACTCGTACCACCGCGTCTGTTTCAGCGCCGATGTCGATAGCTTCACCAGCATCAGGCGGCACCTCCCAGGCCGGCGAGCAGGCCGAAGGCGACAACAAGCCATGCGGCAAAGGCGAGGATCGTTGCTGGAAGCGCGCCGAAACGGAACCTCATCAGGAGGTGGCAGACGACGACGCTGTAGCAGGCGAGCGCGACGGCGCCATAGATCATCGTCCAGCTCTGGGCCGCAGCATATTGCGGGCCGTGCTGGACCACTGCGATGGCGAGGGTGGCAAGCGCCACCGACGGTGCGGCGCCGAGCAGCCCGGCAAAGCTCTTCGGCCGCAGCATGTCACCGAGGATCGCGAAGACGGATACGATCAGGCCGCCGGCGACGAAGCGCACGAGATATTCAGTCATGGCTGTCCCCCCGAGCCCTTGCGCTGCCGCTGCCGTGACTTCGCCATCGTGAACGGCCGGAACAGGCGCTCGACAACGAGGCCCAGCATGAAACCTGCCACGACATCGCTGGCCCAGTGCGCGAGCAGCGCGACGCGCGTCAGGGACAGCGCTACCGCAAAGGAGCGCGCCAGGTTGCGCGGGGCCGGCGGCAACAGGCCTGCGGCCGAGGCAAGGGCGCCCATATGCACGGCGTGACCTGAGGGAAATGCATCGTGCGCGCGTCCCGAAAAGGGAACACCGCGCCCATGGCCGCTCACCGTCAGCCGGTCGGGCCTCGTCTGATCGAACACGGATTTCAAGACATGCGGTAACACGGCCGTCGCCAGCGACACGATCAGGACATGATCAGCAACGGGGCGCTGCTGCGGGTGCCGGAAGCGGGTGTAGAGCCATCCTGCTGCCGCGAGCGCAACCAGGACATGCTCGTCGGCGCCCCAGGTCATGGCCTGGGCGGCATGCTCGAGCCCCGAGTTGGTATTGTGCGCGATCTCGTTGGCGACCGCCGTGTCGATCCGGGTGGGTTTGACTGTTACAAGGGCCATCGGTCCGTCGGCGACTGTTCCTCCATGACAGTTTTGTAAAGCCTGGAAACAAAGAAGGTTCCTGGCTCAACCGGCAGGCACCGCCCAGCGGCAGCGCGATGACGTTCTCATCGCGCGTCAGGAAGGACGCCGGAGGGCCGGCGTCCTTTCAGCAATGCGTTACTTGCTGGATTGGCCGACGCTCGGCGCCCGGCCGAGGTTCTTGGCCATCTCGAGGTGGTGCTTCAACGCCGGGAGCGTCTTGCCGGCCCAATCCTTGAGCTCGGCATTGTCGCCGCCCTTGGCGTAGCGCTCGAACAGCGACACGGCATCTTCATGCGCGCTGACCTGATAGGAATTGTAGTCCGAGCTGAAATCCTTGCCGCTCGCATTCTTGAGCTTGTCGATCTTGCTCTGATGCGAGCTGTCGAGCGCCGTCGGCAGCTTGGCCTGCACCTTGCCATTGCCGACCAGTCCCTTGAGCTCGTTGCTCGTCTTGGTGTGATCGGTGATCATCTGCTGTGCGAAGGCTTTCTCTTCCGCGTTGCCCTTCTGCTGGGCGAGCTTGCTCGATTCGATCTCGAACATGTCGCTGATCGCGACCTGCGTCACGAAGTCCGCGGTCGCAGGTGCAACGCCGAGCGCCGAATTCACGCCGGTCTTTTCGCCCAGCGACTGGGCGAGGGCAGGGCCTGCGAGAATCATGCAGGCAAGAGCGATGATTGTGCGTTTCATGGTCAAATCCTTCCGAAAAGGTCGCGTGGCCGCTTGCCGGCACGCGCGGCGACCAACACGCCGCCGGGGCCGAGGTTCCTAACGGCTAATCCGCGCGATTCCGTCCGGTGCGCGGATTGATGGGATCTGTCGGCTTGCGTCGAAGCCGTTCGGGCAGGAACGGTTCGGCCGCCGTGGCGGTCGCGTCGGCCCGTACGTCCGCGTGGTGCTGCGCCTGCTCGTGGGAGGTGGGGTTGTCACTGATCCGGCGCTTGACGTCGAGACCGTCGACCGGATCGTTGACGCCGTGCCGGATGTCGCGGAAATCACTCATGGCTCGCCTCATTGCTTTCCTGGCAGGATCGATTCCAGCACCTGCCGCGCTGCTCCCTTGATCATCCCGCTCTCGTTCGGGTCGCCCTTCATCAGGGTGAGCGAGAAGTTCTTCGCCTGCTGCAAGGTGATGTGCGGCGGCAGCGGCGGCACCTCGGGATCGGTTTTCACTTCCAGCACGACGGGCATCTCGCTTGTTAGCGCCTGTTCCCAGGCCGAGCCGAGCAGCTGTGGGCTGTCGACGAAGATGCCGCGCAGGCCGATCAGTTCGGCGAAGCGCGAATAGGAGACGTCGGGAATGCGCTGTGACGCTTCGAACTTGGGATCACCGTTGATGATGCGTTGCTCCCAGGTGACCTGGTTGAGGTCCTCGTTGTTGAAGACGCAGACGATGAAACGCGGGTCCTTCCAGTCGCGCCAATACTTCGCAGCGGTGATCAGCTCGGCCATGTTGTTCATCTGCATGGCGCCATCGCCGACGAGTGCAATCACGGGGCGGTCGGGCTGGGCGTATTTGGCCGCGAGCGCGTAAGGCACCGCAGCGCCCATCGAGGCGAGCCCGCCGGAGAGCGAGGCTGTCATGCCGCGCCGCATCTTCAGGTCGCGGGCGAACCAGTTGGCGCATGAGCCGGAATCGCTGGTGATGATGGCGCGGTCGGGCAGGCGCGGCGACAATTCCCAGGCGACGAGCTGCGGATTGACTGGCGCGGCGGGCTGATGCGCGCGGCCATCCAAAGTCTTCCACCAGGTCGCAACGTCGTCCTGAATGCCCTGGCGCCAGGCGCCGTCGCTCTTGGGCTTCAGCCGCGGCAGCAATGCGCGCAGCGTCTCGGCGGCATCTCCGATGAGGCCGACCTCCATGGGAAAGCGGATCGACATCATGCCGGCGTCGATGTCGATCTGGACGCCGCGCGCGCTGCCTTCCTTCGGCAGGAATTCGGCGTAAGGAAAGGCCGAGCCCACCATCAGCAGCGTGTCGCATTCCATCATCATGTTGTAGCTGGGCTCGGTGCCGAGCAGGCCGATCGAGCCGGTGACCCATGGCAGGTCGTCGGGCAGCGCGGCCTTGCCGAGCAGCGCCTTGGCGCAGCCGGCCGACAGCCGGTCGGCGACCGCGATGACGTCGTCGGTGGCGCCGAGCGCTCCGGCGCCGACGAGCATTGCGACCTTTTTGCCGGCATTGAGGATCTCCGCGGCGCGGTCGAGATCGGCATCACGAGGGATGACTTTAGGCGCGCTGTATCCAACGCCCGAGTGCAGCGTGCCGTGGGCGCGGGGCGGGTCCTCGTAAGCCTCCTCCTGCAAGTCGTTGGGCAAGATGATGACGGTGGGAGTCCGCCGCGCCAGCGCGATCCGCACCGACCGATCAATCAGGTGCCGCACCTGCGCGGGCGAGGAAGCCTGCATGACGTAGGCGCCCGCGACGTCCTTGAACATCGAGAGGAGGTCGAGTTCCTGCTGATATTGACCGCCGAGGGCGTTGCGCGACTGCTGGCCGACGATCGCCAGCACCGGCTGGTGATCGAGCAGCGCATCGTACAGCCCGGTGACGAGATGCGAGGCGCCGGGACCGGAGGTCGCAATGCAGACGCCGAGCTGACCTGAGAATTTTGCGTAGGCGGTTGCCATGAATGCCGCCATTTCCTCGTGCCGCGCCTGCACGAAGCCGATCTTGCCGTCGGCCCGGTTCATCGCACCGAACACGCCGTTGATGCCGTCGCCCGGATAGCCAAAGATGTGGCGCACGCCCCATTGGTGCAGGCGCTGAATGATGAAGTCGGAGACGGTCTGGGACATTGCGGGCGGCTTTCTCTGTTGCGGCCTCGATAGCCTCAGAGAACCGGTTCTTTGTGGCGATGTTCCCAAGCATTTCCGGAACACGCGCCGGAACGATCACGCACCCCTTTCGGTTGATTCACAAATAGCCGAGTGGAGAATAACGATGCTCAATCAGAGCGAACTGGACCGTAACGAGATGGGCCGGCTGATCGGAAGCGACAAGGTCGAGGGAACCGCGGTCTACGGTGCCGATCGCAACAAGATCGGTTCAATCGAACGGGTCATGATCGACAAGATCAGCGGCAAGGTCTCATATGCGGTGCTTGGTTTCGGCGGCTTTCTCGGCCTCGGCAATGATCACTATCCGTTGCCCTGGCAGTCGCTGAAGTACGACACCGAGCTCGGCGGTTACGTGACTGCGATCACCGCCAAGGATCTCGAAGGCGCGCCGAAATACGGTGAGAAGACCGACTGGAACTGGAGCGACGACGCCGCCGTGCGCGGCATCAACTCCTATTACGGTGTTCCCTTCGCTTGAGCTTTGAGAGGCGCGGCGCCTCACTCACTCCGCCGCTTCTCTCCGCCCCGGGCCCGCATGCACATGCACCTGCTTGGCATGCAGCACCTCGCCGCATTCCGAGCACACCATTACGGGATCGAACAGCTTGCCGCAGCTCTTGTGCTCGTGCAGCAGCGGGCGGCCGCGCTCGTCGCCCATATGGGCGTCGCCCCAATGCACCATCGCCATGATGATCGGGTAGAGGTCGAGCCCCTTCTGGGTGAGGATGTATTCGTAACGCTTCGGTGCTTCGGAATAGGGGACGCGGCGCAGGATGCCGAAGCGGACCAGCTTCTTCAGCCGCTCCGAGAGCAGATGGCGTGTGATCTGCAGCGAGGACTGAAACGCTTCGAACCGCCTGACCCGCAAGAAGCACTCGCGCAGGATCAGCAGCGTCCAGCGGTCGCCAATCGCGGCGACGGTGCGCGCGAGCGAGCAGGGCTCTTCCTCCAGCGTGTCCCATTTCATGATGCAGTTCCTGCAAGTCGTCAGTCTGAAAAAGGAACTAAGTTGATCGATCAGAGAGATTTTCACTAGAAGCTAACACTCAGCCACTCAGTTTGACAGTTCTATTTTTGAACTATAGCTTCCGGCACACAAACGCCGCGCGCCCGCAGTGCGGCCCATGGGAGGAGGCGGTCTTGTCCAAGCGAAACGCCACTGCGGCCGTCATTGGGGCCGGCGATTTCATCGGCGCCGAGATCGCCAAGAAGTTTGCCGCCGAAGGGTTCTCGATTTTCGCCGGCCGCCGCAATGGCGATAAGCTGGCGCCGCTGGTGCAAGAGATCGAAGCTGCCGGTGGTGACATCCACGCGCGCTCGCTCGACGCGCGGAAGGAAGATGAGGTCATCGCCTTCCTGAACGACGCCGACAAGCATGCACCGCTCGAAGTCTGCATCTTCAACGTCGGCGCCAACGTCAATTTCCCGATCCTCGACACCACCGAGCGCGTGTTTCGGAAAGTGTGGGAGATGGCCTGCTATTCCGGCTTCCTCGCGGGCCGTGAGGCGGCGCGGCTGATGCTGCCGCGCGGCGGCGGCAACATCTTTTTCACGGGTGCGACTGCAAGCCTGCGCGGCGGCAGCGGGTATGCCGCCTTCGCCAGCGCCAAGTTCGGCCTGCGCGCGGTCGCGCAGGCGATGGCGCGCGAGCTCGGGCCGAAGAACATCCACGTCGCCCACCTCATCATCGATTCCGGCGTCGACACCGAATGGGTGCGCCAGCGCCGGCTCGAGGCGCTCGGGCCGAATGCGCTCGATAATCCCGATCTCCTGATGCCGCCGTCATCGGTCGCGAGCGCCTATTGGCAGCTCTACCAGCAGCCGAAGAGCGCCTGGACCTTCGAGATGGAGATCCGCCCCTTCGGAGAGAAATGGTGACCGCCGCGAGAAAGTCCGGCTAGACTGAGCTCAACATCAAGCAAAACCGGGAGGATTTTCAGTGAAGACCGCGATCACCGAACTGTTCGGCATCGAGCACCCGATCATCCAGGGCGGCATGCATTTCGTCGGCTTCGCCGAGCTGGCCGCTGCCGTCTCCAATGCCGGCGGGCTCGGCATCATCACCGGTCTCACGCAGAAGACGCCCGAGCTGCTCGCCAAGGAGATCGCGCGCTGCCGCGACATGACGGACAAGCCGTTCGGCGTCAACCTCACCTTCCTGCCGGCCTTCTCGGCGCCGCCTTATCCGGAATATATCGCGGCCATCGTCGAGGGCGGCATCAAGGCGGTGGAGACCGCGGGCCGCAGCCCGGAAGCCTACATGCCGGCGCTGAAGGCCGCCGGCATCAAGGTCATCCACAAATGCACATCGGTGCGTCACTCGCTGAAGGCCGAGCGCATCGGCTGCGACGCCGTCAGCGTCGACGGCTTTGAGTGCGGCGGCCATCCCGGCGAGGACGACATTCCCAACATGATCCTGCTGCCGCGTGCGGCGGAAGAGCTGAAGATCCCGTTCGTCGCCTCCGGCGGCATGGCCGACGGGCGCAGCCTGGTCGCGGCGCTCTCGCTGGGAGCGGCGGGCATGAACATGGGCACGCGCTTCATCGCCACCAAGGAAGCGCCGGTGCACCAGAACGTCAAGAACGCGCTGGTCGCAGCCACCGAGCTCGACACCCGCCTGATCATGCGGGCGTTGCGCAATACCGAGCGCGTCCTGAAGAACGCCAATGTCGACCGCCTGCTCGAGATCGAGCGCGAGAAGGGCGCCAAGCTCACGATCGACGACATCCACGACCAGGTCGCGGGCGTCTATCCCAAGATCATGCTGGACGGCCAGATGGACGCCGGTGCCTGGAGCTGCGGCATGGTCGCGGGCCTGATCCACGACATCCCGTCCTGCAAGGAGCTGATCGATCGCATCATGGGCGAGGCGGAAGCCATCATCCGCAGCCGCCTGATGGGGTTCCTGGACGGGACGGACGCTGCGCGAAAGGTCGCCTGACACCGCCAAACTTCTTAACCACAGCGGCATCTGACCGCTGGAATTACGCGCGGCGCCTCCTAGATAGGGGTAAATTGCCCCTTTCATAAATCGATTTCAGGAGGCGTCCGTGGTCCTGAAAAGCGTTCCCTTCGCAACTGCCTTCGCCCTCGTGGTCGCAGGGGCCGGTGTTGCGCGCGCCGACGACTACAAGCCCGGCGAATATCTTGGTCTCGATCTCTCCAAGGCGGTGCTGTCGCCGAAACGTCTCGGGCCGGAGACGCACTTCGCGCCGGTCGCGCTCGAAGCGCGTGGCGCGAACGAAGCGCAGGCGCGTGCTGAGCCGGTCGATGTGCCGAAGAAGGTTGCCGCCGAACGTGTTCGTGTGGCCGAGCCGAAGAGCGCGCATGCCAGAAGCGCACCGTCGCGCGGGGCGGCCCGCGCCAAGCTAGCACGCCGCGGCAACCCGCTCGATGCGCAGGCGATGGACACCCGCATCCAGACCTGGCCATGCCGCTCTGGCGGCATCTGCAACTGGAAGCGGTGATCACAGGCGTCATCCCAGCGTCGCAAAACCGTAGGCGCGGAGTTAAGAAACCGTAAGCCGGGAGTCAAGGAGCGCAGGCACCTTCCGTCGCGATTCGACGAAGGTCTCCTGAATGGCAACGCTCCGCGCCTCGCGCGCATGGACCCGGCGGCAGTTTCTGGTCCGCTCCGCTTCCAGTCTCGCCATCGCCGCGCTCGCGAAGCCTCATTTGAGCCGCGCCGCCGATCGGCCGCCGATCGCAGGCGGCATCCAGTCCGGCGATGTCTCCGGCGGCTCCGCGGTGATCTGGGCGCGCGCCGACCGTCCCGCGCGGATGCAGGTGGAATGCTCCACGGTCGAGAGCTTCAAGACCATCATCGCCTCGGCCTCGGGCGATGCGCTGCCCGCTGCCGATCTCACTGCAAAACTCCTGCTGGCGGATCTGCCGCCCGGGCAGGACATCTTCTACCGCGTCCGCTTCGACGACATCGCCACCGGACTCGTCGGCGAAAGCCGCGTCGGCCATTTCCGCACCGCGCCGGCAGCGCGCCAGTCGATCTCGTTTCTGTGGTCCGGTGACACCGCGGGCCAGGGCTGGGGCATCGACGTCTCCCGCGGCGGCTATCGCAGCTATCGCACCATGCTCGATAACAATCCGGATTTCTTCATCCACTGTGGCGATCACATCTACGCGGACTGCACGATCCCTTCCGAGCAGAAGCTGCCGAACGGCGAGACCTGGCGCAACCTCGTCACCGAAGAGAAGTCGGAGGTGGCGCACACCCTGGCGCAGTTCCGCGGCAACTACAAATACAACCATCTCGACGAACACTTTCGCGCCTTCCATGCGCAGGTGCCGATGTTCGCGCAATGGGACGATCACGAGGTGACCAACGACTGGTCGCCGATCGGGACCTATGACGAATCCGGTTACGAGGACGACGGCACCCCGCGCCTGGTCGCGCGCGCCCGCCGGGCCTTCTTCGACTTCATGCCAATCCGCGACATCGGCGCGCGGCACGGCCGCGTCTATCGCAAGATCGCCTATGGCCCGCTGCTCGACGTCTTCATGATCGACATGCGCAGCTACCGCGACGAGAGCTGGAACAAGGGCGATGATCACCGCGGCTGGATCCTGGGCGCCGAGCAGCTCGCCTGGCTCAAGCGCGAGCTCGCCGCTTCGCGCGCGACCTGGAAGGTGATCGCGGCCGACTTGCCGATTGGCCTGATCAGCCTGGATGCCGTTGCGCTCGGCGATGGGCCGCCCGACCGGCGTGAGCACGAGATCGCCGATCTGCTCGCATTCATCACGCGCGCCGGTATCCGCAACATCGTCTGGCTCACCGCCGACATGCATTACACCGCCGCGCACTACTACGATCCGAAGAAGGCGCAATTTAAGGATTTCGAGCCGTTCTGGGAGTTCGTCTCCGGCCCGCTGCATGCCGGCAGCTGGGGACCGGGCGAGCTCGACGACACCTTCGGCCCGGTCGCGATGTATCAGCATGGCTGCAGCGCTGCGCAAGGCGAGAATCTCGCGCCCTGCTTCGGCTTGCAGTTCTTCGGGCGGGTCGACATCGATGGCCACAGCGGCGTGATGACGGTGACCCTGAAGGACGTCGACAATCGCGACCTCTGGTCGGTCGACATCGTGCCGCAGCCGCAGATGCAGCCCGCGATTGTGGCGCAGCATTGGTGAGGTTGCGGCGCGCCAGTCGTCATGCCCGGGCTTGTCCCGGGCATCCACGTTCTTCGTGCCGCGTGGCAATGCGTGGATGACCGGGACAAGCCCGGCCATGACGATGGAGAGGCATTGCTAACCCGATCTTGATTGGCCGCTGTGCTCCTCCCGCGCTAGGGTGAGGGGTCCCGCCACTTCTTTTCCATCACCGAAAAGTCTGCTCACGCGGCATCGCCGCGCGATCCGGTGGGCTGAATTGCTCAGGAGCCTGTTGCATGGATCATCTGAAAACCCAGGGCATCAGCACGCCCAAGCTCGGCCTCGGCACCTTCCGCATGCAGGGCGATGCCTGCCGTGCCGCGGTCGAGAGCGCGCTTTCGATCGGCTATCGCCACATCGATACCGCCGAGATGTACGCCAACGAGGAGGCGATCGGCGCGGCCATCGCCGCGTCCGGCGTGTCGCGTGGCGAGTTGCACGTCACCACGAAAGTCTGGCACGAGAACCTCAGCTCCGATGCGATCCGCCGCGCTTTCGAAGCCAGCCTTAGGAAGCTCCGGCTCGACCATGTCGACCTCTATCTCGTGCATTGGCCGTCGAAGGCCGCGAACTGGGGGGCGGTGTTCGAAACGCTGATGACGCTCAAGGAGGAGGGGCGCACGCGCGCCATCGGCGTTGCCAATTTCACCACCGCGCTGCTCAAGGTCGCGGTCGAGGAGATCAAGGCGCCGATCGCCTGCAACCAGGTCGAATATCACGCCATGCTCGATCAAGCGAAGGTGCTTGCCTATCTCCAGCCGCGGTCGATCCCGCTGGTTGCCTATTGTCCGCTGGCGCAAGGGCGTTTCGCGAGCGATCCGGTGCTGGCCGACATCGGCGCCCGGCACAATGCCACCGCCGCGCAGGTCGCTTTGAAATGGCTGCTCGACCAGGACGGCGTCGCCGCGATCCCGAAGGCCTCGCGGCGCGAGAGCCAGCAGGCCAATCTCGACGCGCTGAAGATCACGCTCGACGATGCCGACCGCGAGAAGATCGCCGCGCTGGCGAAGGACAGACGCTGCGTCAATCCAGGCTTCGCGCCGGCTTGGGATTAGGCGCTCTTAACCCTCTCCCCCTGTGGGAGAGGGTGGCTCGCCGCAAAGCGGCGAGACGGGTGAGGGGTCTCTCTCCGCGCATGAGTCTTTCACTTTCGGACTTGCTGACGCAACCCCGCATCCGGCGCAATAGCCGATGCGCATTATCGGCGTTCTCAAGAACGGCGGCCGAAGGCCGCCTATGCCACCTTCTCCCACAAGGGGAGAAGGAAAAGAACACAATAGAAATGGCCCCGTGAGGGGCCATTTCCTTGTCGCGTTGCGCATTAATCCCAGTGATGGTGGCGATGGCTGCGCTTGATCACAACGACCTTGTCGCCGCGATGGTGGCGATGCCAGCCGTGATGACGATGTCCGCGGAATTCGGCGCGGGCGCCGTACGGGCCGTGGTGATGATGATGATAGCCGCCGCTGCGCTTGATCACCACCGTCTCCGCACTTGCGAGCGTCGGCGCCGCGATCACGAGCGCACCGAGAGCCGCAACCACATAACCAAGCTTCGTCATGATGTCCTCCTCCAAAACGAATGCACATCTAAACCGCAGATTTGCGCGAACGTTCCGGAGGAGCGGGGAGAGAATTCTGAACGGATGTTCAGACGAAGGCGTGCTAATCGCAGCGCTGCTGCGCGGGCGTCGGCGCACCGCTGGCGACGTATTTGCCGTTACTGATCGTGTACTCGCCGCGCTCGCTGCGATTGTAGATCGCGCGCAGGCTGCCGTCCTTCTGCAACAGCAACCCGAACTCGCGGGCCTGATGCAGCGAGGGGAAGTACACCATGACATTGAGCAGGCCCTCGGCATTGACCGTGGCGGACACCACCTCGTTCTCGTCCCTGGCCTCGCCGAAATTGCGCCGGTACATCACCCGGCCGTCTTTCCGGATTTCGTAAGTCAAGCGCGCGCCCTGGTCGCGGTCGGGCCTACCCGAGCAATCGACCGCCCAGGAGCCGAGCAGGCCCCATTGCTCAACGGTCACGGCCAGCGTCTCGGCACCAGCCGCGGGGGTGAACGCGACCCACAGCACCGCAGCCGCGATCCAGCGGCCCGAACAACGCATCATGTCCTGAAAAACCCCGCCTCGAACAATTCCAAAGTCTAGCATCCCGCGCGTGACCCCGCCACGGCGGCTGCCGATCGCCCGCGAATTTGATCCGCGTCAATGAGGCGGGGCGGTTCGAAGGTAAGATGGCGTTTCCCGAAGGCGAACGTGGATAGAGCAATGCTGAATCAAGTCATGGATTTTGCGGGCGAAGTACTGCCGGGGAGCTGTGCCGTACCGCCTTATTCCGAGGCCGCGTTTCTGAGCGAGCTGGGCGATCGGTTGCGGTCCTCACGCATGCGCTGCGATCTGTCGCGCCGGGAGCTCGCCCGGCGCTCGGGGATTTCCGAGCGCTACATCGCCCAGATCGAGGCCGGCAAAGGCAACGTCTCCATCGTCCTGTTGCTGCGGCTGGCTTCCGCGATTCACGGCAGTCAGCCACAGGCGGCGTGAGGAGACGTCCGGACTGGGCCTCAGGCTCGCTTCTCCACATTGGCGCTGCGGGCGGGCACGCCAAACTCCTTGCGGCAGACTTCGGCTAGCACGGCGACGCCATCGCGGATCTGCTGGTGCGTGGGGCTGGCAAAGCACAGCCGCAGCCGCGAGGCGGAATGGCCCTTGCTGGTCGACCATTCCGGCCCCGGATTGATCGAGACGCCGGCGGCGAGCGCGGCCTGATACAGCTTCAGCGTATCGACCTGGTCGGGCAGCTTCACCCAAAGGAAGATGCCGCCCTTGGGCTCCTCGAACTCAGCGGCGGTCCCGAACTGCTCGTTGAGCGCTTCCATGAGCGTGTCGAGCTTGGTGCGCAGCGCCTTGGTCAGGGCCGGCACGTGAGTAGAAAAATGCGGCTTGCAATAGGTGGCGAGCACCATCTGCTCCAGCGCACCGGAGCCAGCATCCGTCTTCAGCGCCAGCATCCGCGACATCAACTCCCAGGGCGCCACGACGAAGCCGACGCGCAGCGCCGGCGCGATCGACTTGGAGAACGAGCCGATATGAATCACGCCGCCGCTCTCGCTCATCGCGTAGATCGCGGGCGGCCGCTGCCCCGACCAGATGAGGTCGGCATAGCAATCGTCCTCGAAGATGGGCACGCCATATTCGGTCGCGAGCCGCACCAGCTCGGTGCGGCGGCTCTCGGGCATGATGCTGCCGGTCGGGTTCTGCACCGTCGGAATGGTGTAGATGTATTTCGGCCGGATGCCGCGGCGCTTCAGGTCGGCCAGCGCGGAGGCCAGCAGATCCATGCGCATGCCGTCCTGGTCGAGGGGAATGCCGACGACGTTGACGCCGAGCCGCGCCAGCCGTGTCAGGGAGCCCTGATAGCTCTCCTGCTCGAAAATCACGGTGTCGCCGCGCGTCAATAGGGTGGCGTTGACGAGGTCGAGCGCCTGCAGCGAGCCGGAGACGATCAGGAGGTCGTCGACCGTGCAGCTGATGCCGGCGTCGCGCTTGAGTTTCGTCACCAGGAATTCGCGCAACGGCAGGTAGCCCTGCGGACCATGCGCCAGACCGTAGGTGGCGAGCGAGCGGCCCTCGCGCCGCAGCACCGTGTCGGCCGCTTCGATCAGCTCGTCGAGCGGCACCTGTTCGGAATCGTTGTTGCCGCCGACGAAGCTGTATTTGGCAAGGCCCGTCCAGCGCGCAGACGGGGCCGGCAGCCCTGCTGGAAACAGGGGCGCGAAATCGAAGCTGGACGTCATGGGAGCGTTCCTCGTTTTGTTCTTGTTGAGCTCGGCTTTGCACCGGCCGCCTTACTTCTTGCCGGCCGTCCTGGTCGGACGGCCCTGACTGATGAAAGCGTAATGCGTGTTGGCGATGCCGCCAACCATTAAGGCTTCGACCACGGGTGCTGCGATCTCGCCCGTGGCGGCCCAGTCGACCAGAAAATTGGCGCCGGTCCCGCCGCGCACGTCGTCGGTCGGAATGAAGATCGAGACGGTGGCGAGCGGCCTCAACGCCACCGGCGTCTTCAGATAGCTCTCGACCTGCTTGCCTGCGGTGTCGAAATAGGCGATGCGTTTGATGACCAGCGGCTGGGTCTCGGAGGCGTTGTGTACGCTCAGCGTCACCGAGAAGTCGACACGCAGCTTGCCCTGGCTCATCGCGACGCTGGAATAGGCGGGCACGTAGAAACCGCCGGATACGGCGAGGTCCTCCTTCAGCGGCGTGGTGAGCGAATCGGCAAAGTTTTGTTCGATACTGACCTTGGATTGCGCGGCGGCGGGCACGGCAAAGGCGAGGGGAGCGAGCAGCATGGCTGCGAAGAGCCCATTTCGCATGTGACGAATTGCTCGCTTGTCGCACCGCAACCCACCTCTAGGGTGCGGCAAAACGGACCAATTTGGCATGCATGAGCTCATTCGCGATATCACACTCTCTATCCTGTTCGCCTGGATGCTGGGGCTTCTCGCCCATTTCTCCCGGCAACCACTGATCCTGGCCTACCTTATCGCCGGCTTCTGCATAGGTCCATTCGGCGCCGGCTGGGTCCATTCGCAGGAATCGATCAGCGTCATCTCCGAGCTTGGCCTGATCTTCATGCTGTTCATGATCGGGCTCGAGATCGACCTGAAGAAGATCGTTCGGGCCGGGCGGGTGATCCTGTTCGCGGCGGGCAGCCAGCTGCTGGGCGGCTGTCTGCTCGGGCTTCTGTTCTTCGTCGGCATCGGCCTGTCGCTCGGCGGTGGGCATTTCGATGCGGTCTATCTCTGCGTCGCCTGCGCGCTGTCGAGCACGGTCATCATCGTCAAGGTGCTCTACGAGAAGCGCGAGCTCGACACGCTGCCGGGCCGCATCACGCTCGGCGTGCTGGTGCTCCAGGACATTTTCGCCATCCTGTTCCTGGCGGTGCAGCCGAGTCTCGCCAATCTGCAGGTCAGCGTCATCCTGCTCTCGATCGGCCGCGTCGCGGTGCTGGTCACGGCCGCGCTTCTGGTCAGCCGCTACGTGCTGCCGCGCGTGTTCCACCAGATCGCCCGGCGGCCCGAGCTGATCCTGCTCGGTGCGCTCGCCTGGTGCTTTCTCGTCGCCGAGACCGCCTATCAACTGTCGCTGTCGCGCGAGATGGGTGCGCTGATCGCCGGCGTCTCGCTCTCGACCTTCCCCTATGCGCTCGATGTCACCGCCAAGGTCACCACGCTGCGCGACTTCTTCATCACGCTGTTCTTCGTCGCGCTCGGCATGACCATTCCCGTGCCCGGCCTCTCGGTGATCAGCCTCGCCTTGATGATCGCGGCGTTCACGGTGGTGAGCCGCCTCGTCACCACCTTCACCCCGCTCTATCTGATGAAGCAGGGCCTGCGCGCCAGCCTGTTGCCGGCGCTCAACCTCGCGCAAATCTCCGAGTTCTCGCTGGTCGTGATCCAGACCGGCGTCGCGGACCGCCACATCGCAGCCGAGACGGCGAATGCGGCTTCGTTCGCCTTCGTGGTGCTGGCGGTGCTCTCGACCTTCGTGATGACCCGCAGCGACGAGATCACCCGTTGGGCGATCGGCCCCTTGAAGCGGATCGGCCTGCGCGATCTCGACCATGGCAACGGCCATGCCGAGGAGGGCCACGGGGGCGGCCATGGCGAGGCCCGCCGCATCGTCATCCTTGGCTTTTTCCGTGCGGCGAGCGCGCTGCTGGCCGAGATCGAACGGCAGGCACCGGTGCTGCTCGAGCAGATCACCGTGGTCGATTTCAACCCCAATGTGTACCAGACCCTGCTTTCACGTGGTCTGCACGTGATCTATGGCGACATCAGCAGCGCCGACACGCTGCTCCATGCCGGCGTCGGCAAGTCCGAGATGATCATCCTCAGCGTGCCGGATTCGCTGCTGAAGGGCGCCACCAACGAGAAGTTGGTCCGTCACGTCCGCGCGCTCAATCCGACCGCCCTGATCGTCGCCACGGCCGACCTGTTGGCCGACGTCGGCGCGCTCTACGAGGCCGGCGCCAGCTATGTCACCGTGACCCGGCTCAGCGATGCACATGAGCTGTTTACCGTGATCGAAGCCGCCCAGGCCGGCCTGCTCGCGGACAAGCGCGCCGAGCTCGATCAGCGCCTCGGCGAGCGCCGCGAGGTGCTGCCCTGACGGCGTCGGGCCGCCTTCCTTGCCCGCCTTCCTTGCGGGCAATCTGCGCCTATATCGCTGGTATGCCCGGTGCAAGCCTGAAACCCATCGGCAGGCCCGCCCTCGGACATATGTGGTTGCGCTGGGGAGACTAGCGCCCCGACCCAAGTCCGGCTAAGCCTCCCGGCCATAACCGATAGAGATTGGGAAATGCCCGATAGCGTTCAGGAAGTCTTGCAGGCCTTTGCTCGGGGTGAGCTCGTGGTCGTCACCGACGACGAGGACCGCGAGGGCGAGGGCGATCTGATCGTCGCCGCCTCGCTGTGCACCGCCGAGAAGATGGCCTTCATCATCCGCCATACCTCCGGCATCGTCTGTGCGCCCGTGACGACCGAGGACGCGCGCCGGCTGCGGCTCGATCCGATGGTCGCCCACAACGATTCCGCGCACACCACCGCGTTCACGGTCTCGATCGACTACAAGCCCGACGGCGGCACCGGCATCTCCGCCGAGGAGCGCGCCTCGTGCTGCCGCGCGCTCGCCAATCCCAATGTCGGCGCCAACGACTTCGCCCGGCCCGGCCACATCTTCCCGCTGATCGCCAAGGACGGCGGCGTGCTGCTTCGCTCCGGCCACACCGAGGCCGCGGTCGACCTCTGCAAGCTTTCCGGCCTGCCGCCGGTCGGCGTCATCAGCGAGCTCATGAACGACGACGGCAGCGTGATGAAGGGCGAGCAGGTCGCGCAATTCGCGGTCAGGCACAAGCTCAAGCACGTCACCATCGCGGACATGATCGCCTACCGCCAGGCGCGCGAGAAGCTGATCGAGCGGGTCTCGACCTTCGTCACCGACAGCCCGATCGGTCCCTTGCAGGGCTATGCCTACCGCTCGCCGTTCGATTCCATCGCCCACGTCGCCTTCGTCTATAACGGGGTCGGCGACGGCAAGAACGTGCTGACGCGCTTTCACAAGCCGAACATCGTCAAGGACACCTTCACCGGCCACAAGCGCATGGCCGCCGTGCTCGAGCATTTCAAGAAGACCGGCCGCGGCGTGCTGGTCTACCTGCGCGACGGCGCGGCCGGCGTGCCCGTTTCGCCGCTGCCGGACGAGACGTCGACGGAGGCCGACCGCAACCGCCAGTGGCGCGAGGTCGGCGTCGGCGCGCAGATCCTGCGCGACCTCGGCGTGACTTCGATCCGGCATCTCACCTCGTCGGTGCACGACTACAAGGGCCTATCGGGCTTCGGCATCGAGATCGTCGCCAACGAGCAGCTCGAAAGCTGACACGCATTGTCTTTCTCCCGGTCGCGCTGAAAGCGCCACCCCGGAACGACCAAGCCAGGATGCAATTGAACTTGTTGCCGCGGCGCTTTACTTTGTCGGGCAATTATCGACGGAACCAGACGCGAAAGGACGTTTCATGAGCGTGCGCCCTCAGGCCAAGGACAAGCCGGCTGCGGCTTCTTTCCAGTGGGACGATCCGTTCCTGCTCGACGAGCAGCTCACCGAAGACGAGCGCATGGTTCGCGACACCGCCCGCGCCTATGCGCAGGACAAGCTGCTGCCGCGCGTCTCCAAGGCCTATCTCGAGGAGAAGACCGACCGCGAGATCTTCAACGAGATGGGCGAGCTCGGCCTGATCGGCATCACGCTGCCGGAAGAATATGGCTGCGCCAATGCGAGCTACGTCGCCTATGGCCTCGTCGCGCGCGAGATCGAGCGGGTCGATTCCGGCTATCGCTCGATGAACTCGGTGCAGTCCTCGCTGGTGATGTACCCGATCTACGCCTATGGCGACGAGAACCAGCGCAAGAAGTATCTGCCCAAGCTCGCCAGCGGCGAGTGGGTCGGCTGCTTCGGCCTGACCGAGCCCGATGCCGGCTCCGATCCGGCCGGCATGAAGACCCGCGCCGAGAAGGTGTCGGACGGCTATCGCCTCACCGGCAGCAAGATGTGGATCTCGAACGCGCCGATCGCCGACGTCTTCGTGGTCTGGGCCAAGTCGGCCGCGCACGACAACCAGATCCGCGGCTTCGTGCTGGAGAAGGGCATGAAGGGCCTGTCCGCGCCGAAGATCGGCGGCAAGCTCTCGCTGCGCGCCTCCATCACCGGCGAGGTCGTGATGGACGGCGTCGTGGTCCCGGAGGACGCCCTGCTGCCCAACGTGTCCGGCCTCAAGGGCCCGTTCGGCTGCCTCAACCGCGCCCGCTACGGCATCTCCTGGGGTGCGCTTGGCGCCGCCGAGGACTGCATGCACCGCGCCCGTCAATACACGCTCGACCGCAAGCAGTTCGGCAAGCCGCTCGCCGCGACCCAGCTGGTGCAGAAGAAGCTCGCCGACATGGAGACCGAGATCGCGCTCGGCCTGCAGGGCTCGCTTCGCGTCGGCCGCCTGATGGACGAGGGCAAGTTCGCGCCCGAGATGATCTCGATCATGAAGCGCAACAATTGCGGCAAGGCCCTCGACATCGCCCGCACCGCCCGCGACATGCACGGCGGCAACGGCATCTCGATCGAGTATCACGTGATGCGCCACGTCCATAACCTCGAGACGGTCAACACCTACGAGGGCACCCACGACGTCCACGCCCTGATCCTGGGCCGCGCGATCACGGGCATTCAGGCGTTTTTCTAGTCACTGTGTTTTTCCGCCGCGGCTAGCTTGCTCAACTGTCATCGCCCGCGCAGGCGGGCGATCCAGTATCCCAGAGACTTCGCTTTTGTCACTGGCGCTGCGGCGTACTGGATACCTCGCCTTCGCGGGGTATGACGGCAGAGAGTGTGGCACAGGAAGTCCCATGTCCGACAACGACGACGTCCCGTTCAACCGCAACTTTCCGCTGAAGCCCGGCATCGTCGAGGAGGTCCGCCCCGGCGTGCGGCGCGTGCTCTGCAACAATCCGAGCCCGTTCACCTTCACGGGCACGGTCAGCTACATCGTCGGCAAGGGCAATGTCGCGATCATCGATCCCGGTCCAGACGATGCGGCGCATGCGGCGGCGCTGCTCGATGCCGTGCGCGGCGAGACCGTGACGCACATCTTCGTCACCCACACCCATCGCGACCATTCGCCGAACACCGCGCGGATCAAGCAGGCGACGGCGGCGCCGGTCTATGCCGAAGGCCCGCATCGCGCCTCGCGGCCGCGATTCGAGAGCGAGAAGCACAATCCGGAATCCGGCGCCGACCGCGATTTTGCCCCGGACGTCAATCTCGCGCACGGCGACGTCGTGGAAGGTGACGGCTGGCGGCTCGAAGCCGTCGCGACGCCCGGCCACACGGCCAACCATCTGGCATTCGCCTGGCCGGAGCGGAAGTTCAACTTCGTCGGCGATCACGTGATGGGCTGGTCGACCTCGATCGTGGCGCCGCCGGACGGCTCGATGATCGACTACATGGATTCGCTCGACCGGCTCGCCACCCGCGAGGAGGATCTCTATTTCTCGGGCCATGGCCCCGAGATTCCCGAGGGCCAGCGCTTCGTGCGCTTCCTGATCCGCCACCGCAAGGCACGCGAGGCTTCGATCCTGCACCGCCTCGCCAAGGGCGAGACCGACATCCCGACCATGGTCCGCGCGATCTATATCGGTATCGATCCGCGCCTGACGACAGCTGCCGGCTATTCCGTGCTGGCGCATTTGGAAGATCTGGTCGCCCGCGGCGTGGTGGCGACGGATGGCGATCCCGTGATCGGCGGGACCTATCGGATGGCCTAGGGGGCGAATAGCGAATGGGGAATAGCGAATGGGCGGCTCCATTCGCTATTCGCTACTCCCCATTCGCCAAGTCACTTCTTCACCGTCTTCGCCGGCGCCTTGGGCGGCGTCACCGGCGTCTTCTTCACCGGCTTGAGTGCATCGGCATCGGCGGCGGTGTTGAGGTCGTCGATGAACGCCTTGACGCGTGCGGCATTGCTGCCGAGATCGCTGTCGAAATTGCGCGACGCAGAGCGGATATCGACGCGGGAATCATCGCCATCCGGCACGACCCTGATCGAAACGTCCTCGCGGAAACCCATGATCGGCGTGCGCGCCACCGCCTCGATGCGGCCGATGCGGCGCGGCGGCTGCGGTGCGCGCTCGTCGATCACGATCCATTTGCGCTTGTGGACGAGCTGAAGCGCGATCGCATAGGCGCGGTCGGCCGAGATCTCGAGCTCGACGGGCTCGATCTCGGGATAGAAATGGCGCTGCTGCTCCGCCGAATAGAGGCCGGCATAGACCGCGGTGTTGGTGCCCTCGCCGGTGCGCAGGCGCGCCAGCGCATCGAAGCGCGGCGGATCGATCGGATTGGTGGTGATGTCGTAGATCGACGGCAGCTTGCGATATTGAAAGGCCAGATAGGCGGGATAGGCGAGGATCGCCCCGTCGATCAGGAAGGCGAGCAGGATGCGCGCCATGCCGCGCGAGCCGTTCTGCCAGATTGCGGCAAAGCCGGCGAGCCCGAACAGGATCGAGAGGCCGGCGATCGCGAGCCCGCCGATGAACGTCGCCAGCGCCGGCTTGGGCTCCAGGAAATCGAAACGGACGACGATGATCGACACCACCACCGCCAGAACCGCGAACACGGCCAGATTGCGCGCCCAGCTCGCGAGGCTGGACACGGGCTCCGACTGGTAGGGAGCGGAAAACCTGCGGGCCATCGGGTGAGCTCTGCCGGGGTTGGCGATGCCGGCCGATTTGGCGCGACGATGCGCAGTTGAGACCACGGCGCGGGAGCAAATTCAAGGGTTCCGGCTACGCCCAAGCCGTCATGCCCGGGCTTGTCCCGGCCATCCACGTTCACTGCACCGTGGGGCAAGGCGTGGATAGCCGGGACAAGCCCGGCCATGACGTCGTGGAGGCTTCAACAAGTCGGACGCTGACGCCCCTCCAAGGAGGGGCGCACCCAGCCCGTCACGCCGCCGCGTTCGGGAACCGGTAATCCTTAAACTGGTCGCGCAGCGCCGTCTTCAGGATCTTGCCGGTGGCGGTGTGCGGAATGCCGTCGACGAAAGCGACGTCGTCGGGCATCCACCATTTGGCGATCTTGCCCTCCATGAACTTCAGGATGTCCTCGCGCGTGGCCTGCTGGCCCTGCTTGAGCTGCACGATCAGCAGCGGCCGCTCGTCCCATTTGGGGTGGAACACGCCGATCACGGCGGCTTCCGCCACGGCGGGGTGGCCCACCGCGAGGTTTTCGAGGTCGATCGAGGAGATCCACTCGCCGCCGGACTTGATCACATCCTTGGAGCGGTCGGTGATCCGCATATAGCCGTCCTCGTCGATGGTCGAGACGTCGCCGGTGTCGAAGAAGCCGTCCTCGTCGAGGATGTTGCTATCGACGCGGTAATAGGCCTTGGCGACGGCGGGCCCGGAGACCTTGAGGCGGCCAAAGGTCTTGCCGTCCCAGGGCAGCTCCTTGCCGGCATCGTCGGTGATCTTCATCTGCACGGCGAACGGCGCATAACCCTGCATCTGCAGCACGTCGAGCCTGGCATCGCCGGTCGTATTCTGGAACGGCGGCTTCAGCGCCGCGACGGTTCCGATCGGGCTCATCTCGGTCATGCCCCAGGCGTGGCGGACGTTCGAACCCATGTCGAGGAAGGCCTTGATCATCGAGCGCGGCATCGCCGAGCCGCCGCAGATCACCATCTTCAGATCCGGCAGTTTGAGATTGTTGGCCGTCATGTGCTGGAGCAGCATCAGCCACACCGTCGGCACGCCGGCGGTGTGCGTTACCTTCTCGGTCGAGAGCAGTTCGTAGACCGAGGCGCCGTCGAGCTTGGCGCCCGGCATCACCAGCTTGGTGCCCTGCGAGGGCGCGGAGAAGGCGATGCCCCAGCTGTTGGCATGGAACAGCGGAACGACCGGCAGCATTGTCTCGGACGCACTGGTGCCGAGCGCGTCGACGTTATTGGCCATCAGCGCGTGCAGCACGTTGGAGCGATGCGAATACAGCACACCTTTGGGATCGCCGGTCGT
This sequence comes from Bradyrhizobium sp. NBAIM01, assembly GCF_020194115.1. NCBI lineage: Bacteria > Pseudomonadati > Pseudomonadota > Alphaproteobacteria > Hyphomicrobiales > Nitrobacteraceae > Bradyrhizobium > Bradyrhizobium sp. NBAIM01. The sequence goes on along the minus strand of NZ_JADYVU010000001.1, from coordinate 452,286 downwards.
GCCGGAGGTGTAGCACATCGCCGCCGCCGTGTTCTCGTCAAAGTCCTTCCATTTGAATTTGCCGTCGGCCTGCGCAATCCAGTCCTCGTAGGCGACCGCGTTCTTCAGCGTGGTCTCCGGCATGTGAGCCTTGTCGGTGAGCACGATGTAGCGCTCCACGCTGGGCAACTTGTCCGCGATCTTCTCCAGGATCGGAATGAAGGTGAGATCGGTCATCACGACGCGATCCTGCGCATGATTGATGATCCAGGCGATCTGTTCGGGGAAAAGGCGGGGATTGACGGTATGGCAGATGGCGCCGATCCCCATGATGCCGTACCAGACCTCCAGATGGCGCCAGGTGTTCCAGGCGATCGTTGCGACGCGATCGCCGAGCTTGATGCCGTCGCGCTCCAGCATCTGCGAGACCTTGAGCGCGCGCTTGTGGATCTCGGCGTAGTTGGTGCGATGGATCGGTCCCTCGACCGAGCGTGTGACCACCTCCTGCTTGCCATGAATCCTGGCGGCGTGTTCGATGATCCGGTGGCAGAGCAGGGGCCAATCTTGCATCAAACCAAGCATTCCGACGTTCCTCCGAGAAGTCGCTGGGCGCGTTATCGCTCTCAGCGTTGGGCCAAAGAATTGCCATGAGTTTTAGCCTGCCGGACTTTCGTCGCAAATGGTCTTGTCGCGGCTATATGTCCGCCGGGGCGGCAATGGTTACCGCTGCGGCGGGGCTGTTGCTGATCGCCGAAAGGGCAGAGGCGCGGAAATATCATGCGCCGCTCGATATCTTCAACCTTGGAGCACCGAAGCCCCGCGCAACCGTTCGCGCCGCCAGGATTCCGCTGCCGAAGCCGCGTCCCGAGGAGGCCCCCAAAGCGTCGGGTGAGGGGGCGGCGCAGGCAGACGGCAAGCCGTCCCCCGACAAGCCAGATGCGGACAAGCCCGCCGAGGCCGCGCCGCCGCCCGAGAAGCAGGCCTCGGCCTGCCGGCTGGCGCTGAACGAGGAGATCGCGATCGCGCCGTCCATTCCGGATATCCGCGGTCCCGGTGCCTGCGGCGGCGAGGATCTGGTGCGACTGGAGGCCATCGTGCTGCCGGACAAGCGCAAGGTGACGGTCAAGCCGGCGGCCATCCTCCGCTGCACCATGGCGTCCGCGCTCGCCGATTGGGTGCGCAAGGACATGGCGCCGCTGGCGACCAGCCTCGGCTCCGCCGTCAGCGAGCTCGACAATTTCGACAGCTTCGAGTGCCGCGGCCGCAACCGCGTGGCCGGCGCGATGCTGTCCGAGCACGGCAAGGCCAATGCCATCGACATCCGCGGCATCAAGCTCGCCAATGGGCAGTCGATCGGCCTGACCGACCGCACCACCTCGCGCGAGGTGCGCGAGCGCGTGCTGCACTCGGTCTGCACTCGCTTTTCCACCGTGCTCGGCCCGGGTTCGGACTGGTACCACGAGGACCACATCCATCTCGATCTCGCGCAGCGACGCAACGACTACCGGATTTGCCAATGGAACGTGTGGGATCCGCTGCCTCAGGTCGCACCGCTGCTGCCGGCGGAGCGTCCCGAGGAGGCACCGCCGCGCGAGGTCGCGGCCAAGCCCGAGGCAAAGGAGGGCGCCGACGGCGGTGAGGCGGAAAAGCCTGCTGCACCTGCGGACAAGCCGGCGGCGGATGGCAACAAAGCCCGATCGCACCAGCCGGCAACAAAAAAGCGCCGGTGAAACCGGCGCCTTTGAAAGGCCTCGGGCAAGGCCTGCTTAGTAGGGTGAACTGGAACCACCCTGGAGCGCGAGGCGCGGCTTGTAGGGCGAATCGCCGTGCTTGGGCTCGAGCACCACGACGAGGGTGCCGAGCTTGACGCGATCATAGAGATCGATCGCGTCCTCGTTGGTCAGGCGGATGCAGCCTGACGAGATCGAGGCGCCGATATATTCCGGCTGGTTGGTGCCGTGGATGCGGAACAGCGTGTCCTTGCCCCCAGAATGGAGGTACAGCGCGCGGGAGCCCATCGGATTGTCCGGTCCGGGTGCGACATAGGTCGGCACGCCCAAGCGCGAGATTTCGCCGGGGGTGGGGTGCCAGGCCGGCCATTCGGTCTTGCTGGCCACCTTGGCGATGCCCGACCAGGCCATGGCCTCTTCGCCGACAGTGATGCCGTAGCGGATCGCTTTGCCGCCCTCCAGCACGTAATAGAGGTAATGGTTGTCGGAATCGACCACGATCGAGCCCGGCGCTTCCTTGCGGTGGAATTCGACAATGGCGCGGCGGAACGGTTCTGCGACCGCGGTATTCTCGTATTTCACCTTGGCAAGGAGTTCTTTGTCCTTGGGCTTGAACGCCTTGGTGTCCGTCGCCTCGTAACGCGTCGTGGCCTGCATGCAGCCCGACAGCATCAGGCCAGCGGCCAAAATCCCAAACATAATTTTCAGCGACGACATGGTTTGGTTCCAATCAAAGCAATCGTGCGGAAGGGACCTGAGCGTAGCGCCCAAGTTCCTCGACTCCGTTAAGCCCATTATGGTTGAAATCTGCCACAATTCCAGCGCTGAAGCCGTTTTCCAGGGCTGTAAGACCCCAGCTGTGGCTTTTCTGCCGCAAATTTGGGGGTGTCGTGCGGGTTTTTTTGGTAAGACGCGCCAGACTGTTCCTCCGGCGCCACAGTTGAGCCCTAAGGGCCGCCGCAGATGCAAACGCTCCGTTAATGTTGTTGTCATCGTGAACCTGTCAGAATCGCGCTAAGGGCTGTCGTTCTGTCGTAGGATCTCTGGAGCTTTTGATGTTTTCGGTGTTCGTTCTCTCCGAGACCTCCCTCAAGAAGGCGGTTGTCGAGGATCTCACAGCGCTGCCGGAGAACGCAGTCTGGATCGACCTCGTCAACCCCTCGGCTGCCGAGGACAAGGCGGTCGAGCGGCTGGCGGGCATCGCCATCCCGACCCGGGAAGACATGCAGGAGATCGAGATCTCCAGTCGCCTCTATATGGAGAACGGCGCGCGCTACATGACCGCGACGCTGATGTGCCACTCCGATACCGACATGCCCCGGACCACCGCGGTGACCTTCATCCTCGGCGATCACCGCCTGGTGACGGTCCGCTACGACCTGCCCAAGCCCTTTGCGCTGGTCGAGGCCAAGCTCGCCCGCTCCTGCACGCCCTCGATCACCGGCGAGATGGTGCTGATGGAGCTCCTGGACGCCGTGATCGACCGCTGCGCCGACATTCTGGAGCGCTGCGGCGCCGAGATCGACCAGGTCTCCCACGAGATCTTCGAGCCGGAGAGCGAGCGCCACGGCCACGCCAAGCGATATTCCCAGATCCTGATCTCGATCGGCCGCAAGGGCGACTTGACCTCGAAGGTTCGCGAGAGCCTGGTGTCGATCGGCCGCGTCGTGACGTTCCTGTCCGCCGTGGTCGAGGGCGTGAAGTGGTCGAAGGACATGCGCGAGCAGCTCAAGACCATGCAGCGCGACGTCGCCTCGCTGACCGATCACGCCTCCTATCTCTCCAGCAAGATCACCTTCGTGCTCGACGCCATGCTCGGCGTCGTCAATCTCGAGCAGAACAACATCATCAAGCTGTTTTCGGTCATGGCCGTTGTCCTGATGCCGCCGACCCTGATCGCCTCGATCTACGGCATGAACTTCAAGGTGATGCCGGAACTCGAATGGGTGCACGGTTACCCGATGGCGCTGGTGATGATGCTGATCGCCGCCATCGTCCCCTACTGGATCTTCAAGTGGAAGAAGTGGCTGTAGGATCGTGCGCGAGCAAAGATACCTACCGAGACCTTACGCCGCTCGCATAGACACGATCAATCGTGTCGCAGAATCGATCGGGATTGCGGCGACGCGGTGACGCGTGTGTCATGCCGCAATTCCTCCGGTAAAATTTGAGCGGTGGGCTGAACGTTTGCGCGAAACTTGTCTGCGATAAGCAGGGCGTAGCCGCGAGGAACAGCCATGGTTGAGAAACACATAACGTCGCCCCGCAACGTCATCGATCTGGCGAACTACCGTCAGGTTCTGGCGAGCGGCAAGGCGCCGTCGATGTCGGCACGCATGTGCCGGCACTGTGGTGCTCCGCTGCTCGATGGTGAGAACGACGACGACTGCTCGACTGCATTCAGCACGGCCGCTCCGCGGCCGCGCGAGCGGTCACGTCGGATTCGACTCGATTGAGGAACGGAAGGTAAGGGCGATCCAGGTCTTGCGGCGGCGTTGTCTGGATCGCCTTGCTTCCCTGAGCGGCCATTTCCACTTCCGTCATTGCGAGGAGCCACCCGGTCCCGCCTCCGGCGGGCCGGATGACAGGCTCCGCGACGAAGCAATCCAGACTGTCTTTGCGGAGGCAGTCTGGATTGCTTCGCTTTCGCTCGCAATGACAGTGCCCGCCTACACGTGCTGGCCGCCGTTGATGTGGATCTCGGCGCCGTTGACGTAGGAGCTGGTGTCCGTGCACAGCACGTAGATGATCTTTGCCACTTCGTCGGGCGTGCCGAGGCGGTGCATCGGGATCTGCTGCTCGACGATCTTCTCGGTGCCCGGCGACAGGATCGAGGTGTCGATCTCGCCCGGGGCGATCGCGTTGACGCGGACGCCGATGCGGCCGAAGTCGGAGGCCATCTCGCGTGTCAGCGCTGCGAGCGCGGCCTTCGAGGTGGCGTAGGCCGCGCCTGCGAAGGGGTGCACGCGCGAGCCCGCGATCGATGTGACGTTCACGACCGACCCCTTGGCGGCCTTCAATTCCTCGATCAGCCCCCGCGCCATCATGATCGGCGCGAAAAAGTTGACATGGAAGACGTGGGTCCAGGTATCGAGGTCGGTGTCGACCGAGCCCAACCGCGAGCCGCCGGCGCCCTTCGGCGAGATCGCGGCGTTGTTGACCAGCGCATGCAGCGTGCCGCCCTCGAGCCGGTTGCGGATCTCCGAGATCGCGCGCGCGGTGTCCTTGGGATCGCCGAGGTCGACCTGGATGTGGTCCTCCGGCCCTGCGTCCCAGGGGCAGTCCTCCGGGAAAGGATGCCGCGAGCAGGTGATGACGCGCCAGCCCGCCGAGGAGAAACGGATCACGGTGGCGTGGCCGATGCCGCGGCTGGCTCCGGTCAGGAGCAGCGTACGGCGCGGCGCATTGGACGAATGCGGCATGGACATCTTTCAGGTCGGCCCAAAGCTTACGGATACATTCGCGTCTTGGACCACGGTTGGCCGGCCGCGTCACGGCGAAATTCAATGCGGTCGTGCAGGCGGAACGGGCGGTCGTGCCAGAACTCGATCCGCACCGGCGTGATGCGCCAGCCGCTCCAGCCCGGCGGCCGCGGCACTTCGCCGATGACGTATTTGGCCGCGACCTTGGCGATGGCCTGCTCGAACGCGAACCGGCTCTCCAGCTCTTGCGATTGCTTGCTCGCCCAGGCGCCGATCTGGGCCTGCTTCGGTCGCGTCGCGAAATAGGCGTCGGCCTCCGCGTCGGTCACCGGCGTCACGTTGCCGCGGATGCGCACCTGACGGCGCAACGACTTCCAGTGAAAAAGTAACGCTGCCTTAGGATTTGCGGCGAGTTCGCGGCCCTTCTGGCTGGCGATGTGGCTGTAGAAGACGAAACCCTCGGTATCGAAGCCCTTCATCAGCACCATGCGCACATCAGGCAGCCCGTCGGGATCGACCGTTGCGAGCGCCATGGCGTTCGGATCGTTCGGCTCGCTCTTGACCGCTTCGTTGAGCCAGGCCTCGAACAACGCAAATGGCTCGTCGGCAGCGGTGAAATCACCGGATGTTAAGGGTGTCTGGTGTTTCATCGAGGTCGTGTCGGTCATGTCCGGAGTCCGAGTTGCGTCCCGCGGCCCAAAACGCGTTGTTGTCCGCTACCGCCCTATATAGGGCATGGGGACGCGTTGGCCTATCGGCGATCCGGCCGTCCGGCTTCGTCATGACGATGATTCTGATCGGGCTTGGTGCCGGCGGCTGCAGCTTTTCCCGCAACGACGGCAGCGCCTATGCCAAGGCCGAGGACAGCGACCTCACCGGCTCGATCGCGCGGCCGGCGAAGGACGCTCCCCCGACCGAGACCGATCTCGCCTTCACCCGCAACGCCGCCTCTGACGTCCTCAGCAAGGGCGACAAGGATTCCAGCCAGCATTGGGAGAATCCGGAGACAGGGGCGCGCGGCTCGGTGACGCCCATCGCCCAGTCCTATGCCGCCGAGGACGGGCGCAAATGCCGCGACTTCCTGGCGAGCTACGTCAACGGCAATACCGAAAGCTGGCTCCAGGGCGCCGGCTGCCAAAGCGGTCGTGGCCGTTGGGAGATTCATACGCTAAAGCCGTGGCGGAGCTGAGCATGATCCGGAAACGTGGGAACCGGTTTTCCGATCAGACCATGCTCCAAAGATAGAGCTTCAGCTCGCGTTCCTAGTTGCAAAAATGCCACTCTCTTCCCACATCACCCGCAGGTGGGGCGGGGAGCCCTTTGAACAATTCGATTTCTTGAAGGAGACGTGACGAATGCGCGACCCCTATGAGGTCTTGGGGGTGCCGCGGAGCGCCAGCGCTGCCGCGATCAAAAGCGCCTATCGCAAGCTGGCCAAGAAGCACCATCCTGACAGCAACAAGGGTGATCCGAAGGCTGCCGAACGCTTCGCCGAGATCAACTCGGCCAACGAGATCCTCGGCGACGAGGACAAGCGCAAGCAGTTTGACCGGGGCGAGATCGACGCCGAGGGCAAGCCGCGCTTCCAGGGTTTTCCGGGCGGCGGCGGTCCTCGCGGCCGCGCGGGCCCAGGCGGGTTCGAAAGCTATACGTTCCGAAGCGGCGGTGCGGGCGGCCCGGGCGGCGGTGCGTTCGAGGACATCCTCAACAGCATGTTCGGCGGCGGGATGCGCGGCGCACGGCCCGGAGCCGGCGGCGGCGCCCAGTTCGAGTTCGACACTGGCGGCATCGGGCTCGATCTCGACGTCAACGTCGCCATGAGCGTCTCGCTGGAAGAGGCGGTCAAGGGCGGCGAGAAGCGTGTGCGGCTGCCGACTGGCAAGGAGCTCAACGTCAAGATTCCGGCCGGGGTCACCGAGGGCCAGCAAATCAGGCTGCGGGGGCAGGGAGAAAGTGCGCAGGGCCATCCGCCCGGCGATCTCCTGATCACCATCAACATTGCACCGCACCCGTTCTTCAAGGTCGAGGGCGCAGACCTCAGGATCGACCTGCCGGTCACGCTCTACGAGGCGGTGCTCGGCGGCAAGGTCCGCGTGCCGACCCTCGGCAATGCCGTGGAGCTCTCGGTCCCCAAGAACACGTCCAGCGGCCGGACCTTCCGCCTCAAGGGCAAGGGCCTGCCGAAAGCCGGCGGAACTGGGGATCTCTTCGTCATCATCAGGATTATGCTACCGGACGGGAACGACGCCGAGCTTGAAGCATTGATGGAGAAGTGGCGGGACCAACACCCCTACAATCCACGTAGCGGTGTCGGCTAAAGCATGTCCGGAAAAGTGTGGAGCGGTTTTCCGGAAAGATCATGCGCAAACAAAGAGCTAAAGCGCGAGCCATCGCGCTTTAGGGCGAGAGCGAACTGAAGGGGTTCTCCTAAAGGACCACGGCATCGTCCTGGAGATGATGCCCATCATACGCCTGAGGCGTGGTAGCGCTTCATGGTCTCGACGTGTCGGCTGTCCGGCGGGGCAGCCGATAAAAAGGTGCGGCCTCGAGAGGGGGACCAGCGCGGTACCAAAAACCCCAATCGAGGCCGCCCGCGTCGATCGGCGGATCGAACGCCACTCATAATCGCGTGAGCACCCGGTGCGATAATGAGACGTGTCGATGTCCTGATTCCAAATTTTCGATGACGGAATCTGGGCACTGGCCTTGCGCGGTTGTCTAGGTGCCGTTTTTCTCTGCTTGGTCGTAGACGGCCTGCGCCACCTTGGTCAGCCGCTCGCGATCGCTGCTGCCGCTGACGACGTAGCCGACGCCGCGCTCGGACCAGAACAACGCGCCGTCCTTGTCCGTCTTGGCGTAGCGCATTTGCGTTGCACCATTCTCGGTCTTGGCGCTGTAGATGGTGTACCGTTCGCCCGAGGCGCCCTCGTACATCAGGAACGACGCCGGACCGTTCGGTCCCGGCAGAAGCCGGCCGCCGACCAGCTTCAGCCCGCTCGCCTCCAGGTTCGGCGCGAACACGGTCCAGCCGCAGCGCCGGGTCAGCCAGGCCTGCAAGTGATCGCGCTCGTTGCCGCCGACCTCAACGGGGTGGCGGACCTCGACGACATAGAGGCGGTGGGCGTCGAGTGCGTCCGCCGTAAAGCTCCGGAAGGTCGAGGGCGCGTTGGCGGCGCCATGCGCCACCCAGCCGGCGGTGCCGCCGGCGACGAAGGCGACCAGCACGGCCGCGGCGGCGCCATAAAACCATTGCCGCGGGCGGCGCTCCAGCCTCTCGAGCTCGAGCCGTGCGGGCACCCGTTCATGGGCAATCGAATCGTAACGCGCGTGCAGCATCTCGGCCATGGTCCGCCAGGACTGCACCCGCTCGGCGTCCTCGGGGTGGGCGGCAAGAAAGGCCTCGACGTCGGCGCGTCGCTCGGCCGGCAACTCGCCGTCGACATAGGCGTGCAGTTCGTCCTCGGTTACTGGAATCTTGCGGTCGTTCATATCGGTCGTCTCTGGCTCTGCGGCCCAAAATGTCTTCTGCGAGTTAGCTTCGCGCAGCTCACTATCCGGCTGCGGGCGGAGATCGTTCGATGCATCGACCCGGCCATCATTTCACCCGCCTGAGCGCCGTACGCTCGCCCTCCAGTGAGGCTTTGACGTGGGCTCTTGCGCGCGCCAGGCGCGACATCACGGTGCCGATCGGCACGCCCTGGATGTCGGCAACCTCGCGGTAGCTCATGCCTTCCAGCATCACCAGCAGCAGCACCGAACGCTGCTCCTCGACGAGAGTAGCCAGTGCCTTCTCGATGTCGCGTCCTTCGGCCTCGGTCCCGCTGGCATCGGGGTTGTTGTCCGTCAGCGGCATGAATTGCGGCCGCCTTGCCAGCGAGCGCCGCCGGTTCTTGTTGAGGTTGGTCAGGATCGTATAGAGCCAGCTCCTGACGTCGCCTCCGAGAAACAGCCGCTCCGAACGCAGCGCGCGTACCAACGTATCCTGGACCAGATCGTCGGCCGCATCCGCATCGCGTGTGAGCGCGCGGGCGTAGCGGCGCAACGCCGGGATCATGGCTTCCACACTCTGGCGAAACGCACTCATTGCGGTCCTGACATCCCTGGCGTTCGGCGCGCGCCTATAGCGATCATAACACCCAAGCGGAACGGCTATTCCGGCACTCGAAACAGCGTTAATGCTGCGGATTAGGGCTGTACCGCGAGGGAGGGCTGGTGTACCTCCAGACCTCAACGAGAGTTCGACGGGACGTGCAAAAATGGCGCAGAATTCGGGTCTGATGCAAGGAAAGCGCGGGGTCATCCTCGGCGTCGCCAACAACCGCTCGATCGCCTGGGGAATCGCCAAGGCATGCCACGCCGCTGGCGCCGAGCTCGCCTTCACCTATCAGGGCGATGCGCTGAAGAAGCGCGTCGAGCCGCTCGCCGCCGAGATCGGCGGCCTCGTGCTCGGCCATTGCGACGTCACCGATGCCGCGACCATCGATGCCGTCTTCGCTGTGCTGAAGGAGAAATGGGGCAAGATCGACTTCCTCGTGCATGCGATCGCCTATGGCGAGCAGCTCGACGGCCGCTACGTCGACACCACGCAGGAGAATTTTTCGAAGTCGATGCTGATCTCCTGCTATTCGTTCACGGCGGTGGCGCAGCGCGCCGAGAAGCTGATGACGGATGGCGGCTCGCTGATCACGCTCTCCTATTACGGCGCCGAGAAGTGGATGCCGCACTACAACGTCATGGGCGTGGCCAAGGCGGCGCTGGAAGCCAGCGTGCGCTATCTCGCTGCCGATCTCGGCGAGAAGAACATTCGCGTCAACGCGATCTCGGCAGGTCCCATCAAGACGCTGGCGGCGTCCGGCATCGGCGACTTCCGCTATATCCTGAAGTGGAACGAGACCAACGCGCCGATGCGGCGCAACGTCTCCACCGAAGACGTCGGCGGCAGCGCGCTGTATTTCCTTTCCGACCTCTCGCGCGGCGTCACCGGCGAGGTGCACCACGTCGATTCCGGCTATCACGTGCTCGGCATGAAGCGGCCGGATGCGCCTGATATCTCGCTTGGCGGGAAGGACTAGCCTCTAACTGAAATGCCCAAGCCTACGATCTACTATCTTCGCCACGGCGAGACCGAGTGGAATGCGCTCGGCAGGCTTCAGGGCACCAGGGACATTCCGCTGAACGCGCGCGGCTGCAGCCAGGCCGTGCAGGCCGGCGGCATTCTCGCCGAACTGTTCAAGCGCGACGGGCGCGACAAGGCCGCGCTGGCTTACGTGTCGAGCCCGCTCGGCCGTGCGCGCCAGACCATGGAGCTCGCGCGCGGCAAGCTCGAATTGCCGCCTGCCGATTACGCGCTCGACGATCGTCTGCGCGAGATCGGCTACGGCACCTGGGAGGGGCTGACGCTGGCCGAGAGTGAGGCGAGGGATCCGGACATCTATGCAAGGCGCCTCGCCGACAAATGGACCGTGGGGCCTGCGGGCGGGGAGACCTACGCCGACGTGCAGGTCCGCGTGCGCACCTGGTACGACCAGCTCCTGTCCGACACCGTCGCAGTGGCCCATGGCGGGACCTGCCGAGCTCTGATGGTGGCCTTGGGCCTCGAGACGCCCGCCAGCGCCGCCGAGCTCTATATCGAGCAGGGCGCCGTCTACGTGTTCCGCGACGGGCGGTTGGAGAAGTTTAGTTAGCCCGGAGCGCTGCCTCGCCCCCGCCGTCATGCCCGGGCTTGTCCCGGGCATCCACGGACTTTACCTCCCGAACTGAGAACGTGGATGGCCGGGACAGGCCCGGCCATGACGAAATTGACGGCCATTTGACCCCTCATCGAGAGCGCGTTACCACACGCCGGAACCGAACCCGCGAGCAGCGATGTCCTTCAACACTTTCGGCCACATGTTCCGCGTCACAACCTTCGGCGAGAGCCATGGGGTGGCGATCGGCTGCGTGGTTGACGGCTGCCCGCCGATGATCCCGCTCACCGAGGCCGACATCCAGCGGGATCTCGACCGGCGCCGTCCCGGCCAGTCGCGCTTCACCACCCAGCGCCAGGAGCCGGACCAGGTGAAGATCCTGTCCGGCGTGATGGCCCATCCCGAGACCGGCGCTCAGGTGACGACGGGCACGCCAATCGGCCTTCTGATCGAGAACACCGACCAGCGCTCGAAGGATTATTCCGAGATCAAGGACAAGTTTCGTCCCGGTCATGCCGACTTCACCTATGAGGCGAAGTACGGCCTGCGCGATTATCGCGGCGGCGGGCGCTCCTCGGCGCGCGAGACCGCGATGCGCGTTGCCGCAGGCGCCATCGCGCGGAAAGTGCTGCCGGATGTGAAGGTCCGAGGCGCCTTGGTGCAGATCGGCCCGCACAAGATCGACCGCGACAAGTGGGACTGGGACGAGGTCGCCAAGAATCCCTTCTTCTGTCCCGACAAGGACAAGGCCGCGTTCTTCGAGACCTATCTCGACGGCATCCGCAAAAGCGGCTCCTCGATCGGCGCCGTGATCGAGGTCGTCGCCGAGGGCGTGCCGGCAGGTCTCGGCGCGCCGATCTACGCCAAGCTCGATTCCGATCTGGCGGGCGCGATGATGACCATCAACGCGGTGAAAGGCGTCGAGATCGGCGCCGGTTTTGGCGCGGCGGAACTGACGGGCGAACAGAACGCCGACGAGATGCGCTCCGGCAATGACGGCACGCGCTTCCTCTCCAACCACGCCGGCGGCGTGCTGGGCGGTATCTCCACCGGGCAGCCCGTGGTGGTGCGTTTCGCGGTGAAGCCGACCTCGTCGATCCTGCAGCCGCGTCTCACCGTCGATCGGCAAGGCACCGAGACCGAGATCTTCACCAAGGGCCGTCACGATCCCTGCGTCGGCATCCGTGCCGTCCCCGTCGGCGAGGCCATGATGGCCTGCGTGCTTGCCGATCACTTCCTGCGCGATCGCGGACAGGTCGGGCGTTGAACTCGCGGTACTAGTCCACCGTGCAGCTTGACGGCCCCGCAACTTCGTCCGCAAATGCGGCCATGAACAGCTCCGAGCTTCAGCGCATCACCAACTGGCTGATCGATGGCACTTGGGCGGCTCAGGAGCCGGCCGTAGGGATTGCCGATTTCTGTGATCGTCTGGTCGCGGCCGGCCTGCCGCTGTGGCGGTTCGGCATCTTCATCCGCACGCTGCATCCCGAAGTCTTCGGCCGCAACTTCATCTGGCGGCAGGGCGAGGGAGTTGAAATCGGCAGCGTCGATTTTGAGATCCTGGACACGCCCAATTCGCCCACAGCCCGCTTCGCGTGGTTTTCGAGCAGGGCATCGAGGTCAGGGGCCGCGCAGGCGACCCCGACAGCAAGCGATTTCCGTTCCTCGAGGACATGCACGCCGAAGGCGCGACCGATTATATCGCGGTGCCGGTGCCTTTTCTCGACGGCTCCATTCACGCGACGAGCTGGATCACGCGGCAGCCCGGCGGCTTCAGCGACGACGACATCGCAGCCATCCGAGCTCTCATAGCGCCTCTCGCACGCATCAGCGAGATCATCACTATGCGCCGCACCGCCGAGATGCTGCTCGACACCTATGTCGGTAATCGCGCCGGCGCGCGCATCCTCGGCGGCCAGATCCGCCGCGGTCACAACGACACCATGCAGGCGGCGATCTGGCTGTCGGACCTGCGCGGCTTCACCGCGCTGTCGGACCGGCTGCCGCCCGAGACGGTTGTCCAGATCCTCAATCATTATTTCGACTGCCAGGTCACGGCGATCCGAGACCATGGCGGCGAGGTGCTGAAGTTCATGGGCGACGGCCTGCTCGCCGTGTTCCCGATCGACGAATATGTCGGCGATGCCGCTCATGTCTGCGCGCGCGTGCTGGAGGCGGCGCGGGAATCCCGCGCCAGCGTCGAGGCGCTGGCCTTTCCGGTCGGCGAGGCCGTCGAGCGCTTCCGTTTCGGCGTCGCGCTGCATGTCGGCAACATCCTGTACGGCAATATCGGCGGCGGCAACCGCCTCGACTTCACCTGCATCGGCCCGGCGGTCAATCTCGCGGCAAGGCTGGAGAAGATCACGGGGCGCCTGGGGCGGACCGTCGTCGCCTCGGAAGGTTTTGCCAATGTCTGCCGCCATGATTGGCACCAGCTCGGCGAGTTTCCGATCGCAGGATTTTCCAAGGCGCAGCGCGTCTACGGGCTGGCGGAGGAGACGCCGGTGGTGATGGCGTGATGTGCACTGAGCTGAAAGACATTCATCGCCGCAGGATGAAGCCTATTCCTCCGGCTCCGTCGTGAACAATAGCGGATAGCCCTTGGCGCGGCCGGCGTCGGTGGCGCGCGTTGCCTTGGTTTCGGCGACGTCCTTGGTGAATACGGCCACCACGCAGGCGCCCAGCTTGTGCGCGGTGATCATCACCTTGTAGGCCTGATCCTCGGTCATGCGGAATTCGGCCTTCAGCACCATAGTGACGAATTCACGCGGCGTGTAGTCGTCGTTGATCAGGATGACCTTGTGGAGCTTCGGCCGCTCGACCTTGGTCCTGGTCCTGGTTTTCGGTTTGGTGACGGTGTCGTTCATCGTGCCCCGAAACGCCCTAGCTCGAATGAGCCACCAGCCAACACATCATACCGCAGGAGCGGGGAGCGCTCCAAGATATGCGGCCGCTCGCCACTATGCCGTCGCGGCTGGGCAGGAATGCACGACTTGCGCCTGCGCGAGTTACGGAAGTGCGCGAACGAGCTGTAATGCGGCGATCAGAGCGCCCACCGACAGCACGACCGACGCAATCATGTAGGCGGCAGATGCCCATGTCTGGCCGCGCTCGATCAGATACCAGGCATCCAGCGAGAACGTCGAGAACGTCGTGTATCCGCCACAAACTCCGACCGTCAGAAACATCCGCGCGGCCTGCGGCAGGTTCCATTTGGTCGCGAACAGCGCGGCGAAAATGCCGATCAGGAACGATCCGGTGACGTTGACGATCAGCGTGCCCCACGGAAAATCCGTACCGAACGCGCGGCCCGACCCGATCGCAACGAGATAGCGTATGACCGCGCCGAGCGCTCCGCCGCCGGCAACGGCGAGAATGTATTGAATGTTCAATCTCTCGTTCCCCACTTCGCCATTTGCTTCACTTGCCCTCGGTGGCCAGACCTTTGCCGACGGCGAGCAGCCCCACCAGCGAAACCAGCGCGAATCCAAGCCCGGCAAGAAACGTTCCCGCCGGTCCATAGGCGTCCCACAGCGCACCCGCGATCACGCTCGCAGCCAGCAAGGCAAGCCCGGTGAACAGGTTGAAATAGCCGAAGGCGGTGCCGCGCAGGCTTGGCGGGGCGGCATCGGCGACCATGGCCGAGAGCAGGCCCTGCGTCAGTCCCATATGGAGTCCCCACAGCACGACTCCGAGCGCGAGGCCCGCAAGGCTCGGGAGCAGCGCCAGCGCGAGGTCGGCCGCGGCGAGGAAGACCAGGCCGAGCGCGAGCAGGCCGGTCCGGTTGATCCGGTCCGACAGCACGCCGGCCGGATAGGCCGACAGTGCATAGGCGACGTTCATCAGCACCAGTACAGCCGGCACCCACATCACGTCGAGCCCGATGTTCTGTGCGCGCAAGATTAGGAAGGCCTCGCTGAAGCGCGCGAGCGTGAACACGACGCCCACGGCGACGACGCGCCAATAGACCGCTCCGAGCTGGCGCATTGCGGCGAGATTGAGCGGATTTTCCGCACGTTTCCGGCTCGGATCGGGCTCCGGCTCCGTGACCGCGAACGCGATCAGCCCGAAGGACAGGAACGCCGGCAGCACCGCGACCCAGAACACGAGGGTAAAATTGTCGGCCGTCCACCACATCAGGCCGATGGCCACGAGCGGCCCGACGAAGGCGCCGATCGTGTCGAGCGATTGCCGCAGGCCAAAGCTCGCGCCGCGCAGGCCGACGGGCGCGATGTCGGCGATCAGCGCATCGCGCGGCGCGCCGCGAATGCCCTTGCCGACTCGATCGATGAAGCGCGCGGCCACCAGCCATCCGACGCTGGATGCGAGCGGGAACAGCGGCTTGGTGAAGGCGGCTAGCCCATAGCCGAGCGCGGCGAGCAGCTTGCGGCGGCCGAGCCAGTCCGACAGCGCACCGGAGAAGATCTTGGTGATCGAGGCGGTCGCCTCGGCGATGCCCTCGATGAAGCCGACGGTGAGGGTGGAGGCGCCGAGCACGGTCACGAGATAGACCGGCAGCAGCGCGTGAATCATCTCGGAGGAGATGTCCATGAACATCGAGACGAAGCCGAGCACCCAGATCCCCCTGGGCAGCGTGGTACGTACGGCATTCGGTGTCGTCATCGTCACGTCTTCGTCGTCCCCTCGCATTCGCCCGCCGGCCGCCAGCAGGCAACAAAAAACCCGCCATCGGCGGGTACGTCCATGCTCCCGCCAAAGGCAGAGGCCCAAGATTGCCTCTCCTCGAGCAGGAGTCATCAGCCCATGAGGTCATCGACCGCCGGGCGGTTATCGGGGGACTCCATCCCCATCTGTGCGACCAACCTAGCATGGAAATCGTGCCGGACAAATGGGCGGGGTCGCGTGCCTCCGCCGGCAGCTGTGATTCCCGGGGATGCGCAGCATCGAACCCGGAATCTCTCAGATTCCGGGATCCTCGCTTCGCGAGTCCCCGAACGACGGCTCTTGAGACCGCGCCTGTTCCTGACGCAAGCGCGGCAACATGGCGGCAGACTTGCGTAACGTGTGAATTCCTAACTCGAATGTGAAGCACAAGCGATCTTCGGCCTTTGCGGCAAGCCGATTGCATGTCACCATCGCGTCATACGACGGGAGACTGCGATGCGTTTGCTGTTCTCGATCGGGGCTGTGCTGGTGGCCGGCATGTTTGCCGGAGGGGACGTCGCGGGCATCGCGGCACCAGGACCCAAATTCGAATCGCCCAGAACTCAACCGCAGCGGCTTGCGGCCGACAAGGACGCGCAGAGCGTCGATGTCGAGCTGATCCTCGCGGTCGACGTGTCCTACTCGATGGACATGGACGAGCTCGCGATCCAGCGCGAGGGCTATGCCCAGGCGATCCAGTCGAAGGAGTTCCTGCAGGCGCTGAAGCTCGGCCCGAACGGCCGTATCGCGGTGACCTATTTCGAGTGGGCCGCCTCCAGCGACCAGAAGATCATCATTCCCTGGCGGCTGATCGATGGTCCGGAGACGGCGGACGCGGTTGCCGCCGAGATCATGAAGACGCCGATCCGGCGCGCTTCGCGCACCTCGATATCAGGCGCGATCAACTTCGCGATGCCGCTGTTCGACGAGGATCCCTATCGCGGCCTGCGCCGCGTCATCGACATTTCCGGCGACGGTCCGAACAACAATGGCGGCCCGGTCACGATGGCGCGTGACGCCGCGCTGGAGAAAGGCATCGTCATCAACGGCCTGCCGATCATGGTCAAGGAGCCGTCCTATTCGACCATGGATATCGACAATCTCGATCTTTATTACGAGGACTGCGTCATCGGAGGGCCGGGGTCCTTCGTCATCACGATCAAGGAGCGCGACAAGTTCAAGGAAGCGATCCGCACCAAGCTGCTGATGGAAATCGCCGGCCGCACCCCGGAGCGGCCCGTGATGCCGGTTGCCGACAAGGAGCCGCGCGTCAATTGCCTCATCGGCGAGAAGATCTGGTCCGATCGCTGGGGGCGGTGAGGGGGCGGTTTTTTCCGGTGGCATCACGCCAGTTCCGGCTGAGATCTTTTGCCCGCCCGGCCGACGCGCGCGCTTAACGGCTCGTTAACGGGTGCGTGGCCCTAATCGCATCGTTACTGTTCGTTCCCGCCGGCATCCTGACCTGCCCAAGCCAGCGAAAGCGGGTTTGTGAGGCCCGTCCGAGCAATCCAATGGCCATCGTCACATCGAGCACCAGCCAGATTTCGCCCGCCAACGAGCGGCTGTATCGCCAGAGCGCTCTGCTCGGTGACTGGAAGGGCAATTGGGTGGGCAACAACCAGCCCGTCGGCTTCAAGGTCGTCAACATCCGCGGCGCCCGGGCGCAGGTCGAGTACACCCACAACGGACGCACCGAGCGCGGCTTCGGCGAGGTTCAGGGCACGCTCATCACCTTCGGCGGGGTCACGGTCGGCACCAAGGACGGCAAGAACATGGTGATGCTGTTCTCGTTCGGGGGCGTCGGCAAGCAGACTGCAAATCTGCAAAAGCAGGACCCGCCCGCGTCCGACAGCCGCCTGATGGGAAGCTGGGGCGGCTATTCCAGCGAGAACGGCAAGAGCGCGAGCTTCAAGGTGCTGTCCGTCAATGGCAAGGAGGCCGAGGTCAGCGTCACCACCGACGGCGTCACCCGCAAGGGCACCGGCTTCGTCTACAAGAACGTCATCATGTTCGGACAGACGCAGATCGCGACCGACGACGGGCAGAACGGCAAGATCATCTACCAGGTCGGCACCAAATCCTTCATGGTGCCGGTGACAAAATATCCGCCGGCGGATTCGTCGTCTTCGGTCGACAAGACCGCATAACCCTTTACGGCGCTGTTCCGCCGGGGTGAGCCAGCGCCTTCAATTCTCGGTCGACCTGCCGCAGCATTGCGCAGGCCTGCGCGAAACCGCCATCAGCGACAAGTCGCCAGATTTCGTCGGCCTGCTCCACCAGGTGTGGAATCGTCAGCGGCAGGCCGGCTGCCTCCTGCAGCGCCCCCTTCTCGTTGATCAGATAGCGCTCGTTCAGCGCGAACAGTACCTGCGCGACGCAGGCGAGCGACCTGTAGAGGCATCCCGCGACATGGGTCCTTTCGTTGCGTGCGGCCGCGAGCTCGGCATTCTCGATGCTGAACAGGACTTCCCATTGGAAGCGCCGGATCAGGGCGCTGCGCAGAGCTTCCGGATAGGGAAGTGCGATCGACTTGAATCGGGCAATCAGGCCGGTCGGATCGTGCAGCGGCTGACAATATGCGATCTCGCCCATCCAGATCGCCGAGCAGAAGCCATGTGGATGGCCGGGTTGGTAGTCCATGGTGACCACGCCGGCGCCGCAGGATTCCATGACGGCCTCGACCGCGTCGGCGTCGCGATAGAGCAGGTCGACCTTGCAGCCTCCCACCGAAAGCCAGGCGCCGCCGACGATCCAGGGCCCCCATTCTCCGACGGGCGTCACCGTCGTGGCGGCGGGATCGTCCGCGATCGTCTTCGCGGCGGCCAGCAACCGTCCGATGTCCAGCGCTGACTTGAAATAGAGTCCGATATCGTAGTCCGAGGCCGCATGCGCGCGGCCCCGCGCGCGAGAGCCGCCGAGTACGACAGCTTGAACGCCAGGTACATCGGCAACAACGGATGTCAGGCGGGTGAGCAGCGGATCGTCCGGCATCAGGTGCGGTTCCCCGAAAGACCTGCGGCCGCGAGGGCCGGCGCGGTCACTCCGCTGGCATTGATGATGGTCGAGGAGTATAGTTTTAAGGGCTTTTAGACGGTAGCCAGAATGTTCGACCTTGCACGCTCATGCGCTCTTGCAGCTCTCGCCGTGTTCTGCCTCGGCGGAGCGCCGGTTCACGCGCAAGTGGCGCCGCTGCGATATTGGATTCCCGGCGGGCCTTTCGGCCTTGGCGGCGCTGCCGGCCTGAGCTCCGACAGCTATGGCAACTTTGCGGGCTTCAACGCCGGAGAGGCCGATTGGCGTACGAGCTCTGCGAACGGCTTCGTCATCGGTCGCGAACGCGGAAATCTCGGATTGAGCGGCTTCAACCAGGCGGGCTCGCTCGGCAATTTCAGCGCGCTCTCTTATGACAGCACGCAATTTGGCTATCAGATGAAGACCGCCGGCGGCATGCCCGTCACCTTCTTTGCCGGCTTCGACACGCTGAAATACGGCAACGGCATCGGCAGCTCATTGGCGCCGCTCACCTCCACCGCCGCGCCCGGCTATGGCGGGTTTGCGGGTGTCGAATTCAAGCCGACCTCAAATCTCAGCCTGTCGTTCGGCGTCGGCTACGCCCAGCAGGACTCGGGCCGCATGGACAGCGATATCAGATCGAACATGCTGCCCGGCGAATCGCCGGCGCTGAGCGGCCTTCGGCGCTAGGGTCGCATCACCAGCTCCGGTGGACGCCGCAGCGATTTCGGCAGGCTTGGGCCGGTGCCGAAGCGCATCACGATGTCGGGGCGTCGTACGCCGAGGCCGAGCCGGGTCGCGAATTGCTGCCTCAGTGCTGCGACCTCGACCGGCTGGTTGACGAAGGAATATTTCAGTCCCAGTGCGGTCGCCTGCAAGCCGAAGCGCTGGCAGGCGCGGCCGACCGCGATCCAGTGCGAGGTGTCGCTGCGATCGGCAGCAAGCACGACGACACCGGCCGAGCTGTCGAGCTGCTCGCGATATTTCTTGTTTTCTCCGCTTTCGGTGAAGAACAGCTTCAGAAGCGGCCGGGCTATCCAGGACGGCAGCGCAGGATTTCCCGATGCGGGCGCGAACAACCCGTCCATGGTCGCGACCGCCTCTGCCTCGTTGAAGCGGATCCAGTCGACGAGCTCGCGCATGAAGGCCTTGTCGCGCATCTGCGCCGAATTGCCTTCGAGCACATAGTCGGCGACCTCAGCCATTCCGGCACGCTCGGTGATCAGGATCGCAGCGACGCCGGGTTGCCGGCAGGCGTTCTCGAGCTGGCGCAGGATCTCGGGCGCGGCAGGCTTGCCGGCGAAGGCCGCGCGGGTGCATTGCCTGACGGGAATTGCATCGGCCAGGGCCGATGCGGCAGGAGCGGCCTCGTCGAGCGTGATCACGATGCGATCGCCGTCGACGACCGGATCGGCGCGCCAGCCCAGCGTGGCCGCGGCGAGGATGAGGTTTTCGGCGGCACAGCCGAGACTGACGAAGAGATGATGATCGCCGGGATCGACGGCCGGACAGCGCCGCGCGACGTCAGGCGCAATCGTGATGACATTGCCGCGGACGGCGAAGATCCACGGCTGGGTGTTGTGGCTGTTGGCCGCAAGCGTCGCAAACCGGACGAGCTCGCGATCCCTGGGCGCTGCTCGCAGCGGAGCCCGTGACGCGTTGATGGCCTCGTCATAGGTCATCGCCGCCAGCGCGGCGGAAGGGCTGCCGATCGCTGCCGCAGAAAGCCCGAGCGCGGTCGTGATGAATTGTCGCCGGTTGGCCACGGACTTCCGCTCCACACCCCATGATGAGGCATTCTTAGCGCCAGGCGGCGCCGAGAAGATTGACCGGAATCAAGGTCGGCAGGATCACGATACGCCGGCGACCAGCGGACGCTGCAGGTGCCGGGCCATCAGGTCGGCGGCTTCGCTGTAGCGCCGCGCTTCCAGAACGTCGAGCAGGCGCAGATGCTCGCGCACGTGCCGCCTCATGCCGTCACGATCGGCGAAGCTGCGATAGGCGAACAGGCGCCTGATCGAGTTCACGCGCTTGAGCGCTTCGAGGAAGAATGGATTGCCTGTTCCGCGGATGATCTCCTCGTGGAATTCGCAGCCGGAGTGAAAGATCTCGCCAATCGTCATCTTCTCGATTTCGCCGTCGAAGACCCGCTGTTGGCGCTCGCGCAGGCGTGTGATCACCTCCTGGGGCAGCGCAAAGCCGGGCTGTGCGATCGCCGCCGGCTCGATCACTGCGCGAAACGCCTTGGCCTGCGCCTGCGCTTCGGGGCTCGAGACCGTCTCCGCGAAACGCCAGCCATAGCCGGGCAGGCGTGCGATCCAGCCCTCGGCGGCGATACGGTCCAGCAGCCGCTGCAACTCCGCGCGGCTCAGATCATAGCGGCGCAAGAGCTCCGCCTCCGTGACGTCGGCTGGGAGTCGGCTCGCGAGCACGTCCCCTGCGATGGCCGTATAAACCTGCTCGCCGCGCCTGACGGCCGCGAGCGCCGGTTGGGCGGCGCCGCTGGTCGGATTCTTCGCCAGCACGAAGCCGCGATGCGGCTCGCCGCGCGCCAGCCCCGCCGCTTCCAGGGCCTTCAGGCCGAGCCGGATCGGCGCGCGTGAAAGATCCAGCGCATCCGCAAGCCTTTGTTCGACCAAGCGGTCTCCGGCCTTCATGCCTTCGCGGCGGGCTAGCGCCATGATCAGGCCGGCGAGCTGCTCGGCCCGCTCGGAACCGTTCTTGTCGCTGCGCGGTCGGGAACTGTCGGTGGCGCTCATTGCAGTGCACGCAAGTTTTAGGGCTTGACAGACTGTCTCATGGATTGTTCTTTTATGCAACAATATACAATCGTCCCCAGGGAGACCCACATGGCCCGCGAGCCCGATGTCCACATTTGCGAGGTCGCGCCCCGCGATGGTCTTCAGAACCTGGACATCTTCGTTCCGACCGAGGCCAAATGCGCGTTGATCGACATGATCGCCGCCGCGGGCATACGCGAGATCGATGCCGGGTCGTTCGTCCCGCCGAAGGTCGTGCCGCAATTCGCCGACGTTGATGCGGTGATGGCGCATGCGCTCATGCACAAATCCACTATCATCGGCGCGCTGGTGCCGAACCCGAAGGGCGCCGAGCGCGCCATCGGCGCGGGCGTCGACGCCGTCTATTTCGTCATCTCGGCCAGCGAGACGCACAACCGCGCAAACGTGCGCCGCTCGGTCGACGAGCAGGTCGAGGGGTTTCGCGCAGTCCGCGCTGCGATCGACGCCCGGCCGTTGGGGCAGCGGCCGCGATTGATGGGGGCGATCTCCACCTCCTTCGGCTGCTCGCTGGAAGGGGAGGTGAGCGAAGCGGCGGTGTGCCGGGTTGCGCGCGCTTTTGCCGAAGCGCGTGCCGACGAGATCGGGCTTGCCGATACCGTCGGTTATGCGACGCCGAAATCGATCCGGCAGATCGTCGGGGCGGTGCAGCGCGAGCTCGGGTCGCAAATGACGCTGCGGCTGCATCTGCACGATACGCTCGGCGCCGGCCTGGCCAATGCCGTCGCCGGCCTTGAAGCGGGCATCCGCCGTTTCGATGCCGCCGTATCCGGCCTCGGCGGATGTCCCTTCGCTCCGGGCGCACGCGGTAACATCGTCACCGAGGATCTGGTGTTCATGCTGGAGCGCATGGGGCTCTCCACCGGCATCGACCTCGACCGCCTGATGCAGACCCGCGAGATTCTCGCCCGCCACATCCCCGCAGACCATCTGACCGGGCATCTGCACGAGGCCGGAATTCCCAAGCTCCTGCGGAGCGCGGCATGACCATGGCTGTGCGTGAGACGGGATCTGAGCTTCGTCCGTTGGCGGGCCTTCGGGTCATCGAGTTCAGCCAGATGGTGATGGGGCCGAGCTGCGGCTTGATCCTGGCCGATCTCGGTGCCGACGTGATCAAGGTCGAGCCGCCCAAGGGTGACCGTACCCGCGCCTTCAAGGGACCTGCCGCCGGCTTCTTTGCGACCTACAGCCGCAACAAGCGCAGCATCGCTCTGGACACGTCGACAGCGCAGGGCCAGCACATCGCACGCAGACTGCTCGAGCACAGCGACGTGCTGATCGAGAACTTCCGGCCGGGCCTGTTGAAGCGGATTGGTCTCGACTACGAGAGCGTCGCGGCTTTCGCGCCGCGCCTGATCTATTGCTCGCTCAAGGGCTATCTGCCTGGTCCTTACGAGAACCGCCTGGCGCTCGACGAAGTCGTGCAGATGATGGGCGGCCTCGCCTACATGACCGGTTTGCCCGACAGGCCGATGCGCGCCGGCGCCTCGGTCAATGACGTCATGGGCGGCATGTTCGGTGTGATCGCGATCCAGGCCGCGCTCGCCGAGCGGCAGCGTACCGGCCGGGGCCGCTACATCCAGAGTGCGCTGTATGAGAACAACGTGTTCCTGATGGCCCAGGCGATGATGTGCGAGGTGGTCAGCGGGCAGCCATCGATCCCCTATTCGATCAAGGACAGCCCGTGGCCCGTCTACGACCTCTTCGACACCAGGGATGGCTCAAAACTGTTCGTCACCATCGTCGGTGAAGAGCAATGGGAAGCGTTCTGTCGCGCCTTCGATCGCGAAGCCTGGCTCTCCGATCCACGCTTTGCGACCAGCAATGGCCGGGTCGATCATCGCGGCTGGTTGATCCCGGAAATCGCGAATATCTTCAAGCAATGGGACAAGGCCGATCTCGCCGCGCGGCTCGAGCAGCTCGATCTGCCCTACGCACCGGTGAACAAGCCCGGCGATCTCTTCGATGATCCGCATCTCAACCAATCCGGCGGCCTGACCGACATCCGTTTGCCTGACGGTAATGAGGTCAAGACACCGCTGTTGCCGATTGCCATGGACGGAAAGCGGCTGTCCAACCGCTACGATCCACCCGGTATCGGCGAGCACAGCGGCGAGATCCTGCGCGAGATCGGGATGTCGCCGGATGAGATCGAACAGCTGCGACAAGCAGGGACAATCAAGGTCCCGCCGTCCTGACGGACCGCGCGATTGAACAAGAACCAAGGGAGGAGGATCACATGAGCATTTCGAGACGCCAGGCGCTGTTCGCGGGGTCTGCATGGGCCGGCGCGTCACTGCTGCCGGGGCCATTGCGTGCGGAGGCCAAGCAGGTCTCGCTCGCTTTCGGGCCGGTGTCGCCGGTTTACGCCGTCGGCATGATCGCGGAGCTGAAGGGATACTTCAAGGACGAAGGGCTCGACTCCAAGCTCGTTACCGGCAATGCCGGTACGTTCGGCCGGCAGACATTGGCGGCGGGGCAGGCGCTGTTCGCGCACGGCGATGCCAGCCATCCGCTCCAGCTCGGTGCGCGCGGCAAGCCCTGCAGGATGCTGCTCGCGACCGAGATGGTATGCTCCTACGCCAACATCGTGGTCCGGCAGGACCTCTACGAGAGCGGCATCAATTCGATCGAGAAGCTCGCGGATTACAAGCGCCCCGACGGCGCCAAGCCGATCGTTGCCGCGACCGCCATCGGGTCAGGCACCTGGGTGTACGGCACCTATGTGTTCGAAGCGCGTGGGCTCGGCAACAAGGTGAACTGGGTTGCGGGCGGCGGGCCCAACACGATGTTCCCATCGCTGCAGACCAAGCAGTTCGACGCCATCGTGGCGCCGCCGAGCTGGATCGTCGAGGTCGAGAAGAAGGGTTTTGGCCGGACGATCTACGACACGTCGAAGCCTGGCGTGTTCGAGAAGGATTTCGGCGGGACGTTGCCCGTGCTGGTGATCTACACGCTCCAGGACACGGTCCAGCAGGACAAGGCGATGGTGCAGGCCTACGTCAACGCGATCTACCGGGCGATGGCTTTTGTGAAGGCGGCGCCGCTCGCGGAGGTGCAGGCGCTGGTCACGCCGAAGTACTTTTCAGGGATAGATCCCGATGCCGTCAGCGCCGAGCTCGGCTTCGACAAGTCGACCTGGGCCTATGACGGCGTCATCGACAAGGCGTCGTTCGAGCGCGGCGCCAAGCCCTGGTACCGCAAGGGCACGGACATTCCCGAGACCAGGTACGAGGATGCGGTCGACATGAGCTTCCTTCAGGCGGCCAGGGCGAAATACAAATGATCGCCGCGCCAAGCCAGAGCCTCGCGCTCGCGCGCGACGAGGATCGCGCAGCGGCTGCGCGCACGCGCATCGCCGTACAGGGTCTTGCCAAGCGCTTCAACGCGTCCGGACGCGAGTTCGTGGCGGTGGATGACGTTTCCTTCGAGGTCAAGCAGGGCGAGTTCGTCGCGCTGCTCGGTCCATCCGGCTGCGGCAAAAGCACCATTCTCAATATGGTCGCGGGGCTGTTGCCGCGCTCCGGCGGACGCATCCTGATCGACCAGGACACGGTCGAGACCGGCGAGGTCAACCCCAGGGTCGGCTATGTCTTCCAGCGCGATACGCTGTTTCCGTGGCGGACCGTGGAGCAGAACATCGGCTATGGGCTGGAGATCGCGGGAGTGCCAAAGAGCGAGCGCGCCGCGCGCGTTGCCACCGCCATCGAGAAGGCCGGCCTTGCAGGCTTTGCGCAGAGCTTCCCGCGCATGCTGTCCGGCGGCATGCGCCAGCGTGTCGCCTTAATGCGCACGCTGATCCTGGAGCCCGAGATCCTGCTGATGGACGAGCCGTTCGGCGCGCTCGACACCCACACCAAGCTCGAGATGCACAAGACGCTGCTGGAGATCTGGGAACGCGAGCGGCAGACCGTTCTGTTCGTGACTCACGATCTCGGCGAAGCCTTGACGCTGGCGAGCCGCATCATTCTGCTCTCGGCGCGCCCCGGGCGTCTCAAGGAAGACTTCGACGTCGCCATTCCGCGGCCGCGCGATCCCGTGGCCGTGCGCGAGACGGCCGAGTTCGCCCGGCTCTATTCCCACATCTGGCATTCCCTCGGCGAAGAATTCCGCCGCACCAGGGCCGACTGATCATGTCCAACAGCCGCACCGTCATCCTGTTCTGGCAATTGGCCATTCTCGCAGTGGTTCTCGTCGTCTGGCAATGGGGCTTCGAATGGAGCAAGACGCTGCTGCCGAAGGCCTACGTGCCGAAAATCCTCGATCCCTATTTCGTCGCCAAGCCGTCGCTGATCTGGCAGAGTTTCCTGCGGCTTGGCTGCTTCGCAGACGCGACCGGCTTTACCGCCTGCATCAAGGGCAGCGACAACAATCTATGGCTTGCCACACTCGTCACGTTGAAGAACACCTGGTGGGGCTTTCTATTCGGCTCGGCGAGCGGGATCGCGGCCGGCCTGGTGCTCGGCCGTTCCGATTTCCTCTCTCGCGTGTTCAGCCCCTACATCGTGGCGTTCAACTCCATACCGCGCATTGCGTTGGTCCCGCTCGTCATCCTGATTTTCGGCCTCGGTGACCTCTCCAAGATCGCAACCGCCTGGCTCGTCGTGTTCTTCGTGGTGTTCTTCAACACCTTCGAGGGAACGCGTGCGGTCGACCGTGACCAGATCGCTGCCGCCCGCCTGCTCGGCGCCAGCGAATTCACGGTGCTGCGCACGGTCGTGATCCCATCCGCGCTCGCCTGGGTGTTTGCCTCGCTCTTGCCGGCCGTTTCTTTCGCGCTGATCGGCGTGATCGTCGGCGAGTTCATCGGCGCCGAACGCGGTCTCGGCAAGCTCATCATCGAAGCTGAGGCGCGGGCCAATGCCAGCGAGATGATGGTAGCCATCTTCGTCATGATGTTCGTCGGCATCCTGCTGGCAATCGCAGTGCGCTCGCTGCAGTCCTACCTGTTGCGATGGCAGCCGCAGTTCGAGGCCTCGGCGTAGCCGCCCGCGTCAGCGGCTGAACCGCGCCACCAGCTCGACATGCGGCGTGTGGCGGAACTGGTCCACCGGCACTACGGCCTCCAGCCGGTAGCCGCCGTCGATCAGCAGCCGCGCGTCGCGGGCAAAGGTTGCAGGGTTGCAGGACACGGCAATCACGACCGGCACCTTGCTCGCCGCAAGCTTCAGCGCCTGCGCCTGCGCGCCCTGGCGCGGCGGGTCGAATACCACGGCGTCGAAGTCCCGCAGCTCCTGCGGCACCAGCGGGCGGCGGAACAGATCGCGGGGCTCGCACTTGATCGGCTTCAGGCCAGGTGTTCGCGCAGCTTTCGCCAGCGCCGCGATGGCGCCGGCGTCGCTGTCATAGGCTGCAACGCGCGCCTTCTCCGCGAGCCTGAGCGCAAACGGACCGACGCCGCAGAAGAGGTCGAGCACCTCCTTGGCCTTGCCGATGCGCTCTGCGACGAGTGCCGCAAGCGTCTCTTCGCCCGCCACCGTCGCCTGCAGGAACGAGCCCGGCGGCAGCGTCACCTCGGCGCGGCCCATCCTCACCGTCGGCGGCAGGCGTTGCAGCACCAGCTCGCCATGCCGGGTCAGCCGCGCCAGGCGGTGCTGCTCGGCGACGCGCGACAGCGCCGTGACCAGCGCCGTCGGCAGCGGGCCCGAGCCGCGCACGTCGACATCGAGCCCGTTGGCGGTCGCGGTGACCTGGATGTCCAATGGCTTGGTCACCGGCATCTTGGACGTCAGCGGCTCGGCGAGTGCCCAGGCGGCATCGAGTGCGCCCTCGAGCGCGGGATCGAGGATCGGACAACGATGGATCGGGATGACGTCGTGCGAGCTCGCAGCCGAAAAGCCGACCTTGAGGATGTCGTGCGTGCCGAACCGGCCGTGCAGCGTGATGCGCCGGCGCCCGGCGCCGTGGGCGTCGACCAGCGGCGCCACCTCGCAATCGATGCCGGCCTGCGCCAGCGTTTCGATCACCATGTTGCGCTTCCAAGCCCGATACGGCTCGTTCGCCCAATGCTGGATCGCGCAGCCGCCACACACGCCGAAATGCGGACAGAATGGTTCGACGCGTTCCGGGCTTGCGACCTCCACCGCCAGCAGCTTGCGCCGGTCGGGATGATGGCCTGCGACGTGATCGACCTCGACGGTCTCGCCGCCGAGCGTATAGGGCACATAGATTGCTTCGCCGGCGTCGAGGCAGACGCCGTCGCCGCGATGGCCGACATGATCGATCGTGATGCGCTCAACCACGGCGCGCGCCCAGGAAGAATTCGATATTGCCGTCGCCGCCGGTGATCGGCGAGGGGAATATGTCGATCTCGGTGCAGCCGAGCGATACCGCGAAGGCTGCGATGTCGTCGCAGATCTCCCGGTGCACGGCAGCATCGCGGATGACGCCCTTCTTGTTGTGCTTCCTATCAGCCTCGAACTGCGGCTTGATCAGCGCCAGCAGGCTCATCGGTGCGTCCGCGAGCGACAGCGCCACCGGCAGCACCGTTTTCAGCGAGATGAAGCTGACGTCGATGACGACGACATCGGGGCGCGCCGGCAGGCGCTTGCCCTCATAGCTGCGGATGTCGGTCTCCTCGATCGACACGATCTTGGGATGATCGCGCAGCGAGGGATGCAGCTGGCTTGTGCCGACATCAATCGCGAACACCAGGCTCGCGCCGTTCGCCAGCAGCACCTCGCTGAAGCCGCCGGTGGAGGCGCCGACGTCGAGGCAGACATGGTCCTCGATCTCGATCGGGTACCGCTCCAGCGCCCCGGCGAGCTTGACGCCGCCGCGGGAGACGTAAGGGTGCGCCGGCTCGGCCTGGATCACCGCGTCCTCGGCAATCGTCTCCGACGGCTTTGCGATTTGCTTGTCGTCGGCCGTGACGAGGCCGGCCTCGATCGCCGCGCGGGCCCGCGCCCGGCTCTCGAACAGGCCGCGCTCGACCAGCAATACATCCGCGCGCTTGCGGGCAGGGGGCATCGGATCTCCGACGGACGACTAAAAAGCTTATGTAGCGATCAATCGCGCGGCCGCCATCCGGACGCAAGTCTCGAACGCGGTGAGATCGTGCCAGACGTCGGTCGGCATAGTGGCCGGCGTCACCAGCGGGCAGCCGTGCAGCTCCAGCGCATGGATCATCATGAGGTTGTCGACGAGGCCGAAATCTTCGACCGCCAGCCCTTGGGCATCGACCAGCCGCCCGTTCTCGGAGGTGACCTCCATGAAGCGACTGAGGCGGTCGGCATAGGCGGCGCCATCGTTGGAATAAGCCAGGCAGAATTTGCGGCGGCCGGCCATGTAGCCGAGCTCGTAGACGGTGCCGGGATCGGCGCCGGCGCCGCGGAACGGCGTGAGGTTGGCGATGATGGCATCGGCCGCGTCCATCATCGCCTCGTTGCCGCAGAAAATCTGCCGCGAAGCGTCGCGCGCGGTGAGGTCGATCGCGTTGTCGAGGGGGTAGAGCCCGGTAAGCCCGTGCGCGGCGCAGATTTCGACCTTGCGCCGGCCGATCTCGACGGCATCCGGCAGGAACACGTCGGGGCCTGCCAGATAGATTTTCATCGCACGACCGATTGAGAAGGCATCGGAGTTGCCGCGACGTTGGCGGTGCAAAACCTCTCCCAAGGGGAGAGGTCGCGCCGAAGGTGCGGGTGAGGGTTACGCTCTCACGTGGGATCTGAGCCCCTCACCCGGATTGCACTGGACGATGCTTCGCATCGCCAGGAGCAATCCGACCTCTCCCTACGGGAGAGGTGGGGTTCAGCGTCTGCCGCGACAATCAAGCCAGCTTGACCGTCTCGGTCTTCACATCCTTGCCGAGCGCCTCGAACACCTTGGCCACGATGCCCTTGGCGTCGAGGCCGGCGCGGGCGTACATGGCGGCCGGGGTGTCGTGATCCTGGAACACGTCGGGCAGCACCATCGAGCGGAACTTGACCATGCCGGTGTCGAGCACGCCCTGATCGGTCAGGTATTGCGCGACATGCGAGCCGAAGCCGCCGATCGAGCCTTCCTCGATCGTGATCAGGATCTCGTGGTCGCGCGCGAGCTTGAGGACCAGCTCGGTGTCGAGCGGCTTCATGAAGCGCGCATCGGCGATCGTGGTCGACAGGCCGTGGGCGGCGAGCTCGTCGGCGGCCTTCTCGCATTCGGCGAGACGGGTGCCGAAGGAGAGCAGCGCGATCTTGCTGCCCTGGCGGATCACGCGGCCCTTGCCGATCTCGAGCGGAATGCCGACCTCGGGCATCTCGATGCCGCGGCCTTCGCCGCGCGGATAGCGAAGCGAACTCGGACGGTCGTCGATCGCGACCTGGGTCGCCACCATGTGCACTAGCTCAGCTTCGTCGCTAGCTGCCATGATCACCATGTTGGGCAGGCAGCCGAGATAGGCGTTGTCGAACGAGCCGGCATGGGTCGCACCGTCGGCGCCGACAAGGCCGGCGCGGTCGATGGCGAAGCGGACGGGCAGGCTCTGGATCGCGACGTCGTGGACGATCTGATCGTAGCCGCGCTGCAGGAAGGTCGAGTAGATCGCGCAGAACGGCTTGTAGCCTTCGGTCGCAAGGCCCGCGGCAAAGGTCACCGCGTGCTGCTCGGCGATGCCGACGTCGAAGGTGCGGTCGGGGAAGGCCTTGTTGAAGATGTCGACGCCGGTGCCCGAGGGCATCGCCGCGGTGATGGCGACGATCTTGTCGTCCTTCTGGGCTTCCTTGACGAGGCTCTGGCCGAACACGTTCTGATAGGCCGGCGCGTTCGGCTTGGCCTTGGCCTGCGTACCGGTCGCGACGTCGAACTTGACGACGGCGTGATACTTGTCGGCGGAGGCTTCCGCCGGGCCGTAGCCCTTGCCCTTCTGCGTCACGACGTGGACCAGGATCGGACCGGTCTCCATGTCGCGGACGTTCTTCAGCACGGGCAGGAGATGGTCGAGGTTGTGGCCGTCGATCGGGCCGACATAGTAGAAGCCGAGCTCCTCGAACAGCGTGCCGCCGTCCATCATGAAGCCGCGGGAATATTCCTCGACGCGATTGGCGCGGTTGGCGAGGATCTTGGGCAGGCGCTTGTTGATCTGCTTGGCCGCATCGCGCAGCGTGCGATAGGTCTTGCCGGAATAGAGGCGCGACAGATAAGCGCTCATGGCGCCGACCGGCGGCGCGATCGACATGTCGTTGTCGTTGAGGATGACGATCAGGCGCGAGTTCATGGCACCCGCATTGTTCATGGCCTCATACGCCATGCCGGCCGACATCGCGCCGTCACCGATCACGGCGATAACGTTGTTCTTGCCGCCGGAGAGGTCGCGCGCCACGGCCATGCCGAGGCCGGCGGAGATCGAGGTCGAGGAATGCGCCGCGCCGAACGGATCGTAGTCGCTCTCGCTGCGCTTGGTGAAGCCGGACAGGCCGCCGCCGGTGCGCAGCGTGCGGATGCGGTCGCGCCGGCCGGTGAGGATCTTGTGCGGATAGGCCTGGTGGCCGACGTCCCAGATCAGCCGGTCGCGCGGCGTATCGAAGACGTAATGGATCGCGGTGGTGAGCTCGACCACGCCGAGGCCCGCGCCGAAGTGACCGCCGGTCACCGAGACGGCATCGATGGTCTCCTGCCGCAGCTCGTCGGCAACCTGGCGAACCTGCTCGACCTTGAGCTTGCGCAGATCTTCCGGCGTCCGGATGGTGTCGAGAAGCGGCGTCTTACTGTATGCGTTCACGGCGATTTCCAATTTGTCAGCACCGGAAGGTCATTCCGGTGCGCGATGGGTTTGCACAATATCGGCGCAGCGCGAGTCCTATAACCGTCGGAGCCACCTGCACGGGGCAAGGCCCCGCCTTCAAGCTTAGGTAAGCTTAAGTGTGCTCCGGTTCAGTCTCTGTGATCCCTGTCACTTAGATCGGCTTCGTCCGTCCCCAAGCCAATTTCATCAGCAGTTTGAAGCACTTGTCGTCGGTAATCGGTGCCCACGCAAGGCTTACAAAAAGCCACACTCCGCGCAGCTTTACACCAAAGCTTAGGCCAAAGCCAACCCGCTGGGCCGATTAGGGGTATGCAGGTGCAACTCGCGGACCAGAAGTGGTTAACCTCGGGGCGGGATAAGGGGTTCCGGCCTTGCTCGGTTCTTGGCAGGCTTTTGGCCCGAGTATGGGCTTTTCTCGCTCTCAACGACCCGATTCGAAGGCAGGGACGTATCCACCGCCAGGGAACCGCATGCCGGCCGGGAGCTGCGCATGGCGATAAGGACGCAGCGGCCACGCTCACCGCGAAGACATTCTACGCGGACCTGCGTCGCGGTCTTGCACGGCCCTGCGGGGGTCAGAAGACTGAGCGGGAGAGCACTCTTATTACTGGACGTCGAGCGGGGCCGTGCCGGTGGCCTGGCCGCTGGCATCGGTGGTGATCTTGTCGACGCGCGCCTCGGCCTGGCGCAGCAATTCCTCGCAGCGCCGCTTCAGGGCCTCGCCGCGCTCGTAGATCGTCACGGATTCCTCGAGCGGCACCTTGCCGTCCTCGAGCCGCTTCACGATCGTTTCGAGTTCCTCGATCGCGCGCTCGAAGGTGAGCCTGGAGACGTCGACTTGAGTGTTTTCGGCCATATCCGTTTCCGATTGCCCGATTCGCTTCACCTTTGAGAAAGCAGAGTTTTGCGGGCGTAATGTGGCGGGTGGGTCAAGCGCCCATCAGGGCGCCGACATGCGCCGTAACAGATTCTTTCAGTCCCTGCAGGTCATAGCCGCCCTCGAGCACCGAAACAACGCGGCCGCCGGCGGTCTTGTCGGCGAGATCCATCAGCTTGCGCGTCACCCAGGCATAGTCCTCCGCGCGCAGGTTCAGCGAAGCCAGTGGATCGCGATAATGCGCGTCGAAGCCGGCCGAGATGATCAAGAGCTCGGGGCTGAATTTCTCGAGCTGCGGCAGGATCAGATTCTCGAACGCGATGCGGAATTCCGGGCCGCCGTCCTCGGAGGCGAGCGGCGCATTGACGATGGTGTCGTGATCGCCGCGCTCGCTTTTGGCGCCGGTGCCCGGAAACAGCGGCATCTGGTGCGTCGAGCAGTACATCACGGTCGGGTCCGACCAGAAGATGTCCTGCGTGCCGTTGCCGTGATGCACGTCGAAGTCGACGATGGCCGCGCGCTTGATGCCGTATTTGCGCTGGGCGTGGCGCGCGGCGATCGCGACGTTGTCGAAGAAGCAGAAGCCCATCGGCTTGCCGATCTCGGCGTGATGTCCGGGCGGGCGGACCGCGACGAAGGCGTTGCGATGCTCGCCGGCCATCACTGCTTCGGTCGCCGCGACCGCGCCGCCGACGCCGCGCATCACCGCCTCCCATGTGCCGGGGGACATCGAGGTGTCGCCGTCGATATAGACCTGACCGCTGGTCGGCGCGATGTGGCGCAGCTCGGTGACGTAATGCTCGTTGTGGCAGAGCGTGACGAGATCGAGATCGCCCTCCGGCGCCTCCTCGCGCGCCAGGAACTGGAAGCGCTCATTCGACAAAGCTTCTTCCACCGCGCGCAGGCGATCCGGCCTTTCAGGGTGTCCCGGCGGCGTGACATGGTCGAGGCAGGCCTTGTGGGAAAGGAGAAGCGTGCTCATCAGGTCGGCCTCACGGAAAAGGGGCTTTCGGCGTCGTTGGCGCATCCAGCGCCAAAACGCAATGCAAAACCCAATCTAGGCGCTTGGCCGGGAATGGCAAAGGGCTGCCCGCTTGATCCGGATCAATTCACCCGCAGGATGCGGGTGGGCGGCAGCGGACCGACCGGCCCGTGCGCCCGGAAGAATGCGAACAGCGCGTCCGCATCGTAGCCGCCGTATTGTGGCGCCGTGCCTTGTTTGGCGACGGTAAACCCGTCTCCGCCGACGGCGAGGTAATCGTTGAGCGTGACGCGATAGTCGCTTCCAGGCTCGATCGGCCTGCCGCCCAGCGTCATCCTCTCCAGGCTGACGCGCTCGCCGAACGGCTTTGAAGCATCCCAAGTATAGCTGAAGCCGTTCGACACCTGGAGAATCCGCGGCCGCTTCGGGTCCAGCCATTGCTGCTCGAGCAAGTCCTTGAGCTGGCTGCCCGTCAGCGTCATGGTGACGAGACGATTGCGGAACGGCTGGCTGGCGAAGACGTCGCCGAACGTGATCGCGCCATTCTCTTTCGGAACGATGTCGGTGCGGATGCCGCCGGGATTGGTGAGCGCGATGACAGCGCTGCCATCCTTCGCATCGCGGGTTGCGAGCAATTGCGCGTCGGCAATGATATCGCCGAGCGCGCTTTCGCCGGCCTCGTTCGGCACGCGCGACAATGTCTGCGTCACTGAGCCGGCGGGTCGGTTGGCGATCGGCGCGGAGAGCTTGTCGTAGGCGTCGATCAACGCGGTCTGCTCGGGATCCCTGGCCAGCGAAGCATTGGCGACGATGACGTTCTCGGCCTTGGCGGCGACGATATCGCGAGTCACAGGATCGAGCTTGAGGTCGATCGCGGTGACGAGTGTGCCGTATTTGTCGCCGCTAGTGACGAGCCGCCCGTCGATATTGCAGATGTAGGCGCGGTG
The DNA here is from genome assembly GCF_020194115.1 of Bradyrhizobium sp. NBAIM01. Lineage (NCBI taxonomy): Bacteria > Pseudomonadati > Pseudomonadota > Alphaproteobacteria > Hyphomicrobiales > Nitrobacteraceae > Bradyrhizobium > Bradyrhizobium sp. NBAIM01. The sequence goes on along the minus strand of NZ_JADYVU010000001.1, from coordinate 418,466 downwards.
GGTGTGGCCGCTGACGACGACGTCGACGGCACGGTCGAATCTCCTGACGATGTCGACGATCGGCCCGGTGATGGCAGGGCATTCATTGTAGTCGCCGACGGGCTCGCCGCCCTGGTGGATCAGCACCACGATCGCTTCGACGCCGCGCGCCTTCAGCTGCGGCACCAGCGCGTTCACCGTCTCGGCCTCGTCGCGGAATTCGAGCCCGGCGATGCCCGCTGGCGAGACGATGCCGGCGGTCTCCTTCAAGGTCAGGCCGATGAAGCCGACGGGGATGCCGTCGAACTCCTTAATTTCGTAGGGCGGCAGCACGCTCTTGCCGGTCGCGGTCTCGACGGTGGAGGCCGCGAGATAACGGAATTTGGCGCCCGTGAAGGGATGCGGCCCCTGGCAGCCGTCGACGGGATGACAGCCGCCGTTCTGCATGCGCAGAAGCTCGGTGTTGCCCTCGTCGAATTCGTGATTGCCGACCGAGCTGATCGCAAGGCCCATCATCGAGAGCGCCTCGATCGAGGGCTCGTCGTGAAACATCGCCGACAGAAACGGGCTCGCGCCGATCAGGTCGCCCGCGGCGACGAAGATGGCGTTCTTGTGTCCTTCGCGCAGCTGCTTCAGCAGCGTCGCCATGTACTCGGCGCCGCCGGCCGCCACCGTCACCTTCTTGGACTTGTCCTCGGGGTCGTTGATGCGGATGCCGCCCGGCGGCGGCCGCAGATGGCCATGGAAATCGTTGATCGCGAGAATGCGCAGCTCGACGGGGGCTGCGCTCTGGGCCGCAGCGGGGAGGGTGCCGGTGAGAGCGAGGACGAAGCAAGCCAGGCGGAGAAGATGTCGCATGGAGTTAGACTATTCGTTCGGCGCGAAGATTTCACGAAGGTTGTTGTCGTCATTTTTGAGGCACGCGCAGCGTCGTTCCCCCGACAATCCCATCATCGCACGAGCCATGCCGCTCGATGAATGCCAGGTCCGCTACGTGCCGCAACAATTAGCTACAATGTTTCATTTGAAAAACCGCTGGTTGTGGGGCACGATCCGGCCCCGTTCCCTTCAGACAGACCGTCAGATTCATGATTGCCGCCCCCCGGATCGACGAATCCTCACCGTATTATCGCGGCTGGCGGGTCGTGCTGGCGTGCTTCCTGATGGCCTTCTTCATGTTCGGCTTCGGCCTCTACGGCCAAGGCGTCTATCTCGCCGAGTTGCAGCGCGCTCACGGCTGGCCGGGCACGCTGATCTCCGCGGCCAGCACCTTCTCGTTTCTCCTGACCTCCGTGCTCGTCATCTTCACCGATGACCTGCTCGAGCGCATCGGGCTGCGCGCGCTGATCCTGTGCGGCCTGTCGGCGCTCGGCGCTTCCACCGTGCTGCTGGCGCTGGTGCAGACGTCCTGGCAGCTCTATCTCGCCTATGCGCTGATGTCGGTTGGCTGGACCGGCATGGGCACGGTGGTGATCGCGACCGTGCTGAATTCCTGGTTCGAGCAGCGGCGCGGCCTCGCGCTCAGCCTTGCCTTCAACGGCGCGACTTGCGGCGGCATCATTCTCGTTCCGCTGCTGCTGTCGCTGACCGGCAGCATCGGCTTCCGGTCTGCGATGCTGACGGCGACCCTCGCGATGATGGTGCTGGTGCTGCCGGCGGTCGTGACCTTCATCGGATGGCCCGCAGGGATGTCGCCTGCAGCCGGCGGACGTTCCTCCGGCTCCTCAGCGCCGGTGCGCTCGCGCAAGGCGGTGCTCGCCAACGCGGCGTTCTGGACCATGGTGCTGCCGGTCGCGCTCGCGCTGCTGGCGCAGATGGGTTTCATCGTCCACCAGGTGACGTTTCTCGAGCCGCTGATCGGCCGCTCCGCCGCAGGGCTTGCCGTCACGATCATGGCGGCGATGGCGATCGTCGGGCGCCTCTCGCTCGGCCTGTTCGTCGACCGGCTCGATGCCCGGCTCGCCTGTGCGGTTTCGATGACGAGCCAGGCGGCTGCGCTGTTCGTGGCTCTGCAAAGCACGAGCCCGACCGTGCTGCTGGCCTGCTGCGCCGTCTACGGCTTCTCGATGGGGAACATGATCACGTTCCCGCCCTTGATCATCCAGCGCGAGATCGGTGCTTCCGCCTTTGCGACCGCAGTGGGCCTGGGCACCTCGATCAGCGGCATCGTCGGCGCCTTCGGCCCCGGTGTCGTCGGTCTCGTGCGGAGCGTTACGGGCAATTACACGACGGCGTTTGCGATCTGCGTGGTGCTCGATCTCGCCGCGGCGGGCGTGGTGCTGTGGCGGCCGGGGAGAAGGGCTCAGGTCGCAGCTTTGTAGCCCGGATGGAGCGCAGCGCAATCCGGGACCGCTGTATCCGCGGTGAGACTTTCCCGGATTTCGCTACGCTCCATCCGGGCTACGATGTCGCGTTTGTGGCGCTCACCTTACCCCAGCAACGCCGCATCCGCCGCTGCGACCGACTCCGCGCTCTCCGTCACGGTGCGCTCGAGCGCGCCCGCCTGCACCGCGATGTTCTCGGCGAAGAAGCGCGCCAGCGCGACGTAGCGCGGCGCATCGCCAAGGCCTTCGGCCTTGGCAGCGAGCGCCTCGGAGGCGAGCAGGCAACCGCCGAGCGTCGCGCCGAATTGCTGCAGATAGGGCGTCGCCCCCGCAAGCGCGTCGTTGGGCGCGGAGGCAACGCGCTCCAGCAGCCATTTGCTGGTGCGCGTGAGCGCCTCCAACGCCTCGCGCAGCTTGGTGCCGGTGGTGCCGAAGGCGGGATCGTTGGAGGCCTCCACCTGCTTGACGGTCGCCGAGAGCTCGTCGAGCAGCGCCCACACCGACGCGCCGCCATTGGCAGCTAACTTGCGCGTGACGAGATCGATCGCCTGGATGCCGTTGGTGCCCTCGTAGATCGCGGTGATGCGGGCATCGCGGTAGTGCTGGGCCGCGCCGGTCTCCTCGATGAAGCCCATGCCGCCATGCACCTGCACGCCGAGATAGGCGACCTCGTTGCCGATATCGGTGGAATAGGCCTTGGCCATCGGCGTCAGCAGCGCCGCGCGTGCGGCGGCTTCAGCGCGCACCGTCGGATCCTTGGCGCGGGTCGAGACGTCGATCGCGACCGCCGTCGCATAGCAGATGGTGCGCGCGGCCGCGGTCTGCGCCCGCATCCGCATCAGCATGCGCTTGACGTCGGGATGCACGAAGATCGCATCCGAGCCGTCGCCTTTCTTGCCTACCGCGCGGCCTTGGCGGCGCTCCTGCGCGTACGACAGGGCCTGCTGGTAGGCCCGGTCGGCGACGCCGACGCCCTCGAGGCCAACGCCGAGGCGGGCCTGGTTCATCATCGTGAACATGCAGCGCATGCCCTGGTTCTCTTCGCCGATCAAATAGCCGATGGCGCCGCCATGATCGCCCATGGTCATGGTGCAGGTCGGCGAGGCATGCATGCCGAGCTTGTGCTCGACGCCGCTCGCATAGATGTCGTTGCGCGGCCCCAGCGAGCCGTCCGCGTTGACCATGAACTTCGGCACCAGGAACAGCGAGATCCCCTTGGTGCCGGCGGGCGCATCGGGCAGACGCGCTAGCACGAAATGCACGATGTTGTCGGTCATGTCGTGCTCGCCATACGTGATGAATATCTTCGTCCCCTTGATGCGATAGGTGCCGTCCGCCTGCTTTTCGGCGCGGGTGCGCAGCGCGCCGACGTCTGAGCCGGCCTGCGGCTCGGTCAGCTGCATCGTGCCGGTCCATTCGCCGGAGACGAGCTTTTCGAGATAGATTGTCTTCAGCTCGTCGCTGCCGTGGGCGTCCAGCGCCTCGATCGCCGACGCCGTCAGCAGCGGACAGAGGCCGAAGGCGACGTTGGCCGCGCTCCAGATCTCGGTGCAGGCGGCGTTGATCGCGATCGGCAGGCCCTGGCCGCCGAAATCTTCGGGGCCGGACACCGCGTTCCAGCCGCCGTCGGTCCAGCGCTTGTAGGCGTCAGGCCAGCCCGGCGCGGTCGTGACCTTGCCGCCCTCGAGCTTGATGCCGTGCTCGTCGCCGATCTTGTTGAGCGGCGCCAGCACGTCGGTTGCAAACTTGCCGGCTTCCTCCAGCACGGCCGCGGCAATGTCGGCGTCGAAATCGCCGTAATGGCCGGCCTCCACGGCGGCCTTGAGGCCCGCGCCATGGTTGAGCGACAGCAGCATGTCAGAAATCGGCGCGCGGTAGGTCATGGCTCACTCCCCGAGAACGGATATTGGCGCCGTATTCCCATGAAACGGGAGCGGTCTCAACTGCCGGGACGCCGGATGGCCTGGCCGGAACGGGCAGGGCCGTTGGGGCCCAGCATAGAGTGTCGGCCGCCGGGCCCTTTTTGCCCCTCCAGGCGGTTGAAATGCCGCGCCGCTCCCTATAGACCGGCTGCGACCGACGGGAATCTGCGGGTGCCGGTTCTGCCCGTTCCGTTCGTCGTCTGTTGGGGCGTAGCCAAGCGGTAAGGCAGCGGATTTTGATTCCGCCATTCGGAGGTTCGATCCCTCCCGCCCCAGCCAGATTGCCCGCTCCGCCTGAAATCACTCACGAAACCGGCTCTGCGCTGCACAGGGTGTTTCTCGGCAAAGATTCCGCCGACCGGGCCTTCCCCATGCGAACCATGACCCGCCGCGACAAAGATGGCGACGTTGAGGGGCGAACGGTCTACGACGGTGAGGTCATCTCATGAACGCCACCTAAAACGAGAACAACGTCATGCCGCACTTGGTGATCGAATATTCGGAAGGGGCGCTCGCTCGCGACGACGTAACAGCCTTGATGGAAGCGCTCTTTGAAGCCGCTTGGCGAACGGGCATCATGAAGGCGGAGGACGTCAAGGTGCGCGCGTGCGTCTACAACGACTTCCTGGTTGCCGGGAAGCGCGACAGCTTCGTGCATCTGTCTGTCTATTTGCTCGAAGGTCGATCGCCCGACCAGAAGGTCGAGCTGAGTACGAGCCTTCGACGGACGATGACAGAGCGATGCCCGGATGTGGCCAGCATAAGCGTGGATGTCCGTGACATGGACCCGGTCGCCTACAAGAAACGACTAAAATGACGGGTGCTCGCCAAAAGACGGCAGCTTCTCAGACGAGCAGGGGCTGCGCGGCGAGGGACATCTCCTTGAGGAGAGGCAGGAAGCGATCGATCATCTCACCGGTCGTGATGCGATCGACATGAGCGCCGATATTTGCGGCCGCGATGACGGCGCCATCGTAGCGGCGAATTGGCACCGATATCGACCGAAAGCCCTCTTCGGCTTCCTGATCGACAAGGCTATACCCTTTGGTGCGGTCGGCAATGATCGTCGCAATCACTGCCGATTTGTCGACCAGCGTCGACTGGGTCAGAGCCGCCAGCTTCATGCCGTCGACCGTTCTCGTCAGCTCGTCGTTTGCCAATCTGCCCAGCAGAACGCGTCCCACCGACGTGCAGAAAGCCGGCAGCCGATATCCTATGTCCAGTCCGGTCGAAAATACCCGCGCCGGACTCGACCGGGCGATGAAAACGACCTCTTCGCCATCCAGGACCGCAAGGGAGCAGACCTCCCTGGCCTTGCCGGCGACCTCGTCCATCAACGGCTGCATCACGGTGCTGATTTGGTTCGACGTCAAATAGGCCGAAGCCAAAAGCAGCACTCTGGGCGTTAGCGAAAACAACCGCTCGTTGCCCGCGACGAATCCGGATTTTACGAGGGTCATCAGAATCCGGCGCACCGTCGCCCGCGGAAGATTCGCGCTCTTGGAGAGGTCGCTGAGGGTCATTGGACGGCGATCGATACCGAACGACTGTATCACGCGAAGACCCCGATCCAGGGTCTCGATGAACTCGCTGCCCTCCCGCGCCTTTTCCTCTTCTTCCGTACGCTTCAGCCTCGGCATTCTATTGGGCGGTCCCTCTCAGTGGCCTCTCGAAAGCGAGAACCATCACAAATCCGCGCGCTAGGCGCCAGCCTTGTCTCCGGCTGTCACCAGGGATTTGAGGTCAAAGGAAGGGTCTGCGGCTTGCTCCGGTGCAGGGGAGATTCCCGCCGCAATCAGGCGTCGGGCTGCCATTTGCTCGCCTGGCCGGTTGACGCTGTCCACCGCGACCAATCGGCCCTGGCGATAGTAGAAGACCGAGAATCTTCCGTCGTCGACCGAACCTCGAACCGCCTGCCGATCATATCGTCCGGCCAGCCCGACGATCTGCAGCTTGACGTCATATTGGTCGGACCAGAACCTCGGCACATTCTCATAGGGCGCTCGAGCGCCGGCGATCGCCAGTCCAGCGGCCTTCGCTTGATCCTGGGCGTTTTGCACCGATTCCAATCTCACCCAGCTTTCGCAAAAGCGGTTGAAGTGGTTGGCGCAGTCACCGGCCGCGAAAATGTCCGATGTTTCGCATTGTCCGTGCGCGTCAACGACAATTCCATTCGTGCATCTAAGCCCCGCCGAGCGCGCGATCTCGTCATTGGCGACACCACCAATCCCCACCAGCACCAGGTCGGCGTGGACAACGGCACCGTTGCCCAGCACGACAGCGGAAACTTTTCGACCGTTTCCTTTGAAGCAAGCAACCGTTTCGTCGAGCATCACGTCGACGCCAGCCCGCAAATGCGTATCAAGAAGAAAGGTCGACAAGACCGGCGAGACGGCACGTTCAAGCAGGCGGCTGCTCGCTTCCACGACGGTGACCTTCTTGCCCAGCTTTGCCGCGGAGGCCGCAACTTCCAGCCCTATGAAGCCGCCCCCGATGATGACAATCTCCGCAGCATTGGCCAGACCTGCCTTCAGGTCGATCGCATCGGTCACCGAACGCAGATAGAAAATTCCATCGAAGTCCGCGCCTTCAACCGCGATGCGCCGCGCGCGCGAGCCCGTGGCGAAGAGGAGTTTTTCAAACTTCAGAGCGTTGCCGCCGGCCAGAGTGACCTGTCGCGCGCGCAAATCGAGCAGCGTGGCGCGCTGCCCAAGAACGAGATTGATCTGCTTGCCTTCGAAGAAAGTCTCGTCGCGCAAGATCAGATTTTGCTCGCTGATGCGCCCGAGAAGGAAGTCCTTGGATAGCGGCGGCCTCTGATAGGGCAGCCACTCTTCGTCGCACACAATGATGATGGGCTGAGAATAGCCGGCGTCACGAGCCGTGAGAGCGGCTTGAACCCCGGCATATGATGCGCCGATGATGACCAGCCCTGTCATGATTGCCTCGCCGGCACATGGACCACCAGCTCGTCGAGAGGGGCGGGCACCTTCAGCTGGCAACTCAGCCGACTGTTCGGCTTTCGCTCTCCCGAGACGGCGGACAGCAACTCGAGCTCTTCTTCGCTCGGCTGAGGGAGAGAGCTTGCTTGTTCTTCATCGACGTAGACGTGACAGGTCGCGCAATCGAGGCAGCCGCCGCATTCGCCGTCGATGCCGTGAATACCGTTGCGGACGGCCGCGAGCATCACGCTCACGTCGCGTCCGACCTCGATGGATTTTCCGCTGCCGTCCTGCTGGACAAATCTCACTCGCGGCATCCGACCTCCGTTTCCTAAGCTTGTTCGATCTTAGAACATAAGTTCGTTAAACGGTTACTTCAGTTCTGGCGGACCCTCAATCCCGACTTGTTGGCCGCCGCTGCGGTTCCATTAGGCAAGTTATGCGGAAATATTTTGCTTGCTTGCGCGTCACATTGGAGTCATTCTGAACGATATCGAACTAATGTTCGACTACCGAACGACAGGGCAGGATGCAATGAAGCTGACGACAGCGATCGTGGGAGTGGTGCTGACATCAGGCGCGGCGTTTGCCCAGCAGCAGGAGGCCAATGCTCCCTCGCTTGCCTTGATCAACGGCAAGATTCTCACCATGGACGGTCAGTCAAAGGTCGCGGAAGCGCTTGCCGTTCGCGACGGAAGAATCTTGGCCGTAGGAGATGCGGCGACGATCAAGGCGTTGGCCGGAAATCGCACCCGCACGATCGACTTGCAGGGCAAGACTGTCGTTCCCGGGCTGATCGACACGCACGCGCATTTCAAGGCTGCCGGTCTGTCCGACTACGTCGTCAACATGAGCGGCGCCAAGACTGTTGCGGATGCCCTCGCAAGCATCAAGCAGTTCGTGGCGAAGAAAAAGCCCGGCGAGTGGATCATCGGAAGCGCCTGGCATCCCCCGTCACAGCTCGCGGAAAAGCGTTACCTGACACGCCAGGAAATCGACGGCGTCGCGCCGAACAATCCGGTCTATCTCCGGACCGTTGGCCACTTCTCGATGGCCAATTCGATGGCGCTCGAGAAGGCCGGCGTAACCAAGGCCACGCCAAACCCAAGCGGCGGATCGTTTGAGCGCGACAGTGCCGGTGACCTGACCGGCGTTCTGGTCGAGACGGCGATCGATCAGGTCGAAAAGACCGTTCCGGAGTGGACGGCGGACGACGAGTTTCGCCAATTCAAGCTCGCGGAAGGTGTGCTGAACTCGTTCGGGATCACCAGCGCCGTAGAAGGGGCCACCTCGCCCAGGGACATCGCGGCCCTGCAGCGCGTGGCGCAGGCCGGTGAAGCAACGCTACGGGTCGGTCTCATGTGGCGCCCGGAGCCCCCCGCCGAGAACGCGGCCTGGGAGGCCATCATGCGAGGCAACGGCGCCTCCTCCGGCTTTGGCGATGACTGGCTGAAGTTCGCCGGAATCAAGATCCTTTACGATGGCGGCATGACGCTCAAGACGGCGCTCATGCGCGAGGCCTATCCAGACTCGCATGATGGCTACCACGGCATTGCCCAGCAATCGCCGCAACGCCTCAAGGAGCTGGTGTCCATTTGCAATCGCCACAATTGGCGCGTGGGTGTCCATGCCGTCGGCGACAAGGGCATCGACCACGTCCTTGATGCATTCGAAGCGGCCGACAAGGAGAAATCGATCAAGGATCGGCGTTTCGTCCTGATCCATGGAAGCTTGATAGTGCCCGAGCAAATGGAGCGCGCGAAACGCCTCGGTGTCAGAGTCGACCTCCAGAACGTTTTCATGTGGGACAAGGCGGCCACCGTCGAGCGCTTCCTGGGTGCGGCGGTCGCCAATCGGGCCGTGCCCACGAAAACTCTCATCGAGAAGGTGGGGCTGAACAGCCTCGGCGCAGGCACCGACTTCCCGGTGAACACGATCAATCCCTTCATCAACATCTACGTCATGGTAACCCGCAAGGATCTCGCCGGACGCGTTTATGGAGCGAACGAAGCCGTCAGCCGCGAGCAGGCGCTGCGCCTCTACACCAGCGCGGCATCGCACTATATGTTCGAAGAGAACGAGAAGGGGACGATCGAGGCCGGAAAACTCGCGGACCTGACCGTGTTGTCGGCGGACCTCATGACGGTCCCCGAGGAGCAGATCAAAGACATCAAAGCCGACCTGACGATCGTCGGCGGCAAGATCGTGTTTCAGCGTTAGTCTGCGTCCCGATAGCATGAGGACGCATCTCGAAGCCGAGAGAGGAGATCCAAGTCATGATGAGCCAAGAGCAGAACGACCTCATTACCCGCATCGGACCGAAGGCGCCTGCGGGAAAGCTGATGCGGATGTATTGGCAGCCTGCTGCGCTCGTCGACGAACTCGCGGAGGGGCGCCCCATCAAGGCCGTCAAGCTTCTCGGCGAGAACTTCGTTCTGTTCAAGGACGAAACGGGGCGCTATGGCCTGCTCGATCGCGACTGCCCGCATCGGGGCGCCGACCTTGCCTTCGGCCGGCTCGAGAACGGTGGCCTGCGCTGCGCCTTCCACGGGTGGCTGTTCGACGTCACGGGACAGTGTCTCGAGACGCCCGCCGAGCCTGCAAACTCCTCGCTCTGCAAAAATATCAAGCAGCGGTCCTACCCCGTCGTGGAGAAGGGTGGAATCCTGTGGGCGTATTTGGGTGAAGGCGAGCCGCCCGCGTTTCCGGAGATCGACTGCTTCGCGGCGCCGGACGAATACACCTTCGCCTTCAAGGGCCTGATCGAATGCAATTGGCTGCAGGCGCTGGAAGTCGGCATCGACCCGGCCCACGCATCGTTCCTTCACCGGTTCTTCGAGGATGAGGATACATCGGCGGCCTATGGCAAGCAGTTTCGCGGTGCGTCGGCCGACTCGGAAATGCCCATGACGAAGGTCCTGCGCGAGTACGACCGGCCGATCATCAACGTCGAGCACACCGAATACGGCCTGCGGCTCATCGCCTTGCGAGAAATCGACGAGCAGCGCACCCACGTTCGCGTCACCAACCAGCTATTCCCGCATGCGTTCGTCATTCCGATGAGCACGGAGATGACGATTACCCAGTGGCACGTGCCCGTCGACGACGTGAATTGCTATTGGTATGCGATTTTCACCAGCTACGCCGCGCCCGTCGACAAGGCGAAAATGCGCGCGCAGCGCCTCGAGCTTTACGAATTGCCGGAATACCGCTCGCGGAAGAACAAGTCGAACGACTACGGCTTCGACCCGCACGAGCAGGCGACCGAGACTTACACCGGCATGGGTGCGGACATCAACGTCCACGACCAGTGGGCCGTCGAGTCGATGGGCGCTATTCAGGACCGGACGCGTGAGCATCTCGGGCAATCCGACAAGGCGATCATTCAGTACCGCCGGCTGCTTCGCCAGGAGATCGAGAAGGTGGCCTCCGGGGGCAAGCCGCTGTTGTTCCTCGACGCTGTCAGCGCGCGCAGCATCCAGGGGCCGGCCACAATGGACGGCATCGGTCCGACGAAGGGCTGGGAAACCTACTGGATGGAAGTGGACGTCAAGCGTCGTCGGGGCGCTCCCTGGGCCGCGCCGGTGCCCGCCGAGCTCGCCAGGAAGGTGCCTCACCTGACCGCCGCCGAATGATCCACGCCGGCCCAGCTCAGCAAGGGAGATGTCGTTGAGTTTCGTCGAAAAGCACGGTCTCTGGTCGGCCGAACAGAAGGAGGCTGCCATCCGCATGCGGCGGATGGCAGAAGAGCAGGAGTTGCATACGATCCGGCTCTCCTTTCCGGACCAGCACGGCATCTTGCGCGGCAAGGCGCTGGTCGCTTCCGAGGCGCTCTCGTCGATCGAGAGCGGCTGCTCGATAACGACGACATTGCTCGCGAAAGATACCTCTCACCGCACGGTGTTTCCCGTCTTCACCGCCGGCGGCGGGTTCGGGATGCACGAGATGCAGGGGGGCGGCGACATCTTGATGGTCGCTGATCCCACCACCTTCAAGGTTCTCCCCTGGGCACCAAAAACCGGGTGGGTGCTTTGCGACCTCTACTTCTCCGACGGACGACCCGTGCCCTTCGCCTCCAGGGGCCTGTACCAATCCGTGCTGGGGCAGCTCAAAGACCGGGGCTATGATTTCAAAGCGGGCCTCGAGGTCGAATGCCACATCTTCAGAGTCGAGAATCCCCGACTGGCGCCTTGGGACGCCGGCAGTCCCGGCCAACCGGGTGAGCCTCCGGAGGTCAGCCTGCTTTCGCAGGGCTATCAGTACCTGACGGAGCAACGTTACGACCAGATGGAGCCTGCGCTCGAGCTGATCAGGCAAAATATCGTGGCGCTGGGCTTGCCGCTTCGGTCGATCGAGTTGGAATACGGGCCGAGCCAGTGCGAGTTCGTGTTCCAGCCCACCGTCGGGATTGAGCCAGCGGACACCATGGTGTTGTTTCGTACGGCCGTGAAGCAGATCTGCAACCGCCACGGCTATCACGCGACCTTCATGTGCCGGCCGCGGATACCGAACGTGATGTCATCGGGGTGGCACCTTCACCAATCGCTGGTCTCCCGAACAGACGGCGTCAACGCGTTCATGACCAGCGAACCGGCCGGCCTGTCGAAACTTGGCAAGCACTATATGGCCGGGCTGCTGGAGCATGCCAGGGCATCCGCGGTCTTCTCGACGCCGACGATCAATGGCTACAAGCGCTACCGTTCCTATTCGCTGGCTCCGGATCGGGCGATCTGGGGACGCGACAACAGGGGCGTCATGATCCGCGTGCTGGGCGGTCCCGACGACAAAGCCACCCGGCTCGAAAACAGGATCGGCGAGCCGGCCGCAAACCCCTATCTTTACATGGCGTCGCAGATTCTGGCCGGCCTCAACGGCATTGATCGCCAGCTCGATCCCGGTCCGTCGGCGGACACCCCCTACGAGACCAAGGCGAACCTCCTGCCGACCTCCTTGCGCGAGGCGGTGTTCGCGTTGCGCGATGACCCCTTCTTCCGCGAGGCTCTGGGAGAGAAATTCGTCGACTACTACGTTTTTATCAAGAACGCGGAAATCGAGCGCTTCCAATCGACGGTCACCGAGTGGGAGCAGCGAGAATATTTCGAAATGTTCTGAAACAGCAACACCGAAGCGGGAGAAGAGAGATATGAGCTTGAGGTTTGGACTTGTTGGGGCCGTCGCGATTGCCACTGCCTGGATGTCGCCGGCGCAGTGCGACACCATCAAGGTGGGCATCATCGGCACCATGTCCGGTCCGTATGCCTTGTTCGGCCAGAACTTCAAGTACGGCATTGACGCCTGGGTGGCCAAGCATGGATCGAAAGTGGGCGATCATCAGATCGAGTTTGTCTATCGCGACGAAGAATCGCCGAACCCCGCCAAGTCGAAATCATTGGCTCAGGAGTTGATCGTCAAGGAGAAGGTTCAGTACATCGCGGGACTGTACTTCACTCCGGACGCCCTGGCCGTCGCTCCGCTTCTCGAGGAAGCGAAGGTGCCTATGATCGTCATGAACGCCGCGACGTCCGCGATCGTCGAGAAGAGCCCCTACATCGTGCGGACGTCCTTTACGATGTGGCAGAACACGGTCCCCGCGGCGAAGGTGGCGAAGGCCAGAGCGGCCAAGAAGGTGGCGATCGCCGTCAGCGATTACGGCCCCGGCATCGATGCCGAATCGGCCTTCAAAAAGACGTTCGAGGCAGATGGAGGCACCATCGTCCAATCGATCAGGATGCCGCTCAATACCACAGACTTCGGCCCGATCATGCAAAGGATCAAGGATTCCGGCGCAGACATGATCTTCACATTCTTGCCGGCCGGTCCACCAACCCTGGGGTTCGTCAAGGCCTATATCGACAACGGGCTGAAAGCGTCTGGCGTGAAGTTGTTGTCCACGGGTGATGTCGTGACCGAGCCCGATCTTCCGACTATCGGTGACAGCGGCGTAGGCATCCTGTCGACCTACCACTACGCGGTCTCGCATGACTCTTCAGAGAACAAAGCCTTCCTGGCCGATCTGATCAAGGCTGGCGCCAAGGCTGACGACATCACCATGGCGTCGGTCGCGGCCTATGACGGTGCTCGGCTCATCTACAAGATGGTTGAGGCCACGAACGGTCAAAAGGATCCGGACAAAGCCCTTGCGGCCGTGAAGGGCATGAAGTGGGTCAGTCCGCGCGGCCCCGTGTCGATCGACCCGGATACCCGGCATATTCGTCAGAACGTTTATCTGCGCGAAGTCGTGAAGCAGGACGGCAAGCTCCTCAACAAGGAACTGCAAACGTTCGATGCGCAGCCGGACTGGGGCCTGGCTAAGAACTAGGGCGGATCGCTCGCGATGTAAATCTCGCGAGCAATCTCTTCATCGTGTCGGATAAGGGCCCGGAATGAGTGGTCGGTCGCAGTCTATTCGCTTCGTCAACGGTCGCATCTATCGCGATGCCAGCGACCGGATGATACCCGGCTTGACGGACGCGCACATCCACCTGTTCGGGCTGGCTGCCGAGCGGCTCCAGATCCGAAAAGCCGCGGAAGCATTCAACTAATGGCGTGGACGGGTCTCAGCATCGGGCTAGATGCCCTCTCGTACGGCATGGTGCTTTTCATCATCTCCATCGGCCTATCCATCATGATGGGCCTGATGAGGGTCGTGAATCTCGCTCATGGCGCATTTGCGATGATCGGGGGATATCTCGCGTCTTTTGCGCTCAAGAACGCAGGAGTTGGATATCCACTCGCGATTGTCCTGGCCGTCCTCGGCACCATCGCGATCGCCTTTCCGCTCGAGTTTCTTCTCTACCGCCGGATTTATCGCAAGTCCGATGAGCTGACCCAGATATTGCTCACGATCGGCATCGCGTTCGTCATCATCGGCGTTGCCAACTACATTCTTGGCCCGACAACCAAATCCATTCCGCTGCCCGCGCTGCTGAGCGGTCCCGTTGATCTCGGCTTCCGAATGATCCCGGCTCATCGGATTTTCGTGATGATTTGCGGAGTGTGCACCGCGGGCTTGCTCTGGCTGCTGATCGACCGCACCGAGTTCGGGATCCGGCTGCGTGCCGCGGTCGACAACGGTGACATGGCCGAGTCGCTCGGAATCAAGACGCAGATCCTTTTTTCCGCGACCTTTGCGCTTGCGGTTGGCCTGGCGGCGTTCGGGGGCGTGGTGGGCGCCGAACTGTTGCCCGTCGAACCTTTTTACGCGCTCAGATATATGGTGACGTTCCTTGTCGTCGTCTCGGTCGGCGGGGCAGGATCGATCCCGGGCGCCGTGGCGGCATCGATATTGCTTGGCCTCGCGGACACGACCGGCAAGTATCTTGCACCCGAATATGGTGAGTTCTTCTTCTATCTTGCGGTCATTCTGGTCGTGTTTCTGTTCCCGAACGGCCTTTTGGGCAGGAGGCACTGACGTGACCGATCGAGCCATGGTCGATGGCGTGAGCCCGCCGCGTTTTTCCGTGCCGCTTGAGCTGCGCGCTGTCGCAATCACGCTGGCGCTCGGAGTGCTCGGCTACACGCTTTTTCCGGAGGACCTCGCGTTTCTGACGCGACTGATCAGCATCACGCTTCTGGTGCTGTCGCTCGATCTGGTCACGGGGTATTGCGGTGTCGCCACCCTTGGACATGCTGCGATCTACGGTGTGAGCGCCTACGTCGTGGGTAACGCATGCCTTGCCGGACATTCCGACCCCCTGCTGTTGTTGCTCGTGGGGGCGGTGGCCGGTGCCGTGATGGGGCTGGTCTCAGGCGTCCTTGTCACGAGGTTCAAGGGTCTCCCCCAGCTTGTGCTATCCATTGCCGTCGGACAGCTCGTCGCGGCGCTGGCCAACAAACTGTCCAGCCTGACGGGCGGAAGCGACGGATTGTCCGGCATTTCGCCTGGACGAGTCTTCGGGGTCTACGCGTTCGACATGTACGGTCGCACCGGCTACGTGTTCTCCGTTGCGGTGCTCATGGTCGTGTTCGTGGTGCTGCTTCGAATCGTGCACTCTCCGTTCGGCCTGCTTTGTCAGGCAATCAAGGATGACAGCCTGCGAGCTCGGATGATCGGTGCCCGCGTGTATCCCCGGCTCGTGCTGATGTATGGCGTGTCGGGGGTTGTTGGCGGAATTGGTGGTGCTCTCAATGCCATCAATACGGGCGTCGTGGGACTGGATAGCATCGGATTTGAGCGGTCGGCTGAAGCTCTCGTCATGCTGGTCCTGGGTGGCGCAGGCAGTCTCTGGGGCGCGCTGATCGGATCCATCGTCTTTCAAGTGTTCGAGCACTACGTCTCGGCTGCGAATCCATTCCATTGGATGACCATGGTCGGTGCGTTGCTGATCGCGGTCGTTTTGTTCGCCCCGAAAGGCCTGGTGTCCCTTGGAGGCTTGCTTGCTGGTCGCACCGCCTCGGTGATGAGGAGGCGCCCGTGAGCCGGCCGCTGCTCGAACTGCGAAACGTTTCGATGTCCTTCGGCGGGATGCGGGTCAACGATGATATTTCCTTCAGTATCGGGAAGGGAGAAAGGGTCGCGTTGATTGGCCCGAACGGCGCCGGCAAAACCACGCTCGTCAACGTCATCTCCGGCGACTTGACCCCTTCACAGGGCGCCGTCCACCTCGCCGGGGTTGATGTGACCGCACTACCGATTTCCGATCGCGTCGACGCCGGCTTGATCCGGACCTTTCAGATCACGAGGCTCTTCAAGAGCCTGACGGTCGCACAAAACGTCGCGCTCGCCGTGATGCAACGAAAGGGGCTCACGAGAAGCATGTTTTCCTCCCCGATGGATCGGCCGGACGTTCGTCGGGAGTGGGAGCGGGCCCTTGGAACGCTCGGTATCGCCCATCTGGCCGACAGGCAGGTCTCGCAACTGGCGTACGGTCAGCAGCGCCTTCTTGACCTGGCAATCGGGCTTGCTCTCGAGCCGAAGGTCCTGCTCCTGGACGAGCCCGCGGCAGGGGTTCCGTCAGAGGAGTCCTCCAAGATCATCGAGGCGATCGACAGATTGCCATCTGATATCGCGGTCTTGATGATCGAGCATGACATGGACCTGGTGTTCAAATTTGCCCGCCGTGTGCTCGTTCTCGCCAACGGAAAGCTGATCTTCCAGGGCGATCCGGCAGAAGTCACGCACCATCAGGAAGTCCGTCGAGCTTATCTAGGTAGCTACGCAGATGCCCGCCACGCGTCTTGAAGTCAAAGGTCTCAGTGCCGGGTATGGCCCCACCCGTATCATCGATCACATGTCGTTCGAGGTCTTGCCAGGAGGCCGTCTCAGCGTCCTTGGTCGAAACGGAGCCGGCAAGACGACCTTGCTCGCATCGCTGATGGGTCTGACGACCCATCATGGGGGAAAAGTATTCCTGGGCGAGGCTGATCTCACGGATACCAAGGCATCGACACGCGCTCAACGAGGTCTCGGTTACGTACCGCAGACACGCGACATATTTCGGTCGCTGACGGTGGAAGAAAACCTGGTCGCGGGTCTCAAGGATCGAGGTCGAGAGGCACTTGAAGAGGTCTACGTGATGTTTCCGAGGTTGGCCGAACGTCGACGCCATTTCGGGACGCAATTATCGGGCGGCGAGCAGCAGATGCTCTCGCTCGCCAGGACGCTGCTGGGAAGGCCTTCAGTTCTCCTCTTGGATGAGCCGCTCGAGGGGCTCGCGCCGGTGATCTGCGATCAGATCATGGAAATCATCACCGCGCTGGCGAGTTCTGGTGAAATGACCATCGTTTTGGTCGAGCAGCAGATCGAACGAGCGCTGCGCTTTGCCGATCATGTCATGGTGGTTGAACGCGGCAAAGCGGTCTGGAGTGGTGAATGCTCGCACTTGCGCGACGACCCCAAGATGGTCGAGCGCCTGCTCGGTGTTGGGGTGCACTGAGGCATGCGGCTTCCTTGTCATTGAGACAATGGGCAAGCTCGTATCACCCTTGCCCCGTCGGGGCGGCGGGGCTTGGCCGTAGGGCTCGCCCGGAAAGGCGAACCGGCAGCACGATCGCACGCCAAAGGGCCGGACAAGTTGATCCCTTGCCGCAAAGCGCTCAAGGACGACCGCAAGCGCTGTCAGTTCAGCCTTCCAAGCAGTCTTCGGATGATCTTCCGCAAGTTTTCGGCGTACTCATCGACGACCTGACGCCTCTCGGCCGATGGCGGCAGCTGACATTCGTCGTTCCCATCCGGCGACGGAGGATCCGTCTTGGAACTCCCGCGCATGATCGAGGCGATCGGCTTTGTCACTTTCACGGGAAGTCTGACCTCTGATGCACGACGCGCGTCGTTCAGGCTAGGTGCCAATTCCATCTGCGGCCTTCACACAAGTTAAGTCGCCGGAGCGGGTCGATCTGCATGGCTCGTCGCCGACGCGTGGCGCCGCAACATTTTGCAAATCGCGGCGCGCTAGGTGCACGAGGCGGTCGGATCGCACTTCGGGCAGCGGCCGTCGGCGGCTGCGCCGAGCTGGCGCCCGAGCTCGGCCCTGAGAGCCTCCTTGTTCCATTCGGCGCCGTCGCATCTGACGATTCGCTTGGCGCGCTCGAAGGCGTGACTCTCGGCGGCGTCATCGCCGATGCGGACGATCACGTCCCGATGGAACGGGCAGGCCGTCGTCGCGCGGGTCGTCTCCAGGGCGTAGCGCACGACCTCGGTGAGATCGTCGGTGTCAATGTCGGCAAGCATGTCGGTTCTCCTGATCGGCGTCCTCCCTTGTCCAGACCATGCACTACCTTCGACGAAAACCGGCCTCGGGCTCGATGGGAGCGCCGAGGCCGATTGTTCGCGTGGCTCTTCCATCCAGGGTCTGAACTCGTCCAGCAAACCCGCGCTGCCGATCTTCGTTCCATCGAACTCTTCGGCGGAGCCGCTCTCCGGCCTGCTCCATGTTCGCGGTCTTCTGCACTCTCCGTGAAAGCGGCGCCGGAAAGGCCTCGAAATCCAAACGTCGCTCGCTCCGGCAAAGGGGACCTCGAAAAAGCGTTCCCGATGCCGACACAAGACTATCGTCGGCGTCGCAAACATGTCTTGATCCAGCTCAAGGGAGGCGGCGGTATTTGACCGAACGCTTCTCGATCGGCAAGCCGCTTACAAGCGCTGCGCGATGTCTTCACCGCTGCTCGCGTCAATCCGTTCAGGACATCTGCGTAAGTATTGGACCGCAATTTCCAGGTCGCCGCGCCGGGCGCATATCTCCAGCATGGAGCGCAACGTCATCTTCAAATGCCCCCGCACGGGCATGAACGTGCAGCACTGGATTCCCGGCACAGGCTCCGACGCCGCGGACACGCACGTCCCGGTCCGGTGTCCCGCTTGCGCCTCGCTGCACTTCGTCAATGTCGCCAGCGGCAAGACCTTGAGCGAGGGCATCGGTCGGCCTCGCGCGACCACGGCGCCAGCCGGTCTCGGCGACCGGCTCGATCCATCGCGGCCTTGACCGCGTGAGCTCCGCCCGGCCGCGTCCGGATCGGATCTTCCGACTGATCCCTAGGGCATCTCAGACCCAGCCGCCATCGACGATGTAGTGCTGGGCGGTGCAGGCGGAGGCCTCGTCGGAGGCGAGGAAGACGGTGAACTTCGCAACCTCGTCCGGCATGAGCCGGCGCTTCAGGCATTGTCGCTGCTGCAGCTCGATCTCGCCGGCCGGCGTCATCCATTTCTCGAGCTGCCGCTCGGTCATGATCCAGCCTGGCGCGATCGCATTGACGCGGATGTTGTAGGGGCCGTAGTCGCGCGCCAGCGAGCGCGTCAGCCCGATCACGCCTGACTTGCTCGCGGTGTAGGCGGCCATGCCGCCTTGTCCTGCGATCCACGACACCGAGCCGAAATTGACGATGGCGCCGGCATTGGCCGCCTTCATGTCCGGCAACACGGCCTGAGATGCGAAGAACTGGTGCTTCAGGTTCACCGCGATGCGGTCGTCCCAATAGTCCGGCGTCATCTCCTCGGTGTTGTGCCGCTCGTCATGAGCGGCATTGTTGATCAGGATGTTGATCGGGCCATGAGCCTTGCGTGCCTCGGCGACGCCGGCACGCAGCGCGGGTATGTCGGTGAGATCGACATGCTGGAAATGCGCAGCCAATCCCTGCTCGGACAGCTCGCGCGCCAGGCGCTGTCCCTCCTCGACCTTGATGTCGAAGAACACGACCTTGGATTTCTGCTCCGCAAAGCGCCGCACGATCGCAGCGCCGATTCCGGCTGCGCCGCCGGTGACGAGTACGACCTTGCCGGCGAGGTCGGAATAGATCGCAGCCATGGGCACCTCGTTTGTTGCGGCCGGCGCGGCAGGCCGCGTCGACTCTTTCGCAAACCATAGCCATTCCATTGGTGAGGTGCATAGATCAGAATTTGTGTTGCGCACCTCAAAAATTGAGGGCAGGATTGCGCCAAAGAATAAAGACGGTCGGGAGGATGTGATGAGATTGCTCGGGAAACTGGGACTCGCTGCTGTCGCATGCCTGCTTTGGGCCAGTTCCGCGTCAGCCGACACCACGGTCAAATGGCTGCACATCGAGGTCAACCCGGCCCAGGTGAAGATCTGGGAGGAGGTCGCACGCAGCTATGAGGCGTCGCACCCAGGTGTGAAGGTCGAGATGCAGTTCCTCGAGAACGAGGCCTACAAGGCCAAGCTGCCGACCATCCTGCAATCCAAGGATCGGCCGCACATCATCTATAGCTGGGCCGGCGGAGTGCTGAAGACCCAGATCGAGGCCGGCGTCCTGGCAGACATCACCGATTCCGTGAAAAGCGGCGGCTACAGCGACACGATCGCACCGGCAGCGCTCGCGGCTTTCACCAGCAACGGCAAGGTCTATGGCCTGCCGACCGCGCTCTCGCAGGTCGGCTTCCTCTACAACAAGGACTTGATGGCCAAGGGCAATGTCGACGCGAGCAAGATCAAGACATGGGACGATCTGCTCGGCGCAGTGAAAACGCTGAGGGCCGCGGGCGTGACGCCGATTGTGGTTGGCGGTGCCGATAAATGGCCGCTGCATTTTTACTGGACGCATCTCGCAGTGCGCATCGGCGGCAAGCCGGCCTTCGATGCAGCACTGAAGGGTGAGAATGGCGGGTTCGCCGGCGAAACCTTTCAGAAATCCGGCGAGCTGTTCAAGCAGCTGGTCGATCTCCAGCCCTTCCAGAACGGCTTCCTCGGCTTCAAGAATCCGCAGGCCGTCGGCTATTTCGGCGACGGCAAGGCCGCGATGATCCTGGCCATCTCGTCCTTCTATCACACCCAGCGCGCGCTTGCCGCCGACAAGGTCGGTCTCGGCGACGACAAGCTTGGCTGGTTCGATTTTCCGGTCGTACCCGGCGGCAAGGGCGAGCCGTCAGACACGCTCGGCGGCATCACCGGCTGGTTGATCACCAAGGGGGCGCCCAAGGAAGCCACCGACTTCCTCAAGTTCTTCATCTCCAAGGACGTGCAGGCGCGGCTTGCCGCCGGCAACTTCATCGTTCCCGTCGTCAAGGGCGGCGAAGCCGGTCTCAACAGCGCCTTCATGAAGCAGATCGCGGCCAATCTGGCGAAGTCCAACTATCACCAGAACTTCTATGATCAGAGCCTTGGCCCCTCGGTCGGTCGCGTCGTCAACGACGTCACGGCCGAGATCGCCGGCGGCAGCATGAGCCCGCAGAACGCAGCGAAAGCCATCGAAGCGGCGTACAAGCAGGGTAACTGACCGGTGGCGCGACGGATCGCGATGTCGTCGCCGATCGGCGTCGCCGGTGAGGCGGCCCCCCAGGTCGGGATTCGTGGCGCGGTTCGTGGCCCCGGCTGGGATGGCCGCTTCACCGTCCTGATCCTGTTCCTGCCGCCCGCGCTGCTGCTGTTCACGCTGTTCGTGGTGCTGCCGATCGGCGAGGCCGCCTGGTACTCCGCCTTCAACTGGAACGGGTTCGGCAGGCCGACCAACTGGATCGGCCTCGACAATTACCGCTTCGTGCTGGAGACGCGGGCCTTCTGGCTCGCGCTGCGCAACAACGGGCTGATCATTGCGGTCTCGCTCGCCGTCCAGCTGCCGCTCGCGCTGACCCTGGCATTGATGCTGGCCGAAAAGTTTCGCGGCGCCGTGGCGCTGCGCATGCTGTTCTTCATGCCCTATATCCTCGCCGAGATCGCGACGGGGCTGATCTTCAGCTTCGTCTATGACGGCGATTACGGCCTCGTCGCCTCGATCTGGCGCACGTTCGGCGCCGAGCCTCCGCATCTCCTGGCCTCGACCGACACGGCGATGCTGGCGGTGCTGATCGTGGTGGTCTGGAAATATTTCGGCTTCCACATGATGCTGTTCATCGCCGCGCTCCAGAGCCTCGACAAGAACCTGGTCGAGGCCGCCCGTATCGACGGCGCGACGCGGACGCAGACGCTGCGCCACGTCGTGATCCCCTTGCTCTATCCGACGATCCGCCTGTCGGTGTTCTTCGCCATCATCGGATCGCTGCAGCTGTTCGATCTCGTCATGCCGCTGACGCGCGGCGGGCCGGCCGATTCCTCCAACACGTTGGTGAGCTTTCTCTACAACAACGGCATCTCGCGCATGCGGGTCGGCTATGGCAGCGCCATCGGCGTCATCCTGTTCGCGATCTGCGTGACCTTTGCCTTCACCTACAAGCGATGGTTCATGCGCGATGAATAGTGCCGGGGCTAGAAGCGCATTCGATCCCGCAGCGCTGTTCAAGGCGCTGTTCCTCGGCTTGGTCGCGATCTTCGTCCTGGTGCCGCTGCTCGCGACCTTGCTCGGCGGCTTCAAGTCGCTCGGCGAGCTCCGTGTCAATCCATTCGGCCTGCCCGCACAATGGGAGTGGCAGAACTACGCCGACATCCTGTTCTCGGCGCGCTACTGGCAGCTACTGCGTAATTCGCTTGTCATCTCGACGCTGGCGGTGGCGCTGACCCTGATCACGGCTTCGATGGCCGCGTTCACCTTCGCCCATGTCCGGTTCTTCGGCTCATCGATGCTGCTCAGCTATCTGACGCTGGGCCTGCTGTTCCCCGCCGCGACCGCCGTGCTGCCTCTGTTCATCAAGGTGCGCGATCTCGGCCTGCTCGATACCTATTTCGGCGTCGCGCTGCCGCAGGTGGCGTTCAGCCTCGCCATGAGCGTGCTGCTGCTACGCCGTTTCTTCAAGGACATCCCCTATGAGCTGCTCGAGGCGGCGCTGGTCGACGGCTGCAGCTACATCAAGTTCTTCCGCTATGTGACGCTGCCCTTGTCGCGTCCGATCCTGGCGACGGTCGGCACCATCACCTTCGTCAACAGCTGGAACGCCTATCTGCTGCCGCTGGTGATGCTGAACACCGACGCGCTGTATCCCTGGCCGCTCGGCATCATGGTCTACCAGGGCGAATACTCGTCCGAATGGCACCTGATCCTGGCCTTCATCACACTCACCATCCTGCCCACGATCATTCTGTTCCTGCTGGCGCAGAAGCACATCGTGGCCGGCCTCACCGCGGGCGCGGTCAAGGGATGAGCCGTATTCTGAGGAGATAACATGAGAAAAGTCGGCATCGGAATCATCGGCTGCGGGGTGATCAGCACCGCCTATCTCAAGGCGGCCCAGCGCTTTCCGGTCATGGAGGTCAGGGCGCTCGCCGACATGCGCAGCGAGATTGCGGAACGCCAGGGCGCGGCCTTCGGCTTGCCGGGAATGCGGGTCGACCAATTGTTGAAGCGAGACGACGTCGAAATCATCGTCAATCTCACGGTGCCGCTCGCCCACACCGATGTCAGTTTGGCGGTGCTGAACGCCGGCAAGCACGTTCACTCGGAGAAGCCGCTCGGCATCAATGTCACTGAGGCGCGCAAGGTCATGGAGCTTGCCGCGCAGAAGAACCTGCGCGTCGGCTGCGCGCCCGACACGTTCCTTGGCGGCGGCCATCAGACCGCGCGCAAGCTGATCGACGACGGCGCGATCGGCACGCCCGTCGCGGGCAGCGTTTTCTTCGGCTGCCCCGGCCACGAGCGCTGGCATCCGGCGCCTGGCTTCTATTACCTGCGCGGCGGCGGGCCGATGCTCGACATGGGGCCGTATTACATCACCGATCTCGTGCAATTGCTCGGCCCGGTCGCCAGCGTGATGGGCTCGACCGCGCGCCCCAAGACCGAGCGCCTCGTGACCAGCCAGCCGATGAACGGCGCGCTGATTCCGGTCGAGGTCCCGACCCATGTCGCCGGGACGCTGGAGTTCGAAAGCGGCGCCGTCGTGTCGATCACGATGAGCTTCGACGTGCCGAAACATCGGCATGCGCCGATCGAGATCTACGGCGACAAGGGCAGCATGCTGGTGCCGGATCCAAATCGCTTCGGCGGCGAGGTGCAGGTGGCGAAGACCGGCGGCGAATGGGAGGCGATGCCGCTGACGCACGGCCACGTCGAGGGCGAGTTCCGCTCGATCGGCGTCGCCGACATGGCTGGCGCGATCCTGAACGACCGGCCGCATCGCGCCAGCGGCGCGCTCGCCCTCCACGTGCTGGAGGTGATGGAGGCGTTCCAGACTTCCGCCGACGAGGGCCGCCGCGTCAAGATCGAGAGCCGCGTCGAGCGGCCGGCGATGCTGCCGGCGGGACGCGAAACCGGACAGATCGATTGAGGGTATGACCATGCGCAAGGCAATGATTGTATGGGGCGGCTGGCCGGGACACGATCCCGATCTCTGCGCGTCGATGATCCGCGGCTGGCTGAAGGCGGAAGGCTTCGAGGTGCGGATCGAAACCACGACGGCAGCCTTTGCCGATCCCGCGATCCACGATCTGTCGCTGATCATACCGATCTACACGATGTCGAAGATCGAGAAGGCGGAAGCGCTCAACCTCTGCGATGCGGTGCGCAGCGGCGTCGGGCTTGCCGGCCACCATGGCGGCATGTGCGATGCTTTCCGCGAATCGGTCGATTACCAATTCCTGTGCGGCGGGCAGTGGGTCGCCCATCCCGGCAACATCATCGACTACAAGGTCGACTTGACGAAGCCGGACGATCCGATCATGACGGGTCTGAAGAGCTTCGAGCATCGGTCTGAGCAATATTACATGCATGTCGATCCCGCCATCGAGGTCCTGGCAACGACGACCTTCACCGGTGAGCACGCGCCCTGGATCGAGGGCGTGGTGATGCCGGTGGTGTGGAAGAAGCGCTATGGCGCCGGGAGGGTATTCTATTCCTCGCTGGGCCACCGCGCCTACGAGCTTGACGTGCCGGAGATCCGGACGTTGATGACCCGCGGCATGCTATGGGCCGCGCGCGAATGACTGAAGGCGCGACCCAGCCGGTGCTTCGGGCCACGCTCGAGGACGTCGCGCGCGCGGCGGGCGTTTCGCTCGCCACCGTCGATCGCGTCGTCAACCGGCGCGAGGGTGTCCGCGCCAAGACCGTCGCGCGCGTCGAGGCCGCCGTGGCAAAGCTCGGCTATCGCGCCGATGTTGCCGCGGCGCGGCTCGCCCGCGGGCAGACCTTCCGCTTCGCTTTCGTGCTGCCGACCGGCAGCAACAGCTTCATGACCAACCTCAGCGAGCAGGTCGCGCGCACCGCGGACTGGCTCGCCGGCCATCGCGGCTTCATCGACATCCACCATGTCGACGTGTTCGACCCCGATGTCCTTGCCCGTGCGCTGGAGAACCTCTCGCCGGCCTATCAGGGCGTCGCCGTCATCGCGCTCGATCATCCCCGGGTGCGCGCCGCGATCGACGAGCTCGTCGCGCGCGGGGTTGCCGTGGTCACCCTGGTGTCGGACGCGCCGAGCTCGTCCCGGGTGCATTATGTCGGGATCGACAATCCGGCCGCGGGCCGCACCGCCGCCACGCTGATGGGGCGCTTCCTCGCCGGGGGCGAGGGCACCGTCGCCGTGATTGCGGGATCGTTGTCGCTGCGCGACCACACCGAACGGCAGTTCGGCTTCCACCAGATCCTGTCGAGCGAGTATGCGAGCCTGTCCGCACTGCCTGTCATCGAGGGGCGCGACGACAGTGACCGCACCCGGGACCTCACGGCCGCGCTGCTCGCCCGCCATGCCGATCTCCGCGGCATCTATTGCTGCGGCGCCGGAAACCGCGGCATCGCCGATGCGCTCGAGGCCTCGGGCCGCGCGCGCGAGGTGGTCTGGATCACCCATGAGCTGACCGAGCACACCAGGCGGTTCCTGGTGCGCGGCACGCTCGACGCCGTCATCAACCAGGATGCCGGCCATGAGGCGCGGTCTGCGGCGCGAGTCCTGCTCGCGCATTGTTCGGGCGAGCCGATCAGCCCCGACCAGGAGCGCATCCGCATCGACATCTTCCTGCGGGATAATTTGCCGTAGCGTGAAGCGCACGGAAGCGCCGCGCGAGGACTACCCCTCGTACTGATCCGGCCCCATCGCCCAAGCCGACTCGTCGTGGCCGAAGGCGTAGTTGCGGTTGTTGAGCGCCGGATTGCGATTGACCATCGGACGCATGAACATCGGATGGGTCACTGAGCGAACCTCGTGCTCGACCGTGAACAGCTTCTTGCCGCTGTCGAGGTCGACGATGTCGCAGAACCGGTACTGGTATTGATTGTCCTCGCGCGAGATCAGCTTGCGCGCAAGCAGCTTGCGGTAGGGGCCGGAGAAGTCCGTGATGTACATCTGCACGTGGTGACCGTCATAGTCGGCTTGCGGCCGGTCGGTCTCGCGAAACAGCAGATGCTGGTTGCGGCCCGTCTTCACGGCGGCCACAGTGCCATCGCCGTTCCGCAAGCTCGCGGGCATGCCCATGACTTCAGGGTAGAAGGCGCAGATGCCGGCTGCCGATCCCATAGGCACGTCGAACTCGACATAGGGAATGCCGAGCGCGATCCGGCCGAACCGCGCGGCGTCGGGCTCGTAGCAGCGCAAACGGTTACCCCAGGGGCAGACCGCCTCGACATGGTCGTTATGCTCGGTGAATGCGAACGCGGTGCCCTCGAGTTTCTTCGCGACCGTTGCAAGCCGCGCCAGCAGCGCCTCGCGGCCTTCGATGACGAGGCCAATATGTCCGCGCAGCACCTGCGGCCGGCCGCTCGGCAGATGAAACTGGCTCCGCCCGGCATTGATCCACATGTTGGTGTCGGACACCATCAGATAGGGATCGCGGGTGAGCCCGAGCCCGGCGACGTAGAACAGCGTGGCGAGGCGCTGGTCCGGGACCTGGATGTTGACGTGCTCGAAATGGATGGCGTTGCCGAGATCTTCTGTGGATCGATCGAATTGCTGCGGCATCGTTGTGCGCTTCTCGCTGGGGGATAAACGCGTGCATCTTAAAGCATAGATTCCGGCCGTCGAATGCTTTCGCCGGCCCCGTGCCATGCGATGCGAGGTGCGGCTGACGCCCTGAAGAAATAAGAAAAATACAAGGTCAAGAACTAGCCGCCTTTCGGCGGCTAGTTCTTTGGAGGGATACTCCTCCCGCGTCGTCACCTAACCGTGATCGGAAGCACATCGGAGGAGGCCGCCCTGGAGCGGTCTCTTCTTCTGCGGATTGCCCGTTATTGGCCCCGCAGTTTTTCCCCGGTCTTTTCTCCGTGATCGGTGGAGCTTTTGACTTTGCTGCCGGACGTCTTGCCGGCGCCGGTCGTCGTCTTGGGGCCGCCCTTGCCAGCGTCATTCGCCATGCTGTTATTGGTCCGATCAACGCCCGCGCTCCCGGCGCCGCCGCCACCTTGGGCCAAAGCAATCGTGGAAGTCACAGCCAACGCAGCAGCAGTCGCAATCGTCGCTAGTTTTTTCATCGGGTTCTCCTTGTTTGGACTAAAAAAACCAAGCCTCCGATGCTCGAATCGTTCCTGGCGCCTGCTCCTTTGTCGCAAGACCTGAATCCGCGCCGTCATACATGAGGGCCGGCCCATGCCTGTCTTGATCTTGCCGTGGCAGCCAGTCCCTGTAATCTCCTTGGAACAACAGGGAAGAAGCCGATGGGAGGAGTCTTGGAGGGCGTGCGCGTGCTCGATTTCGGGCGCTATATCGCCGGGCCCTATTGCGCGACCTTGCTGGCCGAGTTCGGGGCCGAGGTCATCCGGGTCGAGAAGCGCGACGGCAGCGAGGATCGGTTCGTCGCGCCGGTGGGCGAAGGCGGCGAGGGCGCGCTGTTCCTCCAGATCAACCGCAACAAGAAGGGCATCACACTCGATCCAATGAAGGCGGAAGGCCAGGAGGTGATGCGCCGCCTGATCGCGACCGCGGACGTCGTGGTCGCCAATCTGCCGCCGCAGACCCTGCGCGCGATGAAGCTCGATTACGACTCGCTGAAAGAGATCAAGCCGGACATCATCCTGACCACGGCGACCGCGTTCGGCGGGCCTGGCCCGTGGTCCGACCGCGTCGGCTTCGACGGCGTCGGCCAGGTGATGTCGGGCTCGGTGTACATGACCGGCACCGGAGATCCGCCGTACCGCGCCGCGGTGAACTGGGTCGATTTCGGCACCGCGCTGCACTGCGCGTTCGGCACGCTCGCCGCGCTGATCGAGCGCGGCAAATCCGGGCGGGGACAGATCGTCGAGGGCGCGCTGCTCGCAACCGCTTTGTCCTTCACCAATGCCACGCTGATCGAGCAGGCCGTCATCGACGTCAACCGCGTGCCGACCGGCAATCTCGGCCAGACCGCGGCGCCCGCCGACATCTACCGGACCAAAGACGGCTGGGTGCTCTGCCAGGTCACCGGTCATCCGTTGTTCAAGCGCTGGGCGCGGCTGATGGGCGAGGAGGATGTGTGGCTGAACGATCCGCGCTTTGCCGACGACATCAGCCGCGGCAATAACGGCCGCATCATCAGCGAGCGGATGGCGCGCTGGTGCGCCGAGCGCACCACGCAGGAGGCCGTCGACACGCTGGGCGAGGCGATGATCCCGACCGGTCCCGTGCTCTCGCCGCAACAGGCGCTGGACCATCCGCACATCCGCGCCGCCGGCTTCATGCAAGACGTCGACTATCCCGGCCTGCCGAAGCAGGCCCCGGTTGCCCGCGCCGCGGTGCGGCTGTCGGAAACGCCGGGCGAGATCGCAAGCCGCCCGCCGACACTCGGCGAGCACACCGACCGCGTTCTCGCCGAGCTCGGCTATGATGCGGACGAGATCGCGGCGCTTCGGCAGAGCGGTGTCATCTAGCGTCACAGCAGCTGCTTCAGCGCCTTGGCATCGGCCGGTGCTGCGCTCTTCTGGTCGTTGTCGAAATAGACGTAGACGTCGCAGCCCTGCCGCTTCCACGACTTGATGCGCTTGGCCCATTGCGCCAGCGTGGCCTTGGTATAGTGCCCGTGATAGCGCCCGCTTGGCCCGTGTCCGCGCACATAGACGAAATCCGCTGTGCGCTTCCACGGCGCCGGCGCGTCGTGATGATCGGACAGGCACAGCGAGATGTTCTCCTCCGCCAGCATGCGCAGGATGCGCGGCTGATACCAGCTCGGATGGCGGAATTCGAAACTGTAACGCCGCTTTCGCGACAGCAGCTTGAAGAACGAGGCGAGCCGGTCCGCATTCGCCTCGAATTGCGGCGGCAGCTGGAACAGGATCGGGCCGGCCTTGCCGCCGAGCCTGGAGATGCGGTCCTCCAGCAGCTCGAGGCTGTTGACGGAGCGCTCCGACAGGCGCTTCCAATGCGTGATGAATTTCGACGCCTTCCAGGCGAACACGAAATCGCGGCCGGTCTGCTCCCGCCATCCCGTCACCGCCTCCAGCGTCGGCGTACGGTAGAACACCCCGTTCAGCTCCGTGGTGTCGAACTGCCCGGCATAGTAGCTGAGCTGCTGCTTCAGCGTCACGCCCTCGGGGAAGAACGGGCCGCGCCAGGAGGCGTAGTGCCAGCCCGAAGTTCCGATCAGAACGCGCGCCATGTTTCACGTACCATCCGTTGCCATTTGCCAGAGGGAACGTCCGTGCGGCCGATACGTTTCTCGTGAGCATCAACGGTGAGGACCGGAACCGATGTACGCGCTGTTCGAAGGCGACAAGCAGATCGGTAATCCCTTTCCGACCGAGAAGGAAGTGTGGGAAGCTGCCTTGATCGAGGGCCTCGTCACGGACGTCCCCATTGCGGACGAGGAGGGCGGCCACATTCTGCCGGCCGGCTATCACGTCGAGCGCATCGAAGAGACGGAGGAGACGTTCGCGCCGCGGCCCGATTGGAAGCTGCCGCGCGAGATCTCCTAAGTCAGTTCGTCGCCAGCGCCGCCTTGGCCACTTCCGCCATCCAGCTTGATGCCACGGGCAGGATCGCATCGTTGAAATCGTAGCGCGGGCCGTGCAGCTCGGCGCCGTCGCGCAACTCGCCATTGCCGATCCAGACGAAGGCGCCGGGCCGCTGCTGCAGATAATGGGCAAAATCCTCGCCGGCCATGCTGGGCGCGAGATCGCGCCGCACCGGCGCCTGGACCTTCTCCGCGGCGATGCGCGCGAGGTCGGCCTCATCAGGCGTGTTGATCACGACGCCGACACCCCAGACGATCTCGGGCGTGACCTTGACGCCGAAGCTGGTCGCGATCCCGGCGCAGGTACGCGTGATGCCGTCGAGGATGACGTCCTTGACCGCTTCGCGGTGATAGCGCAGCGTGCCGCGGATGGTGACGCGTCCGGCGATCTGGTTCGGCGCGGTGCCGCCTTCGATCGTGCAGAGCGACAGCACGGCGGTGTCGAGCGGATCGACGCCGCGCGAGGTGACCGCTTGCAGCGCGACGATGAGGTGCCCGGCCGCCACCACGGGATCGCGCGTCAGATGCGGCATGCCGGCGTGCCCGGCGTGGCCCTCGATCGTGATGGTGATGCGCCCGCCGGAGGCCATGACGACGCCGTCGTGCACGGCGATGGTGCCGGCGGCAAGGCCCGGCCAGTTGTGGAAGCCGAATATCCGCTCCATCGGAAAGCGGTCGAACAGCCCGGCCGCGACCATCGCCCGCGAACCGCCAAAGCCTTCCTCGGCCGGCTGGAAGATGAAATCGACCGTGCCGCTCCAATCGGTATCAGTGGCGAGCAGCGCCGCAGCGCCCAGCAGCGCGGCGGTATGGCCGTCATGGCCGCACGCATGCATCACGCCGGATGTCTTTGAAGCATAGGGCAGGCCGGTATCCTCGGTGATCGGCAGCGCATCCATGTCGGCGCGCAGGCCGACCCGCCTCTGCGCATGGCCGCGCCTCAAGGTCGCGACGATGCCGTGGCCGCCGATTCCAGCCTCGAAGGGAATGCCGAGCTCGGTGAGCTTGTCCTGCACGAAGGCGGCCGTCTCCTTCTCCTGGAGCGACAGCTCCGGGTGGGCATGCAGATGCCGGCGCCACACGGTCAGTTTCTGGTGCAGTTCGGGGGACAAGGCAGGGGTCTTTCGCAAGGTGTCGGTTGCCGTCAGCATAAAGGATTATCACCGCCATGCACCCTGCGCCTTGGAATGCCTCGCGTGCAGCAATGTGCGCTTTTTCCGTCATTCCGGGGCGCGCCTCTTGGCGCGAACCCGGAATCCATCGTGCAGCGAGCTCCGCGGCCCAACAGATTCCGGGTTCGCGACTTCGTCGCGCCCCGGAATGACGAGCAATGGGTGTTACGCCAGCTTCGCCAGCCCCTTCCAGTCAAACCCGATCCCATGCCCGGGCCTGTCCGGCGCCAGCGCCAGCCCGTCCTTCAGCACCAGCGGATGCTCGATATACTTGTCGAGCCCGAAGCCGTGCGCCTCCAAATAGGAGCGGTTCGGGCAGGCCGCGAGCAGATGCACGGTGATGTCGTGCGCGCCGTGGCTGGTGACGGGCAGGTTGAACGCTTCCGCCAGCCGCGCGATCTTCATGAAGGCGGAAACGCCGCCGCAATTGGTGACGTCGGGCTCGGGATAGGACACCGCACCACTGGCGATGTAGTTCTTGAACTCCCACAGCGAGCGCAGATTCTCGCCCGCCGCGATCGGCACGCCGCCGGCCTGCATGATACGCAGATGGCCGGCGACGTCGTCGGGGATGATCGGCTCCTCCAGCCAGGTGAGGTCGAAAGGAACGAAAGCGCGCGCGGCCCGGATCGCCTCCTCGACCGTCCATTTCATGTTGGCATCCGCCATCAACGGAAAGCCGTCGCCGAGATGCTGCCGCATCGCGGAGATGCGCGCGACATCGGACTTGAGGTCGGGCCGGCCGACCTTCATCTTGATGGCGCGAAATCCCTTGGCGAGGTTGCCATCGGTCTGCTTGAGCAGCGCATCGACGGAGAGATCGAGGTCGATGCCGCCGGCGTAGCACGGCACGTGCGCATCGAAGCCGCCGAGCAGGCGGTACAGCGGCAGCTTGCCGCGCCGCGCCTTGAGATCCCACAGCGCGATGTCGAGTGCCGAGAGCGCCAGCACCGCCGGCCCGCCGCGCCCGCCATAATGCAGCCCCCACCAGACATGATGCCAGATCGCCTCGGTGTCGTCGGCCTCGCGCCCTTCGACCAGCGGCGGGATCTCGCGCTTGAGAATGTCGGCCACAGCCCCGCCGTTGCGCCCGACCGTATAGGTGTAGCCGACGCCCTCGGCGCCATCGGCATCGCGGATGCGGCAGGTGAGCAGCTCGAACGCCGTCATGTCGCCATGCGTGGAGTCCGACAGGGTGATGGGGAGGGGGATCCGGTAGAGCCCGGTCTCGATGTTTGCGATGCGCGGCATGGTGCCTCCCTGTCTTTGGTTCTTCTTCTTCGTAGGGTGGGTTAGCTAGCGGATGCGCGAAGCGCAGTCCGCTGGCGTAACCCACCTCTTCTGTCTCTGCGGATACGAACAGTGGTGGGTTACGCCTAGCGGTTTGCGCTTCGCGCAATCCGCGGGGCTAACCCACCTTACGCTAGACTATGAAGTCAGTCGCCTCCAGCGAAGCCGCATGCACTCCGCTCAGGGTGATGGTGTCATTGGCAGTGAGCTGAATCACCGCATTGCCCGAGCTGTCATCGCTGATGAGGCCGGACAGGGTCGCCCAGTCGGCAAAACCGTAGTCGTGCAGGTTGATCACGTCGAGTTCCCCCGCGGTGCTGCCGACCGCGATGTTGCCTTGATTGAAGTCGTTGATGACGTCGTTGCCGGAGCCGGCCGTGAAGACGAAAACATCGTTGTTCGGTCCGCCCCACAGCTGATCATTACCCGCGCCGCCGTTCAGCGTGTCCGTGCCGCCGGTGATAGAGCCAGGGGTAGATGGCGCATAAGTCCGCGCATCGCCGTAGAGATGATCAGTGAACTCTCCGCCATTGAGGATGTCATTGCCGCCACGCGCACTGCCGGACATGTTCATGGCGTCGCCAATCAGCTGGGAGCCGTAGACGGCCGGCGGCGGCTCGCCGCCATTCGTCACGAAGGTCAGGGTATCGTTGCCACCCTGGGCATTGTCGGTCAATGACGTGAGCGAATCGCCGGCCAGCGTTCCACCTCCGATCGCCATGCCGCTGCTGATGCCGAGCGTGAGGTCGTCGTTGCCACCGATTGTATTGCCGGTCATGGCACCGATGGCATCCCCACTGAGGGTCGCCGTGCTTTCGTATGCATATTCGAATACGTTCAGCGTGTCGTTGCCGCCATGCGCGTTGTCGCTCATGGATCCCCCGGCATCGCCGCTGAACACGTTCTCGAAGGCGCGCCCACCGGTCACGCCTGTCAGCGTGTCATTGCCGCCTTGCGTGTTGCCCGACATGTCGCCTCCGGCATCTCCGTAAATGGAGATGTTGGAGCGGAAATTGCCGCCGGCGTCGGCGGTGAGCGTGTCGCTGCCGCCTGCAGCATTGCCCAACATGGTCTCGGCGTCGCCCATAATGGTGGCGCCGCTAAAGGGATAATCCACCTTCGCCGTGAGCGTGTCGTTGCCGCCGTGGGAATTGCCCTGCATGACCGTGTCTTCGCCGATCAGCGTAACGAACACGTCCGTGTTGAGGATGGTTGCCGTCACCGTGTCGTTCCCGCCCCAGCCGTCGATCGGGAAGTTGGGATCTCCGACGATGGTCGCGGTTTGGCTGAAGTCCGGAAAGGTGAGGATCAGGGTGTCGTTCGGCATCGCGCGCATGGCGCATCACTCCCATTTCATGTCAGTCGCGTGACTCTGAAAACAGCGGAGGTCTCGGCGAGACGCACTGCGGTCACGCTTGGATCTGAATCTACTTGGAGTTGATGGCGGAGGTTTGCTCCTGACTCGGTTTGATTGCGGCCGAGGAACCGCGTGACGGTGCTCGCCATCGATGGCAGCACGGGACAGGCGCGGACTTCACGGAAGCCGCGATCGACCCGTTAGATCAGAGCCGTGTTGAAGCGCGATGACGTGCCGTTTGCCATCTCACCGCATCGTCGCCAGCTGCACCGCCAGCGCGCAGGCGCGGTCGTATTCGTCGAGATTGATCCATTCGTCGACCGTGTGTGCCTCGTTCTGGCCGGCACCGAAGGTGACGGTCGGAACGCCGTGGCGGACCATCCAGTTGGCATCCAGGCCGCCATTGGCGGCCCGCACGTTCGGGCTTCCCCCCACCGCAGACACCGCCTCGATCGCGCGTTTGACCACCGGCAGGTTCTCCTTCATGCGGAACGGATAATAGTCGGTCTCGGCCTTGAACTTGACCTTGCCGGACTTGCCTTGCGCGTTGGTGACCTTCTTGGCCGCCTTCTCGAACGCGGCCTTGTAGGCCTTGGTGATCTCCTTGAAGAATTTTCCATCATGGCTGCGGCTCTCGCCGCGCACATGCACGTAGTCGGTGACGACGTTGGTGGCATCGCCCGCGGGGCGGCCTTCGCCGCCGGTGACCGGGCCGACATTGCTGGTGCCTTGCCTCTTGCCCTTCACGACCTTGCCGAACCAGCCGCCGGCCTTCACGTCCGCAAGCGCCAGCGCCATGATCATGGTCGATGAGATGCCGCGCTCCGGTGCGACGCCGGCATGCGAGGCGCGGCCGAAGATCTCGACGGTCCAGCGGTCGGCGCCGACGGCCCCGATCACGACATTGGAGGCCGAGCCGCCGTCATAGTTGAACGCCATCACCGGCTTGCCGAGCTCGTCGAGCTTGACGTGGCGCGCGCCATAGAGACCGCTCTCCTCGCGTACGCAGAACAACAGCGTGATCGGCGGATGATCGAGCTTCTGCTTTTCGAGCTCGGCGGCCAGCGTCACCAGTACGCCGCAGCCGCAGCGATTGTCGCCGCCGAGCGCGGTCCTGGCGTCGTTGACGATCTTGCGCCCGGACAGCTTTGGCTTCGCACCGGCGCACAGCGGCACCGTGTCCATGTGGGTCATGAACATGATGCGTGGATGGTTGTGCAGCGCGCCGCGGCCGGGCAGGTCGACGATGAGGTTGCCGGTCTCGGTCGGCACTGGAATGCGCGTGTTGGCGTCGTCGAGCCGGATCGCCTTGGCCGGCACGCCGCTCTCCTTCAGCGCAGCCGTGAGCTCCCGCCCGATCGCCGCCTCCTGTCCGGTGACGCCCTCGACAGTGAGGAAGCGCATGAGACGATCGGTGGCGGCTTTGGTGTCGACGGGCATGGACTCGAATTCCCTTGATGCGGATGGCGGCGCAGCATCTCCTGCACTTCCGCATTTCGCAAGGGGCTCAGACGCGCTGCGTGTAGATCAAGAAAATCAGCACGCCGAGCGCCAGCGCCGCCGCCATGAACAGCAGCACCGCCGGCAGCCCCGCGAGCGCGGCCACCGCGCCGGTGACGGATTGCATCAGCGCAGTGCCGAGAAAGAAGGCGAGATTGACGGCCGCAAGCGCCTTGCCGGCGACCTGCGCATCGACCAGTTGCCTGGACATGCCGAACAGCAGCGGCTGCGCCGAGGTGAATAGCCCGATGAGCACGAACAATGCCAGATCGTAGGAGGGCGGCATGACGTTCACGCCGAACAGCCATGCAACGGCGAAGTGCGGCGCTCCCAGCGCCATCAGCGCGAGCAGTAGCGCCGCGATCGCATGCGTGCCGGCGACCAGCTCGCGGCGGCGGCCGAGCCTGCGGTCGATCATGCCGACGAGCAGCGGGCCTGCGATCATCGCCAGCGTGAACGCGCCGAGCTGGTTGCCGGCCTCGATCCGCGTCAGGCCCTTGATCTCCATCAGCCAGGGTCCTCCCCACAGGCCGCGCAGCACCAGCGTGCTCGCCAGCGACACCATCGCCAGCGCGATCACGCCGCGCAGCGGCCGTGACAGGCCGAGCCTGACCACATCGATCATCTGCGACAGCGGCGAGGACTCGTCCTTGTGCTCGGCCGGCTGGTGCGGCACCAGTACGAACACCGCCAGCGCGACGAGGATGCCGCCGATTGCGGAGATCCAGAACCCGGCGCGCCAGCCGTAAGTATCGATCACGAAAGCGAGCGGGCTCGCCGACAGCAGCATGCCGATGTTGCCGATCGAGAGGATGGCGCCCGACCACAATCCGAATCGCGCCGCCGACAATTGCTTGGCTGCGAGCGTCATCGGGCACATCAGCATGCCCGAGGTGGCGACGCCGAGCAGCAGTTGCCCGACGGCGAAGCTCTCGGGCCCCGTCGCAAACCCCGAGGCCATCGCGCCGAACACGGTTCCCGCCAGCAGGGCGAGCGACACCGGCCGCACGCCGAACCGGTCCATCGCCGCGCCGACCGGGATCTGCGAGGCTGCAAAGGCAAAGTGGTAGACCGACGTGAGGCTCGCCAGCGCCTGCGGCTCGATGTGGAAATCCGCCGCCATCAAATCGAGGCTCACCGCCGGGATGGTGCGCAGCAGGGTCGACAGCATGTGGCCGCAGGCGAGCGCGACCAGCGCGAAGATCAGCGCGCGGGTGGCGGTGCCCGCGTCGTCGTCGGCATTGGTCATGAGCGTCCCGTCCCGAGAAGGTTTTAGGGTGGGTTACAGGATTGAGGGGGCGGGTGCCAATGGCGGCAGCGCGCCCCCCTCATGCCGGAATGTGACCTCGGACTGATACTCGACCTCTCGAGCAATGACATTGCCGAGAGGCTAGCCGCATTGCAACGCACCACCTTCGAGACGGCACTCAGCTGGTAGGGGGTCATGGCGTTGCGCCGCGGGGATAAAGTGTTGTGGGTGTCTCCGCGGTGCGCGCGACGGTTGCATCATCTTCGCTCTTGGGAGCTTCCGTGGCGGACGTAGGAACAAAGGAGACATCGTCTCTCTTACCTAGGTTAGGGAGACCTGATCATGCTGTCCTCGAGACCACCACGGCCCATCCGCACAACGCTCGATCTTGCGAGCGCCGAGCAGGTCAAGTCGGTCCGCAGGCGGCTTCGCATCTCCAATGCCGATCTGGTCAGGATCGTCGACAAGATCGGCAACTCTCTGGCGGCCATCGAGAAGGAAGTGGAGCTCGAAAAGCTGGCCGTTCAGCAAGGTAGTGCCAGGGACGCAGCGACGACCCTCGAATGAATCCAACCCATCACGTGGGAAAGGAGAATTGCGATGAACAGTCTGATCTACCTCATAGGGCTCATCGTTGTGATCGCCGTCATTCTTTCGTTCTTCGGCTTGCGATGACCCGCCACGGCCCGGCAGGCGACCGCCGCGCCGGTGAAGTCATTCTTAATGTCGCGTGCAGCAAATGGTTGATGCGCACCAGGTCAATACCATCATAGCGACGACGCTTTGTGCGTTCTTCGAGCGGCTTCCCGACGCTCAAATCGGCACTGAGGAAGCCAAGCTGCTGGCCAAGCAAATCACTGAAGCGCTGAACGCAGCTGGGCTGCAGATTGTCCCTGTGGCTCCGGCAAATACACGGCCCTAGTTGTATGGCTGCGGCACCGAGCTTTTTGGCTTAAGGCTCCATCAGAGCTTCGTTTTCTTGAGGTCATGTCTCGCGCCGGAATGGCGTCATCCGCGTCGCTCCTGGGCCGCAATCTATTTCAACTCGATCAGCAGCTTCCAAGCGTCCTCCAGCAAGGCCTTCATCCGGTGTCGCTCGGCGCGGGCGTCCGGTGTGCACATTCCATGTTGATATGCATTCCGGTTGCCCTTCGGAGCGCCCGATCTTGGCGCGCCGCCATGCATGCGGCAGCGGCGCTTGCCGTGCACGGCTGGCGCGCGGCACGCGAGACCGCGGCGCGTCTGCGCCCCGCAGCGCGGGCTCGACTGCATTGCATCGGTATGACGGATGTGATCGCCGGTCATACGCAGGCGCCACTCGTATGGACCTCGCGGCCTGCGCCCGTTTCTGCATTCGAAGTCGTCTCCATTGCGCCAGCCTCCGCAATGATCATGCTGGCATGCTGCGTGACGTTGCCCACGATCGCCCGTCCGCCGTCCTGCACCGACAAATTCTGCACCGTGATCGCGCGCTCGTCGCTGTTGCGGTGGCGGTTCAGCGCTTCGACCTGGGCGGCGAAGGTGCGGGAGAGCCGGGTCAAGGCGCGGGCGATGCCCTCCTGCTGCGTCAGATCGTCGGTGCAGGCGAGACGGCAGGCACAGCGCATCGCCGCCATGTGCACCGACACCATCGGGGAGACCAGCAAGGCCTCGATGGAATCCTTCGGCGCGATGCTCCTGATGGTCGAGATCATGAAGGCGAGATTGGCCTCATCCGGCTTCTGCCCGACCACGCTGGCCTTGACCAATTGCCTCAATATGCCGTGCATCGCGTCGCGGTCGGCGGCGCCGAGCGCCTCGGCCAGCAGCCGCTCGCCGGCCTGTGGGTCGGGATGGCGGATTGCAATGCGCCGCTTGTAGAGTTTTACGCGCGGGGTCGCGGCGGGGACGCTGCGATCGGATGCCGCGAGCGGCGAGGGGATGTGGCGTTCGAGAGCTGTCGTCATGGGCATGTGTCCTTTGAGCGCGCAAGCGCGAACGGCCGTTCGCCGCTGCGCGCGAATGCGGATTTTGGAATGTCGATGAAGGGTTTAGACGCAACCGCGTCGGCACGGGTCCGGACCGGCAGGCCGTGACGCTCGCGACTGTTGCGATGATGGCATTATGGCACTGTTTTGCCCGACGCGACAGAATTTATTTCGTAAATCCGAAAAATTTCCTCGGCCCTGCGCAAGCCTTTGTTCTGAAAGAGGCGGTCTACTGTGCATGGGGTTGTTTTCGCACTTTTGTATTGGAAGCGGCACGCACGTGCCGTGCGGCGGAATGCCGGCGCTCAAACGCGATTGCGAAATCCGGCACGGCCGCTATTCATGACTTCTACGGCGTCGCACCAACAAGCATGCACAAGCGACGCCAAGAGGTCTGGGAGAGAACGAATGCAACGAACCGCCCGCCTGCTGGCAGTCATCGCAGCTCTATGCGCCTTGGCGCCGGCGACAGAGGCTCTCGCGCAGAAATATCCGTCGCGGCCGGTCAAGATCATGGTCGGCTTCAGTGCGGGCGGCCCGGTCGACGTCGTCGCGCGCATCATTGGCGACCGCTTGAGCAACAAGCTCGGCCAGCCCTTCGTGGTCGAGAACCGCGCCGGCGCCAACGGCATGATCGCGGCCGAAGCCGTCGCGCGCGCCGAGGCGGACGGCTACACCATGCTCGCGTGCAACTCGTCGACGATCACGCTGAACAAGACGCTGTTCAAGGACATCCGCTACGATCCGCAAGTCGACTTTGCGTCGCTCACCACGGTGGTCTCGGCGCCGCTCGTCCTCGTCGTCAATCCCGAGAATCCCAAGACGGCGAACGTCAAGTCGGTGGCCGATCTCGTCGCTGCGGCGAAGGCCGCGCCCGGCGCGCTCGCCTACGGCTCGGGCGGCAACGGCAATCTCGCCCATCTCGCCATGGAGCTGCTCAGCCAGAAGGCCGGCATCAAGCTGATCCATGTGCCCTATCGCGGCGGCTCGGCCGCCGAGGTCGGCATTCTCGCGCAGGAGGTGCTGGCGGTGTTCGATCCGCTCTCCGCCGTGCCGCTGGTCAAGGCCGGCAAGCTGCGCGCGCTGGCGGTGTCCTCGGCCGAGCGGCTGCCGGCGCTGCCCGACGTGCCGACCGTGGCGGAGGCCGGCTATCCCGGCTTCGACATCTCGTTCTGGGTCGGCTTCTTCATGCCCAAGGCAACGCCCGCGCCGATCCTGGAAACCCTGCATCGGGAGATCGTCGCCGCCGCCAAGGATCCCTCGGCCGAGGAGAAGCTCGGCGCGCAGGGCGTCGTCAGCGTGCTCAGCCCGGCCGACTACGCCGCGAAGATCGCCAAGGAGACCAAGGAGCTCGCGGAGGTGGTCGCGGCCGCGAACATCAAGGCGGAATAGGGCGCGACGCGCTATCTGCCGATCAGCAGCTTAAGCCGGTCGAGCAGCGGACGCTGTCCTGCATTGATCTTCTCCTGCGCCGCGTCGAGCGTGAACCATTCGGCGCGGTCGACTTCCGGAAAGGCCTGCCGCTTGCCGCTGCGCGGCGGCCATTCCATCTCGAACGTGTTGCTGCGAATGCTGCGCACGTCGAGATCGAGCTCGGCCGCGAAGGCGGTGACGAGCTTGCCCCCGCGCTGCCTGACCTGGCCGAGCGGGGTGAACGGCATGGAAAGCTCCTGTCCCAGCTCCTCGGCGAACTCCCGTCGCGCAGCGGCCTCTGCGTCATCTCCGTCCGCGTACTCGCCTTTCGGGATCGACCATGCGCCGAGATCCTTGTTGCGCCAGAACGGCCCTCCGGGATGGACCAGGAGCACCTCGATGTTCCCACGCTTGCGATAAGCGATGATCCCGGCACTCTTCGATGGCATTGCAGGTTCCGCAAAAAGAGCCGCGGCCTTCCCTCGGGAAAAAGTGGAACTGCGCGTCCTAGCGCAGGTTAGTAGCCAATGTTCATTTGATGAAAGGGAGTGAACCATGATCCGCCTGTTGGCAACCACCGCAATGGGGGTGGTGCTGGCGAGCGCCGCGTTTGCGCAATCGCCCAGCACGAATCCGCCGTCTCAGCAGACGCCGCAGTCCCAGTCGAACTCCACCGCGCCATCCACGACGTCGAGCGCGACCGACAAGCAGCAGACCACATCGCAACCGCAGCAATCCCCGTCGTCGGGAACGCCGGCCCAGACCACGCAGGCCAATCCACCATCGTCCGGCTCCGGCACCGCCGATACGGGCTCGACTGCGCAGTCGCAGAGCGGGACGGCGAATTCCAATGCAGCCGGTAACCAGCCTGCAACGCAGCAGAGTGCCAACCCGCCAGCTGCGAACACCAACCAGGCGCAGGACCGGTCCAATCCGCCGCCGGCCAGCAATCAAGCCCAGCAGGCACCGGCCGCATCTGGAACCAACCAGGCCCAGCAGGCACCGTCTGCGCCGACGAGCAACCAGGCGGCCGCCCAGACCGACGTCAACCTCAACAAGCAGCAGGAGACCAAGATCAGCGCGTCGATCTCGCACCTCAACGTGCGGCCGCTGACCAACGTCAATTTCGCGCTGAACGTCGGCACGGTGGTGCCGCGCGACGTGCACCTCTCGACGCTGCCGCCCGACGTCGTCGAGATCGTGCCGCAATATCGCGGCTACAGCTTTGCGCTGGTGAAAGATCAGATCGTCGTGGTCGATCCGGCGACCTACAAGATCGTGACGGTGCTGCCATACTCAGGCCAGTCCACGGCGACAACGACGACCACGCG
This sequence comes from Bradyrhizobium sp. NBAIM01, assembly GCF_020194115.1. Lineage (NCBI taxonomy): Bacteria > Pseudomonadati > Pseudomonadota > Alphaproteobacteria > Hyphomicrobiales > Nitrobacteraceae > Bradyrhizobium > Bradyrhizobium sp. NBAIM01. The sequence goes on along the minus strand of NZ_JADYVU010000001.1, from coordinate 377,863 downwards.
CGAGCGTAGCGCCAGCAAGTTCTCGGATCGCGATCGCGAGGTGATCCGCAAGCATGCGAAAACCCGTACCGAGGGGCGCAAGGAAGTGCGGACCACCGGCAGCACAGCGCGTAGTGAGATCCGCGTCGGTGACCGTCTTCCCGAGAGCGTCGAGGTCGAGGAATTCCCGACCACGGTCTATCGCGATGCGCCGGGCTTGCGTGAATATCGCTACATCCACCGCGACACCCGGACCTATGTCATCGAGCCGCGCGAGCGGCGGGTGATCGAGGAGATCGACTAGGTCGATTTGGGTCGGAGCCGCCGCAAGCGAGCGGCTCCGATCGTTAGCCTGACGTCCGTTCGCGCGATGCGAGACGAACGGCGCGAGCCTTCGCGCTCTTTCCGGCCGCGCGTGCCGCGATCATGCTGCGGGCCTTGCCGGGAGCCGTGACATTCTTCCGCAACAGTGTGGCGAGCCGCTTGCGGGCGCCCTTCGTCGTCACGCGCGCCGTGACTTGCTCCGCCTTGCGAATGATGTTCGCAACCGAAGGCGTCAGGTTCACCGGAACCCAGGCGACGTCCTTGGCCTTCGAAAGACTGCCGATGCCTTCGCATGGCGCTTCGCGCGGCAGGTCGATGCGGATCGCGAGTGCCTCCGACCGTTCGGTCCAGTCTTCGGCCTTGGTACCGGTGATGATCCGGACATAGTCGCGCGTCTCACGCGGCAGCGCGCTCTGCCTGGCAAGCCATTTCTGGATGCGGCCAGGACCGGCATTGTAGGCCGCGGCAGCAAGGCCGAGATTGCCGAAATCGTCGCGCAGCTTGCGCAGGAATTTTGCCGACGCCGGCAGCGCCTTCATCGGATCGAAGGGATCGTCGAGCCCGACCTCGGCGGCCGTCCCCGGCATGAACTGCGCGACGCCCTGCGCGCCAGCATGGCTGACCTCGTTGGACTTGAAGCGGCTCTCCTGCCAGATCAGGCGCGCGAAGAACGGCACCGGAATGCCGCTGGATTCGGCGGCCTCGCGCAGCGCGTGACAAAATCGTTCGGTTGGCGAGGGCTCCGCCTGCACCACCGGCTCAACCGCGCGCGGTGGCTCGATCACCTGCTCGTAAGCCGCGTGCGCGTTGGCAAGCTCGATCGCTTGCACGCTGGCGACGAAGAGCTCGACCACCGGAACAAGTGACGAGGCATGATTGTTCTTGAGAACAGTGGTGTCGAAACGTGATGCTTGGCGGGATGTCGACGGATCGAGATCGCACATCAGAAGCAGAAACGCGGCGCAAGCCGCGACGACAAATCGCATTTGCTGGGAGAACCTCGAACTGTGGGATGAACGGCCAGCGATGCGCCGGCGATAGGAAGTTCTTAACCGTCCGATTGCGGCAAAGCTGCGATCTCGTCGGTTCCTTCGGTGTTACTACGGTGTTCCCGAAGCGAAACCATCCGCGGTTTTTGCGGGCCGTTTGCGAGTGGGATGCGCGATGACGATGCGATGGATACTAGGCGCGGTGATGTCGCTGTGGCTCGTCGCTCCGGCGCTCGCAGGCAATCTCGAGCCTGCTGCGGTGAATGACGCTGCGCGTCCTGCGAAGCCACCGGCCACCGACAAGCTGAATGCAGCCGTGGTGAAGCTTCAGGTGCTGCTCGATCGCGCGCATTATTCGCCCGGCGAGATTGACGGCAAGCTCGGCGAGAACGCGCAGAAGGCGCTCAAGGCGTTCGCGGAGCAGAACGGCATCGCATCCGACAAGGTTGTGGCGCCGGAGCTCTGGGACAAGCTGACCGCAGCGAGCGAGGGCCCGATCCTCGTCGACTACAAGATCACCGACGCCGACGTGAAGGGACCGTTCTTAAGGAAGCTGCCGGCCAAGCTCGATGACATGAAGTCGCTGGACGCGCTGAGCTACACCAGCCCGCTCGAAGGACTTGCCGAGAAATTCCACATGAGCGCGGATCTGCTCAAGGCACTCAATCCGGGCAAGACCTTCGACAAGGCCGGAGAGACGATCGTGGTTGCCAATGTTCCGGCGCGGCGCGAGCTGCCGCGCATTGCCCGGCTCGAAGTCGATAAGACCAACGGGACCTTGAAAGCGTTCGACGCAAGCGGCGCTCTGCTGGCGTTCTATCCGGCGTCAGTCGGCAGTCCGGATCGCCCGACGCCAACCGGAACGCTGAAGGTCACCGCCAGCCACGAGCTGCCGACCTACCGCTACAATCCCGACTACAAGTTCAAGAGCGTCAAGTCCAAGAGACCGTTCGACATCAAGCCGGGTCCGAACAATCCGGTGGGCGCATACTGGATCGGCCTGTCGGCGCAGGGCTACGGCATCCACGGAACGGCAGAGCCCGACAAGGTCAGCAAGTCGGCGTCGCACGGCTGCGTTCGGCTCACCAATTGGGACGCGCGTGTGCTCGGCGAGAACGTGAAGCGCGGCATGCCCGTCGTCTTCCTCGATGCGCCGACGGAATCCTCATCGAAGCGGCAGGGCACGCCCGCTGCGAAGCGTGCCGCGAACTAGTCCTTCGGAAAATCCTTCCGCATCGCGATCTCCGCGGCGTCGCCGGGCGACAGCACGTTTTGATCGAAGGCGGCCTGCGGCGTCGTCATGATGTCGTAGAGCGAGATGCCCTTGATCGGCTTGCCCATGAGCTCGCGGACGCATTCGGCGAGCGTGCCGTTGTAGACGAGATAGGGCGGCCCGCGATCCTTCTGCCGCTCGCCCTTCAGCGACGGCCATTTCTTCAGCTCGGCCGGCGCGTCATAGGCGATCGGCGATCCCTCTTTGAACATGCGTTTGGCCCCGGTGGCTTGATGGCCGGGAAGTCTACAGCCGCCGGGTAAACGCCCGTTAAAGAATTGGTTCAAATCAGCCGGCAATGAAGGCGAGCAGGGTGCCGTTGGCCTTGGCCGGCGGCACGCAGATCGCAGCTGCGCTCCGCACCGCGGCTGGCCCCAGCGCCTTCTCGGTCGCCGCGAGATCGCCGCTGACCAGCACCAGCGCGGCGCCACCGCGCTCTGAGAGGCCATTCAGCGACACGCCGGGATAGCGCTTGGCGAGTTGGTCCAGCGCCAGATAGACGAAGTCGGCGCGATCGCCGCCGGAGGGCACGATGACGGCGCCGTCCGCGTCGGTCTTCGCCTCGCGGTCGATCAGGCGGGCGAGATGCGCGGCCTCATTGGCGGGCTCCGGCGTTGCGATCAGCGTCTGCTTGATCCGCTTGGCCGCATTGGCGTGGGTCATCAGCTCGGGGATCCACACAGTCTCGCGGGTCTTGTGCTGGCAGGCGAAGATGCGCACGCCGCCCGGCGCTTCAGCCGTCGGCCACATGAAGGTGCGGAATTTCGCCGCCGAGATCGTGCCGTCTGGCAGCGTGACGGGGCGTTCGAAATCGGTCGGGCCGATCGGCTCCAGGCCCCGTGCACGGATCTCCTCGGCGCCGGCGGTGCTATCGACTGCGGTGAAAGCGATGCGCTCGATGCCCTCGCCATGGCGCTCGACGAAGGCGCGGGCCGGCGCATTGTGCTCGGTTGCCACGAGCACGCCGAGCAGCTCCATGTAGTCGGGGTCGAACATGATGGTGTAATTGCCGGTGCCCATATGTGCGCTGTGGGTGCCGCGCGGCGAGACCGTGAAGCCGAGTTGTCTGTAGTTCTCGGCGGCCTTGTCGAGGTCCTTCACCATGACGACGGCGTGGTCGATACCGATGACGTTCTTGAGGGCCACTGTTGTTATTCCCCGATTGCAAGCTGATTTTGCGCCGCGCCGGCGGCTGTCGGCCATGTCTACGCCGGATGGGCCGTCAAGTCATTTTCAATTCGGCGAGAGATGCGGAATTTCATTCCGCGCGATGCATCCTCCGACGCGCTTCAGCGCGCCTGCTCGAGGTAAGCCGCGAGGACGGCGCGCTCCTCGCCGGTCATCTCGGTGATGTTGCCGGGCGGCATGGAATTGGACCAGGCTGCGACCCGCCCGATCAGGCGAATGTTGCGATGGATGTGCTCGGGCGTGTCGAGCACAATGCCCTTCGGCGCGGTGACGATGCCGGCCCAGACCGGCTCGGCCGCGTGGCACATGCTGCAGCGGGACATCACGATCTCCTCGACATTGGCGGCCGTGACCGGCGCCGACAATGCGCCCGTCTTCACCTCGCGCGGTCCGGCGGCGGAGAGGAGGAGAATCGCAATCACGCCGGCCGCGGCCACGCCCCACACCCACCAGGGCGATTTGCGCCCGGCATGACGCTCGTTGAAGAAGTGGCGGATCACCGGCCCGAGCGCCAGGACGATCGCGACGATGATCCAGTTGAAGCGCGTGGCGTAGAGCAGGGGATAGTGGTTGCTGATCATCAGCACGACGACGGGAAGCGTCAGGTAATTGTTGTGGACCGAGCGTTCCTTGCTGGCCTTGCCGAGCTTGGGGTCAGGCGCCTGTCCGGCGATCAGGCTGGCCACGATCTTCTTCTGGTTCGGGATGATCAGCGTGAAGACGTTGGCCACCATGATGGTGCCGATGATCGCGCCGATCTGGTTGAAGGCGCCGCGTCCGCTCAGCACATGGGTGAAGGCGTAAGTGAGCGCGACCAGGAACAGATAGCCGCCGATGGCGAAGGGCAGTTCGCGCTGGGCGAGCCCGGTGCGGCAGGCGGCCTCATAGAGCAGCCACGCCAGCGCCAGGCTGCAGAAGCTGAACAGTCCGGCCTGGAATGATGTGAGGTCGAGGATCGACTTGTCGATCAGGAACAGGTCGGCCTCGAGATAATACACCACCACCATCAGCGCGAAGCCGGACAGCCAGGTGGTGTAGGCCTCCCATTTGAACCAGGTCAGCTCGTCCGGCATCTGGCTGGGCGCGACCAGGTATTTCATGATCCGGTAGAAGCCGCCGCCATGGACCTGCCAGGCCTCGCCCTGCACGCCGCCCGGCAGGTCGGCCTTCGGCTTCAGGCTGAGATCGAGGGCGATGAAATAGAAGGAACTGCCGATCCAGGCGATTGCGGCCACCACGTGCAGCCAGCGCAGCAGCAGGCTCGCCCATTCTGATATGACGGATCCCCACATGATCTCCTCATCCGGCGCGATCTGGATGCCGCAGCCTCCATGACCGTAACCGGCGATCGCCGCCCTCACAATGTGTCGCACCGTTCAACCGCATTTTCCAGTATGATGGACTGCGGCTGATGCACATCGTGCGGGCATGAACTGACGTGGGATTCGGCAGGCGCCAAACTCGCCGAGAGACCTTTTGCGGGTGATCGGCGTTGACGCACGACACGCCCAAGGCGGAGGACGACGAATTGAGCGACAGGATAACGTTCGTGGCGATGCTCGCAGCGCTGCTGGCTGCTGCTGCGGCGGCCGGCGCACACGCCGAGCCCGTGTTGCAGGGCAAGGACGCCTATGGCGATTGGCGCGCCGACAAGCCCGGCACGGTCAGGCTGATCCGGCCGCAGGATCTGGTCAGGCCCGGCGCCACGCGATCGGTTGCGAGCTCGTCGCGCGTGGTGCCGCGTCCGCCGGAAGCCCAGCTCCAGGTGCCGGCCGGCTTCAAGATCGAGCTGTTCGCCGAAGGCCTGCGCGCGCCGCGCATCATCCGCGTGGCGCCGAATGGCGACGTGTTCGTCGCGGAAATGCGCGCCGGCACCGTCCGGGTGCTGCGCGCGGGCGAAGGCGGCAAGGTCGCCACCAACGAGGTGTTCGCCAGCGGCCTGCGGCAGCCATTCGGCATCGCCTTCTTTCCGAATGGCGACAATCCGCAATGGGTCTATGTCGCCAACACCGACAGCGTCGTTCGCTTTCCCTACAAGGCCGGCGATCTCAAGGCGCGCGGCAAAGCGGAGACGGTTGTCGCAAGCCTGCCGGATGGGGGCCATTCCACCCGCGATATCGTCTTCACGCCCGACAACAAGCGTATGCTGGTGTCGGTGGGTTCGCTCAGCAACGTCGCCGAAGGCATGGGCACGCCGCCCGGCGGGATGGAGGCGTGGGCGAAGACGCAGCCGCTCGGCGCCACATGGGCCAGCGAGCTCGAGCGCGGCGCGGTGCTGGCCTTCAACCCTGACGGCAGGGAGCGAAAGATCCATGCCACCGGTATCCGCAACTGCGTCGGCCTCGCGATCCAGCCGCAGACCGGTCTGCCCTGGTGCTCGACCAATGAGCGCGACGGTCTCGGCGACGACCTCGTGCCCGATTACGTCACGAGCGTGAAGGAAGGCGCGTTCTACGGCTGGCCGTGGTTCTATATCGGTGGCAATGAAGACCCGCGCCATGCCGGCGCGCGGCCGGATCTCAAGGACAAGGTGACGGTGCCCGATGTGCTGATCCAGCCGCACTCGGCCTCACTCGGCATGACCTTCTACCAGGGCGCGCAGTTTCCGCCCGAATACCAGGGCGACGCCTTCGCCGCCCAGCACGGCTCCTGGAACAGGTCGAAACGCACCGGCTACAAGGTGATCCGCATCCGCATGAAGGACGGCAAGCCGACCGGCGAATACGAGGATTTCGTCACCGGGTTCGTCGTGAACGATACGGAAGTGTGGGGGCGCCCCGTGGGCGTCGCCGCGGCGAAGGATGGATCGCTGCTGATCTCGGAAGATGGCAACGGCACGATCTGGCGGGTGACAAGCGCGCCGCGGTGACGCTGCACCCTCTCCCCTTGTGGGAGAGGGTGGCTTCGCGAACGCGAAGCCGGGTGAGGGGTATCTATCGTCACGAGCAGTCTCAGGTGTAGAGAGAACCCCTCATCCGGCGCTTTGCGCCACCTACTCCCACAAGGGGAGAAGGAAGAAGAGCACCTCATCCTCGCCTCACGCTCGCACCGCCATCCACCGGCAGCGTCACGCCCGTGATGAAATTCGCCTCGTCGCTCGCCAGGAACAGCGCGGCGTTGGCGACGTCCCAGCCCGTACCCATCTTTCTGCGCAGCGGCACCTTGCTGTCGCGTTCGGCTTCGACCTCGGCGCGGGTCTTGTGCCATTCGCGGGCGCGGGTGTCGACGGCCATCGGCGTGTTCATCAGGCCGGGCAGGATGACGTTGGCGCGGATGCCGTATTCGGCGTTCTGGTAGGCGAGCTGTTCGGTGAAGGCGATCATCGCCGACTTCGTCGCCTTGTAGGCGACGTAAGGATAGGTGGTGATCGCGGCCATCGACGAGATGTTGATAATGGCGCCGCTTCTCTGCGCGCGCATGATCGGGATCACTTCCTTCGCCGCGAGAATGCAGCTCTTCAGATTGATCGCGACGACGCGATCGAACGCCTCCTCGGTTATTTGCAGCAGCTCGGCATCGCCACCGGCGAGGCTGACGCCGACATTGTTGTGCAGCACGTCGATACGCTCCCAGCGCGATTGCGCGTCCGCAACCATCGCCTTGATATCCGCAGCCTTGGTCACGTCCGCCTTGAAGGCCGCCGCCGTGCCGCCTTTCGCGGTGATCATCGTGACCGTCTCCTGCGCCGATTCCAGATGGTGGTCGACACACAAGACCTTGGCGCCCTCGCGCGCGAAGGTGAGCGCGGTGGCGCGGCCGTTGCCCATGCCTTCGCCGGGGCTTTGCCCGGCTCCGACGACGATCGCGACCTTGTCCTTCAAGCGCATCTCGGTTCACTCCCGTCCTTGTCATTATTTTCGTGCAGACTAGCAATCGCGCTCCTGGGAGAGAAGAGCGCGCTTTCCGCGTTCATGTCATTGACATCGCACGGAATTGCATGTGGCGGCCGGTCCATCGCGCATGGCTGGCCGTTGCGGTCCAGGAACCGTTCCGGCCTCGCAGCGTTTGTCGCGGAGCCTTTCCCGCGCTAGGCTCAGTCCCGGGGCTTCCCAACCACCAGTGGCTTGCCGATGAATCTGCTCGATCCGCAAGGGCCCGTGGCTGCGGCCAATAGAACTATTTTGGTCGATTCGGTCTTCATCATGCTCGTGATCGTGGTGCCGACCATTTTCGCGATTCTGGCTTTCGCGTTCTGGTTTCGCGCCTCGAATCCGAGGGCGCGCTACCAGCCGGAGTTCGTCTATTCCGGCCGCGTCGAGATGGTGGTGTGGTCTATTCCGGCGCTCACCGTGATCCTGCTCGGCGGCGTCGCCTGGATCGGCTCGCACCAGCTCGATCCCGCCGCGCCCGTGCCGGGCACCGGCAGCCCAGTGCGGATCCAGGCGGTCTCGCTCGACTGGAAATGGCTGTTCATCTATCCGGACCAGCGCATCGCCACCGTCAACACGCTGACGGTGCCGGCCGGCGCCGAGCTGAATTTCCAGCTGACGTCATCGAGCGTGATGAACACGTTCTTCATCCCGCAGCTCGGCAGCATGATCTACACCATGAACGGCATGGTGACGAAGCTGAACCTGCGCGCCGACAACGAAGGCAAGCTTCAGGGCCTGTCCGCGCATTTCTCCGGCGACGGTTTCCCGGACATGATGTTCGACGTCAACGTGATCTCGCCGCTCGCCTTCCCGGACTGGGTGGCGCATACGGCGAAGACGGACGCGGTGCTGAACGAGGACAGCTACAAGAAGCTGATGCAGCAGGGCATTGAGAAGGGCAGGCCGGTCTACCGCCTCGACGATCCGCGCCTGTTCGATTTGATCGCGACCCAGCACATTCCGCCGGGGCCCGGGCCGGCCCTCGCGTCCGAAGCAGGCCGGTCGCACAGTGGAGGCCATGATGCTCGGTAAGCTCGATTGGTCGGCCATCCCGCTCGACCAGCCGATTCCGCTCGTCGCCGGCGCGGTGGTGCTTGTCGCGATCCTCGGCGTGCTGGGCTGGGTCGTGGTGAAGGGACATCTGCCCTATCTCTGGCGCGAATGGATCACCAGCGTCGACCACAAGCGCATCGGTGTCATGTACATCCTGCTCGCCTCGGTCATGCTGCTGCGCGGCGGCAGCGACGCCATCATGATGCGGATCCAGCAGGCTGTGGCGTATCAGTCGCAGGGCTATCTGCCGCCGGAGCACTACAACCAGATCTTCTCCGCGCACGGCACCATCATGATCTTCTTCGTGGCGATGCCGTTCGTGATCGGGCTTATGAACCTCATCGTACCGCTCCAGCTCGGCGTGCGCGACGTCGCCTTCCCGACGCTCAATTCGGTCGGCTTCTGGCTGACGGCGACGGGTGCGCTCTTGGTCAATATCTCGCTCGTGGTCGGCGAATTCGCGCGCACCGGCTGGCTCGCCTTTCCGCCGCTGTCGCAACTGTCCTATTCGCCCGGCGTCGGCGTCGACTATTACGCCTGGTCGCTGCAGATTTCCGGCGTCGGCACGCTGGTGGCCGGCATCAATCTCGTCACCACCGTGCTGAAGCTGCGCACCAAGGGGATGAACTACCTGCGCATGCCGATGTTCTGCTGGACCACGCTGGCCTCGAACCTCCTCATCGTCGCGGCGTTCCCGATCCTTACCGCGACGCTGGCGATGCTGCTGCTCGACCGCTATCTCGGCTTCCACTTCTTCACCAACGAGGCCGGCGGCAACGTCATGATGTTCATGAACCTGATCTGGGCCTGGGGCCATCCCGAGGTCTACATCCTGGTGCTGCCCGCCTTCGGCATCTTCTCCGAGGTGGTCTCGACCTTCTCCGGCAAGGCGCTGTTCGGCTACCGCTCCATGGTGCTCGCGACCATGGCGATCTGTGTCGTCTCCTTCATGGTCTGGCTGCACCACTTCTTCACGATGGGCGCAGGTCCCAACGTCAATGCCATCTTCGGCATCGCCAGCATGATCATTGCGATACCGACCGGCGTGAAGATCTACAATTGGCTGTTCACAATGTATGGCGGCCGCATCCGTTTTGCGACACCGATGTTGTGGTCGGTCGGCTTCATGGTGACGTTCCTCATCGGCGGACTGACCGGCGTGCTGCTCGCGGTGCCGCCGGCCGACTTCATCCTCCACAACAGCATGTTCCTGGTGGCGCACTTCCACAACGTGATCATCGGCGGCGTGCTGTTCGGCGTTTTTGCCGGCTTCGAGTACTGGTTCCCGAAGGCGTTCGGGTTCCGTCTCGACGAACGCTGGGGCAAGGCCGCGTTCTGGTTCACCTTCATCGGTTTCTTCATAACCTTCATGCCGCTCTACATTGCCGGCATGCTCGGCATGACCCGGCGCATGCAGCACTACGACGTCGCGGCCTGGCGGCCCTGGATGATCGTTGCGGCGGTCGGCGTGGCGGTGCTGACGATCGGGGTGATCTGTCAGATCGTGCAGCTCGTCGTCAGCATCCGCAATCGCGAGGCGTTGCGCGACCGCACCGGTGATCCCTGGGACGGGCGCTCGCTGGAATGGGCAACCTCGTCGCCGCCGCCGGTGTTCAATTTCGCGTTCAACCCCGATGTGCGCGGCGAGGACGCCTATTGGGATATGAAGGCGCGCGCGAAGCAGCAATCGCTCGCGCATGAGACGCCGGATTATCAGGACATCGAGATGCCCCGGAATTCCCCGACCGGATTCGTCTGTGCCTTCTTCGCCACCATCATGGGATTCGCGCTGATCTGGCACATCTGGTGGATGGTGATCCTGGGCGGCTTGGGCGCTTGGGCGACCTTCGTCGTGTTCGCCTGGCGCGATCATGACGAATACGTCATTCCGGCCGAGGAGGTCGCCCGCATCGACCGCAGCAACATCGAGGAACGGCGCAACCTCGTCAGCATGGCGGGAGCAGTCTGATGGCGATGATCGCGACCGCAGGCCACGCGCACGCCGACCCCCATCATATCGGCCTCGTCATCGAGCATCCTGGCCCCGCGCCGAAGCGGATCGTGACCGCCTACGGCTTCTGGATCTTCCTGCTCTCTGACATCGTGATGTTCTCCTGCTTCTTCGCGGCCTATGCGGTGCTGTCAGGCCAGACCGCCGGCGGCCCCAAGGGCGCGGAGATCTTCGAGCAGAGGAACGTGGCGATCGAGACGGTCTGCCTGCTGTTGTCGAGCTTCACCTGCGGCATGGCCAGCATCGCCGCCGACGTGCGCAACCGGTTCTGGTTTTATCTTAGCATGACCGTGACCTGCGTGCTCGGGCTGATATTCCTCGTTCTCGAGTTTCGCGAATTTGCCGACCTCATCGCGCGCGGCTATGGCCCGTCACGCAGTGCGTTCCTGACCGCGTTCTTCTCGCTGGTCGGCTGCCATGGCCTTCACGTCTCCGCCGGCGTGCTGTGGCTTCTCACCATGATGGCCCAGGTGTTCGCCAAGGGCTTTCGCGCAGACATCTTGCGCCGGATGACGTGCTTTGCGCTGTTCTGGCACGCGCTCGACATCGTCTGGGTCGCAGTGTTCTCCGTCGTTTACCTGCTCGGGAGCGCGCCATGAGTGAGCAGACGCATGGGATGGTCAAACGCGACCTCGCGCCGGGCGAGGAAGAAGAGCATAGCGTCGGCGCGAGGATCCTCGGTTACGTCGTCGGGCTCGTGCTCGCGCTGCTGCTCACGGCGACGTCGTTCTTCATCGCCGGCACGGACCTGGTCTGGCAGCCCTCGATTCCCGTCGCGCTGATCGTGCTCGCGATCGCACAGATGGGCGTGCATCTGGTGTTCTTCCTGCACATCACCACCGGCCCCGATAACACCAACAACGTGCTGGCGCTCGCCTTCGGGCTGCTGGTGGTGTTCCTGGTGGTCGGCGGCACGGTCTGGATCATGGCGAATCTCAACGCCAACATGCCGCCGATGGACCAGATCATGCGGATGCAGTGACAGCCGCGCAAAAAGAAAGAGCCGCTTGCTTGTGACAAGCGGCCCAAGTCTAGGGAGGAAACGCCCAAGCAAAGACAATCGGCCGGAGCCGGATTGCTGCCAAGGAAACGCTCGCGCAAGGGCGCTTGCGTTGGCATACAAATGCAGCAACCGCCGACCAAGTTCAATTCCGGATCAATACGGTCTCGGATTACCACTCACGGCTGCGTGAGGGAGCTTGCTCACCTTGGCCGGCGGCAATTGTAGGCCTTGCGGAAGCCGGCCGCCTGGGCGTCGTCCTCCGAGCAGAACCAGCGATCCGGTGTCGTGGTCGCGGGATAGCTCGGACATCCGCGCAGATGGTAGATGCCGATATTGCCGGTGACGCGGGCGCGCACCGCGAGCTTGCCCTTGATGCTGCAGTTGGGGGGCATGGTCAGCTCCTCCGGAAACAGCACGGCGCGGATTTCCTTGTCGCGGTCCGGGCGGCAGGCGGTGCCCAGCAGCGCGCCGTCCTTCTTGCCGCTGCGGAAATCTTGCGGTGCAACAAAACAGCCCTTCCAGATCCCCGCCGCCGTCGTCTTGGCCTCGGTGGCTGCCGGCTTGACGTTGGCCTTCATCGGCTCGCGTGCGAGGGCAAAGCCGAGCTTGATCAGCTGCTCGTTCAGGCTGGCCTTGTCGCCTTCGGCCGTGCAGATGGCGCGGTGCCGCTTGCCAAAGCTCTTCTCGGGTCCGACATCGTCGCAGCGCACCGTTCGTTTGTTGATGAGCTTCGCGAGCTGGTCGCGGGCCTCGATGCCGCAGGTCCAGGCATCGGCTTTATTGTCGATGCAGACCTGGTCGAGCTCCGGCGCGTCGACGCCGTCGAGCCGGTAGGTGACGTCGCCGAGCTGGACCGAGTTGCCGTCACGGGCCGTCGCGGCGCCGGTCAGCGCGGAAACTGGTCCGGACGAGGCCAGAAATCCGGACCAGGCGAGAAACGAAACGAGCGCAAAAGCGCGGGCGGCTGCAAAGATTTTCTGGAAGGACATACGGTCTCGCTATCGATGGCTCGTGCGCCCCGTTCCTAGCATCCGGATGTGGCGAGACCAATGGTCTGCGCCTCGCGAAGTGCGACATTCCGGCCCCGCCGCTTTACTCCGCCGGCGCTCTGCCCGTATCGTTTCGCCGGCCTCGCTGACCGCGCAAGGCCGAATCGCCCGGTAAGCGGCGAGGGGGAGGACAAGGTTGCGATGAAAGACCCGGTGGATGTCCTGATCATCGGCGCCGGCGCTTCGGGCGCGGCGGTGGCGTGGTCGCTGGCCGAGACCAAGATGCATATCCTCTGCCTGGAGCAGGGCGGCTGGATGAACCCGGCGGAATATCCCAGCACGGGCCGCGACTGGGAGGCCAAGTTCTACGGCGAGTGGTCGTCGAGCCCCAATGTTCGCGGCCGTCCCGAGGACTACCCGATCAACGACGACAACTCTCCGATCAAGGTCGTGAACTACAACGCGGTCGGCGGCTCGACGGTGATGTACACCGCGCACTGGCCGCGGCTGCATCCCTCCGATTTCAAGGTGAAGACGCTCGACGGCGTCGCCGACGACTGGCCGATCGACTACGAGGCATTGACTCCGTTCTTCGAAGAGAACGACCGCATGATGGGCACGTCAGGCCTGTCAGGCGATCCGCTGTCGCCGCTGACGCATCCGCCGATGCCGCAGCAGCCGATGGGCCTGTCCGGCGCCATCATCGCCAAGGCCATGAACAAGCTCGGCTGGCACTGGTGGCCGTCGGACACCACGGTCGCGACGATGGACTACGAGGGCCGGGCGCGCTGCATTAATCTCGGCCATTGCACGCCGGCCTGCGCGCAAGGCGCAAAATCCTCCACCGACATCACCTATTGGCCGCATGCGATCCGTGCCGGCGTCGAGCTGCGCACGCATTGCCGGGTGCGCGAGATCACCACCGACGAGAACGGCATGGCCTCGGGCGTGGTCTATTACGACAAGGACGGCGTCGAGCAGTTTCAGCCCGCGCATGTCGTCGTCATCGCCTGCAACGGCGTCGGCACGCCGCGGCTGCTGCTCAACTCGGCATCGGGCCGCTTCCCCAACGGGCTTGCCAATTCGTCGGGTCTCGTCGGCAAGAATTTGATGTTCCATCCCTATGCGCAGATCTACGGCTATGTGAAGGAGCCGACTGACTCCAACCGCGCGCCGCCGACCTGCCTGTGGAGCAAGCAATGGTATGACACCGACCTGTCGCGCGGTTTCGTGCGCGGCTATGGCGTTCAGTTCGTGCGCGGGGCCGGGCCGGTGTTCGAAGCGGTCGTGAGCGAGCAAAAGGGCATCTTGCCGTGGGGCGAGGATCACCACCGCGTGTTCCGCAAGCTCAACGGCCATCGCTTAGGTTTCTCCGCGATTTGTGAGGATCTGCCGGAGGAGCACAATCGTGTCACGCTGGATCCGGTGCTGAAGGACAGTCACGGCATTCCCGCGCCGAAGGTCGACTACACCATCAGCGAGAACAGTCGGAAGATGATGGAGCACGCGCTGGCGCGCGGCCGCGAGTTCCTCGAGACTGCCGGCGCGAGCGACATCTGCGTCAACTCGCCGATCCCCTGGGGCGGCTGGCACCTGCTCGGCACCGCGCGCATGGGCACCGACCCCGAGCGTTCCGTCGTCAACGAATGGGGCCGCTCGCACGATGTGAAGAACCTCTTCATCGTCGACGGCAGCATCTTCGTCACCTCGGGCGGCGTGAACCCGACCTCCACCATCCAGGCCCTCGCGCTCTACATCGCCGACCAGATGAAGCAGCGCCTGGCCAATTTGTTCGATTGAGGCTGTGATGTCCGCAGACAACCAACTGACACGCAGGCAACGCGACGATCTCCGCGCCATCGCCGCGATGATCATTTCGGCCAGCGACGAGTACAAGGTGCCGGGCGCCGACGATCCCGCGATCCAGGCCGACATGCTGGCAACGCTCGGTCGCGATACCAAATTGGTGGCGGCGGCGCTGGATCATTTGGCGCGGCTCGCCGGGGGCCCGCTTGCCGAGTTCGATGCCGCCAGACGCGATGCGGTGGTGCACGAGTTTCGGAAGAGCGGCGGTGCCGCCGCGGCAACGCTCGTCCGTGTCGTACTGCAATGCTATTACCGCGACGACCGCGTGCTGGGCTCGCTGGGGCTCGAGCTGCGCGCGCCATTCCCCAAGGGCCATGTGCTCCCAGAGGGGGACTGGTCGCTGCTCGATCCGGTCAAGGCGAGAGGTGGCTCGCTGAGGCGCCCGCCCTAGCCATCTGGGCAGCCCGGCGCTGCGCTCCAGGCGGGCCCTTGCGGCGGCGGGAACAGGCCACCATCTGTGTGAGCCTCAAGGACTCTTGCCATGTTGGACTTCACATCAGATATCGCCGATGACGCACCGTCATCGCGAACGACGGCGTCTGGCCCGGCCGACGACCGGGCGCTGCTGGACGCCTATTCCAATGCTGTGATCGACGTCACCGATCGCGTCGGCCCTGCGGTCGTGCGCGTCGAGACCGGCCCCAAGGTGCCGAACGGTCGCGAGCGCGGCGGGCTCGGCTCTGGCATCGTGATCTCGCCGGATGGGCTCGTGCTCACCAACAGTCATGTGGTCGGCACGTCGAAGGAGATCCGGCTGCGCGACGTCGAAGGCCATGTCGGCGACGCCCAGGTGCTCGGCGCCGATCCCGACACGGATCTGGCGCTGCTGCGTGCCAATGGCGTGCGGCACTTGCCCTATGCCGCGCTCGGCAATTCCAAGAGCCTGCGGCGCGGCCAGCTCGTGATCGCGATCGGCAATCCGCTCGGCTTCGAATCGACCGTGACGGCCGGCGTGGTCTCCGCGCTCGGCCGCTCGATCCGCTCGGTGAGCGGGCGCACCATCGAGGACGTGATCCAGACCGATGCCGCGCTCAATCCCGGCAATTCCGGCGGGCCGCTGGTGTCGTCGCATGCCGAGGTGATCGGCATCAACACCGCGATCATCAATGGCGCGCAAGGAATCTGTTTTGCGGTGGCCAGCAACACCGCGCAATTCGTGCTGTCGGAGATCATCCGCCACGGCTATGTCCGCCGCGCCTATATCGGTGTCGCCGGGCAGACCGCGCCGGTCCCGCGGCGACATGCGGTGCTGGCCGGCGTCGAGAACAAGATGGGCGCGCTTCTGATGCAGATCGAGCCGGATGGACCGGCGGCGAAGGCAGGCCTGTTGCCCGGCGACGTCGTCATCAGGCTCGACGGCGTCGAGATCAATGGCGTCGACGATCTGATCAGCGTGCTCGACCGCGACCGGATCGGGCGGCGGCTCGCCATGGACGTGCTGCGCCTCGGCCGCCTGCGTGCGATCGACATCGACCCGATCGAGCGCAAGCCGGCGCGCTGAACCGGGCGATGACAGCGTGTGTGTGGCTGACGCGGAGAGAGGCTGGCGCCTAGCCTCTACTCCGCCGCCGCGGCGAAGCGGCTGTTCTCGAGCTCCGCTTCCAGCCGCGCCGTCTCGGCCGCCGCCAGCCTGATGTTGGCCTCCTTGACGTGGCCGAAGCCGCGGATGGTCTCCGGCACGCGCGCAAGCCTTGCCAGCAGCGGGATTTGATCCGGCTTCAGCCCTGTGATCCGCTGGTCGATCATCGCCAGATAATCCGCGATCAATTTCCGCTCAGTCCGGCGCTCCCCGGTGCGGCCGAACGGATCGAACACGCTGCCGCGCAGGAACTTGAGCCTGGCGAGCACGCGGAAGGCGTGGATCATCCAGCTGCCGAACTCCTGCTTCTGCAGATGTCCGGTCGTCTTGTCGCGCTTGGTGAAGATCGGCGGCGCCAGATGGTACTTCAGCGTGAAATCGCCGTCGAACTTCTCAGACACTTTCTTGGCGAAGCTGCCGTCGGTGTAGAGCCGGGCGACCTCATATTCGTCCTTGTAGGACATCAGCTTGAACAGGTTCTTTGCGACCGCTTCGGTGAGCTCGGTTGACCCGGGCAAAGCCGCGCTCTCCGCCTTGCGCACCTTGGCGACGGCTGCGAGGTAGCGGTCGGCATAGGCCTTGTCCTGATAGAAGGTCAGGAATTCGGTGCGCGTCGCGATGATGTCGTCGAGTGATTTCGCCGGCGCGGACGCTCTTGCCTTGAACTGAAGCACGCTGCGCACGCGCGACATGTCGTGGGCTGCGAGCCGGCCCCAGGTGAAGGCGAGCTTGTTCATCGCGATCGCAGCGCCGTTGATCTCGATGGCGCGGAGCAGGGCCTCCAGCGACAGCGGGATCGCGCCCTTCTGGAACGCAAAGCCCAGCATGAACGGGTTGGTGGCGATGGAATCGCCCATCAGGGCCGCGGCAATGCCTGTTGCGTCGATGATGTCGAGGTTGTTGTCGCCGATCGCGTCGCGGAGCACGGTCTGCATCGCGCCCATCTCGAAATCGAGATCGGGGTTTTGCACGAAGCTCGCGGTCGGCTGCAGATCGGCGTTAATGTAGGCCTTGGTCACGCCGCGCTCGGCGCGGCTCAGCGCCGTCGGGCCCGCGGAAACGATCATGTCGCAGCCGAGGATGACGTCAGCGCCGCCCGTGGTGATGCGGACCGCGGAAATATCTTCCGGCCTCCGTGCGATGCGGACATGGCTCATCACCGCGCCGTTCTTCTGCGACAGGCCGGTGAAGTCGAGCGCCGAGCAGCCGCGGCCGTCGACATGGGCAGCCATGCCGAGCAGGGCACCGATGGTGATGACGCCGGTGCCGCCGATGCCGGTGACGAGGATGTTGTAGGGCCTGTCCAGCTCACGCGCCGGCGGCAGCGGCAGATCCGCGAACAGCTGGCCGGAATCCACAGCCGAGGTCTTCATCCGCTTCAGCGAGCCGCCATGGACGGTGACGAAGCTCGGGCAAAAGCCCTCGACGCAGGAAAAGTCCTTGTTGCAGTTCGACTGGTCGATCTGGCGCTTGCGGCCGAATTCGGTCTCCAGCGGCTGCACCGAGACGCAGTTCGAGGCCTGCGAGCAATCGCCGCAACCTTCGCAAACGAGCTCGTTGATGAAGGCGCGCTTGGCGGGATCGGGATAGAGCCCGCGCTTACGGCGGCGGCGCTTCTCGGCGGCGCAGGTCTGGTCGTAGATGATGACCGTTAGGCCCTTGATATCGCGCAGCTCGCGCTGCACGGCGTCGAGCTCGCGGCGGTGGTGGATGGTCGCGCCTTGCGGGAAGTAATTGCCTTGCGGATACTTCGTGGGATCGTCGGAGACGATCGCAAGCCGCTTGACGCCCTCGGCCCAGACCTGATGGGCGATCTGCGCGACGTTGAAGGCGCCTTCGGCGGGCTGGCCGCCGGTCATCGCCACGGCGTCGTTGTAGAGGATCTTGTAGGTGATGTTGATGCCGGCGGCCGAAGCCGCACGAAGGGCGAGCAGGCCGGAATGCGTGTAGGTGCCGTCGCCGAGATTCTGGAAGATGTGATTCTCGTTCGTGAAGGGCGACTGGCCGATCCAGTTCACGCCCTCGGCGCCCATATGCGAGATCAGATCCGTGCGGCGGGTCGGCATGCTCAGCGCCATGCCGTGGCAGCCGATGCCGGCCATGGCGCGGCTGCCCTCGGGCACCCGCGTCGAGGTGTTGTGCGGGCAGCCCGAGCAGAAGAACGGCGTGCGCGCGAGCTTGATCGGCGTGCTGGTCGTCACCGGGTTGTCGAAGGCCTCGAGCCTGGCGAGGCGCTGCTCCAGCACGGGACTGTGATGGCCGAGCTTGCGCAAGCGCGCCACCAGCGCGCCAGCGACGATGGTCGGCGTCAGCTCGCCCTCGCTCGGCAACAGCGGTGCGCCGCGCTCATCGCGCTTGCCGGTGACGGTCGGGCGCTTTGAGGCATCGACGTTGTAGAGGATCCGCATCAGCTGGTCTTCGATGAAGCCGCGCTTCTCCTCGACCACCAGCACGTCCTGAAGACCTTCAGCGAAACGTTTCGCGCCGCTTTCCTCCAGCGGCCAGGTCAAGGCAACCTTGTAGATGCGAAGGCCCAGGTCCTGCGCGTCCTTGTCGGTGATGCCGAGATCAACGAGCGCCTGGCGCAGGTCGAGATAGGCTTTTCCAGTCGCGACGATGCCGAGCCGCGCAGGCTTGGAATCTAGCACCATGCGGTCGAGCTGGTTGGCGCGGGCGAAGGCCTGCACCGCGGCCATCTTGGGGCCGAACAGGCGCTTCTCAGCCTCGAGCGGCGGATCGGGCCAGCGGATGTTGAGGCCGCCGGGCGGCATCTCGAAATCGTCGGGCACCACGATCTGGATGCGTTCAGGGTCGCTATAGATCGACGCGGAGCTCTCCACGGTCTCGCTGATCGCCTTGAAGCCGACCCAGCAGCCCGAGAAGCGCGACAGTGCAAAACCGTAGAGGCCGAGGTCGAGATAGTCCTGGAGCGTGGCAGGATTGATCACGGGAATCAGCGCCGCCGCGAACACCTGCTCGCTCTGATGCGCCAGCGTCGAGGACTGGCAGCCGTGGTCGTCGCCAGCGAGCGCCAGCACGCCGCCGTTGCGCGAGGTGCCGGCGGCATTGGCGTGCTTGAGCGCATCGACCGAGCGGTCGACGCCCGGGCCCTTGCCGTACCAGATGCCGAACACGCCATCGACCTTGGCGCCGGGAAACAGGCCGACCTGCTGGCTGCCCCAGACCGCAGTTGCGGCGAGGTCCTCGTTCAAACCAGGGACGAAAGCGATGTCGTGCTGCTGAAGGTGCGACTTCGCCCGCCACAACGCGTGGTCGTACATGCCGAGCGGGGAACCGCGATAGCCCGAGATGAAGCCGCCGGTGTTGAGGCCCTGAAGCCGGTCGCGTTCGCGCTGCAACATGGGCAGGCGGACCAGGGCCTGCGTGCCGGACAGGAAGATCCGCTTCGATTCGAGCCGGTATTTGTCGTCCAGCTCGACCTGCAACAGCGTCATTCGGAAGTCCTCGTCTTTCGTTCGGCGGGAGGTTTGCGCTGCGGGAGGAATCGCGGCTGCGCGATGCGAATTGTGACAGTCAAAAGGATGGGCCAGCGAAGTCAATATCGCTGGCCGCATCCGTGGCGCTCCTGCTAGTCATGGCTTGCACGCGGAGAGCGCCATGACTGCAAACGCATTCGACACCGAGATCACGGAGACGGCCGAGGCCCTGATCGGGCCGTGGCGTCAGCCACGCCAGATGCTGCAGGCGCAGACCTATGACGCGCACGCCTCGATCCATGACGACGCCACCGCGCAGAAGCTCGGCTTCAAGGGCGGCACGATCGAGGGCCCGACGCATTTCAGCCAGTTCGCTCCGCTCGGCGAGCGGCTGTGGGGGCAGGCTTGGTTCGAGATAGGCTGCCTTTCAGCACATTACCGCAGCGTCTGCTATGAGGGCGAAGAGGTGCAGGCGATCCTGGCGAAGCCATTGCCCGGCACCCGCCAGTGCCAGATCCAGATGGTCAAGCGCGACGGCACTGAGGTGCTGCGCGGCACGGCATCAGTCGGCGATTTGCCGGTTGCAACGGCGCTCGAGGCGCGCCTTGGCGAGCTCAAGCCGCTCACTGATCCCGTGATCTTGCGCGATGTGAAGGTGGCGCAGACCAGCAAGCGGCAGTCGGTGCGCATGGCGTTCGACCAGAACATGGGCGACCTCTATCCGTTCTCGCTGAGGCAGAAGCTCGCCGTCATCACCGAAAGCTCGCCGTACTATTCGGGCGCGGATAATCCGTGGGGCAAGCCCATCATCCCGATGGAGATGCTGAGCGTGCTGTTCCAGTACCGCTCCAAGGACGATCCGCTGCCGGCCAAGGGCCCGGCCGTCGGCCTGTTCGCCGACCAGGAGATCCGCCTGCTGAAGGGTCCACTTTTCGAGGGCGAGGAATACGAGGTCGAGCGCGAAGTGGTCGCGCTGTCCGGCAGCCGCCGCACCGAAAGCGCCTGGGTCAAGACGCGCGTGTTCGACAAGGCGGGCACGATGGTGGCGGCCATGCTGCTGAACATGGCGACGCTGAAGGAGTCTTACGCCCCGTATGAGGAAGAGCATCGGCAGTTGTATGGGGCGGGGCGGTAGTCCCACTCCCGTCATTCCGGGGCGCGCGCAGCGCGAGCTATGATGCGCAATTGCGCATCAGAGAATCCATCTCACCTCGCGCACTGCCGCCCGATGGATTCCGGGCTCGACGCTTCGCGTCGCCCCGGAATGACGAGCGGAGGCCGCTCATCCTTTAAGCAGATGCACGGCGCGAAGCCGTCGCACAGGGAATAAGCAGACGCCGATCGCCGGCGTAACCTTCTGACCAGACGACAAATTCCCTCGCTACCCGCGCTCAACCGCAATTGTACACAATGGCACGGCGCTTGCAGAACTCCCGGCCAGGAGAGTTCTCGCGGGGCCGTCATGTTGAACTCAGCCAAGCCGACCAAGGGCGTCGTCAGCGCCGAGCCCGAGCCGATCGCGCTCGACTGGCCCGCCACCGCGCTCCTCATCATCGACATGCAGCGCGACTTCATGGAGCCCGGCGGCTTCGGCGAGACGCTGGGCAACGACGTCAGCCAGCTCGCGCGCGCGGTGAAGCCGATCGGCGCGGTGCTGACGGCCGCGCGCGACACCGGCATGCTGGTCATCCACACGCGGGAGGGGCATCTGCCCGATCTCTCCGATGCGCCGCCGGCCAAGGTCGAGCGCGGCGCGCCGAGCCTTCGCATCGGCGATCCCGGTCCGATGGGCCGCATCCTCATTCGCGGCGAGGCCGGCCACGACATCATTCCCGAGCTCTATCCGCTCGACAGCGAAATCGTCATCGACAAGCCCGGCAAGGGGGCGTTCTACGCGACCGAGCTCGGCGAGGTCTTGGAGAAATACGGCATCGAGAATTTGCTGGTGTGCGGCGTCACCACCGAAGTGTGCGTCAACACCACGGTGCGCGAGGCCAACGACCGCGGCTATCGCTGCGTCGTCATCGCCGACGGCTGCGCGTCCTACTTCCCCGAGTTTCACGAGATGGGCCTGAAGATGATCAAGGCCCAGGGCGGCATCTTCGGTTGGGTCGCGGATTCAGCCGCAGTTCTGGAGGCAATGAAGGTTTCGACCACATAGGGGTACTATCATGAGCACATTGACGGGGGCGGCCGGCAGTTCTGATCTGAACAAGTCCGACTTCAAGCCGGCGCTATGGACGTCGGGCGACTGGAACGCGTTGTTCGGCTTCGGCACCAACATCCTCGTCAACATGTTGGTGCTCACGGGCCTGTTGCGCTTCGTGCTGAAGATGCCCGACAGCCTCGTGTTCGGCCGCATCCTGCCCGCGCTCGGGCTGATGATGTGTCTCTCCACCTTCTATTACGCCTATCTCGCCTATCGCCTGGCCCAGAAGACCGGCCGCAACGACGTCTGCGCGCTGCCGTCGGGCGTCAGCGTGCCGCACATGTTCATCGTGACCTTCGTGATCATGCTGCCGATCACGCTCAAGACCGGCGATCCGCTCAAGGGGTGGTCGGCGGGCCTCGTCTGGGTATTCTTCCAGAGCTTCATCCTGATGATCGGCGGCTTCATCGCGCCGTTCATCCGCAAGATCACGCCGCGCGCGGCGCTGCTCGGCACGCTCGCAGGGGTCTCCGTCACCTTCATCTCGATGCGGCCAGCGTTAGAGATGTACATGACGCCGCAGATCGGTCTCGTCTGCTTCGCCATCATCCTGGTGAGCTGGTTCGGCGGCGTGAAGTATTGGCGCGGCATTCCCGCGGGCCTCGTCGCAATCGCGGCCGGCATGATCATCGCCTGGGGCTCGAACCTGTTCGGGCTCGGCCTCGGCGGCCTGAGCATCGCGGGCGTCGGTGCGGCCTTTGCGAACTTCGGCTTCTCGGTGCCGATCCCGGCGCTTGGCTACGTCTTCTCCGGCTTTGAATTCCTCGGCATCATCCTGGTCACCGCCATTCCGTTCGGCATCTACGACCTCGTCGAGGCCATGGACAATGTCGAGAGCGCGGAAGCGGCCGGCGACGACTATCCGACCACGCACGTGCTCACCGCCGACGGCGTCGTCAGCCTGATCGGCTGCCTGATGGGCAATCCTTTCATCAACGCGGTCTATATCGGCCATCCCGGCTGGAAGGCGATGGGCGGCCGAATCGGCTATTCGGCTGCGACCGGCATCATGGTGGTGGTGCTGTCCTGGTTCGGCATCATCTCGGTGCTGCTGGCGCTGGTGCCCGTGGTCGCGATCTCTCCGATCCTGCTCTACATCGGCATGCTGATCGGCGCGCAGGCGTTCCAGACCACGCCGGTCAAGCACGCGCCTGCGATCGTGCTGGCACTGACCCCGCACCTTGCCGCCTGGGCCAAGCTCCAGATCGATACGATGCTGGCCTCGACCATGACTGCGGCAGCAACCGTCGGCGGGATGGCGGCCGACAAGGCCGACGCGGTCAAGACCGCAGCGGTGGCGGCGCTGCCGCAGCAGGGCGTGTTCTATCACGGCCTCGAAGTCATGGGCGGCGGCTCCATCCTCGGCGGCCTCATCCTCGGCGCTATCGGTGTCTTCATCATCGAGCGCGATTTCGAGAAGGCCTCCGCCTTTGCGCTGGTCGGGGCGATCCTGACCTATTTCGGCTTCATGCATGGCGAGGCCGTCGGCATCGGCGGCGGCTTTGGCGTGACCCCCACGGTCGCGCTGGCCTACGCCGTGATGGCCGCCGGCCTGTTCGCGGCCAGCAAGCTCGGCGCCAGCGAACACTATGCCGCGCATCCGGAGATGTCGGCCGCACCGGCGGAGTAGGCCCGGCTTCATTGTTGCGGAACGGCCGGGCGGATGGTCCGGCCGTTGCTGTTTCAGGGCCGCACCGCCGGCGTTTCCATCGGCAGGCCGCGCGCGCGCGACATCAGATAGAGCTCGAGCGCGACCAGCTCGGGCGAGCCGTAATCATAGGCCTGGGCGCGGACACCGCTCATGCAGCTGCGCAGCCGTCGCTCCAGCGAGCCCAGCGTCTGCCATTCCAGTCGATACAGCGGATAGCCGGTCGGCTGTCCTTGCGTGATCGGAGCGCCCGCGAGGCGCTTGTCGAAATTGTCGTCATGGCAGTTGGTGCAGGCAAGGTTGAGCTGGCCTTCGCGCTGCATGAAGAGCTCGCGGCCCTGGTCGACAAACGGCTTGAGCTGCGGATCGTCGCCGGCCGTGATCGGATTGCCACGCGACTGGTGGGCGATGAAGGCGGATAATGCCAGCAGGTCGCGGCTCTCGTTAGGTAGCGGCGTTGCCTGCTGATGATTGGCCCGGCAGAGATTGATGCGCTGGTCGAGCGTGACGGGGCGCGCGAGTGCCTTGTCGAAGGCGGGATAACGCGCCGCGACGCCCTTCATGCTGGTGCGCGCATCGCCATGACAATCGGCGCATGCCCTGTCGGCGCTGCCGGTCTTCTTCTTCCACAGCTGCTCGCCGTCGAGCACGAACAGCATGCCGGGATTGGCGGTGTCGTCGTCCTGCATCGCCCGGGTGTCCGGGCCCATGAAGGCATAGCCGGAGCGGCGCGCATCGGGCGGGATCTCTGCGGCGAGCAGGGCTGGGCCCGTGACGAGGAATATCGCCGCCGCCGCTATCGCGCGCCAAGCGATCATTCGACCCTGATCGATGCGGATGCGGTGGACGAATAGCCGTTGTCGCCAATCCACTCGAACTCGAACTTGCCGCTCTCCTTGGCCACCGTGAAGAACGACAAATATGGGTTCGCCGCGATCGCCGGAAACAGGTCGGCACGAAAGATTTCGGCGCCGTTGTAGCGGCAGATGAAGCTCGTGATGATGTCGCGCGGCACGAGCTTGCCGTCCGCGGTATGGCGGAATCCTGTTTCCATGATGTGCGAGGTCAGCGTGCGGAGCTCGATGATGTCGCCGCGTCTGGCCTTGGCCGGAACGTTGATGAGGGCGGCCATCAGTTCATCTCCTCGGTGCATGCGGCCAGCGTCACGACCACATCGGCGGCGACCTGCCAGAACGTATCGTCGGACAGGCGCGCGATCGCGACCACCTTCTGGGTGTCGGCGAGCCGGATCCGTGTCGAGACCCGGGCCCGGCCGGAGGAGGGGCCGAGATGAAAATTGCCGATGTTCGGTTGCGGGTTCTTCTCGTTGAAGACGTGGATGGACTTGACGTAGTCGGTCGCCGTCATCGGGCTTGCAACGCTCACCGTGATCGGCACCGTGTTGCCGTTCTCGACCAGCGGCGGAATGTCGAGCTTGACCCTTCCGATGTGAACCTGCGCTTCGCCGACGACGTCACGGATTGCGGTGTTGAGCATTGCCGGTGTCGCTTCGAGCGGCCGCACCGTGACGATCGGGATCGTCCCGGCGGCCATGATGCCTCCGGTGAGGCGCAGAAAGTGTCGTCGCGTGGTTGGCATCGATCTAGTCCCGAAGCGTTGCAAGAAAAGCCACGATGTCCTCGATCTCCGCGGCCGACAGGATCGGCTTGCCGGCGAAGTTGCGTCCGACGCGGACGAGGCCGTCGTTGCGATAATAGGACGGCATGATGGTGTCCGGATTGAAGCGCGAGGCATCGACCAGTCGAAGCCGCAACTGGCTCGCGGACCACCGGTTCCCGGCACCGGCAAGATCAGGCGCGAGGTCGCCCTGGAACCGCGTTTCCGGAAATGGGCCGGAATGGCAGAGGATGCAGGTCGTCGTGCGTGCGAGCACCAGCGCGCGCCCACGCGTGGCATCGCTGGGCGAGCCGGTGAGCGAGGCGGGAATGCCGTCGCCGACGATTGTGTAGGGCACGAGCTCGTCCGCGCTCGCGCTGCAGGCGAGGCTGGCAGAGATCAGCGCTGCGATATGGATCGGGGCTCTAGCCAAAGGTGTCCGCCGTGATGGTTTCAAACCAGCGCTCCGCCTCCGCTGCCTCGCGGGCGCGCAATTGGCGCGGCGCGTCGACCGGGCTGGTGGCGCCGCCCTCGACCTCGGCGAAGATGTCGCCCCTGGGCTCGTAATTGCCGGCCAGCGAGAAGCCGTAACCGGGCGCGACGACGTTGTAACAGACGCCTGTCAGGCGTGGCGTGTCCGGTGGACGGCCCGCGAGCAGATTGACGATCGCGCCTGCGCAGGCCTTGCCTTGCGCGCTCGCAGCGGCTGCCGATTTGGGAATGCCGCCGCCGAGGCAGGCATCGCCAACGACGTGGACGTTCGGAACGAGTTTCGACTCGAACGTGACGGGATCGATCGGGCACCAGCCCGTCGCGTCCGCAGCGCCCGCGATGGCGGCGATGCGCCCCGCGCGCTGCGGCGGGATGACGTTGGCGACATCAGGGGTGTAGTTGCCGAACTCCGTGACGATGGTTCGCGTCGCCGGATCGACCGAGGTGACGCGGCCGCCTTGCGACAGTGCGACGCGCTCGATCATGTCGCCGTAGAGCTCCTTCCACGCCTTCTCGAACAGCCGCTGCTGCGAGAAATTGTCCTTGGCGTCGAGGACCAGCACCTTCGAGCGCGGCTTGCTCGACCTCAGGTAATGCGCGATCAGGCTGGCGCGCTCGTAAGGTGCAGGCGGGCACCGGGAAGGATTGGCCGGGATTGCAATGGCGATCGTGCCGCCGTCCGCCATCGCTTCCAATTGCCGGCGCAGCAAAAGCGTTTGCGCGCCGGCCTTCCAGCCGTGCGGCATCGTCTCCGGAGCGACACCGTCGTAGCCGGGCAGGGCTTCGAGATGGAAGTCGATGCCGGGCGAGAGCACGAGGCGGTCATAGCCGAACGTGGTGCCATCGCCCGTCGTCACACGACGCGTTTGCGTGTCGATGCCCGTCGCAGCCTGGATGACGATGCTGATGCCCCCGGCGGAAAGCTTGTCGTAGCCGAACTGCTGCGCCTCGATCTGGCGCAGGCCCGCGATCACCTCGTTGCTGAAGGGACAGGAGATGTAGGTCTGGTTCGGCTCGATCAGGGTGACCTGCAATTTAGCATCGGCGCGCGCGAGCGCACGGGCGCAAGCCGCGCCGCCAAAGCCGCCGCCGACCACGACGACGCGGCCCGCCGATTGCGCGCGCAGGATCGAAGGTGCGGCGAGCGATGTGGCGGCGACGGCGATGCCGAGGACGGCATTCCGCCGCGTCACCGGCGCATTCATGTGTCTTGTCCGAAAAGTGTGCCGCGGCGGCCTGAGTGGCCGCCGCGGCGTGTGTCAGGCGAACGTGATGTTCTGGTCGCGCAGCGGCACATGGCGAATGCGCTTGCCGGTCGCGGCGAAGTACGCATTCAGCACGGCCGGCGCCGCCACGCCGATGGTCGGCTCGCCGACGCCGCCCCAGAACCCGCCGCTCGGCACCATCACCGTCTCCACTTTCGGCATCTCGTTGATGCGCATCGAATTGTAGGTGTCGAAGTTGGTCTGCTCGATCTTGCCGTCCTTCACCGTGCAGCCGCCGTAGAACAGCGCGGAGAGGCCATAGACGAAGGAGCCGGCGACCTGCCGTTCCACCTGCGCCGGATTGACGACGTAGCCGGGATCGGTGGAGGCGACGATGCGATGCACCTTGATCTTGCTGCCCTCGGTCACCGAGATCTCGGCGGCGCCGGCGACATAGCTGCCATAGCCCATGACCTGGGCGATGCCGCGATAGACGCCGCGCGGCGCCGGCGTGGTCCAGCCGATCTTCTCGGCCACCGCATTGAGCACCGCGAGGTGCTTGGGGTGGTTGCCCATCAGCTTGCGGCGGAATTCGAGGGGGTCCTGGCCTGCGGCATGGGCGAGCTCGTCCATGAAGCATTCCATGTAGATTGCGTTGTGGTTGACGTTGACGCCGCGCCAGAAGCCGGGCGGGACGTGCGGGTTGCGCATCGCATGCTCGACCAGAAGGTTCGGCACCGAATAGCCGAATGCGGCTTCGCCGGATTGGGCGACGCCCTGGAATGCGGCGGGATCCATCCCGTTCTGCAGCGCTTCGGGGCGGAGCGAGAACAAGATCGATTGCCCGGACAGGCGGTAGTGCAGCGCGATCAGGTTGTTGTTGGCATCGAACGCGCCGGTCATCTTGCACTGGGTGATCGGGTGATACCGGCCGTGCGCCATGTCCTCTTCGCGCGACCACAGCAGCTTGACCGGCGTGCCCGGCATCTGCTTGGCGATCGTGACGGCTTGGCGCACATAATCGGTCTGGCCGCGCCGGCCGAAGCCGCCGCCAAGCATCACCTTGTGCACGTCGCACTTCTCGGGCGGCAGGCCGGACGCTTCCAGCACCGCCGCAAACGCCGCCTCGCCGTTCTGCGTGCCGCACCAGACCTCGCATCGGTCCGCCGTGTAGAGCGCGGTGGCATTCATCGGCTCCATCGTGGCGTGGTTCTGGTAGGGATAGGAGTAGACGGCCTCGACCTTCTTGGCGGCGCCGGCAATCGCGGCCTTCGCGTCGCCGTTCTTGTTGCCGACATAGGCCGGCTGCGCATTGTCGAGGCCCTCGGCCAGCCATTTCGCAATCGACTCGCTGGAGACTTTTGCGTTGTCGCCTTCGTCCCAGACGATCGGCAGCGCCTCCAGCGCGGTCTTGGCGTGCCACCAGGTGTCGGCGACGACCGCGACGGCGGTGTCGCCGACCCTGACGACCTTCTTGACGCCTTTCATGTTGGCGATCTTGGCTTCGTCAAAGCTCTTCAGCTTGCCGCCGAACACCGGGCAGTCCTTGATCGCAGCGTTCAGCATGCCCGGCAGCTTGACGTCGACGCCGTAGATCATCGCGCCGGTGGTCTTGTCGACCGTGTCGAGCCGATTGACGCCCTTGCCGATCAGCTTCCAGTCCTTCGGATCCTTCAGCTTGACGTCCGCCGGCGGCGTCAGCTTCGCCGCAGCTTCGGCGACCTTGCCATAGGTCGTGGTCCGGCCCGAGGGCGTATGGGTGATGACGCTGTTCTGGGCCCTGCATTCGGAGGCCGGCACCTTCCAGGCGTCGGCTGCGGCCTGGATCAGCATCACGCGCGCGGTGGCGCCGCCCTTGCGGACATAGTCCTGCGAGGAGCGGATGCCGCGGCTGCCGCCAGTCGAGAAATCGCCCCAGACGCGCTTGCGCGCGACGCTCTGGCCGGGGGTCGGATATTCGGTCGTGACCTTGGTCCAGTCGCATTCGAGCTCCTCGGCAACGAGCTGGGCGAGGCCGGTCAGCGAGCCCTGGCCCATCTCCGAGCGGGCGATGCGGATCACCACGGTGTCGTCGGGCCTGACCACGACCCAGGCGCCGATCTCCGGCGAGCCGTCGGCGGCGCGGACCACGGCGGGGCCGCCGAAGGGCAGGTCGAGGCCGATGGCAAGGCCGGCACCGACCGCAGCGGTGCCGATGACGAAGGCGCGGCGGTTGAGCCGCGGCGATATATGCTTGTTCATGTGGGATTTCCTTACGCGCTCGCGATCGTGTGGATCGCCTCGCGCACCTGCTGGAAGGTGCCGCAGCGGCAGATATTCGTGATGGCCTCGTCGATGTCGGCGTCGGTCGGCTTCGGCTTCTCGTTCAAGAGCGCGGCCACCGCCATGATCATGCCGCTCTGGCAATAGCCGCATTGCGGCACGTCCTGGGCGATCCAGGCCTCCTGCACCTTGTGCAGCGTATTGCCCGAGGCGAGCCCCTCGATGGTGGTGATCTGCTTGCCCTCGGCCTCGCTGACCGAGATGCCGCAGGAGCGCATCGCAACGCCGTCGAGGTGAACCGTGCAGGCACCGCATTGTGCAATGCCGCAACCGTATTTGGTGCCGGTCAGGCCGGCATTCTCGCGGATCGCCCAAAGCAGCGGCGTATCCGGCTCGACGTCGAGTGTGAAGGGTTTTCCGTTGATTGTTAGGTTTGCCATCGCAAGTCCCCTGATTGGCCCAATCCACCGATTGAACTCAGGGGCGCAATGTGTGCGGCAAACTGGAACGGTTCAAATCAATAGTCCGAGGTTCAAATCAACAAACCGAGCGCGACCAGGGCGCATGACCCCCGCTCTGGGTATGGACCGGGACGCCGTTTTAACTCATCCCTTCGCAATCGATTCGGGTTGAGGCCTTGTTCCGAGGGCGCCAATCCGCGGCTTGAGGCGACGTCCGGCTGTGAATGCCGGTTCCAGGGCCCCGCGCGGCTTGCGCTGCGGCGACAGTTTGTCCCTATTGCCGGGGTGCAAGTCGCGGGCGCTTTGGTACACTGCGCCGACGCAAAAGGAGTTCCATGAACGTGCCGAGTCCCTGCAACGTACTGATGCTCTACCCGCTGTTCTCGGCAGAGTCCTTCTGGACCTTCGGCGAATCCTGCAAAGTGCTGGGCGTCAAGCGCCCGGCCGCCCCCCTGGGCCTGATCACCGTCGCCGCGATGCTGCCCGAGAGCTGGACCGTCCGGCTGATCGATTGCAACACCGCGCCGTTCGGGGAGGAGGATCTCGCCTGGGCCGACGTCGTCTTCACCGGCGGAATGTTGCCCCAGCAGGCCGACACGTTGCGTCTGATCGAGCTCTGCCGCGCTGCCGGCAAGCCGGTCGTGGTCGGCGGACCCGACCCCACCTCGAGCCCCCATATCTATGAACGGGCCGATTTCCGGGTGCTCGGCGAGGCCGAGAGCGTCATGAACGAATTCATCGCGGCCTGGGAGAGCGGCGCGCGATCCGGCCTCTTCACCGCACCGAAGTTCCAGGCCGACGTCACCAAGACGCCGGTGCCGCGTTTCGACCTGCTCAAGTTCGAGGACTATCTCTATCTCGGTGTGCAATATTCGCGCGGCTGTCCGTTCACCTGCGAATTCTGCGACATCATCGAGCTCTACGGGCGCGTGCCGCGGACCAAGACGATCGAGCAGATGTTCGTCGAGCTCGAGACGCTCTACAAGATGGGCTATCGCGGTCATCTCGACTTCGTCGACGACAATTTCATCGGCAACAAGAAGTCGCTGCGGCAGTTCCTGCCGAAGCTCGCCGAATGGCAGCGCACGCACGGCTATCCGTTCGAATTCTCCACGGAAGCCTCGGTCAATCTCGCCGACGACCCGGAGCTGTTGGAGCTGATGGGTGCGGCCAATTTCTTCGGCATCTTCGTCGGCATCGAAAGTCCGGACCCGGCGACGCTGGTCGCGATGCGCAAGAAGCAGAACACGCGGCGCAACATCGCCGAGAGCATCCACAAGATCTACGCCGCCGGCATGCTCGTCACCGCGGGCTTCATCGTTGGCTTCGACAACGAGAAGGTCTCGATGGCGGAGGCGATGATCGACTTCATCGAGGAGGCGGCAATCCCCGTCGCCATGGTCGGCCTGCTCTATGCCTTGCCCAACACGCAGCTCACGCGCCGGCTGGAGCGCGAAGGCCGGCTGCATTCCGGGCACGACGTGGCGCCGACGATTGGCGCCGATCAGTGCACGGCGGGCATCAATTTCGATCCGGTCCGCCCGTTGCGCGACATCCTGACGGACTACAAGCGGGTGCTGGAACACATCTACAGCCCGGCGGCCTATGCAGCACGTGTCGACCGCCTGATGACGCTGCTCGACCGGTCGAGGCAGCGTTCCGAGCTTGCCGAAGGCGATATCCGCTCCAAGCTCGGAGCCATGGAGACCGTGCACAAGGTGGTGTCCGCGCTTCCTGAGGCGCGGGGGCCGCTCTGGCAGACCTTCATGAACTGCGCCAAGCGCGACACGTCATCGGCGCGCATCGCCGTGCAGATGATCGCGGCCTATGCACATCTCGGCCCGTACTCGCGCAAGGTCATCGCGGCGATCGACGAGCGCCTGGCCGCGCTGGACAACGAGACCGTCGCTCCGGTGGCTGTCGGCGTGACGGCGGCCTGACAGCTTACTTCACGGCGAGCCGCAGGAAGCTCATCACGCTGCCGAGCGCGGCAAAGCCCGCGCCGAGCGCCAGCGCCAGCGTCGCGCCCTCGTGGCCAGCGAGTGCGAAGCAGGCGGCGGCGAGCGCCGCGCCGGTGGTCTGCCCAGTCAGGCGCGCGGTCGCGACGATGCCGGAGGCGCTGCCGCTGCGGTGCGGCGGCGCGCTTGCCATGACCGCCTTCATGTTCGGCGCCTGGAAGAAGCCGAAGCCCATGCCGCAGATCACCATTCGCCAGATGATGTCGGCCATGGCGGGATTGGCCGGCAGTGTCGCGAGCAGCGCCATGCCGAGACCGAGCAGCACGAGCCCGATGCCGCCGAGCAGGCCGACGGCATGGCGGTCGGAGAGGCGGCCTGCGATCGGCGCCATGATGCCGACCACCAGCGGCCAGGGCGTCATGAAGAAGCCGGTCTCGACCTGCGAGCGGCCGAGCACATCCTCGAAATAGAACGGCAGCGAGACGAAGGCGAGGCCCTGGACGGCGAAGGAGCACACCGCCGTTGCCGCCGACAGCGCGAACATCGGCCTGGCGAACAGGTCGATCGGCAGCATCGGCGCGGGATGGTCGGCGTGGCGGCGGGTCAGGATCACGCCGAGCACGAGGGCTGTGACCAGCTCGATGCCGACCACGAATGGCGACAGATTGTGCGCGGCGCTGCCGATGCCGGTGATGAACAGGCCGAGGCAGGCGGTGGCCAGGATCGCGCCGAGCAAGTCGAAGCCGTGATCGGCGCGCGGGGTCTTCGGCAGCATGGCAAAGCCGATGCTGATGGCGATGAGGCCGAAGGGGATGTTGACGGCGAACAGCCACGGCCACGGGCCGAAGGCGAGGATGGCGGAGGCGATCGAGGGCCCGAAGGTGAAGGCGGTCGCGACCACGAGCGCGTTGTGACCGAAGCCGCGGCCGAGCATGCGGCCGGGATAGACGAAGCGCACCAGCGCCGTGTTGACGCTCATGATGCCGCTCGCCCCCAGCCCTTGCAGCGCGCGCGCCAGCAACAGGCTGTCGAGCGACCATGCCACCGCGCAGAACAGCGAGGCAATGGTGAACAGGATCAGTCCGCCGAGATAGATGCGCTGGTGCCCGACGATCTCGCCGAGCGCCCCGAGCGGCAAGAGCGTCGCCACCAGCGCGATCTGGTAGACGTTGACGACCCAGACCGACTGCTCCGGCGTGACGTGCAGGTCGGCGGCGATGGCGGGCAGGGCGATGTTGGCAATGGCAGTGTCGAGCGAGGCCATCGCGAGCGCAGTGAAGATCGCGGCAACCGCCCAGCGCCGCTGCGTCGACGGAAGACCGTCGGCGGTGGGATGGTCGGGCTCGCGCGCGGCGGCAGGTAACGTGATCGTCATTTTTGTTGGCGCGCTGCTCCGGCGGCGTAGCCATGGGGGACGTTCGGCATGTACTACGGAGGCGCCGGCTTCCACAGGCGCAAGCTTGCATGCTGTGTATGCGCGAAGGTCAGGCGATGCGGCTGCGCTGCGAGCGCAGGGCCAAATGAAAAGAGTCGAAAAACAACCCCATGCACAGTAGGAGGCCCTTTGATCGACAAGGCATTTTCCTGCCGTGTCGCAAACGGCGGTCGCAGCCGCAATCAAGTTGACCCGTCGGGCAAAACACTGGCAGGATGCCAGCGTGCCGGCGATCGGCCGGGAGCAGGCCGCATGCGCGTCCTGCGCGCGCCTTCTCCACCACGCCGGCGTTGAGACAGATCAACACTCGACCTGCGCGGCCGCCCGACCTTTCCATCAGCGCATCGATGGAAGGGCGGCTACATGCAGATTCTGCTCAGGGAAATCCGGAATACCCCTTTGCTCTGGATGCTGGCCTTCGTGCCCATCGTGCTGGTGGCCGAGACGGTGGCGCCACATTCCCATACGCTGCTGTTTGTGCTCGCGGTGCTGGCCATCGTTCCGCTGGCGGCGCTGCTCAGCCACGCCACCGAGGCGGTCGCCGCCAAGACTGGCGATGCCGTGGGCGGATTGCTCAATGCAACGCTCGGCAATCTGACCGAGCTGATCATCGCCATCACGGCGCTGCGCGCCGGCCAGTACATGCTGGTGAAGGCCTCGATCGCGGGCGCGATCGTCACCAACGCGGTGTTCATGCTGGGCGCCTGCCTGTTGCTGGGCGGCCTGCGCTATCATGTGCAGGAATATAACCGCGCCGGTGCGCGGCTCTCGTCCGGCCTGTTGCTGATGGCGACCGTCGCGCTGCTTGCGCCTTCGGCGGTCGCCGATCTCGACCACCTGCCGCAGGGCGGGGGCATCCTCAACAAGCTCAGCCTCGGCATTTCGGTCCTGCTCATCACAGCTTACGGGCTCGGCCTGTTGTTCTCGCTTCGAACGCACAAGGAATTGTTCGCAAGCGCCGGTCACGGCGACGACGACAAGGAGGCGCACTGGCCGATCGGAACGGCCGTCGGCACGCTGCTGGTCGTCACCGTGCTGGTCGCGCTGGTCAGCGAGATCTTCGTGGAATCGGTGCAGAAGGCGGCGGAAACCTTCGGAATGAGCCCGGCCTTCGTCGGCTTCATCGTGGTCTCGCTGGTCGGCGCCGCCGCGGAATTCGCGGTGGCCTTCGCCGCGGCACGCAAGGACCGGCTCGACATGGCCGTCAGCATTGCGCTCGGCAGCGCCTCGCAGATCGCGTTGTTCGTCGCACCCGCTTTGGTGCTGCTCAGCTATGTCGTGGGGCCGAAGCCGATGGACCTGCAGTTCTGGCCGGGCGCGGTCACCATGATGATGATCGCGACGGTGACGTCGGCCTTCATCACGGCCAGCGGGCGCTCGGCCTGGTTCGTCGGCGCCCTGCTGATCTTCATCTATGCCGTGTTCGCGCTGACGCTGTACGTGGTCCCGCCGGCGGGGCAGGGGTGAAGTTCGGTGCCCCTCGATCTCGCTCCGGCAGGCTATTGGTCGTACGAGAAAATGTCGGCTCCAGGCCGCGATCGTCGGCGTCAGCCCGGGTGCATGGCGGCGCGATGCGCAGGGATCAGCAAACCGCGAAGGTTAGGCGTGCTTCGTCGAACCCACCTTACGGCACAAACGTGCTGAGCTCGTAGACGACGACCGCAGCGCCGAGGCAGCGCCGCCAGGGATTCACGCCGCGGATAATCTCATCGGCGCCCCAAATCACTAGTCCGCTTTTAAAGACGATTGTCAGGGCGACGCTGGCTCTTCCCGCGGAATGCCAGATCCAAAGCAGAAGGCCCGCGACGATCACGATCCATAGAATGAGGTTGGGCCATTGCGCGATGGTGATGGCACCGGTTTCGCGGCTCCTGAAGAACCAATCGAGGAATCGGCGCACGATCACCGCGTCAGTCAGATCACGACCTCACCCTCTTCGCGGCCCGTCCAATAAGTGATGCGCTTGGCTTTGACCTTGATCAGGACGATGCCCGGCGTATCGATTCCGTTTTCGAACCACTTGTCGAGGTCGCTGGTCCAATGCTGTTGGAAGGCGGCCTTGTCGCGGATCAGCTCGGCAGTCCCTTCGACCGCGAGGTAGATTCCCTTCGAGAATAGGCCCGCCTCCGATGAGAATCCGAGCGCTACCTTGGGATTTCGTTGGATGTCCGACACCGTTCGCGCCTGTTCGTAGGTGAAGTAGTACGAGGTGCCGTCGTAGGCGACGTCGCCGTTGTTGCTCATCGGACGGTTGGCAATCTCGCCGTTCTCGGTGTGCGTCGAGAGAATGGCGATGTCGATGCCGGCCATTTCCTTTGAAATTTCGGCGAGCGATTTCTTGGGCATGAACTTTCCTCCAGTGGAGCGGAGGCAACGATTGGATTGGGCCCATGTTCCCCGAAGCCGGGCACGAAGTGCGCGCCCGCGGTTCAGCAATGACTCGCTTATTGCCGGCGGCGGTCTGGCGGTTGGCCGCCATGCTCGCCGAAAATGGCCGCAGGTGCGGCCCTGCGCTGGTTGTCGCGCTGGCCGGCTCGTCAAGACCCGACGTGACGACCGACCTCGACCTGATCCTCCCAGTCCTCCCATTCGACATTGTTGATGTGGAGGTAGCTCGAGACGGCCGAGCCGATGGTCGGAAAGAACTGGGCTTCGCCGACCTGCGCATACAACCCGAACCGCTTCAGCTTGTCCTTCACGGGATCCTTCAGCTCGGCAAAGCAAAGTTCGATGCTCCTGACGTGGAGCGCCTCGTCCAGTTCGGCAATTGTGTCGCAGGCGGTGACGTCGACGCTCGTGACCGGTTCGGCGGCGACGACCAGCCAGCGCACGGGTGTCGGCGATTGCTCGACCGCGGCCAGAATACGTTCCTTGAAGAACTCGGCATTGGCGAAGAACAGCGGCGCGTCCCAGCGGAACAGCACCAGTCCGGGTATCAGGCGGGCATCGGGATATCTCGTGATGTCGTGATAGCCCTTGACGCCCTGCGCCCGCCCGAGAATTGCGGAGTGCGGACGCCAGCCGTCCCACAGAAACTCGGCAATGGCGACCGCGATGGCGAGGCCGATTCCGGGAATTGCGCCGAGCACGGCTACGCCCACGAAGCACAGCACGGTCAACCAGAATTCCCAGCGCTGGATCCGGTAGATTCGTTTGAGATCACTGATCTCGATCAGGCCGATTGCGGCTGCGATCACCACGGCGGCCAATGCGGCATTCGGTAGGTGCTGCAACAGGTTTGGCGCAGCCAACAGAAGGAACGCGATCGCAAACGCGCCGACGACACATGTGAGCTGGGTGCGGGCGCCGGCGGCTTCGGCAACGGGCGTGCGCGAGGAACTGCTGCTGATCGGGAAGCCCTGGAAAAAGCCGGTCGCCAAATTGGCCGCGCCGAGGCCCACCATCTCCTGGTTCGGATCGACCTTGTCGCCCAGACGAGCAGCATAGGTTCGCGACAACACGCTGGTATCGGCGAACGAGACCAGAGCGATGGCGCAGCCGCCGGCCAGCACGGGGATCAGATCGCCATAGCCGATCCTGGGAATGGAGAAGGCCGGCAGACCTTGTGGAAGTGGCCCCAAGACTTTCACACCATAACCAGTTCCCAGATCAAGGAGTGAGACGACAAGGGTCGCTCCGACGACGGCAATCAGGATTCCCGGCAGTCGCTTGCTGTCCTTGAGCAGCAGGATGACGATCAACGTACCAAGTCCGACTGCGAATGCGGCCCAATTGATCTTGCCATCACCGATCCCAACGGCGATCGCCCATAGGTCTCTCAGCGGTCCTTCGCTTTCGATCGAGAAGCCGAGCAGCTTTGGCAACTGGCTGATCAAAACGGTCAGCGCGATCCCGTTCATGTAGCCGTACCGTATCGGCTTGGACAGCAGCTCCGTCACGAACCCTAACCGTGCGATGCCGGCCACAATGAGCACCGTTCCCGAAACGAGCGCCATCATGGCGGCAAGCATTGCGGCGCGGACCGGATCGCCGCCGGACAGGGGGACGATGACGCCGAGGATGACAGCTGCCAGCGCCGAGTCCGGTCCGAGCACGATGATGCGGCTCGGACCGAACATCGCGTAGGCCAGAAGCGGGACGATGGTCGCGTAGAGGCCGTGGATGCCCGGCAGACCGGACGCCACGGCATAGGCAATTCCGACCGGGACAAGCATGGTCGCCAGCACGAGACCTGCGAAGACATCATGCCGAAGCCAGGCCGCTTCGTAGTACCGAAGCGTATCGATCCCGGGCACCCAACGCGTCCAAACGTTCACCGCGCGCACTCCAAAGGCCGGTCGCCATGCGAAGCGATCGCCGGTCAACAGACGATCAACACGGATATCTGCAGTCACGTGTCGGCTCGCCGATAGCGCGCGACGATCTCGCAACGACTCGACCACTCGCTTGACGCAAATCAACGTTGCCGTAACCCCGACTATTCCGCGGCGCAGCAATCCTTGGGACGAGAGCCTTCGCTCCTGGACCTGATACCGCAACCCGCCATCCACCGAAGGGCCGAGAGCCTTTTTCTGTGCCATCCTTCGCGACGCCCGCTCAGGCGGGCTCCTGAGCAGGGAGTGTGTGGCTGCAGTCTCGGAAGACACTGACGCCGATTAGCCTCATCCTGAGGAGGCGCGTAAGCGCCGTCTCGAAGGACGAGGCGTGCGCACCGGCCAAGTCATGTGCGATAACCTGGCCATCCCTCACGTTCGTCCTCACCGCACGATCATCGACTCCGGCCAGTTCGGTGCTTGCCATACCGTCGACCACGGCTGGTCACCCCCACAGCCGCGCGCCGTGACATCCACGCGGACGAGCACGAAGCTGCTGGTGCCACTGGTATAGCCTTCGGTCGTTCCCAGGCGGTAGACGTGACGAAGGCGAGAGCTCGGACGCATGTCTGTTCCGGTCCCAGCCTCGAACACGCCGGCCTCCTTTCGCCAGGTGATGAGGCCCGGCCGCGGCGTGGTGCCGAACCCGGTGTTCTGTGCGAAGAATGGAAACGCGACGAGCTTCGGATGGCGCGCGTCCTTAAGGTCGAAGACGAGATGACTTCCCACGATCCACTGACAATATACGAGGACGAAACGGCGCTCTCTCTCGACCAAGAAGCGAAGCGGAATCTCTTTCATGCCTTTTTCGACGTCGCAGTTTTCGCGTTGTGCTGCGCGCGCCACCTGCCGTGGGACCTCGGCGAGGGCTGAGACCTGGAAATCCGTTCTGCCTCCAAACGGGATGGGATCGAAGGCGGCAGTCTCATCTCGACTGCCGGCGCTCTGCTTGTCCTCGCCGAACGCGGCGGAGGTCAAGTGAACTGCGGCGAGGAGCATCAAGAGACCGACCCCAACCCTCACGCTCTTCAATGTCGAACGCATCGCATGGATTCCTAGAACTGATACCGCAAACCCCCCATCCACCGGGATCACCGCTCCCGTGATGTATCGCACCCGCGAGGCCCAAAACACTACGAGCGCACTCATGCGGTCAAGCCGGGCCGTTTCGGCGATCTCGAGCCAGCTGTGGTGGCACGAGAACAACTGAAGGGACACGCCTGGGTGTGTAACGGGCATGGGCGCGATGAGGCAAGTGAAGGACCCGCATCCGGGAGTTACGATCCTCGAAATTTGAGGCGCTCCCAACGCGGGCTTGGGCTGTCGACTCGCCTACTGCCAAGATCGGCGCCGCATCGCCAAGCTACCAGTAACTTTTGAACGTTTGCGCATTCGTCGTTCCTCAGCCTTTTCCAGGCGGGTACGAAGGTTCTGAAGCTCCGTCAGTTGAGAGCTGAGCGACAAAACACGTTGACGCAGAATCGCAATACGGTCGCACTGACCACGAGTACTCATGACGCGCCCTAAACTATGACTGTCAGGAAATGAACAGCTGGGCCAAGAAACAGAATGGACTTAAACCTATGAGTGTTGATGACCATAGCAAAGGTTCATGAAATTTGATTGACACGCGCGGCAGGGACGTCGCCGACCGCGATCGGAACATGCCAAAGATCAAAGCGCCGTTGGATCGGTGATTTTGCGCGACCACCCCAGTTCGATTCCGAGTTCTTACGGAAAACCGCTGCTAGAGCACAAGCCCGAGCACCAACCAGCTGGCAACAGACAAACAGACGCCAATTCCCAAATACGGCAATGCAATGCGCATGGTCATTCCTCCATGCCTAGACGCGACGAGAACATGGTCAGATACGCAGATTCGGGGCGCCAGCCCTATATTCCATGCGATGTATGAGGTGTTTAACGGCATCCGACGAGCATATTTAATTTGACTTTTGAATATGGTCAAAATTATATGTATTTGAGTTAACTGCTATATTTAATTTGGGCGTGTCGCCGCGCCGCAACACATTATCTACGCGTGTTCTGATCGGGTGCCGAAACCATGCGAACAGGCTGGGCGATCGCTCCATTGGAGTTGCTCTTGAGAGAGGCGTGATGCATGCGCCAATCAATCGATACTGCACCCAGGGACCGAGAAAGCACCCGAATAGAAGATGCGGCGGAGGAGCTCGGTCACGGGTCGCCCGAGACGGGCAGATGGGGCGCAAAGGACGGCTCAGCGCTCCGCTCTTCACGGACCCATTGGTGGGGTGAGACCGAGGATATCGATCCGGAGGAGACGGGTAGTTCGCTCATTGCAGCTGTCGTTCTGGTCGCCCTTATCTTCGCTGGGGTGACCCTGCTCGGTGCTTTCGACCCGTTCAACGCACAACCGACTGCCGAAACAACTCGAATCGACGGCGGGAGCGCCGCCGGCGTCGACCAGCGGCCTGACTTCGAGACCGGATCGCCAGCACTCCTTCAGAGCGAAATGTCCGAGGCCCCGATTCAGGCGGTCTCCGCAAGCGCGGCGGGCCCGCCACCACGGCTCGACGCCGACGGGCGCAGTGACGCGCTCTCCGGTGAACTGGCCGGCGCGCGCAGGGAGCTCGAAGAGGCGGTCCAGCGCACGCATGCAGCGGAAACTGCCACGGAGGAGCTGCGGCAGTCTCTTCAAATTGAGCGAGCCCGCAGCGCCGCCTTCGCGGACGAACTTGCCGGAACCCGCCGCGAAGTAGAGGCTCGTATCGCGCAGGCGCGCGAGGCGGACGAGGTGGCCGCACAGCAGAGGGATGCGGCAGCGTGGGAGATCGCTGAACTGCGGCAGTCCCTGCAGCAGGAGCGGGAAAAGAGCGCCGTCCTGGCGAAGCGAGTGAGCGCCGCGCAGGCGATAGCGGCAAGCGCTGAGCAAGAACGCTACGAGGCGCAGTCACGCGCCGCCGCCCTCGCGAGCGAGCTTGCCGGCATGACTGGCGGATCGGCTACGGCCGACGGTGCGACGGCGGAGCAAAGCGAGGCGGTGGGCGGGGAGATCGCGGAATTGCGGCAGTCCTTGCAGCAGGAGCGCGAAAGGAACGCAGCCCTCGCGCAACAAGAGGACGCCGCGCGGTCGGCAACGGCGAACGCCGAGCAACAACGCCGTGCCCTCGAAGAGGCCCAGGCTCATGCTGCCGCGCTGGAGAGCAAGCTTGCGCAAACGCGCGGCGTCATCGAATCGCTGAACGGGCATCTGCGCGAGGCGAACGATGCAGCCTCGCAGCAGAGACAGGCAGCGAACCGGGAGATCGCCGAACTGCGACAGTCGCTGGAGCGGGAGCGGAGCAGGACTGAAGCCAGGGAGAGCGAGATCGCCTCGGTATCGCGCCTTATCGATCAGCACGCCCCGGCGGCGCAAAGAAACGGCGGCCCGACCTTGTCGACGGCGCAGAACGTGACCGCAACGGAGCCGCCGACGAATCCAGGCCAGGACGAGGTGGAGGCCCGATTGATCCCGCGTGCCAGAGCGTTGCTCGATCAGGGCAATATCGGTGCAGCGCGGATTGTGCTCGAGCTTGCGGCTGAGAAGAACAGTGCGCAGGCGACCTTCATGCTCGCGGAGACATATGATCCGGCGGTTCTGTCGGCTTGGGGTGCCTATGGAACGCGCGGCGAGGCGGCCAAGGCGCGCGAGCTCTACGCGAAGGCACAGAGGAGCGGCATTCGCGGAGCCAAGGAACGACTGGATGCATTGCATCACTGAGAGTGGGCTTTGCATTCATGCCGGGAAGAGTGGTGACGGTGGGCAATCCGGAAAGGAACGACATGAACAAGCTGCCAAGGTCGCTCTCGTCGCTCGTGCTCGCCGCGCTGGTGCCGATTGCCGTGCTGCTTCAAACGACTTGCCTGGAAGCACAAACCGCAAGATCCGCCAAGGCCGATGCACAAATGCTCCGACGGCCGCTCCCTCAGGAGAGCGAAAAGGGCCGGATGAACGCCTGGACCGTCGGGCTCGCCGGCGGCCTGCTCGAGGGCGCGCCGATCCGCCTCGCGGCAGAAATGGCCCGTGTCGTCGACGACGGAGCAGAGCTGCATCTCCTGCCGATCGTCACCCGGGGCGCCACCGACAATCTGAATGCGCTGCTCTATCTGCGTGGTGTCGATACCGCGATCATCAATTCCGACGCGCTCGAGGAGTACAAGCTTCAGGTTCCGCAGATCCAAAGCCGCATCACTTATCTGCTCAATCTGTTTCCGTCCGAGTTGCACATCTTCGTGCGGCCGGAGATCACGAGCCTGCAGGACCTTGCCGGCAAGAAGGTGAACTTCAATACCCAGGGCACCGCAGCCGCCTATTCCGGTCCGCTGATCTTCAGCCGCCTCGGCATCGACGTCGACAAGACGTTCATTCCGCATCAGCTTGCCCTGGAACAGATGCGCAAGGGGGAGATGTCGGCCGTCGTGTTCATCACGTCGAAGCCCGTGGACGCCTTCGTGCGAGGCCGCTGGGAAGCTGGATTCAAGTTCCTGCCGGTCCATTACGACAGGAAGTTCGAGGACTATTATCTGCCGGCGACCTTGAACGCCAACGAGTATCCCAATCTGATCAAACAGGGTGAGCGGGTTTCGACTCTTGCCGTGCCGACGGCTCTCGTTGCATTCAACTGGCCGCCACGCTCAAACCGCTATCAACGCGTGGCGCGCCTCGTCGAGTACCTGTTCTCGCGGATTGACCGCCTGCAGGCACCAGGCTTCGATCCGAAATGGCAGTCCATCAATCTCGCGGCGTCCGTCCCCGGGCTCACCCGCTTCCCGGCTGCGCAGGAATGGCTGGATCGCAAGGCACGCAGCGTACAGGCAAGGCCATGAAGAGTGCCGTTCCTCCGTTCGCCGTCGCCTTGAACGTAGCCTGCGGAATCGCTTACGCGCAAGACACGGGCGATGCCGTCGAATCACTTCGGGCTTGTTCGGCGATGGAAGGGCGGGGCCGGCTGGAATGCCTGCAAGAACTGTCACGTAAGATTCCGCCGCCCGGGCGGCGGGCGTCAGACGGCGGCTGGCTGATCAGCGAGACCACCTCGCCGGTCGACTATTCACCCGTCGTCACCGCCACCACCTTTTCGGTTGGCGGCTCGGATGGAGCCACGATGCAACTCGCAATCCACTGCCGCAAAGGCCGAACGGAAGTCACGGTCGCCGGACCGGCGCTGTCACGGAGCGCCAACGAATACGTCATCTCCTTTCGGCTGAATGCGGACACGCCGATGCAACTCGCGGCAGCGTCGCCGTCATTCGGCTCCGGCGTCGCTTTCGGGGGCGACGTCGTAAAGTTGCTGAACGCGCTACCCGACGAGGGTCACATCGTCGTGCGCCTTTTCGCCCGCACTGGTCAGGTGCAAGACGGACAGTTCCTGCTCAGCGGATTCGAGAACGTGCGCAAGAGAATGGCGGCTGCATGCAAATGGCCACATAGCGTCGCCAGACCGGGAAGGTGATGGTCAAGGAACGGGAGACACGAGATGATCAATCCGAAGTTGACGATAGCAATCATCGGCGGCCTGGCGATGGTGCTTCTGGTCGAACCAAGCGCGCAGGCGCAACAGGACAACCAGTTGATCCCGCAGATGAGCGAGAAGAATCAGGCACGCGATCCGAAGCAACCGACTAGACGGATGCACGTGAGCAAGCCGGGGCAGACTCACACGAGCAAGCAAACCGCTGCGACACGGGCGGCGATGGCTCAGGCGACAAAACCCGAGATCGTCAAAAAGCCGCACCAGCTAATATTGCAGGTCAATTCCAATGAACCTGCGATGATGAACCTCACGCTCAACAATGCCACCAATGTCGCGCAATATTACC
The DNA here is from genome assembly GCF_020194115.1 of Bradyrhizobium sp. NBAIM01. NCBI lineage: Bacteria > Pseudomonadati > Pseudomonadota > Alphaproteobacteria > Hyphomicrobiales > Nitrobacteraceae > Bradyrhizobium > Bradyrhizobium sp. NBAIM01. The sequence continues at coordinate 334,838 of NZ_JADYVU010000001.1, read as the reverse complement.
GCGATCTCGGTGAACCAGTCTCAATCGAGATTGTCACCTTTGGTCCCGGTCTTCATATGCTGCGCGATGATACCTCGCCGGTAAAGCCACGCATCGAGGTGCTCGCGATGAGCAATCCCGAAATCTCCTTCAAAGCCTGCGGCAACACCCAGGAAAATATGCGGAAGGCGGAGAACAAGGACATCAATCTGATTCCGCAGGCGACGGTGGTCAAATCGGGTGTCGTCCGCGTCATGGAGCTGCAGGAACAGGGCTGGAGCTACGTCAAACCGTGAGGTCCGGCGACAATGAGGCTGTCGGATGCGCAGTTAGAGCGGAATGGCTTTAGGTTGAATCGATTGCCACGGGCTCGGTGCAACCTCTCCCGCTCTTGTCAGCCGAAGCCTTGGCGAAGGCGGATGCGGGAGAGGTCACGCCACCGGCTCGCGCCCACGTCGCGCCCGACGACAGGCTTTGGCGCGGGTCAGGGCTTTCTCCTCTCGGGGCTATCCCATTGCGGAAACATTCCCCAGCCCTCTCCCGCAAGCGGGAGAGGGATTGCACTTGCCTTGTAGCAATCTCCTTCACCAGCTCGGCGAGGAGATCGGTACGGCGCGCCACGCCGACGACGCGCACACCTTCGGCGGCGCGGCCCTTGGCGATGGCGCGGCCGATGCCGATGCTCGCGCCGGTGACGACGGCGGTTTTCGATTTGAGCCCGAGGTCCATGGTCGCACGCTCCCTTGGTCCTGCCTGCTTTTTGTTGTTCGTTTGCCGCTCTGTCCCGCGGGCTTGCGAATTGCCCGACCGGGACGAGCAGTGGTAACCAAGAGGCTTGCCGAAGGACAAGAGCCTTGGCGAGGGAAATACGAAGAACAAAGGCGTCGAAGGATGGTCTGGGATCCGCAGCAATATCTGAAGTTCTCCGGCCATCGGCTCCGGCCGGCCGTTGATCTGTTGATGCGGATTCCGGATTTTGCCCCGCGTGCGATCGCCGATCTCGGCGCCGGCGCCGGCAACGTCACCAAATTGATCAGGGAGCGCTGGCCGGAGGCACGCGTGACCGGGGTCGAGGGCTCGGCGGAGATGGTCGCCGCAGGACGCAAGGCCGCCCCTGACGTGGAATGGTCGCATGAGGATCTCGGCCATTGGAGTCCGGCTGGGCAGTACGACTTGATCTATTCCAATGCCGCACTGCATTGGTTGCCCAATCATGCGGCACTGTTTCCCTCGCTGATGGAGAAGGTGACGCCCGGGGGCATGCTCGCGGTGCAGATGCCGCGCAATTTCCTCGCGCCTTCGCATGTGCTGATCGGCGAGACTGCGCTCGACGGCCCATGGCGCTCCAAGGTGGAGCATCTCGTCACCCCGCCGCCGGTGGAAGGGCCGGGCTTCTATCACGATCTGCTCGCGCCGATGTCGGCCAACATCGACATCTGGGAGACCGAATATCTGCAGGTGCTCGAAGGCGACAATCCCGTGAAGGAATGGACCAAGGGCACCTGGCTGACGCGCTATCTCGACGTGCTCCAAGGCGAGGAGAAGGCCGCGTTCGAAGCCGCCTACGGGATGCGCGTCGCGAGCGCCTATCCGAAGAATGCGGCGGGGCAGACGCTGTTCCCGTTCCGGCGCCTCTTCATGGTCGCGCAACGGAAAGGCTGATGGCGCTGCCGCAATGCGGCATAGCACGCGTTGCCTTGGACTCGCGCGGATGCCGGCTTGCGCATCCGGCGGTCATCACGTTAGCTTGGCAGCGCTTAGCTCTCGTTGTTACCGACGGCTGCGGCCCAATAACAACAGTACCAACGGTCGGGGGCAATTGCGCTCCCGGCCGTTGCGCTTGAATGATCCAATCCGGGGGGACCAAGTTGCTGCGTGTGCTGAATCGCTTTCTCGATCATCTCGAGGAATGGCTGATCGCGACGATGATCGCGGCTGCGACGTCGCTCATCTTCGTCGCGGTGGTGCACCGTTACGGCGCCGGGCTGTCGATCGACCTCGCCAAATGGGCGGAAGCCCGCAACCTCACCGTCCTCGCGGTGCCCGCGCGCGCGACGTTCGCCTGGCTTGCCGCGCTCGATTTGTCATGGGCGCAGGAGCTCTGCATCTACATGTTCATCTGGATGGCGAAGTTCGGCGCCGCCTACGGCGTGCGGACCGGCATCCATGTCGGCGTCGACGTGCTGGTCAACATCCTGCCGGGCGGCTCGCGCCGCGGCATCATAACCTTCGGCCTCCTGTGCGGCGCGCTGTTCACCGCCATCGTGGGCTATTTCGGAGCCGCCTTCGTCAGCCACATGTGGCACAGCGGCCAACAGTCCAACGACCTCGAGGCGCCGATGTGGGTGGTGTACCTCACCATTCCGATCGGCTCCGGCCTGATGTGCTTCCGCTTCCTGCAGGTCGCCTGGTCGTTCTACCGCACCGGCGAGCTGCCGCATCACGATATGGCGGGCGTCGAGGGCGTCGAGGCGGATCCGGTGCATCCGGCGCCGGTCACGCCCACCCAGGTGGTCCGGGACGAGCGCAGCCCGCTCGGCTGGATCCTGATGCTGCTGCCGGTCCTGATCGTCGCGCTGTGCTTCGCGCATGCGGCCCATGTCATCACCTTGCCGCAGGGCCTGCGCGTCTTCATCGTGTTCGCGCTGCTGCTCTCGCTGATGCTGACGGGCATGCCGATCTCGATCGCGCTGGGTCTGACCGTGCTCAGCTTCATGTTCACGCTGACCGACGTGCGAACCGAATCGGTGGCGCTAAAGCTGTTCACCGGCATCGAGAATTTCGAGATCATGGCGATCCCGTTCTTCATTCTGGCCGGCAACTTCCTGACTCATGGCGGCGTGGCGCGGCGGATGATCACCTTCGCAACCTCGCTGGTCGGCCATTGGTATGGCGGGCTCGCGCTGTCGGGCGTGGTCGCCTGCGCGCTGTTCGCCGCGATCTCCGGCTCCTCGCCGGCGACCGTGGTGGCGATCGGCTCAGTGATCCTGCCCGCGATGGTCGCGCAAGGCTTTCCGAAACGGTTCGGCGCCGGCGTGATCACGACGTCGGGCTCGCTCGGCATTCTGATTCCGCCATCGATCCCGATGGTGCTCTACGCCGTCTCGACCAACAGTTCGGTGGGCAAGCTCTTCATCGCCGGCATCGTGCCGGGGCTTGCGCTCGCCACGCTGCTCGGCATGACGACGTTCTATCGCGCCTGGCGCAACGACTATCCGCGGATGCCGAAGGCGACCTTCATGGAGCGTCTCGATGCGTTCCGCAAGTCGATATGGGGCATCCTCCTGATCGTGATCGTGATCGGCGGCATCTACAGCGGCCTGTTCACGCCGACTGAAGCTGCCGCCGTCAGCGCGGTCTACGCCTTCATCGTCGCGGTGTTCATCTACAAGGACCTGAAGCTGCGCGACGTGCCGCGCGTGCTGCTGTCGTCGGCCAACCTTTCGGCGATGCTGCTCTACATCATCACCAATGCCGTGCTGTTCTCGTTCCTGATGACCTACGAGAACGTGCCGCAGGCGCTGGCGCAATGGATGATCGACCAGGGCCTGGGCTGGATCGGTTTCCTGCTGCTCGTCAACATCCTGCTGCTGCTCGCAGGCAATGTGATGGAGCCGTCCTCGATCATCCTGATCATGGCGCCGATCCTGTTTCCGGTCGCGGTCAAGCTCGGCATCGACCCAATTCATTTCGGCATCCTGATGACGGTCAACATGGAGGTCGGCCTGTGCCATCCGCCGGTCGGCCTCAATCTCTACGTCGCCTCGGGCATCGCCAAGATGGGGATCACCGAGCTCACGGTCGCAGTGTGGCCGTGGCTGCTGACGATGCTGGGCTTCCTCGTGGTGGTGACCTATTGGCCGGGCCTGTCGCTGTGGCTGCCGCGGCTATTGGGGATGTAGCGGTGCGACAGGTGTACCCTCTCCCCTTGTGGGAGAGGGTGGCTTCGCGAAGCGAAGCCGGGTGAGGGGTTTCTCTCCTCACGAACAGTTCTGCGAGCGGAGACATACCCCTCATCCGGCGCTTCGCGCCACCTTCTCCCACAAGGGGAGAAGGGAAGAGACTGGCAGCGATGTAGAAAGTCTACTCTGCGCTGCTCACCAGCTTGATCCGCGGTGCCTGCGCCTCGGTCAGGCTGCGATAGGCGGCGAGGTAGTCCAGGGCCATGCGCCGCGCGGTGAAGCGCGTTTCGAACTGCTTGCGGATCGCGGCGCGGTCGAGTTGCGGAAGCCGGTTCACCACGCCCGCGGCGCTGATGACGTCCTCGACGATGAAGCCGGTGAGGCCCTCGTCGATGATCTCCGGCACCGAGCCGCGGTTGAAGGCGACGACCGGCGTTCCGCACGCCATGGCCTCGATCATGACGAGGCCGAACGGCTCCGGCCAGTCGATCGGCAGCAAGAGGCCGAGCGCGCCGCTGAGGAAATCCGATTTCTCGTGATCGCTGATCTCGCCGATGAAATCGACCAACGGATTGTTCTCGATCATCGGCCGGATCAGCTCGTCGTAATAATCCTGGTCGGCACGGTCGACCTTGGCCGCGATCTTGAGCGGAATGCCGCAATGGGTCGCGATCTTGATGGCGCGATCGACGCCCTTCTCGGGCGCGATGCGGCCGAGCACGGCGAGGTATTCCTGTTTCGCCGGCTTCGGCGTCAGCAGCTTCTCCGGCAGGCCGTGATGGATCGTCGTCACCCAGTTCGCCTGCGGCACCGGCCGCCGCTGCGCATTGGAGATCGAGATGACCGGCATCTTGGTGAAGGTGTTGAAGACCGGCTGATGCTCGGGAAGATCGAGCCGGCCGTGCAACGTCGTCACGAACGGGGTCGGCTGGCGGTGGAACAACGACCAGGGATAATAGTCGAGATGGAAGTGGAGGAAATCGAACTCCTCGTCGTCACATTTTTGCCGCACCCGCTCCAGCAGCACCATGTGCAGCGCGTTGGGATCGCGCACGGAACCGTCGAGCCGAAGCGCCCGCGGCCATAATGCATCGAGCTTGGCCGATGTCCGCGAGTCGCCGCTGGCGAAAAGCGTCACGTCATGGCCCAGGGCCACCAGCTCTTCCGTCAACCAATGCACCACCCGCTCGGTGCCGCCATACAGCTTGGGTGGAACAGCCTCCGTCAACGGAGCTACCTGCGCGATGCGCATCTCACCATCTCCTCTGCGATCATGAAGTTGAAACCCCCGCCTTAACGGCACCGGCAATGCCAGACGAGGGAACGTTCCCGCACCTGCGAAGTTCCTTCCCCCGAACGTTACATATTCGACACGTCGGCGGAGCGTCGCGATGCTGCCACTACATCTTCGCACATCGTCCGCATCCGCATGTCGTGATGGGATTGCCCGGGAACCGAGGCGAAGCGGTCGATGTTCACTCGACCAGTAACGAAACGAAAAATCAGCATAACGGGGCGACAGCCATATGGATCAGCTTTCTGGGTACGCGCGTAGGCCATTTGCCTTTGTCCTGCGCTATCTCCGGCGTCGTCTCGCGTCGCACTTGGTGATCCTGACCGCGGTCGTGGGGGCCGTTGCCTGCTCCGTAGGCACCCAGTATGGCGTCAAAGCTCTGGTTGACGCCTTGTCGGCCGGTCCCTCGTATGGCGGTGGCGTATGGCTGGCATTCATTCTGCTCATGTCACTGATTGCCGCCGACAACTTCCTGTGGCGGATCGCAAGCTGGACGGCGAGCTTCACCTTCGTCCGGGTCACGGGCGATTTACGGCGTGACATATTTCGTCATCTGACCGGGCACGCCCCGAGCTACTTCTCGGACCGGATGCCCGGCATGCTGACGAGCCGCATCACCGCGACCTCGAACGCGGTGTTCACTGTCGAGAACATGTTCGTCTGGAATGTGTTGCCGCCGTGCATTGCCACAATTGCGGCAATCATCCTGATTGGAACCGTCAGTCCCTACATGGCGCTCGGCCTGATCGCGATCGCGGGCGGCATGGTGGTTGCGATGTTTCGTCTGGCCGCGGCCGGCAAGCCGCTGCATGACGATTTCGCCGACAAGGCCGCATTGGTCGACGGCGAGATGATCGACGTCATCAGCAACATGCCGCTGGTGCGCGCCTTCTGCGGCATCAGCCACGAGCATGAGCGGTTCGACGCGACCGTGAACCAGGAGCTGACCGCGCGCAGCCGCAGCCTGCGTTATCTGGAGAAGCTGCGGCTGTTGCATGCCGTCATCACCGTGCTTCTGACCATTGCGCTGATGGCCTGGGCGATCTCGCTCTGGCAGAAGGGCCAAGCGACGACCGGCGACGTCGTGCTGGTCTGTACGCTCGGCATCTCGATCCTGAGCGCGACGCGCGATCTCGCGGTGGCGCTGGTCGACGTCACCCAGCACGTCGCGCGTCTGACAGAGGCGATCGCCACGCTGCTGGTGCCGCACGAGCTCCGCGATCATCCCGAGGCCGAGCCCCTGGTCAAAAGCGGCGCGGCCATCGCGTACAACAACGTCACCTTCGGCTATCCCGGCAGCGACAAGATCTTCGAGCGCTTCAGCCTGCGCCTCCAGCCCGGCCAGCGCGTCGGACTGGTCGGCCAGTCCGGCGGCGGCAAGTCGACGCTGTTCACGCTGCTGCAGCGCTTCTACGACGTCGACGAGGGCAATATCACCATTGACGGCCAGGACATCTCGAAGGTGACGCAGCTGAGCCTGCGCGAGGCGATTTCCGTCGTGCCGCAGGACATTTCCTTGTTTCATCGCTCGATTCGCGAGAACATCCGTTATGGCCGGCCGAACGCGACCGACGACGAGGTGCTGCGCGCGGCGATCGCAGCGCGCTGCGACTTCGTCGAGAGCCTGCCCGAGGGCCTCGACACCATGGTCGGCGACCGCGGCGTCAAGATGTCGGGCGGCCAGCGCCAGCGCATCGCGATCGCGCGCGCCTTCCTGAAGGACGCGCCGATCCTGCTGCTGGACGAGGCGACCGCCGCGCTCGACAGCGAATCCGAAGAGGCGATCCGCGAGGCGCTGTCCCGCCTGATGCGCGGCCGCACCGTGATCGCGATCGCTCATCGCCTTGCGACGCTGCGCAATTTCGATCGTGTCGTGGTGTTGAGGAATGGTAAGATCATCGAGGACGGCTCGCCCGAGCGCCTGATGCAGGGTCACGGGCCGTATCGTGAGCTGGTCACGCAGGAAATGAGCCGGCTCGCGCAAGCCGCCGCGTAAACCAACAGTCGCGTTCTCGAGTCGGTCGCGTTTCGAATCAAGCGCAGGGGAGCAGCTCATGTCGGCAGAAGCCGTAACCCAGTTCGTCTCCGTGACGCGGACCCCGGAACAGGTCGCGGAACAGCCCTTCTACATTCCGATGACCGGGCCCTCGGCCCGGCCGCGGCGTTCGCTCAAGCACGACGACACCTTTATCGTGCTCGACAGCCACGGCGACATCGGCGCGTCCGCTGGCGGGCCGGACGGGCTGTTCCATCACGACACGCGCTATCTTGCGCGGCTGGAGCTCGTGCTCGACGATCTCCAGCCGCTGCTGCTCGGCTCGAATCTGCGCGACGACAATTCGGCGTTGACCGTCGATCTCACCAATCCGGACATCTACCGGCAGGGCAACCTCGTTCTGCAAAAGGACCTGTTGCACGTCGTGCGCACCATCTTCCTGTGGCGCGGCACCGCCTACCAGCGCATCGGCGTGCAGAACCATGGCGACCGGCGCACCAGCTTCGAGCTGACGCTGCTGTTCGGCAACGACTTCGCCGATCTGTTCGAGGTTCGCGGCGAGCGGCGGCCGCGCCGCGGCGTCGGAACCGGCCGGCTGCTCGGGCCGACCGACGTCCTGTTCGAGTATCGCGGCCTTGACGACGCCGAGCGGACCACCGGCCTGCATTTCGATCCGCGTCCGACGCGGCTCTCGGTCAACGCTGCGACGTGGGAACTCGACCTTGAGCCGCACCAGGCCAAATCGCTGTTCGTGGCCGTGTCCTGCAACCGGCCGCTGACGGAGAAGCCGGTGCGGTTCTTCCCGGGTCTGCTGGCGCACCGCCGCGAGATGCGGCAGTCGACCATGGGCGCGGCCAGCATCGAGACCTCCAACAACATCTTCAACGAGGTGCTGTGCCAGGCCATGGCCGACCTCAACATGCTGATGACCGAGACGCCGCAGGGACGCTATCCCTATGCCGGCATTCCCTGGTACTCGACGACGTTCGGGCGCGACGGCCTCATCACCGCGCTGCAGATGCTCTGGGTCGATCCGCGCATTGCCAAGGGCGTCCTGCGCCGGCTCGCGCATTTCCAGGCCGCGGCGGTCGATCCGCTCGCGGACGCCGCGCCCGGCAAGATCCTGCACGAGATGCGCGGCGGCGAGATGGCGGCGCTCGGGGAAGTCCCGTTCGCGCATTACTACGGCAGCGTCGATTCGACCGCGCTGTTCGTGCTGCTCGCAGGCAGCTATTTCGAGCGCACCGGCGACGAGGCCACGTTGATCGAGCTGTGGCCGGCGATCGAGGCGGGGCTGGCCTGGATCGACGGCCCTGGTGATCCCGACCAAGACGGTTTCGTCGAATACCAGCGCGCGACCGAGAAAGGGCTGGCGAACCAGGGCTGGAAGGATTCCTATGACGCGATCTTCCATGCCGACGGCCGGCTTGCCGAGGGCAATATCGCGCTCGCGGAGGTCCAGGGCTACGTCTTCGCCGCCAAGCAGTTCGCGGCGCGTTGCGCGCTGCGGCTCGGCAAGCCGGACCGCGTGCGCAAGCTCGAGGCCGAAGCCAGGGCGCTCGCCGAGCGCTTCGAGCAGGCGTTCTGGTGCGAGGAGCTCGGCACCTATGCGCTCGCGCTCGACGGCAAGAAGCGGCCCTGCAAGGTCAGGACCTCGAATGCCGGGCAGATCCTGTTCAGCGGCATGGTCCGCGAGGACCGCGCGCGTCTCGTCGCTGCCGATCTGATGCGGCCGCATTTCTTCTCGGGCTGGGGCATCCGCACCGTCGCGCAAGGCGAGGTGCGCTACAACCCGATGTCCTACCATGACGGATCGATCTGGCCGCACGACAACGCGCTGATCGCGCTGGGGCTGGCGCGCTACGGCCTCAAGCATTCGGTGGCGCATGTCTTCAAGGGTCTGTTCGATGCCGCGACCTACATGGATTTGCGCCGGTTGCCCGAATTGTTCTGCGGCTTCCGGCGCGAGAAGCGGCGCGGGCCGACGCTTTACCCGGTCGCCTGCGCGCCGCAGGCCTGGGCCAGCGCGACGCCGTTCACGCTGCTGGAGGCGGCGCTCGGCCTCGAGTTCGACGTCGCGCGCGGCGAGATTCGCCTGCGCAACCCGCATCTGCCGGCGTTCCTCAACGAGGTGATCCTGCGCGATCTGCGCCTTGGCGAATCCAGCGTCGATCTTCGCGTCAGCCGTCACGGCGACGACGTGGCGCTGGAAGTGTTGCGCACGCGCGGTCAGATCCAGGTCTCGATCGTGCTGGCGCGCTAGAGGCGCGAGGAGGAGGTCATGCGTGCGATCGGAAGGTTGATCTTGGGCGTGGCGATCGTCGCGGGCTTGACGGTCGCCGAATCGCGCGCGGCCGAGGAGCCGCCTGCATCCCCGAGCGAGGCAAAGGCACCGGCAAATGTGCAACCGCCGGCTTCCACGGTGCCCGTCACGCCCAAGGACGCCGCGCCGCCGCCATCGGTGACCATCATCGGCGCGAGCGAGGCCCACGGCGTTCTCGGCCGCGACGTTCGCAGCGCCGCCGGCGAGGACATGGGTCGCATCGTCGACGTCATCGTCGATCGCACCGGCCATGTCCGCGCTGCGGCGATCGATTTCGGCGGCTTCCTCGGCGTCGGCAGCCGCAAGATCGTCGTCGACTGGAACGCGCTGCGCTTCGGCAAGATCGCCAACAAGAAGGACAGCATCACGCTGGAATTGACCAAGGCGCAGGTCGCGGCCGCACCGGAATACAAGGAGGACACGCCGATCGTCGTGCTCGGCGCGTCCGGCAGCCTTCAGCCGCTGCAAGCGATTCAGTGAGGTGCAGGGAGGGCTGACCGCCCGTGCTGTTGTCGAGGAAGCCGAATCATGCAGATCGCGGCGGCGTCGTCGAGCAGGACAACGTCGCGGAGCCGGCGGCTGCGGGCATTCCGGCGCCGTCGCGCCAGAGCCTGCGCGGCCTCGACTGGTTCATCTTCTTCCTCGCCGACGTGCAGACCGGATTCGGTCCCTTCATCGCGGTCTATCTGACGACGCAGAAATGGACCCAGGTCGAGATCGGGTTCGTGCTGTCGATCGGCGGCATCGTCGCCCTGATCGGCCAGATGCCGGGCGGCGCGATCATCGATGCCGCGAAATCGGAGCGCCTCGTCGCTGCCCTCGCGATCGCGACCATCGGCGCCTGCGCGCTGGCCTATGCGGCGATGCCGATCTTCGCCGTCGTGGTGACCGCCGCCACGCTGCATGCGATGGCGAGCTGCGTGCTCGGGCCGGCGATCGCCGCGATCAGCCTCGGCCTCGTCGGCCCGCTCGCGATCGGCGAGCGGCTCGGGCGCAACGCGCGCTTCGCCTCGCTCGGCAACGGCGTCGCGGCGGCGGTGATGGGCACCGCGGGCTACCTGTTATCGAGCCGCTCGGTCTTCCTGGTCACCTTCCTGCTCGTGATTCCAACCCTGATCGCTCTGTCGCGCATCCGCGAGAACGAGGTCGACATCAGGCGCTGTCACGGCGAGCTGCCGCCTGAAGCCGCCGACCGCGGCGATCCCAATATCTGGCACCTGATCCGGCAGCGCCCGCTCATCGTGTTCGCGCTCAGCGTGCTGCTGCTGCAGCTCGCGAACGCCGCGATGATGCCGCTGATGGCGAGCGCGGTGACGGCGCGATCGAGCCAATGGGCGACCGTGCTCGTCGCCTTTTGCATCGTCGTTCCGCAAGCGATCGTGGCGCTGCTGTCGCCGACGGTCGGGCGCAAGGCGCAAGCGTGGGGCCGGCGCCCGCTGCTGCTGATCGGATTCGGTGCTCTGGCGATTCGCGGCCTGTTGTTTGCGACCGTGCGCGATCCGTATCTGTTGGTGCTGGTGCAGGTGTTCGACGGCATCACCGCGGCGGTCTTCGCGGTGATGATCCCGCTGATCGTCGCCGACGTCGCGTTCGGCAGCGGGCATTTCAACCTGGCGCAGGGGATCGTCGGCACCGCAACGGGCATCGGCGCGTCGCTGAGCACGGTGCTTGGCGGCTATGTCAGCGACAAGTTCGGCAATGCCACCGCATTCATCGGGCTGTCCGGCGTTGCCGCAGCGGGGCTCCTGCTGATCTTCTTTGTGATGCCGGAGACGCGGCGCACGGGTCTGACAGCCACCAAAGAAATGGCCGGCTGAACGAATTCAGCCGGCCAAAGTGGGTGGGGAGGAAGATTGAGGATCAGGCGTCGAGATTGTGCAGACGCTGGCGGTTGCGCAGCACGATCTGGCGGGCACCGGAGAAACCGAGAATGCCCTGAGCGTGAAGCTGCGACAGCGCGCGCGACACGGTCTCCAAGGTGAGGCCGAGATAGTCGCCGATGTCGCGGCGGCACATCGGCAGTGCCATCATGCCGGCGACGGCGAGGCGGCGGTCCATTTCGAGCAGGAAGGTCGCGACGCGCTCCATCGCAGTCTTGCGGCCCAGCAGCAGCATGTGGTCCTCGGCATGGCGCAGCTCGCCGGCGGTCATGGCCCAGAGCTTGCGGGCGACCTGCACGTCGGTGCCGGCGGCCTTTTCCAGGCTGGCGCGCTTCACGAGGCGAACGGTGGTGTCGATGATGGCTTCAGCGGCGAGGCGGTGAGTGGGACCGGATTCGAGGCCGAACACGTCGCCGGGAAGATGGAAGGCGCCGATCTGGCGGCGGCCGTCGGAGAGAAGCTTGTAGCTGCGCACCGCGCCGGTGACGACCTGATAGACATATTCGGCCGCCTCCTCCTCGCCATAGATCTCCTCGTCCTTGCCGTAGGAGAACTCGGTGGCGACCAGGCCGACATGGCCCGCGATCGCGCCGAACTGGTCGGTAACGGGGTGGGCAGGAGCAATCTTGCCACCGATTTGGGTGTTGATCGCCTGGGTGTTGAGCGTCTGGGTCAGCATCTGCGCCATCTCCGTTGTGATGGAGCACTGCTACGATGAAACACGCAATCCGGAAATTTCGCGCGTTATCTTAGGGATGTTTACCTACGTAGAGTCCCTAGGTCACGCTCCGGGGCGGTCCTGGATGGCGTGGCGGATGCACTTGACCAGGTTTTCGTCGAGAAGCGGCTTCAAAACCACGTCCTTGATACCCGCCATCGCGGCCCGGGCCGAGATGTTCTCGTCGGGATAGCCGGTGATCAGGATCACGGGCGCGTCGCGGTGGGATTTGCGAAGCCGGCCGGTCAAATCGATGCCGTTGATGTCGGGCATCTTGTAGTCGATGACGTAGCAGTCCGGCGCGGGCGCGGCGCCGAGATTGAGCAGCGCCGTGCCACTCCTGAAGGTCCGCACGGCGAAGCCGTCGGTCTCCAGCAGGAACCGCAGGGATCCGAGAACTGCGGCATCATCGTCGACCACAAAGACGGTGGGTTGTGGGGAGGACGACGGCCGCGCACGATGTGGGCTGACCTCAACCATGCTGTCTGGCTAGCACTGCGCCGTGAAGTCGCCTTGACCTGCCTCAATCGTTGAGCATGCCGGCGCGCATCGCGAGGCGAACCAGTTCCGAAAGGCTGCTCGCCTGCATCTTGGTCATGACGTTGGCCCGGTAGACCTCAATGGTCCGCGGGCTGATGTCGTATTCGCGGGCGATCAGCTTGTTGGAGAGGCCCGCGACCAGCCCCTCCATGACCTGGCGTTCCCGCGGGCTCAAGGACGCGACGCGGGCAGCGATATCCTGCGCGACGGCCTCGTTCTTGGCGGCGGGCTCGGCCTGGCGGAGCGCCGACTCGATCATGGCGGTGAGACGGTCGTCATCGAATGGCTTTTCCAGGAAGTCGACCGCCCCGAGCTTCATCGCCTCGACCGCCAGCGGCACGTCGCCGTGACCGGTCATGATCACGATCGGGAATGGGCTTTGCTGCGCCTTCATCCGCTTCAAGAGCTCGATGCCGTCGAGGCCGGGCATGCGCACGTCGGAGACGATGCAGCCGAAACCGAGGCCGGGCAGGGCTTCGAGAAAGGCGAGCGCGTCGTCGAACAAAGTGACGGCGAAGCCGGCGGAATCCAGCAGGAAGTTCAGCGAGTCCCGCATCGCCGCGTCGTCGTCGATGACGTAAACATTTCCCTTGGTCATCATGGATCAGCTCTCGTCGGTTGCCGGCAGGGTGAAGCGGAACGTCGCTCCGCCCGCTGCGTTGCTCTCGGCCCACATGCGGCCGCCATGGGCCTCGATGATCGAGCGGCTGATGGAGAGTCCCACGCCCATGCCGGTGTCCTTGGTGGTGAAGAAGGTCTGGAACAGGTTTGGAATGATGTCTTCCCGGAAGCCGATGCCGGTGTCGGAGACCTCCACCTCGATCATGCCGTCGGCGACACGGGTGTTGGCGACAACGAGCTCGCGCCGCTGCGACTGCGCCATCGCCTCGAGCGCGTTGCGGAACAGGTTGACCAGCACCTGCTGAATCTGCACCCGGTCGGCGAGAACGAGGTCGGCGTCGGGATCGAGGCTGAAGCGCAGCTGCACGTTCTGCTCGCGCGCGCCGGCGAGCCCGAGCGCGCCGGCTTCCTCGATCAGCTTGGACAGGCTCTCGACCCGCTTCTCGGATTCGCCGCGGGAGACGAAGTCGCGCAGGCGGCGGATGATCTGGCCGGCGCGCAACGCCTGCTCCGCCGCACGGTCCAGCGCGCTTTCGACCTTCGGCATGTTGGGATCGGTGCTGCCGGCGAGGAGGCGCCGCGATCCCTTCATGTAATTGCTGATCGCCGCCAGCGGCTGGTTGAGCTCGTGGGCGAGCGCGGAAGCCATCTCGCCCATCGCGGTCAGCCGCGACACATGCACGAGCTCGGATTGCAGCTCCTGGAGCCGCGCCTGGGTCTGCTGGTGCTCGGTGAGATCGCGCACGAAGCCGGTGAAATGGGGCTCGCCCGCGCGTTGCGTCTTCCCGACGGACAGGTGCATCGGGAAGGTCGTGCCGTCGCGGCGTTTGCCCGTCACGATCCGGCCGATGCCGATGATGTGCGGATCATTGGTCCTGAGATAGCGCGTGAGATAGCTGTCGTGACGCGACTGATCGGGTTCCGGCATGAGAATGCTCACGTTCCGGCCGATCGCTTCCTGCCTGCTGTAGCCGAACAGCCGCTCCGCCGCGCTGCTGAAGAGCTGCATGATGCCGCGTGAATCGATGACGATCATGGCATCGGGCACCGTTTCGAGAATCGAGCGAAGATGATTCTCCTGGGACCGCAGGGCCTCTTCGAGCTGCTTCTCCTCGTTGATGTCGAGGAATATCCCGCTGAGGTGACGCGGCATGCCCGCATCGTCCCGGATCACGCCGGCCCTGGCCCGGATCCATTGGCCGTTTCCGGACGCGCCGCTGACCTTGAAGGACAAGTCGAGGCCCCCGCCACCTTCCGATGTGCGCCCGATCGCCTTCAGGAGGTGGTCCCGATCGCCCGGCTCCAACAGGGAAAGAAAGAGATCGTAGCTGACGGCCCGGTCCGGCTGCAGGCCGAACAGTCGCCTGGCCGTGTCCGACCAGTCGAGCTCGCGAGTCTGCAGGTCGAGGTCCCAGGTGCCGACCCCGAATCCCTCGATGCGGACTCGGAAATGCTCGCCCCGACCATCGTCTGCCGGATGGTTCCCGCGGGTCGGCGCCAAGGTTCTGCTCCTATTCTCGGCGGACCGGCAGGATGCCGTTACCGCTTCGGCAATGTCGCCCAAGGCTCGGCCGGAGGCAAGCGTGGACGTTGAATCCACTGCCGGACTCCCCATTCCGGGAGAGTGGGCAGCCAGAGACCTCGATTTGATCTAGCTCAGCCTGTTGCGCGGCAGCAGGTCTAGGATTCAAAAAATTCTGTAATGCTGGAGATCCCCGATGACATACGCCACCGTCATGGTCAGCCTGGCGCTCGATCAGCCCAACGAAGCGCGTCTTCAGGTCGCAGGCGAGCTCGCCGAACGATTCGAGGCGGCCATCGTCGGGGTCGCTGCGGCGCAGTTCGTCCCGCCGCTCTATTTCACCGACGGCGCAGAGGCGCAAGCGCTGATCGACGAGGGCGAAGCTTCGATCAAGCGGCGGCTGGCCGGGCTCGAAGCGCAATTCCGCGCCGCCGTGAAGAATCGCGGTGGGCATGCGGAGTGGCGCAGCGCGATGGATTATCCGGCCCGCTTCGTCACGGCGCAGGCGCGTTGCGCCGACATCGTCGTCAGCGGCGGGCAGAGCCCGGCCTTCTCCGATGCTTTCTCGCTGGCGAGTCCCAAGGACCTGGTGATGCAGACCGGCCGCCCGCTGCTCGTCGTTCCCGACCGGGCCAACTGGCTCGACCTGCGCAGCGTGCTGGTGGCGTGGAAGGACACGCCGGAAGCGCGGCGGGCGGTGGCGGGCGCGCTGCCGATGCTGCACAAGGCGAAGGACGTCACCATCGTGGAAATCCCGGAGCGGGGCGACGACCGTTCGGCCGTGATGGCCGGTGTCAGCGACGTTGCCGCCTGGCTCGGCCGCCACGGCATCACCGCGACTGCGCGGGTCCTCGAGGCCGCAGGAAACGAAACCCCTGCTGCGCGGTTGGAGAAAGTCGCCGGCGACATCGGCGCGGGCCTGATCGTCGCGGGCGCCTATGGTCATTCGAGATTTCGCGAACTGATCCTCGGCGGCGTCACCCAATATCTGGTGACGCAAACCGCCCGCAGCGTGCTGCTGTCGCACTGACCAGCGGCCGGCCAGTTGAGGAATCGAGGAGGACGCGCCGTGTACCAATTTCTTGAACAGACCGTCGACGGCTACATGACGCGCAACGTCAAGACGGTGCAGCGCGACCTCGACTTGTTCCAGCTCAGCGAGATGTTCGAGACCGACGATTTCAATTCCTATCCTGTCGAAGACGACGGGCAGGTGGTCGGCATCGTCACCAAGTTCGACATCCTGAAGTGCTTCGCCTTCACGCCGAGCCAGATGTTGCCGCGCTACGACGACCTGATGAGCCGCAAGATCGGCGACGTCATGACGCCCGAGTTCATCTATGTCAGCCCCGACACGCGTCTGACGCGCGTGCTCCAGATCATGGTCGAGCACCGCATCAGGAGCATCATCGTGCTCGACGGTGCGCAGAAGCTGGCCGGCATCATCGCGCGCGAGGACGTCATCGCGGCGCTCAAGGCGACGGCGCGGGAGTGAGGTCTGGATCCTTCTGTTCCAACCTCCGTGATTTCACGGAGGTTATCTATCTTTCTTCCCTTCTCCCCTTGCGGGAGAAGGTGGCGCGAAGCGCCGGATGAGGGGTCGGCTTCAACGAAAAAACTTTTCGTGCGGAACCAACCCCTCACCCAAGTGAGTTTGCCGCACCTTTCTCGCTGCCCTCTCCCACAAGGGGAGAGGGCATTTCAACCGGCACTGCATCGGCTCACATTAACAGAAATCCATCTATCTTGATTTCAATCAATTCCCCGCGAGGGTGGATGTGGTTTCTGGCAGCGTGTTCTTTCAGAGAGAATCCGCATGAGCCAGCCCTCCATCTCAAAATCCATGACCATCGGTGAAAGCGGCTTGGCTGTCGTATTCGCAGTCACCGCTTTCCTCTGCGTGATCGCCTCGGCCAAGGCGCTCGATGCGCCCTTCGCGTTCCACGCTGCGCTCAGCGCGGCGGCGAGCCTCGCTGCGGTGTTCTTCATCGTCAACCGCTACTTCGAGCGGCCGGCGGCGCTGCCGGCCCAGGAGATCAACGGCCGCCCGAACTACAGCATGGGGCCGATCAAGTTCTCGGCCTTCATGGCGATGTTCTGGGGCATTGCCGGATTCCTCGTCGGCCTCATCATCGCCTCGCAGCTGGCCTGGCCCGCGCTGAACTTCGATCTGCCCTGGATCAGCTTCGGCCGCCTGCGCCCGCTGCACACCTCCGCCGTGATCTTCGCCTTCGGCGGCAACGTGTTGATCGCGACCTCGTTCTACGTGGTGCAGAAGTCCTGCCGCGCGCGCCTTGCCGGTGACCTCGCGCCGTGGTTCGTCGTGCTCGGCTACAACTTCTTCATCCTGATCGCCGGCACTGGCTATCTGCTCGGCGTCACCCAGTCGAAGGAATATGCCGAGCCGGAATGGTACGCCGATCTGTGGCTGACCATCGTCTGGGTCGTCTATCTGCTCGTCTTCCTTGCCACCATCTTCAAGCGCAAGGAGCCGCACATCTTCGTTGCGAACTGGTTCTATCTCGCCTTCATCGTGACGATCGCGGTGCTGCATCTCGGCAACAACCCGGCGCTGCCCGTTTCGGTGTTCGGCTCGAAGTCCTACGTCGCCTGGGGCGGCATCCAGGACGCCATGTTCCAGTGGTGGTACGGCCACAACGCGGTCGGTTTCTTCCTGACCGCCGGCTTCCTCGCCATCATGTACTACTTCATCCCGAAGCGCGCCGAGCGGCCGATCTATTCCTACCGGCTCTCGATCATCCACTTCTGGGCGCTGATCTTCCTCTACATCTGGGCAGGTCCCCACCATCTGCACTACACGGCGCTGCCGGACTGGACGCAGACGCTCGGCATGACCTTCTCGATCATGCTGTGGATGCCCTCCTGGGGCGGCATGATCAACGGCCTGATGACGCTGTCGGGCGCCTGGGACAAGCTGCGCACCGATCCCGTGCTGCGCATGCTCGTGGTCTCCGTCGCCTTCTACGGCATGTCAACCTTCGAAGGCCCGATGATGTCGATCAAGGTGGTCAATTCGCTCAGCCACTACACCGACTGGACCATCGGCCACGTGCATTCCGGCGCGCTCGGCTGGGTCGGCTTCGTCTCCTTCGGCGCGCTGTACTGCCTGGTGCCGTGGGCCTGGAATCGCAAGGGCCTCTACAGCCTCAAGCTCGTCAACTGGCACTTCTGGGTCGCCACCCTTGGCATCGTCCTCTACATCTCGGCGATGTGGGTCTCCGGCATCCTGCAAGGCCTGATGTGGCGCGCCTACACCTCGCTCGGCTTCCTCGAATATTCCTTCATCGAGACCGTCGAGGCGATGCATCCCTTCTACATCATCCGCGCCGCAGGCGGCGGCCTGTTCCTGATCGGCTCGCTGATCATGGCCTACAATCTCTGGATGACGGTTCGCGTCGGCGAGCAGGAAGTCCAGATGCCCGTCGCTCTTCAGCCGGCGGAATGAGGAGCTCAAGCAATGTCGTTCTGGACACGCCACCAAATCTTCGAAAAGAACTCGATCATCCTGGTCGTCGGTATCCTCCTCGTGGTTGCGATCGGCGGTCTCGTCGAGATCACTCCGCTGTTCTACCTCAAGAGCACGATCGAGAAGGTCGACGGCGTCAGGCCTTACACGCCGCTCGAACTCGCCGGACGCAACGTCTACGTCCGCGAGGGCTGCTATCTCTGCCATTCGCAGATGGTCCGGCCCTTGCGCGACGAGGTCGAGCGCTACGGCCATTTCTCGCTCGCCGCCGAGAGCATGTACGATCACCCGTTCCAGTGGGGCTCCAAGCGCACCGGCCCGGATCTCGCCCGTGTCGGCGCCAAATATTCCGACGAGTGGCACGTCACCCATCTGGCCAACCCGCGCGCGATCGTGCCGCAGTCCGTGATGCCCGGCTATCCGTTCCTCAGCAAGGCCGAGATCGACCCGGATGCGATCGCCGGCGACATGCGCACCCTCAGGACCGTCGGCGTGCCCTATAGCGACGAGCAGCTCGCCAATGCCGCCGCCGACCTGAAGGTCCAGGCCGATCCGGACAATGCCGGCACCGACGCCTTCACCAAGCGCTACGCCAAGGCCGTCGTACGCAATTTCGACGGCAAGACCGGCACGCCGACCGAGATGGACGCGCTGGTCGCGTACCTGCAGATGCTCGGCACGCTGGTCGACTTCAAGATCTACAACGAGAAAGCCAATCTTCGCTGAGAAGGCATGAACGATGAAAGCCATCCTGACCGTCCATAATCTTGCGTCCGATCTCGTGACGACGATCTGGACACCGGTGTTCGTCGCGATCTTTCTCGCGATCATCGCCTACGCATTTTGGCCCCGTAACAAGGCTGCGTTCGACAAGGCAGCGCACCTGCCCTTGCGGGAGGAGTGAGAAACCATGACCGATCATTCTAGCGACATCGATTCCGTCTCCGGCAAGTCCACCACCGGACACGAGTGGGACGGCATCAAGGAGCTCAACACGCCGCTGCCGCGGTGGTGGGTGATCACCTTCTATCTCACCATCGTCTGGTCGATCGGCTATTGGATCGTCTATCCGGCCTGGCCGCTGATCCAAAGCAACACCACCGGCCTGTTCGGCTACTCCTCGCGCGCCGACGTCGCGGTCGAGCTCGCCAACCTCGAAAAGATCCGGGGTGACAAGATGGCGGCGCTGGGCACGGCCTCGCTCGCCGACATCCAGAAGGATCCGGCTCTGCTCGCGCTTGCGCGCGCCAAGGGCAAGACGGTGTTCGGCGACAATTGCGCGCCGTGCCACGGCACGGGTGCGACGGGGTCCAAGGGCTATCCCAACCTGAACGACGACGAATGGCTGTGGGGCGGCTCGCTCGACCAGATCATGCAGACCATCCAGTTCGGCGTGCGGTCGGGCCATGCCAAGACCCATGAGGGCCAGATGCTCGCCTTCGGTAAGGACGGCGTGCTGAAGAGCGACGAGATCGTCACGGTCGCCAATTACGTGCGGTCGCTGGCGGGCCTGTCGACCCGCAACGGCTACGACGCCGCCAAGGGCCAGAAGATCTTCGCGGAGAATTGCGCCGCCTGCCATGGCGACGCCGGCAAGGGCAACCAGGAGCTGGGCGCCCCCAACCTGACCGACAAGATCTGGCTCTACGGCTCCGACGAGGCGAGCCTGATCGAGACCATTGCCCAAGGCCGCGCCGGCGTGATGCCGGCCTGGGAAGGCCGGCTCGATCCCGCCACCATCAAGGCGATGGCGGTCTACGTCCACTCGCTGGGCGGCGGCAAATAGGCCGATCCGCGACCGACGACTTCCGGCGGGGGCGAAGAAAAGCGCCCCCGTTTGCGTTGGATCAACCCGCGCGGCGGTGCCGGGTCTAGGTTTAATCGCACCTTTGAAGAAGCTCGAGGCGATGAACAAGACCGTCAATCCGAACGAACTGAAGCCCGCGGACGACGTCGGGCCGCTCTATGCGGCCCGCAAGAAGGTCTATCCCCAGAGCGTCTCGGGCACGTTCCGCCGGATCAAATGGGGCCTGATGGCATTCTGCCTCGGCGTCTACTACTTCCTGCCCTTCGTGCGCTGGAATCGCGGTCTCGGCGCGCCGAGCCAGGCGGTGCTGATCGATCTTCCCAACAGCCGCTTCTATTTCTTCTTCATCGAGCTGTGGCCGCAGGAGGTCTATTACTTCACCGGCCTGTTGATCGTCGCCGCGGTGGCGCTGTTCCTGATGAACTCCGTCGGCGGCCGGATCTGGTGCGGCTATCTCTGTCCGCAGACGGTGTGGACCGACCTGTTCTATGCCGTGGAGCGCC
This sequence comes from Bradyrhizobium sp. NBAIM01, assembly GCF_020194115.1. NCBI lineage: Bacteria > Pseudomonadati > Pseudomonadota > Alphaproteobacteria > Hyphomicrobiales > Nitrobacteraceae > Bradyrhizobium > Bradyrhizobium sp. NBAIM01. Next base: position 314,266 of record NZ_JADYVU010000001.1, on the reverse strand, counting down.
TGATCGAGGGCGACCGGCGCGAGCGCATGAAGAAGGATGCCTCGAGCGATCCGATGAAGCTCGAACGCATTTCCGAGATCGTGCTCAAGCATTCGATCTGGCTCTTGATCGCCTGGTGGACCGGCGGCGCCTGGGTGCTCTACTTCAACGACGCGCCGACCCTGGTGAAGGAGCTCATCACCTTCCAGGCGCCGATGATCGCCTATGTCTGGATCGGCATCCTCACCGCGACGACCTATCTGCTCGCCGGCTTCATGCGCGAGCAGGTCTGCACCTATATGTGCCCGTGGCCGCGCATTCAGGCCGCACTCACCGACGAATGGGCGCTCAACGTCACTTATCGCTATGACCGCGGCGAGAAGCGCACCTCGGTGAAAAAGGCCGCCGAGCTGCGCGCCCTCGGCCAGCAGGTCGGCGATTGCGTCGACTGCTACCAATGCGTCGCGGTCTGCCCGACCGGCATCGACATCCGCAACGGGCCGCAGATGGAATGCATCCAGTGCGGCCTCTGCATCGACGCATGCGACAACGTGATGACAAAGATCGGCCGGCCGAAGCGGCTGATCGGCTACGACAACGACATCAACATCCATCGCCGCCAGGAAGGCAAGGCGCCGATCTACCGGATCGTCCGGCCTCGCACCGTCGTCTATAGTGCCATTATCGCGGCCGTCGGCGGCTTCATGATCTATACGCTGGCGACCCGCAGCCTGCTCGACGTCAACGTGCTGCACGACCGCAACCCGGTCGCGGTCAAGCTGAGCGACGGCTCGATCCGCAACGCCTATACGGTGCGGCTGCTGAACAAGAGCGGCTACGACCGCGTCATCGCGATCGACGTCGAGGGGCCCGTGAACCCCACGATGCACGTCGTCGGCATCGATTCGGTCACGCCGGACCGTCCGATCATCGTGATCCCGCGCGATGCGACCAGCGAGCTGCGGCTGCTGGTCACCGCGCCGGCCGAAAACAATCCGGAGAAATCGATTCCGGTCCGCTTCCACGTCATGGACATCGGGCTCGGCGTCGCCGCGAGCGCCACCGACAATTTTGTCGCGCCGTAAGATCAGGAGACCACCATGTCATCCAAGCCGCTGACCGGAACCAAGGTTTTCCTGATGCTGGTCGCTTTCTTCGGCCTCGTGATCGGCGTCAATGCCACCATGATGAAGCTCGCCATCGCAACGCTGCCCGGCACCGACGTCGACAGCCCCTATGCCGCGGGCCTCGTCTACGATCGCGAGATCTCGGCGGCGCAGGACCAGGCCGCGCGGAAGTGGAAGGTCAACGCCCATGTCGAGCGCCGCAACGATGGCGGCGCCTCGGTCCAGGTCGAGGCCCGCGACGCCGGCGGCCAGCCGATCTCCGGGCTGAAGTTCGGCGGCCGGCTGGAGCGGCCGACCGACAAGCGCGCCGACCTCGCCGTCGAGCTCAGCGAAGCCGGCATCGGCCTCTATCGCGGCAATGCGGCGTCCGTCGCGCCGGGCCAATGGGACCTGGTGATCGAGGGCGAGGCGCGGGGGACGCGCGTGTTCATGTCGCGCAACCGCGTGATCCTGAACTGAAGGATTCCGTCATGCAGGTCACGCGCGATTTCTCTCATTACGTCCGCGATGCGGGCGAGGGCCTCCGGCACATCGATCTCGCCGTCGAGGGCGTTCACTGCGCCGGCTGCATGGCCAAGATCGAGCGCGGGCTCTCGGCCATCCCCGACGTCACCCTGGCGCGCGTCAACCTCACCGACCGCCGCGTCGCGCTGGAATGGAAGGCGGGCACGCTCGACCCCGGCCGTTTCATCGACCGGCTCGAAGAGCTCGGCTACAAGGCCTATCCGTTCGAGACCGAGAGTGCGGAAGTGGCCGAGGTCGCCGAATCCCGCTTCCTGCTGCGCTGCCTCGGGGTCGCCGCGTTCGCCACCATGAACGTGATGATGCTGTCGATCCCAGTGTGGTCCGGCAACGTCTCGGACATGCTGCCGGAGCAGCGCGATTTCTTCCACTGGCTGTCGGCGCTGATCGCGCTGCCGGCGGCGGCCTATGCCGGCCAGCCGTTCTTTCGCTCGGCCTGGCGCGCTCTGTCGGCCAAGACCACCAACATGGACGTGCCGATTTCGATCGGCGTGATCCTGGCGCTCGGCATATCCGTGGTCGAGACCATCCACCACGCCGAGCATGCCTATTTCGACGCCGCGATCATGCTGCTGACCTTCCTCCTGGTCGGCCGCTTCCTCGACCAGAACATGCGGCGGCGGACCCGCGCGGTCGCCGGCAATCTCGCCGCGCTGAAGGCTGAGACGGCCGCGAAGTTCATCGGGCCCGACGAGATCTCGCAGGTGCCGGTGGCGGCGATCAATCCGGGCGACATCGTGCTGCTCCGGCCCGGCGAGCGCTGCGCGATCGACGGCACCGTGATCGAAGGGCGTTCCGAGATCGACCAGAGCCTGATCACCGGCGAGACGCTCTATGTCACGGCCGAGCAGGGCACGCCGGTCTATGCGGGATCGATGAACATCTCCGGCAGCTTGCGGGTGCGGGTCTCGGCCGCCTCCGAGGCGACGCTGCTCGCCGAGATCACGCGGCTGCTCGACAACGCGCTCCAGGCGCGCTCGCGCTACATGCGCCTTGCCGACCGGGCCTCGCGGCTCTATGCGCCGGTGGTGCATGCGACCGCGCTCCTGACCATTCTCGGATGGGTCCTCGCCGGTGCGAGCTGGCACGATGCGATCGTGACCGGCGTCGCCGTGCTGATCATCACCTGTCCCTGCGCCCTAGGGCTTGCGATCCCGACGGTGCAGACGGTGGCCTCGGGCGCGATGTTCAAGGCCGGTGTGCTGCTCAATGCGGGCGATGCGATCGAGCGGCTGGCCGAAGCCGACTATGTCATCTTCGACAAGACCGGCACGCTGACGCTGCCCGAGCTCGAAGTGGTGAATGCCGCCGACATTCCCGCCGATGTCTTCGAACTCGCCGGCCGGCTCGCACTGTCGAGCCATCACCCGGTGGCTGCCGCCGTCGCGCAAGCTGCCGGTGCGAAGTCTCCGATCCTCAGTGCGGTGGAGGAGGCCGGGCAGGGTGTCCGTGCGACCGTCGACGGCCTCGAGCTTCGCCTCGGCCGTCCCTCCTTCTGCGGTGCCGAGGCGCTGGTCGGCAGCGCCTTGGTCGATCCCGAAGCTTCCATCGTCGCGTTCAGCAAGGGCAGCGAAAAATTCATCCTCTCGGTTCGCCAGGGCCTGCGACCCGATGCCAAGGCGGTGATCGCGGCTCTGAAGGCGCGCAACATCGGCATCGAGATCCTGTCCGGCGATCGCGAGCCGGCCGTGAAGGCCGCGGCCCAATCGCTCGACATCCCCGAGTGGCGCGCCGGCGTCACCCCGGCCGACAAGATCGCGCGGATCGAGGAGCTGAAACGGCGCGGTGCGAAAGTGCTGATGGTCGGCGACGGCATGAACGATGCGCCATCGCTCGCGGCGGCCCATGTCTCGATGTCGCCGATCTCGGCCGCGCATCTCAGCCAGGCCACCGCCGATCTCGTCTTCCTCGGCCGGCCGCTGGTTCCCGTCGTCGCCGCCATCGACGCCTCGCGCAAGGCGCTGCATTTGATGCGGCAGAACCTCTGGCTTGCGATCGGCTACAATGTGCTCGCGGTGCCGGTTGCGATCAGCGGCGTCGTGACGCCCCTGATCGCCGCTGCCGCCATGAGCGGATCGTCGATCCTGGTGATGCTGAACTCGCTGCGCGCCCGCAGCGCCTCGCGGGAGATCGTGTAATGGAGATACTGGTCATCCTGGTCCCGCTAGCATTGATGCTCGGAGGTGCCGGTCTCGTCGCTTTCCTGTGGTCGCTCAGGAGCGGCCAGTACGACGATCTCGACGGCGCCGCCTGGCGCGCGATCGCCGACGACGAGCCGCCGCAGGAAGCGCCGGCCAAGCGCTAGCGTTTCAGGGCGAATGTAAGCAGGGCTGCGGCAGCGAGCGCCGCGCCCACGCCGAATACGCACGCCTGCCATCCGAAAGCGTCGAACAGGCGCCCGAGCACGGCGGTGCCGACCAGTCCGCCGCAGAAGTAACACGTAAGATAGATCCCGCTGGCGATGCCGCGATTGTCGGCTGCGGCCTGTCCGACGAAACCCGTCGCGGCGGCCTGTGCGAAGAATGTGCCGACCCCGACCAGGACCATGCCGGCGAGCACTTCGCCCAGACGCGGCGACAGCATCAAGGGCAGGCCGAGCCCGGCAACAGCGAGCGCGCCCCAGATCGTGGGCCGCGTTCCCAGCCGCGCCGCCACCCTGCCGGCCAGAAGCGTCGTGACGATCGACGGCAGGAAGACGAAATAGACGAGGCCGAGATCCATCATGCCGAGCGACAGCGGCGGCCGCACCAGCACGAAATTGACGTAGGTGAAGGTGCCGATGAAGGCGAACAGGATGCAGAAGCCGATGCCGAAAGAGGCGCGCAGCTGCGGATTGCGCCAATGCGCGATGGTGGCGGCGAGCGGCGAAGCCGCCGGCGTCATCGCATGCATCGGCGGCACGCGGTTGACGGTGAAATAGACCAGCGCCGCGCCGGCAAGATTGAGCGCCGCGAAGAAGTAGAAGTTCCAGGCGAGGCCGAGGCCATCGGCCAATGCGGCCGAGATCAGCCGGCCGACGAGATTGCTGGCGACATTGCCGGTGATGTAGGCGGCAAAGGCGCCGCCGGCGTCCATGGCGCTGCATTGCTCGCCGAGATAGGCGAGGGTGAGCGCGAAGGCGGACGCCATGCACAGGCCCTGCGCGACCCGCAACGCGGTGAAGACGGCAAGATTGGGCGCGACAGCAAGCAGGCTGGTGGGAACCGCAAGCAGGACCAGGCTGAGCAGGATGCCCGTTCGCCGGTCGATACGCGGGCTGAAGAAGCCGACGACGAGGCTGGCTGCGGCCATGCCGAAGGTGCTGGCATTGACGGCAAAGCCCATTGCCGCGGGTGTGACGCCGTAGTGCCGTGTCAGCGAGGGCAGGATCGCCTGCGTCGCGAAGAGATCGACGACCGTCAGGAATGCGGTGAGGCCGATCACGAGCGAGCGAAACGCGAAGCCAGGGGAATGCGCATTCATCGTCGTCGCGGTCGGTTTGATCGATGCGGAAAGATCGGTCATGTCGTTGCGCTCCCTCATGCCCCGAGCGCGCGCCTCGTCCTTCGAGACGACCGCGGAGCCTGTCATCGGGCCGCGCTCTGCGCCGACCCGGTGGCGGTCTCCTCAGGATGAGGCTAAGCGACATCGTGGCCGCCGAGGCTGCTGCCGCACACTCCGTCCTCATCCTGAGGAGCCTGCCTGAAGCGGGCGTCTCGAAGTATGGCCGCAGGGAATTACATATGGCGGTCGTTGGGATCCTTGCGGACGTCGCCGACATAGAGAATGACGGTCTCCTTGCCGAGGTTCTTCCACCAGTGCGAGGTGCCGTGGACTTCGGGGCGAATGTCGCCGGCCTTGTGCACGATCGGGTCGACGCAGTTGGAGGCGTATTCGACGATCTCGCCCTGCTGCACGAAGATCAGGGCCGGACGGTCGTCATGGCTGTGCCAGGGCACGATGCCGCCGGGCTCGATGGTCAGCTTGCGGAAGCGCAGCTCGCGGCCCTCAATACGGGCGGGCTGCTTGCCGAGATCGATCGCGCCGAGCGTCACGTCGGTAACGCCGACAGGCTTGTAGTCGACCATCGGCTGCGCATTCGGCTTGGTCTTGCCGGCCGGACATTCGCCGGCGAAAACCGGCGTCGCAAATGTCAGCGCGCCGAGAACGGCAACGCCTGTCCAAACCACGCGCGACATTGTGAGATGGTTAGACATGGAAAGTCTCCGCTGTTGGCCGCGAGCCCTGATGGCCGCGGGCTATGGCAGGAGCTTCGTCGAGACCTTTTCCATGTTGAAATGCCGGCTTGCTTTCGATGCGATAGCCCCGCGCTATGCCGATAGGCGGCAGCTATCGAACCGATTGGGCATCGGCATTTCCGCTTTCGCAGCATCCGGCGTCCGATGCCAGCACGCCCGATTGCGGTCGCCCCTTGCGGGCGGGCGAACCGGGAAACTAATATTCGCCCGCAAGGAAGCCGGAGCAGGAAGATGACGTCTCTCTCGCCAGCCGATGCCGAACAGCTCAGGCTCGCGTTCCAGCGCTGCCGCGACATGGACAGCACGCTGAACGAACAGCTCCGCGCCTATGCCGATGCCAGCCGCGAGGTCTTTCCGGCCTATGGCGAGGCGGTCGATCGCCTGGTCGCGCGATTGAGCGACAACGGCGGCGGCGAGACCGCGCCGCGGCCGGGCGATCCGATGCCGCCGTTCATGCTGCCCGACGAGGGTGGGCGTCTCGTGTCGCTGCCCTCGCTGCTGGAGGGCGGCCCCGTCGCGGTGATGTTCTTCCGCGGCCATTGGTGTCCCTATTGCCGGCTCAATGTCCGCGCCGTGGTCCAGGCGCTGGACCGCATCAAGGCGATGGGGGCGCAGGTCATCGCGATCGTGCCGGAGACGCAGGAATATACCGGGCAGCTCAAGGCCGAATCCGGCGCGCCGTTTCCCATCCTGACGGATCTCGACAACGGCTATGCGCTGTCGCTCAACCTCGCGATCTGGTTAGGTGCCGAGATCCAGCAATTGCTATCCTATCAGGACATGGCGAAATTCCACGGCAATGACGGCTGGATGCTGCCGATCCCGGCCGTGTTCGTGGTCGGACGCGACGGCATCGTGAAGGCCCGCTTCGTCGATCCGGATTTCCGCAAGCGCATGGAGATCGAGGATCTGATCGAAGCGCTGGAGCGCGCGAGCCAGGAGACTTGAGCTACGCTTTCTTCCTTCTCCCCTTGTGGGAGAAGGTGGCGCGAAGCGCCGGATGAGGGGTTGCCTCCGCAATCACAAATGAGGATTGGAGTCGCGGAGAGATACCCCTCACCCGTCTCGCCGCTATGCGGCGAGCCACCCTCTCCCACAGGGGGAGAGGGGAAGGGCGGTCGACACTGTAAAGACTACCCCGCGATCTCGCGCCAGTCGGCGCCGCGCAGCATGCGCATCACGGCGTTGCCCACGGCAGTGCGTTGCCGGCCGGCGACCCCATAGAGATTGACGGTGCGGCGGGCGTCCAGCCCCGTGACCGCGGCGCGGGTCAGCCGCTCCGGCACTGGCGAGGTGTGCGGCACCATGGCGATGCCCATCTCGGCCTCGACCAGCTCGATCAAATCGCGCTCGTTCGAGACCTCATGACCCTGTTCGATGTCGATGCCGTGCTCGCGCAGGCTCGCGGAGATGCGGCGCGCGTGCTCGCAGAAAGTTCGGCTCAGCAGCAACTCCGATCGCAGGTCGTCCAGTTCGACCGAGCTGCGGCCGGCCAGCCGGTGCCCATCGCCGACGACGAGCTCGAAGCTCTCGGTGAACAGCGGCCAGACATCCAGCCGGTCCCAGGCCTCGTCGATCTCGGCCGCAATGCCGAGCTCGGCTTCGCCCTTCTTCAGGAAGTCGCCGACCTCCCGGCCCGAGCCGCGCAGAAAGCGGAATTCGAGCCGGTTGAACTGCCGCTTGATCTCGTTGAGATGCGGAATCAGCAAAGCGAGGTCGATCGAATGCGTCAGCGCAATGCGGAGCGCACCGATCTCTCCGCTCCTGAACGAGGAGGCGAGCGAGCGCGCGCCGATGGCCGCGTCATAGCACTGCTTCAGGAGTGGATGCATGCGCTGGCCGAGCTCAGTCAATTGCGCGGCGGGGCGTTCGCGGCGGAACAGGTCGCCGCCCAGCTCGGCCTCGAGCTGCTTGATCGCTCGCGTCAGCGAGGGCTGCGTGACGTTGCATTCCTCGGCCGCGCGCGTGAAGTTCAAGAGCTGCGCCACCGCGAGGAAATAGCGGACCTGGTGCATTTCCATGGATCGGCTCCCAGCAAAAATCGACCGGAAATCTAGCCGATCAGGGCGAAAAATGACATCCCGCCTGCGATAGCGCGGACGTATCGACTCGGAAGCCAACCGGCATTTCCGCAAATCCCGGAGATCCGGCACATTTCGCTCCAGGCTGGCGCGGTGTCGCGCTGAGAAGAGGTCTGGATCATGAATATTCCCATCAAGACGCAGACGTCCGCTTCATCACGCGTGCTTGCCGGCAAGGTGGCGCTTGTCACCGGGTCGACCAGCGGCATCGGTCTCGGTATCGCGCGGGCCCTCGCCGCCTCGGGCGCCGACATCGTGCTCAATGGCCTTGGTGTCGCCAGCGAGATCGGCCGAACGCGCGAGCAGATCGCCGCCGAGTTCGGCGTCAAGGCCAGCTATTCGCCGGCGGACATGACGAGGCCGAAATCGATCGCCGAGATGATCGCGGCAACGGTGGCCCAATCCGGCCGGCTGGACATCCTGGTCAACAACGCCGGCATCCAGCATGTCGCGCCGCTCGACCAGTTTGCGGTCGAGAAGTGGGACCAGATCCTCGCAATCAACCTGTCCTCGGCCTTCCACACCACGCGGCTCGCGTTGCCGGCAATGCGGCAGAACGGTTTCGGCCGGATCATCAACATTGCCTCCACGCACGGCCTGGTCGGTTCGCCGTTCAAGGCAGCCTATGTCACCGCCAAGCATGGCATCGTCGGCCTCACCAAGGTGACGGCGCTGGAGACGGCGGAGCAGGGCATCACCTGCAACGCAATCTGCCCTGGTTATGTCCATACGCCGCTGGTCGAGGCGCAGATCGACGGCCAGGCCAAGGCCCATGGCATCTCCCGCGATCAGGTGATCCGCGACGTGCTGCTGGCGCAACAGCCGAACAAGCGCTTTGTTGCGGTCGAGGAGCTCGGCGCACTCGCGGTGTTCCTGTCGACGGACGCGGCGGCCTCGATCACCGGCGTTGCGCTGCCGGTCGACGGCGGTTGGACCGCGCATTGACATGGGCCGGCGCAGCAAGTCGAATACTCGAACGGCGCAAGCTCACCAGGAGCGAGACATGAGCACGCAGGACAATTCGCAGCACAGGAAGTTCGACCTGCCGGGTCAGGTCGTGCTCGTGCTTCAGGGCGGCGGCGCGCTCGGCTCGTACCAGGCCGGGGTCTACCAGGCCTTGCACGAAGCCGGCATCGAGCCGGACTGGATCATTGGCACCTCGATTGGTGCGATCAATGCGAGCCTCATCGCCGGCAACGCGCCCGAGCACCGCCTCGCGCGCTTGCGTGAGTTCTGGAAGCGGATGGAGCAGCAGCCGGTCTGGAACTGGCGCACCGCGTTTCCCGGCTTCAACGAGAAGCTGGCCTATTGGTCGACCGTGACCCACGGCATTGCCGGTTTCTTCCGGCCCAATCCGCTGGCCCATGCCGGCGATTCCTATCCGCTGGGCGCCGATTACGCCGGCTATTATTCGACCGCGCCGCTGGAGAAGACGCTGAGCGAGCTCGTCGATTTTGATCTCGCCAACCGCTGCGCGCCGCGTCTGACGGTCGGTGCGGCTCATGTCGGCACCAGCGAAATGCGCTATTTCGACAGCCGCGACGGCGAGCTGACGGTGAAGCATGTGATGGCTTCGGGCGCGCTGCCGCCGGCTTTCCCCGCCGTGCGCATCGACGGCGAGCTCTATTGGGACGGCGGCATCCTGTCGAACACGCCGACCGAAGCCGTGTTCGACGACAATCCACGCAGGAACTCGCTGATCTTCTCCGTGCATCTGTGGAATCCGGTCGGGCCGGAGCCGACCACGATGGCGGAGGTGCTGAACCGGCACAAGGACGTGCAATATTCCAGCCGCATCGCCAGCCAGATCGTGCGACAGCAGCAGGCCCATCGTCTGCGCCACGTCATTAACCAGCTCGCGGCGCGGCTGCCCGAGAGCGAGCGCAACGATCCCGCGGTGAGGGAACTGACGAGCTACGGCTGCCCGACCCGCATGCATGTGGTGCGTCTGCTGGCGCCGCAGCTCGAGCACGAGACCCATACCAAGGATATCGACTTCAGTCCGTCCGGGATCACGCGGCGCTGGCACGCCGGCTATGCGCACACGAAATCGGTGCTGGCGCGCAAGCCCTGGATCGGCGAATTCGATCCGCTCGCCGGCGTCGTGCTGCACGAGCATATGGACGAGATGCCGATGGCGGCGGAGTGAGGCTCTGTTCGTCATAGCCTCGCACGACGACGATTTTGCAGGCGCGCGGTCCGGAGTATGGTCGCCGTATCTTCGTCGCGAGGCTTGCAATTGGTCGCTGAGAAAGATCTGGAGGAGTCGCTCGAGACGCTGCGTGCCAACGCGGCGGGACCGGTCGCGGGCGTATTCGGTCCGGCCTCACTGACCTGGCAGATCGACCGGGAGGCCGTGCTCTTTCTCGGCGCCGGCCGTGCGCTGCTGCTGCAACTGGCCCATCCCTGGGTGGCGGCGGCGATCGCCGAGCATTCGCGCACCCTTGCCGATCCGATCGGCCGCTTCCATCGCACCTTCGACATCGTCTTTACGATGGTGTTCGGTTCGCTGGACCGGGCGCTGCTGTCGTCCCGGCAGCTACATCGGCGTCACAGCATGATCGTCGGCGAGATGCCCGAGACCGTGGGGCCGTTCGCGGCCGGCTCGCGCTACTGCGCCAACGACATCCCCGCGCTGCGCTGGGTCCACGCCACGCTGGTCGAGACCGCGCTCATGGCACATGATCTGGTGCTGCCGCCACTCTCGGCGGAGGAGCGCGATCGCTATTGGAGCGAGGCCAGGCTGTACGGCGCCCTCTTCGGATTAAAGGGGGATGATTTGCCGGCGGACTGGTCCGGCTTCGTCGCCTACACCAAGGCAATGGCGCAGTCGGAGACGCTAACCGTTGGCCCTGCGGCGCGCGAGATCGCCGCGCAGATATTCAGCGGCGCGCGCCCGTGGCTGCGGCCGCCGCGCTGGTATTGCGCGCTCACCGCGAGCATGCTGCCCGAGCGCTTGCGCGCGGGCTTCGGCTTCGAGCTCGACGCGCGTGCGATCCGATCCGCCGATCACGCGCTGCGGTGGATTCGGCGCGTCTATCCGAAATTGCCTGGCCGGCTGCGCTATGTCGGTCCCTACCAGGAAGCGCAGGCGCGGCTGCGGGGCGAAGCGCAGCCTGACTGGATGACACGGTGTCTTAATCGCGCCTGGATCGGCCGTTCGCAGATGGATGTGCGCGGGAAATAGGGACTCGAGGCAAGCTCGTTGCAGCTTGTCATTCCGGGGCGCGCGGAACGCGAACCCGGAATCCATTTCTCCCAGCATTTCCGGCGGAGCGATGGATTCCGGGTTCGCGCCAAACGGCGCGCCTCGGAATGACAGCGGTGCCTCACGCCGACGCCAGCTTGCGGTACAGCGCGCTGTAGCTGCCGGCCGAGATGCTCCAGGAGAACGAGCGCCCCATGGCGCTGCGGCGCATCGTATCGAGCTGGTCGTGGGCCATGAAGGCCGAGAAGGCGCGCCGCACGCCGCCGAGGAAGGACTCGCGCGACGGCCTCGAGAACAGGAAGCCGGTCTCGCCGTCGCTGATGGTCTCGGCGAGGCCGCCGGTCTGGTGACCGATCGGCAGCGAGCCGAAGCGCTGGGCGTACATCTGGCTGAGCCCGCACGGCTCGAACCGCGACGGCATCAAGGTGAAGTCGCTGCCGGCGAAGATGCGCCGCGCCTGGGCGTCGTTGAAGCCGATCGCAACTCCGATGGAGTCGGGGCGGCGGCGGTGCGCGTCGATCAAGGCCTGCTCGAGCGCCGGCTCGCCGGAGCCGGTGACCACGATCTGCCCGCCGGCATCGACGATCTCGTCCGCCGCCGACAGCACGAGGTCGATCCCCTTCTGGTGCACGAGGCGCGCGACGATGCCGAACATCGGCCCGCGCGAGACCGCCAGCCCGAACTGCTTGCGGACGTAGTCCGCGTTGGCCTTCTTGCCGACCCAGTCGCCGGCGCCGAATTGCTGGGCGAGCTGGGCGCAGGAGCGCGGGTCCCAGCTCTCGTCGATGCCGTTGAGGATGCCGGTGAGCTCGGCGGCGTCCGAGCGCAGGCGGAGCAGGCCCTCGAGGCCACAGCCGAACTCGGCCGTGGTGATCTCCCGCGCATAGGTGCCGCTGACCGTGGTGAGGTGCGAGGCGTAGACGAGGCCCGCCTTGAGGAAGGAGACCTGATCGTAGAACTCCACGCCGTCGATGTGGAAGGAGCTCTCCGGTGCGCCGATCCGCCGCAGCGAGTCCTTCGGGAAGAGGCCCTGATAGGCGAGGTTATGGATGGTCAGGATGGACGGCAGCTTGGCGCCCTGCCAGGCCAGATAGGCCGGCACGAGCGAGGCCTGCCAATCGTTGGCATGGATCAGGTCTGCTGCCCAATTCTTGTCCAGCTTGCCCATGGCGAGCTCAGCCGCGGCCGAGGCCAAGCGCGCGAAGCGGATGTCGTTGTCGGGCCAATCGCGCCCGAACTCGTCGCCATAGGGGTTGCCGGGTCGGTCGTAGAGCTGCGAGCACAACAGCACATAGACCGGCAGGCCGTCCTTGGTCGCGGCACGGCCGAGCGAGCAGGCCGGCATCTCCGCGAATGCGGGACAGCGGCCAACGACCTGAATATGCGTGAGTTGCTCGATGATGTCGCGATAGCCGGGCAGCATGATCCGGATATCGGCGAAGGAGCGAAGTGCGCGGGGGAGGGCGGCGGAAACGGCGCCCAATCCGCCGACGCGAACGAAGTCGTCCATCTCTGTGGTGACGAACAAGACCCTCAAGAACAACCGCCCTCTTTCGACCCCGCTTGCTGCTATGCAAGAACGGGTCCAGTTGTGCTGGAAATCCAAAGCCCGCCCACGCGGCACGTCTGTTCGGTAAACACTTTCCTACTCAGCCGCCGCCCTCTAGGGTCGCCGCATCAACAACAAAGATCTTCGATGGTTCCACGAGTTCAAGGGCGCAGGCAGGCATGCAGCTAGCAGATAAGCATGAGGGGACGACGACAAAGGCCTTCGCGGGCCTGCGGGTGCTGGATTTTTCGACCACCATCGCCGGGCCCCATTGCACACGGATGCTCGCCGACATGGGTGCCGAGGTCATCAAGATCGAGACCGATGGCGGCGAGACGATGCGGACGCGGCCTCCCCTCCGCAACGGCTGCAGCACCGCGTTCGGTCAGCTCAATGTCGGCAAGAAGAGCGTGGTCCTCGACCTCAAGTCCGAGGATGGCAAGGAGGCGGTGCGCCGGCTGGCCGCGACGTCGGACATTCTGGTCGAGAACTTCCGTCCCGGCGTGATGCGCCGCCTTCGGCTCGACTACGACAGCCTGCGTCAGGTCAACCCGAGGCTGATCTACTGCTCGATCTCGGGCTATGGCCAGACCGGCCCTTCGGCCGAGCTGCCGGCCTACGCCCCGGTGATCCACGCGGCCTCGGGCTACGACATGGCCCATCTCGCCTACCAGCCGGGCCGCAACCGTCCCGACTATTGCGGTATCTACCACGCCGACGTCGTCACCGGGACCTATGGTTTTGGCGCGATCGCGTCGGCGCTCTATCAACGCAGCGTGACGGGCGCCGGCCAGCACATCGACGTCTCCATGCTGGAAACCATGCTGTCGCTGACGCTGACCGAGCTGCAGAGCTCGCAATTCGCGGTGCCGCCGCCGCCACGCCCGATGTTCGGACCGACCGAGACGGCAAGCGGCTACGTCATGATCACGATCGCCAGCGAGAAGACGTTCCAGGCCCTGATGGGGGTGATCGGCCGCCCGGACTGGGTCTCCGATCCACGCTTCGCCACCTATGCTGCGCGGCGCGCGAACTGGGCCGAGCTGATGGACGGCGTCGAAATCTGGTCGCGGCAGCTTTCGACCGATGCGTGCTTGCGCGTGCTTGGCGCTGCCGGCGTGCCGGCCTCGGCCTATCGCAGCGTGTCCGAGGCCTTGGCCGATCCGCAGCTTGCGCACCGCCAGGCACTCTCCGAGGTGCGGGACGAGGGCGGCTCGTTCCAGGTGCTCAACCTGCCGTTTCGGATGTCGGGGGCTGACACGGCGCCGGCCAAGACCGTGTCCGTGCTCGGGGAGCACACCGACGCGTTGCGCCAGGAGATCGGCCTTGCGGACGGTACGGCAATTCCGCCAGGCAAAACGGCCGCGACATCCTGAGTCTCATCGCCGCCACATGCGGCGTTCGAACTCTCGTTCGTTCCTCTTGCCGAGGCGGGCATTTGTCGCCAAGCTCGCCTCCGAGTCATTCACGATCCGAAACATCGGACGAGGGATCCCGGGAGGAACCATGACGAACGCGGCGGCCTTGGCACGCAGGCGCGTGCCTATTTTCCTCGTTGCGGCATTTGCACTGGCTACGCCAGCGCAGGCGCAGAAATCAGGCGGCAGCATCACCGTCGGTCAGGAGCTGGAGATCGCAGGCTTCGATCCGCTCAAGGTCGGCGTCTACGACACCTCGACCTTCACCGCTGCCGCCGCGATCTTCGACACGCTGACGACGCTGAATGACAAGGGCGAGGCCGCGCCGAAGCTCGCGGTGTCCTGGAGCCATTCCGAGGACTACAAGACCTGGACCTTCAAGCTCCGCGAAGGCGTCAAATTCCACGACGGCACGCCGTTCAATGCGCAGGCCTTCAAGGAGAATTTCGACCGGCAGAAGGACCCCGCCAACAAGTGCCGCTGCGCCTTCTACATCACCAACGTCAAGGAGGTGCTGGCGCCGGACGAATACACAATCGTCTATAATCTCACCGATCCTTCCGTGAACCTGCCGGCGACGATCACCATCCAGAGCCAGAACAACGTCATCCATTCGCCGACCGCCTGGAAGACCAAGGGCGACGATTACAACCGCAATCCCGTCGGCACCGGCCCGTACATCCTGAAATCATGGACCGCCGGCGACCGCATGGTGCTGGAGAAGAACCCGAACTACTGGGACAAGGGTCGCCCGTATCTCGACCGCATCGTCCTGAAGCCGCTGCCCGACGCGCAGTCGCGCTTTGCCTCGCTGCAATCGGGCGAGGCCGACATCATCTGGGATGACGAGAACGACGCCGACAACATCATGAGGGCGCAGAAGGACCCCAAGCTCACCGTGCACACCTACAAGGGCTCGGGCGCGCAGGTCTACGCCTTCAACACCAAGGTGGCGCCGTTCGATGACGTGAGGGTGCGGCAGGCCCTGGTGATGGCGATCGACCGTCCCAAGATGTCGCAAGCGATCAGCAACGGCCTGAGCCGGCCCGCGAGCAATCCTTACGGCGACGGCTCCTGGGTCAAGTGCAAGGACGACGGGGCGCTGCCGTTCGACGTTGAGAAGGCCAAGGCGCTGATCAAGGAGTACGGCAAGCCGGTCGAGTTCAAGATGCTGGTGACGGCGACGCCGCGCGGCCGCATGGTCGGCCAAGTGCTGCAGCAATTCTGGAAGCGCGTCGGCGCCAACATGGAGATCGAGCAGGTCGACCAGGCCACGATTCCGACGCGCGCCTTCACCCGGCAGTTCCAGCTGACGCCGTGGCGCATCGTCGATCTCGCCGATCCCGATCCGCAGATGTACGCGAATTTCCGCAGCGGCAGCCCGCTGGCGCTCGCCGGATACGCGAACCCCGAGCTCGACAAGCTTCTGGACCATGCGCGCGTCACCGCCGACATCGGCCAGCGCACTGAGGATTATTGCGCCATCAGCCGTCTGATCAACAAGGAGGCGATCTGGTTCTGGACCTTCCAGAATACCTATTACGCGCTGTCCAGCGCCAAGCTGAAGGGCTTTCCGAAGATCTACAACGGCGTGATCGACGTCTCGACCACCTGGCTGGAATGACCGCGCGATGCTGAACTTCGTCGCGCGGCGGCTGCTTGCCATGCTGCCGGTCCTGCTCGCCGTCTCGTTGCTGACGTTCCTGATCGCCTCGCTGCTGCCGGGCGATCTCGCGCTCGTCATCCTGGGCGATCAGGCAACGCCGGAGAACGTCGCGGCGCTGCGCCGCGACATGGGACTCGACCAGCCGCTGTGGTGGCGTTACCTGAGCTGGCTCGGCCACGTGGTGCAGGGCGATCTCGGCCGCTCGTTTCGCACCGGGCAGACGGTGCTGCAGGCGGTGGCCGAGCGCATCCCGGTCTCGCTGCAGCTGATGCTGATGGCCGAGTTCATCGGGCTCCTGATCGGTGTTCCCGTTGCGATCGCCTGTGCCGCGCGCGCCGGCGGTGCGTTCGACCGCTTCATGACCGGCAGCGCTTTCGCGATGCTGTCGATGCCGTCGTTCCTGACTGCGATCCTGCTGATCTATCTGTTCGCGGTCGAGCTGCGCTGGCTGCCGGCGACCGGCTATGTGCCGTTCACCGAGGCGCCGCTGGCCAATTTGCGCTTCTTCGTGCTGCCGGCGCTGACGCTGGCGCTGGCGGAATGGCCGGGCATCATGCGGGTGCTGCGCTCCGACATGATCGCGACGTTGCAGGAGGACTATATCGCGCTGGCGAAAGCAAAGGGTCTCAAGCCATCGCGCATCCTGTTGGTGCATGCGCTGAAGCCTTCTTCGCTGACCCTGGTGACGGTGACGGGCATCAATATCGGTCGCCTGCTCGGCGGCACGCTGATCGTGGAAACGATCTTCGCGCTGCCCGGCATCGGCCGGCTGCTGGTCGGGGCGATCTACACCCGGGACCTCGTCATTCTCCAGGGCGTGGTGCTGCTGGTCGCCTGCGGCTTCGTCATCGTCAACTTCATCGTCGACATGCTCTATGCCGTGCTCGACCCCAGGATCCGCCATGGCCACGCTTGAGCTGTCGATCCAGGACGAGGAGGTAGCTGCGCCGGTCGGCCGCAAGCCCAAGCTCGGCCTGTTGTTCTGGATCGCAAGCGCCTGGGTTGCGATCATCCTTTCGCTAGCGATCCTGGC
Source organism: Bradyrhizobium sp. NBAIM01 (assembly GCF_020194115.1). Taxonomy (NCBI): domain Bacteria; kingdom Pseudomonadati; phylum Pseudomonadota; class Alphaproteobacteria; order Hyphomicrobiales; family Nitrobacteraceae; genus Bradyrhizobium; species Bradyrhizobium sp. NBAIM01. The sequence goes on along the minus strand of NZ_JADYVU010000001.1, from coordinate 297,445 downwards.
GCCGGTGCTGCCGCTGCAGAACCCGACCGATATGGACATGCTGGAACGGCGCGCCGCCTTCTCCGGGGAACATTGGCTCGGCACCGACGGGCTCGGCCGCGACGAGCTCGCCCGGCTGATCTTTGGTGCGCGGGTGTCGCTAACGGTCGGGCTGATCGCGCCCATGATCGGCCTCGTCATCGGCGGCGCGCTCGGCCTGCTGGCCGGCTATTTCCGCGGCCGGTTCGAGACGCTGGTGGTCGGCAGCATGGATGTGTTGCTCGCCTTTCCGCCGCTGATCTTCGCGCTCGCGGTGGTCGCCTATCTCGGGCAGTCGGTCCCCAACCTCACTATTGTCCTCGGCGTGCTCGGCATTCCCGCTTTCATGCGCGTGGCGCGCGCGGCGACGCTGACGCTGGCGCGGCGCGAGTTCGTGATCGCCGCCGAGGCGTTAGGGGCTAGCCATGCGCGCATCTTGCTGCGCGAGCTGCTGCCGAACGTCATCCTGCCGCTGCTCGCCTTCTTCCTGCTCGGCGTCGCGGTCACCATCGTGGTCGAGGGCGCGCTGTCCTTCCTCGGCCTCGGCGTGCCGCCGCCGATGCCGAGCTGGGGCAGCATGATCGGGGAGGGACGTGACAGTCTGGACGTCGCGCCGCGCCTCGCCTTTCTGCCGGCGGCAGCACTGTTTGCGACGGTGCTGGCGTTCAACCTCGTCGGCGACACCTTGCGGGCTCTCACCGACCCACGTCAGGGGGCACTGTGACCGCGCCGCTCCTGGCCATCGAGGATGTCGCGGTCGAGCTGCCGACCCCGCGCGGAAACCTGCGCGCGGTCGATCACGTCGACCTTTCGCTGCAGGCCGGCCGCACGCTCGGGATCGTCGGTGAATCCGGCTGCGGCAAGACCATGCTCTCGCGCGCCGTGCTGCAACTGCTGCCGAAGAAGGCGAAGCTGACGGGCCGGGTGATGTTCGACGGCGAGGATCTGGTGCGGCTCGAGGCTGAAAGCCTGCGGCGGCTGCGCGGGCGCGACCTCGCGGTCGTATTCCAGGACCCCATGACCTCGCTCAACCCTGTGCTCACCATCGGCACGCAGCTGATGGAGACGATCCAGGAGCACCTCGAGCTTGACGCTCTCGCCGCGAAGGCCCGCAGCATCGAGCTGCTCGCCGCCGTCGGCATTCCCGCCCCGGAGCAGCGGCTCGCGCAATATCCGCATCAATGCTCCGGCGGCATGCGCCAGCGCATCGCGATTGCGATCGCACTGTCCTGCGAGCCGAAGCTCCTGATCGCGGACGAGCCGACCACCGCGCTCGACGTCACCATCCAGGCGCAGATCCTCGATCTGCTCGCGCGCGAGCAGCGCCGCCGCCACATGGCGATGATCATCATCACCCACGATCTCGGCGTGGTAGCCGGCCGCGCCGACGAGGTCGCGGTAATGTATGCCGGCCGGGTGGTGGAGCGCGCGCCGACGCAAGCCTTGTTCAAGCGCATGCACATGCCCTACACCGAGGCGCTGCTGGCGGCGATCCCGAAGCTCGATACCGCGCCTCATACGCCGCTGCCGGCGATCTCGGGCCGTCCACCCGATCCGACGCGCCCGCTGAAGGGCTGCTCCTTCGCGCCGCGCTGCAGTTATGCCGGCGGGCGCTGTCATGAGGCCAAACCGGTCCTGACCAGCGCAGAGGTGTCGGGACATCTCTATGCCTGCTTCCATCCGATCCGGATGACGGAGGGGATCGAGGCATGATGCAGCTTGCCGCGCGCCCCGCGCCGCTTCTCAACGTCGACAATCTCGTGGTCGAATACGGCCTCGGCAACAAGATTGTTCATGCCGTTTCCGGTGTCAGCCTCCAGGTCGCGCGCGGCGAGACGCTTGGGCTGGTCGGCGAATCCGGCTGCGGCAAGTCGACGCTCGGGCGCGCGGTGTTGCAACTGCGCCGCGCCAAGTCCGGCCGCGTGATGTTCGACGGCGAGGACCTCACCGCGATGGAGGGCGAGGCGCTGCGCCGGATGCGCCGCCGCGTGCAGCTGATCTTCCAGGATCCGATTGCTTCGCTCAATCCGCGCCGGCGCATCGGCGACATCGTCGCCGAGCCGCTGATCATCGCCGGGATCAAGGATGCCGCCGAGCGCAAACGGCGCGTTCACGAGGTGCTCTCCGCGGTCGGGCTCGACCCCGATCTCGTGGCGACCCGCCTGCCGCACGAATTCTCCGGCGGCCAGTGCCAGCGCATCTGTATCGCACGCTCGCTGGTGCTCAACCCGGAGTTCATCGTCTGCGACGAGCCGGTGTCGGCCCTCGACGTCTCCATTCGCGCGCAGATCCTCAACCTGCTGGAGGAGATGAAGGCGCGCTTCGGTCTGACGCTGCTGTTCATCGCGCACGACCTCGCGGTGGTCAAAGCGGTCAGCGACCGCGTCGCGGTGATGTATCTCGGCCGGCTCTGCGAGGTCGCCCCCTCCGAGCAATTGTTCGCGCGGCCTGCGCATCCCTACACCGCGCTGCTGTTGCAGGCGATCCCGGTGCCGGATCCGGACGTGCGACCCGCCGAAAGTGTGGCGGCCGGCGAGCCGCCATCGCCGATTGCGCCGCCGTCCGGCTGCCGCTTCCGCACCCGCTGCCCGCGCGCGGATCAGCGTTGCAGCGCGGAGATACCGGAGTTGCGCCAGGTCGCACCCGGCCAGTTCGCGGCTTGCCATCATCCGCTGGCCTGAACTAAGACCGGTTTGTCTGGTCGCGCCGACCATGGCATGGTGGCGCGACAACAAGAAGCATGCGGGAGGACGCCGATGAAGAGTTTCAAGGTTGCCGATTTCAAGGCGCCGCTGCAGGAGGTCGACGAGGCGACGCCGCAGCCCTCGGGCACGCAGGTGCTGATCAAGGTGAAGGCCGCCGGCGTCTGCCACAGCGACCTCCACATCTGGGAAGGCGGCTACGATCTCGGCCATGGCCGCAAGCCGCTCTCGTTGAAGGACCGCGGCATCAACCTGCCGCTGACCATGGGCCACGAGACGGTCGGCGAAGTCCTCGCCTTCGGCCCCGACGTGAAGCCGACCGACCAGGGCGACCTGAAGGTCGGCGATGTCGGGCTGGTCTATCCCTGGATCGGCTGCGGCAAATGTGCAACGTGCCTCGCCGGTGACGAGAACATGTGCCTGACGCCGCGCTCGCTCGGGGTCTATTGCGACGGCGGCTATTCCGATCACATGCTGGTGCCGCATCCGCGCTACCTGCTCAATCTGAAGGGCCTCGATCCCGCGACGACCGCGCCCTATGCCTGCTCGGGCGTCACCACCTACAGCGCGCTGAAGAAGGTCGAGCAGCATTTCGACACGCCGATCGTGATGTTCGGCGCCGGCGGCCTCGGCCTGATGGCGTTGTCGCTGCTCAAGGCGATGGGCGGCAAGGGCGCGATCATGGTCGATATCGACGCGAGGAAGCGCGAGGCGGCGGAGAAGGCCGGTGCGCTTGCGACCGTCGATCCCAAGGCCCCTGACGCGCTGGAGCAGCTTGCCAAGAAGGCGGGCGGCCCTATCCGCGCCGTGATCGACCTCGTCGGCAACGCTGCTACGACGCAGCTCGGCTTCGACTGCCTGACAAAGGGCGGTAAGCTCGTCCTTGTCGGCCTGTTCGGCGGCGGCGCGACCTGGGCGTTGCCGCTGATTCCGATCAAGGCGGTGACGATCCAGGGCAGCTATGTCGGAAACTTGCGCGAGACGCAGGAGCTGCTCGACCTCGTGCGGTCGAAGAAGGTGCCGCCGATCCCGGTGACGCCGCAACCGCTCGCCAAGGCCAACGACGCGCTGCTGCAATTGCAGCAGGGCGCGGTGGTCGGGCGTACGGTGCTGACGCCGTAACGAATGCTCTCTCCCTCGTCATTGCGAGGAGCGAAGCGACGAAGCAATCCAGAATGTCTCCGTGGATGCAGTTCTGGATTGCTTCGCTTCGCTCGCAATGACGACCTGGTTGACACCTCCCTTGAGGCCTTAAATGTCCGCAAACAACGCCTTCCACATTGCCGTGCTCGCCGGTGACGGCATCGGCCCTGAAGTCATGGCGCCGGCGCTGGAGGTGCTGCGCAAGGTCGGCGAGAAGTCCGGCCTCGGCTTCCGCTTCACCGAGGCGCCGGCCGGCGCCAACCATTATCTCGCGACCGGCAAGTCGATGCCGGATAGCACCATCAAGCTCTGCGAGGAGGCGGACGCGATCCTGCTCGGAGCCTGCGGCCTGCCGTCGGTGCGCTACCCCGACAACACCGAGATCGCGCCGCAGATCGAGCTGCGCTTCATCTTCGATCTCTATGCCGGCGTGCGTCCGGCGCGCCTCATTCCGGGCGTACCGAGCCCGATCGTCGGCGCGGACCAGCGCGGCATCGATCTCGTCGTGATCCGCGAGTCCACCGAAGGCCTGTTCGCCTCGATGGGCAAGGGCGTCGTCACCCACGAGGACGCGCGCGAGACCATGGTGATCACGCGCAAAACCTCCGAGCGTTTGTTCGAGTTCTCGTTTCGCCTTGCCGAGCGGCGCAAGGCGCGCGGCAAGCCGGGCGCGCTCACCTGCGTCGATAAGGCGAACGTATTCAAGGCGTTCGCGTTCTTCCGCGGCATCTTCGACGAGATCGAGAAGAAGCATCCTGACGTGAAGACCGACCGGCTCTATGTCGATGCCTGCTCGGCGATGCTGGTCAAGCGTCCCTGGGATTTCGACGTGATGGTGATGGAGAACATGTTCGGCGACATCGTCTCCGACATCACCGCGAGCCTGATCGGCGGCCTCGGCATGGCGCCGTCCGCCGACATCGGTGACAAATACGCGGTGTTCCAGCCGTGCCACGGCACGGCGCCTGACATCATGGGGCAGGGCAAGGCCAACCCCACCGGCATGATCCTGTCCGCCGCGATGATGCTGGATTGGCTCGCCGACAAGCACGGCATCGAGAGCGCTGCGGAAGCCGGCGAGACGATCGAGCGTGCGGTGGACCAGGTCTATGCCGGCGGCATCAAGCCGATGGAATTCGGCGGCGGCAATGGCACGGCTGACATCACGAAAGCGGTGCTGGGAGCGCTGTAGGGGCTGTGCTCCTGGCCTCTCTCCACGACGAAATTACTTCCCCCTAAACTGCGGCTTCCGCTTTTCCATGAAGGCCTGCCGGCCCTCGCGGAAATCCGCGCTGTCCATGCAGGCATTGCCGATCACCTTGATCGCCTCCATGTCGCGCCGGCTCTCGTCCTTCAGCACCTGCGCGATTGTGATCTTGGCCGCCTTGATCGCGAGCGGGGCGTTCTGCGCGATCGTCTCGGCCATCGCCATGGTCTCGCCCCAGAGCTCGCCTTGCGGAAACACGCGCTCGACGAGGCCGATGCGCAGCGCCTCGGCGGAATCGATGCGCATGCCCGTATACATCAGCAGCCGCGCCCAGGACGGCCCGACCAGCGACACCAGATGCCGCAGGCCGTCATAGCCATAGGCGATGCCGAGCTTGGCGGCGGGAATGCCGAACTGGCTTTCATGCGAGGCGAGGCGGATGTCGGCGAGCATGGCGACCTGCATGCCGCCGCCGAGGCAATAGCCGTCGATGCAGGCGATGGTCGGCTTGGGATAATCGGCGAGCAGCGCGCGCTGGGCGGCGCTGCGCTTGGCGTATTGCTCGGATGCCGCCGCATTGTGCCGCACCTTCTCGAACTGGCTGATGTCGGCACCCGAGACGAACGCCTTGCCGCCGGCGCCGCGCAGGATCACGACGCGCACCGTGTCGTCGTCGCGCAAGGCCGTCAACGCCTCGCCAAATCCCTCCCACATCTCCAGCGACATCGCGTTGCGCTTGTCGGGATTGTTGAAGGTGATCACGCCGACGCCATCGGCCGTGTGCGTCAGAATCTTGCCGTCGGCGTAAGGTGTTCCGGTCGTGCTGATAGCGTCTGGCATCGCGCGCTCGCTGCTCGGTGGCGAGGCGCAATGTGCGGCGCAGGCACCGCCGCGGTCAACCGGCGCGGGAGAGGAGAGCCCGCATCCGCCCGTGCTGCGATTGCATGGCGCGCGGCGTTCGACGGAGGCGGAAAGGTCGGGGGAAGACCGCCAACAAAAGGGGCGGCCATGCCGCCCCGAGACCGGCCGCGCGCGGTTGCGCGCAGACATCTTTCGGCCGATCTCGTGCAATCCGGCCGCGCCCCCGTGACGCGGCGGATTGAACGTCGGCCGTGAAGGCCGGACCGTCGACCGGCCTCAGCTCTCGTTCGCCGCGATCGATTCCATCAGCGAGACGAGCTGACGCTGCACCGTCTGATCCTTGATCTTGCTGTAGGCGCGCAGCAGGCGGAGGCTGAAGGCCGAATCGAGAAAGAGCAGGCTCTCGACTTCGCGGGCCTTGTTGTCGCCGTCGTAGAAGAAGGTCACGGGCACATCGAGGGCGGAGGCGATCTGCTGAAGCCGGGCCGCGCCGACGCGATTGACGCCCTTCTCGTATTTCTGCACCTGCTGGAAGCTGACGCCGAGCTTCTCGCCGAGCTCGGCCTGCGAGATCTTCATCTCGACGCGCCGCAGACGGATCCGCTTGCCAAGCTCGATGTCCGGCTTGCCCGCGCTGCGCTGCTTCATTCTTTTGGCCGCTGCTTTCATCTCTGTTTTCACCTTTGTTCTTCGGTTGAAAATCCCCCGAAGAGCTGGGTCAGGGGTTCGCCCATATACGAGTCCTTGAATTCATGCGGGTGCACGAACTCTTCCTTAAACCACGGGAAGCGGGCCGGATTGAAAGCCTCGATCAGCCAGTCAATCATGTGCCGCACGCGCGGGATACGGCCGCTACCAGGGTGGTAGGACAGCCAGATATCCAGCGGTCGGTTCAGCTCGACCTCCAGTGGAATTAATTTCCCGCCGAGCGCAATGGCGTAGCTCGGGAAGACGCCGATGCCGGCGCCATTCGCGACCGCCCAATAGTTGGCGCTCGAGACGTTGGTCTTCATGACCAGAAGGTCACGTTCGGACACGCCCGGGAAGAAGCTTTCGAAGGATTCCTTGGCGGCGAGCTGGTCGGCGAATTGCAGCACCAGACGATGCTTGATCAATTCCGCCGCCGAGCGCGGCGCGCCATGCTTTGCGATGTATTTCTCCGAGGCCCAGAACATCAGATGCATGCGGCCGAGCCGCACCAGCTTGATGTCCAGCGCCGAGGGACGGGACAGATGAATGGCGACGTCGGCCTCGTGGCGCGAGACGTCGGCCGAGCGCATCGCGCAATGCAGGTCCACCAGGATCTTCGGATAGGCCTGCTGGAATTCGACCAGGCGGGGGGCAAGCCAGAATGTGCCGAGCCCTTCGGTGACGGCCACGCGGACCTCGCCCGACAGCGCGTTGGCCATCGAATCGCTGGCGCGCAGCACGTCGAAGGTGGCCGCCTCCATGCGTTCGACAGCGGAGACTACCAAGGCGCCCTCATCGGTCAGATGGGTGCCGTGGACGTCGCGCGTGAATAACGTGGTGCCGGTCTGGCGTTCGAAATCGTCGATTCGGCGCCGCACGGCGTTGATCGACAGAGACAGGCGCTCGGCCGCCGAGCGAAAGCTTCCGCATCGGACGACTTCCAAGAATATGCGGGCGGCGTCCCAGTCGGAGAGGCCGCTGATATTTGTCTTTGGGCGTTCCTCCAGAGGAACGCCCCTTTCCGCCAAGGAGTGCATACAATTCCCTTTGGAACGCTAAACTGGCAGAATCTGGCGCAAACCACAACCACGACGGGTTGGGGAACGACGAGTTTTGAACGTCATCCTTACTACCTTAGGGCGGTATTTGGATGCTCCCATGGGCTGGGAATTCGGGCGAGGCTAATCGGCTCGAGTGAGGGGTATGACGTGAGTTCCGTTGCGAGCCGCGAGATGGCTGCGGGAGTGCCGGCGCTGACTGCAATGAACGGTCTTGCGCAGGAGTCGGTGCTCTTCGCCGTTGCTGGATCAATCGCACCGCGTCAGGCGTTCGCTCCCGGAGCATTGCGGCGGTCGCCAAAGGCGCCGCATGGCGATGCGAGCGGGAACCCGGTTCCACAGCAGAAACACACTGAAATCAGGTTCGAAGGCGCAGTCGCCTCGTGCTATCTATCGTCTTCCATGGGGGCCGAAGGGGGCGTGACAGATACGTCTCGCAGGCCGAATTAACGGAAAGAACGCCGGTGTCGCATTCAGACGAACAGTTGCAGTCGGTGCTGGAAACGCTCGAGGAGTGCCGCAGGGTTCTCAATGCCTGCAACAGCCGCGAGTCGGCCGAGATGCTGTCCATCGTCATCCTCGACGTCAGGATGAAACTGAAAGGAATCGACAGTGCCGATCTCAAGGCGCTGTGCGACGAAATGCTGCGGAGCGCTGCCAGCGAGCCGCCGCCCCCTTCCAAGCAGACGCAGGACCAGCCCCGGCGTCCGCTGCTCCGCGTGGTGAAGTAGCCGCGCCGCCCAATCTCGCTTTCCGGCGAGGTTTGTGCGCGTCCCGATGCCGCATCTGTGATCACGGAGGGCATCGGGCGGAGCCCTGGCTTTGTGCGCCTCTGTTGCGCATTCTCCGGCATGGGCTACACCAGAGCCGGTTCGGCTCCGGGCCGGGCGCGTTCCCTGCGCGCCCTGACGGGGCCTGAGATGGCTCCGATTGCATCATGCAAAATGTTTCGATTCCGGCCGCACTGATTGCCGGCCTCGTCAGCTTCCTCTCGCCTTGCGTCCTGCCTCTGGTTCCGCCCTATCTGGTTTACCTCACGGGCGCCACGATCGAGCATGTCGAGAGCGACGAGCCGGTCGCGGCCTCCAAGCGCGCGATCATGATGTCGGCGCTCCTGTTCGTGCTCGGCTTCTCCACCATCTTCGTGGCGCTCGGCGCCAGCGCTTCGCTGATCGGCGGGCTGATCCGTGCCTGGTCGGCGGAGCTGTCGATCCTCGCCGGCATCGTCATCATCATCATGGGCCTGCACTTCCTCGGCCTGACGCGGATCGGCTTTCTGATGCGGGAAGGACGCCTGCCGATCCCCAAACCGGTCGGCCTGTGGGGCGCCTATATCATGGGCCTCGCATTCGCGTTCGGCTGGACACCCTGCATCGGCCCGATCCTCGCCGCGATCCTCTCGGTCGCCGCGGCGGAAGCCACGGTGACGAGGGGCGCCGGCCTGCTCGCGGTCTATTCCGCGGGCCTCGGCATCCCATTCCTGATCGCCGCGCTGATGATCGAACAGTTCTCCGCGCTGTTCGCGCGCATGAAGGGCCACCTCGTCAACGTCGAGCGCGCAATGGGCGTCCTGATGGTGCTCACCGGCATCGGCTTTCTCACCGGCGCGGTCTCGAATGTGAGCATCTGGCTGCTGGAGACGTTTCCGGTGCTGCAGACGATCGGTTAGGGCGCGCGGGGACCGGGTTTTCACGGACGAAAAAGTAGAGGAACCGTTGAAATCGGTCAGGCATGCTGTCACGGAACGACGATTCCAAACCTTTCCGGTCCCAAGGCGTTGCATCGGGGGACAACTCGCATGGTGGAGATCACGTGACCAAGACACTGCGCTTAGAACCCCTGTCGGACAACGCGGCGTTGGTTGCCTGGCAATTTCTGGGGCAGCCGTTGCAGGAGTGGCCGAGCTGGGTTCAGTCGAATTGCTCGCTGCAGAAGGATGCCGACGGAAAATTCGAGCTTCGGCACGAGCGGCGCAGCGGCACACAGATCGTCTACCTCGGCGAGTGGCTGGTGAGAGATCTCGATGGCGGCGTGGACTTCTACACGGACGCTGAAATCTGGTCGCGGTTCGCTGCCAAGCGGTGACGCGCTGAGAGATTCAGCCGACGCGTCGATCGCGCCTTAGTCTTTCCTGCTCGAGCTTCGGACGATCAAAAGCCTGTGTCGTCGGTGGGGCAAAAGGCCTCGCGGCAGGGCCCATCCACAGAATGCAATCTGTGGTAATATTCTCTCGTACTGCACCCTGAGGGGCAATTCTTCAGAACGTATACTGAAACGAGTATTTTAGGCCAATCGACATCTTCGGCGCCCCTCTCCCTTACAGCATTTTAAGCAGGAGCAAGCGATGGGAACCGACGTGAATGTTCATCCCGGTCATGGCAAGGCCGGACGTCAACCGACGCGACAATTTCTGGATACGCTCTCCGGACACGACGATCCGGGCATGTTTGGCCGGATGTTTCCGACCCTGGAGCCGCTGGCTGTCGACGACGGTCCGCTGCGCGAGCTCGCCGACGCGATGAAGGATCCCGCCCCCGGCGACGCCGCGGGCAACAACCTCAACGTCCCGGCGGGTTTCACCTATCTCGGCCAATTCGTGGATCACGACATCACGCTCGATCTGACCTCCTTCGGCGAGAAGGAAGCCGATCCGACGGCGGTCACGAATTTTCGCACGCCCGCACTCGATCTCGACAGCGTCTATGGTCTCGGCCCCGACGGCAGCCGCCATCTGTACGCGCGCAATTCGGCCAGCGACAGCGGCAAGACACCGGGCCCCAAGCTGCTGATCGGCAAGACCGTCAACGTCGATGACATCACCGGCGATCATCGCAACGACCTGCCGCGCAATCCCGAGGGGTTTGCCCTGATCGGCGATCATCGCAATGACGAGAACCTGGTCGTCGCGCAAACCCATCTTGCGATGCTGAAGTTTCACAACAAGGTCTGCGATCAGCTCGCGGCGTCCGGCAAGCCGGCGGGCGAGATCTTCGAGGAAGCGCGCCGGATCGTGACCTGGCACTACCAATGGATGGTCCTGCACGATTTCGTGGAGCGGATCACCGAGAAGGGGATCGTCGCGAAGATCCTCGAGCAGGGGCGGCGCTTCTACCGCTTCAAGAAGATCCCCTACATGCCCGTCGAGTTTTCGGGCGCCGTCTATCGTCTCGGCCACAGCATGGTGCGCCAGGTCTATAGCCACAACCGGATCTTCACGCCCGGTGGCCTCGCGCCGGCGACCCTGGACCTGCTGTTCAGGTTCACCGGGCTGTCGGGCGGCATCATCGGCGATCTGGCACCAAACCCGATTCAGCCACCGCTCCCGCTTCCGGTGCTTTCGAGCAACTGGATCATCGACTGGCGGCGCTACTATAAGCTGTTGCCGAACAATCCTGCGGGCGTGGGGTTCAATCCCTCCCGCAAGATCGACCCGTTCATCGTGCCGCAACTCCATACCCTGCCCGGTGACGGCGGCAGCCTGCCGTTCCGCAACCTCAAGCGCGGCGTGTTGCTGGGATTGCCGTCCGGGCAGGACGTCGCCAAGGCCATGAAGATCAAGAATCCGCTGACGCCGGAAGAAATCTCGAAGGGGAGCGACGGCGCCGTGGCGAAGAAGCATGGCCTGCACCAAAACACCCCGCTCTGGTACTACATCCTCAAGGAGGCGGAGCAGCGGGGCAGCGGCGAAAGGCTCGGCCCGGTCGGCGCGACCCTGCTTGCCGAGGTCTTCGTCGGCCTCGTCCATGGCGACCACCAGTCGTATCTCTGGCTCAAGGGCAAGACCTGGAAGCCGACGCTGCCGTCGCAAGTGCCGGGCGAATTCACGATGGCCGACCTGCTGCGTTTCGTCGGGGATATCAGCCCGATCGACGGCATCTCGACCGTCTAGACCAGACGCCCGCCAGCGTTGCAGACGATGGGCCGGACCGGCGCGCATGGCGCGCTGGTCTGGACGTTTGCAACAATGCTCAGGGCTTGAACACGTAGCCCGGCGTGATCGCCGCCGTCTCCGGGATCGGCGGCAGGTCGGCGAACAGCTGAGGACGGTCTTTCATGACCTTGAGAATGTGCTTCGGCTCGATATGCGCATTGACATCGAAGGTCGATTTGAGGATGCCGAGCCGGGTGAGCCGGTCCTGGGCGCTCCACAGCGCGCGGTAATTGTTCGCCGACAGCCGGCGGTCCGCCTGCTGGATGTTGAACTGCATCGCGGCCTCCGCGACCTCCTGCTTCAGGCCTGGAATCCAGCGCGTCGCGACTTGTGCCGCCAGCTTCGGGTTCTTGCGCATCCATTGGTCGGCCTCGGAGACGGCGGCGAGGAATTTCTCGATCGTCTCGCCGTTGGCCTGCACCCATGGGCGCAGCGCGACGTTGAAGCCGATATAGGAGATCACGTCGCCGCCCCGAATGATCTCGACGGCGCCCGGCACGTCCTTGCCCGCGACGATCGGCCAGGGGTCCCAGCCCGAGAACGCGTCGATGCCCTTGGCGAGCAGGGCGACGGTCATGTCCGGGGGCGGGGTGTTGACCAATGTTACGTCGTCGGGTTTCAGTCCGGCCTTCTCCAGCGTCGCCAGGATGTAGAGATGGTTGATCGTGCCGAACGACGCCGCGATCTTCTTGCCCTTCAACGTCGACAGGTCGCCCTTGACGATGCCCGAGCCTTCGCGCGCGATGATCGCCATCGTGGCATCGGAGCCGGCCTTGGTGGCGTTGCCGCTGTAATTGCCCAGCGCGACGAGGTCCATGCCGCGCAGCACCGCGCCGATCATGGGTACGCCGACCTGCACGATCTCGCTCTCGCCGGCCTGCAACGCGTTCAGCGCGTCGACACCGGTGGCGTAGGGGCGTGCGATCGTGACGTCGAGCCCGTACTTCTCGAAGAAGCCGCGCTCGAGCGCGATGGGCAGGCCAATCTGGTCGATGCCAGTGACCATGCCGGCCTTGAGTTTTGTCAGGGTTTGGGCGCTTGCCGGCACCATGCCGGCGAGAAGCGCCAATCCAAGCAGCAAGAGTCGTTTCATAGTCTCAGCCTCCCTCTTTTATCGGCCCCACCGCCGTCACCCAATAGGGCCGGGCCACGGCATTGAGGTCCGTTCTTTTGACACCGCGCAGCTCGATCGAATGCTCGTCCGTGCCCGAGACGCGTCCGTATTGCTGGAAGGCGAGCACGTGGAAACGCTCCGGCGTGAACGGCAGCTCGATCTGCACGTTCACCTTTTCCGACGTGCCCGTGAGCTGCGGCGAGATCTTTCCGGGCGCTGCGATGGTCAGCCAGAGCTGAAACAGCGCCCATGCGGCCACCGCGCCGAGAACGACACGGCTCTTGGGCGAGCGAAGAACGTCGGCGGCGATGCTCATGCTGCGCGCACCATCTGCAGCACGCGCGCCGAAAGCTGCTTGAACTGGTCGTCCCGGACGAGATCGTCCCAGATGCGGGGACGCGGAAGGTCGACCGCGACCTGGTCGAGCACGCGTCCCTTCGACAGCACGACGACGCGGTTGGCGAGAAATACCGCTTCCGCCACGTCATGGGTGATGAAGATCACCGTCGGCTTGCGCTCCTGCCAGATGCGGGTCAGTTCCTCCTGGAGCGTCATGCGCGTCTGCGCGTCGACGCTGGCGAACGGCTCGTCCATCAAGAGGACGTCGGGGTTGTTGGCGAGTGCGCGCACCACGCCGACGCGCTGCTGCATGCCCCCGGAGAGCTCGTTGGGATAGCGGTGCGCCGCATGCGAGAGCCCGGCAAGCGCGAGATATTCATGCGCGATGCGGTCGCGCTCGGCCTTCGGCACGCCGCGCATCTTCGGCCCGAAGCCGACATTGTCGAGCACGGTCTTCCAGGGAAACAGCGCGAACGACTGGAACACGACGCCGCGCTCGGGGCCGGGCCCGTGCACCGGCTTGCCGTCGAGCAGGATGTCCCCCTTCGAATAGGGAATGAAGCCGGCGATCATGTTCAGGATCGTCGTCTTGCCGCAGCCGGAGGGGCCGACCACCGAGATGAACTCGCCGGGCTCGACGTCGAGTGAGACGTCGTGGACGGCGGTGACATGCGCGCCTGCATAAGGGTCGAAATAGGTCTTGCCGAGATTGCGCAGCGAGAGCGTCTTCATGATGTCACCAATCCCCAACGCTGGCCGGTCGCACGCTCGAGCGGGGCGAGAATCCAGGCGTCCACGATGTACCAGAGCAGTCCGAGAATGATCATGCCGAGGATGATCTCGACGGTCGACCCGGCGCGGCGCGCATCGAACATCATGAAGCCGATGCCCGACGTGCCGACGATCATCTCGACCGCGATCAGCGCGCGCCAGCCGTAGCCGAGTCCGTTGCGCAGGCCGGTGATGATGTTGGGCAGGGCGCCGGGCAGCGTCACCTCCCAGAGCACGCGCGCCCGCGAAGCCCCGAGGCTCAAGGCGGCGCGTGACAGATCGCGCGGTACCGATTCGACGCCGAGCACGGTGTTGAGCACGACGGGGAACAGCACGGTGTAGACGATGACGAAGGTCATCGTCGTCAGACCGAAGCCGAACCAGATCAGAAGGATCGGCAGCCAGGCGATGTCGCCGATGGCCTGGAAGAACAGCAGCACCGGCCAGCAGATGCGATGCGCCCAGCGGCTGGTGCCGATCAGGATGCCCAAGGGTATGCCGAGCGCCATGCCGACCGCGGCGCCGGTCGCGAGCCGGATCAAGCTGTCCTGGAGATAGTCGGGCAGGATGCCCTTGTAGGTCAGCGTGAAGAATGCGCGGATGACGTCGGCCGGGCCGGGGAAGAACGCGCGTGGAAACAGCCCGGCCTCGCTGACCGCGGTCCACAGCGCCAGCACCGGGATGAAGGGAATGATCGCGGCGATGCCCGGCCAGCGCCGGGTCAGGCGGGCATAGCCGGCCCAGATTTGCAGCAGGACGTTCATGCGCGCCTCACCATGCCCCAGCGCTCGATGGTCGCGCGTTCCAGCGGGACCAGCAACAGACGGTCGATCAGAAGCCAGAGCACGCCGATCACGATCATGCCGAACACGATCACCTCGGTGCGGTAGAAATCGCGCGCGACGAACAGCATGTAGCCGAGCCCGACATTGGTCGCGATCATCTCCGCGGCGATCAGGCCGCGCCAGGCAAAGCCCAGGCCGGTGCGAATGCCGGTGACGATATTGGGCAGCGCGCCCGGCAGCAGTACTTCGGTCAGCAGCGCCCAGCGGCCGGCGCCGAGCGAGGCGGCAGCGTTGCGCAGCGTGTGCGGGACGGTCCTGACGCCGAGAAGCGTGTTGTAGGCGACGACGAAGAATACGGCGTTGAAGATCACGAAGACGATCGCGCCGAAACCGTAGCCGAACCACAACGTCGCGATCGGGATCCAGGCAATGCCGGCGAGCACCGAGAAGAACCGGAACAGCGGCGTGAGAAAGGCCGCGACCGTCGGGCTGACGCCCATGGCGATACCGAGCGGCACCGCGGTGGCGATGCCGATCAGTGTCCCCAGGCCGACGCGCAAGAGGCTGGCGCCGACATGGGCGAACAACGTGCCGTCCCGGATCGAGTCAAGCGCGGCGGTGCCGACCGCGCCGACCGAGGGAAACACGCGCGGATTGACGTTGAACAGCGGGATCACGGCGGCCCAGACCGCGACCAGCGCAAGCAGCGGCGCGACGAACATTGCAGCGCCGGCCAGCGAGTTGACGCTGCGCATCAGCCGCGACGATCGGCCTTTCAGACTGCCCGTCAGCTGCATTCGACCTCCCTGACGCTCAGCTATGCCTGTACCGGCATTTCCCACTGATCATTGCTGGTATCGTAGCCGCGTCTCGCGCAATCGCATATCTGTATCGGTTGCGACCCTCCTCGCGATCCGCGCGGAGCGGGGATCCGGGCCGAGCCCCTCATGTCACGGTGCATGGCGCTTTCTCTTGCGGTTGAGGCTCGGCTTCCTGACGGCGCGCAGGGTCGATCCGTCCGCTTTGCGAGCCGCCGCGGCGATAATGGTCTTTCGGTTCGACAGCTTCGATCGGGTGTAGCCCAGCAGCCGTTCCATCGCGGCGCGCGCCTTCTCCGGGTTGCCGCTCTCGATGGCCCGCGCCGCCGTGACGTGGTTCGGCAGATTGTCCTTGAACCAGCCGCCGGGGCCGCCGACGGCAACGGTGAAGACGGTGCCCAGAATGGTATCGATCGCCCCGCGAAAGCCCTGGAGGACCGGATTGTGGGTCGCGTCCAGGATGGCGAGATGGAAAGCCTTGTCGGCAGCGAGGGCGCTGGCCTGGTCCTTTGCAGTCTGCATCGCCGCCAGGGCCGTGTCGATCCGCCAGCGGTCGTTCCTTGTTGCACGCTCGGCCGCAAGCGCTGCGGCAGCGGGCTCGATGATCGAGCGCACCTCCTGGATTGCGAGCAGAAGGTCCCGATCCGGCTCATCCTGACCGACCAGCCAGCTCAGCACGTCGCGGTCGAGCAGGCTCCATTCGTGGCGCGGCAGCACGTGCGTGCCGTGGCGGGGCCGCACGCTGACCAGACCTTTGGCGGCGAGCGTCTTGATGGCTTCGCGCACCACGCCGCGCCCGACTCCGAAGCGGGCTTCGAGCTCAGGCTCCGGCGGCAGGGCTGTCCCGACCGGAATGAGATCCTGCGCGATCTCCCGGCCGAGCGTCGTCAGCACGGCGCGAATGCGGCCGGGCTTGATCGGCTTGTCGACGGGGCTCGGGCGCGCTCTTGCCACTCGTACGTTTCTCCCGTCCGGCCTGTCGCGGCTGGTTCGTTTGTATTTGGCTGCCACGCCCCGGCAGCTGCAATCATCGGATGTTTAACATCGGATGAATGGATGAGGGCAAGCGCAATTGTCGCAGCACACCCCGTGTTGCGTTGCGATATGCGCGTGACCGCGGATCAAAGCGTCTCCTCCAGCGTGCAGGTCACAGTGCAGACGACGCCGCGCGGCAGGGGCAAGCCCCGTGATCCGCTGCACCTCGGCATCCAGCACCATGCGCATGCTACGCACCGTTTCCAGCAAACGGCGCGCAGCCTCGCTGCGATCCTGACGGTAGTTGTAATAGACAAGGCCACCGCGAAAACGATCAGCGGCAGCGTCGTTCCGGCGACAAGGAGGCGAGCCGAACGGGCAGGGTAAGCTTTGGCAAACGCAGGCGTCCCGGTTCCAGCGCGGCAGCACCGGACAATGATTTTGAAGAGACCATAGGCGCAGGAATTGTGCTGCGCCACGAATTTTCGCCGTCCGTCCAGCGCTCCTGATCGCCGGAGACCTCGCGCATTCGCCGCAAAGCGAAGTGGCGAGTTGCAGTGCAGCAGGCGCTTACGTGCAGTCCTGCGACGAAGGGGTAGCTCCAGCGCACGCGAAATGACTTCCGTCCCGCCGAGGTTTTTCATACGCTTGCCTCTCGCAAGCCGCATAACGGCTGCGCTCACGGCCCGGCGACAGGGCCGGAGCATCAAAGGGAGGGGAGACGATGAAGCGAAGGTCATTTCTCGCTGGGATCGGTGCAACCACTGCGGCAGCTACCATCGGCATGCCGTCGATCCTGAGGGCGCAAGCCCCGATCACGCTGAACGGTGCCGTGCAGTTCAATGACGACCATGCCTTCAATCGGGCCCTGTTGCGGTTCGAGGAGCTGGTGAAGAAGTATTACGGCAAGCCCGTCAACTTCACCCTGCACAGGAACTCCTCGCTCGGCCTCGAGAAGCAGTATTTCGAGTACATGTCGCAAGGCAAGGCAGTCGATTACGGCATCGTCTCGCCGGCTCACATGTCGACCTTCGCCAAGGCCGCCCCGTTCATCGATGCGCCCTTCGTGTTCAAGGGCATCGAGCACATGAACAAGGTGGTCGAAGCCAATATCCTGGCGCCAGTCGCCGACGAGGTCGCGGCCAAGGCGGACGTGGTTCTGATCGGTTATGCCGGCGGCGGCATCCGCAACATCTTCGCCAACAAGCCGCTGAAGAACCTCGCCGATCTCAAAGGCCTCAAGGTGCGCGTGCAGGGCGCGCCGATCTGGTCGAAGACCTTTGCGGCCGTCGGCATGAGCCCCACGGTGATCGCCTATAACGAAGTCTACAACGCGATCCAGAACGGGGTGATATCAGCCGGCGAGAACGAAGCGGCCGGCGTCGAGGCGATGAAGTTCTATGAAGTGGCGCCGCATCTCAACCTGACCCAGCACGCCGTGTCGATCCGGCCGATCTGCTTCTCGGTGAAGACGCTGAAGACCCTGCCGAAGGATCTGCAGGACGCGATCATGAAGGCGGGCAAGGAGGCCGGCGATTACGGCCGTCAGCTCGAGTCGAGCGAGGAGGTCGTCAAGCTCGACACGCTGGAGAAGGCCGGCAAGCTCAAGCGCGTTCCGTTCGAGGAGCGGGACGCCATGAAGAAGCTCGCCGACCCCGTGATGGCCACCTACGCCAAGGAGATCGGCGCGGAGGGCATCTTCGAGAAGATCAACGTCGTCTGAGGCCGCCCCGTCCGCCGACAGCATTCCGGGCAGGCCCCGCTTCCTGCCCGGACGTGGCGGATGAGCGCCGTACGGAGCTCCAATGTCCGAAATGCACGTCCCGTCCACACCGTCGCTGTGGCGTCGCGTCACCGCGGCCTATGCGAAATTGCTGGAATTCCTGCTCGCCGCCTGCGTCGGCATCCTGGTCATCCCCGTCACATTGCAGATCGTCTCGCGCTACACGCCGTTCATTCCCTCCTACATCTGGACCGAAGAGATGGCGCGATTCCTGTTCATCTGGACGATCATGATTGGCGCCATGGTCGGCATTCGCGAGGCTCAGCATTTCGAGGTCGACGTGTGGCCCGATTTGTCGCGGCGGTCGGAGGCCGCGGTGCGGATCATCGCGCGGCTCGGCGTGCTGGCACTGGCCATCGTGTTCGTGTCCGCCGGAATCGAATTCACACGCTTCGCCTGGAACAGAACGTCGGAGCTGGCCGATCTGCCGCTCTGGCTGATCCACGTCGCCTGGCCGGTGGCCGGCGTGACCTGGATTGTGTTTGCGGGCGAACAGATGCTCGATGAACTGCGCGTTCTGGTCGGGGCACAGCAATGAACGGCACCGTACTTTCTGCCGGACAGGCCGCGATGGTGCTGTTCGGGGTCTTCGTCGGCCTGCTGATCGTGCGGGTGCCGGTCGCCTTCGCGCTGGGCCTTGCCTGCGTGCCGATCCTTCTGATCGAGCCGCGCCTCTCGCTGATGACGCTCGCGCAGGAGACTTTCAACGCATACAACTCGTTCATCCTGCTCGCCGTGCCGTTCTTTCTGTTGACGGCGAACCTGATGAGTATCGGCGGCATCACGGATCGCCTGGTGGCGCTGTCGCGCTCGATGGTCGGGCACTGGCCGGGGTCGCTGGCGCAGATCAACGTCGTGCTGTCGGTGTTCTTTGCCGGCATCTCCGGCTCCTCCACTGCGGATGCGGCGAGCCAATCGAAGATCTTCATCGATGCGCAGACCAAGGAGGGCTACGATCTCTCGTTCTCCATTGCCATCACGGCGGCCTCCGCGGTTCTTGCGGTCGTCATTCCGCCCTCGATCCTGATGATCGTGTGGGGCGGTCTGATCTCGACCTCGATCGCGGCGATGTATCTGGCCGGTATCGTGCCCGGGCTGCTGATCGCGGGCGCGCAGATGGCGACGGTGCACGTCTATGCGGTGCGCCGCGGCTACCCGACCTATCCGAAGTCGACCTGGGTCGACATGCGATGCGCCATCTGGCGGTCGATACCGGCGCTGATGACGCCGTTCATCATCGTCGGCGGCATTCTGCTCGGCTGGTTCACCGCGACCGAGTCCGCCTGCGTTGCCGTGCTCTATTCCGTCGTGCTCTCGGCGTTCTTCTACCGCGAGACGGGAATCCGCGAATTGTACAGAGCCTTGCTCGACACTGGGCGCCTCGCCGGCGTGGCGCTGTTCTGCGTCGGCACCGCCAGTGCGTTCGGCTGGCTGCTGGCCTATTACAAGATCCCGCAAGAACTGCTGGCGAACGTTTCGACATGGGGCATGGGTCCCGTCGCGGCCGGCTTCTTCATCGCCTTCTGCTTTCTGGTGGTGGGCTGCTTTCTCGACGCCATCCCCGCGATCATCATCGTCGGCACCGTGCTGGAGCCGCTCGCCAGGTCCGTCGATCTGCATCCGGTCCAGTTCGCGATCATCTCCATCGTCTCGCTGGCCTTCGGATTGGTGACGCCGCCCTACGGCCTCTGTCTGATGATCGCCTGTTCGATCGCGGGCGTGCGGCTGCGCTATGCCCTGAAGGACACGGTCATCATGCTGATCCCGATGCTACTCGTGCTGGCGGCCGTGATCATTTGGCCCAGCGTGTCGCTGTTCCTGCCGCGCCTGATCGTGCCGGAGATGCTCAAGTGACCGCCTGATAGGAGGACCCCGCAGCCGGGCAGGGCTATCGCATCTGAGGGATTTTCCCCGTGGCCATCCTTCGAGACGCCCGCTTTAGGCGGGCTCCTCAGGATGAGGACGGAGTGTGCGGCAGCAGTCGAAACGGGCACTGACGCCGATTAGCCTCATCCTGAGGAGGCGCGTAAGCGCCGTCTCGAAGGACGAGGCGTGCTCGCAGGCCGCCGCAGCGAGTCATATGCGATCGTGCTGCCGCGGCCGGTGGCCGCGGGGTCGTCGCGGTCGGCTACAGATTGCTTTCAGTGATTGCGGCGTAGACCATGCTGCGCAGCTCGCGGCGGATCGGATAGGCGCTCGACGGCAGCACTTGCGTCATGAAGATCGCGATCAGGTCCTCGGCCGGATCGATCCAGAACGAGGTCGTGGCGGCGCCGCCCCAATTGTATTCGCCGGGGCTGCCGGCGATCAATGTCTCGGCCGGGCGCATGGTCACGGCGAAGCCGAGACCGAAGCCGATGCCGTTATAGGTCGCTTCCGAGAACAGCGAGCGCGAGACGTCCGGCAGCGCACGGCCGCCCGGAATGTGGTTGGTGGTCATCAGCGCCAGCGTCTTCGGCCCGATCAGCCTGACGCCGCCGAGCTCGCCGCCATTGAGCAGCGCACGGCAGAAGGTCAGATAGTCGGCAACGGTCGAGCACAGCCCGCCGCCGCCGGAGATGAACGAGGGCGGCGACAGGAACGAGCTCGTTGCCGGGTCGTCCTGGAGCGTCAGCCCCTCGCGGCGCTGGCCCGCATGGAAGGTCATGCCGCCGCCGGGATCGGCGGAATAGCAGGCGGCGAAGCGATGCGCCTTCGAGGCCGGGACGTGGAAGTCGGTGTCGGTCATGCCAAGTGGATCGAGGATGCGCTGTTTCAGGAACTGCTCGAACGGCATGCCGGAGATCTTGCCAATGAGATAGCCGATCACGTCGGTTGCAACGGAGTAATTCCAGGCCTCGCCCGGCGAAAACTCCAGCGGGATCTTGGCCAGGCCCTCGACCATGGTCTGGAGTGTGCCTGACTTCTCGACCTCGCCGATCTTTTCAGTGCGATAGGCGGCATCGACGTTGGAGCGTTGCTGGAAGCCATAGGTGAGCCCAGAGGTGTGGCGCAAGAGGTCGACGATCAGCATCGGCCGGGACGGCGGCCGGGTCAGGAACGCCGGGTAGGTGCCGGCGACGAACACGCCGAGGTCCTTCCACTCCGGAATGTATTTGGCGACGGGCTCGTCGATGGCGACGAGGCCTTCCTCGACCAGCATCATGAAGGCGACGCTGGTGAGCGGCTTGGTCATGGAATAGATGCGATAGATCGTATCGTCCTTCACCGGCACCTTGCGCTCGACATCGGCAAAGCCCTGCACCGAGCTGTGCGCGACCTTGCCGCGGCGGTAGACCAGGAGATGCGTGCCCGGGAAACGCCCGGCATCGATGTACCGGCGCTTGAGATGCGCATCGACGCGGTCGAGCGCGGCCTTGGACATGCCGACGGATTCGGGCGAAGCGGGGGTGGGGGCGAGCATCAGTTCCTCCGGGGCGTTTTGTCGGAAAGTTGATACCGAAATGACGGCCGCATTCCAAGCCGGTTGCGCTTAACGAGGCCGGGCCGGCTGGTGTAGACTCGGGCTCGGAACGCAAGGAGCCCGCCGGGGCCAACGAGAAGAACGCGAGGGCAAACGCACCATGACTCAGTTCACCGAGACCGAACTCACCGAAGCCGTCGTCAGGAGCTTCGACCACACGCCCGACACGCGCGCGAAATTTCTGCTGCAGGAATTGGTGAGGTCGCTGCACGATTACGTGAGCAAGACCGGTCTCACCTTCGCGGAATGGGAATATGCCATCGATTTCCTGACCCGGACCGGGCAGAAATGCACCGACACCCGCCAGGAATTCATCCTCTTGTCCGACGTGCTCGGCGTCTCCATGTTGGTCGACGCCGTCAATCACAGGGATCGCGACGGTGCCACGGAGACCACAGTGCTCGGCCCGTTCTATGTCGGCGAGCACAAGGTGACTGCGCACGGCACCGACATCTCGCCGAACAACCAGACCGGCGAGCGGATGTTCGTGCAGAGCCGCGTCACCGACCTCGAGGGCAAGCCGCTCGCCGGCGTTCCCGTCGACGTCTGGCACGCCGATGACGACGGCTTCTACGATTCCCAGAAGCCGAACTACGATGAGGTCGGCGCCTCGGCGCGGGCGCGCTTCATCACCGATGACGATGGCCGCTTCTTCTTCCGCACCATCCTGCCGTGCAGCTATCCGATCCCGACCGATGGTCCGGTCGGCGAGATGATCGTGCAGACCGGCCGCCACCCGATGCGCCCGGCGCATGTGCACTTCCTGGTCAATGCCAGAGGCTATGAGCCGCTGATCACGCACGTCTTCATGGACGGTGACAAATATCTCGACTCCGACGTGGTGTTCGGCGTGAAGGACGACCTCGTCGCCAAGGTCGAGCCGCGCAACGACCTTGAGATGCCCGACGGCACCACGGCGAACGGGCGGTGGCATTTGATGACTTACGAATTCCACCTCAAGCCGGGCGGCGGCATGGCGCCGAAGCCGCTCGGGATGAAGGCGACCGAGCCGGCGTGAGGATGCGAAATCTCAGTCATCCCCCGATATAGGCTGCCAACTCGTCGGGCGTACCCTTTGGAAAGGCGTCTTTCAGATGATCGAGGAAAGCGGAGACGCGCGCACTGAGCAATCGCCGCGAGGGATAGAGCGTCCATAGGGCGATGTCGGCTCCCTCGACGTCACCCCAGCGAACGAGCGTGCCGGCGGCAAGATCGTGGCTGACGAGCGACAGCGGCAGCCTCGCGGCGCCGATACCGGCTCTCACGGCATCGCGAACCATCATCAGGGATGACAGTCGAAGCACGGGATCGATCGCGATGCGCGATGGGCCGCTTGGCCGTCTGATGTCCCAAACCGCAGCTTTGTCATCGCCGCGCACGATGGCCGGAACAGCGAGGTTTCCTCTCGGGTGCTTCAGAGCGGGGCTGGCGACGACCAGCATTCGGTCGCGCAAGAAGATGCGGCCGACCAGGCTTTCATCCGGATCGGGATTGACCCGGATCACGAGATCAAAGCCTTCCTCGATCATGTCGACGTAGCGGTCATCGGTCGTGACTTCGAGCCGGACTTGCGGATGCCGAAGGGCGAAGCCGGCCGCGAGACGGCCCATCGCGGTTTGCGAGAAGAGCAGGGGTGCGCTGATCCGCAACCTGCCCTTTGGCTTGTCCCCGCCCGAGGCGATCGCGGCCGCGGTCTCGTCGAGCTCGGTGAGGAGTGCGCCCGTCCGCTCATAGAGCGCGCGCCCTTCCTGGGTGAGCTTGAGCGTGCGCCCGCCGCGCTCGAACAGACGCAGATCAAGACTGCTCTCCAGTTCGGACACACGTCGAGACAAGGTCGCTTTCGGACGCCCCGCTGCTCGCGCGGCCTTTCCGAACCCTCCGTGACGGGCGACGAGATTGAAATCGGCGAGCGCAAGCAAATCCATCTGTTCCACCAATGAGACGGTCTGTCCAAATATAACGCCTATCGGCTCGCATGTGGATCATTAGTTTCCGGGTGTCTTCCAATACCCAACCGGAGTGATCCCATGACCATCCTCGTTACCGGCGCCACCGGCACCATCGGCCGCAACGTCGTCGAGCAACTCGTCAAGCGCGGCGCCGATGTGCGCGCACTCGTCCGAAATCCCGAGAAGGCCAACCTTCCGGCAGGTGTTGCCGTCGCCCAGGGCGACTTGCTGGACGTCGATTCCGTGCGCACTGCGTTTTCGGGCGTCTCGACGCTGTTCCTGCTCAACGCCGTGGTGCCGGACGAATTCACTCAGGCGCTGACTGCGCTCAACCTTGCCCGCGAAGCCGGCATCGAGCGGTTCGTCTATCTGTCGGTCATTCACAGCGACCTCTACGTGAATGTGCCGCACTTCGCCGGCAAGTTCGGGGTCGAGCGCATGATCGAGCAGATGGGCTTCAAGGCGACCATCCTGCGGCCCGCCTATTTCATGAACAACGAACTCATGATCAAGGATGCCGTGACCGGATATGGTGTCTACCCGATGCCGATCGGCAGCAAGGGCCTTGCGATGATCGACGCGCGCGACATCGGCGAGATTGCTGCGATCGAACTGATCCGCCGCGAGACATCCGCAGCGCCGCTTCCGCTCGAACGCATCAATCTTGTTGGCCCTGAGACACTCACTGGCGCGAAGGCCGCCGCGATCTGGTCGGAGGTGCTCGGCCGCGCGATCGCCTACGGCGGAGACGACACTGCGGGGTTCGAGAACAACCTCAGGCAGTTCATGCCGCCCTGGATGGCTTTCGACATGCGGGTGATGGGCGAGCGTTTCCTCACCGAGGGAATGATCCCTGAGCCCGGCGACGTCGAGCGTCTGACCGGCATGCTGGGTCGTCCCTTGCGCTCCTATCGCGACTTCGTCGCCGAGATCGCGGCCCCCGTTTGAGGCTTGCCAGAGCAGAAGCGCAGGCGGGCTGGCTGCGCCGCTCGCTATTAATCATGTGGCGAGCGGCAATCTCGATCAGCGCGCATGCAGCAAGGCCAGCAGCACGACGACGGCGCAGGCGAGCGCCGCCGTTGTCAGCTTCCAGAACATCAGCGGGCTGCGCTCCAGGAGCGGTGTGATGCGCGTGTCGAGATAGGCCGGGTTGGGCGTGCGAAGCTCGAAGATGAATTCCGAGAGATCCTCGTGCCGCTTGTAGGGATCGGGATGGAGCGCGCGCCGGAGCGCGCCGTCGACCCAGGCGGGAACGTTGCGGTCATCGTCGGCGGCGCGATATTTAAGCTTTCGCACATCCGCCTTGCGCCGGATTTTGGCGATTTGGGTGCCGTAGGGCAGCTTTCCCGTCAGCATCTGGTAGCAGATCACGGCCAGAGAAAACATGTCGGAGCGCGGCGAGCCGCCTTGCCCCAGGAAATATTCCGGCGCCGTGTACTGGACGGTGCCCAGGATTTCGTCGGCCTCCCCTGGCGGCGCCGCCTCGGCCACGCCGGCGACCCTGACCGATCCGAAGTCGATGATCTTGGCGGTGCCGGTCTTGTCGATCAGGATGTTGTCGGGCCTGAGGTCTTGATGCAGCATCTCCATGCGATGGAAGGCGCGCAGGCCTGCGGCGATCTGCTCGATGAGGCCGCGCACGGTTTCGAGATCGGGCCGCGGATTGTCGGTCATCCACTGCTTCAAGGTCTGCCCCTCGACGAACTCGGTCGCGACGTAGAGATAGCCGCGTCGCCGCGACTGCGACAGCGGCTTGAGCACATGCGGGCTGTCGATCCGGCGTGCGATCCATTCTTCCATCAAGAAGCGCTTGAGATAGGCGGCGTTGTCGCGTAGGTCGACCGACGGCAGCTTGAGCGCGACCGGTTGCTCGGTCTCGGTGTCGACGGCGAGGTAGATATGGCTGCGGCTGCTGCCGTGGATCTCGCGGACGATCCGGTAGCCGTCGAAGATCGCCCGCGGCTCCGGCAGCGTCGGCAGCGGCAATTCCGAGCTCTGATTGAAGATGCCGGCCGGATCGCGCTGCGGCACCGCATCGATCCGCAGGATCTGCACGGTGATGTTGTCGTCGCTGCCGCGCCGATAGGCTTCCTCCACGATCGCCTTCGCCGCCCCGTCCAGCTCGGCTGCGTGCTCGTCGATTGCACTCGTGACGAAACGCGCATCGACGAACTCGTACGCACCGTCGGTTGCCAGCAGGAAGGTGTCGCCGGCCTCGATTTCGATCGCCTGATAGTCGATCTCGAGCTGCGGATTGATGCCGAGCGCGCGGCCGAGATAGGTCTGCTCGGACGAGACGATGATGCGGTGATCGTCGGTCAGTTGCTCCAGCGCCTTGCCGGCGACGCGATAGACGCGGCAATCGCCGACATGGAAGATGTGCGCGGTGGTTGCCTTGATGACCATGGCGCTGAGCGTGCAGACATAGCCCTTGTCGCGGTCATAGGCATATTGGCTCTTGCGCGTCTGCGCATGCAGCCAGGAATTGGTCGCCTCCAGCACGCGGCGGGCGGAGGTCTTCACCGTCCACGACTCCGACGTGCAGTAATAGTCCATCAGGAAGCTCTTGACCGCCGACTCGCTGGCGATCTGGCTTACCGTGCTCGAGGAAATTCCGTCCGCGAGAACGGCCGCGATGCCCTTCAGGCTGAGCAGCGGCTCTTCCGGAATCAGGACGCCGTGAAAGTCCTGGTTGATGGGCTTGCGACCCTTGTCGGAATGCTGGCCGACCGAAATCTGGAGTCCGCGGGGCATCGTCATCACCGGGAGAGGGGAGCCTCACCGTGCTTGGGCGAGGCTCCCCTGTCGAGACCTATTCGATCAGGCCGCGACGCGGGGCTTCGCGGGCTTCTCCGCCTGGCGCTTCGGCAGGGTCATGACATGGGTGGCATAGAGGGTCATGCCGGTGAAGGCGAGGCCGCCGACGAGGTTGCCGAGCACGGTCGGGATCTCGTTCCAGATCAGATAATCCATGATCGAGAACTTCGCGCCGAGCAGCAGGCCCGACGGGAACAGGAACATGTTCACGACGGAATGCTCGAACACCATGTAGAAGAACACCAGGATCGGCATCCACATCGCGATGACCTTGCCGGGGACGGAAGTCGAGATCATGGCGCCGACGACGCCGGTCGAGACCATCCAGTTGCAGAGCATGCCGCGCAGGAACAGCGTCGCCATGCCGGCCGCACCGTGCGCGGCATAGCCAAGGGTTCGGCCCTCGCCAATATTGCCGATGGCGGCGCCGACCTTGTCGGGCGCCTGCGTGAAGCCGAAGGTCGTGACGAAGGCCATCATGAAGGCGACGGTGAAGGCGCCGGCGAAATTGCCGACGAAGACGAGACCCCAATTGCGCAGCACGCCGTTGAGCGTAACGCCCGGGCGCTTGTCGATCAGCGCGAGCGGCGAGAGCACGAACACGCCGGTCAGGAGGTCGAAGCCCAGGAGATAGAGCATGACGAAGCCGACCGGGAACAGGAGCGCGCCGACCAGCGGTTGGCCGGTGTTCACGGTGATCGTGACGGCAAACCAGGCTGCGAGGGCCAGGATCGCGCCGGCCATGTAGGCGCGGATAATGGTATCCCGGGTGGACATGAAGATCTTGGACTCGCCCGCATCCACCATCTTGGTGACGAATTCCGAAGGCGCGAGATACGACATCAATGGTTCCTTTGCTTCGTAAGTGAGATCGACACGCCCCCGACGAGGGCGCGGCTGAACGTCATCGGCCGTGCGGGCAGCCTGGCGCGCACGAGGGCTATGGAAAGTTTGGAAGCCTTGGGAATCGCGTCACGAGGACTCTGAAGCCGGAGACCGCGAAGCAGGTGAGCTTCCGGGATGCAGCCGCCAGAGGCTGCATCAATGCGGCCAAGCCGCAGTCGTCGTTGACGCAACCTTAGAAGCAATTTGTGTGCCGTGGCGCGTCGATCGAAAAAGCTAGCAAATTCAGCCAGATGTCAGCTGCAGGGGGATGATTGGCAGAACTGCGCCGCCTCTTGCTTGAGCGACTGCACAACGTTTGTGCGGCGCACAAGGATTGAGCAGACCGCAAATTTCGCGTGCGGAACAGGGCTGTGTTAGTCAGGCGCGGAATTACCAAGCATCTGATTATCCATCATTTTTGGCGGTGGCAGGCTTGGCATGAAGCTTGAATAGTTCCAGGTCGACGCCATTGAAGCCGTCCCGCGAGACTTCTCATCCGAATTGCTGACGCACCCGAACGGGGTCTCCCCGTCGCGCGTTCGCATGCGCCTTTTTCTGGCGTCACGGACGGACGGGCTGCTCGTGCGCACTGACGCAATCATTCCGCAACGACGCAAAAGGACGACACGACCTATGACCAAGCGCATTCGCCGGCCCTCCGAGACTGGCCTCAGCCGCCGTCAATTGTTGAAAGCCACCGGCTCGACCGCCGCACTGCTCGCCGCCGCCAAGCTGAATTTCCCCGCCGGCGCCTTCGCGCAGGACGCAGGCCCCGAGGTCAAGGGAGCCAAGCTCGGTTTCATTGCGCTCTCCGATGCCGGCCCGCTGTTCGTCGCCAAGGACAAGGGCCTGTTCGCCAAGCACGGCGTGCCTGACACCGACGTGCAGAAGCAGGCGTCCTGGGGCACCACGCGCGACAACCTCGTGCTCGGCTCCGAAGGCAACGGCATTGACGGCGCGCACATCCTCACCCCGATGCCGTACCTGATCTCGGCCGGCAAGGTGACGCAGAACAACCAGCCGACGCCGATGTACATCCTGGCGCGGCTCAATCTCGATGCGCAGTGCATCTCGGTCGCCAAGGAATATGCCGACCTCAAGCTCGGCACCGATGCGGCGCCGTTCAAGGCGGCGCTTGAGAAGAAGAAGGCGTCCGGCAAGGCCGTGAAGGCTGCGATGACCTTCCCCGGCGGTACCCACGATCTGTGGATCCGCTACTGGCTCGCCGCCGGCGGCATCGATCCCGACAAGGACATCGAGACCATCGTGGTGCCGCCGCCGCAGATGGTGGCGAATATGAAGGTCGGCACCATGGACTGCTTCTGCGTCGGCGAGCCCTGGAATCTCCAGCTCATCCACCAGGGCATCGGCTACACCGCCGTCAACACCGGCGAGATCTGGAATAAGCATCCGGAGAAGTCCTTCGGCATGCGCGCGGCCTTCGTCGACAAATACCCGAAGGCCAGCAAGGCGATCCTGATGGCCGTGCTGGAAGCCCAGCAATGGGCCGACAAGGCGGAAAACAAGCAGGAGCTGGCCGCCATCATGGCCAAGCGGCAGTGGATCAACTGCCCGGTCGAGGACGTCTACGATCGCACCGCCGGCAAGTTCGACTATGGCATCCCCGGCAAGGTGGTCGAGAACTCGCCGCACGTCATGAAGTACTGGCGCGATCATGCCTCCTATCCGTTCCAGAGCCACGATCTCTGGTTCCTCACCGAGGACATCCGCTGGGGCAAGTATGAGCCGAACTTCGATACCAAGGCGCTGATTGCCAAGGTCAACCGCGAGGACATGTGGCGCGATGCGGCCAAGACCCTCGGCGTCGCCGCCGCCGACATTCCGGCCACCACCTCGCGCGGAAAGGAGACCTTCTTCGACGGCAAGGTGTTCGACCCCGAAAATCCGGCCGCCTATCTGAAGTCGCTCGCGATCAAGCGCGTCGAAGTCTGATGGAGCCCTGCGGCCGCCTTTAGGGGCGGCCGCATCGTCCCTGCCACGCCGGAGAGAGATAGCGATGAACATGACTGCCACGAAGATCGAGGTTGAGACCGCAACGCCTGCTGCAACGATTGCGCCGGTCGTCACGCTGACGCCGAAGCGTCCCCCGCGTACTGAGGCTTACGCACGCATGGCACGCGAGACCGCCGTGCGCGTGATCCCGCCGCTGGTCGTGATCGCTCTGCTGACGCTGGTGTGGGAGCTGGTCTGCCGCAGAGCCGGCTCGGCGCTGCCGCCGCCCTCAAAAGTGTTTGCGGATACGAAGGAGCTGATCTTCGATCCGTTCTTCGACCGTGGCGGCATCGACAAGGGCCTGTTCTGGCATCTGTCCGCCAGTCTCCAGCGCGTCGCCTTCGGCTATTCGCTCTCGGCCATCGCCGGCATCGCGCTCGGCGTGCTGGTCGGGCAGTCGGTCTGGGCGATGCGCGGGCTCGATCCGCTGTTCCAGGTGCTGCGCACGATTCCGCCGCTGGCTTGGCTGCCGCTCTCGCTCGCGGCCTTCCGCGACGGCCAGCCTAGCGCGATCTTCGTCATCTTCATCACCTCGATCTGGCCGATCATCATCAACACCGCGGTCGGCATCCGCAACATCCCGCAGGACTATCGCAACGTCGCCGCGGTGGTGCAGCTCAATCCGCTGGAATTCTTCGCCAAGATCATGATCCCGGCGGCGGCGCCCTACATCTTCACGGGCCTGCGCATCGGCATCGGCCTGTCGTGGCTCGCGATCGTCGCCGCCGAAATGCTGATCGGCGGCGTCGGCATCGGCTTCTTCATCTGGGACGCCTGGAACTCCTCGCATATCAGCGAGATCATCCTGGCGCTGTTCTATGTCGGCATCATCGGCTTCGTGCTTGACCGCCTGATCGCGGGGCTCGGCAAGGTCGTCACCCGCGGCACCGCGCAGAACTGAGGAGAGGGGACATGACCGCCTACCTGAAACTCGACCACATCGACAAGGTCTTCACCCGCGGCACCGCCACCACGGAGGTGCTCAAGGACATCAATCTGACGATCGAGAAAGGCGAATACGTCTCGATCATCGGCCATTCCGGCTGCGGCAAGTCGACCCTGCTCAACATCATCGCAGGGCTGACCGGCGCCACGATGGGGGGCGTGCTGCTGGAAAACCGCGAGGTGAACTCGCCGGGGCCGGATCGCGCCGTGGTGTTCCAGAACCACAGCCTGCTGCCGTGGCTGACCGTCTATGAAAACGTCAGGCTCGGCGTCGACAAGGTCTTCGCCAAGACCAAGTCCCGTGCCGAGCGCGACGCCTGGGTGATGCACAATCTCAACCTCGTGCAGATGGCCCATGCCAGGGACAAGCGTCCATCGGAGATCTCTGGCGGCATGAAGCAGCGCGTCGGCATCGCGCGGGCGCTGGCCATGGAGCCGAAGGTGCTGCTGCTCGACGAGCCGTTCGGCGCGCTCGACGCGCTGACCCGCGCCCACTTGCAGGACTCGGTGATGGCGCTGCATCAGAAGCTCGGCAACACCATCCTGATGATTACCCACGACGTCGATGAGGCCGTGCTGTTGTCCGACCGCATCGTGATGATGACCAACGGACCGAGCGCGCGCATCGGCGAGGTGCTGGAAGTGCCGCTGGCGCGGCCGCGCAAGCGGCTCGACCTCGCGACCAACGCCACATATCTGAAGTGTCGCCAGCGCGTGCTCGAATTCCTCTACGAGCGTCATCGCTTCGTCGAAGCCGCGTAAGTCACGCGTTCACGCGAGATCTGCCCGCGCCCAATTAATCGACATCAAGCTCAATCCTTGTGCGTCGCACAGGGATTGAGCGAAACGCAAATTTTGCGTGCGGAAAAGCCCTGCAAACAATTCGGGCAATACGAATAACATCCTGAAATCCCTGTGTTTCCTGCGTGCGCGCAACTGGCACGGAAATTGAAGTGTCTTTGCGCGACGCCAACGACGACGTCCCTCAACATCATCAATCAGCATCGTGATCTCGCCACCGGGGGTGAAGCCTCGGAGCGCGCCTCCGTGACCGGAGGCAGAGCCTGCAACGACGCAGCGGTGAGCCTGGAAGGGATACGCAATGACGAAGAATCCGACCCTGAACTCCAGCTGGATTTCAGACTGGCGCCCCGAGGATGAGGCGTTCTGGAACAATACCGGCAAGTCGATCGCGCGGCGCAATCTGATCTGGTCCATCGTCGCCGAACATATCGGCTTCTCGGTCTGGCTGATCTGGAGCATCGTCACCACCAAGCTGCCGCAGGCCGGCTTCCACTACACCACCGACCAGCTGTTCCAGCTCGTCGCCGTGCCGGGCCTGATCGGCGCCTTCATGCGCTTTCCCTATACTTTCGCGGTGACGACGTTCGGCGGCCGCAACTGGACCATCTTCAGCGCGGCGATCCTGTTCATCCCGACCTTGTCGCTCGCCTATTTCGTCAGCCAGCCCGACACGCCGTTCTGGCTCATGCTGCTGGTCGCCTCGACCGCGGGTCTCGGCGGCGGCAATTTCGCCTCCAGCATGACCAACATCTCCTTCTTCTTTCCCGACCGGATGAAGGGATGGGCGCTCGGCCTCAACGCGGCCGGCGGCAATATCGGTGTCTCCAGCGTGCAGCTCCTGACCCCGATCCTGATGACGCTCGCCGTCTTCAACCTATATCAGGCGACGCCCGTCGACGGCATCTTCCTGCAGAATGCCGGCCTGATGTGGGTGCTGCCGATCGCAATCGCGGTGTTCGGCGCGGTGTTCTTCATGAACAATCTCACCACGGCGAAATCGTCGGTGAAGAACCAGCTCGCGATCGTCAAGCGCAAGCACACCTGGATCATGGCGTATCTCTATATCGGCACGTTCGGGTCCTTCATCGGCTATTCGGCGGCGTTTCCGCTGCTGCTGAAGACGCAATTCCCCACCGTGACGATCTCGATCGCCTTCCTCGGCCCGCTGGTCGGCTCGCTGTCGCGTCCGCTCGGCGGCTGGCTCGCAGACCGGGTCGGCGGCTCCATCATCACCTTCTGGAACTTCATTGTGATGGCGGGCGCCACGGTCGGCGCGCTCTACTTCGTGGGGCACAAGGATTTCATCGGCTTCCTGTCGATGTTCCTGATCCTGTTCGTGACGACGGGCATCGGCAACGGCTCGACCTACCGCATGATCCCCTCGATCTTCCGCGAGGAGAACCTGTTCAAGGTGCGCGGCAAGGGCGATGCGGCACGCAGCGCTGCCCTGAAGACCGCGAGCATCGAGAGCGGCGCGGCGGTCGGCTTCATCGGCGCGGTCGGTGCCGTCGGCGGCTATCTGATCCCGAGCGGCTTCGGCAAGTCGATCGCCATGACCGGCGGGCCGCAGCTCGCGCTCGTGGTCTATCTCGCCTTCTACGCCTCCTGCCTCGCTCTGACCTGGTGGTTCTACCTGCGTCGCAGCCCGCAGGGCGAAGGCGCGCCAAGCCTCGCCGAGGCGCGTGTGTGAGCACGACAAACTGGCACGAATGTCGCTTCTCCCCGTCCGCGGGGAGAAGTCTCTCTGATGACGTTTGATCCATGAACTTTGTCCGCAATGGCGCGGACGAAGGCAGACCGAAACAGACAGGAGAACATTATGAGGCCCGAGCAGATTACTCTCATTCAGCAGAGCTTCGCCAAGGTCGCCCCGATTTCGGAAGCCGCCGCGGTGCTGTTCTACGACCGCCTGTTCGAGGTGGCGCCGTCCGTGCGCGCGATGTTTCCCGAGGACATGACCGAGCAGCGCAAGAAGCTGATGGGCATGCTCGCCGCCGTAGTCGGCGGCTTGTCGAACCTGGAATCGATTCTTCCCGCGGCCTCCGCGCTCGCCAAGCGTCACGTCGATTATGGCGCCAAGGCCGAGCACTACCCCGTGGTCGGCGCCACCTTGCTGTGGACCCTCGAGAAGGGCCTTGGCGAAGCCTGGACGCCTGAACTCGCCGCAGCCTGGACCGACGCCTATGGCGTGCTGTCCGGCTACATGATGTCCGAGGCCTACGGCGCGCAAGCGCAGGCCGCCGAATAGGAGATGCGTTGTGAGTGAACCGCTGGTCATCGTCGGTAACGGTATGGCGGCCGCGCGTCTGGTCGACGAGCTCGCCAAGACCGCGCTCGGCCGCTATGCGGTCGCCGTGATCGGCGAAGAGCCGCGGCTCGCTTACAATCGCGTGCTCCTCTCCTCCGTGCTGGCGGGCGAGACCGGCTCGCACGAGATCGAGCTGCGGCCGGCCGGTTGGTGGCGAGACCGCGGCGTCACGGTGCGCTACGGCTATCGCGTCAGCGAGATCGATGTCGGCCGCCGTGAGCTCAAGATCGCGGGCGAGGAGAGCATGGAATATTCCAAGCTCGTGCTCGCCACGGGATCGACGCCGCTGCGGCTCAACGTGCCAGGCGCCGATCTTGCCGGCGTGCACACGTTTCGCGACACCCGCGACGTCGACCTGCTGCTGACACTGGCCGCGGCCAGGAAGCGCGTCGTCGTGGTCGGCGGCGGCCTGCTCGGGCTGGAAGCGGCCTACGGTCTCGCCAAGGTCGGCGCGCCCGTGACGCTGCTGCATCTGATGGATCGACTGATGGAGCGTCAGCTCGACGCGCCCGCGGCCGACCTGCTCAAGACGCTGGTCGAGCGCAAGGGTATCCGCGTCATGCTCAATGCCGCGACGGCCCGCATCCACGGCGAGGGCCAAGTCCAGGCCGTCGAGCTCGCCGATGGCAGCCGCATCGAGGCCGATGCGGTGATCTTCGCCGCCGGCATCAAGCCGAACGTCGCGCTGGCGAAAGAGGCGGGGATCGCGGTCAACCGCGGCGTCGTCGTCAACGACGTGATGCAGACCTCCGCGTCCGACATCTTTGCGCTCGGCGAATGTGCCGAGCATCGCGGCACCTGCTATGGCTTGGTCGAGCCCGCCTACGAGCAGGCGCGCGTGCTGGCGCGGCATCTGGCCGGCCGGCCCGCCGCCTATCAGGGCAGCGTGGTCTCGACCAATCTGAAGGTCTCCGGCGTCAGCGTGTTCTCCGCCGGCGACTTCATGGGCGGGGAGGGCAGCGAGAGCCTCGTGCTGTCGGATCGCAGGCGCGGCACTTACAAGAAGCTCGTCATCGCCGACGGTCGGCTCACCGGGGCGGTGCTGATCGGCGATACGATCGATGCGCTCTGGTACCTCGAGCTGATCCGCAATCGCGACAAGGTCGCTTCGATCCGCACCGACATGATGTTCGGCCGCGCGCTGGCGCAGCCTTCGAAAGCGGCGTGATATGACGGCGATCGATCCAAATCTCCGCACCACCAAGACCACCTGCCCCTATTGCGGCGTCGGCTGCGGCGTCCTGGCGACGCCCGACGGCAAGGGCGGCGCGGCGATCGCGGGCGACCCCGATCATCCCGCCAATTTCGGCCGGCTGTGCTCGAAGGGCTCCGCGCTCGGCGAGACCGTCGGCCTGGAAGGGCGGCTGCTCTATCCGATGATCCGCTGCAAGGGCGTGCTGGAGCGGGTCGCCTGGAGCGATGCGCTGGACCACGTCGCCCACCGCATGCAGCACATCGTCGCGCGCGACGGCGCCGACGCGGTCGCGTTCTATCTCTCCGGTCAGCTGCTGACCGAGGACTATTACGTTGCCAACAAGCTGATGAAGGGGTTTGTCGGCACCGCCAATGTCGACACCAATTCCCGGCTCTGCATGTCGTCCTCGGTTGCGGGCCATCGCCGCGCTTTCGGCGCCGACACGGTGCCTGGCTGCTATGAGGATCTCGACCAGGCCGATCTGCTCGTCTTCGTCGGCTCGAACGCGGCCTGGTGTCATCCGGTGCTGTTCCAGCGCATGCTGAAGAACAGGCAGGAGCGCGGCGCCCGCATGATCGTGATCGATCCGCGCCGCACCGACACCGCCGGCGATGTCGACCTGTTCCTCGGCCTCAGGCCCGGCACCGACACCGCGCTGTTCTCCGGCCTGTTCGTGCATCTCGCCGACAATGGCGTGCTGGACCGGGATTACATCGCGCAGAACACGTCTGGCTTCGATGATGCGCTGGCGCGCGCGCGCAGCATCGCCGGCAGCGTCACTGCGACCGCGCTCGCCACGGGCCTCTCCGAGCAGGACGTCGCCGCCTTCTTCAGGATGTTCCGCGACACCGAGAAGGTCGTCACGCTGTATTCGCAAGGGGTCAACCAGTCGGCGCAGGGCACCGACAAGGTCAACGCCATCCTGAACTGCCATCTCGCCACGGGCCGCATCGGCAAGCCGGGCGCCTCGCCGTTCTCGCTGACCGGCCAGCCCAACGCGATGGGCGGCCGCGAGGTCGGCGGCCTCGCCAACATGCTCGCCGCCCATATGGGCTTCACGCCGCCCGACATCGATCGCGTCAGACGGTTCTGGAAGGCGCCGCGCATCGCCACCCATGAGGGGCTGAAAGCGGTGCAGCTGTTCGAGGCGATCAACCGCGGCGAGGTCAAGGCGCTCTGGGTGATGGGCACCAACCCCGCGGTGTCGCTGCCCGATGCCGACATGGTGCGCGATGCCCTGAAGAAGCTCGAGCTGTTCGTGGTGTCCGAGAACGTGCTCTCCAACGACACCGTCGCGGCCGGCCCGCACGTGCTCCTGCCGGCGCTGGCCTGGGGCGAGAAGTCGGGCACGGTGACCAATTCGGAGCGGCGCATCTCGCGCCAGCGCGCGTTCCTGCCGGCGCCGGGGGAAGCGCGTCCCGACTGGTGGATCCTGAGTGAGACCGCAAAGCGCCTCGGCTTCGGCGACAGCTTCAACTACAAATCGGCCGCCGATATCTTCCGAGAGCATGCCGCGCTCTCGGCATTCGAGAACAATGGCAGCCGCGATTTCGACATCGGCGCGCTGACCTCGCTGTCGGACGAAGCCTTCGATGGTTTGAAGCCGGTGCAATGGCCGGCGCGCGAAGGCGGGGTGCCCGGCGAGCGCTTCTTCGCTGCTGGCGGCTTCTTCACCAATGACGGCAAGGGCCGCTTCGTTGCGCCGGAGGTGCCGGCGCTGCGCGGCGAGACCGGTCCGTCGCGCCCCTTAAGGCTGAACACCGGGCGCATCCGCGACCAGTGGCACACCATGACGCGCACCGGCCTGAGCCAGCGCCTGGGCGCGCATCTGCCCGAGCCTTTCGTCGAGATCCATCCCGACGACGCCGGCAAATACGGCATCGTCCATGACGGCTATGCCCGCATCACCACCGATTACGGCCAGTGCATCCTGAAAGTCGTCGTCAGCGAGTGGCAGCAGCGCGGCACGCTGTTCGTGCCGATCCACTGGAGCGCGATGAACGCCTCGCACGGCCGCGTCGGGG
Organism: Bradyrhizobium sp. NBAIM01; assembly: GCF_020194115.1. Taxonomy (NCBI): domain Bacteria; kingdom Pseudomonadati; phylum Pseudomonadota; class Alphaproteobacteria; order Hyphomicrobiales; family Nitrobacteraceae; genus Bradyrhizobium; species Bradyrhizobium sp. NBAIM01. The sequence continues at coordinate 260,847 of NZ_JADYVU010000001.1, read as the reverse complement.
CGATGGTCGCACCGTTCACCGATCCGTTCTCGGGGCAGCCGGAAGCCAAGGCGACGCCGGCCGCGATCGCGCCTTACGAATTTGTCTTCCGCGGCTTTGCATTGTCGCGCAAGCCGCTCGATCTGCCGCAGAACCTGTTGTGGACGCGCGTGACCGTCAGCGGCGGCTTCGGCTATCTTTTCGCCGACAACGCGGATCTCGCCCGCTGGCCCGCCTGGCTCGAGAGCGTCGCCGGCGAGGACGTTGCCGAATATCGCGATTTCGGCGGCGGGGTTTTTCGCGCAGCTTCGTTCGTAGGCGATCGCATCGAGACCTGCCTGTTCGTCGGCCCCGCGCATGATGCCGGCGACTGGGAGGTGGTGAAGAGTCTGTTCGCGGCCGATCAGGTCAGCGACGAGCAGCGCCGCATGCTGCTGTCGGGCAGGTCAAGCGAAGGCGCGGCCTCGACCGGCCCCATCGTCTGCGCCTGCTTCGGCGTCGGCCGCGGCACCATCTGCGACAGCATCGCCAGCGGCGCGCGCACCGCCGCCGACATCGGCGCCAAGCTCAAGGCCGGCACCAATTGCGGCTCCTGCATCCCCGAGCTGAAACGCCTGATTGCGATGACGGAAGTGCCTGCACAGCAGGCGAAGGTCGCGAGCGCGGCGGGATAGGTCTCGTAGGGTGGGTTAGCGCAGCGTAACCCACCACTCTTCGTCAATGCGGAAGCGAAAGAGGTGGGTTACGCCAAGGGACTGCGCTTCGCGCAGCCCCCGGGGCTAACCCACCCTACGCAGCGCCCGCACCATTGCAATGTGGACCACCCCAATCGACGCGCCGGCTAATGTGCCGTATGGTGCCGCGCTCCTTTCAACATCCACAACAACCATGATGTACCTGGAAACGCCGCCGCGCCTGATCGAGACCAGGCTGTTCACCGCCATGCCCGACAAGTTTCGCCGCAAGGGCGTGCGAACCGATTGGGCCGACGCCAACCGGCCGAACATACCGACCGAGAGCTTCATCGAGGGGCCGTCATTCGACAAGGACGGTAATCTCTATATCGTCGACATTCCGTTCGGCCGCATCTTCCGGATTGCGCCCGACGGCGAATGGTCGCTCGTGATCGAATATGAGGGCTGGCCGAACGGGCTGAAGATCGCAGCCGACGGACGCATCCTGGTCGCCGACTACAGGCATGGCATCATGGAGCTCGATGCCGCAGCCGGCCGCGTCAAGCCGGTCCTGACCGGGCGCAATTCGGAATCGTTCCGCGGCTGCAACGATCTGCATCTCGCCTCCAACGGCGATATCTACTTCACCGATCAGGGCCAGACCGGGCTGCATGATCCGAGCGGGCGGGTTTATCGGCTGGCATCGAACGGCCGGCTCGACTGCCTGCTCGACACCGGCATCAGTCCGAACGGCCTGGTGCTCGACCCAACCGAAACCGTGCTGTTCGTTGCGATGACGCGCGACAACGCGGTGTGGCGGCTGCCGTTCATGAAGGACGGCAGCGTGTCCAAGGTCGGCCGCTTCTGCTCGCTGTTCGGCACCAGCGGCCCCGACGGCTTGACCATGGATGCCAAGGGCCGCCTGTTCGTCGGCCACCCCTCGCTCGGCCACGCCTTCGTGTTCGCGCCGAACGGGGAACTGATCGCGCGCATCAAATCGTGCGCGGGACCGAACTGCACCAATGTCGCGATCGGTGGCGAAAACAAGGATCGGCTCTATATCACGGAGTCCGCGACCGGCAGCGTGCTGGTGGCGGATATCGGGGGATTGTAGCGCGGACTCTTCGCCTCTCCCCGCTTGCGGGGAGAGGCCGACGCGCAAAGCGCGGCGGGTGAGGGGGGCCTCCGCGAGCCTCTTTGTTATCGAGTTTGCGGAAGCAGCCCCTCACCCCGACCCTCTCAGCGCGAGCGAAGCTCGTCGCGGCCCCGTAAGAACGGGGAGAGGGAAAAATAACAGCGGAGATCGGAGCGACCATGAACAAGAAACCCTTCGGCAAGATCGGCGCCAGCGTCTCCGTCATCGGGCAGGGCACCTGGTATCTCGACCACGGCGACCGCAAGCGCGCGATCGCGGCGCTGCAGCGCGGGCTCGATCTTGGCATGACCCACATCGACACCGCCGAGATGTACGGCGATGCCGAGCTCGTCATTGCGGATGCGATCGCAGGCCGGCGCGATGAAGTGTTCCTCGTTTCGAAAGTGCTGCCCAGCAACGCCTCGCGCCGCGGCACCATCACCGCCTGCGAGCGCTCGCTGAAGCGGCTGAAGACCGACCGGCTCGACTGTTATCTGTTGCACTGGCGCGGCTCCTATCCGCTGGAGGACACCGTCGCTGCGTTCGAGGAGCTGGTGCAATCAGGCAAGATCAAGTCCTGGGGCGTCTCCAATTTCGATGCCGACGATCTCGATGAGATTCTCGACGTCTCCGGCGAGGGGCGGATCGCCTGCAACCAGGTGCTCTACCACCTGAAAGAACGCGCGATCGAGCATGCGGTGATCCCGTGGTGTGAACGGCATAATGTTGCCGTCGTTGCCTACTCCCCTTTCGGCCACGACGATTTCCCCGCAGGCAGCAGCAAGGGCGGCGCCGTGCTGGCGCGCATCGCGGAGGCGCGACGTGCGACGCCGCGTCAAGTTGCGCTGAGCTTTCTCACCCGTGCGACTACGGTGTTCGCCATTCCGAAGGCCTCGTCTGCGGAACATGCCGGCGAGAATGCGGCGGCAGGCGACCTCGTGCTGACGAAGGACGAGATTGCGGCGCTCGACGCGGTGTTTCCGCGCGGGCCGAAGCCGCGCGGCCTGCCCATGCTGTAGTGCACAACGGGCAAGATTAACGGAGCATCGACGCGCGCGGCGGCTCGCGCATATCGGCATCCTGTTTTCGGAAGTTGTGAATGCGGAGCAGATGTCGTTTTTTACGGCTGTTCTCGATTCGCATTTTGCCCGGGTTCCAGCTGTGACACCGCCGCCCGCCGCAGCCGCAAGGCTCGACAGTATTCCCATGCCCGTTCCGGAGAAGAAGCAGCAGGCTCGCCGCGCGCCTGCGCGCGTCGATCATCCCTTCAAGGGCATTGCGCTGGTGTTGCTCTCGACGATCTTCCTCGGCTGCTCCGACGTCACCGCGAAATATCTGTCGACCAGCCTGCCTTCGATCGAGATCACCTGGATCCGCTTCGTCACGTTCGCGCTGCTATTCACGCCCGTGATGCTGCCGGGCTCGCCACTGCATGCGATGCGCACCGAGCGGCTCGGTCTGCAATTGATGCGCGGCGCCGCACTCCTCGGCTCGTCGCTGTTCTTCATCACCGGCCTTGCATTTCTGCCCATCGCCGAAGCCTCCGCCACCGGCTTCGTCTCGCCGCTATTCGTCACCGCACTGTCGATCATCTTCCTGAGCGAGAAGGTCGGCATGCGGCGCTGGATCGCGACCGCGATCGGCTTGACGGGCGTTCTGATCATCCTGAGGCCCGGCACGAGCGCGTTCCATGCCGCCGCATTCTTCCCGATCATCTCGGCGTTCTGCTGGGCCGCCGCGCTGATCCTGACGCGGATGATGAGCGGTCGCGAAGCGGTGCTCACCACCATGGCCTATTCCGCGCTGACCGGCGTTGCGATCCTCAGCGTCATGGTGCCGTTCGTCTGGGTCACGCCGAGCTGGACCGCGATCGGGCTGGGCATCGTGATCGGCGTCGCCTCGACCGTGGGCCAGTGGATCATCGTGCTGGCCTATCGCTACGGCGATGCCTCGGTGCTGGCGCCGTTCTCCTATACGCAGTTGCTCTGGGTCAGCATTCTGGGCTTCTTCATCTTCGGCGAGGTCCCGGATATCTGGACGGTCGTCGGCGCCGCCTTCATCGTCGCCAGCGGTCTTTATATCGCCCATCGCGAGCGGGTGCGCCGCGCCCAGCTGCTGGTGCTGGAAGAGCGGTCCCCGAACCCCTGACGCAAGTTTGCACGTCCTGCTTCGTGCTATCACTCGCTCCAAAGGGGAGGAGCCGGATGCGCGCCGCGATTTTCAGGAACGGTGAGATTGTCGTTGGCCGGATGGCCGAGCCGACGCCGGGCCCAGGTCAGGTTCTGGTCAAGACGCTCGCCTGCGGCATCTGCGGCTCCGATCTGCACGCGCGCCAGCACGCCCATCGCATGGTGGAGATGGCGCGGAAGACCGGGCGCAAGCCGATGGACCTCAGCCGCGACGTCGTGTTCGGCCACGAGTTCTGCTGCGAGATCGTCGATTACGGCCCCGGCACATCGCGCAAGCTGAAGCCGGGAACCCAGGTCTGCTCGCTTCCCGCGCTGGTGACGCCGCAGGGCATCGAAGGGATCGGCTATTCCAACGACAATGTCGGTGGCTATGCCGAGGCGATGCTGCTGAGCGAAGCGCTGCTGCTCGAAGTGCCCAACGGCCTCGCGCCGGAGCATGCCGCGCTGACCGAGCCGCTCGCCGTCGGCGTTCATGCCGTCGCCAAAGCCAATATCCGTGGCGGCGAGGTGCCGCTCGTGATCGGCTGCGGCCCGGTCGGACTCGCGGTGATCGCCGCGCTGAAGCTCAAACGGCTGCATCCGATCGTCGCGGCCGACTATTCGCCGGCGCGGCGTGCGCTCGCCGCAAAACTCGGTGCCGACATCGTCGTCGATCCCCGCACGTCGCAGCCTTACGCGACCTGGGCCGAGCACGCGCAGATGTCGGAGGCCGAGAAGGCGGCGCGGCCGCCGTTCCAGGCCATGCTGCCCGCGCTAAAGCCCGCGATCATCTTCGAATGCGTCGGCGTGCCCGGCCTGTTGCAACAGGTGTTCGAGGGTGCCCCGCGCGATGCGCGCATCGTCGTGGTCGGCGTCTGCATGGAGAGCGACAGAAGCGAGCCCATGCTCGGCATCATGAAGGAGCTCAACGTCCAATACGTGCTCGGCTACACCCCGGAGGAGTTTGCTGCGTCGCTGCGCCTGATCGCCGAAGGGCAGGTGGACGCGGCCGCGATGGTCACCGCCGAAGTCGGCCTCGACGGCGTCGCCAAGGCCTTTGCCGATCTCGCCAACCCCGAAGCCCACACCAAGATCATCGTGCAGCCGTGGCGGTAGGAGTGTCAGTATTTCGCCGGCACGTACATCTCTGGCGGGACCGGGCCTCGCTGATAGTCGGGATGTCGCACGCGCGGCGGCAGCGTTACCGGAGCCCGCACGACCTCCTGGTACGGGATCTGAGTCAATAGGTGTGCGATGCAGTTGAGCCGGGCGCGCTTCTTGTCCACGGCATCGACGATCCACCACGGGCTATCCGGCAGATGCGTGTGCTCCAGCATCGTCTCCTTGGCCTTGGTGTACGCCTCCCAGCGACTGCGGGACTCGACGTCCATCGGGCTCAGCTTCCACTGCTTCAGGGGATCCTTGATGCGCATGGTGAAGCGGAATTGCTGCTCGTCGTCGGTAATCGAAAACCAGTACTTGACCAGGATGATGCCGGATCGGATCAGCATGCGCTCGAATTCCGGCACGGTCTTGAAGAACTCCTGGTACTCCGCCTCCGAGCAGAAGCCCATCACGCGCTCGACGCCGGCGCGGTTGTACCAGCTTCGGTCGAATAGCACGATCTCGCCGCCGGCCGGCAGGTGCGCGACGTAGCGCTGGAAATACCATTGCGTACGCTCGCGCTCGTTCGGCGCGGGGAGCGCCGCGACGCGGCAGATACGCGGATTGAGCCGTTGCGTGATGCGCTTGATCACGCCGCCCTTGCCGGCGGCGTCGCGGCCCTCGAACAGCACCACGACCTTCTTCCTCTCGCTCTGCACCCAGTCCTGGAGCTTGATCAACTCGCCCTGGAGGCGAAGCAGTTCCCGGAAATAGAGCCTGCGATCGACCATCGGCCTCAGGGTTCCGGTCTCGTCGAGGAGCTCGTCGAGACGGGTATCATCCATCTCCATCTCGAGTTCCTCGTCGAGATCGTCGGCCATTTCCTGGATGATGCGCTCGCGCTTGGAGATCTCGGATTTGCGATCGGCTGCGGTCATGGGCTCTTCTCTCGGCTCGGATACCAGCACAACGACCATCGGCGGGGTTTGTTGCGCCCATGTGACAACATGCAATCCGGCGGACGCTTGGTTACACCGGCAGCGCGATCGAATATTTCACTTGGCTCAGCGCAAAGCTCGATTCGATCGAGGCAATGCCGTCGAGCCGGGTCAGCTTGGTCTTCAGGAACGTCTCGTAGGAGGCGAGGTCGGCGGCGACGACGCGGAGCAGATAATCGCGGTTCCCGGTCATCAGATAGCATTCCAGCACCTCGTCCCATTTCGAGATGGCGCGGGCAAAGCGGTTGAGATCCTCCTCCTTCTGCCGTGCCAGCTTGATCGAGATGAACACGCTGACATGCAGTCCCAGCGCCTTCTGGTCGACGGTCGCGACATAGCGCGAGATGACGCCGCGCTCCTCCAGGAGCTTGACCCGGCGATGGCAGGGAGAGACCGAGAGCCCGACCTTGTCGGCGAGCTCCTGCATGGTCAGGCGGCTGTCGTTCTGAAGGTGGCTGAGGATCTTGCGGTCGATGGCGTCGAGCTCGGGCATTGGGATGAAACCTGCATTTTGTCCGCTACGTTGGTAAAGTATCCCAATATCGGCGGGGATGGCGCGAAAAATTGAGAAGTTTGACGCACCGCGCAGGCGTATGATCGGTGCATATTTCCCGGAGCATCGCCATGCCCGTTGACCCCGCCCGTCTTGACATCCTGACCGCCCTCAGCCGCAAGGCGCTGTGGCTGTCGTCCTGGACCATCCACCACGCCAATCACATCCGCTCCAATGCGGATGGCCTCAAGGTCGGCGGCCACCAGGCCTCGTCCGCCTCGCTCGCCACCATCATGTCGGCGCTGTACTTCCACGTGCTGAGGCCGGAAGATCGCGTCGCGGTGAAGCCGCATGCGAGCCCGGTGTTCCACGCCATCCAGTATTTGTTTGGCCGGCAGAGCCGCGAGAAGCTGGAGAACTTTCGCGGCTTCAAGGGCGCGCAGTCCTATCCCTCGCGCACCAAGGACGTCGACGACGTCGACTTCTCCACCGGCTCGGTCGGCCTCGGCGTCGCGCAGACGCTGTTCTCTTCGCTGGTGCAGGATTACGTCAAGGCGCATGGCTGGATGAAGGATCGCCGCGAGGGGCGGATGATCGCGCTCGTCGGCGACGCCGAGATGGACGAAGGCAACATCTTCGAGGCGCTCGCGGAGGGCTGGAAGCACGGCCTGCGCAACACCTGGTGGGTGGTCGACTATAACAGGCAGTCGCTCGATGCCGTTGTGCGCGAAGGTCTTTGGGAAAAGTTCGAGACCATGTTCCGCAATTTCGGCTGGGACGTCGTCATCGTGAAATACGGCCGCCTGATGCGCGAGGCCTTCGCCGAGCCCGGCGGCGAGGCGCTGAAGACGTGGATCGACAATTGCCCGAATGCGCTCTACGCGGCGCTGTGCTTCCAGGGCGGCGCGGCCTTCCGAAAACACCTCCATGACGAGATCGGCGACCAGGGCCCGATTACAAAGCTGATCGACAAGCGCAGCGACGAGGAGCTGCTGGCGCTGATGTCGAACCTTGGCGGCCTCGACATGGCGAGCGTGCTGGAGGCGTTCGATTCCATCGACCACGACCGCCCCGTCTGCTTCATCGCCTACACGATCAAGGGCGTCGGCTTGCCTTTCCAGGGCCACAAGGACAATCACGCCGGCCTGATGACGGTCGCGCAGATGGAGAAATATCGCGACAGCCAGAACATCCGGCCGGGCCACGAATGGGACAAGTTCGAAGGGCTGCCGCAGGATGCGGCCGAGCTCGAGGCCTTCCTCGCGCGGGTGCCGTTCAATCAGGATGGCCGCCGGCTCACGGCGCCCGTCGTCGAGGTGCCGCAACAGCTCGCCTTCAAGCCGTCGCCGCAGATGTCGACCCAGCAGGGCTTTGGCCTCGTGCTGAACGAGATCGCGCGCAGCGACAGCGAGCTCGCCAGGCGCATCGTCACGACCTCGCCGGACGTCACCGTCTCCACCAATCTCGGCCCCTGGGTCAACCGCCGCGGCCTGTTCGCGCGGGCCGAGAAGGCGGACTTGTTCCGCAGCGAGAAAATTCCCTCGACCTACAATTGGGACGCTTCGCCAAAGGGCCAGCATCTGGAGCTCGGCATCGCCGAGATGAACCTGTTCATCATGCTCTCGGCGCTCGGCCTGTCGCACCAGATCAACGGCGAGCGGCTCTTGCCGGTCGGCACGCTCTACGATCCTTTCATCGAGCGCGGCCTCGATGCGCTGAACTACGCCTGCTACCAGGACGCGCGCTTCATGGTGGCGGCGACGCCGTCCGGCATCACGCTCGCGCCCGAAGGCGGCGCGCATCAGTCGATCGCAACGCCCTTGATCGGCATGGCGCAGGACGGCCTGGCCTCGTTCGAGCCGGCCTTCGTCGACGAGCTCGCCGTGATCATGGCTTTCGGCTTCGAGCACATGCAGCGCGAACCGGGCGAGGGCGGTTCGGTCTATTTGCGCCTCTCCACACGCGCCATCGAGCAGGCGCAGCGGATCATGACACCGGAGCTGCGACAGGGCATCACCGACGGCGCCTATTGGCTGCGCAAGCCGGGCCCGAATGCCGAGGTCGTGATCGCCTATACCGGCGCGGTCGCGCCCGAAGCGATCGAGGCGACCGGCTTCATCGGCGAGAGCCGCCGTGACGTCGGCCTGCTCGCGATCACTTCGGCCGACCGTCTGCATTCGGGGTGGACCGCCGCGCGGAAATTGCGGCGCGACCGCCGCGGCGTGCAGCATCTCAGCCACATCGAAAAGCTGCTCGCGCCGCTGCCGCGCGACTGCGGCATCGTGACCGTGATTGACGGCCATCCGTCTGCGCTCGGCTGGCTCGGCAGCGTCCGTGGCCATCGCGCCGAGGCGCTCGGTGTCGAGCAGTTCGGCCAGACCGGCAGCATCGCGGACCTTTATCGGCACTATGGCATCGACGCCAACGCCATCATCGATGCGGCCGAAAGCCTCACCACCGGCGCGCCGGTGCTGCATCGGAAGATGGCGGTGTAGCGGAGGTAACTGCCTCGTCATTCCGGGGCGACGCGAAGCATCGAACCCAGAATCTGGAGATTCCGGGTTCGCGCTAATGCGCGCCCCGGAATGACGCCGTCGTCCACCTTGCCTCGTTCCCGCCATCGGCTCATATAACCTCCGCTCGCCGCAACGCTGGCCCCGCATATGGCGGGTTCAATTGCCGGCGCTTTCGTGCAAGGATGCCTGCCGAAACGCCCCCTCCAAGCCCCCAAGAAGAGGTTAACGATGGTCAATCGCATGCAATTCTACATCGACGGCGCCTGGGTCGACCCCGCCGTCAAGAAGTCCACCGCCGTGATCAATCCGGCGACGGAAGAGGCGATGTACGAGGTTGCGCTCGGCTCCAAGGCCGACGTCGACAAGGCGGTTGCCGCCGCCAAGCGCGCTTTCGCGACCTTCTCCCAGACCAGCCGCGAGGAGCGCGTCGCGCTGCTCAGCAAGGTCATCGAGGTCTATAAGGGCCGCCTCAAGGAGATCGGCGCCGCCGTCTCCGACGAGATGGGCGCACCGCTGCCGATGGCGGAGAAGCTGCAGGCCGGCGCCGGCCTCGGCCATCTCATGACCACGCTCGACGTGCTCAAGAACTATCATTTCGAGGAGCCGGTCGGCACCGCCATGGTGCTGCGCGAGCCGATCGGCGTGGTCGGCATGATCACGCCCTGGAACTGGCCGCTGAACCAGATCGCCTGCAAAGTCGCGCCCGCGCTCGCCGCCGGCTGCACCATGATCCTGAAGCCCAGCGAGTTCACGCCGACCTCGGCGCTGATCTTCGCGGAAATCCTCCATGAAGCCGGCGTGCCCAAGGGCGTGTTCAACCTCGTCAACGGCCTCGGCCCCGAGGTCGGCGCCGCCATGAGCGAGCACCCCGACATCGACATGATCTCCTTCACCGGCTCGACCCGCGCCGGCATCGACGTCGCGAAGCGCGCCGCGCCCACGGTGAAGCGCGTCAGCCAGGAACTCGGCGGCAAGTCGCCGAACGTCATCCTCGAAGGCGCCGACCTCACGAAGGCGGTGACCGGCGGCGTGATGCACATGTTCAACAATTCCGGCCAGTCCTGCAACGCGCCCTCGCGCATGATCGTGCCGCTGTCGAAGATGAAGGAAGTCGCCGCGATCGCGAAGGCCGTCGCCGACAAGACCAAGGCGGGCGATCCCCGCGCCGAAGGCACCACCATCGGCCCGGTCGTCAATCGCGGCCAGTGGGACAAGATCCAGGGCCTGATCAAGAAGGGCATCGACGAGGGCGCAACGCTCGTCGCCGGCGGTCCTGGCCTGCCCGAAGGCGTCAACAAGGGCTTCTATGTCCGTCCGACCATCTTCGCCGACGTCACGCCTGACATGACGATCGCGCGCGAAGAGATCTTCGGGCCGGTGCTGACCATCATCGGCGCCAAGGACGAGGCCGACGCGGTCAAGATCGCCAACGATACGCCGTATGGCCTCGCCGGCTACGTCACGGGTGCGACGGTCGAGGACGCCAAGCGCGTCGGCCGCCAGATCCGCGCCGGCAACGTCAACCTGCAGGGCGTGCCCAACGACCGCACCGCGCCGTTCGGCGGCTACAAGCAGTCCGGTAACGGCCGCGAGTGGGGCAAGTTCGGCCTCGAGGACTTCCTCGAAGTGAAGGCGGTCGCCGGCTTCAACGCGGCGTAAGTTCTTCCGTCTGAACAAACGAAGCGCCGGAGCGGGCAACCCCTCCGGCGTTTTTTAGCGCTGTCCTGTCATTCCGGGGCGTCGCGAAGCGACGAGCCCGGAATCCATTCCTCCACAAACTCCGTCGCACAATGGATTCCGGGTTCGCGCCGAACAGGCGCGCCCCGGAATGCGCCAGAGAGTTTCGCATTCCGAGGAAAGATCTCGTAGGGTGGGCAAAGGCGCGCTCTTTGCGCGACGTGCCCACCATCGCGCGACGAACGAGAGATGGTGAGCACGCTTCGCTTTGCCCACCCTACGAGACCGTGCTCGCGGCGCGTCTATCCCCCCACAGCACCTTGCGTGTTCACGTAAAGCGCGTAGATCGACTGGCTCGCGGCCATGAACAGGCGGTTGCGCTTGACGCCGCCGAAGCAGACGTTGGCGCAGCGCTCGGGCAGGGCGATGCGGCCGATCAGGACGCCGTCGGGCGCAAACACCACGACGCCGTCGAGCTCGGGATCGCCCATGCCCCAGCCGCACCAGAGATTGCCGTCGATGTCGCAGCGCATGCCGTCGGGCGTGCCCGGCCCGGCATCGATATGGATACGCTTGTTCGAGATCGTGGTGCCCTCGGGCGAGACGTCATAGGCGAGGATCTTTCGGTTCGGAACGCCCCGCGATTCCACGACATAGAGGATCTTCTCGTCCGGCGAGAAGCACAGCCCGTTCGGCCCGAGCACACCCTCGGCGACGATCGTCGCCTTGCCGGTCGCGGGATCGAGTCGATAGACGTTCGGATCGATCTCGGGCTCGGCCTTGTAGCCCTCGTAATTGCCGAGCAGGCCGAAGGTCGGGTCGGTGAACCAGATCGAGCCGTCCGATTTAACGACGACATCGTTCGGCGAGTTCAACCGCTTGCCGTTGAATTGATCGATCAGCACGGTGATGCTGCCGTCATACTCGGTGCGCACCACGCGCCGGCCGCCGTGCTCGCAGGTGATCAGCCGGCCCTGCCGGTCTCGCGTGTTGCCGTTGGCAAAATTCGAGGGCTTGCGGAACACGCTGACCGCACCGGTCTCTTCCTCCCACTTGAGGATGCGCTGGTTCGGGATGTCGCTGCACAGCAGATAACGTCCGTCGCCGAACCACACCGGCCCCTCGGCCCAGCGCAGGCCGGTCGCCAGCCGCTCCACCGCCGACAGTTTCAGCCAGTATTTTTCGAAGCGGGGATCGAGCGCTTTGATCGCGGGATCGGGATAATAGGTCGCCGGCCGCCAACCAGGCCGTTCCTCCGTGTGGGACGATGCCTCATTCATGCCGGTTCTCTCGTTTCGTTCCCTCTGGACAATCCTGCTATCATTAGAGACACGTGATCGCAAATTCGGTCACCAACGGCGAGGGACGACATGCCGCGTATTTTGATGACGGGAGCTTCGGGCGGAATCGGCACGAGCCTGCGGAAGCTGTTGCCGCCGATCTACCCGGATCTCCTACTGTCCGATATCAAGCCACCGGCTGATCTCGGCCCCGATGAAAAATTTAAGGCCGCGGACCTTGCCGATCTCGCGCAATGCGAGGCGATCTGTGAGGGCGTCGACGGCATCCTGCATTTCGGCGGCTATTCGGTCGAAGGCACCTGGGATCAGATCCTCCAGGCCAACATCATCGGCGGCTACAATCTGTTCGAGGCCGCCTACCGCAAGGGCGTCAAGCGCGTGGTGTTCGCCTCGTCGAACCACGCCGTCGGCTTCTATCCGCGCCATCACAAGATCGGCACCGACGTCACCCCGCGCCCCGACGGCCGCTATGGCGTCAGCAAGGTGTTCGGCGAGGCCGTCGGCGCGCTCTACGCCGACAAGCACGGGATGAAGGTGACTTGCCTTCGCATCGGCAATTTCGGCGACATGCCGCTCGACAAGCGCCGGCTCTCGATCTGGCTCAAGCCGGACGATCTCGTGCAGCTCTGCCGCATCGGGCTCGAGCATCCCGACATCCATTTCGAGATCTTCTACGGCGCCTCCTTCAACGAGCGCGCCTGGTGGGACAACCACCGCGCCTACGAATTCGGCTATCGCCCCACCGGCCGCGCCGAAGAGTTCCGCGACCACGCCATGGCCGAGCAGGCCAAGCTGAAGCCGGATCCGGTCGGCGATTATTTCCAGGGCGGCACGTTCTGCAGCATGGAGTTCGACGCTGATCCGGATCGTGTGATCGACTGGAATAAGCGGTAGAGATCGTTCACCGGCCGAGCGTCAACAGCGGCTTGCCGGTCTCGACAATGTAGGTCGCAAGCTCCGCGGCGTTGCCGCTGCCGACATTCTTCACGGCGTGATGCACTCCGTGAGGAATGAGCAGCACGTCCCCGGCTTTCAGGATGACGGGCGGCCTGCCGTCGAGCCGATATTCCAGCTCGCCTTCGATCAGATAGACGAGCTCTTCGCCCGGGTGACTGTGCCTGACGGCAACGACGCCCGGAGGAAAGTCGACGCGAACCTGGATGACCTCGCGCCCGGGCGCACTCAGCGCTTCCTTCATGAGATGTGTGCGCTTGATGTCGCCCAGTCGTGGCTCTTCGGATCGTGCCGAGAGTGAAGCCAGGCTGATTGCGGCGATCAGCGCCGCCGCAACCACGGTTCCACGTTTCGTCATGTGAATGTCCTTTCGGATTGTGCAGGATGTTGTCGGTGAGCGCATCAGCCGGCGGCAGCCGCCGGCATTGCGCGAAAGCTGATGGCCATGCGGTTGTAGGCGTTCATCAGGCTGATCGCGATCGTGAGGTCCACGAGCTCACGTTCTTCGAACACAGCGCGTGCGGCCTGGTATGCCTCGTCGGGCACGCCGGTCTCGGCAACCCGTGTCACCGTCTCCGCCCAGGCAAGGGCGGCTCGTTCGCGTTCGTCGAACAGATTGCCGGCCTCGCGCCATGCCTGCAGCAGCGCGATCTTCTCGACCTTTTCTCCCTTGTTGAGCAGGTCGCGGGTGTGCATGTCCAGGCAGTAGGCGCAATTGTTGATCTGAGAGATCCGCAGATAAACCAGCTCGATCAGCGTGGCGGAAAGCCGGCTCTGCAGGACGTAGCCGTAGACGCCGCCGAGCGCCTTGATCCCTGCCGGGGCGATCTGGTTATAGTCGAGACGCTTACTCATGTTTCTCTCCTTGACGATGATTCTGCTGGACGGCGGTGGTCAGATCCTTCTCGCTGCTGTCACGACGAACATTGTGAGCAGCGTGAGCCCCGCCGAGGTTGAATCGTATTTTCAGGGCGGGACTCTTTTTCGATTTCGGTTATTGCGCTGTGGTGTGAGCTCTCACCTGCGGATGACAGCCTTCAGCGAGTCCGTGAACACCCAGAAGGAAGCGGCGAGCAGGCCGACGTCCTTCAGCAGGAACTGACCCGGAGCGACCGTGATCGCGGGGACCCCGAGCTCCGGCACGACGACGCCGGGCGTCGAGATCATGAAGCTCAGCGTGGTGACGAACAGCCCGGCCGACAACAGGCCGCCGGCCGCGGAGTAGATCGGGCTGGACAGGCGGAGCGCGATCAGGAGCCCGATGCTGAGTTCGACGAAGCCGAGAAAGGTCGAGAAGCCGCGCACCGAGAACAGCGTGTAGAACCATCGCAGCAGCGGACTGTTCTCGACCAGGGGCACCAGTCCCTGTGCTTCGTAGTCGGTGAATTTCATCCCGCCGAACCAGGCGTAGATGATTGCGAGCGAGGCGTAGAGACCGATCCGGCTGATCGGTTCGGCGTAAGCGAGCAGGCGTTCAGAACGTTCGCGCCAACTGATCGTGCGGCGCAGGGCGATGGATAAGGTGGACGATTGGCTGATGATGCGTGACATGGTGATCTCCGTTTGATGCCGGTTGTTCGCTCACGCATTCACGTGCGTGTGCAGGTTGTAGCGAGGGGCGGGAATAGTGCTCGAGAGCTTGTTCGTCATGGCAAGCCGCGCGCTCTCGTGGCGATCCCACTCCGACTTGTCGGCCAGCGCCGGGATCGTCACGACTTCGCCGAGGTCGAGACCGGCGAGGGCGGCGTCGACCAGGTCGTCGGCCGACATGACGATCTCTGCCGGAAGCTGGTGAACCGGCGTGCCCGCGATGTCCCAAAACTCCGTCGCAGTGGCGCCCGGCAGCACGGCCTGAATGCGGATGCCCTTCCCGGCGAGCTCGTGAACGAGTGACTGGGTGAATGCGAGCACGAAAGCTTTCGAGCCGCCGTAGACGCCGTTGAGCAGCTCCGGCGCGATCGCGACGATGGAAGCGATGTTGATGATCGTGCCGTGGCCGCGGGCGATGAATCCGGGCACCGCTGCGTAGGTCAGGCGCGTCAGTGCACCGACGTTGAGACGGATCATGTCTTCCATCTTGTCGATGTCGGAATCGATCAGCGGGGCCGAGGCGCCGACGCCGGCGTTGTTGACCAGCACCGAAATGTCGCCGTTGGTTCTGATGAGTTGCTCGACGCGGCGGAGGTCGGCAGGGGATGTGAGATCGGCTTCCACCGTTTCCACCTTGCGGCCAGTTTCGTTGCCGAGCCTGCGCGCGAGCGATGCGAGCCGCTGCCTGTTGCGCGCAACGAGGATGAGGTCGTGGCCGCGCTTCGCCAGGCGATCGGCGTAGATCGCGCCGATTCCGGTCGAAGCTCCGGTGATGAGGGCAGTGCCTGTTCTGGTCTGGGTCATTTTCGTCTCTCCTTCGGATTGGGTGCGGAGAGGAATAGGCACTTCCGGAAATGGTGGGTATCTGGCAAAATCGGGATCTTTCCTTCCAGAATATGGAAGTGTCCCATGGATCGTCTCGAAAGCATGTCGGTGGTCCTGGCGGTGGCGGAGGCGGGCAGCCTGTCTGCCGCCGCGCGCCGTCAAAAAATGCCGTTGGCAACGGTGAGCCGGAAGGTTTCGGAGCTCGAGGAGCACCTCCAGACCAAGCTGTTTCATCGCTCGAGCCGCGCGCTCGTCCCAACGGACGCCGGTCGCTCCTACATCGCCGCGGCCAAGCGAATTCTCGCCGACCTCACCGAAGCCGAGCGCGTTGCCTCCGGCGAATACACCACGCCGCGTGGCGATCTCAGCATCACGACGCTGGTCGCGCTCGGTCGGCTATGCTTGCAGCCGATCCTTGCCGAGTTTCTTGCGGCATTTCCGGAGGTGGATGTTCAGCTCATCTTGCAGGACCGGACGCTTAACCTTCTGGACGAGAACATTGACGTCGCGCTTCGCGTCGGCGATCTCGCCGACAGCGGCCTGATCGCCGTGCGCGTGGGGGAAATTCACCGCGTCGCCTGCGCCAGCCCGTCCTATCTGAAGCTGCGGGGAACGCCGAAGGCTCCCGATGATGTCTCCGCCCACGACTGCATCAGCTATCCTCCGCTTCAATCGCCGGGCACGTGGAGATTCAAACGAGGGCAGACCGAGTATGCAGTGCCGGTGCGGTCGCGCTTCATTGCAAGCAATCTGGAATCGGCCATCGATGCCGCGCGCGCAGGCATCGGGATCACCGTCGTGTTCTCCTATCTGGCGTCGGATGCGCTGAGGTCTGGAGAGCTCGTTGCGGTCCTGCAGGACTTTCAACCGCCGCCGCAGCCGGTCAGCTTCGTCTACTCGCCCAACCGCTTCATGCCGGCGAAGCTGCGAGCGTTTCTCGACTTCGCAGGGCCGCGCCTGAGGGCGCGCTTGGCCGACAGTCCCGGCAACGTTGCGCCGCGGAGGCCGCGGGCGTAACTGCGGGCCCGCACATCAGAAATGCAGGTTGAGCCGCAACAGCGCCTGGTGCCGCTCGAACTGATCGAGGTTGAGGCTGCGAACGTCGCCGATCGCCTGGCCGGCAACCTGCATCTGCCAGGTGCCGGAGATGCCGACCTCCTTCGAGACGTTGTAGGAGAAGGTTGGGCCAGCAAAGACTGCGTCTCCCAAAAAGCGGTCGAGGCCGCCGCCGTCATAGGCCCGCGCGTAGCGTACGCCGAGGCCGAGCACGAGGTCGGGATGCACTGCGTACGAGATCGCGGCCTGGAGCTGCATCTCGGAATCGTGTCGCCAAAGATTGGTTAGGGTCTCGCGGGTTCCGCCGGTCCCGTACCAGACGTTGAAGGCGGCGAACAGCCTGTCCTTGACCAGCTCGCGATCGAACAGGGCGGCAAATTCTGCGCCATATTGCGCGATGTGCATGCCGCTGCCGTCGTCGATCCGGCTCCAGCCGGGCTGCGCATGGAGAGTCAGCCCAAAGGGCGCGACGGCACGATCGAGCAGCTTGTAGCGCAGTTCGAGCGCCACCCCGCCGAAAGCGAGGTCGCGATGATCGGCAAGTCCCGGAACGCCATTGATGTGATGTCCGGTCAGTGCAAATCCTGGCGCGATCCGGAAGTTGTCCGAGACCGTGTATTTGACCTGATTGAGATTGGCCCAGGCTGCGTAAGTGCCGGAGCGCTTGCCGAATGCGCCGACATTCTCGAACTCGATCTCCATTTCGCCGGGCTTGCCGATGTCGGAGCCCATGCTGAAACCGAAGATGTGCTCGGTGTCGATTTCCGAATGAGCCGACGGCAAACCTCCCGTCAGCTTGCTGACGCCGGGGGCCGGTTCTGAGCCGGGCCAGGCATAGGCGAGGCCGCGTGGACCGTCGTCGGCAGAGGCGGAGACGCAACTCGCCAGATGACCGGCGACGACAATTGCGGCCGTTATTGCGCCCCGCAAGCTCAACTTTCTCAGCACGACATCCACCAACCCGCGCGAACCAAGGACACTGATCGACGCAAGGAGCTTGGTTCACGCGAAGCCCCTGCGATTGCAAGTCATTCGCAAGAACAATTCCACAGAATGGCCGGCCGTGCAACTACTTGCTAATCATTCTTAGTTGCGTTCAATGGAATTCACTTCGGCTGGGCGGCGGGTCGGGTCCGATCCACGCTGGAGAGGCTGGAAACGGGAGATTCCCTGCGCGTTCGGCGCCGTCCCGTGCGGCAATGCCGCGCGGTGCTCAGGAGTGCCAGAAACCAAGCGTCAGGCCTGCAAGTCGAGTTATTGACAATCAGGGCGCTGGCCTTACCACCACGACAAAAGCTGAAGGGAGCGCCCTGATGACGAGTGGCTTGCGCAAGGGTCTGACGAGCTATGGCGATGCCGGTTTCTCGCTGTTCCTGCGCAAGGCGTTCATCAAGGCCATGGGCTATTCTGACGACGCGCTGGAGCGCCCGATCGTCGGCATCACCAACACCTATAGCGACTACAATCCCTGCCACGGCAACGTCCCTGACATCATCGAAGCCGCCAAGCGCGGCGTGATGCTGTCGGGCGCGATGCCCTTCGTGTTCCCGACCATCTCGATCGCGGAGAGCTTTGCGCATCCGACCTCGATGTACCTGCGCAATCTGATGGCGATGGACACCGAGGAGATGATCCGCGCCCAGCCGATGGATGCGGTGATCGTGATCGGCGGCTGCGACAAGACGCTGCCGGCGCAGGTGATGGCCGCGATCAGCGCCGATCTGCCGACCGTGGTCATCCCCGTCGGGCCGATGGTGGTCGGTCATCACAAGGGCGAGGTGCTGGGGGCCTGCACCGATTGCCGCCGCCTCTGGGCGAAATATCGCGCCGGCGACATGGACGATGCCGAGATCGAGGCGGTGAACGGCCGGCTGGCGCCATCGGTCGGCACCTGCATGGTGATGGGCACGGCCTCGACCATGGCCTGCATGATCGAGGCGATGGGCCTGTCGCTGCCGATGAGCGCGACGATTCCCGCGCCGCATGCCGAGCGTTTCCGTCTCGCCGAGGCCAGCGGCAAGGTTGCCGCGGAGATGGCCAAGGCCAAGGGCCCGAAGCCGAGCGACGTGTTGACGCCGGCCTCGTTCAAGAACGCGCAAGTCGTGCTGCAGGCGATCGGCGGCTCGACCAACGGCTTGATCCATCTGACCGCGATGGCGCATCGCTCGCCGCACCGGCTCGATCTCGCAGCGTTCGACCAGATCGGTCGCGAGGTGCCGGTGCTGGTCGATCTCAAGCCGTCCGGCGAGCATTATATGGAGCACTTCCACCACGCTGGTGGCGTGCCGAAGCTGCTGGCGCAGCTCGGCGATCTCGTCGACCTCGATGCCAAGACCATCAGCGGCCAGACGTTGCGGGAGATCGCGGCGAATGCGGAGGACGTGCCAGGCCAGGATGCGATTCGTCCGCGTGATAATCCGATCAAGAAGGAGGGCGGCCTCGCCATCCTGCACGGCAATCTCGCCCCGCGCGGCGCGGTCATCAAGCAATCCGCCGCCAGCCCGAAGCTGCTGCAGCACACCGGGCGCGCCGTCGTGTTCGAATCCGTCGAGGACATGACCTTGCGGGTCGACGATCCCGATCTCGACGTCAACGCCGACGACGTGCTGGTGCTGCGCAACGCCGGCCCGAAGGGCGCGCCGGGCATGCCGGAAGCCGGTTATCTGCCGATCCCGAAGAAGCTCGCGCGCGGCGGCATCAAGGACATGGTGCGCATCTCGGATGCGCGCATGAGCGGCACCGCGTTCGGCACCATCGTGCTGCACATCACCCCGGAATCCGCCGTCGGCGGGCCGCTGGCGCTGGTTGAGAACGGCGACATGATCCGCCTTGATGTGGCCAAGCGCAGCATCGAGCTCTTGGTTGACGCCGCCGAGCTGGAGCGGCGCCGCGCTGCGTTGAAGCCGGTGGCCGCGCCGGAAGAGGCGCGGCGCGGCTACGCCTGGCTGTTCAACGAGACCATCCTGCAGGCCGACGAGGGCTGCGATTTCGACTTCATGCAGAGAACGGGCCCCGCGAAGGGCTGAGCCACCGACCGCAGTGGTATCGCATTTGGGAGCTTTCCCTGCGGCCATCCTTCGAGCCGCCCGCTTTAGGCGGGCTCCTCAGGATGAGGTCGGAGTGCGCGGCTGCAGTTTCAACGGGCACTGACGCTGATGAGCCTCATCCTGAGGAGGCGCGTAAGCGCCGTCTCGAAGGACGAGGCGTACGCACCGGCGCCGCCCTGCCACCGATCGTGTGGCCGCTACTTGCTCTTGCTCGTGAACTTCTTCACGGCGGTGCGGAACGCTTCCGTGTTCATCGCCATGATGATCTTGTGCTCCTCGGCATCGAGCTGCTGCTTCACCGGCGTGGTCGCCGCCTGATAGACCAGCTGCTTGGTGCCGGCGATCGAAGCCGGCGGGTTCTGCGCGAGACGCTCGGCAAGTTTTCGCGTCGCGGTCTTCAGCTCGGCGGCAGGAGCGACCTTCGCAACCAGGCCCCATTCATAGGCCTGCTGCGCGGTAAAATTATCCTCGGCGAGAAAGATCTGCAGCGCCCGGCGGGAGCCGACCGTGCCGACGATGCCGACCGTCGAGCCGCCGTCCGGCGACACCCCGATCTTGGCATAGGCCGGCGTGAACTTGGCATCGTCAGCGGCGATGCAGAGATCGGTGACGAAGGCGAGGCCCATGCCGGCGCCGGCGGCCGAGCCGTGCACGCTCGACAGCGAGATCTTCGGCATGCGCCTGATGATCTCGATGAAGGCGTGATAGTGCTTCAATAGCTCGCCGACGACGGGTGTCACCGTGCCGGCTTCGGCTGCGGCCCCGATCGTCTGCAGATCGCCGCCGGCGCAGAACGCGCGGCCTTCGCCTTCGAGCACCACGACGCGGATGTCGTCGGCGCCTTCGATATAGGTTGCGAGCTGCTCGAGCTTCTGGGCAATCGCAAGATCGATCGCGTTGAATGCGGCAGGGCGGTTCAGCGTGATGGTCGCGATCGGGCCGTCGACCTTGAGCAGGGCGGGATCGTCGGGCTTTGAGACGGGAGCGGTCATCTGGATTCTCCGGCAGGAGGTCGAGGCTCGAACTAAATCGCAGAAGGGCAGGGGTGACAATCCCCGAACCACCGCTCTTGCGCCGGGCGGAACGATAGGCTCAAATGGAGCCGCTTTCGCCAAGGGACGGACACGAGCGCCGGCTCCTCGCAAGGCCAGCAAGCAAAATCAGCGAGAGAGGAGGCGGCATGGGTCACGCTCGTGTCTTCCGGAAATGGGCTGTCCGATGACTGGCCCGGTGATCATCGTCGGTGCCGGCCATGGCGGCTACCAGATCGCGGCATCGCTGCGCCAGGCCGGCTTTGCCGAGCGCATCTGCCTGATCAATGACGAGCCGCATCTGCCCTATCAGCGGCCGCCGCTGTCCAAGGCCTACATCAAGGGCTCCGCGGGCCCGGAGAGCCTGATGTTCAGGCCTGAGAAGTTTTACCAGGACCAGAGCATCGAGCTGATCGCCGGCCGCGCCGCCTCGATCGACCGCGCCGCGCGTAAGGTGCATCTCGCATCCGGCGAGACGCTGGACTATTGGCACCTCGTGCTGGCGACCGGCGCGCGCAATCGCCTGCTCGATCTGCCCAATGCCAATCTGCCCGACGTGAAATATCTGCGCATTCTCGATGACAGCGAGGCGCTGCGCGCGATCATGCCGTCGAAGACGCGCGCCGTGATCATCGGCGCCGGCTTCATCGGCCTCGAATTCGCCGCGACCGCCCGCATCAAGGGCCTCGAGGTCGACGTGCTCGAGCTCGCCCCGCGTGTGATGGCGCGGGCGGTGACGGCGGAGGTCTCCGAATATTTTCAGGCGCGCCACCGCGAGGCCGGCATCCGTATCCATCTCGGTGTGCAGGCGACCTCGATCGAAGCCGAGGCCGGCAAGGTCACCGGCGTGTCCTTGAGCGACGGGCGGCATCTGCCGGCCGACCTCGTCGTGGTCGGCGTCGGCGTGCTGCCGAACATCGAACTCGCGGCCGAGGCAGGGCTGCCGGTCGCCGCCGGCATCATCGTCGATGAATATCTGTCGACGGCTGATCCCAGCATTTCGGCCATTGGCGATTGCGCGCTGTTCGCAAGCCCGCGCTTCGGCGGATCGCTGCGGCTGGAATCGGTGCAGAACGCCACCGATCAGGCCCGCTGCCTCGCAGCAAAGCTGACCGGGGATAAGAAACCGTACGACAGCCATCCCTGGTTCTGGAGCGATCAGGGCGACGACAAGCTCCAGATCGCGGGGCTGACGACCGGCTACGACCGCGTCGTGCTGCGCGGCGATCCCGCCAAGAAGGCATTCTCGGCGTTCTGCTATCACGGCGACAAGCTGCTCGGAATCGAATCCATCAACCGCGCCGGCGATCACATGTTCGGCCGGAGATTGCAGGCTATGGACCGCTCCATCACGCCGGAGCAGGCCGTGGACGAGAGCTTCGACCTCAAGAGCGCGCTGGCATGAAGTTCTTCTCCCTCTCCCCGTTCTTACGGGGAGAGGGCTGGGGTGAGGGGCTTTCTCCGCGCATAGGATAGCAGTCGGACTCGCGGAGAGTCCCCCTCACCCGGAATTTGCTCTCGCAAATTCCGACCTCTCCCCGCAAGCGGGGAGAGGCGAAGAGGCCTCTACAGTATCGCCGCCACTTCCGCCCCCGTCGGCATCGACGGTCCGGCGCCCATGCGCTGCACGCTGATCGAGGCGGCGGCATTGGCGAACGTCAGCGCCTCACGCAAGGGCGCGCCATCAGCGAGTTGCGCGGCGAGCGCGCCGACGAAGCAGTCGCCGGCGCCGGTGGTGTCGAGTGCCTTCACCACACGGCCGGCAACCGAGATTTCCTCGCGCTCGGCCAGCGCGAGCACGCCGCGCTTGCCGAGCGTGACGCAGATGGTTTGGTCCTGCCGCGCCTGAAGTTTTCGCGCGACGTCGATGATCTTCGCGGCCTCATCGTCGTCCGACAGCTCGCTGCCTGCGAGAAAGCCGAGCTCGGTCTCGTTCAGCACGAGGATGTCGACCAGCGCCAGCAGCTCGCCCGGCATCTTCTGCGCCGGCGCCGGGTTCAGCACGGTCACTGCCCCCGCCGCGCGGGCGCGGTGGAAGAAGGCAGCGATCGTCGGCAGCGGAATCTCGAACTGGCTGACGGCGACGTCGCCCTTCAGCAGCGGCACGACCTTGACGTCATCAGCGCCGACCAGCCCGTTCGCTCCGGGAACGACGACGATGGTGTTGTCGGCCTCGGCCACCGTGATGATGGCCGTCCCGGTGTGCGCCTCGGCCGTCTCCACGACGTAGCCGAGGTCGATGCCCTGGTCGCCGAGAAAGGCCTTCAGCTCAGCGCCCAACGAATCCCTGCCCAGCCGCCCGATCAGCGTGGTCCGCGCCCCTAACCGCGAGGCCGCGACCGCCTGGTTCGCGCCCTTGCCGCCTGGGAAATACAGGACCTGGCGGCCGGCGACGGTCTCGCCGACGCGCGGATGGCGATCGGCCGTGGCCACCACATCCATGTTGATGCTGCCGGCAACGAAGACCCGCCCCATCTCTTTCTAGACCCTGACCTCGAACTCGTGCCTGACCTTGGCGATATCGACCAGCGTCGGCAAGCCGGCCTCGTTGCCGAGGCGCTGGATCTTGTAGGTCGAGGCGGCGCGGGCAAAGTCGAAATGCTCGCGCCAGCTTTTGCCGGGATGGGCGAGGTAGGAATAGACATAGGCGCCGTGGAAGACGTCGCCGGCGCCGTTGGTGTCGATCACGCGCTCGCGCGGGATCGGCATCGCCGGCATCACCTGCACCGTCCCGGTTTCGTCGTACCAGAACAGGCCCTTCTCGCCCATGGTGACGCCGCCGATCTTGCAGCCGCGGCTCTTGAGATAGTCGAGCATCTTCTCCGGCGTCAGATCCATCTGCTCGCACAGGCGCTCGGCGACGATGGCAACGTCGATGAATTCCAGCAGCTCATGGGTGTTGGTGCGCAGGCCGCCGCCGTCGAGCGAGGTCAGGATGCCGGCCTCGCGGCACACCTTGGCGTAGTGGATGGCGGCATCCGGCTGGTGGCCGTCGACATGCAGCGCGCGGCAGCCGCCGAGATTGAGCATCGGAAAGGGGTGGATGTGCTCGTCGTCGCGGCAGCGGACGATGGCGCGCTTGCCGTCCTTGGGCATGATGAAGGAGAGCGAGGACTGGTTGACCTTGCGCCCATGCAGCGAGATGCCGTACTTCGCGCACATGTCCTGGAACATGCGCCCCAGCCAGTCATTGGCTGCGGTCGCGATCAGGTCCGGCACGATGCCGAGCTTGGCGCAGCAGAACGCCGCCGTCACCGCATTGCCGCCGAAGGAGACCGCGTAGTCACGCGCCACGTGCTTCTCGTCGCCGGTCGGCATGTGGTCGGTGATGAAGACGACGTCGATATAGGTCTGTCCGATGAAGAGAGCCTGCATTGCTTGTCCGTGATGCGCTTGTGGTCCCGGCCGGCGAGATTACTCTAGCACCGGTTCCGCTCCGGAGGGACGCTGAAATTATTCGCAAAACTGCCGCCCGAAGCGCTTGAGGTCAGCATGGTCCGGGAATACGACCATCACTGGCCTATGCCAAGCCCGGACAAACGCCGTCTTTCGCTCCCGGGGTTCCCCGTCCACAAAAAGGGTGCAGAATGATCACCGGCCTCGATCACATCGTCGTTCTCGTAGGCGATATCGGCGCGGCCAAGGCGGCCTATCAGACGCTGCTCGCCCGCGCGCCGGCCTGGCAGAACTCGGGCGAGGGCGCCGACCGGGTGCTGTTCACCCTCGACAACGTGACCGTCGAGCTGATGGCCCCTCACGGCTTCAGCGTCACCGCCGACCGCATGCGCGCACTGCTCGGCGACCAGGAAGGCATCCTCGCCAGCCTGTGCTTTCGTGTCGCCGACATCGGCAAGATGCACCGGCGGCTGGAGCGGGTGGCCCTGAGGCCTGATACGGTCGCCGAGGTCGAGAGCAGCGACGCCGCCACCAACGCCGTGCTGCACTGGAAGCGCACGCGGGCCGCGACGGAGCTGACGCGCGGCGTGCGCATGTTCTTCCTGGAGCTGGCCGACGAGCGTCCGAAGTCGGCCGCGACCGACATCGCGCCGATCGAGGGGCTCGACCACGTCGTCGTCACCACGGAGGATTCCGAGCGCGCCGCCGCGCTCTACGGCGCCCGGCTCGGCCTTGATCTCGCGCTCGACCGCTCGCACCAGGACTGGGGCCAGTTGATGTTCTTCCGCTGCGGCGACCTCATCGTCGAGGTGGTGCGCCGCCCGGTCGCGGGCGGCGATGCATCGCATGACCGGCTCTGGGGCCTGAGCTGGCGGGTCGGCGACATCGACGCCACCCGCGCCCGCCTGATCGCGAGCGGACTCGACGTCAGCGAGGTGCGCACCGGCCGCAAGCCGGGGACGCGCATCATGACCGTGCGCAACGGCACCTGCGGAATCCAGACCGTGCTGCTGGAGCGTTCGCCGAAGCCGGTGGAGTGATTCTGTCATTCCGGGGCGATGCGTAGCATCGAACCCGGAATCCATTTCGCGGCTGACTCTGCCGCCCAATGGATTCCGGGCTCGCGCCAAGAGGCGCGCCCCGGAATGACGAACATTCTCAAACTCACGCTCGCGTGCTACACGCGTCTTGTCGGCACCCAGCGAGCACCCGGTTTGGCGAAGGCAAAGCGAACTCTGAAATGGCAGCGTGACCCCGAGGGGATGCGGCTGCGCATTCTCGAAGCCGCCAAGCAGGAGTTTTCCGCCCATGGCCTTGCCGGCGCGCGCGTCGACCGCATCGCCGCCAAGGCCGGCGCCAACAAGCGCATGCTGTACTATCACGTCGGCAACAAGGACGAGCTCTATCTCGCGGTGCTCGAAGGCGCCTATGACAAGATCCGCAGCGAGGAGCGGGGGCTCGACCTCGAACATCTCGATCCGCCCGAGGCGATCCGCCGCCTGATCGAGTTCACCTGGAACTACTTCCTGCGCAATCCCGAATTCCTCTCGCTGCTGCAGACCGAGAACCTCGCGCGCGCCAAGCACCTGAAGAAATCGACCAAGGTCAAGTCCATGCATTCGCCCTTCGTCGAGATGATCCGCACCGTGGTGCGCCGCGGCGTCGACAGCGGCGACTTCCAGGTCGCGGTCGACCCCGTGCAGCTCTACATCTCGATCGCAGCGCTCAGCTTCTTCTATCTCTCCAATTCGGCAACGCTCAGCGTGATCTTCGGCCGCGATCTCCTGGACAAGAAGGCCAAGGAGGAGCGGTTGACGCATATGGTGGGCCTGGTGCTGGCCGCGCTGACGGGGCAATCCGCGGCGCTGTTCGAGATCGCGAAGACGCCGAAGTCGCGCGCCGCGGTCGTGCAGGCGGTGTAGCCCGTAGCCATGATGGGGCGCCTTGCTCCGTCATTGCGAGCGCAGCGAAGCAATCCAGACTGTCTCCGCGGAAAGATTCTGGATTGCTTCGCTGCGCTCGCAATGACCACGTGGAGGCGCGTGCACCTCACTCCGCCCCCGTGCCCCGACGCAGCGCAGCAACGCTTACATTGCAGCGCGTCCGGGACACGGAAGGCGATAGTCCCGTCCCCAAAAGCTCCCGGAACCCCGAGCACAAAACGTCACAGGGAAAGCTCTGGACAGTATTTATCCAACGGGTTAATTTCTCCCCCATAATGAAGAAGACTGCCGGGAGTGAAAATTGGCCGAGCCGAAGCCGCAAAACGCTGTTTCCAAGCTGCTGAATGCAGCCTGGGTTCGGCCGTTCTTGTTCCTGGTCTTCATCGTCGTCGCCTGGGATCTCGCGATCCGGCTGTTCAGAATCCCGGCCTACCAGATACCGGCGCCGCTCGACGTCGTCGCCGTGCTGCGCACCGAATGGCCGGAGCTGCTGCGCCAGTCCTGGCCGACCACCTATGCGACCGTCTGCGGCTTCCTGCTGTCGGCGCTGTTCGGCATTCCCGTCGCGATGTTGATCGCGGGCTCGAAGACGGTGGAGAGCTACGTCTATCCACTGCTGGTGTTCTCGCAATCGGTGCCGAAGATCGCGATCGCCCCGCTGTTCGTGGTCTGGTTCGGCTTCGGCATCATTCCCAAGGTGATCTCGGCGTTCCTGCTCGGCTTCTTCCCGGTCGTGGTCTCCGCGGTGCAAGGCTTCAAATCGGTCGATCCCGATATGGTCGATCTCGCCCGTGCCATGCAGGGCAGCCGCCTGCAGGTGTTCCGCGCGGTGAACCTGCCGCATGCGCTGCCGGCGATCTTCTCCGGCCTCAAAGTGTCGGTGACGCTAGCCGTGGTCGGCGCGGTGGTCGGCGAGTTCGTCGGCTCCAATTCCGGCATCGGCTACGTGATGCAGCGCTCGATCGGAACTTTCGACCTGCCGACGATGTTCGCGGCGCTGGTGATCCTGGCGCTGCTCGGCGTGGTCCTGTTCTGGATCGTCGACCGGATCGAGAAGCTGGTCATTCCCTGGCATGTCAGCCAGCGCGAGGACGTGATCTTTGCATCCTGACTAAAGCAACGAGCGGCCACCAACGGCCGACGCAACCAACGGCAAGGGAGAGAAACGATGAAGCGGTTGATTGGAGCTGCATCCGTAGCACTGATGGCGTTCGCAGCCATGCCGGCGCAGGCAGCCGACAAGGTCGTGCTGATGCTGAACTGGTACGTCTATGGCGAGCACGCGCCGTTCTATTACGGCAAGGCCAAGGGCATCTACGCCGCCGAAGGCATCGAGCTCGAGATCCAGGAAGGCCGCGGCTCGGCTGCGACCACGCAGGCGGTTGCCGCCAAGACCGCGGACTTCGGCTATGTCGACGTCCCCACCATGATGCGCGCCGCGATCAAGGGCGCGCCCGTGGTCGCAACCGGCGTGCTGCTGCAAACGAGCCCGATGTCCGCCATGGGCTTCGCCGACAAGAACATCAGGAAGCCTGAAGACATCAAGGGCAAGACGGTGGCGATCACGCCGGCCGATTCCATGACGCAGATCTGGCCGCTGTTCCTGAAGAAGACCGGCCTGAAGGAAAGCGACTTCAAGACCGTCGCCGGCGACGGCCAGACCAAGCTCAACGCCGTCATCAACGGCCAGGCGGATCTGTTGCTCGGCTACGTCATGGACCAGTCGATGAAGATCAAGGACGCCACCGGCAAGGATGTCTATCCGATCAAGTTCGCCGACTACGGCATCAACATGGTCTCCTCGGGCGTCATCGCCAACACCGACTACGTGAAGGCCAATGCGGACCTCGTCCGCCGCTTCATGTCGGCGACGACCAAGGCGGTCGAAGCTGCCGAGAAGGAGCCGAAGGTGGCGGCGCAATCGATCCTCGATGCCAACCCCAAGGGCGGCAAGATCGACACGCTGACGCAGGGTTTTGAGCTGACCATCCCGCTCTACCGGACCGCGGAGACCAAGGGCAAGCGTCCGTTCCAGGTCACCGAGCAGAACATGACCGAGACCGTCAACCTGCTGGTGGAATATGGCGGCCTAGACGCCAAGGCCAAGGAGAACCCGAAGGCCTTCTACACCAACGACTATCTGCCGAAGAGCGGCTCGTGAAACCTGCGACGGTCATGAGTGAAAACGCGCAGTCGGCCGCTCATCTGAGACTGGTGAGCGACCGGGCTGCCGGCGATGCGTCGGGCATCAAGCTGTCGGGCGTGTCGAAGACCTACCGGACGCGCGACGGCGATGTGCCGTCGCTGCGGCCGCTCGACTTCCACATCAATGACGGCGAGTTCTTCGTCGTGGTCGGCCCAAGCGGCTGCGGCAAGTCCACGCTGCTCAAATTGATCTCGGGCCTGCTGGCGCCGACCACGGGCGAGATCCTGGTCGAGGGCCAGAAGGTGACGACGCCGCACGGCAATGTCGGCATCGTGTTCCAGAACGCGCTGCTGCTGCCCTGGCGCAACATCCTGGGCAACGTGATGCTGCCGATCGACATGAAGCGGCTGCCGCGGCAGGAATATCTCGACCGCGCCAAGTCGCTGCTGAAGCTGGTCGGCCTCGAAGGCTTCGAGAAGAAGTTGCCCTGGCAGCTCTCCGGCGGCATGCAGCAGCGCGCCTCGATCTGCCGCGCGCTGGTGCACGATCCGAAGATCATGCTGATGGACGAGCCGTTCGGCGCGCTCGACGCGCTGACACGCGAGCGCATGAATGTCGAATTGATGCGGATCCAGCGCGAGACGAAGAAGACCGTGCTCCTGATCACGCATTCGATTCCGGAGGCCGTGTTCCTCGCCGACCGCGTGCTGGTCATGACCGAGCGCCCCGGCGCGATCGCCGCGATCTACGACGTGCCGCTGCCGCGCCCGCGCTCGCTCGACGCGATGGCCGACCCGGTGTTTACGGAGCTGGTGCAGCGCATCCGCAAGCATTTCTTCTCGCAAGGGGCGTTGGACTGAAACCATGTCCCCCCGCCTGAAGCTGCGAGACATCGCCTTCTTCGAACGTCCCGTGCAGTTCGCGCGGCCGTTCCGCTTCGGTGCGATCACGATCAACGCGACGCCGCAGCTGTTCGTGCGGGCCGAGATCGAGGTCGAGGGCCGGGGCACCGCCGTCGGTGCCAGCGCCGAGCTGCTGGTACCAAAGTGGTTCGACAAGCGGCCGGAGCTGTCGCCAGCGCAGACGGTGGACGAGTTGCGTCGCTCGCTGGAGATCGCGCGCGGACTCTATCTGGCACGGACCGGCTTCCAGACGGCGTTCGATCTGCATGCCTCCTGCATCGGTGCCCAGATCGCGACCTGCGCGAAGAAGAACATTCCGGCGCTGGCTGCTGCCTACGGCCCCGCGGAGATCGACAAGGCCATCCTCGATGCGCTGCTGCGCGCGATAGGTACCAGCTTCTTTGAAGGAATGGCCGCGAACATCGCCGGCATCGACGCGCGGCTTTCTCCTGACCTGAGCGAGCGGGACATCAGGACGTTTCTCGCCGGCCGGGTGCCGCTGGCGCGTGTTGCCATCAGGCATACCGTCGGCCTTGATGATGTCGTCGAGGGTGAGGGCGGCGTTGCCGATCCACGCGAGAATACCGGAGCACGCTATTTCAAGCTCAAGCTGTCCGGCGATCCGGCTGCCGATGCGGCGCGGCTCGCCCGGATCGGCAAGCAGCTCGACACGCTTGGACGCGACTACAAGGTGACGCTCGATGCCAACGAGCAGTATGCCGATCTCGCCGCGTTACAGGCGCTGATGGACGGGCTCAATCGCGACGCCGCGCTGCGCCCGATTGCCGCGCGCCTGCTCTATGTCGAGCAGCCGATGCCGCGCGACATTACGCGGCGAACGCCGCTCGGCGCGCTGGGCACACGCGGCTTCATCATCGACGAAGCCGACGATTCCTACGACGCGTTCCCGGCAGCACGGGCGCTCGGCTATCGCGGCATCTCCTCGAAATCTTGCAAGGGACTTTACAAGTCCATCATCAACGCCGCGCGTGTGGCGAAATGGAGCGCGCAAGGCGAAGCCTTCTTCATCACTGGTGAGGACCTCACCTGCCAGGCCGGCCTTGCCGTGCAGCAGGATCTTGCGCTCGGTGCCTTCATCGGCGTCACCCACGCCGAGCGCAACGGCCACCACTACGTCGATGGCTTCGGTGAAACGCCCATAGCAGAAGCTCAGGCCTTCGCCGCCGCGCATCCCGATCTCTATGCCGATGCCAGGCGGGGTATCCGGCTCTCCATTCACGACGGCGATCTCCTGACGGGATCGCTTCATTGCGCGGGCTTCGCCTCGTCGGTCCATCCGGACTGGTCGGCATTGCGCCCGCTCGCCCAGCCAAGATCTCAGGAGCAATTGGCATGACCACCCAACGCCTCGGCCTCATCATGAACGGCGTCACCGGCCGGATGGGGCTCAACCAGCATCTGATCCGCTCGATCGTCGCGATCCGCGACCAGGGCGGCGTGCGCCTGAAGAACGGTGACCGTGTCATGCCCGACCCGATCCTGGTCGGCCGCAGCGCCGACAAGGTCGAGGCGCTGGCCAAACGCTACAACATCACGCGCTGGACCACCGATCTCGATGCCGCGCTCGCCGACAAGAACGACACCATGTTCTTCGACGCCGCGACGACGCAGGCCCGTCCCGGCCTGCTGACCCAGGCCATCAACGCCGGCAAGCACGTCTATTGCGAGAAGCCGATTGCGACGAATTTCGAGGAAGCGGTCGAGGTCGTGAAGCTCGCCAATGCCAAGGGCGTCAAGCACGGCACGGTGCAGGATAAGCTGTTTCTGCCGGGGCTGAAGAAGATCGCTTTCCTGCGCGATTCCGGCTTCTTCGGCCGCATCCTCTCGGTGCGCGGCGAGTTCGGCTATTGGGTGTTCGAAGGCGGCTGGCAGGAGGCGCAGCGGCCGTCCTGGAACTATCGCGATGAGGATGGCGGCGGCATCATCCTCGACATGGTCTGCCACTGGCGCTACGTGCTCGACAACCTCTTCGGCAACGTCCAGAGCGTCAGCTGCATCGGCAACACCGACATCCCCGAGCGCTATGACGAGCAGGGCCAGAAGTACAAGGCAACTGCGGACGATTCCGCCTACGCCACATTCCAGCTCGAAGGCGGCGTCATCGCCCACATCAACATGTCCTGGGTTACGCGCGTCTATCGCGACGATCTCGTCACCTTCCAGGTCGACGGCACGCTCGGCTCGGCGGTCGCGGGCCTCACCGACTGCATGATCCAGGCGCGGCAGGCGACACCGCGCCCGGTGTGGAATCCCGACGAGAAGCGGCTGCACGACTTCTACGGCGACTGGCAGAAGCTCCCGGATAACGTCACCTACGACAACGGCTTCAAAGAGCAGTGGGAAATGTTCATCCGCCACGTCTACGAGGATGCGCCCTACAAGTTCACGCTGCTCGAAGGCGCCAAGGGCGTGCAGCTCGCCGAATGCGCGCTGAAGAGCTGGAAGGAGCGGCGCTGGATCGACGTCGCGCCCATCAACGTTTGAGGTCAGCCGGATAATCCCGATGTCTACTGAGCCGTCATTGCGAGCGAAGCGAAGCAATCCAGAATCTTTCCGCAGAGGCAGTCTGGATTGCTTCGCTTCGCTCGCAATGACGGGGAGAGGTTCGAAATCATGAACAAGCCCGTCCAACCAATGTCATCCCTGTCGCTGAAGCTGCCCAAAGCCGATCGCTCGATCGAGACCTATCGGCTCGCGGCCTCGCGCACGTTCCCCGCAAAGCTCGAAGGGCCGCTGAACCGCATCGCCTTCTCGGCCGTGCACACGGTCGCCGATCCCTTCGCCGACAACGATCCCTGGCTGTCGGTTGCGGTCGACTGGGACAAGACCATCGCCTTCCGCGAGCACGTCTGGGACCTCGGCCTCGGCGTTGCCGAAGCCATGGACACCGCGCAGCGCGGCATGGGGCTGGACTGGCCGACCTCGCTGGAGCTGATCACGCGCTCGGTCGGCGCCGCCAAGCGGCGCAACGCGCTGGTGTTCTCCGGCGCCGGCACGGATCATCTCGCAGTGGAGGACGCTGGGAGCCTCGACGACGTCATCCGCGCCTATGAAGAGCAGATCTCGGCGGTGGAGAAAGTCGGCGGCCGCATCATCCTGATGGCCTCGCGCGCCCTCGCAAAACTCGGTCGCAATGCCGACGATTACGCCAAAGTCTATGACCGCGTGCTTTCGCAGGTCCGTGAGCCCGTGATCATCCACTGGCTCGGCGACATGTTCGATCCGGCGCTGGCGGGATATTGGGGCACGAGGGATCTCGACAAGGCGATGGACATTGCCGTCGGCATCATCAACGGCAACGCCGCCAAGGTCGACGGCGTCAAGGTCTCGCTGCTCGACAAGCAGCGCGAGATCGACATGCGCCGGCGTCTGGACAAGCGCATCAAGATGTATACCGGCGACGATTTCAACTACGCGGAGCTGATCGCCGGCGATAGCGAAGGTTTTTCACACGCGCTTCTCGGCATCTTCGACGCGATCGCGCCGGCGGCGTCCTACGCGCTGTCGCGGCTGGCGGCAGGCGACGAAGCTGGCTTCCACGACGTGCTGGGCCCGACGGTGCCGCTGTCGCGTCATATCTTCAAGGCGCCGACGCGGTTCTACAAGACCGGCGTCGTCTTCATGGCCTACCTCAACGGCCACCAGGATCACTTCACCATGGTCGGCGGACAGCAGAGCACTCGTTCGACGTTGCATCTCGCCGAGCTGTTCCGTCTGGCCGACCAAGCCGGTCTGCTCGCCAACCCTGAACTCGCGACGCAACGGATGAAAACCGTGCTCGCCACCCACGGTATCGAATCCTGATGCGCGATTTTTCGTCCGACCACCGCTGGCTGTCGCTGAACACGGCGACCGTCCGCAAGCAGGGTGACCTCGTCGCCATCATCGAGGCCTGCGCGAAGCACGGCATCCGAGCCATCGATCCCTGGCGCGACCAGGTCGCGAACGTCGGTCTCGACCGCGTCGCGCGCGCGGTGCGCGAGGCTGGCCTTGATCTCTCAGGCTATTGCCGCGGCGGCATGTTCACCTCGGATGTCTCGCGCCGGGGCGAAGTGCGCGACGATAACAGGCGCTGTGTCGATGAAGCCAAAGCACTGGGCGCGCCCTGCATCGTCCTCGTCGTCGGCGGCCTGCCGCAATATTCGCGGCCGGGCAGTGAGGCTTCGAAGGATCTGGTGGCAGCGCGCGGGCAGGTCGAGGAAGCGCTCGCTGACATGCTCGACTACGCGAGGCAAGCCAAGCTGCCGTTGGCGATCGAGCCGTTGCATCCGGCCTATGCGGCCGACCGCGCCTGCGTGAACACAACCAAGCAGGCGCTCGATATCTGCGACCGGCTCGACCCCGGCCGCACCGGCATGCTCGGCGTCGCGCTCGACGTCTATCACATCTGGTGGGATCCGGAGCTGATGGACCAGATCGCACGCGCCGGCCGGGACCGCCTGCTGGCGTTCCATGTCTGCGACTGGCTGGTGCCGACCAGGGACATCCTCAACGACCGCGGCATGATGGGCGACGGCGTCATCGACATCAAATCGGTGCGTGCAGCGGTCGAAGCGCAAGGCTTTGCCGGCTATTCCGAGATCGAGATCTTCTCCAACGAATGGTGGGGCAAGCCGATGGACGAGGTGCTGAAGACCTGCATCCAGCGACATCGGACGGTGGTGTAGTTGCCTCGAGTGTCTCGTGAAAAGTCAGACGATTGCGCTATCATTGTTTTACCGTCGAATCCCGGACTATCACTCGTCAATTCGATCTGCGAAGCTCTGCCGACACAAATGCGCTTGCGACCAAGCAGGCGCGGAGGGAGGTTCGCAGTGGAGAAAGTGCGACGCTTGCGTGCGATGAGCTCACTGTGCCGTCAACAGGCCGCGTACAACAGCATGAACAAATGGAAGCTGCTCGCAGAGGCAGAATACTGGGATCATCTGGCTGACCTCGAGCTATCTTCCCATTTCCAACAATGCAACGCCATTGGCTTGAATGAGGTAGAGCAGCCTCAAGCGATCACAGATGCGAAGTACTGAGCGGAAGACGATTTCCGCCGCGTGAGGAAAGGCCGTGTACTCATAAAAGGAAGGTCGGGCTGATCGTCCAGAGCAGCACTGCCTGTGACCCACAGCGGAATTGCCTCGTGTTCAGACCCAATAACGCAAGTACAGGGTTGCCGTATTACCCGTGTGCTCGTTGTACGGCAACGTCTGAAGCTTGAAAAGGCGCGCGATCATGATCGGGAAAGCTCCTCCATGAGCGCCTTGGCGGAACGAAGATCCGGCGTTTCGAACCCTTCCGTAAACCAGCCGTAAACCGAGCCAAGAAGGCACCGCGCGTCGGCTATCCTACCCTGGTCG
Source organism: Bradyrhizobium sp. NBAIM01 (assembly GCF_020194115.1). Taxonomy (NCBI): domain Bacteria; kingdom Pseudomonadati; phylum Pseudomonadota; class Alphaproteobacteria; order Hyphomicrobiales; family Nitrobacteraceae; genus Bradyrhizobium; species Bradyrhizobium sp. NBAIM01. Next base: position 226,543 of record NZ_JADYVU010000001.1, on the reverse strand, counting down.
TGCCAAAGCCGAGCCAAACTCATTGCGGCACGTAATTCAAAGGACTTTGCGCTCTGGCTTTGGGCGACCTTGAGTGCAGTTTGCAAACACCCCTCGACCTCGTCAGCTGGAGCACCACGAATCCGGTGCAGCTCGCCATCGATGCATGCAAGTTCTGCCTCCCACATATGTTCGTCGCTGCGCGCGGCAAGGACCTTTGCTTCGGCAAGGGCAGCGACGCCGTTGTCGTGGTCACCTAAGTGGAGGTAGGTGGCCGCGAGCATCCATAAGTACCGAACCTGGTACCAACTGGCTCCGAGCCTGTTCCGCTCGTTCAGACTGAGGCGCATGAGCGCCAGGCCGCCCTCCACGTTGCCCTCTTGGGCCATGGCCCAGCCCCGCAGGATGAGGCCGCTCTCGCGCCAATAGTTCAAGCTGTTCTGATCGGCGAGATCGATGATGGACTCGGCGTGCGCTTTGACGGCCGCCACGTCACCCATTAGCTCCGCAGTGGCCGCCCCGCCATAGACCTGCACATGCGCGGTAAGGTTCGTCTGATTCAACTCCATGGCGTATTGGGATGCGGCACGGCTAGTCCGCTGAGCCTGTTCGGGGTAACCTAGAACCCAAAGCACAATCGCCAAGTAGGGTAGCGCCGAGGCCTTTGGGTCATGTACGTAGTGCACAGGTGGCGGCCGATGCGCCTCCGGCTGATAGCGACTCAAGATCGTTTCGAACTCCGAGCGTGCGGTCAGAAACTCACCGGCATGCATGGCGGTTAGCGCGGCCAGACGATGCACAGCTAGTTCCAGCGCTGTGTCACTGGTGCGCTCGGCGGCGCGCTGGGCCTCGGCAACGAGGCTCTGCATGGCAGCAAAGTCGCCGCGCACGAAGTGGAAAATGAATTTGCCGCTAAGGGTGGAAAACAAGGCGCCCGTGTCGTCGAGTTCATAGCAGAGCGCATGAGCCCTGCTGAAGGCTGTGCCAAGCTGCGGAGCCGTGTATCCGTGAATGGCAATCAGTGGACCTCCGATTGCTGTTTGCAGAGCGAGCTCCTGGCGATCGCGCTCCGGCCCTTGTGGATTGGACCTGAGCGCCTCCAGCCCCCTTGTGAGATGAGTGATCGCTTCGAGATTTGCGGAACGCCCAGCCGCAATGCGGCCGGCCCGCAGCCAATAGTCCACCGCCTTTCCTGCCAGTCCACCCTCGGTGAGATGCAGAGCGATCGTCTCCGGCTCCGCCTCCGCACGGGCAGGGTAATGTTGTTCGAGAGCTGCAGCTATGCGGGCATGGATCTGCTGCCGCTTGCTCTTCAGGAGACTCTCGTGCGCGATGTCCTGCACCAGCGCATGTTTGAAGCTGTAGCCAACATTCGGAGGTACGCCACGACGGAATATCAGTTCCGCGGCCAATAGGTCATTGAGAGCATGCTGGAGCGCGTGCTCGTCGAGCGCCGTTACAAGGCGCAGAAGATCGTGTCCGAATTCGCGTCCGATGCAAGCTGCAATCTGGGCAACTTCCTTGACCGGCGCCAATCGATCAAGCCGGGCCATCAAGGAGTCCTGCAGCGTCGTCGGGATCGCCAGCGGCGGTAATGGGCCGATCAGCTCATAACGGCTGCCGTGGTCTTTGAGCAGCCCGGATTCGACGACGGCTTTGGTGAGCTCCTCGACGAACAACGGCACGCCGTCGGTCTTGGCCAGAATCTGCTCAAGCACCTCCTGAGGGAGTGTTTTGCCGCCCGTGATCCGGTCAACGACTGCCGCCCCTTGCCGACGTCCCAGCCGGCTTAGAAAGAGCGCTGTCACATGTCCATGACCCGTCCAGCGCGGAATGAACTCGGGCCGGAAGGTAACGATCATCAAAATTGGAAGTCGCTGCACCTCGTCGACGAGCCGATCGAGGAATTCGAGCATAGTAGGGTCCGCCCAATGGACGTCCTCGTAGACGGCAAGCACTGGCTGTCTTGCCGCTAAGCCTTGTATCTGTTCCAGAAGGGCCTGGAAGGTTCGCTCCTTCTTCTGGTGCGGACTGAGTGCGAGAGGCGGGTATCTCTCCCCGGTCGGGATTGCCAAGAGATCCGCGAGAACCGGCGCGCTCTCATGCACATCGTCCGCACCAAGCGCGAGCATGGCCTCGAGTTTATCGAGCTGTTCGTCGGAAGCGTCCTCCCGCCGTATTGCCGCTGCCCGTTCAAGGAGGCCAACGACGGGATATAGAGCGGTGTTGGTATGAAATGGTGAACAGAAATGACTCAGCGGCGTGTGCGGCACACGGGCGACCTGGTCGCGTAAGGCTCGCACGAGCCGCGACTTGCCAATGCCGGCTTCGCCGCCGAGCAGGACGATCTGTCCTTCCCGCTCCTTTGCCTGCTCCCAGCGGTCCAAGAGCAATGCAAGTTCTTCATTCCGTCCGACCAGTGCGGTCGTTGCCATGCCGTGCTGGGCCTCGAACCTGCTCTCTGCTGCGCCTTCACCAATGACCAGCCACGCCTGCACCAATTCCGGGAACCCCTTGAGAGGCACTCTGCCGAGGTCGTGGTATGTGAAAGCTTCTCCGAGTAGGCGGCGCGTTGACTCGGCAATCACCACGTCACTGGGCTCGGCCAAACCCTGCAGTCGGGCTGCTAAGTTTGGTGTTTCGCCGATGACTGCGCGCTCGCGGGCCTCTCCCTCGCCAATCAACTCGCCGACGACGACGAGACCCGTTGCGATGCCGACGCGAGCGGCGAGCGCTGCACCACTGGGTTCGGTAAGCGATGCGACCGCCTTGGTCACCCGAAGCCCAGCGCGAACGGCGCGCTCCGCCTCATCTTCGTGCGCCCGCGGCCAGCCGAAATAAGCGAGTACGCCATCGCCCAAGAACTTGGCTATGTGGCCTTCGAATCGGTCGATCTCGCCGACCACGGTGTTGTGGTAGGCCTGCAAGAGGTCACGCAGCTCCTCGGGATCGCGCCCTGAAGCAAGTGCAGTCGAGCCGACCAGGTCGACGAACATGACCGTGAGCTGTCGACGCTCCGCGTCCGAAGGGATCGATGGCTTCACGTAGCCGGTAGGGCGATTGGCCTCGACCGCCACCGGGGTGATCGGCGCAGCGAGTGCATGGATTGCTCTTAGCACAGCCTTGCGCGGGCCGAGTGGCAAGCCAAGCTCCCGCAGGTCGGCTTCGGTCAGTTCTGGCAAAACCTCGGACGTGATTTCAGCGTCACAAAAGGTCTTTATGTAGCGCTCCAGCCCAAGACCGCGAAGCCATTGCGCGATATCCACGAGAAGCCTCCTCGTGCCGGATCAGGCGACGGTCAGCTCAATTGAAAGTATGCAACTTCAGCTTCAGCGAACCATCTTCCTGTCGCTCAAACACGTGGGTTGCGATGCCGCCTGCAGGTTGGCGGGTGCCATCCGGTGTCTTACCGTTGGCGCTCCAATGGGCCGTGCCGTAGACGATCTTCTCATCTCCACCGGTGTCGATGACGACCAACCTGTGATCGGTGAATCCGCTTGAAAACAGCCCAGCAAAGAAGCTCTCGATCTCTGTCGGACCGGATATCACTTGATGCGTCGGCGGCAACAATTTGGCGTCTGGCACGTAAGTCGCCGCGATAGCCCTGGCATCTGCTTTGTTGAATGCTGAATCCCACGCGGCGTACGCCGCAGCAATGTCGTGTTTTATGGAGGAAGCTAAGGCTGTCATGATCCCTCCCTCAATCGCGGGCTTGCTTTCGTTGGAGAACGATTACGTCACCTGACGTCGTTCGACCGCTGCAGATTGCAACGAGGGAACGCGACGCCCTCATTGGGCTGCGAACTGTTGCAGCCTGTTGAAGCGCGCCTTCTGCTCGCTGCTCAGCGTGGCATAGAACTCGTCCAGGGCGGGTTCGACCAGCTTGGCGGCCGTCAGCATGGCCTCGAGCCGATGCTGCATCGTCTCCAGCCGTCCGACAGGTGTCAGCGGCGCATCGTTCGGACAGGCCGCCTGTAGGCCCTCAACGCCCTTCGCCGTCGCTTCGCTGAGGCGGTCGAGCGCCTCCTTCTGCTTGCCGGCTGGGTGGAGCACAGCCTCGATCCTCTGGATCGGCAACTGCGTCAGCCCGGACTTCGGATCGCCACAGCCCTCGCTACTCGCCTCCTGCTGCTGCGGCGAGCGCTCGCCGACATTGGGGCCAAGCGCGTTGAAGCGGGCCTGCTGCTCGTCACTGAGCGAGTTGTAGAAATTCTCCAGTGCCGGTCGAACGATCTTGACGGCTTCAAGCGTCGCGCTGATGCGGTTCATCATCGCGCGCAAGCGGCCAGGGGGAGTCAGTGCATAAGTCTCCGCGCAGGAATCTTTGAACACACCGGCAGCGTTGGCCGCCGCGGTCTTGAGCTCGTCCAGCAATGCGCGTTGCTCCGGCGTCGGCCGCACCGCCTGTGCGATATCGGCAAGCGGCCAGGCGGTCACGCCCTTGTCCGGCGTGGCACACAATTGCTGAAGCGTCTGCGGGCTCACGCTGGCACGCTGGCGCGCGCGGTAGCCGCCGCCGGCTTGAGGGTAGTCAGACGAGTTGGTGCTGGCATAAGCGGAGTAGGGGCCGTCACCGCCCCAGAACACGGTGTCGACGAAGTCGTCATAGGCGTACGCCCAATATCCGGGCTCGTAGCCATAGGACCAGAATGTGTAGTTGAAGATGTCGGAATAGGCGTAAGGCCAGAACACGGGCCCAAGCCAAGCCACGAACACCGCGGGATGACGGTGACGCCAGGCCTGCCGGGGTGCCCAGCCGCTTTGGCGCGTGACGAGAGCCGCTTGGGTCAGCGCAGTGGACTGCTCGCGGAAGCGTTCCGCAAACCGTCCGCGCTCGGCGGCCTGCGCAGCGGCTGCAAGTGCCGGAGCGCGCTCCGCCGGAGCCTGCAGCCCAAGCCGCTGCTGGCGCGCCAGGTCAATTTGCTGCGCGCGCTGCTCTCGGCCAAGCAAGCGGTTTTGCGCCTGGAGCATTCGCTGCTGCGCCCGTTGCGCTTGAACGCCTTCGGGCTTTTGCGACTGCAATTGCTGCACCCGCTGCTGCAGGCGTTCGATGCGGGCCTGGCGCTCCGTCGTCTGGCGCGACAGCATGTCGCGCTGCCGCTGCTCGACGTGCTGCGAGCGCTGTTGCACGCGTTGCTCGCGCTCAAGAAGACGGCTCTGCGACTGCAGCAGCCGTTGCTGCTGTTGCTGCGCCCTTGCGCCTTCCGGTTTCTGCGATTGCAGTTGCTGCACGCGCTGCTGCAAGCGGTCGATGCGGTCTTGGCGTTCCGCGGATTGGCGCGAAAGCATCTCACGCGGCGGTCCCGAACGCTCGCTCACGGCCGGGGGTGCACTTGGGCGCGAAGGGGCGGCGATCTGCGGCGTCGGCCGCGGCGCCATCGCCGGACGTTGCGGCGCTGCCGGCGGGCGCTGGATTTCGCGCCGGGGCGCTGCCACCTGCGGGGCGGCTCGGGGGGCACTGATTTGTGGGGTCGGACGCGGTGGCGGTGAGGCGATGTGGGGCGCCGGACGTGGCGCCATCGCCGGTCGCTGCGGCATGGCTGGCGGCGCGGCGGGACGCGCCATGGCTGGCGGAGCCGCCGGACGCGCCATGGCTGGCGGAGCGGCCGGACGTGCCATGGCTGGCGGTGCTGCTGGACGAGCCATAGCCGGTGGTGCTGCCGGGCGGGCCATGGCCGGTGGTGCTGATGGCGGCGCTGCGGCTGGTCCTGGTGGTCCTCCACCCCGTCCGTGTCCGAGAGGTCCCTGGGCTGGCGCGCTCGTCGTCAGCATCGAGACGCCAACCAAAACAGCCGTCAGGCAAACGCCACGCGGAAGCATGATCCTAGCTCCCAACTCGTAATCGCCCACGACTTTCAACGCACAGACTGTGGAATCGTTCGTCCTTGGCCACGGCCGGCATTGCGATCTTCCGTCTCAAGAGAAATCCTGCGTCAGGATCGCGGCGAACCGCTCCAGCGCCCAGTCGACCTGGTCGCTTGTGATCACGAGCGGCGGGGCGATGCGGATCGTATGCTCATGGGTATCCTTGGCGAGGATGCCCTTGCCCTGAAGCGCCTCGCAATAGCGGCGTGCCAGCCCGGCCTCGGGATGCAGCTCGACCGCCAGCATCAGGCCGCGCCCGCGCACCTCGCGGATCGTATTGGCGCGAATGTCCTTCAAGCCCTCCAGAAAGCGCGCGCCTTGCCTCGCCGCGTTCTCGATCATGCCTTCCTCGACCAGCACGCGCATCGCCGCGCGGGCCACGGCGCAGGCAAGCGGGTTGCCGCCGAAGGTGGAGCCGTGCTGCCCGGGTCGCAATGTCCCGAGCACGTCGTTGTTCGAGAGCACGGCCGAGACCGGATAGAAGCCGCCGGACAGGGCCTTGCCGAGCAGCGTCACGTCCGCCTCAATTCCCTCGTGCTGTTCGGCGAGCAGCTTGCCGGTGCGACCGAGCCCGGTCTGGATCTCGTCGAGCACCAGCATCACGTTGTTGGCGGTGCAGAGCTCCCGGACCTCAGTGAAATAGCCGGCCGGAGGAATGACGACACCGGCTTCGCCCTGGATCGGCTCGACCAGAAAGGCGACCGTATTTGGGGTGATTGCTTCCGCAAGCGCCGCGGCGTCGCCGAACGGGATGACCTTGAAGCCCGGCGCGAACGGCCCGAAGTGTCCGCGTGTCTCGGGGTCGGTTGAAAAGCCGACGACGCCCAGCGTGCGTCCGTGGAAATTGTTGGCACAGACGATGATCTCGGCCTGGCCGTCCGGCACGCCCTTCACCTCGTAGCCCCATTTGCGGACCGACTTGATCGCGCTTTCGACCGCCTCGGCGCCGCTGTTCATCGGCAGTACCTTGTGGGAACCGGTGAGCGCGGCGATCTCCTCGTAGAACAAGGCGAGCTGGTCGTTGTGGAAGGCCCTCGAGGTGAGCGTCAGCCTGTGCGCCTGTTCGACCATCGCCGCCAGGATCTTGGGGTGGCAGTGGCCCTGGCTGACCGCCGAATAGGCGGACAGGCAATCAAGGTACCGGTTGCCTTCGGTGTCCCAGACCCAGACACCTTCGCCGCGCGACAGGACGACCCCGATCGGCTCGTAATTATGGGCCCCGAAGCGCGCTTCTGTTGCGATGAAATCAATGACCGACGAGCTCATCTGCCGTCACTCCATTGCAGCGTGCGGGGGCGTCAATCGACTGCACCGGCGGGTCGCGCCCAAATGAATGTGGGTATCGGTTTGTCAGCTCGGAAGCCTTGATGCGCCGATGGCGCGGCGCGGCCTGATAGTCCCGAAATGTCAGGTGGTTCTGCCGGGCCACAGGGCACCGTTCCGCGACCCAGGCTCTACTGTGCATGGGGTTGTTTTCGCAGTTTGGTTGCCGGCCCCTCAGCCAAGCGCGCAGGGCACGCTCAAAAAGCCGCGGAACCGCACCCGTCCGCCGCGCACCGGCTGACCGCTGACGGCATAGTTCGGAAAGCGCGCCAGGAAGCGCGAGATCGCAATCGCCCCCTCCAGCCGCGCCAGGGCCATGCCTGCGCATTGATGCGCGCCTGTGGCGAAGGCGAGGTGCCGGTTCGGCGTGCGCGCGATATCGAAACGTTCGGGGTCGGGAAACTGCGCGGGGTCGCGATTGGCAGCCCCGATGCACAGCGTCACCGACGTGCCGGCATCGAGCATGACGCCGCCGAGCTCGACCTTCTCGGTGGTCATGCGGTTGCCGAGCTGGTTGGAGCTCTCGTAGCGCAACATCTCCTCGACCGCAGTCTTGATCATGTCCGGGTTCTCGATCAGGCGCTGCTTCTGGTCGGGATGGCGGTCGAGCGCCACGAGGCCGTTGCCGATCAGGTTGGTGGTGGTCTCGTGGCCGGCATTGAGCAGGAAGATGCAATTGTGCAGAAGCTCCTTCTCGGTCAGCCGCTCGCCGTTCTCTTCCCCCTGGATCAAACGCGTCAGCACGTCGCGCTCGGGATTGCCCGGCTTCGCGCGCCGCCGCGACACCAGCGTCTGCAGATAAGCGAGGAAGTCCGCCACCGCCTTGTTGCCGCGCGCAGCTACTTCGGGCGACACTACGGGTTCGAGAGCACCCAGGATCGCCAGCGACCAGTCGCGCAGCGGCCCGCGCTCCTCGTGAGGCACGTCGAGCAGGTTGCCGATCACCTCGATGGGAATCGAAGCGGCAAAATCCTCGATCAGTTCGCAAGCGCCCTTGGTTTCGATGGCATCGAGCAGGCCGTCGACCAGCTTGATCAGGTCCCCCTCCATGCTGGCGATCGCGCGCGGCGACAGCGCGCCCATGATCAGGCGGCGGACGCGGGTATGGGACGGCGGATCGTTGAACACGAGGCTCGTGGTGTGGTGCTCGTAGAGCGGGGTGTCGCCGTATTTCGGCGCGAACTCGCGCTTCTTGTCCGAGCTGAACGACTTGGTGTTCTTGTAGGTGGTGACGAGATCATCGTAGCGGGTCAGGAACACGGTGCCGTTGCGCAGGCGCTTGACCGGCTCGTTCTCCCGCAGTGCACGATAGGTCGGATAGGGGTTGTCGTAGAACTCCGGCGTCAGCTTCTCGAGGTCGAAGCTTGCGGCCAGCGCCTTCGCATCTGCGTTCATCCCGTTATACTCGCCGGTTAAAGCCGATATGCCGTTTTTGTTGTTCTGGTCGGCGCATGCATGCGTCTACAGTCTTCGCACACTGCTAGCCGACCGGACAGGAAAATGCACGCACGCGCTGACGCTGCCGACACGGCGCCGAACTGGCCCGACGATATTTTCGCGACCCTCCAGCGCTTCGACGTCCGGCAGGTGCCTTACGTTCCGGACGCCGGTCATTCCAAGCTGATCCAGCGCGTATTGGCCTCCTCCACCATGCGCGGCATTGCGCTGACGACGGAGGAGGAAGGCGTGGCGCTGCTCGCCGGCGCCTGGGCCGGCGGACAGCGCGGCGTGCTGCTGATGCAGTCGAGCGGCGTCGGCAATTGCATAAACATGCTGTCGCTGATCCCGATCCTGCGCTTTCCGTTCCTCACGCTCGTGACCATGCGCGGCGAGTGGGGCGAGTTCAATCCGTGGCAGGTGCCGATGGGCTCGACCACGCAAGGCGTGTTCGAGCTCTCCGGCGTCAAGGTGCTGCGCGCCTCGCACGCTGCCGAGGTGCCTGCCGTCTTGGAAGCGGCCGCGGCGCAGGCCTACAACGCGCTGACGCCAACCGCCGTCCTTCTGTCGCAGCGCCTGATCGGCGCCAAGGTTTTCACCAAATGAGCAAGGCCAATCTCCTCGACCGCCGGCAGGTGGTGTCCACGTTGCTGGCGAACCGCAAGAACGTCGTCGCGATCGGCGGCCTTGGCGCTTCCACCAACGACATGTGCGCCGCCGGCGACCACGCCCGCAACTTCTACCTCTGGGGCGGCATGGGCGGCGCCGCGATGATCGGGCTGGGTCTGGCGCTGGCGCAGCCGAAGCTGCCGGTATTGGTTATCACCGGCGACGGCGAGATGCTGATGGGCATGGGCAGCCTTGCCACCATCGGCCTGCAGAAGCCGGCCAACCTCTCGATCGCAGTGCTCGACAACGAGGCCTATGGCGAGACCGGCGGCCAGACCAGCCACACCTCCGGCGCCGCCGACCTCGTCGGCATCGCCAGGGCTTGCGGCATTAAGGACAGCCGGGCTGTCACGACCATGGCCGAAGTCGAAGCCTTCGCCAAAGCCGTCCACGACGTCTCTGCGGGTCCGCGCTTTGCCAATGTGAAGATCGACAGCGCCGGCCTGGAGCGGATTCTGCCGACGCGGGACGGGACCTACATCGTCAACCGGATCCGTGCTGACCTCGGCTTCCAGCCGATCTAGGCGGTCCGTCCATCCCCGAACGCCTGCACGCGGGCCGTGCAGGCTCGACCAATTTCCATTGATTCTAGGTCGCACGCAGGTTGCGATGCAACATAGTGCTTGACTCCTGCGTGGGTGAGTGCTTACTCACCCAGCATGAGCTCATTGCGTATGACGAGCGACCTGAGGCGTCAATTGATCCTCGGCGCCGCAAAGCGCTGCTTTGCCCGACACGGCTATAACGGCACCACGACCAAGAGCGTGGCGGCCGCCGCTGCCATTTCTGAAGCGCTGTTGTTCAAGCATTTCCCGTCCAAGGCGGCGCTCTACGCCGAGATCCTCAGCGACGAATGCGAGGCGGATCCCGCTCTGATGGAGCTGCTCGAGCGCGAGCCGTCGACGGCTACGCTGGTCGAGGTGATCCGCGGCATGGTCGAACACTTCCTCCAGATCGCCGACGGTCCCGATCAGGAAGAGGCCCAGCGCCTGCGGCTAATGGCCACGAGCCATTTGGATGACGGCGAATTCGCCCGATTGCTGTATGCCAAGATCGAGACGCTGATCGGCGCTGTCTTCGTCGCCTCGCTCGAGCGTGCGGTTGCGAGCGGTGACGCGCGGCCCTGCGCTGGCGATCCGCTCAACCTGTTCTGGTTCGCGCATCATGCGGTGATGACCGCGGCGCTGACCAGGCTGCCGGCCACGCCCTGTCTTGCTTACGGCAGGGCGACCGACCTGGAGCGGCAGCTCTGTGAGTTTCTCCTGAGGGGTATCGGACTTAACGACGCCGCAATTGCTTCGCATCTGGGCCGCAATCAGGCCGCGGATGCGAACCGGGCGGCGATTGCAGAAAGTGCATGACATGAACATCGTGGCCGAAAACAAGATTTCGGGGCAACCGATCGACAACAAGGCTCCCAAGCGTCCGGTCCGGCCAGTGCGCTGGTTCATCATCGTTGGCACGCTTCTGGCCGTGCTCGTCGGAGGGCTCGTCTGGTTCAATTACTTCCGCGGCCAGATGATCAAGCAATTCTTCGCCAACAACAAGCCGCCGCCGACCGCTGTCAGCGCGGCCGAGGCGAAGTCCGAGGTGGTGCCGAACCTGCTCACCGCGGTCGGCAGCCTCGTCGCCGTGCATCAGGTCGACGTCAGCGCCGACGTCAACGGCCGTGTCACCGCGATCAAGTTCGAGCCGGGCACGCGCGTCGAGGCCGGCACGCCGCTGGTGCAACTGTTCGACGCGCCCGAGCAGGGCGATCTCGCCAATTACAAGGCGCAAGCGACCGTCGCGCAGCTGTCGCTTGAACGCGCCAAGCAGCTGGCCTCGCGCCAGTTCGGTCCGCAGGCGACCGTCGATACCGCGCAGGCTGCCTATGACCAGGCCCAGGCGGGCATCGCCAAGACCGAGGCGTTGATCTCGCAGAAGCTGGTGCGCGCGCCGTTCGCCGGCGATCTCGGCATGCGCAAGGTCGAGGTCGGCCAGTATCTGACCGCCGGCACGGCGATCGTGTCGCTGACCGATCTGTCCGAGCTGTGGGCCAACTTCACGGTGACGGAAAAGGATTCCGGCAGCCTCAAGGTCGGCCAGGTCGTGCGGTTGAAGGTCGACGCCTATCCGGGCCGCACCTTCGAGGGCAAGATCACCACGATCGAGCCCCAGATCTCGACCGATACTCGCAACATCCGCGTGCAGGCCACGATTGCCAATCCGGAGAAGATTCTGAAGCCCGGCATGTTTGTCACCACGACCGTGGTGCTGCCGGAAAAGCCGGCCGTGATCACGGTGCCTGAAACGGCAGTCGATTACACGCTGTACGGCGACTCGGTGTTCGTGATCACCGAGAAGAAGGAAGAAGACGGCAAGACCAGCCTGTCGGCGGTGCGCACCTTCGTGCAGACCGGCAACCGGGTCGAGGGTCGCGTCGAAATCGTCAAGGGCCTGAAGGTAGGCGACAAGGTCGTCGCTCTCGGCCAGCTCAAGCTGCAATCAGGCGCGCCGGTATCGATCTCGACCGATCCGGCCCCGCAGATCCCGGCGCAGCCGCCGCGCTACTGACAATATCCTCGCGTGATCCGGCCCGGCCGGATCACGCGTCTTGAAAAAAAGAAATCGAGATCGCCCGCGATGGCCTTTACCGACATTTTCATCAAACGACCGGTCCTGTCGGTCGTCGTCAGCCTGCTGATCCTGCTGATCGGCCTGCGCGCGGCAATGGTGCTGCCGATCCGGCAATATCCGAAGCTGTCGAATACGGTCATCAACATCACGACCGTCTATCCCGGCGCGTCCGCAGACCTGATCCAGGGCTTCATCACCACGCCGATCGAGCAGGCGGTCGCGTCCGCCGAAGGCGTCGACTACATCACCTCGTCCTCGGTGCTCGGCACCTCGACGATCCAGGTCTACATCAAGCTGAATTTCGATCCGAACCAGGCGCTCACCGAGGTGTTGGCGAAGACCAATTCAGTGAAGTACCTGATTCCGAAGGAATCCAACGACCCGATCGTCACCAAGACCACGGGCCAAACCACGGCCGTGATGTATCTCGGCTTCTCCTCGGACGAGCTGTCCGGCTCGGCCATCTCCGACTATCTGACGCGTGTGGTCCAGCCGGTGCTGTCGACCGTCGACGGCGTCGCCTCGGCCGACATTTTGGGCGGCCAGACCTTTGCGATGCGGCTGTGGCTCGATCCCGTGAAGATGGCGGGCCGCAACGTATCGCCGGCTGACGTTGCGGCGGCGATCCAGGCCAACAACTTCCAGTCCGCGGCCGGCCAGACCAAGGGCTATCTGATCGTCTCGAACGTCTCGACCAACACGGGCCTGACCAACGTCGATCAGTTCAAGAAGATGATCGTCAAGGCCAAGGACGGCGGCTTCGTGCGGATGGAGGACATCGCCACCGTCGAGCTTGCAGCCCAGAGCACGGATGCCAGCGTCGCCTTTAACGGCGAGCGCGCGATCTTCATTGGCGTGCAGGCGACGCCACAGGGTAATCCGCTGACGCTGGTCAAGGGTGTGCGCGCGCTGTTCCCCGAGCTCGAACGCAACCTCCCGCCCTCGATGAAGATGAAGGTCGCCTACGACTCGACCAAGTTCATCCAATCTTCGATCGACGAGGTGCGGAATACATTGGGCGAAGCCGTCATCATCGTGATCGTGGTCATTTTCCTGTTCCTGGCCTCGCTGCGCTCCGTCATCATTCCCGTCGTCACCATTCCGTTGTCGATGATCGGCGTCTGCACGATGATGCTGGCGCTGGGCTTCAGCTTCAACCTGCTGACCCTGCTCGCGATGGTCCTGGCGATCGGCCTCGTCGTCGACGATGCCATCGTCGTGGTGGAGAACATCCATCGCCATCTGGAGGAGGGCAAGACGCCGGTCCAGGCCTCGCTACAAGGCGCGCGCGAAATCGTCGGGCCGGTCATCTCCATGACCATCACGCTCGCCGCCGTGTACGCGCCGATCGGGTTCCTCGGTGGCCTCACCGGGTCGCTGTTCCGCGAATTTGCGTTTACCCTCGCAGGCTCGGTCATTGTATCAGGCGTGATCGCGCTGACGCTGTCGCCCATGATGTGCTCGGTGCTGCTGAAGAACACCGAAGAGGGCCGCTTCGCCAAGTTGGTGAACCGGGTGTTCGGCGCCATGACGCGGTGGTATGGCCGCAAGCTCGACCGCTCGCTCGACTACAAGGCCATCACCGGCCTGTTCGCCGTGACGATCCTGGGACTCGTCGGCTTCCTCTACATGAACACTTCGAAGGAGCTGGCGCCCGAGGAAGATCAGGGCATCGTGTTCGCGGTGACCAAGGCGCCGAAATACGCCAACATCGACTATGTCGATTTCTACGGCGAGAAGCTCGACAAGGAATTCCAGAAATTCCCCGAGACCGATCTGCGTTTCGTGCTGAACGGCATCAACGGCCCGCAAGGCGGCATTGCCGGCATGCTCTTGAAGCCCTGGGACGAGCGCACACGCTCGTCGATCGCCTTGAAGCCGCTGGTGCAGGCCGAGCTCTCCAAGATCGAGGGCGTGCAGGCGTTCGCGTTCAACCTGCCGCCATTGCCGGGCGGACCCGGCGGTCTGCCGATCCAGATGGTGATCAATTCCACGGCCAGCTTCCAGACCGTCTATGAGCAGATGGAGAAGCTGAAGGAGGCTGCACGCAAGAGCGGCATGTTCATCGTCTCCGATAGCGACCTCGCCTACAACCAGCCGAACGTCGAGGTGACGATCGACCGCACCAAGGCTCAGGACCTCGGCGTCAACATGCAGAACCTCGGCTCGACGCTCGCGGTGCTGCTCGGCGGCAATTACATCAACCGGTTCAACCTCGAGGGCCGCTCCTATCAGGTGATTCCGCAGGTGCCGCGCGGCAAGCGGCTGTCCCCGGAATCGCTCGGTGGCTACTATGTGACGACCAACACCGGGCAGCAGCTTCCGTTGTCGACCGTGGTCTCGATCAGGACCAAGACCGATCCGAATTCGCTGACGCACTACAACCAGCTCAATTCGGCGACGTTCTCCGCCGTGCCGATGCCCGGCGTGACCGTCGGCGCTGCGGTCGACTTCCTCGAAGGCGAGGCCAAGAAGCTGCCGCAAGGCTTCAGCCACGACTATCTGGCTGACTCCCGGCAATACGTGCAGGAAGGCAATCAGCTTGCCATCACCTTCGGCTTCGCGCTGATCATCATCTTCCTGGTGCTGGCGGCCCAGTTCGAGAGCTTGCGCGACCCGCTGGTCATCATGATCTCGGTGCCGATGGCAATCGTCGGTGCGCTGATCCCGCTGTTCTTCGGCATGGCGACCATAAACATCTACACCCAGGTCGGTCTGCTCACCCTGGTCGGCCTGATCACCAAGCACGGCATCCTGATGGTGGAGTTCGCCAACGAGCTCCAGGTTAACGAGCGGCTCGACCGCCGCTCGGCCATCGAGATGTCGGCCCGCATCCGTCTGCGGCCGATCCTGATGACCACGGCCGCGATGGTGACCGGCCTGATCCCGCTCCTGACCGCGACCGGCGCGGGCGCGGCCAGCCGCTTCTCGATCGGTCTCGTTGTCGTCGCCGGCATGTCGATCGGCACGCTGTTCACGCTGTTCGTGCTGCCGGCAGTCTATGTGGTGCTGGCGACCGACCATCGCGCGGCGGCCGATTCGGAGCGGAACAAGCAGATCGGCGAGCTGGACCTCGATTCAAAGGCGCTACGGCCGACCTGAGGCCGCCGGCAGGCTAGTCCCGAAAGGGCGGCAGCGGTGATCCGCTGCCGCCCTTTTCGTTGGGTCTCGGGCGAGCTCCTTGCCGCGCTTGCGAGAGACAAGGTCCGGTCTTCTTGCTAGGTTCCGTGGAATGAGCCTGTCCCTCCACCCCGATACACCTCGAGCCGGGACATTGCCGAGCGCGGCCCCAGGCGAGGTCGCCTCCGGCGACACTGCGGGGCGCGGAATCCGGACCCGGCTCTTCGCCAAATACGTCGCGCTTTTCGTGGCGGTCGTCGCCATTGCGCTGCTCGCCAATGGCCTGTTCGAGGTCTACTTCTACTATCGCGAGCACAAGGCCTCTCTGATCCGGGTCCAGCACGAGCAGGCCGAGGCGGCCGCTGCCAAGATCGGCCGGTTCGTCAAGGAGATCGAGAGCCAGCTCGGCTGGACCACGCAGCTGCCCTGGTCGGGCGGCTCGATCGAGCAGCGCCGGTTCGACGCGCTGCGCCTGTTGCGCCAGGTCCCTGCGATCACCGAGCTGGCCCAGGTGGATTCGACTGGCAAGGAGCGGCTGCGGGTCTCGCGGCTGGCGATGGACGTGCTCGACAGCGGGATCGACCTGTCGAGCGATCCGAAGTTCACCGAAGCGGTCGCGCGCAAGGTCTATTACGGGCCGGTCTATTTTCGCCGGGAGTCCGAGCCCTACATGACGCTGGCGCTGGCGGGCGCACGCAAGGATGCCGGCGTCAGCATCGCCGAGGTCAATCTCAAGCTGATCTGGGACGTCGTGTCCCAGATCAAGGTCGGCGAGCACGGCAACGCCTACGTGGTCGGCCCGGAGGGCCGCTTGATCGCGCATCCCGACATCAGTCTCGTGCTGCGCAACACCGACATGTCCGGCCTTGCGCAGGTACGCGCCGTGCAAGCCGGCGGCGCCATGCCAGACGTGCTTTCCGAGGCCCACAACATCCAGGGGCAGAAGGTGCTGACCGCATCGGCCCCGATCGAGCCGCTGCGCTGGACCATGTTCGTCGAGCTGCCGGTCGAGGAAGCCTATGCCGCGCTTTATGCTTCGCTGCAGCGCCTTGCAATCGTGCTGCTCGCGGCATCCATCTTCGCGGTGCTGGCCGGGATCTTCCTGGCGCGCCGCATGGTCGGGCCGATCCAGGCGCTGCGGAGCGGCGCGGAACGAATGGGCGGTGGTGATTTCTCCCAGCGCATCTCGATCAAGACCGGCGACGAGCTCGAAGGACTCGCCGACCAGTTCAACGACATGGGCGCGCGCCTGCAGGAATCCTATGCCGACCTCGAAAAGAAGGTGGAGCAGCGCACGGCCGAGTTGCGGGAGGCGCTCGAACAGCAGACCGCGACGTCGGAAGTGCTGGAAGTCATCAGCTCCTCCCCCGGCGAATTGGAGCCGGTGTTCCGCAAGATGCTGGAGAATGCTACGCGGGTTTGCGGGGCTCAATTCGGTACGATGAATCTGTGGGACGGCAGTAAATTCAATATCGCCACGGACTACAACATTCCGCCCGAATTCTCCGCCTACCGCAAGCGGACGCCGATCCTTCCACACCCAGGATCGATTCTGGCTGCAGTCGTTTCGACGCATCAGCCGGCGCAGATCCGTGATTTGAGAGAGAGTCCGACCTACAAGGCCGGCGTTCCCAATGTCGTTGGAATGGCAGATATTGCCGGGGCCCGGACGCTCCTCGTCGTTCCAATGCTGAAAGAGGACGATCTGATTGGCGCGATCACCATTTTCCGACAAGAGATTCGCAGCTTCACGGATAAGCAGGTCGCTCTCGTCCAGAACTTTACCAAGCAGGCCGTCATCGCAATTGAGAATACGCGTCTGCTGAAGCAGCTTCGGGAGCGCACCACTGAGCTGTCGCAGTCGCTCGATGAGTTGCGCACCGCGCAGGACCGCCTGATCCAGACCGAAAAGCTCGCTTCCCTCGGCCAGCTCACCGCCGGCATCGCCCACGAGATCAAGAATCCGCTCAACTTCGTCAACAACTTCTCCGCGGTCTCGACCGAGCTGATCGACGAGCTCAACGAGATCCTGCAATCGGCCGCGCTCGACGGCAAGACGAAGAAGGAGGTCGACGAGCTGACCGGCATGCTCAGGGCCAATCTCGAGAAGGTGGTGCAGCACGGCAAGCGCGCCGATTCCATCGTCAGGAACATGCTGCTGCATTCGCGTCAGGGTTCCGGCGAGCATCGCGCCGTCGACATCAATGCGGTGGTCGAGGAGAGCCTCAATCTCGCCTATCACGGCGCGCGCGCCGAAAGGCCCGCCTTCAACGTCACGCTCCAGCGCGATTTCGACCCGGATGCCGGCATGATCGAGGTGTATCCGCAGGAGATCACGCGCGTCTTGCTGAACCTGATCTCGAACGGCTTCTATGCCGCGGCCAAGCGCAAGGAGAGCGAGGGCGATGCATTCGAGCCCACTTTGCGCGCGGCAACGAAGAATCTCGGCGACAGGGTCCAGATCCGGATTCGCGACAACGGCACCGGGATTCCAGCCGAGGTGAAGGAAAAGATGTTCAATCCCTTCTTCACCACCAAGCCGGCCGGCGAGGGCACGGGACTCGGCCTTTCAATGAGCCACGACATCGTGGTGAAACAACACGGCGGCACGATCGACGTGGACACCACACAAGGTGTATTCACCGAGTTCATCATCACGCTGCCGCGGACGATGGCAGCGGGCGACACTTCCGGAGGAAAGTCTTGAACGTTTACATCCTGGTCGTCGATGACGAGCCCGACGTCGAGGCACTGTTTCGGCAGCAGTTCCGGCGCGACCTGCGCGCCGGCCGGTTTCAGATGGAGTTTGCCCTCTCGGCCCCCGAGGCGCTCGAGCGCGCCGCCGAAGTCCGTGATCCCTCGCTGATCCTGATCCTGTCGGACATCAACATGCCCGGCATGAGCGGGCTCGACATGCTGCCGAAGGTGCGTGCCGCGCATCCCGATGTTCCCGTCATCATGATCACGGCCTATGGCGATGCGGAGACGCGCCGCAAGGCGATCGAACGGGGCGCCGTCGGGCTCCTCACCAAGCCGATCGACTTTGCGCTGCTGCGGCAGGAGATCGACACGAGGCTCGAGCAAGCCGCATGACTGCGACCATCCTCTTCGTCGACGACGAGCCGGATCTCGAGGCGCTGATCCTGCAGAAATTCCGCAGGCAGATCCGCGATGGGCAGCTCGCGCTGATCTTCGCGCGCGACGGCCTGGAGGCGCTGGAAGCGCTGGAGCAGAATCCGCATGTCGACATGGTGGTCTCCGATATCAACATGCCGCGAATGGACGGCCTGTCGCTACTCGCGAAGCTCCAGGAGGCCCAGGAGAAGAAGTCGACCATCATCGTCTCGGCCTACGGCGACATGAGCAACATCCGCACCGCCATGAACCGCGGTGCGTTCGACTTCCTGACCAAGCCGATCGACTTCGCCGACCTCGAAGCTACGATCGAGAAGACCGTCCGCCATGTGGAGATGCTGCGCGAGGTGCGGCGGCGCCAGATGGAAGCCGAGCGCGCCCATGCCTCGCTGTCGCGCTTCTTCTCGCCGGAGATTGCAAGGCGGCTGGCCGCGAACGTCGATGGCGACGGCATTGAGGTGCAGTGGCGCGATGTCGCCACCCTGTTCACCGATATTACAGGCTTCACCTCGCTGGTCGAGACCGCGCCTCCGCAGACCCTGGGCGAGCTCCTCAACGAATATGTCGGCGGCATGACCGAGATCGTCTTCGCCCATGAGGGGACGGTCGCCAAGATCATCGGCGATGCGATCCAGGTGCTGTTCAACGCCCCCGGCGACCAGCCGGACTATGCAACGCGCGCGGTCGCCTGTGCCCATGCTCTCGACGCCTGGGCGGAGGACTTTTCGGCGCGCTGGAAGGCAAGAGGCGTGAATTTCGGAGCTACCCGCATCGGCGCTCATGCCGGTCCGGCGCTGGTTGGCAATTTCGGCGGCAACCGCTTCTTCGACTACACGGCCTATGGCGACACCATCAATATTGCGGCCCGGCTTGAGGCGGCGAACAAGCACCTGGGAACGCGCATTTGCGTTAGTGCCAGCGTTGCGAATGGGGCCGAAAACTTTCGTGGCCGTCCCGTGGGCGACCTGATGCTGCGCGGACGCAGCGAGCCGCTGCGCGCATTCGAGCCGCTGCCGCAGGCGAGGTTCGAGGCGCCAGCGACGGCGCAATATGCCGAAGCGTTTGCCAAAATGGAGGCCGGCGATGCCGCGGCCATGCCGTCCTTCGCCGCGCTGGTCGGCATGCACGCCGACGATCCGCTGGCCGGATTTCACCTGAAGCGCCTGCTCAACGGCGCCAAGGGCACTCGCATGCAACTGGAATAGGAGTCCGTCATGACGCGCGAATTCTCGGCCGGCAACTATCGTTTCATCCCGTCCGTCTTCCAATATTCCGCCGGTGCTGCCGCGGATGAGGGCTACGAGATCGAGCGGGTCCGGTTCGACCGCCTGGTGCCGCTCGCCGAAGGATTTGCGCTGGCGGCAAAGTTCATCCAGGAGGCGGGCCGCCCGCTGACGGCGTTCTGCGCCTGCGAGCTGCGCTCGCCAGCGGCCTTCAGCGAAGAAGGCTTTCGCGCGTTCAATCTGCACTATGTGAAGACGCTGTCCGAATGGGGCATCTTCGACGGCAGCACCAATCCGGTGGCGCGCAGCAATGTCTGCCCCGAGATCGATCCGCCGTCCGAACCGTCGTTCTATGCGTTCTCCTTCACGCGTCCGACGCGGTCAGATTTGCCGAGCTTCGTCATCGCCGGCGGCGCCGAGGCGCGCGAGGGCAGCGGCTCCTATGTCGAGCGCACGGTGCGCTACCGCGATCTCAGCCCGGAGGGGCTGCGCGAGAAGGTGCGCTTCACCACCACGTCGCAGATGGAAAACCGGATGGCAGCCTTCGGCTTCGGCTGGAAGGATACAACCGGGGTGCAGGCCTATTCCGTGCACGACTTTCACCATGCGCTGGTGGACGAGTTGGTCCGCCGTGGCGCGCTCCGCTCCGGGCTGACCTGGCATTTCGCCCGTCCGCCGGTGGTCGATCTGGAATTCGAGATGGATTGCCGCCGCGTGCTGCGGGAGGTGGTGGTCTGAGCTTCTCACCAAGAGGAATAATCAGCGCTGCCTTGGGTCGAGCGCGTCGCGTAGGCCGTCACCGAGCAAGTTCAGCGACAGCACGACGAGGAAGATCGCAAGGCCCGGCCAGATTGCCATCCAGGGCGCCTGGGTCAGGAAGCGTTGTGCCGCGTTGAGCATGCTGCCCCACGATGGCGCCGGAGGCTGCTGGCCGAGGCCGAGGAAGGAGAGGGCGGCTTCGGCGATGATGGCCGCAGCGATCGAGAGCGTCGCCTGCACCAGAAGCGAGGGGAGGATGTTCGGCAGGATGTGCGAGAGCGCGATCCGCCACGGCGGATTGCCGAGTGCGCGCGCGGCCTCGACATAGTCTTCGGCTTTGACGACGAGCACCTGGCCGCGGGTCAGGCGGATGAAGATCGGCGTCGCCGAGATGCCGATCGCAATCATGGCATTGCCGAGGCTCGGGCCGAGGAACGCGGCGAGCGCGATCGCCAGGATCAGGAACGGGCAGGCCAGCATCGCATCGGTGATGCGGCTGATCAGCGCGTCGGCGAAGCCGCCGCGGTAGCCGGCAAGGAGACCGAGCGGCACGCCGATGCCGAGCGCGATCGCGACCGAGATCAGGCCTGCGAGCAGCGAGGCGCGCGCGCCGTAGACGACGCGGCTGAGGATGTCGCGGCCGAGCTCGTCGGTGCCGAACCAGTGGGCCAAGGTCGGCGGTTTGCGCACCAGGCTCCAGCTCGTCGCGATGGGATCATAGGGCACGATGAGCGGAGCGAGCACGGCAAGGGTGATGAATATCGTGAGCACGACGAGCCCGAACACCGCTGCCTTGCGCTTGAACAGCCGCCGACGCGCGCGGCGGGCCGGGCTATCCAGCTCGTCGGCTCGCGTGAGAGGACTCGGCAGCGCGGCGTCGGTCATGATCAGCCCCGAAGCCGCGGATTGACGAGGATGTAGGCAATGTCGGCCACCAGATTCAGCGTGATGTAGACCGTGGCCGTGACCAGGACGACGCCCTGAACCACGGCATAATCGCGGTTGAATACGGCATCCACGATCAGCTTGCCGAAGCCGGGAATGGAGAAGATCTGCTCGGTCAGGACCGCGCCTGAGAGCAGCGTACCGAGCTCGAGCGCGCCGAGCGTGATGACGGGGGTCAGCGCATTGCGCATGGCATGCTTGAGGATCACCGTGCGCTCCAACAGCCCTTTGGCGCGCGCGGTGCGCACGTAGTCGCTTTCCAGCACCTGAAGCATGGCGCTTCGCGTATGCCGCATCAGGATCGCGGCGATCGCATTGCCGAGCACGAAGGCCGGCATGATGGTGACGGCCAGGCTTGCGCGCCAGTTCTCGGTGAGCGGCACGTAGCCGGAAGCCGGCAACCATCCAAGCTCGATCGAGAACAGGAAGATCAGCATGATTCCGAGCCAGAAGTTCGGCGTTGAGATTCCCCACAGCGCAAAGAGATTGGCGCCGTAGTCCCACGCGGAACCCTTCTTCACGGCCGCGACGATGCCGGCGGGAATGCCGATCAGCAACGCGATCAGGATCGCCATCGAGCCGAGCTGCAGCGTCACCGGCAGCTTCTGCGCGATCAGCTCGCGCACCGGCATCTTGTTGCGCAGCGACTCGCCGAAATCGCCAGAGAGCACGCCCTTGATCCAGTAGGCGTACTGCACCGGGACGGGCTGATCGAGCCGGTATTGGCGGCGGATCTGCTCGATCACGGCGGGATCGCGCTCCTCGCCCGCCATCACCAGCGCGGGGTCACCCGGCAGCAATTGCTGCAGCGAGAAGATCAGCACCGAGACGAAGAACAGCGTCGGCACGATCTGCACAAGTCGGCGGGCGAGGAAGTTCAGCATCCTCGCAGCGTCACTTCAGCTTGAGGCCAACAACGCGGACGAGGCCGTCCGGCATTTGCCTGTAGCCTTCGAGCTTGGTCGCGTGCGCGATGATGATGCGGCGGTGGTAGAGGTAAAGCAGCGGCTCTTCCTCCTGGACCAGCTTGGCCAGGACCTCGTAGCTCGCCTTGCGCTTGGCGGGATCGGTGACGAGCCGCGCCTCCTCCAGCGCCTTGTCGGCCTGTGGATTGTTCCACCCACCATAGTTCTGGGGTGCGCCGTTGTGCAGGAACACGAAAGTGTTGCCGTCGGGATCGACGCGGCCGCTCCAGGCGAGCATGTAGGCCTGATAGTCGCCCGTCTCCGCCTGCTTCAACCCGGTTGCGAATTCGGTGAGGCGTATCTTCATGTCGAATCCGGCTTCCGCTGCCATCGACTGGATCACCTGCGCCGGTGTTTCGGTTTCCGCGCCCTTGGGCACCAGGAAGTCGACGCTGATCGGCGGCGTCACGCCGGCCTCCTTCAGCAGCGCCTTGGCCTTCTCGACGTTGCGGGGACGGATCGGAAGCGATTTCTGATAATAGGGATGATTAGGATTGACCCATTGATTGCCGACCTGAAACTCGCCGTTGAACACGACCTGATTGATCGCCTCGCGGTCGATGGCAAGATCGAGCGCCTGCCGCACCTTGGCGGACTGGCTGAGCGGGCCCTTGGCCTTGTCCTTGCCGATGTTGAGCGTGATGCCCTGATAGCCGAGCTCGATGGCGGTCGCGACCTTCAGCCGCGAGTCGGCGCGCACCTCCTTGAGATCGGTGGCGAGCACGCGCTCGATCAGGTCGAGGCCGCCGGATTTCAGGTTTGCGAGCCGCACGGTCGCATCGACGATCGGCTGGAACACGATCTTGTCGATGAAGACGTTGTCCTTGTTCCAGTAGTCGGCGAATTTCTCGAACACGATGCGGTCCTGCTGCACGCGCTCGACGAACTTGTAGGGGCCGGCGCAGACCGGGCGAAGGCCGAACTTGTCGCCGGCCTCCTTGGCGGCCTTCGGCGACATCATCATTCCGGCGCGGTCGGTGAGCTGAGCGAGCAGGGGCGAGAACGGCGACTTCAACACCAGCTTGACCGTGAGGGGATCGACGATTTCGACGTGATCGACCGAGGCGAGCTCCGGCTTGCGGAACGAGCCGGGGAACGTCAGATGCCGCTCCAGCGAGAATTTTGCGGCCTCGGCATCGAACGGCTCACCGTCGTGGAATTTCACGCCGGGCCGCAGCTTGATGACCAGCGCCTTGCCGTCGTCGGCGGTTTCGCTCGAGAGCGCCAGCTGCGGCACGATGTTGAGCTTCTCGTCGATGTCGAACAGCTTGTCGCAGAAGGAGGAGAACACGATGCGGCCGACATAGGTGCGCGCCATCGTGGGGTCGAGGATATCGGGGTCTTCCGCGAGGCCGATGCGCAACGTGGTCTGGGCCTGCGCGGCCCCGATCGACACCAGCACAGCGGCGGCTGTTGCGGCCAGGCGAAACATCTTCATCGGTCAATCCCCATTGCTTCGGCTATTTCGTTGCGGACGCGGCGTACTGTATACCAACCCCGGCGGGGCTGCTGCCTTCCGTCTTTTGGCTGAAGGCCGCGACCAGTTTTGCAAGCACCGGCGAAAACCCACCGGCCGCGGGCAGAATGGCGTCGGCAGACGGCAGCTCCGCGGTGCGGTGACAGGCGGTGGCATGGCCCGTGTGGTCGGCCAGAAGCGCAGGCGCCTCATTGCGGCAGCGCTCGATCACGAACGGGCAGCGGGTGTGAAAGCGGCAGCCGGCGGGCGGATTGAGGGCGCTCGGGATTTCGCCCTCCAGCAGCACCGTCGTCCGTTTCGCCTTCGGCTGTGGCAGCGGGATCGCCGACAGCAGTGCGCGGCTGTAGGGGTGGCGCGGCGCGGCGAACAACGCGTCGGCTTCCGCCGTCTCGACGATCTGGCCGAGATTCATCACCGCGACGTGGTCGGCAATGTGCTTGACCACGGCAAGGTCGTGCGAGACGAAGATGTAGGCGAGGCCGAGCCGGTCCTGGAGCTCGCGCAGCAGATTGAGGATCTGCGAGCGGATCGAGACGTCGAGCGCCGAGACCGGCTCATCGCAGATGATGAGCTTCGGCTCGACCGCGAGCGCGCGGGCGATCGCGATGCGTTGGCGCTGGCCGCCGGAGAATTCATGCGGATAGCGCCGGGCGAGGCGCGGCTCCAGCCCGACCAGCCGCAGCAGTTCGGCAACGCGCTCGGCCCGCCGCACCGGCGGCACCAGATCGTGCAACGCCAGCGGCTCGGTCAGGATCTGGTCGACCGTCATGCGCGGATTGAGCGAGGCGTAGGGGTCCTGGAAGATGATCTGCGCCTCGCGCCGGAAGGCGCGCAAGGTCCCGGCGTCGAGCGCCAGCAGGTCGCGGCCGTCGAAGCGGATCATACCAGCGTCTGGCTCGATCAGCCGCAGCACCAGGCGGCTGACGGTGGACTTGCCGCAACCGGATTCGCCGACCAGGGCCAGCGTCTTGCCGGCCTCCAGCGAGAAGGACACGCCATCGACCGCCTTGACGTGCGCCAGCGCGCGGCCGAGCAGCGAGCGCTGAGCGACGAAATGCTTGACCAGGCCTTCGACTTCGAGGAGCGCCATCACGACACCAGCAATTCGAGCGGCGCGCGGATGCAGCGCGAGAGGTGGCCGTCGCTGAGTTCGACCAGTGGCGGCGGCACCTTGGTGCAGGCGTCGAGCACGAAGGGGCAACGCGCGGCGAAGCGGCAGCCGGCGGGCGGCTGTGCCATGTTCGGCACCATGCCTTCGATCGTCGCAAGCTGCTCGGCGCGGTGGTCGAGCCGCGGGATCGAGCCGAGCAGGCCGACCGTGTAGGGATGCTGCGGCGCGGAGAACAACTCGTCGACCGGCGCCCGCTCGACGATCTCGCCGGCATACATCACCGCGACCTCGTCGCAGACCTCGGCGACGACGCCGAGATCGTGGGTGATCAAGATGATCGCGGCGCCGCTCGCGGCCTTCAGCTCGCGCATCAGCTCCAGGATCTGGGCCTGCAGGGTGACGTCGAGCGCGGTGGTCGGCTCGTCCGCGATCAGCAGCCGCGGGTCGCAGGCGAGTGCCATCGCGATCATGACGCGCTGGCGCATGCCGCCGGAGAGCTTGTGCGGGTAGTCGTCGATGCGACGCTCGGGCGAAGGGATATGGACGCGGCGCAACAGCTCGATCGCGCGCTCGCGCGCGTTCCTCCGCGAGCCGCCGCGGTGACGCAGGATTGTCTCGATGATCTGGTCGCCGATCGTGAAGCTCGGATTGAGCGAGGTCATCGGCTCCTGGAAGATCATCGCCAGCCGGTTGCCGCGCAGATCGCGCAATGTCTGGTCCGGCGTGGTCAGCAGGTCGAAACCGTCGAAGCGGATCGCGCCACTTATTTCCGCGCTCTGCTTCGGCAGCAGGCCCATGATTGCCAGCGACGTCACGCTCTTGCCGCAGCCGGATTCCCCGACGAGACCGAGCGTCGCGCCATTGGCGACGCTGAGATCGACGCTGTCGACCGCGTGGGTGATACGGCCGTCGTCGCCATGAAAGCGGATACGCAGATCCTTGATCTCGATGAGGGGGCTGGCGCTCATGATCGTCTCGCGCGCGCCGCTTCGATGCTGGCGTCGATGACGCTGCGATCGGTGTTGCCGGCCGGGTTCTGCCGCGTCGGCATGGAGGCGCGGAAGTGCACCCAGAGTTCGTGGCTGACGCGCTCGAGGCGTTCGAGCTCACCGAGCGGATCGGGATGGTCGTCGGCGCGAATGTCCAGCGCTGGCCATTCCTCCTCGCCGTGGATCACGAGCGCGGCCGACTGCTTGCCGCGCTTGTCGCCGCCGGCGGCTTCGCCGGCGCGCATCGCCGCGAGCAGACGGCGTGGGAAGGGCAGGCTGTCGCTCGCGATATAGGTCCTCGCTGTCTCGTCGAGCACGTCGGCCCCCGCGAGCATGTTGCCGGCGATCGAGAAGCCGCTGCCGGCAATATGGCCGCACCAATCGACGCAGTCGCGCCCGGTATGCGCGGCGATGGCGCCGCTGGCATCCATCAAATGGACCTGCCGGCTCTCGCGGCCGTCATCGGTCGCCAGCAGCGTGGCGAGCACGTCGTGGGCGTTGAGGCCCTCGCGCAAGAGCTTGACGCCGTCGATGCCGTAATAGGGATTGACGAAGGCCTGCGTCGCGATGGCGCCGAGGCCAGCGGCGATGTAGGGCACGCGCGCGCCGACGGCGAAGAAGCGGGTCGCAACCGCGATGCCGAACTGGCCGGTGGCAGGATCGCGCGCGATGATCGACCAAGTCATGTGCTGCCTTCAGCGTCCCGCCGCGTAGCCCTGCATGCCGCGCGGATTGGCGGCGGCGCGCCGGCGCGGACCCACGCGTGAGGCCGCGGTCAGGCGTCCCTCGGACCAGTCGGGACCGATCTCGACGATATGCCCTCGCTCGCGCAGGTTCTCGATCGTTGCCTTCGGCACGCGGTTCTCGACCACGAGCACGCCGGGACGCGCGGTGCGCGGCCAGAACGAGATCGGGAAATGCTCGGAATGCCAGGCCGGCGCGTCGATGGCTTCCTGGAGATTGAGGTTACAATGGACGTGGCGCAGGAAGAACTGCGTGATCCACTGGTCCTGCTGATCGCCGCCCGGCGAGCCCCAGGCGAGGTAAGGCTCGCCATCGCGCAGCGCCATGGTCGGAGAGAGGGTGGTGCGCGGCCGCTTCCCTGGCGCGAGCGCGGCGGGATGGCCTTCCTCCAGCCAGAACATCTGAGCGCGGCTGCCGAGGCAAAAGCCGAGCTCGGGAATGATCGGCGAGGATTGCAGCCAGCCGCCCGACGGCGTCGACGACACCATGTTGCCGTCCCTGTCGATGATGTCGAAATGCACGGTGTCGCCGCGCACCTCGCCGAAGCGGCCCACGGTCGGCTCGCCGGCGCCGAGCGCGCCGACCGCCTCGCGCTGGCCCTCCGCGCGGCGCAGCTTGACGACACCGCCGAAGCCTTCGACCGAGCCCGGAATGAAATCCAGCGAAGCCTTGTCGGTGACGAGCTTGCGGCGCTCGTCGTTGTAGGTATCCGACAGCAGCGTTGCGATCGGGATCTCGTTGAACTTGGGATCGCCGTAAAATTTTTCACGGTCGGCGAAGGCGAGCTTGGCGCATTCGATCTGGAGATGGATGAACTCCGGCCCGGTCGGATCGAGGCCGTCGAGTGCAAAGCCCTTCAGCAGCGCGAGCTGCTGCAAGGTGACCGGACCCTGGCTCCAGACGCCGGCCTTGCAGACGGTGTAGCGGCCATAGTCGTAGGTGAGTGGCGCTTCGACGGTCGGCTGCCAGCGCGCCATGTCGTCGGCGGAGAGCACGCCGCGATGTGGCGAGCCGCTGACGTCCATCACCTCCTGGGTTCGGCAGAACTTGTCGACGGCTTCCGCGACGAAGCCTTGCGACCAAGCTTTGCGCGCGCGCTCGATCTCCGCATCGCGGCCACCGCCGCCGCTTTCCGCCTCGCTCAGGATCCGGGCGTAGGTCGCAGCCAGTGTCTTGTTGGTGAACAGCGTGCCTGGCTTCGGCACTTCACTGTTCGGGAGGTAGACCGCGGCGGACGTCGGCCAGTGCTTGCGGAACAGCTGCTCGACGGTCTGGATCGTGGCGCAGGCGCGCTCGACCAGCGGATAGCCGTCGCGGGCGTAGGAGATCGCCGGCTCCAGCACGTCGCGCACGCGCATCGTTCCGTAGTCGCGCAGCAGCATCATCCAGGATTCGAAGGTGCCGGGAACGCAGGCGGCGAGCAGACCCGTGCCCGGCACCATGTCGAGGCCTTCGCTTCTGTAATGCGCGATGGTGGCCCGCGCCGGCGCCGGGCCCTGGCCGCAGATTACCTCGGTGCGGCCGCGCTTGACGTCATGCACGATGATGGGCACGTCGCCGCCGGGACCGTTCAGATGCGGCTCGACCACCTGGAGCGTGAAGGCGGTGGCAACGCCGGCATCGAAGGCATTGCCGCCCTTTTCCAGGATGGCCATGCCCACGGCAGTCGCAATCCAGTGCGTCGAGGCGACGACCCCGAACGTGCCCTCGATCTCGGGCCTCGTCGTGAACGGATCGGGATTGATATTACTGCCCATGGGACTTCACCACCTTATTTCCGGCGCGCGCAATTGATCACAGGGCCACCCCGCTTCCAAATGCGCAGGCTGCATGGCACGCGCGCGTCACGCCGGGACCGGCGCGGTGTTGACCGCATGGCAGGCGACGCCGTCGATCAGTTCCGGGGTCTCCTTGCGGCAGAGATCGAACGCCAGCGGACAGCGCGGATTGAAGGCGCAGCCGGAGGGCGGATTGATCGGGTTGGGGATCTCGCCCTTGACCGGAATGCGCTGGCGGCCGCTCATGGCAAGATCAGGCACGGCGCCCAGCAGCATCTTGGTGTAGGGCATGCGCGGATTTGCGAACAGCTCGCGTCCGTCCGCGATCTCGACGATGCGGCCGAGATACATCACGCCGACGCGGCTCGCCATGTGGCGCACCACGGCGAGGTTGTGGCTGATGAACATGTAGGTCAGGCCGAACTTGTCCTGGAGGTCGCGCATCAGGTTCAGGATCTGCGCCTGCACGGAGACGTCGAGCGCCGAGGTCGGCTCGTCGCAGACGATGAATTCGGCGTCGGACGCGAGCGCGCGCGCGATCGCGATGCGTTGGCGTTGGCCGCCGGAGAATTCGTGCGGATATTTCAGCCGGTCGTCCGGATGCAGGCCGACGAGGCTGAGCAGCTCGCCGACGCGAGCCTGGATGTCGCGCTCGCCCTGGATCAGGTCGAAGGCACGGATCGGCTCGGAGATGATGGCATCGACCCGGAAGCGCGGGTTCAGGCTCGCATAGGGATCCTGGAAGATCATCTGGATGCGCCGGCGCAGCTTCCGCCGCGCTGGCGCCTGCCGCGGGTCCGTCATGGAGACGCCGTCGATCAGCACGTCGCCGGCGCTTGGCGGCAGCAGGCCGACGACCATGCGTGCCACCGTGGTCTTGCCGGAGCCGGACTCGCCGACCAGGGCAAACGTCTCGCCCTTCCTGATGTCGAAGGTAACGTGATCGACTGCCTTGAGATATTCGAGATGTCCGCCTTCGAGTACGCGGTTGAGCCAGGGTTTCGAGACGTCGAAGACGCGGCGCAGGTTTGTGGCCTGGACGAAGGGAGCGCTCATGCCACGCTCTCCGCCGGCACGTCGTCATAGAGGTGGCAGGCCACCGATTGCGCGCCGCGCGGCAGCGGCTCCGGCCGGTCGACACGGCAACGATCGAAAGCGAAGGCGCAGCGCGGATTGAACGAGCAGCCGCGCGGGATCGCCGACAGGCGCGGCATCGAGCCCGGGATCTGCACCAGGCGCTTGTCCTCGCCTGCAAGCGTCGGGATCGCGCCCATCAGGCCCTTGGCATAAGGATGCAGCGGATTCTTCACGACGTCCTGCACCGGGCCGATCTCGGCGACACGGCCGGCATACATCACGGCGACGCGGTCCGAGGTCTCGGCAATCACACCCATGTCGTGCGTCACCAGCATCACCGCGGTGCCGTGGTCGCGTCCGAGCCGCTTGATCAGCGAGATGATCTGGGCCTGCACGGAGACATCGAGC
Organism: Bradyrhizobium sp. NBAIM01; assembly: GCF_020194115.1. Classification (NCBI taxonomy): domain Bacteria; kingdom Pseudomonadati; phylum Pseudomonadota; class Alphaproteobacteria; order Hyphomicrobiales; family Nitrobacteraceae; genus Bradyrhizobium; species Bradyrhizobium sp. NBAIM01. The sequence goes on along the minus strand of NZ_JADYVU010000001.1, from coordinate 196,920 downwards.
GCGGTGGTCGGCTCGTCCGCGATGATCAGCTCGGGCTCGGCACAGATCGCGAGCGCGATCACGACGCGCTGACGCATGCCACCGGAAAACTCGTGGGGATAGCCGTCGATACGCTTTTCCGGCGCGGGAATGCCGACCTCGGCGAGCAGATCGATGGCACGGCGGCGGGCGGCCGACTCGGACAGATTGAGGTGGGTTCGGATCGTCTCCACGATCTGGTCGCCGACCTTGTAGAGCGGATTGAGCGACGTCAGCGGATCCTGGAAGATCATGCCGATGCGCCTGCCCCTGATGCGGCGCATCTCCTCCGGCGGCAGATTGTCGATGCGCAGGCCCGCGAGACGAATCTCGCCGCCGGCAATGCGGCCGGGCGGATCGATCAGGCCGATCACCGCGAGGCCGGTGACGGACTTTCCGGCTCCGGACTCGCCGACGACGCCGAGCACCTCGCCCTTGGCAATGTCGAAGGAGACGCCGTCGATGGCGCGCAGCGTGCCGCGGCGGGAGGCAAACTCCACGTGAAGATCGCGCACGGAAAGGACGGGTTCGGTCATGGACGAGGCGTATTCATCGAAGCTTCGGATTGAGCGCGTCCCGCAGCCAGTCGCCGAGCAGATTGATCGACAGGATCAGCGTTGCGAGCGCGAGCCCCGGGAAGGCGACGATCCACCATTCGCCGGCGAACAGATAATTGTTGCCGATGCGGATCAGCGTGCCGAGCGAGGGCATGGTGTCGGGCAGGCCGACGCCGAGGAAGGACAGCGTCGCCTCGGTGATGATGGCGAGAGCAAGGTTGATGGTGGCGATGACCAGAATCGGGCCCATCGTGTTCGGCAGCACGTGCCGCAGCATGATCTTCGGCGCCGGCAGGCCGATCAGCTGTGCAGCGGCCACGTAGTCCTTGTTCTTCTCGACCATCACGGAGCTGCGCACCGTCCGGGCATAGCCGACCCAGAAGCTCAGGCCGATCGAGATCACCAGCACCACCAGCATGCTGGTGGCGTCCAGCCGGTTGCCGAGGATCGACTTCGCGATGCCGTTGACCAAGAGCGCGATCAGGATGGCCGGGAAGGTCAGCTGCACGTCGGCGATCCGCATGATCACGCCGTCCACTGCGCCGCCGAAATAGCCGGCGATCAGGCCGAGGGCGATGCCGAGCGCGCCGGCGAAGATCACGCCGGCGACGCCGACGGCGAGCGAGATGCGCATGCCATAGAGAATCGCGGAGAACACGTCGCGGCCTTGCTCGTCGGTGCCGAGCAGGAACGGGCTCTGGCCGTCCGCGGTCCACAGCGGTGAAATCCGCGAATTCATCAATTGCAGCTGTGCCGGATCGAACGGGTTCTGCACCGCGAGCACGGATGCAAAGATCGCAAGCAGGAAGAACAGGACCGTGATGGCCGCAGCCACCATGGTGAGCTTGGAACGGCGGAACGAATAGAACAGGTCGCTGTCGAGCGTGCGGCTGAACCAGCCATGGGCGGCCTGCGCCGGCTGCGCGCTTTGCTTGTCGGAACTGGAGACGACTGCGTCGGACATGCAGGCTGCCCTATGCGGCGCGACCGACGGTCGAGCGCAGGCGCGGATCGACCACGGTGTAGAGAATGTCGACCACCAGATTGATGGTGACGAAGATCAGTGAAACCATCAGCAGGTAGGCGGCCATGATCGGAATGTCGACGTTTTGCACGGCCTGGACGAACAGAAGCCCCATGCCCGGCCATTGGAACACGGTTTCAGTGATGATCGAAAATGCAATAACCGAGCCAAACTGAAGCCCTGCGACGGTGATCACCGGAATCAGCGTGTTCTTCAGCGCGTGGCCGAAATGGATCGCACGCGTGGTCAGCCCCCTGGCGCGGGCGAAGCGGATATAGTCGGTCCGCAACACTTCCAGCATCTCCGCGCGCACCAGCCGCATGATCAGGGTCATCTGGAACAGGCCGAGCGTGATCGAAGGCATGATCAGTGCCTTCAGTCCCGACACCGTAAGCAGGCCCGTCGTCCACCAGCCGAGCTTGACCACCTCACCGCGGCCGAACGAGGGCAACCAGCCCAATGTCACTGCGAACAGGTAGATCAGGAGAATGCCGATCAGGAAGGTCGGCAGCGAGATGCCGATCAGCGAGACCGCCTGGAATAGTTTGGCCAGCACGGTATCGCGCTTGAGCGCCGAATAGACGCCCATCAGGATGCCGAACACCATTGCAAACACGGTCGCACAGATCGCAAGTTCCAGCGTCGCGGGCATGCGCTCCATCAACAGCGTCGCGACCGGCTGGCGGAACTGGTAGGAGACGCCGAACTTGAACTGCGCCGCATCGGCGAAATAGCGCACGAATTGCACCGGCACGGGGTCGTCGAGGCCGAGCGACTTGCGCACGATCGCGCGTTCGGCGGCCGAGGTGTCGATCGAGACGATCTGGTTGACGGGGTCGCCGGCGAAGCGGAACATCGAGAACGCGATGATGCCGACGGCGAACATGACGCCGATGGCCTGAACGGCGCGGCGAAGCGTGAAAGCGAGCATGCCTTCCACTGTCCTTGGGTGAGCGTACGGCCGACGTCCTTGGCGGCCGGAAAAGAAAAGGTCCCGGAAGGTGGATGCCGCCGGGACCTCGTGTTCAACCGACGCTATTCCTTCTTGGTTGCCCAGTGGAACATGACGAGATTGTCGGCGCGCTGCGGCAAGTTCACCTTCTTCGACACGCCCCAGGCCAGCGCCTGCTGGTGCAGCGGGATGTAGGACCAGTCCTTTGTGCCGATGTCGTAGGCCTGCTTGATCAGCTGGTTGCGCTTGACGGTGTCGGTTTCGACCAGCACCTTGTCGGTGATGGCGTCGAACTCCTTGTTGCAATAGCCGCCTAGATTGGCCTCGCCGCGCGAGGATTTCGCATCGTCGCGGCAGCCCATGATGTCGTAGAGCACGTTGTGGGAGTCCATCGTGCTCGGGGTCCAGCCCAAAAGGTAGAACGAGGTCTGGTAGCCGCCCTGCTTCAGCACCTTGGCGAAGTACTGCGCCTTCGGTTGCGCCAGGAGATTGATCTTGACGCCGATACGGGCGAGCATGCCGACCACAGCCTGGCAGATCGCGGCGTCGTTGACGTAGCGATCGTTCGGGCAGTCCATGGTGACCTCGAAGCCGTCGGGGTAACCGGCTTCGGTCAGGAGCTTCTTGGCGCCGTCGGGATCGAATTTCGGCCGCGTGAACTCCTTGGACAGCACGAACAGTTCCGGTGCGATCATCAGCGCCGACGGCGTCGACAGCCCGCGCATCACGCGCGTCTTGATCAGCTCGATATCGATCGCCTTGTAGAAGGCCTCGCGGACGCGGACGTCCTTGAACGGGTTCTTGCCCTTGATGTTGGAGTAGAGCAGCTCGTCACGCATCTGGTCAAAGCCGAGGAAGATGGTGCGCAGCTCCGGTCCCTTCAGCACCTGGGCGTTCGGGCTGGAATCGACGCGGGAGATGTCCTGGATCGGAACCGGCTCGATGACGTCGACTTCGCCCGAGAGCAGGGCGGCGACGCGGGTGGCGTCGGAAGCGATCGGGGTGAAGATGATCTCCTTGAGATTGCCTTCGACCTTGCCCCAGTAATTGGGATTGGCCTTGAACACCGTCTTCACGCCGGGCTGATGGCTTTCGATGATGAAGGGACCGGTGCCGTTCTCGTTCAGTGAGGCATAGCTCGGCGTGGTCGCCGCCACCGGCGTCGGATCGACGACGTTGTTCTCCTCGGCCCATTTCTTGTTCATGATGTACCAGACATCCCACGCGTTGTGCAGGATGGGATTGGGCGAGGGCAGGACGAAGTCGACCGTGTAGTCGTCGACCTTCACTACCTTGACGTCGGGCGCAAGGCGGGTCTGCATGTTCGACCCCTTCTTGCGGACGCGATCGGCCGAGAACACCACGTCGTCGGCGGTGAATGGGTTGCCGTTGTGGAATTTCACGCCCTTGCGCAAATGGAAGCGCCAGCGGGTCGGCTCCGGGGTTTCCCAGCTTTCCGCCAGTGCCGGAATGATCTTGAGGTCCTTGTCGCGCGCGGTGAGGCCCTGATAGACGTGGCCGAGATGGGCGTGGGTGGTGCTCTCGTTCAGGGTATAGGGGTCGAGCGACTTCAGGTCACCCTGGTTGGCATAACGTAGCGTCTGGCTGGTCGCTGGCGAGACCGCCAACGCAAGCGTACCTGCGAGCGTCGCCGCAAACAGACTTTGACCGATTGACATTCTTGACCCTCTCCACACTGCCGCGCCGGTGATTTTTGATTGTTCGGCGGGGCTGACCGATCCATGTTGCCCAGAGTTCTCGACCCGTGCAAGCGTCATTCCAGCAAGGAACGCGCCAAGTTGCACCGCTGTGCAGCAATGCTGCCCGGCGTCCCCCGCGGCCGGCCGGCGAGCTTCTGCGCGGGTCGCGGGCCAGCCAATTTGATTGATTGACCATACGAGCCGATTGGGGAAGCCGATCCCAGCGGCTTCCCCTCAGGTCGCTTGCCTTGCAGACCTTCTCGCGGTGATACTCCGACGGGCCGCTCGAATCTCATCTGGAGGGGACATGAAGGTTAACATCGAAATCGACTGCACCCCCCTTGAGGCCCGCCAGTTCTTCGGTCTGCCCGATGTGGGGCCGATGCAGACGGCCGTGATGGACAAGCTGCAGCAGCAGGTTCTCAGCAACATCGAGAAGGTCTCGCCGGAATCGCTGATCCAGAGCTGGTTCACCTTCGATCCCAAGATCGCCGAGCGGTTTCAGGACATGTTCGTCGCGATGGCAGGCCTCGGCGGCACGCGCAGCGGCGACAAGAAAAAATAGTGTCGCCCGGGCCGGACGGGGCGCTGCAAGAAGGCCGGCTTCGTCCGCCGGGTCTCGGCCTGCTGCTCGCCGAGGCCCGTGGGCTATTCGAGTTGAATGCGAGCCTCTTGCTGTCGCCGCTCCTGATCCGGGCGCCGCGGGGCGATGGCCATCCGGTGCTGGCGCTGCCGGGCTTTCTCGCCAGCGACCTCTCGATGGTGCCGATACGGCGCTACCTCAGCGAGCTCGGTTATGCGGCGCATGCCTGGCGGATGGGCCGCAATCTCGGCGGGCTCGGGCGAATGCGGGATTCGCTGCGCATGCGCTTGGCCGAAATCCATGCCGCCACGGGACGCAAGGTCAGCCTGGTCGGTTGGAGTCTCGGCGGCGTCTATGCCCGCGATCTCGCGCTTTGGGCGCCGGACAAGGTCCGCTACGTCGTCACGCTCGGCAGCCCTTTCGCCAACGATGTGCGGGCGACCCACGCGACGCGGCTCTATGAGACGTTATCCGGCGAGAAGGTGGAGGACTATGCGGAAGCACGCGAGGCGATTGCCGGCGATCTGCCGGTGCCGGCAACGTCGATCTATTCGCGCGCCGACGGCGTCGTGAACTGGCGGACCTGTCTGCTGCGCCCCTCCGACCGTGCCGAGAACATCGAGGTGCACCTGGCGAGCCATATTGGGCTTGGCGTGAACCCGGCGGTGCTGTGGGCCGTGGCGGATCGCCTGGCGCAACCGGAGGGAGACTTCCGGCCATTTGACCGGGCGGGGCCGTTTGCCATTGCATATGCCCCGCCGGACCGGGCAGTATCGGCCTGACGAGAAGCGCCGCCAAGGCGCCCGTCGAATACTCGGGAGGGAACCATGGCTGACGGTAAGAAGCTGTCGTCGCTTGACGCGTCGTTTCTCTATCTGGAAACACCGGAGATGCCGATGCATGTCGGCAGCATGGCGATCTTCCGCCTGCCTGACGACTACAAGGGCGATTTCTTCGAAGAGTTCAAGGCGATGATCGTCTCGCGCCTGCACATCGCGCCGATTCTCAAGGCGCGGCTGGAGAAGGCGCCGCTCGACATCGATCATCCCTCCTGGGTCGAGGACGACCAGTTCGACATCGACCGCCACATCTTCCGGGCAAGCCTGCCGCAGCCGCGCGACCGCGCCACGCTCGAGCGCATCGTCGGCTGGATGCATGCCAAGCTGCTCAACCGCGCCCGTCCGCTCTGGGAGTTCTACGTGTTCGAGGGCATGAAGGACAACGAGGTCGGGCTCTATTCCAAGATGCACCATGCCGCGATCGATGGCGGCGCCGGTGCGGCGCTGACCAACATGATCTACGACATCTCGCCGATCCCGCGGAAGGTCGATCCGCCGACCGCGGGCAGCAAGCCCGGGCAGGAGCCGCGCGACATCGCCGCCAACCTGCTCGACTCCTATCAGCAGCTGTTCAGCCAGCCGCTGGAGGCTTCGCAAGCGGCGAAGAACCTGCAGCTGCCCCGCACCGGCAAGAGCGATATCGGCTCGATCCTGTTCGACAACGCTATGTACCAGATCGAGAGCGCGGTGCGCTTCGCCGGCAACATCCCGACCGTGCTCAAGAGCGTCTCCGACGTGCTCGGCAAGATCGCCGATCCGAAGTCGCGCGAGAGCCTTGCCAGCATGGTGTCGCCGCCGACCATGCTCAACAAGACGATCTCCTCGGAGCGGAGCTTTGCCGGCGTATCGATCCCGCTGTCGCGGGCGAAGGCGCTGGCCAAGCAGGCCGGCGGCAAGCTCAACGACGTGGTGCTGGCGCTCGCCTCCGGCGTCGTCCGCCGCTATCTCCTGCGATACGGCACGCTGCCGGCGAAATCCCTGACCGCAGCGGTGCCGATCTCGCTGCGGGAGGAGGGCAACACCGAGGCCAACAACCAGGTGTTCGGCATGATCTGCTCGATCGCCACCAACATCGAGGATCCCAAGGCGCGGCTGGAAGCGATCATCGCGCAATCAACCAAGTCCAAGGAGATGTCGCATCCTTTGCGGGCTTTGATGCCGCAGGTCTCCAACATCTCGATGCTGGGCGCGCCGATCATGGTGCAGATTCTGGCGCTACTCTATAGCCGCTCGAACCTCTCCGACGTGCTGCCGCCCGCGGCCAACATCACCGTGTCCAACGTGCCCGGGCCACGGCAGACGCTCTATGCCGCCGGTGCCGAGCTCTTGCACATCTTCCCGGTGTCTATCTCGACCCACGGGCAGGCACTCAACATCACCGTGCAGAGCTATCGCGACCAGCTCGATTTCGGCTTTATCGTCGGTGCCAACATCATTCCGCATGTGCAGGTGATGTGCGACATGCTGCCTGAGGAATTCGCCGCGCTGGAGGCGGCGTACACGCCGCCGGCCGCTGATATCAAGGGCGCCGCCGAGTAAGGACTTTGCAATGATTGAAATGCCGCCGCTCAAGTTCGCGACGACGAACGGAATCCGCATGGGCTATTACGAGGCGGGCCCGTCCGATGACAAACCGCCGGTCGTGCTGTGCCACGGCTGGCCGGAGCTCGCATTCTCCTGGCGTCACCAGATCAAGGCACTAAGCGAGGCCGGCATCCGCGTAGTCGCGCCCGACCAGCGTGGCTACGGCGCGACCGACCGGCCCGAGCCGGTCGAAGCCTATGACATGGAGCACCTGACCGGCGATCTCGTCGGTCTGCTCGATCATCTCGGGATCGACAAGGCGATCTTCGTCGGCCACGACTGGGGCGGCTTCGTCGTCTGGCAGATGCCGCTGCGGCATCCCACGCGCGTCGCCGGAGTCGTCGGCGTCAACACCCCGCATTGGGACCGCATGCCGATCGACCCGATCGCGCTGTTCCGCCAGCGTTACGGCGACCAGATGTACATCGTCCAGTTCCAGGATCCCGCGCGCGAGCCGGACAAGATCTTCGGCAGCCGCGTCGAGCAGACCTTCGACGCCTTCATGCGCAAGCCGCTGGCAAAGCCGGCAGCGAAACCGGACGAGCCGCCGATCGCGGGTGTCGGCGCCTCGTCGAAAACCAACCTGGCTTTCCCGCAGATGATTGCGGCGTACGACGCCAAGGTCGATCCGCGCACGCCGATCCTGTCGGCTGATGAGAAGAAGGTGTTCGTCGACACCTTCACGAAGACCGGCTTCACCGGCGGCATCAACTGGTACCGCAACTTCACCCGCAACTGGGAGCGCGCCGAGGGGCTGGACCACCACATCCACGTGCCCTCGTTGATGATCATGGCGGAGAATGATGCCGTGCTGCCGCCCTCGGCGGCCGACGGCATGGAGAAACTGATCGATGATCTCGAGAAGTATCTGGTGAAGGACAGCGGCCATTGGACGCAACAGGAGAAGCCGGAGGAGGTCAGCGCCAAGCTGATCGAGTGGCGGAGAAGGCGGTTTGGCTAGCGGTCGTCATTGGGAACGCGTCATTGCGAGGAGCCCGCGACAAATTGCCAAGCAATTTGCGCTGGCGACGAAGCAATCCAGACTGCCTCCACGGATACATTTCTGGATTGCTTCGCTTCGCTCGCAACGACGACATTGAGGCAGGGGGACTACATTTCGATGTCATCCAAGAACCGTCTGGACCCGATTCCGCAGCCGCCGACCAAGCCAGTGGTCGGCAATATGCTGTCGCTGGACGCGGCCGCTCCCGTGCAGCACCTGACGCGGCTTGCCAAGGAGCTCGGTCCGATCTTCTGGCTTGACATGATGGGCTCGCCGATCGTCGTCGTCTCCGGCCACGATCTCGTCGACGAGCTCTCCGACGAGAAGCGGTTCGACAAGACGGTGCGCGGCGCGCTGCGGCGCGTGCGTGCGGTCGGCGGCGACGGCCTCTTCACCGCCGACACCCGTGAGCCGAACTGGAGCAAGGCGCACAACATCCTGCTGCAGCCTTTCGGCAACCGCGCCATGCAGTCCTATCACCCGAGCATGGTCGACATCGCCGAGCAGCTCGTCCAGAAATGGGAGCGGCTCAACGCCGACGACGAGATCGACGTCGTCCACGACATGACCGCGCTGACGCTGGATACGATCGGCCTGTGCGGCTTCGAGTACCGCTTCAACTCGTTCTACCGGCGCGACTACCATCCTTTCGTCGAGTCACTGGTACGATCGCTCGAAACCATCATGATGACGCGCGGCCTGCCGTTCGAGCAGCTCTGGATGCAGAAGCGGCGCAAGACGCTGGCCCAAGACGTCGCCTTCATGAACAAGATGGTCGACGAGATCATCGCCGAGCGGCGCAAGAGCGCGGAAGGCATCGACGACAAGAAGGACATGCTCGCCGCGATGATGACCGGCGTCGACCGTTCCACCGGCGAGCAGCTCGACGACGTCAATATCCGCTACCAGATCAACACCTTCCTGATCGCAGGGCACGAGACCACCAGCGGCCTGTTGTCCTACACGCTGTACGCGCTGCTCAAGCACCCGGAGATTCTCAAGAAGGCCTATGACGAGGTCGACCGGGTCTTCGGCCCCGACGTCAACGCCAAGCCGACCTATCAGCAGGTGACGCAGCTCACCTACATCACGCAGATCCTCAAGGAGTCGTTGCGGTTGTGGCCGCCGGCGCCGGCCTACGGCATCTCGCCGCTGAACGACGAGACCATCGGCGGCGGCAAGTACAAGCTCAGGAAAGGAACGTTCGTCACCATTCTGGTGACGGCGCTGCATCGTGATCCAAGCGTGTGGGGTCCCAATCCCGACGCGTTCGACCCCGAGAATTTCAGCCGCGAGGCGGAGGCAAAACGGCCGATCAATGCCTGGAAGCCGTTCGGCAACGGCCAGCGCGCCTGCATCGGCCGCGGCTTCGCCATGCACGAGGCAGCGCTCGCGCTCGGCATGATCCTGCAGCGCTTCAAGCTGATCGACCACCAGCGCTACCAGATGCACCTGAAGGAGACGCTGACCATCAAGCCGGAAGGCTTCAAGATCAAGGTGCGGCCGCGCGCCGATCGCGAGCGCGGCGCCTATGGCGGGCCCGTTGCCGCTGCGTCCTCGGCGCCAAAGGCGCAGCGTCAGCCCACCACGCGGCCCGGCCACAACACGCCGATGCTGGTGCTCTACGGCTCCAATCTCGGTACCGCCGAGGAGCTCGCAACGCGCATGGCCGATCTTGCCGAGATCAACGGTTTTGCCGTGCATCTCGGCCCGCTCGACGACTATGTCGGCAAGCTGCCGCAGGAGGGCGGGGTGCTGATCATCTGCGCCTCCTATAACGGCGCGCCGCCGGACAATGCGACGCAGTTCGTCAAATGGCTCGGTGAGGATCTGCCGAAGGATGTCTTCGCCGGTGTGCGCTACGCCGTGTTCGGCTGCGGCAACAGCGACTGGGCCGCGACCTATCAATCGGTGCCGCGCTTCATCGACGAGCAATTGTCGAAGCATGGTGCGCGCGCGGTCTATCCGCGCGGCGAGGGCGATGCCCGCAGCGATCTCGACGGCCAGTTCCAGAAATGGTTCCCCGCCGCCGCGCAAGTCGCGACCAAGGAGTTCGGCATCGACTGGAATTTCACCCGCACCGCCGAGGACGATCCGCTCTATGCAATCGAGCCGGTCGCGGTGACCGCCGTCAACACCATCGTCGCCCAGGGCGGCGCAGTGGCGATGAAGGTTCTGGTCAATGACGAGCTCCAGAACAAGTCCGGCGCGAATGCTTCCGAGCGCTCGACGCGCCACATCGAGGTGCAGCTGCCGGCCAACCTCAGCTACCGCGTCGGCGATCACCTCAGCGTCGTTCCGCGCAACGATCCTACGCTGGTTGATTCAGTTGCCCGCCGCTTCGGCTTTTTGCCGGCCGATCAGATCAGGCTTCAGGTGGCCGAAGGCCGGCGCGCGCAATTGCCGGTCGGCGCGGCCGTGTCGGTTGGCCGCCTGCTCAGCGAGTTCGTCGAGCTGCAGCAGGTCGCGACGCGCAAGCAGATCCAGATCATGGCCGAGCACACCCGCTGCCCCGTCACCAAGCCGAAGCTGCTGGCCTTCGTCGGCGAGGAGGCGGAACCGCTCGAGCGCTATCGCTCCGAGATCCTCGCCAAGCGCAAATCGGTGTTCGACCTGCTGCTCGAATATCCGGCTTGCGAACTACCGTTCCACGTCTATCTCGAAATGCTGTCGCTGCTGGCGCCGCGCTATTACTCGATCTCCTCCTCGCCGTCGGTCGACCCCGCGCGTTGCAGCGTCACGGTCGGCGTGGTCGAAGGTCCGGCTGCCTCGGGCCGCGGCACCTACAAGGGCATCTGCTCGAACTATCTCGCCAATCGGCGGGAGGGCGATACGATCTATGCCACCGTGCGCGAGACCAAGGCGGGCTTCTGCCTGCCGGACGATCCTTCCGTGCCTGTTATCATGATCGGTCCGGGCACGGGACTTGCGCCGTTCCGCGGCTTCCTCCAGGAGCGCGCGGCGCGCAAGGCGAAAGGGGCCGCGCTCGGCCCGGCCATGTTGTTCTTCGGCTGCCGCCATCCCGACCAGGATTTTCTTTACGCGGAGGAGCTGAAGGCGCTGGCGGCGAGCGGCATCACCGAGCTGTTCACGGCATTCTCGCGCGCGGACGGGCCGAAGACCTATGTGCAGCACGTGATCGCGGCGCAGAAGGACAAGGTCTGGCCGCTGATCGAGCGGGGCGCGATCATCTATGTGTGCGGCGATGGCGGCAAGATGGAGCCCGACGTGAAGGCGGCGCTCGTCGCGATCCACCGCGACAAGAGCGGCAGTGATGCCGCGGCAGGCGCGCGCTGGATCGAGGAGATGGGCGCGAACAACCGCTATGTGCTGGACGTCTGGGCGGGCGGGTAGCCGCAGATCGTGGGGTGGGTTAGCCCCGCGGATTGCGCGAAGCGCAAACCACTAGGCGTAACCCACCAATTCTGTCCGAGCGGCGGGTTACGCCTTCGGCTAACCCACCCTACGATCCTGTTCGTGCTAAAGCATTCCCATGATTCCCTGGGAAAAGATTGACACCGCCAAAATTCCCGGTTCCGACGAGGAGCTTCGCCTGATGCGCCGGGGCAAGGAGTTCTCCATCAAGCTCGGCACCAACGAGCTGATGAACAGCCGCCTGTCGGGGTCGGAAGCAGCGCTGGCAACCCTTGCCGCGAAGCAGATCGAGAAAGTCGCAAAGCCCGTCGTTCTCATCGGCGGTCTCGGCATGGGTTTTACGCTACGCGCGGCGCTGGCCGTGCTCGGAGCCCAGGCGAAGATCGTGGTCTCCGAGTTGGTGCCGTCGGTGGTCGCCTGGGCACGAGGCCCGATGGCGGAGGTCTTCGGAGATAGCCTCGATGATGCCAGGGTGAGCATTCGCGAGATCGATGTTGGCGAAGTCATCCGGGCGAAGCGTTCGGCCTTCGACGCCATCCTGCTCGACGTCGACAACGGTCCCGAGGGGCTGACCCGGAAAGGCAATGACGCGCTCTACGATGCGCGCGGGCTGCAGGTTGCGAAGACGGCGCTGCGGGCGGGAGGCGTGCTGGCCGTCTGGTCGTCTGGACCCAATGCGGCATTCACAGGGCGCCTCAAGCGCGCCGGCTTCGACGTCAACGAAGTCAACGTTCGCGCCACCGGCAGAGGCGGCGGCGCGCGCCACGTGATCTGGATCGCGCGGAAGGGCTAGGCCGCCTGCGCCGCCGCGCCATGCGCATGCTTGTCGATCGCGTCGATGATCTCCGGCCAGAAGCGCATGGGCAGCGCGTGGCCCATGCCCTCGATCATCAGCAGCTTTGCGTTCGGGATCGACGCGGCCGTATCCTTGCCGCCTTCAGGGCGAACCAACGGATCGACGGTGCCGTGAATCACGAGGGTCGGAACCTTCACGGCGTGCAGCCGCTCCTTGCGGCTGCCGGAGGCAAGCACGGCGCGGAGCTGGCGGCCGACGCCGGCCGGATTGAGCCCGCGTGCAAACACCCGCTCGGCGCGGCCAGGGTCGAGCGCTTCCTCTTCCGGGAAATGCCCGGCGCGCAGCACCTTCCAGGTCTGGCCATAGCGGACGACGAACTCCTCCTTGCTGCGCGGCGGCGGTGCCATCAGCACCGCGGCGGCCTCGCGCGTCGGCGGCGGCACGCGCGGATTGCCCGTCGTCGACATGATCGAGGTCAGCGAGCGCACGCGGTGCGGAAACGACAGCGTCACCTCCTGCGCGATCATGCCGCCCATGGACGCCCCGACGAGATGCGCCGACTTGATGCCGAGCGCATCCATCAGCCCGACCGTGTCCTTTGCCATGTCGATCAGCTTGTAGGTCGCGGCCACCGGGATGCGCAAGAAGCGCAGCTTCAGCAGCTCGAACGGCGTCAGCCGCTTGCCGCCGGTGAGATGGCTCGACTTGCCGATGTCGCGATTGTCGAAGCGGATCACGCGGAAGCCGCGTGCGGCGAGCTGCTCGCAGAATGCATCGTCCCAATGGATCATCTGCGCCCCGAGGCCCATGATCAGCAGCAGCGGCTCGGCATTGTCGTTGCCGAAGATCTCGTAGCAGATGTCGATGCCGTTGGCGCGGACGGTCTGGGGTGGTTGATGGGCGGTCACGGGTTCCTCCTGCTGACCGATGCTGTATCGCACGGTTTCATTTCACGAAGAAGCCGCGTCTCCGACGTTGCGTCGGTTGCTTGCCGGTTGACCGGCACCGCGCAACGGTGTGGTATGGCGGGACAAGAAGGGTGCAAAGCCCTCCGCATTGGGAGGACGCCGATGACCGACAAGATCACCGATCCGGTCGCCTTGTGGCAGAAGATGGTTGGCGAAATGGAGAAGGGTTTCAACTCCTTCGCGACCAAGGCGATGGAGACGCCCGAATTCTCGCAGGCCATGAACCGCGCCGGCGGCGTTGCTGCAGGTGCTCAGAAGCAATTCGGCGATCTCATGGAGAGGTACCTGATCTCGATGAACCTGCCGAGCCGCGAGCAGATGACCGGCATCGCGGAACGGCTCCAGTCGATCGAAGGCCAGCTCGGCGAGATCAAGTCGATGCTGAGCCAGATGTCGGCCACTTCGGGCGCGCCGCAACCCGGCGCCGCGCCGCGGCCACCGCGAACCAAGCGTCCGCCGTCCGAAGGCGGAGACCAAAAATGAACGCGCCGGCGGGACTTGATCTTGCCTCGATCCCGGAGCGCATCCAGTCCGAGGTGCAGCGCGCGATTCAGCGCAGCATCAAGGGCGTCGAATATTTCTCGACCTCGGGCCCCTCGCTCGGCTCGACGCCAAAGGACGTGCTGCACTCGCGCGGCACCATGAGCCTCTATCACTACCGGCCGATGTCGGACGAGATCTACCGCGTGCCGGTGCTGATCGTAATGGCAACCACCAATCGCGGCTACATCCTCGACCTCGTGCCCGGCCAGAGCTTCATCGAGTTCCTGCTGAAACGCGGCTACGACGTCTACATGCTGGACTGGAGCGCGCCGAGGCCGGAGGAGAAGAGCCTGCGCATGGAGGACTATGTCCTCGACTTCATTCCGGACTGCGTCCGCCGCGTGCAAGCCGATTCCGGCGAGCAGGACGTCTCCGTCATCGGCTATTGCTTTGGCGGCGTGCTGTCGCTGCTCTACGGCTCGATCCACAAGGACGGGCCAATGAAGAACCTGATCTGCTTCACCACGCCGATCGACTTCCGGGAGATGAAGCTGTTCTCGAACTTCTCCGACCGCCGCTATTTCGACGTCGACCACCTCGTCGACAGCGTCGGCAACGTGCCGCCGGAGATGATCCTGTCCTCGTTCGAGATGCTGCGGCCGGCCTCGCGCACGGTGAGCCAGATCCAGCTCTGGGAAAACATCTGGAACGACGAGTTCGTGAAGTCGTACCGCATGTTCGACCGCTGGGCGACCGACACGCTGCCGCTCGCCGGCGAATATTTCCGCACCATCACCAAGGACCTGATGTGGGATAACAAGCTGTTCAACGGCACCATGTCGGTCGGCGGCCGTGCGGCCAGGCTCGAGAACATCACGGTGCCGATCCTGCATGCGGTCGCCGAGCACGATCACATCGTGCCCTATGAGGCCGCCAAGCACCTGATCGCCAAGATCGGCTCGACCGACAAGGAAGAGGTGATCCTGAAGGGCGGTCACGTCTCGCTCGTCGCCGGCGCCAACGCGGTGAAGCGGCTGTGGCCGAAACTGGATTCCTGGCTGGGAAAGAGATCGATATGAGCGAGCAGCGTTCCTATCCGCGCCATGTCAAGACCGACGCCGGCACTATCGAGATCCGCCTGATGTTGCCCGCGGACGAGGCCGCGGTGCTGGCTTTTGGCAAGGGCCTGCCGACCCATGACCTGTTGTTCCTGCCACGCAACATCAGCGAGCCGAAGGTGCTGTCGGCCTGGGTCAAGGAAATCGAGCGCGGAGCTATTCAGAGCCTGCTCGCGGTGAGAGAGGGCAGGGTCGTTGGTTGCGGCACGCTGGTGCGCGATCCCCATTCCTGGTCGCCTCATGTCGGTGAGATCCGGATGGTGGTTTCGCCTGAGGTCCGCGGCAAGGGCGTGGGCAAGGCGCTGTCGCAGGAGACTTTTGCGCTGGCGCTCGGAGCGGGCCTGGAAAAGCTCTCGGTCCAGATGACGGTGGATCAGCAGGCGGCGATCGCCCTGTTCGAGAGCCTCGGCTTCAAGGCCGAGGCCCTGCTGCGGGACCATGTCCGGGACGTCGACGGCAAGACCCACGACATCGTCGTGCTCGGCCACAACATCGCGCAGGTCCAGGCTCAGATGGAGGCCTACGGCCTGCCTGGCGCCGTGCAGCACTAAACAGGGGGCGTCCGACATTGGGTCCGGATCGAACCCATTCACGTGCCCCCATGGCTACGGAAGCATCAGGATGCCTCTCGCGAGGGCTGTTCACTATTTCGTGATATCGCACTGCAATATCAATATTGCGATGCACAATTAACCGTGCCATATAGGTCGTGCCCCGGGCCAATGCGGACGGGGTGAGCCCATAGCTCAAACCATTGAGGATGGAGAGAACCCCATGACCACTGAAACCAACACCGCTTTCGAGGGCTTCAAGGACGCTTTCAAGAACATCCAGAACCTGGAAGTTCCCGAGGCCGCCCGCGAATTCGTCAAGAAGACTGCCAACACCGCCAAGGACCGTGCTGCCGAGGTGTTCGCTGGCTCCGAGCGCGTGACCGCCGCCGTCGAGAACGCGGTGACCGAGTCCATCACCGAGGCCGGCAAGATCAGCCGCAACATCCAGCAGGCGATCTACGAGGACGCCGAGGCGTTCTTCTCGGGCATCGACAAGCTCGCGTCCGCCAAGTCGGTCAGCGAAGCCGTCGAGATCCAGTCGAGCCTGCTCCGCTCCCGCGGCGAAGTGTTCGTCTCGCGCGCCAAGGCGACCGCCGACTATCTCGGCAAGCTCGCCGCCAACGGTGCGAAGTCCGCTCAGGACAATTTCGCCAAGGTCTACAGCAAGACCGCCTGATCTGGCACCTGAGCACAAACTGAATTTGAGGCCCGCTTCGGCGGGCCTTTGTTTTTGCGCCGCCGTCATTGCGAGGAGCTCGCGACAAAATTGCGTAGCAATTTTGCGCTGATGCGACGAACAATCCAAAGTCTTTCCTCTGAAAGATTCTGGATTGCTTCGCTTCGCTCGCAATGACGAGTACTGTGATGCAGTCATGGACTCGTCTGTCACCTTTTCCTTCGACGCCCCCGGCGATGCTGCACGCGCGGCCGAGCTGCGCCGCGTCAAGACGCTGGCGACTTTGGTGCTGGCCGCGACGCTGGCACTGTTCGTCGTCGCGAAATGGCTACTGCCCGTGCATCCCGTGTTCGGCTTCATTGCCGCCTTCGCCGAGGCCGCGACTATCGGCGGGCTCGCCGACTGGTATGCCGTGGTGGCGCTGTTCAAGCGGCCGCTCGGCCTGCCGATCCCGCACACCGCGATCATCCAGAGCAACCAGGCCCGCATCGCCGACAAGCTCGGCGAATTCATCCAGGTGCATTTCCTCGAGGCGGGTCCCGTCGAAGCCAAGCTGAAGGAGATCGATTTCGGCTCCTTCGTCGCCGACTGGTTGCGCGACCGCAAGCGCAGCGACGACCTCGCGCGCTTTGCCCTGCGTCTCTTGCCGGAGGCCGTGTCCGCAACCGAAAGCTCCGGCCTGATGACCTTTATCATCCGCCGCATGTCCTCGCAGCTCCAGGCGATCGACCTTGCGCCGCTCGCGGCCGGCACGCTGCGCGGCTTCGTCGCGGAGGGACGGCACCAGATCCTGTTCGACGATCTCCTGCGCGTGATGCACGAGACCTTGAACCAGACAGAGACGATGGCGATGATCCGCGAGAAGGTGCGCGCGGAATTGCCGACCCTGCTCAAACTCTATCGCGCCGACAAGTTTTTGGTGAACAAGATCGTGGCCTCCGCCACCGCCTTCTTCAACGAAGTGCGCAGCGATCCCAAGCATCCGTTCCGCGGCGAGTTCGACCGCATGGTGCTGAACTTCGTCGACAGGCTCGGCACCGATCAGGCCTATATCGACCGCATCGACGGCCTGAAACGCGATCTCCTGGCGCGGCCGGAGCTTGCCGATCTCGCCCGCACCGTCTGGGCCAACACGCGCTCCTTCATCGAGCGCAGCGCGAGCGGCGAGACGCAGGTGCTGCAACATCATCTCGCCGGGATGTTCGTCTCGGCTGGCGAGGCGCTCGCCGGCGATGCCGAGCTGCGCGGCGAGATCAACAAGGGTCTCGTGACCGTGCTGCGCAGCTTCGTCGCGGACCAGAAGAGCGGCGTCTCCACCTTCATCTCCGATCAGGTCAAGGCGTGGAATATGACGCAGCTGATTTCGCTGATCGAAATCAACATCGGCCGCGACCTGCAATACATCCGCTTCAACGGCTCATTGATCGGCGGGCTCGCCGGGCTCGCGCTCTACACCGTAGAATCCCTGCTTCGATGGTTGTGACTTTTGCGTCACGGCCGTTAGCATTAACGCGCGGACCTATTGTCGCCCCGCGTCTCTCCCGCTTGAATGTCGGGAACCGGCCGCCTAGCTGATTCATGTTGCGCTGCGGAACGATCAAGAAGCCGGCGAGTTGGAATCTGTCTACGCATTTGCCGGCCTCGCCGGCCTCCTTTTCAGCGATTCTTCCCAGGGGACCATTGATGACCGCTACTGCCCAGACGCTGCGCCCGCCGTCCCGCACCTTGATGTTTCTGGAGGGGCGCGCGATCCACGAGTTCGGCGCATTCCTCGGCGCGCTGCCGCTGCTGAGCCTTGCGCCGCGCGGCGATGGGCATCCGGTGCTGGTGCTGCCGGGCCTCGTGGCCTCCGACACCTCCACTGGCGCGCTGCGCACGTTTCTGAGCAGCAAGGGCTATGCAGTGGCTGGTTGGCGCCAAGGCCGCAACTACGGCCTGCGGCCCGGCGTGCAGGATGCGATGCTCGGTCAGATCCGAGAGCTCAACGACACCCACGGCCGCAAGATCAGCTTGGTCGGTTGGAGCCTCGGTGGCATCTATGCGCGCCAGCTTGCCAAGATGGTGCCGGACAGCGTGCGCCAAGTGATCACGCTTGGTAGCCCCTTTGCCGGCGATCCACGCTCGACCAACGCCTGGCGCGTCTATGAATGGGCGAGCGGCCGCAAGGCCGACGAGGTTGATCCGCGTTTCGGCGGCGAGCTTGCCGCTCCGCCGCCGGTGCCGACCACCGCCATCTTCAGCCGTACCGACGGCGTCTGCGCCTGGCAAGGCTGCATGGAGAAGACGGGCGCACAGACCGAGAGCATCGAGGTCGAGAGCAGCCATTGCGGCATGGGCCATCATCCGGCCGCCGTCTATGCCGTAGCCGATCGCCTCGCGCAGAAGGAAGGCCAGTGGCGCCCGTTCGATCGCAGCGGCTGGCGCAGCGTGGTGTATCCCGATCCGCATCGGTAGCGCTCCTCTTCACCTCTCCCTGCAAGCTGGGCGAGGTCGGATTGCATCGGAGATGCGATAGCGGGGAGAAGGAGAAGAGCCGTCGTCCCCCTCCATTGTCGCGCCTGCACCAAACGCGCTAAGCCTGCCGCATGGCGCATCCGCTCTCCCGCATCATCGACCAGCTCAAGCGCGAGCCCTCGCGCACCGGCTCCATCGTCATCACAGTGTTTGGTGATGCCATCGTGCCGCGCGGTGGCTCGGTGTGGCTCGGCACGCTTCTGGAATTCTTCGAAAGCCTCGACATCGACAGCGGCGTGGTGCGCACCGCAATGTCGCGGCTTGCCGCCGACGGCTGGCTGACGCGCGAGAAGGTCGGCCGCAACAGTTTCTATCGCCTGGCCGACAAGGGCCGCCAGACCTTCGAGGCCGCGACGCGCCACATCTACGATCCGCCGCCGTCCGACTGGACCGGACGCTTCGAACTGCTGCTGATCGGCAATAGCGAGGATCGCGAGGCTTCGCGCGAAGCGCTCCGCAATGCCGGCTTCGGCAGCCCTCTGCCGGGCGTATGGGTCGCACCATCGGGCGTTCCGGTGCCGGATGAGGCGGCGGGCGCGATCCGCCTCGAAGTCTCGGCGGAAGACGACAGCGGCCGCCGTCTGCTCAGCGCGAGCTGGCCGCTCGATCGGACCGCCGACGCTTATCTGAAATTCATGAAGACGTTCGAGCCGCTGCGCGCCGCGATCACGCGCGGCACGGATCTGTCCGAGGCCGACGCCTTCACCGCGCGGATCCTCTTGATCCACCATTACCGCCGCGTCGTGCTGCGCGATCCATTGCTGCCCGAGAGCCTGCTGCCGCCGGATTGGCCGGGCAGGGCCGCCCGCGAACTCTGCGGCGAGATCTATCGCGCGCTGCTTGCTCCGTCCGAACAATGGCTCGACAGCCATGGAACCAATGAAAAAGGGCCGTTGCCGCCCGCGCGAAAGCTGCTGGAACGAAGGTTCGGCGCTTGACCATTATGTTACAGAAATATCTTGCATGATGTAAATCTTGTTATATATTCCTTCCCCAATAAGCGGGAGGATGCGCATGTACACCCAGGCGCTGAACACGGCCGAGACCGCTGATCGCGATCTCGAGGACGCAGGCAAAGCTGCGCAATTCCAGGCCCGCGTCGATGCCGAGGAGCGCATCGAGCCGAACGACTGGATGCCCGCGGCCTATCGCAAGACGCTCACCCGCCAGATCTCCCAGCACGCCCATTCGGAAATCGTCGGCATGCTGCCCGAAGGCAACTGGATCACGCGCGCGCCGACCTTGCGCCGCAAGGCCGCGCTGCTCGCCAAGGTGCAGGATGAATGCGGCCACGGGCTCTATCTCTATGCCGCCGCCGAGACGCTCGGCTCCTCGCGCGAGGAGCTGGTCGACGCCATGCTCGCCGGCAAGGCCAAATATTCATCGATCTTCAACTATCCGACGCTGACCTGGGCGGACATCGGCACGATCGGCTGGCTGGTCGACGGCGCCGCGATCATGAACCAGATCCCGCTGTGCCGCTGCTCCTACGGGCCTTATGCGCGCGCGATGATCCGCGTCTGCAAGGAGGAGTCCTTCCACCAGCGCCAGGGTTACGAGATCATGGTGACGCTGTGCCGCGGCTCGGAGGAGCAGAAGGCGATGGCGCAGGACGCGCTGAACCGCTGGTGGTGGCCGGTGCTGATGATGTTCGGTCCGCCCGACGCGACGAGCCAGCACAGCGACACCTCGACGAAGTGGAAGATCAAGCGCTTCTCCAATGACGAGCTGCGCCAGAAGTTCGTCGATGCCACCGTGCCGCAGGCGCAATATCTCGGCCTCACCATTCCCGATCCCGGCATGATTCAGGACGCTGACGGCCACTGGCGCTACAGCGAGATCGACTGGACCGAATTCAAGCAGGTGCTGGCCGGCAACGGCCCGTGCAATCGCGACCGCATGGCCGCGCGCCGCAAGGCACACGAGGAGGGCGCCTGGGTGCGCGAGGCGGCAGCTAGCTATGCCGCCAAGCGCGCCCAGCGTCAGACCGCCCAGGCTGCCGAATAGGAGAGCGATATGGCCACGCCGAACACGCCGCTGTGGGAAGTCTTCATTCGCAGCCGCAACGGGCTCGCGCACAAGCATGTCGGTTCGCTGCATGCAAGCGATGCGACCATGGCGCTGCAGGCCGCCCGCGACATCTACACCCGGCGCGGCGAGGGCCTGTCGATCTGGGTCGTGCCCTCCAGCGCGATCACCGCGAGCGATCCCGCCGAGAAGGGCATGATGTTCGAGCCGGCGGAATCCAAGATCTACCGGCATCCGACATTCTACGAGGTGCCGGAAGAAGTGGGGCACATGTGATGGGGATGATGTGATGTCTTGCGCCAACATCCAGGTCTCCGAAACGCCGCTGGTGCTTTACGCATTGCGCCGCGCCGACGATGCGCTGATCCTCGGTCACAGGCTGTCGGAATGGTGCGGGCATGCGCCGATGCTGGAAGAGGACATGGCACTCTCCAACATCGCGCTCGACCTGATCGGCCAGGCGCGGGAGCTCTACACCTTTGCCGCCAAGGTCGAAGGCAGGGACAACGACGAGGACAAGCTCGCTTACTTGCGCGACGTGCGGCAGTACCGCAATCTTCTCCTAGTCGAGCAACCCAACGGCGATTTTGCCCAGACCCTGGTGCGGCAATTCTTCTATTCCGCCTTCGCCGATCTCTACTGGCGCGCGATGATGAATTCGCGCGATGCGACGCTGGCGGCGATTGCTGCGAAATCGGAGAAGGAGAGCGCCTACCATCTGCGCCATGCCTCGGAATGGATTATCCGGCTCGGCGACGGCACTGAGGAGAGCCACGCGCGCACGCAAGGAGCGATCGATCATCTCTGGGCCTTTACCGGCGAGATGTTTGCCGTCGACGACGGCGAACGCGCGCTGATCCATGCCGGCATTGCCGTCGATCCCGCAAGCTTGCGCGGGCGCTGGCTGGCGACGCTCTCGGACGTCACGCGTGAAGCAACGCTCGCGCTGCCGCAGAACGAGTGGATGCAGCAGGGCGGCCGCTCCGGTCGTCACAGCGAGCATCTCGGCCACCTCCTGTCGGAGCTGCAATCGATGCAGCGGACTTTTCCGGGGCTGACATGGTGATGGTGACCGATGACGCCGCGCTGCGCCAGCGCGCCTGGGACGCCGCCGCCAGCGTGGTCGATCCGGAAATTCCGGTGCTGAGCATTGCCGATCTCGGCGTGCTGCGCGACGTCGTTCTCGACGGCGATCATGTCGAGGTCGCGATCACACCGACCTATTCGGGTTGCCCGGCCATGAACATGATCGCGCTCGAAATCGAGGTTGCGCTGGAGCGCGCCGGTCTTCAACATGCAAAGGTACGGACGGTGCTGTCGCCGGCCTGGACCACGGACTGGTTGACCGAGGACGGACGCAAGAAGCTGCGCGCCTACGGCATCGCGCCGCCGCAAGCTTCAAACTCGCGCCGCGCGCTGTTCGGCGATCAGACGGTGGCGTGCCCGCAATGCGGCTCGGACAAGACCGAGCTGCTGTCCGAATTCGGCTCGACCTCCTGCAAGGCGCTCTGGCGCTGCAAGGCCTGCCGCGAACCCTTCGACTATTTCAAGTGCCATTGACCATGTCCGCAGCCGCACCGCGCTTCCATCGCCTCGCCGTCAGGGACCTCCGCCGCGAGGCCACGGACGCCGTCTCGATGACCTTTGCCATCCCCAACGAACTCGCCGGCGATTACGCCTTCACGCCCGGCCAGTATCTGACGCTGCGCGCCACGCTCGACGGCGAAGAGGTGCGCCGCTCCTATTCGATCTGCTCCGGCCCTGACGACGGCGAGATCCGTATCGCCGTCAAGAAGGTCGATGGCGGCGCATTTTCGAGCTGGGCCGCCGAAGATCTCAAATGCGGCGACGAGCTCGACGTGATGACGCCGACCGGCCGCTTCGGTCTGGTCCCGCCGACAGATCGTGCGCGCGTTCATGTCGGCTTCGCCGCCGGCTCCGGCATCACGCCGATCCTGTCGATCGTGAAGGGCGTGCTCGCGCGCGAGCCGGGCAGCCGCTTCTTTTTGTTCTACGGCAACCGCACCACCGACAACATCATGTTCCTCGAAGCGCTCGAGGAGCTCAAGGACCGCTTCATCGATCGTCTCTCGATCTTTTACGTGCTCTCCGGCGAGGAGCAGGACATTCCGATCCTGCATGGCCGGCTCGACGGCGACAAGGTGAGGGTGCTGCTCCGCGCGCTGGTGCCGGCGGCCAGCGTCGATCACGTCTTCATCTGCGGTCCTCTTGGCATGAGCGAGGACATCGAGGCGACCTGCCGCGATCTCGGCATCGCCGACGAGCGCATCCATGTCGAGCGCTTCGTTTCCGAGTTCGGCGGCAAGCCGCGGCCGAAAAAGGCGGTTGCGCCCGACGCGCCGCCGAAGGCGATCGCCTCGCTGATCATCGACGGCAAGCGCCGCGACGTGCCCGTCGCCGAGGACGAGGCCATCCTCGATGCCGCGCTGCGCGCCGGCGTCGATCTGCCCTTCGCCTGCAAGGGCGGGATGTGCTCGACCTGCCGCGCCAAGCTGGTCGAAGGCGAGGCGCCGATGGACATCAACTATTCGCTGGAACCGTGGGAGCTCGAGGCCGGTTTTGTTCTCACCTGCCAGGCCAAGCCGTCCACCGAGCGTGTCGTGGTCGATTATGATCATGTCTGATCAGGCGTTCTGCGGCTCCGCAATGCAAATGCGTCGCAATATTTGACAGAGTGAGCCAACCAGAACAACATCATGAGCAACCGTCTGGCCGGGAGAAGCGCGTGAACGTCAAAGCCGCCCTGTCGCCTGAGGATATTGCCCGTGCCTGCGCCGAGGCGATGTGGGCCGAGGACGATGCCTCCAAGGGTCTCGGCATGGAGATCGTCGAGATCGGCCCGGGCTTTGCGACGCTCGCCATGACGGTGCGGCCTGATATGGTCAACGGCCAGCGCATCGCCCATGGCGGCTTCATCTTCACGCTCGCCGATTCCGCCTTCGCGTTCGCCTGCAACTCGCACAATGAGCGCGTCGTCGCGGCGCAGGGCCAGATCACTTTCATCAAGCCCGGCAAGCTTGGCGATCGTCTCATCGCAAGAGCGCGGGAGATCACCCGCGGCGGCCGCTCCGGCATCTACGACGTGCGTGTCACGGTGGGCGAGGTCGTCATCGCGGAATTCCGCGGACATTCCCGCGTCATTCCCGGCAAATGGCTGCCGGCGCAAGATCAATAAAACCAAACAAAAAAGAACAGGCAATGTGGGGAAACGAGGATGGCTCTGACGAGGCTCAAGGAAGGTGGCAACGCCTATAGCGCCGAGATGGATGCGCATGAGCGCGCCTCGCGCGGCGAGATCATGGCGCTGCAGAAGCAGCGGTTGGCGTGGTCGCTGAAGCACGCCTACGACAACGTCGCGCATTACCGCAAGGCGTTCGACAAAGCGGGCGTGCATCCGTCCGACTTTCGCGAGCTCTCTGATCTCGCCAAATTCCCGTTCACGGTCAAGACGGACCTGCGCGACAATTATCCCTTCGACATGTTCGCCGTGCCGCGCGAAAAGCTGGTGCGGGTGCATGCCTCATCCGGCACGACCGGAAAGCCGATCGTGGTCGGCTATACGCAGCGCGACATCGACACCTGGTCCGAGGTGATGGCGCGCTCGATCCGCGCCGCCGGCGGCCGCACCGGCATGATCATCCACAATGCGTATGGCTATGGACTCTTCACCGGCGGTCTCGGCGTGCACTACGGCGCCGAGAAGCTTGGCTGCACGGTTGTCCCCATTTCCGGGGGCATGACCGAGCGGCAGGTGCAGCTCATCAATGATTTCCGGCCCGACATCATCACGGTGACGCCGAGCTACATGCTGGCGATCCTCGACGAGTTCAAGCGCCAGAAGCTTGATCCGCGCCAGTGTTCGCTCAAGATCGGCATCTTCGGCGCGGAACCCTGGACCAACGCGATGCGCGCCGAGATCGAGGACGCCTTCGACATGGACGCGACCGACATCTATGGCCTGTCCGAGGTGATCGGCCCGGGCGTCGCTCAGGAATGCATCGAGACCAAGGATGGCCTGCACATCTGGGAGGATCATTTCTACCCGGAAGTGATCGACCCCGAGACCGGCGCGGTGCTGCCCGACGGCGAGAAGGGCGAGCTGGTCTTCACGTCGCTCACCAAGGAAGCCTTTCCGGTGATCCGCTATCGAACCCGCGACCTGACGCGGCTGCTGCCGGGAACGGCACGGCCGGGCATGCGGCGGATGGAGAAGGTGACCGGGCGCTCGGACGACATGATCATCCTGCGCGGCGTCAATCTGTTCCCGACCCAGATCGAGGAGGTGCTGCTCGCGACCGACTGGTGCGGCGGCCATTTCATCCTCGAGCTCACCCGGGAAGGCCGCATGGACGAGCTCACCATCATCGCCGAGGCGCGGCCCGAGAGCTGGGACGGCCGCGGCCTCGTCGACCATGCGGATCGAATTTCGACCCACATCAAGAATACGATCGGCGTCAGCTCCAGGGTGCAGGTAGTTGCGCCGGCCACGCTGGAGCGCTCGCTCGGCAAGGCCAAGCGGCTCTTCGACAAGCGGCCAAAGGACTGACCGGACGGATTGACTCGACCGGCGCCAGAGGCGACAAGGCCCGCGAGAAATCGCGGGTCTTTTCATGTCAGCCGATGCCAAAACCGTCGAAGCGCGCTGTGTGCGCCTCAGCGCCAAAGCTGAAAATGCCGCTGCGCTTGCGCCGACAATTGAGCGGCAGATGCTTGCGCGCGGGCCGAACGATCTTCTGATCGAGGTGAAGGCTGCCGCGGTCAATCCCTCCGACGTCAAGGCTGCGACCGGGCTGATGCCCTATGCCGTGTTCCCCCGGACCCCCGGCCGCGACTATGCCGGCGTGGTGATTGACGGGCCCGCCGCCACCATTGGGAACGAAGTGTTCGGCTCGTCCGGGGACCTCGGCATTCGTCGTGACGGCACTCATGCGAGCCATCTCGTGGCCGAAGCCGATGCGGTCGTGGAGAAGCCGAAGACTGTGTCCTGGGAGGAGGCCGCCGGCATCGGCGTGCCCTTCGTGACCGCGATGGAAGGCTTTCGCAGGGCGGGCGTGCCGAAGCGCGGCGAGACCGTTCTGGTTTTCGGGGTGAATGGCAAGGTCGGTCAGGCCGCGGTGCAGATCGCGACCTGGCAGGGCGCGCGCGTGATCGGTGTGGTGCGCAGGGCGGAAGCCTATGAAGGCCACACCAACGCGCCCATCGAGGTGATCGACGCCTCCGCCACCGAAATCGCCGCGCGCGTGCACGAATTGACCGGCGGCAAGGGCGCCGACGTCGTCTTCAACACGGTCGGCGATCCCTATTTCCAGGCCGCGCACAAATCGCTCGCGCTTCGCGGCCGCCAAATCCTGATCGCCGCGATCGACCGCGTCGTGCAGTTCAACATCCTCGAATTCTATCGGGGCCAGCACACTTATGTCGGCATCGACACGCTGGGTCTATCCTCGGCCGCGACGGGTGCGGTGCTGCGCGACATCGGGCCGGGTTTTGCGAGCGGCCATCTGAAGCCGTTTCCGATCAGGGCGAATGCGATCTATCCGCTGGAGCGCGCGAAGGAAGCGTATGTTGCGGTCGCCGGCTCCTCGCGTGACCGGGTGATCCTGAAGCCGTAACCATGGAATCCACGCAACTCGTTATCCTCGCCGGCCTGGCCATCGGTCTCGTCTACGGTGCCGTTGGCCTGCTCAGCGGTTTCTGCCTGATGAGCAGCATGCGCGGGTTACTGGCTGAGGGCGACGGGCGGCTGGTGCGGACCTACGCGCTCGCAATCGCTGTTGCGATCGCCGCGAGCCAGTTCCTCGCCGGCAGCGGCACGGTCGATCTCGGCAAGTCGATCTATCTGCAGCAATCGTTTTCGCCGGCGGTGCTGTTCCTCGGCGGCCTGCTGTTCGGCTACGGCATGGTGCTTTCGAACGGCTGCGGCTCGCGGGCGCTGGTGCTGCTCGGCCGCGGCAATCTCCGCTCCTTCGTGGTCGTGATCGTGCTCGCGATTGCCGCGCAGATGACGCTGAAGGGCCTCATCGCACCGGCGCGCATTGCGCTGGTCCAGGCAACGCAAGCCACGGCTCCTGCCAATTCGCTGCCGTCGTTGCTGGCGACGCTCGGCTTCACGGAATCGCTTTCACGCGCGCTCGCCGCGGCCGCGACAACCGTCGCGCTGAGCCTGTTCGCTTTCGCGCATCCTGCGTTCCGTCGCTCGCCCGGTCAGGTCGTAGCGGGCATCATTGTGGGCCTCCTCGTCGCCGGCGGCTGGCTGGCCACCGGCTATCTCGGTGCCGACGACTTCAATCCGGTCCCCGTGACCTCCCTTACGTTCGTCGCGCCGATCGCCGATAGCCTGCAATATGCCATGCTCTCGACTGGACTGACGCTCAACTTCGGCATCGCGACGGTGGCCGGCGTCTTCGCCGGCAGTCTGGTGACGGCACTCGCAACTGGCCGCTTCAAGCTCGAAGGCTATTCCTCGCCGCGCCACATGCTCCGCTCAGGGACCGGTGCCGCGCTGATGGGGATCGGCGGCGTGATGGCGTTCGGCTGCTCGATCGGGCAGGGGCTCACCGGCGTGTCTACGCTCGCGCTGGGATCGTTCGTCGCGGCTGCCGGCATCCTGCTCGGCACCGCGGCGGGCCTGCGCGGGGTTCTGCGGGTTCAGCCTCTCGCGGTGGCCTGACTGCGCAACAACCGATCGCCCAGCGTCGCAAGGCCGATGCCGGAGACGATCAGCGCGGCCGCGACGGCAAGGCTCGCGTCGATGGGTTCACCCAGAAGGATCGCAGCGCTGGCGATGCCGACCAGCGGTGTCCCGGTGGTGCCGAGCGACGTCGTCAGGGCTGAGATGCTCTTGTTGACCATCGACATCGCCCAATAAGCCAGGACCGTTCCGACCAGGCCCGAATAGAGAAACAACAATACGCGCCTCCACGACCACTCCACATGCGGGAGGCCATCCACAGCTGTCGCGCCGACCGACAGCACGATCGTTGCCACGAGCACCTGCCAAAGCAAAAGCTGAAGCGGAGATCCGATCCAGCGATGCGCGCGGATATAGATGATGTTCGCAGCCCAAGAGATCGCGGCCAGGATGACCATGCCGGCGCCGAGCAGCACGTTTGGGTTGGTCCAGTCGATCGAGGATGGATTCAGGATGACGGCAAGGCCGATCAGCCCGAGCAGAGCGCCGGCGAGCTTCGGCGCCGTCAGCGTGTCCTTGCCGAAAAGGGGCGCGGCGAGTGCGACCCAGAGCGGCGTGGTGTAGCCGAGCACGATGCCCTTGCTTGCGGGCAGGAAGCGAAGGCCGCTGGCAACCAGGATCGAGAACAGCGTCATATGCAGCAGCGCCACGCTCAGGATCACGGGAAAGTCGCGTCGCTCCGGGATCACGAGATTGTTGCTCAGTCCGAGCAGCACGAACAATCCAGCCAGCGCGATCCAACTCCGGATTGCCGCGCTCCACAACGGCGGGACGAACTGCACGAGCTGCTTGGTCACCGACCAATTCACGCCCCAGGCCAGCACCACGATGAGGAACAGGCCGATGGCCGCACGGGGTGACAGGGTGTTCATGTCGCAGGTCCTTGAAGCAGTCCGAGCCGCCGGATAGCATCCCGACTGGCATTTGAAAAAGTGCCAGATTGGAGAAGAAGAGAGTGCCAGTATCCGACACGACGATCTCCGCGTTGATCGAGCTGAAGCGGACCGATGGCGAGGGGCTGGTGGCGCAACTGACGAGCCAGCTGCGAGGCCTGATCGCGACCGGCCGCCTCGGCAAAGGCCGCGTGCTGCCGTCGAGTCGACGGCTTGCGAGCGATCTCGGCGTCTCGCGCAACACCGTCACATACGCGTTCGAGCAGCTCGCGGCCGAGGGATATGTCGCAGCGTCTCATGGCCGCCGTCCCGTGGTCATGATCGACGGCCACGAACGCATCGAACGGGGCGCCGTCGCAGCGGGCGAATGCGTCGGCAAACTGCGGCTCTCGCCTTGGGCTACGAAGCTCCAGCAGGCCGACTGGCCGATGTCTTATCGGGGGGAGCTCAAACCGCTGCGCCCGGGGCTGGGCGATTTCAGGGAGTTTCCGAACGAGGTCTGGGCACGCTGCCTGCGCCGCAGTGCCGTGCATGCAGGCAGGCGCGAGCTGGGACCGGTCAACCGGCTGCGCCTGCGGGAGGCGCTGACGCATTATCTGGCGACGAACCGGGACGTCCGCGCCACGGCGGAGCAGATCATGATCCTGCCGAGCGCGCAGGCCGCGCTGACCTTGATTGCTGCCACACTCATTTCACCGGGCGATCATGTATGGGTTGAAGACCCCGGCTATCCCGGCGCGGCGGCTGCCTTTCACGCATCCGGCGCGCGCCTGACCGGCATCAGCCTGGATGAACAGGGCATGCAGCGAATGCCAGGCCTTGGAGCTCCCAGGCTGATCTTCATGACGCCGTCGCATCAGCACCCAACCGGCCGGTTGATGTCGCTAGCCCGTCGAACCGAGTTTCTCGCGGCAAGCCGGCCCGGCAGGACCTGGATCGTCGAGGACGATTACGACGGCGAATTCCACTACGACAGCCGGCCGGTGCCGGCCTTGCAGGGGTTAGATGCCCATGGCCGTGTGTTCTATGTCGGCACATTCTCGAAGGCGATGAGGTCGGACATCCGGCTCGGCTATCTGGTCGCGCCGGCGGCGCTGGTCAGCACCTTGGAGATCGCGCAGCAGCACATGGGACTGATCGCCGCCAGCCACATTCAGGAGGCGCTGGCCGAATTCATCGCCGATGGGCACTTCCTCGCGCATCTGCGCCGCATGCGCCGGCTCTATCACGCGCGCCGCGATCATCTTGTCGAGGAGCTGCAGCGGCATCTCGGTGGCATGCTCTTGGTCGAGGTGCCCCCCGGCGGTATCCAGCTCGTCGCCCGTCTCGAGCGCGGCCGCACTGATCGGGCGGCGGTGAAGCGGCTGGTCGAGGCGGGCGTCGAAACGCGCGCCTTGTCCAGCCTAGCGCTCGGCAAGCCGCGCGATCACGGCCTGCTGCTCGGCTTTGCGGCGTGGCGCGAAAACGAGATCAGCGCGGCCGTGCGCACGATGGCGTCGTGCTTCTAGCGGGGCATCGCTACTCCACCGCTTTCGTCACGATCCGGATCTCCGATGTCAGCGTCCGGTGCACCGGGCACTTGTCGGCGATCTCCATCAGCTTCTTGCGCTGCTCGGCATCGAGGGCGCCGTCGATCGCGATGTCGCGCTCGATCTGGTCGAGCATGCCCTCGCGGGTCTCGCACTCCGCACAATCCTTGGCGTAGATCTTGGAATGCTTCAGCGTGACCGTGACGCGGTCGAGCGGCAGCGACTTGCGGTCGGCATAGAGACGCATGGTCATCGAGGTGCAGGCACCTAAGCCGGCGAGCAGGAAATCGTACGGGCCGGGCCCGGCATCCGCGCCGCCGGCTGCAATGGGCTCGTCCGCCACCAGATGATGCGGGCCGACGATGATGGTCTGGTTGAACTTGCTCTTGCGGGTCTCCTGCACCACGACCTTCCGCGGCTCCTCCGGCAGATCCATCGCCTTTGCGGGCGTCGCTGCATCGACGTAACGGCTGGCCCAAGCCACGATCACGTCGGCGGCGTAGAGCGCGTCGGCAGGCTTGGTCAGAAGATGATCGGCATGGTCGAGCGAGACGAAGCTCTTGGGGTGTCTTGCTGCAACGAAGAGCTTCGTTGCGTTGTCGATGCCGACGGTATCGTCGAGGGGCGAATGCATCACCAGCAGCGCCTTGTGCAGGCCGGTGACGTCCTTCATCAGCTCGTGCTCGGCGATGTCGTCGAGGAATTCGCGCTTGATCCGGAACGGGCGTCCCGCGAGCGAGACTTCGACCTCGCCTTGCGCGCGGATGTTGTCGAGATGCTCCCTGAACAGGCCGGTGACGTGGGCGGGATCCGAGGGCGCCGCGATGGTGGCCACCGCTCGTGCCTCGGGAATTTGTCCGGCAGCGGCTAGGATCGCGGCGCCACCCAGGCTATGGCCGATCAGGATCGAAGGCGCCTTGCGGGTCTCGCGCAGATGATCGGCCGCGCGCACGAGATCGGCAACGTTGGAGGAGAACGTCGAATTGGCGAAATCACCGCCGCTGGAGCCGAGCCCGGTGAAGTCGAAGCGCAGCACCGCGATGCCCTTGGCGGCGAGCGCGACCGAGATGCGCTTTGCCGCCAGCGTGTCCTTGCCGCAGGTGAAGCAGTGCGCGAACAGCGCGAACGCCGCGGGCTCGCCGTCAGGCAGCTCCAGCGCGGCCGCGAGCTGGTGGCCGCCTTCGCCGGTGAATTGAAAGCGTTCCGTCGGCATGGGCTTCCCCCGTCTTGCTCGAACCTAATCGCCCGAATAGCGCTGCTCGGCCCAGGGATCACCGCGGTTATGATAGCCGCGGACTTCCCAGAAGCCCGGCGCGTCCTCGGTCAGGAATTCGATGGCCTGGAGCCATTTCGCGCTCTTCCAGAAATAGAGGTGCGGCACGACCAGCCGCACCGGGCCGCCATGCTCCTCCGTCAGCGGCTGGCCGGACCAGCTGTGGGCGAGCAGCGCGTCCTCGGCGGCAAAATCCTCCAGCGCGAGATTGGTGGTGTAACCGTCATAGGAATGCAGCACGACGAAGCGGGCATCCTCGCGCGGCTGGCAGGCCGCCAGCAGCTCACGCGTGGCGAGCCCTTCCCATTCGTTGTCATAGCGCGACCAGGTCGTGACGCAATGGATGTCTGAGGTGAACCGGGACTGCTTCTGCGCGGCGAATTCGGCAAAGGTCCAGAACACGGGGGTCTCGACCGCGCCATAGACGTCGAGCCGCCAGCGCTCGCGCGAGACCGGCGGCGTGACCCCGAGATCGAGCACCGGCCAGTCCTTGGTGAGGTGCTGCCCGGGTGGAAGCCTTTGATCCTCCGGGCGTGTCATCTTGCCGGTGAGAAAGCGGCCCTCGCGCGCCCACTTCTCCTTGGTGCGCGTCAGCTTGCTGTCGGATGGCGTCTCGTCGGTCATGGCCTGTGCTCGTGGCGATGCATGGCGGAGGCGTGCTTGGTGTCGCGCCCGCCATGAAAGGCCTGTCCGCTTCCTTTGGGAAGGCCTTACATCGCCTTTCCGAGCAAAAATGGCAACTGGCGGGGGCCGCGCACCGTTCCTTGCGACCAAGTCACAGTGCCTGCCGGATCGAGCCGGAAGTCGGGAATCCGCTTCAGCCATTCCTCCAGCGCCACCTGCATTTCCATGCGCGCGAGGTTGGAACCGACGCAGCGGTGGATGCCGAGGCCGAAGGCCGCATGGCGGTTCTCGCGCCGGTCGATCACGACTTTGTCAGCGTCCGGAAACATCTTGGGGTCGCGGTTGGCTGCCGGGAACGACAGCAGCACCATGTTGCCCGGCTTGACCGGACAGCCGGATACCGTGGTCTCCTTGACCACTTCACGCGCCATCGTCACCGGCGAATAGGCGCGCAGCAGCTCCTCCACGGCTGTCGGGATCAGTCCGGGCTCGGCGATCAGCCGCTCGCGGTCGGCCGGCGTCTTCGCAAGATGCCAGAGCGAGGAGCCGATCGCGCTCCAGGTGGTGTCGATGCCGGCGATCAGCAGCAGGCGCAGCGAGCCCATCACATGGGTGTCCTCGAGCGGATTGCCGTTCTTGTCCCTGGCGTTCATCAGGTAGGAGATCAGATCGTCGGTGGGCTTGCTCTTGCGCGCTTCGATGTGGCCGCCGAAATAGGCCGTCATCTCCTGCACGGCCTGGAGCAGCTTGCTCTCGTCCTTGATGCCGAGCTCGAGGATCATGTGGATCCAATTGATGAAAAGGTCGCTGTCGCTCTCGGGAATACCGAGCATGTGCGCGATCGCCCGAACCGGGATGTGCTTGGTGTAGCGCGCCGCAGCGTCCACCCTCTGCTCGGCGATGAAGTCGTCGATCAGCTCGTTGCAGATGGCGCGGACGCGCGGCTCGAGCTTCTTCATCGCGTCCGGGGTGAACGGCGGCAGCAGCAATTGCTTGGCCGGCTTGTGCTCGGGCGGATCGGAGGTGATCGGCGGGGCTGCGTTCCTGCTGGTGATTTCCGGCCGTACGTCGCGGACGATGATGCGGCGGGAGGAGAAGTGCTCGGTGTCGTTGGCGATCTCGCGCACGGCCTCATAGGTCGTCGGCAAATAGCAGCCGAGGAAGCGTTTCGTGTGCACCACGGGGCTTACGGCTCGCAGCTCGTCCCAGATCGGGAACGGGTCCTCGGTCCATTGCGGATCGGTGTGGTCGAAATCATGAACCCAGTCGGTGACGGGCGGATGGGCGACAGGCTGGTCGACGTCGGACATGGCAGGGAATCCCTTGGCTCGTATTCGCTGAACGCAGCGGGGCGGCAACGGCCGCACTATTCCTCGATCACATCGATTGCGATTTCCGGGCAGTTGGATTTCGCAAGCCAGGCCTTGTCCTCAAGTCCCGGAGGGACGGTGCCGTCACCAGCTTCGTGCGCGTTGCCGTATTCGTCGAGCTCGAAAAGCTCCGGCGCGAGCGCCTTGCAGCGGGCATGGCCCTGGCATTTGTCGGGATCGACGTGAACCTTCAGTCGCTCTGCCATTCTCGGCTTCCTTTGGTCGTGTGCGCGCGAGGGCCCGAAGGCGGCGCGTTTTCCTCATCTCGGTTCTATTTAAGTTATATACTATTACATTCGCGGCGGGCTTCCCTTGTCAAGCGGGAACTTGTAGGCTTCGCCCCGACATGCGTTCACGACCAGCCCGAAAGCCCGCGAAGACCTACCACCATGGCGATCTTCGCGATGCGCTGATCGAGGCCGCGCTGCAAGAGGCGGAGCGGGGCGGCGCGGAGGCGATCAGCATCAAGGCGCTTGCCAAGAAGCTCGGGGTCTCGCAGCCGGCGCCATACCGGCATTTTGCCGACCGCGAGGCGCTGCTCGCCGCCGTCACCGCGCAAGCATTCCGGCAGCTCTCGGCGCTCTTGCGTGATGCGATGGCAAAGCCGTCGCAGCAATCGAAGCTCTCGCGGCTCGCACAGGCGACGCTCGATTTCGGCTTGCGCCGGAATGGCATCTACCGCCTGATGTTCGCCTCGCGCACGGTGTCCTGCGCGGCCAAGGGCAGCGAGCTGCACGAGGCAACGCGGGAGACCTTTGCGCTCGTCATCGAAGCTCTGGAAGCGCCCGCCGTGGGCTATTTGCGCGAACGGCAGGCGCTCAAGATCTGGGCGGCGCTACACGGCGTGGTGATGCTGGCCGAGCAGGGCCTGTTCACGGGCGAGGCGGCGCATGCCACGCGCGAGGAGCTGGTCGAGGATTTCGTCAACGAGACGAAGGCTGCGCTTGCGGTCGCGATCAAGGATGCGCGACGTCGGACCAAGGCCGGCGCTTAACCCTTCGCCTTCAGCAGCTTCATCAGCTTTTCGACCGCGCTGTCCGGCGTGGTCACGACGGGGCGGCCGGCGGCCTCCGCGACCAGCGGCGCCGTCGCGGCGATGCTGAATTGCGCCAGCGCGATGACGTCGCAATCGCGCAAGCTCCGTGAGGCCTCCGCGATCAGCCGGTCATGCGTGGCGCGGTCGCCGCGGTCGAGCGCGGCCAGCGCGCCGTCGGCGAGCTTCGGCACCACCTCGACGGAGGCGGGAAACTCGGGCGGCATCGACGCCAGCGTCGGCGGAAAGGTCGAGAGCAGGCCGATGCGCCGGCCCATGGTCACCGCCCTGTCGATCATGGCCTCGTTCGGCTTCAGCACCGGCATCGGCGCATGCGCGCGCGCGACGGCCTCGATGCACGGGCCGAAGGCGGAGCAGGTGAACAGGATTCCATCCGCTCCCGTCGCCGCTGCATAGTCGCCGAGCGCGAGGAACCGTTCCGTCATGGCATCGTTGAGTTGCCCGTCGCGGGCGAGATCCGCCGAGAGACTGTCGTCAAGCAGGTTCATCAGCCGCGCCTCGGGCCACGCCTGCGCAAACGCTGCCTCGATCGGGGCGATGGAATGCTTGAGGGCGTGGATAAGGGCGATGCGCATGGGGGGCTCGATGCTTCTTCTCCCTCTCCCCGTTCTTACGGGGAGAGGGTCGGGGGTGAGGGGCTCTCTCGGCACAAAAAGGTGAGAGTTGGACGCGCGGAAACTCCCCCTCACCCGGATTGCTGCGCAATCCGACCTCTCCCCGCAAGCGGGGAGAGGTGAACTCCCTTACTTGAACGGAATGGCGTACATCAAGCCGCCTTTGCTCCAGAGCCCGTTGAGGCCGCGATCGAGCTTGAGCGGGCTGGCCTTGCCGACATTGCGCTCGAAAATCTCGCCGTAGTTGCCGCCGGCCTTGATCGCCTTGACCAGCCATTTGTTGTCGAGCCCGAGCCGCGAGCCGAGGTCGCCGCTGGCCCCCAGCAGCCGCTGGATCGCAGGCGTTTGCGACTTCGTCATCTCCTCGACATTGGCTTGCGTGACGCCGAGCTCCTCGGCCTCGATCAGGCCGTAATGCAGCCAGGCGATGATGTCGCTCCAGACCTCGTCGCCATTGCGGGTGAAGGGTCCGAGCGGCTCCTTGCTGATGGTCTGCGGCAGCACAATGTAGTCGGCTGCGTTCGGCGCGGCCGTGGTCACCGCGCCGGCGAGGGCCGAAGCGTCCTGGGTCATCGCATCGCAGCGGCCGCCGAAGAAGGTCTGGTACATGGTGTCGACGCGGTCGAACACCAGGGGCTTCCAGTCGATGCCGTTGGCGCGGCCGTAATCGCCGAGCGTGACCTCGTGCGTGGTGCCCTGCGCGACGCAGACGGTGGCGCCCTTGAGGTCCTTCAGCTCCTTGACGCCGAGGTCCTTCTTCACGACAAAGCCCTGGCCGTCGTAGAAGTTGATCGGACCCTGCCGCAGGCCCAGCGTCGCGCCGCGCAAATAGGTCTGCGTCGAGTTGCGATAGAGCACGTCGATCTCGCCCGATTGCAGGGCGGTGAAGCGGTTCTGAGCCGTCAGCGAGACGTAGCGCACCTTGGTAGGATCGCCGAGCACGCCGGCCGCCAGCGCGCGGCAATAATCGACGTCGAGACCCCTGTAATTGCCTTGCGAGTCCGGCGCCGAGAAGCCGGCAAAACCGGCACTGACGCCACACACCAGCGTGCCGCGGCTCTTCACCGTATCGAGCGTCGCTGCCGCTGCGATCATCGTCGATGCCGCGAGCAGGCCCGCTGCGATAACCACTTTCCTCATACTACTCTCCCCTCACTGATTGACACTACGCAACACGCTGTCGACGGCCGTGCCCAGCTTGTCGACGATCAGGTCGATTTCGTCCGCCGAGGCGATATAGGGCGGTGCCAGCAGCACGTGGTCGCCGCGCACGCCATCGACGGTACCACCGCTGGGATAGCAGCCGAGGCCACCGGCAAAGGCCTCCGCCTTGATCTTCTGGTGCAGCTTGAGGGCCGGATCGAACGAGATGCGGCTAGCGCGATCGGCGACCAGCTCGATCGTCCAGAACAGGCCGCGGCCCCTGATGTCGCCGACATGGCGATGATTGCCGAAGCGTTCGGTCAGGCGCTGCTCGAGCTGCTTGCCGCGCTCCTTCACGCGGTCGAGCAGGCCATCCTCGCGGATCACATCCTGCACCGCGAGCGCCGCAGCGCAGGCGAGGGGATGCGCCAGATAGGTGTGGCCGTGCTGGAACGCGCCCGAGCCTGCGCGGATGGTGTCGATGATCTTGCCGCTTGCCAGCATCGCACCGATCGGCTGATAGCCGCCGCCGAGCCCCTTTGCGATCGCCTGGATGTCGGGGGCGGCACCTTCTTGCTCCCACGCATGCATCGTGCCGGTGCGGCCCATGCCGCACATGACCTCGTCGAGAATGAGCAGCGCACCGTGACGGTCGCAGATCTCGCGCATCGCTTTGAAGTAGCCGTCCGGGGCGGTCACGGCGCCGGCGGTGGCGCCGACGACGGGCTCGGCGAGGAAGGCGGCGACGGTGTCGGGGCCGAGCCGCTGGAACTCGGCTTCGAGCTCGGCGGCGAGGCGCGCGACGAACCGCGCGTCCGACTCGCCCTCGCGCTTCTCGCGATAGGCGAACGCCGGCGTGACGTGGCTGAAAGCGGTCGAGAGCAGCGGCGCATAGGGAGCGCGACGCCAGGCATTGCCGCCGGCGGCGAGCGCGCCGAGCGTGTTGCCGTGATAGCTCTGCCGCCGCGCGATGAAGTGCTGCCGCTGCGGTTCGCCGCGCTCGATGAAATATTGCCGCGCCAGCTTGATGCTGGCTTCGATCGCCTCCGATCCGCCGCTGACGAAATAGGCGTAGGCGAGCCCGCCGGGCTCGTGTCCGACCAGTGTTTCAGCAAGTGCTTCCGCCGGCTCGGAGGAGAAGAAAGCCGTATGCGCATAGGCGAGGGTGGACGCCTGCTTGGCCATCGCCGCGATCACGCGCGGATGCTGGTGGCCGAGGCAGGAGACCGCCGCCCCGCCGGAGGCATCGATGATGCGACGTCCGTCCTCGGCGAAGAGATAAACGCCCTCGCCGCCGATCGCCTTTGGCGGGGTTTCGCGCAGCGAGCGATGCAGCACGCGGCTGGTGCGAGTGCTCATGGGTCAACCTTTCTCCGGGACGTAGGTGGAGGCAGCAGTGAGCCGCGCCTCGGTGTTTTCCAGCCGCTTCTTCGCGGCGGCGCCGCCGAGCGAGAATGTGACCGCCGCGAGCGACTGCGCGATCGCGATCGCGCCCGTGAGACTGGGGAAAAAGCCGGGCGAGGAAGCTGCCTCGAACAGCAGCACATGGTCGGCGCCTTCGGCCATCGGTGCCGACAGGCTGTCCGCAATCGCGATTAGCGTCGCGCCGCTGCGATGCGCGGCCTGCGCGACGCGGACGCTCGCATGCGTGTAAGGCAGGAAGCCGATGACGATGACGGCTTCGCTTGGCCGGAACGCGCCGAGATCGAGGTCGTCGGGCCCGGACGTGCCGACGAGCTGCACCTGTTCGGGCCGGAACAGGCGCAGCTCGTAGTTCAGGAGTTCCGCGACGCTGCGGCAGCTGCGATAGCCCGCGATCCAGATCCGCTTGGACTCATGCAGCGCGCGCGCCGCTTCCGCGATCGGCTGTGCCGGGATGCGCGGAAGGCCGGCGGCCTCGGCCTCGAGCTTGTCGAGGATGAGCGTAACATCGGCGTTCGGCCCGTGACGGCGGCCTCTTGTGCGGCCGGAGAAGGGCGCGGTCTGGGACGGCCGCCGCGCCTCGGTCAGCGCCGCACGCAGCTCGTCCCATCCGGAATAGCCGATCGCTTTCGCAAGCCGCGTGAACGCGGCGGGATCGGCACCGGCTTCCGCCGCGAGATCGCGCATCGAGCGGGTGGTGGCATCGTAGTCGTTGGCGGCGACGAAACGGCCGACCTCCTGTAAGCGCAGGGGGAGCGACGGCAACGCGATGCGCAGTTCGCTCAAGGGCGAGAATTTCGCGGGCTCGGCCATGAAACATTTGTTGCATGAATCTGAGTTCGATGCAACAGTTGACGTGCGCGCCGGAAATCGCTGCATTCGACGAAGGATTGTTGTGCTGTGACCGCCGATCATCCCAGGCCGCCGCCGCGCCGCCGCTTCGTGCTCGGCCGCAACCAATTGATGGGCCTGTTCTGGCAGGTCCTGGTGGTCGGCATCGCGATCGCAGTGATCGCCTTCCTCTGGTCCAACACCGTCACCAATCTGTCGGCCCGCCGCATCACGACCGGCTTCGCCTTTCTCGGCCGCGAGGCCGGCATGCCGATTGCCGACAGCCTGCTCGCCTACAATCCTGGGGATACCTATCTCTGGGCCTTCGTCGTCGGGCTCGCCAACACCTTGCGCGTCGCCGTGATCGGTATCGTGCTCGCGACGATCCTGGGCACCCTGATCGGGATCTCCAGGCTGTCGGCCAACTGGCTGCTGTCGCGGCTTGCGGCCGTCTACGTCGAAACGCTCCGCGACATCCCGCTGCTGCTCCAGCTACTGTTCTGGTACGTGCTGATGCAGGCGCTGCCGGCTGCACGTGCCGCCTGGCGGCCCGTCGAGGGCATATTCCTGTCCAATCGCGGCCTGATCCTGCCTGCGATCCCGTTCGGTCCGCCGCAGCTCACGGTGCTCGGCACCGCGGTGCTGGGCTGTGCGGTGTTCTTCCTCTTCCGTCGCTGGTTGGTCGCACAGCAGATGCGCGACGGCAAGCCGCGGCCGGCCTGGCCGTCTGCGCTCGGCCTCATCGTCGTGGTGCCGGCGGCGGTCTCGCTGGTGCTCGGCGTGTCCTGGACGGTCGAGTGGCCGCAGCTGCGCGGCTTCAATTTCGTCGGCGGGCTGACGCTCGCGCCGGAATATTTCGCGCTGCTGATCGCACTGGTGACCTACACCTCCGCCTTCATCGCCGAGATCGTGCGCAGCGGCATCCAGTCGGTGCCACGCGGGCAATGGGATGCCGCCAACGCACTCGGCCTGCGTCGCAGCTTCATGCTGCGGCAGATCATCCTGCCGCAGGCGCTGCGCGTCATCGTGCCGCCGATGACGAGCCAGTATCTCAACCTGATCAAGAACTCCTCGCTCGCGGTCGCGATCGGCTACCAGGACGTGGTCTCGATCGCCAACACAACGCTGAACCAGACCGGACAGGCCATCGAAGCCATCGCGCTGATCATGGCGGTGTTCCTGACCATCAGCCTTTCGATCAGCTTCTTCATGAACTGGTACAATGCGCGCATCGCGCTGGTGGAGCGCTAATCATGACCGCGATCACGGACATCCCCGATGCACCCCGGGCCGCTCGCCGACCGCAGCTGGGCAATCCGGTGCTGCACTGGCTGCGCAAGAACCTGTTCTCCTCGATCCCGAATGGGATCATCACCGTCCTGCTAATGGTGCTGCTCGCCAAGGGCATTTTCAGCTCCGTGCAATGGGGCATCGCCAATGCGGTCTGGCTGACGCCCACCAACGATTCCAGCGCCTGTCGCGCCGCGCGTGGCCTCGGCGCCTGCTGGGCCATCGTCCCCGAGAAGTATCGCTTCATCCTGTTCGGCACCTATCCGTTCGACGAGCAGTGGCGGCCGGCACTGTCGGTCGTGCTGTTCATCGCACTGTACTACCTCTCGACCCGCCGCGCGCTGTGGCGGCGCGAGCTGGTCTATCTCTGGATCGGTGCACTGGCGCTGATCAGCGTGCTGATGTGGGGCGGCGTGCTCGGCCTGTCCTTCGTCTCGCAGGACCGCTGGGGCGGCTTGCCCGTGACGCTGATCCTGGCGACGTTCGGCCTCGCTGTCGGCTTTCCGCTCGGTATCCTGGTCGCGCTCGGGCGGCGCTCGACGCTGCCGGCGATCCGCTCGCTCAGCGTGCTCTATGTCGAGCTGATCCGCGGCGTGCCGCTGGTGAGCCTGCTGTTCATGGCGAGCGTGATGTTTCCGCTATTCATGCCGGCCGGATTCAACATCGACAAGCTGCTGCGCGCACAGATCGCGATCATCCTGTTCGCCGGTGCTTACCTCGCCGAAGTGATCCGCGGCGGGCTTCAGGCCGTGCCGCGCGGGCAATATGAAGCCGCCGACGCGCTCGGCCTGTCCTACTGGCGCAAGCACCGGCTGATCATCCTGCCGCAGGCTATCCGTCACGTCATCCCGCCGCTGGTCAACACCTTCATCGCCTTCTTCAAGGACACCAGCCTGGTGCTGATCATCGGCATCTTCGACCTGCTGACGACGGCGAAGACCGCGATCATCGATCCCGCCTGGCAGCAGTTTTCGGTCGAGGTCTACATCTTCGTGGCCGCGATCTACTTCGTCTTCTGTTTCGCGATGTCGCGCTACAGCCGGAGCCTGGAGGCGCCGACAACGCCGAAGTGACGGTTTCTCGTTTGGTGCCGCTTGTTTGCGCTTGCGCCGATTTCCGATCTTGATCTCTAATACCAGAGGTTGCTCCTGCGGTCGACTTGGCGAGGCTGTCATGCGCGTGGCCGTTTTGCGGCAATTCACCGCCGCCCAGATTTGCGTCCTGATCTTCACAACCGCTCTCGGCGTGTCATCGTGCGCCGCGGAGGGGTTGCGGCGCTATCGCGCGCCGATCGGTGAGAGTTCGATTTCGGGAATTTCGTCGGGCGCGTTCATGGCCGTTCAGTTCGGCACGGCATGGTCGTCGGTGATCAAGGGCGTCGGTGTGGTCGCGGGCGGCCCTTACTGGTGCGCAAAGGCGGACGCGTTCGACGCCGTCACCTGGTACTGGGGGCCGATCCGGCGGGCCACGGGTGCATGCATGAAAGGGCCGGCGTCGGATCTGAATCCGAAGGATTTTACGGCAAAGGCCGACGCGAAGGCCGCAGCGGGCGAGATCGACCCTCTCAGCAATGTAGGCAGGCAGAAGATCTATCTCTTTCACGGCTACAATGACGCGATCGTCGACAAGGCCGCGACCGATGCGGCCGCCGATTTCTATCGCCATTATCTGCGGGATGCCAATCGCGGCAACTTGTTCTATCAGGCCACGCTCGGCGCGGGCCACTCGTTCGTCGTGGCGAAGCAGGGCGCACCCGGGCTCAACGAGTGCAAGGCCAACACGGCGCCCTATATCGACCAATGCGGCTATGACCAGGCCGGCGTCATCCTGCAGCATATTTACGGCCGCCTGAATCCGCCCAATGCCGCGCAGCTTGCAGGTTCGGTGAAGAGCTTTGATCAATCGATCTATACCACGCCGCATCTGCCCGACGCGTTGAGCATGGGCGATACCGGCTATGTGTTCGTACCCAGGGATTGCGAGCAGGGCAGTCCGTGTCGAGTCCACGTCGCGCTCCACGGATGCAAGCAGGACGTCGCCGATATCGGACGCAAATTCGTGGATGAGGCCGGCTACAATGAGTGGGCGGACACGAACCGCATGATCATTCTCTATCCGCAGACCAAGACCAGCCCATACTGGCCAAGCAATCCGCAGGCCTGTTGGGATTGGTGGAGTTACGTCAACCATCAGGATAGCTACGTGACGAAGTCCGGATCGCAAATCAAGGCGATCAAGGCGATGCTGGATGCGCTCACGGCCGCTGCCGCGGCGCCCGCCGGCGCGACCGCGCCCTCGCTATCGGCGCCGCAGTCGCTCACGGTGATCGATACGTCGGATAGCGGCGCTGACCTGGCCTGGTCTCCAGGAGACGACGGAACAACCTACCGGGTTTCGCGTGCGGGACCCGATGGTGCGTTCCAATCGGTTGGCGACGTGACAGGCGCGAGCTTTGGGGATTCCGGTCTGACGCCGCAAACAACATATCGATGGCGTGTCTCGGTCATTCTGAACGGGGCGGTGGGCCCGAGCTCCGAGGAGGCGACCGGCACCACGCGATCGACGCCTCCTCGCTGCGCTAATCCCGGCTCCTGCCCGATCGCCAAATAGCGAACCGAGCAACCGTCCCAGCCTGGAGGCGGCCAGCGGGAGGTGAGGTCTCGTGTCCCGGCTCTGCGACGCAGCGCTGGCGCGCTGCCCCTTGTCCGGGACACGAGAGTGAGGCTAGTCCTTCACCTTCGGATCGATCGGCGTCGTACCGCGCAGGCCCAGAATATCCTCCAGCACCTTCGCTCCGGCGATCACCTGCGCGTCGGCGCGCGGCGCGCCGACCACCTGCACGCCGACCGGCAGGCCCGAGGCCGTGAAGCCGCAGGGCAGGGAGAGAGACGGGCAGCAGGCCAGCGTGATGGCGTAGACGATGCCGAGCCACTCGACGTAATTGTCGAACCTCTTGCCGGCGCATTCGGCGACATAGCGATGCTCGATCGGGAAGGGCGGAACGATCGTGGTCGGCGTCAGCAACAGATCGTAGCTCTTGAAGAACTCGACTGCCCGCGCCGTCATGCCGACGCGCTGCGCCTCGGCGCGCGCGAGCTGCTCGACTGTGAGCTTGAGACCCTCCTCGATGTTCCAGATCACCTCGGGCTTGAGCAGGTCGCGCTTGGTGCGCAGCAGATTGGCCTTGGTGATCGCAAAGTCGAAGGCGCGCAGCGCGTGGAAGCATTCATGCGCCTCGCGCCAGTCCGGATGCGCCTCCTCGACGATGGCGCCGGCTTCGGCGAAACGTTCGGCGGCCTTTCGTGTGATCGCCTTCACTTCGGGATCGACCGGGGTGATGCCGAGATCGGGCGAATAGGCGATGCGCCTCGGCCGCTTGCCCGCCTGGGCCGCCGACAGGAACGAGGTTGCGGGAGCCGGCAGCGACAGCGGATCGTCGGCATAGTCGCCGCTCATGGCATCCAGCAGCAGCGCGAGATCCTCGACGTTGCGCGCCATCGGGCCGACCACGCCGAGATTGCGATCGATGCCGGACTTTGGGGTATGCGCGACGCGGCCGATGCTAGGCCGCATGCCGACGACGCCGCAGAAGGCCGCGGGGCTGCGCAAGGATCCGCCCATGTCGGAGCCTTGGGCGAGCCAGGCCATGCCGGTTGCCAGCGCCACCGCCGCGCCGCCGGAGGAGCCCGCGGCCGATTTCGTCGTGTCCCAGGGATTGAGCGTCGCGCCGAACACCTCGTTGAACGTGTTGGCACCGGCCCCGAACTCCGGCGTGTTCGACTTGGCGTAGACGACCGCGCCGTTGGCCTCGAGGTTCTCGACCATGAGGTCAGACTTCGCGGGAATGTTGTCCTTGAAGATCGGCGAGCCCTGCGTATTCAACACACCCGCAACGTCGGTCAGATCCTTGATCGGCACCGGCAGCCCGGCGAGCAGCCCGCGCGCACCGGCCGGCTTCTGCATCAGTGTCTTCGCACTCTCCCGCGCGCGATCGAAGCACAGCGTCGGCAGCGCGTTGACCTTGCCGTCGACCTCCTGGATGCGCGTCTCCACCACGTCCAGGAGCTCGAGCGGCGAGACGTCGCCGGAGCGCAGCTTGTCGACGACGGTGCAGGCGGTTTCGCGGATCAGGTCTTGAGACAACTATCTTACTCCCGTGCTTGTTGTGTCGTCATTGCGAGCGCAGCGAAGCAATCCAGACTGTCACTGCGGCAAGATTCCTGGATTGCTTCGCTGCGCTCGCAATGACGAGAATAGAGTTAACCCCACCCGGCGCTGATGCCGCCGTCGACGGTGTAGATCACGCCCGACGTATAGCCGGCGCGATCCGACGCCAGGAACGCCATGAGGTCGCCGATCTCGCGCGCATGCGCGGGACGGCCGAGCGGCAGGCTCTTCTGGAATTCCTTGTAGCGGCTCTCGTCGCCGAACTGGTGCTTGGCCCGCGTCTTGAGCAGGGTGACGTGGCGGTCGGTGCCGACGGGGCCGGGATTGATGCCGACCACGCGGATGTTGTCGCCCAGGCTCTTGCCGCCGAGCG
Source organism: Bradyrhizobium sp. NBAIM01 (assembly GCF_020194115.1). Lineage (NCBI taxonomy): Bacteria > Pseudomonadati > Pseudomonadota > Alphaproteobacteria > Hyphomicrobiales > Nitrobacteraceae > Bradyrhizobium > Bradyrhizobium sp. NBAIM01. The sequence continues at coordinate 152,853 of NZ_JADYVU010000001.1, read as the reverse complement.
CCCGTGTGAACGCCATCAGCGCGGCATTGCCGGCGCTGCCGCAGATGTAGTTGGCGTCGAACTTCTCGCCGGCCGCGCCGATGTCGTTGACGATGACGCCGCCGCCCCTGGCTTTCATCTGAGCGTAGACGTAGCGCGTCAGGTTGATATAGCCGAACACCTTCAGTTCCCAGGCGTGCCGCCAGGTCGCCTCGTCGATCTTGTCGATCGAGCCGCCCGGGATGTCGCCGGCATTGTTGACGAGCACGTCGATGTCGGCGGCTTCCTTCGCCAGCCGGGCCACGTCCTCCTCCTTGCGCAGATCGACGATGCTCGTTGTGGCGTCGATCTGGTGCGCGGCGCGCAAACGGTCGGCCAGCGCCTTGAGCTGATCGCCGCTACGCGCCGCGAGGAGGAGATGCGCGCCTTCCTCGGCGAAGGCCTCGGCGGCGGCTGCGCCAATGCCCTTGGACGCGCCGGTGATCAGGACGCGCTTGCCGCGCAGATGCAGATCCATGGGGATACTCGTTCGTGGGAACAGCATCAAATCAGTAGGCGCTTGGCCGCGCCATGGTCAACATTGCAGTGCAGCGTTGCACTGCCGCCGCGTTTGGTCCATTGCAGTGCAGTCAGAAGGCGGCGACTGCCGGACCAACCAAGGACGTTCTCGATGAGCAAGAAACAATACCGGATCGCGGTCATTCCCGGCGACGGCATCGGCAAGGAGGTGATGCCCGAGGGCCTGCGCGTTTTGGAGGCGGCGGCGAAGAAGCACAACGTCTCGCTGCATTTCGACCATTTCGACTTCTCGTCTTACGACTATTACGAGAAGCACGGCCAGATGATGCCCGACGACTGGAAGGAGAAGATCGGCAAGCACGATGCGATCTATTTCGGTGCGGTCGGCTGGCCGGCCAAGATCCCGGACCACGTCTCGCTGTGGGGCTCGCTGATCAAGTTCCGCCGCGAGTTCGACCAGTACGTCAACCTGCGCCCGGTGCGGCTGATGCCCGGCGTGCCGTCGCCGCTGGCGGGGCGCAAGCCGGGCGACATCGATTTCTGGGTGGTGCGCGAGAACACCGAAGGCGAATATTCCTCGGTCGGCGGCCGCATGTTCCCGGACACCGACCGCGAGTTCGTGACGCAGCAGACGGTGATGACCCGTACCGGCGTCGACCGCATCCTGAAATTCGCCTTCGAGCTCGCGCAGTCGCGGCCCAAGAAGCACCTGACCTCGGCGACCAAGTCCAACGGCATCTCGATCACCATGCCCTATTGGGACGAGCGCGTGGAGGCGATGGCCAAGAAGTTTCCAGGCGTGAAGTGGGACAAGTACCACATCGACATTCTCACCGCGAACTTCGTGCTGCATCCGGACTGGTTCGACGTCGTGGTCGGCTCCAACCTGTTCGGCGACATCCTCTCCGACCTCGGCCCGGCCTGCACCGGCACCATCGGCATCGCTCCGTCCGGCAACATCAACCCGGAGGGCGATTTCCCATCCGTGTTCGAACCGGTGCACGGCTCGGCGCCCGACATCGCCGGCCAGGGCATCGCCAACCCGATCGGCATGATCTGGTCCGGCGCGATGATGTTCGAGCATCTCGGCGAGAAGGAAGCCGGCAAGTCGATCGTCGAGGCGATCGAGCGCACGCTCGCCGAACGCACGCTGCGCACCAAAGATCTCGGCGGCAATGCCGACACGACGGCGTGCGGCAAGGCGGTTGCGGATATGGTGGATTAGCGCGGGAGTGATCCTGCGTAGGGTGGGTTAACCCTGCGGCCGCGCGAAGCGTGGTCCGCTGGCGTAACCCACCTCTTCGGCCTCCGGGGATGCGAACAGCGGTGGGTTACGCCTTCGGCTAACCCACCCTACGACTACACATACGACCTCCGCGACGGATCGAATATCGGCGGATAGTCGTTCTCGTCGAGCAGATCGAGAAACGGATCGAGCCCCCTGGACTTGATCAGCCCGAGCTCCTGATGCGAGATCAGGTTCACGGTCAGGATCTCCACCGGATCGCCCGCAATCTCCAGCGCCTCGGCGATCTCCTTGTCGGGGCCGATGATCGGTGTGAGCAACAGGAACGTCTGGAAGTCCGTTCCTGCAACCGGCGGCCACGGAAGCGCGACGCGATGGCCGAAGCCGAACCAGGTCGTGTCGATGAACGGCAGATTGGCCAGCCAGCGCAGATTGGCGCAAACGTCCTGCGTCGGCTCGCGGACGTACCACATCAGCTCGGCCCGGGGCTTCGCGTCGCCGGGGACGCCGTGCATCCGTTGCTCGCTCATCCCGTTGGTGAGAAGGACATAGCCTTCGTCGGAGCCCTCCTGGCAGACCGGGACGAAATCGCGGCCGAAGGCGTGGATGTCGATGCGGCGCTCTGCGTTATCAGTGAATGTGCGCTCGGGCTCGCCAAGCTCGCTCTCGTAGATGGCGAGCCGTTGCCGGTAGAGATCGGACCCGGGCGACGGAAGGTTTGAGCCGGACACGAATTTTGCGAGACGGGAGAGCATGCGAACCTCGGGCGGATGCAATCGGATATCCGCATTGTCGCAAGGTCATGCGGGACGGTTCAAACCCGTGCCGCGAGCACGTCGATATCTTCGCCACCGTCCAGTCTCGCTTGCGCGATTGGTCATGAGGCGCGAGGCGACGCCGAGGAACGCGCCTCGCTCCGATCAGCTCGCGATCTTCTCGATGGCCGTCTGTTCCAGCCCGAACTTCTTCCCGGCATCCAGGATCTCCTGCCAGGTGGTTGGGTCGACCGGGATGCCCTCGGCGAGACGTTTCTTCTTGATCTCGCGCTCCGGCTCGCCCGCGATTCTGACCTTGTCGATGCCGGGGGCAGGCGGCGAGCCGGTGTGCCAGCTCACGAAGCTCTCAACTTCGCGTGCAAGGTTCTCGCCGGTGCCGAGCTTGCCCGGATCGATGACGATCGAGAGCATGCCGTTAAGGACGTTGTACTTGCCGTCGGACGAGCCCTTGACCACCTGGCCGCCGGAGAGCGCGCCGCCGAGGATCTCGCACACCAGCGCAAGGCCCGAGCCCTTGTGCTCGCCGAACGGGAGGATGGCACCGTAGGGCGGAATCACGGTGTAGCGCGGATTGATCGTGGGCTTGCCCTCGTGATCAATGATGGTGCCGACCTCGAGCTCGACGCCCTTGTTATGGGCAACACGGGTCTTGCCCTGCGCGATCCTGCTGGTGGCGAAGTCGAGCACGATCGGATCCTTGCCGGCGCGCGGGATGCCGACGCAGAACGGATTGGTGCCGTGGCGTGCGTCGCTGCCGCCCCAGGGCGCCACGATCGGGCGCGAGATCACGTTGACGAAGTGGATCGAGACCAGCCCGTGGTCGATGCACTGCTCGGCCCAGTGGCCGATGCGGCCGATGTGATGCGAATTTGAGAGGCCGACAAGGCAAACACCGTTCTTCTTTGCGCGCTCGGCCGCGAGCTCCATCGCTTCATGGCCGATCACCTGGCCGTAGCCGGTGAGGCCGTCGAGGGTGAGAAGCGGGCCGGTGTCGAGCACGATCTTGACGTGCGAGTTCACGGCGAGGCCGCCATTGGTGACGCTCTGGACGTAGCGCGGAATCATGCCGACGCCGTGCGAGTCGTGTCCCTTCAGATTGGCTTCGACGAGATTGGTGGCCACGAGCTCGGCCTCGCGGTCCGAGGAGCCGCCGGCCCTGACGATGGCATGGATGGCCTTGGTGAGCGACTCTGCCTTGATGATGCGATAGTCGGCCATTGTTGTTGCTCTTATCCCTTCACGATCCGGCGGCAATGGACCAACGCCGCTTCAATCAGGTTCTCGCTCGCCTCCGGTGTGCGGAAGGCCGAATGCGCCGACAACGTCACGTTCGGCAGCTTCGTCAGCGGATGATCGCCGGGCAGCGGCTCGATGTTGAAGACATCAAGGCCGGCGTGGCGGATATGGCCGGACTTCAGCGCCTCGATCATGGCGGCCTCGTCGACAACAGCGGCGCGGGCGGTGTTGATGAGAATGACGCCGCGTTTCATAGCAAGGATCTTCTCGCGCGTGATCATGCCGCGCGTCTCGTCGTTGAGCAGCAGGTGCAGCGACACCACGTCGCTTCTCGCCAGCACGCTGTCGAGATCGGTAAATTCGACCCCCGGATAGCTCTTCGGCGAACGGTTCCAGGCGATCACCTTCATGCCGCTGCCGGACGCGATGCGCGCGACCTCCGCGGCGATGCCGCCGAAGCCGATCAGGCCGAGCGTCTTGCCGGTGAGCTGCATGCCGTCCTCCCGCAGCCAGTTCCCGGCGCGCATCTCGCGGTCCATCATCGCAATGACGCGGGCCGACGCCCACATCAGCGCGATCGCGGATTCCGCAACCGCCGTGTCGCCGTAGCCCTTGATCAGATGCACGGAGATGCCGAGCTCGGCGAGCTCTTCCGGATTCATGTAGCTGCGCGCGCCGGTACCGAGGAACACGACGTGCTTCAGCCCGGTGCATTTCTTCGCGACTTCGGTCGGCAGTGCGGTGTGGTCGACGATCGCGATCTCGGCGCCGTCGAGAATATCAGGATATTGCTCGGGCGTGATGTCGGGATTCCTGTTGATCCGCACCTTGGGATCACCAGGCTTCCCCAGCCGCTCCATGATCACGGCCAGCGATTCATTGGCGTCGACGAAAACTCCGCGCATGGTTCTCTCCGCTCAGGATGCGACGCCGGCGACTGCCAGCACGGTATGCATGAGGACGTTGGTGCCCGCGGCGCAGTCGCCCTGCGTCGCATCCTCCAGCTCGTTGTGGCTGATGCCGTCCTTGCAGGGCACGAACACCATCGCCGCCGGCATGATCGTGTTGAGGTTGCAGGCGTCGTGGCCGGCGCCGGAGGTGATGCGGCGCGAGGAATAGCCGAGCGTCTTAGCGGCGTTCTCGACGGCAGCAATCAGCTTCGGATCGAAATGCGTCGGCGGCTTGCGCCATACCAGATCGATCTTGACCTCGACCTTGCGGCGCGCGGCGATCTCGGCGATTGCCGCCCGCAGATCGCGGTCGAGCGCATCCATGATGGCGCCATCGGCACTGCGGCAGTCCATGGTGAAGGCGATCTCGCCGGGAATGACGTTACGCGAGGGATTGGCGATGACGGCCTCGCCGATGGTGCCGACGGCGTTCGGTCCGTGCTTCCTCGCAATCGACTCCATCGCCAGCACGATTTCGGACAAGGTCGCCAGCGCATCGCGCCGCAGCGGCATCGGCGTGGAGCCCGCATGGCTCTCGAAGCCGGAGATCTTGCCGTCGTACCAGAGCACGCCCTGGCCGGAATCGACCACGCCGATGGTCTTGCCTTCGGCTTCCAGGATCGGCCCCTGCTCGATGTGCAGCTCGACGAAGCAGCCGAGCTTCTGGAAGCCGACCGGCTTGTCGCCGCGATAGCCGATGCCGTCGAGCGCCTGGCCGACGGTGGTGCCCTCGGCGTCCTTGCGCGACAAAATGTCGTCTGTGGTGAAGTCGCCGACATAGGCGGCGGAAGCCATCATCGCCGGTGCGAAGCGCGAGCCTTCCTCGTTGGTCCAGTTCACGACGCAGATTGGCGCCTCGGTCTCGATGCCGGCATCGTTCAGCGTGCGGATCACCTCCAGCGCGCCGAGCGTTCCCAGGATGCCGTCATACTTGCCGCCGGTCGGCTGGGTGTCGAGGTGCGAGCCGATGCCGACGGGCAGCTTCGACATGTCGCGGCCCTTGCGCAGGCCGAACTGTGATCCGAGCGCGTCGACGTGGACTTCCAGTCCGGCATCCTCGCAGGCCTTGCGGAACCAATCGCGCACCTGCTTGTCTTCCTGGCTCAACGTCAGCCGCCGCACGCCGCCTTTGGCCGTCGCGCCGAATTGCGCGGTCTCGTGGATGGAGCCCCACAGGCGGGCGGAATCGATTTGCAGGTTGGTCGCGGCTCGGCTCATGCGGTCGTTCTCTCTTTTGTCCGGCGCCTTTTTCAATGACGCGCCTGTGCGGGCGCGTCAACCGCGAGGCTGCTCTGCGCAATTTGCCGTGCAAGCTCGGCGACGCGCTCCACGGCGACGACATCGGGCGAGGCCAGCCAGCTCGCGGTGAAGGTCAGCGGCGCGATGGAAAGATCGGTGTCGAGCAGCTGCAGCCGTCCGTCGGCGAGCTCGTTCTCGACGATGGCGTCGGGGATCACGGCGATGCCAAGGCCCTCGACCGCCATGTGGATGACGGTCGCCAGCGAAGCGGACGCATGCAGGCGGATCGGCGGCAGCTCCGGCCGGTCGAACACCTCGCGCACGACCTCGTAGGGCTTGGTCTTGCGCGGGAAGGTGATGATCGGAAACCGCGCGAGGTCCGCCGGCGTCACCGGGCCCTTGCCGAGCCCGAGCGAGGGACTCGCGAGGAAGCCGATCGGATAATCGGCGAGCACGCGGTTGTGCACGCCGGAGGCGGACAGCGGTCCGACCACGAAGGCGAGCTCGATCTCCTGTGCGAGCAGGCGCGCGGTGAGGTTCGGCGTGATGTCGACCTCGATCTCCAGCGACAGGTTCGGATAGACCTCGTTGACGCTCTTGACGAGCCGCGGCAGCCAGGTGTGCACGATGGTCTCGGCGACGCCGAGCCGCATCACGCCGCGCATCGCCGAAGCATCGCCGATCTCCGCCATCATCGCAGCGCGCAGGCCGATCAGCTTCTCCGCGTAGACCATCATCTGCCGGCCGCTCGGGGTCGGGGAGGCGATGCGATGGTCGCGGTTCAGGAGCTTCACGCCCATCTCGCGCTCGAGCTGGGCGATGCGCTGGGAGATCGCCGGCTGGGTGGTGTTGAGGCGTTGCGCGGCGCCGCGGAAGCTGCCGAGCTTCACGACCCATAGGAACGTCTCGATCGACCTGAAGTCCAGCATTGGAAGGATTTTCCCAATCGATAAATCAGATTTATCGAGATTGATTAGAAACGAAGATTAGACTTTATAGCACGCTTGGTGTTGGCTTGTCTTTGTCGAGTTTATAGGCAGGTCGATCACATGACTGTTTTGGTGGCAGCGCAGCAAACTGAAACACCCGACGCCCTCCCGAGCCGCAAGGCCCGGCTCGCCTACCGCGAGGGGCTGGTCGCCTCCACCGCCGGCGTCGCTCCCGGATATGTCCAGGGCAATCTGGCGATCCTGCCGGCGGAGTATGCCGGTGCCTTCCACCGCTTCTGCCAGCTCAATCCCAAGCCGTGCCCGATCATCGGCATGTCCGACGTCGGCAGCCCTTACATCCCCTCGCTCGGCGCCGATCTCGACATCCGCACCGACGTGCCGCGCTACCGCGTCTGGCGCGATGGCGAGGTCGTGGATGAGCCGACCGACGTGAAGGGCTACTGGCGCGACGATCTCGTCACCTTCGTGCTCGGCTGCTCGTTCTCGTTCGAGGAGGCGCTGCTCGAGGAGGGCATGCCGATCCGCCACATCGAGAAGAACGTGCGCGTGCCGATGTACCGCACCAACATCGCCTGCGGTGTATCAGGTCCGTTCGCCGGCCCCATGGTGGTGTCGATGCGTCCGTTCAAGCCGGCCGATGCGATCCGCGCGGTGCAGATCACCTCGCGCTATCCGGCCGTGCACGGCGCGCCCGTGCATCTCGGCCATCCGCATCTGATCGGCATCAAGGATATCGCCAAGCCCGACTACGGCGATCCGGTGCCGGTCGCCGACGACGAGATTCCGGTGTTCTGGGCCTGCGGGGTGACGCCGCAATCGGTCATCAACGCCGCGAAGCTGCCGTTTGCAATCACGCATTCGCCCGGCCTGATGCTGGTGACCGATCTCAAGAACAGAAACATGGCCGTGATTTAGTGGGCAGCGTCTGCTGCTTCTTCAGGCTTTACCGCATCCACCAATCGCTTCATTCGATCAGCCGAAATTCAGTAACAGGGGACTTTGCCATGACGATCACTCGCCGCGACGTGTTGTTGGGGGCCACCGCCACTGCCGCCCTCGTGCCGCTGGCGGCGCGCGCACAGAGTTCGGAAGTCGTGATCGGCGTGATCTATCCGTTCTCCGGCGGCAGCGCGCAGCAGGGCGTCGACGCGCAGAAGGCCTATGAGACCGCGCTCGAAGTCATCAACAAGGACAGCGATTTCGACCTGCCGCTGGCGAAGGGCGAAGGCCTGCCGGGCCTCGGTGGCGCCAAGATCCGCCTCGTGTTCGCCGACCACCAGGCCGATCCGCAGAAGGGCCGCGCCGAGGCCGAGCGCCTGATCACGCAGGAGAAGGTCTGCGCCGTCGTCGGCACTTACCAGAGCGCGGTGGCCGTCACCGTCAGCCAGATCTGCGAGCGCTATCAGGTCCCGTTCCTGTCCGCCGACAATTCCTCGCCGAGCCTGCACCGCCGCGGCCTGAAATATTACTTCCGCGCCTCGCCGCACGACGAGATGTACTCGGCTGCGATGTTCGACTTCTTCGACGCCATGAAGAAGAAGGGCACCAAGATCGAGACGCTGTCGCTGTTCCACGAGGACACCATCTTCGGCACCGATTCCGGCAATGCCCAGACCAAGATCGCCGGCGAGCGCGCCTATAAGATCGTCACCGACATCAAGTATCGCGCCAACTCGCCCTCGCTCTCTGCCGAGGTGCAGCAGCTCAAGACCGCCAATGCCGACGTGCTGATGCCGTCGAGCTACACCACCGACGGCATCCTCCTGGTCAAGACCATGGCCGAGCTCGGCTACAAGCCGAATGCGATCGTGGCGCAGGACGCCGGCTTCTCCGAGAAGGCGCTCTACGATGCCGTCGGCGACAAGCTCGAAGGCGTGATCTCGCGCGGCACCTTCTCGCTCGACCTCGCGCAGAAGCGGCCGATGGTCGGCAAGATCAACGAGATGTTCAAGGCCAGGTCCGGCAAGGATTTCAACGACCTCACCTCGCGGCAGTTCATGGGCCTGATCATCCTCGCCGACGCCATCAGCCGCGCCAAGTCGACCGACGGCGAGAAGATCCGCGACGCGCTTGCCGCGACCGACATCCCGGGCGAAAAGACCATCATGCCCTGGAAGCGCGTCAAGTTCGACGAGATGGGCCAGAACAACGACGCCGATCCGGTGCTGCTGCAATATGTCGGCGGCAAGTTCGTCACCATCTTCCCGCCGCAGGCCGCGATCGCCGAGGCGATCTGGCCGATGAAGTAAGAGCTGCGGAGGGCAGCGGAGCAAACTGCTCCCACCGTCATTGCGAGGAGCGAAGCGACGAAGCAATCCAGACTGCTTCCTTCGAAACATTCCTGGATTGCTTCGCTTCGCTCGCAATGACGAAGCCTGTCGTGACGTTTCGAACGGGGGACCAGAGTTGACAGCCCAAGCCATTATCCAGAGTCTCGCGAGCGGCCTCCTGATGGGCCTGCTCTACGGATTGATCGCGGTCGGCCTCGCGCTGATCTTCGGCCTGATGGACGTCACGAACTTCGCCCATGGCGAATTCCTGATGATCGCGATGTATCTGTCTTTCTTCCTGTTCGCGTTCTTCGCCATCGATCCGCTGTTGTCGGCCCCGTTGGTCGCCGCGGCACTCTTCATATTCGGAGCGGTCGTCTACCTGCTCCTTGTACGTTTCGCCATGCGGGCCAAGGCCAACGCCGGCATGGTGCAGATCTTCACCACCTTCGGCCTCGCCATTGTCATGCGCGGCCTTGCGCAGTATTTCTTCACGCCGGACTATCGCAGCATCCCACAATCCTGGCTCGGCGGCAAAACCATCTCGGTCGGCGGAATCTTTCTGCCGGAGCCGCAACTGGTCGGCGCGCTGGTCTCGATCGCCGCTTTTGCAGGTCTCTACTTCTTCATCCACCGAACCGATTTCGGCCGCGCGATCGAAGCGACCCGCGAGGATCCCGGTGCAGTCGCGCTTGTCGGCATCGACAAGAACCGCGTGTTTGCATTCGGCTGGGGGCTCGGCGCCGCGCTGGTTGGTCTCGCCGGCGCGATCATGGCGGTGTTCTTCTACATCTATCCCGACGTCGGCGCCTCCTTTGCGCTGATTGCCTATGTCACGGTGGCGCTCGGCGGCTTCGGCAGCGTGTTCGGCGCCTTCGCCGGCGGCATCATCGTCGGTCTCGTCGAAGCGGTCACCGCGCTGGTGCTGCCGCCGTCGCTGAAATCGGTCGGCATTTACTCGGTCTATCTGCTGGTCGTCTTCATCCGGCCGCGCGGCCTGTTCGGATCGATGTGATGGACAAGGATTTTGCAGCGCGGCGCCGCCGCAACCTCATCATCGCCGCAGCGCTCGCTACCATTGCCGCGCTGACGCCGTTGTTCGTGAAGGACGTCGTCGTCCAGAACATCCTGATCCTGACACTGATGTATGCGGGATTGTCGCAGAGCTGGAATATCCTGTCCGGCTATTGCGGGCAGATCTCGCTCGGCCACGCGCTGTATTTCGGTCTCGGGGCCTACACCACCGAGCTGCTGTTCACGAAGTTCGGCGTGCTGCCTTGGTTCGGCATGCTGGCGGGCGGAGTGGTGTCGGCGCTGATCGCGATGGGGCTCGGCTATCCCTTCTTCCGCCTGCGCGGCCATTACTTCGTGATTGCCACCATCGTCATCGCCGAGATCGGCTTGCTTTTGTTCCACAACTGGGAATGGGCCGGTGCCGCGATGGGTATCACCATTCCGATCCGCGGCGACAGCTGGCTGAAATTCCAGTTTCTGCGCACCAAGCTGCCCTACTTCTATTTCGCGCTGGCGCTGTGCTGCCTCGCCTGGTTCGTGACATGGTGGCTGGAAAACTCCAAGTGGGGATTTTGGTGGCGTGCCGTCAAGGACAACCCGGAGGCGGCCGAGAGCCTCGGTGTCGACGTGTTCAATTCCAAGATGGGTGCGGCCGCGGTCTCCGCCTTCCTTGTCGCCGTGGGCGGCAGCTTCTACGCCCAGTTCGTCTCCTACATCGATCCGGAAAGCGTCATGGGCTTTCAGTTCTCGCTGCTGATGGCGCTACCGGCCGTGCTCGGCGGCATCGGCACCCTGTGGGGGCCGGTGTTAGGGGCGGCCATCCTGATCCCGCTGACTGAGCTGACGCGCTTCAAGTTCGGCGGCTCGGGGCGGGGTGTCGACCTCATTGTCTACGGCACGCTGATCGTTCTGATCTCGCTGGCCCTGCCGCGCGGCCTGCTGAGCCTGTTTTCACGCCCGAAGAAGACGGGAGCTGCCCGATGAGCGCGCTGCTCGAAACCCGCGGCGTCTGGCAGCGCTTCGGCGGCCTCGTCGCCAACAGCGACGTCTCGATCTCGGTCGGCCGCGGCGAGATCGTCGGCCTGATCGGCCCGAACGGCGCCGGCAAGTCGACGCTGTTCAATCTGATCGCCGGCGTGCTGCCGCCGACGCAAGGCTCGATTTGGTTCGACGGCGAGGACGTCACCCGCATGCCGGCGGCGATGCGCTGCCAGCGCGGGGTAGGACGCACCTTCCAGGTGGTCAAGAGCTTCGAGACCATGACTGTCATCGACAACGTCATCGTCGGTGCACTCGTGCGCAACACCGTGATGCGCGAGGCCCGCCGCAAGGCGCATGAGGTGCTGGAGTTCACCGGCCTTGCCGCGCGCGCCGACGTGCTCGCCAGCGACCTCGTACCGGCCGAGAAGCGCCGCCTCGAAGTCGCGCGGGCGCTTGCGACCGAGCCGAAGCTGCTGCTGCTCGACGAAGTCCTCACCGGCCTGACGCCGACCGAGGCGCAGACCGGCGTTGCCCTGGTGCGCAAGGTGCGCGATGCCGGTATCACCGTGCTGATGGTGGAGCACGTCATGGAGATCGTGATGCCGCTGGTGGACCGCGCCATCGTGCTCGACCTCGGCAAGGTGCTGGTCGAGGGCAAGCCCGCCGACGTCGTGCGCGATCCCAAGGTGATCAAGGCATATCTGGGAGATCGTCATGCTGTCGGTGCGTGAAGTCACCACCGCCTATCAGGGGCTGGTCGCCATCTCCGCGGTCTCGATCGAGGTCCAGAAGGGCGAGATCGTCTGCGTTGCCGGCGCCAACGGCGCAGGCAAGTCGACGCTGCTGAAATCCATCGCCGGCGCCGAGCGTCCGCGTTCCGGCACGGTGACGTTCGACGGCAAGCGCCTCGACGGCATGGCGCAGCATCACATCACGGCCACCGGCATCGCCTATGTGCCGGAAAACCGCCGTTTGTTTCCGCGTCTGTCGGTGCGCGACAACCTTCGCCTCGGCAGCTATCTCTACAGGGGCGAAGCGAACCGCGAAGAGCCGCTCGATCTCGTCTTCAAGCTCTTCCCGCGCCTTCAGGAGCGCCTGGAGCAGCGCGCCGAGACGCTCTCCGGCGGCGAGCAGCAGATGCTCGCCATCGGCCGCGCGCTGATGACGCGTCCGCGGCTGTTGATGCTGGACGAGCCCTCGCAGGGCATCATGCCGAAGCTGGTCGACGAAATTTTCCAGGCGGTGAAGCTCATCCGTGACTCCGGCATGACCGTCCTCATCGTCGAGCAGCGCATGGCCGAGTGCCTCGAGATCGCCGACCGCGCCTACATCCTGCAGACCGGCCGTGTGCTGATGCAGGGCGCAGCCAGCGAGATCAAGGGCAATCCGGATGTGCGGAAGGCATATCTGGGGCTGTAGCCGAATAGTATCGGGCACGCCCGCGCAACATACCCGGTGTCATCGCCCGACTTGATCGGGCGATCCAGTACTCCGAGACGTCAGAGATATGCGGAGAAGCCGCGGCGTACTGGATTCCCCGCTTTCGCGGGGAATGACAGCGGTGGTGAGGCGACGCTCGTCCACCCCTTACCGCAAGTCGCTAATACTCGTGCCCGTGCTCCGGCAACGTCACCCCGAACACCTGCACCAGATCCTTCACCTGCTCCGGCGACAGGTAACGTGGGTTCATCCCGCGCAGCAGCAGGTACAGCTTCGCCGTCTCCTCCAGCTCTTCCGTCGCGAACACCGCCGCTTCCAGCGTGTCGCCGGCGACGACCGGGCCGTGATTGGCGAGCAGCACGGATGAGTACTTCCCAGCCAGCCCCTTGATCGCATCTGCGACCGCGGGATCGCCAGGGCGGTAATAGGGCACGAGCGCGGTGGCGCCGCATTTCATCAAATAATAGGCCGTCATCGGCGGCAGCGCGGCGCGCGGATCGATCTCGGGCAGCATCGACAGCGCCACCGAATGCGTGGAGTGCAGATGCACGATGGCCCGCGCGCTGCCGCGCGTGTCGTAGAGCGCATTGTGCAGCGGAACTTCCTTGGTCGGGGCATCGCCCGAAACCAGCCGGCCCTGCTGGTCCAGCCGTGATAGTCTTGCGGGATCGAGGAAGCCGAGCGAGGCGTTGGTCGGCGTCACCAGCCAGCCGCCATCGTCCATCTTGACGCTGATATTGCCGGAGGAGCCCGGCGTCAGCCCGCGCTCGAACAGGGACCGTCCGAAGCGGCAGATGTCCTCGCGCAGCAATGTCTCATTGCTCATGGCCGTCATGCCTGCTTGTCTCACGCTTTGGCAGCGCGGCCAAGCCGTGTTATTCGGTTGCCAAGCTGCCGCAAAGGGCGGCCATCCGGGAAACGCTCGCAAGGGTCAGTTGCATATGTCCGCCTCCACCTCACAAAATCAGCGTATTGCCGTCGTCGGGCTCGGCTCGATGGGATTTGGCATGGCGACCTCGCTCAAGAGCGCCGGCCATGCCGTGACCGGCTGCGACGTCTCGGCGGATGCCGTCGCGCGCTTCGTGAAGGACGGCGGCGCGGGGGCCAAGACGCCGGCCGAAGCGGCCAAGGACGCAGACATCGTCGTCAGCGTGGTGGTCAATGCCGCGCAGACCGAAACCATCCTGTTCGGCAAGGATGGCGCCGCCGAGACCATGCCCAAGGACAGCGTGTTCGTCTCCTCGGCGACGATGGATCCCGACGTGGCGCGCCGTCTTGCCAAGCAGCTGGAGGCGACCGGCCGGCACTATCTGGATGCGCCGATCTCCGGCGGGGCGCAGCGCGCCGCGCAAGGCGAATTGACGATTCTTGCCTCCGGCAGCTCGGCCGCTTTTGCCAAGGCGCGGCCGGCGCTCGATGCCATGGCTGCAAAGCTCTACGAGCTCGGCGATGCCGCCGGGCAGGGCGCTGCGTTCAAGATGATCAATCAGCTGCTCGCCGGCGTTCACATCGCCGCCGCAAGCGAAGCCATGGCGTTCGCAGCCAAGCAGGGCCTCGACATCCGCAAGGTCTACGAGGTGATCACGGCCTCCGCCGGCAATTCATGGATGTTCGAGAACCGCATGCCGCATGTGCTCGACGGCGACTACACGCCGCGAAGCGCGGTGGAGATCTTCGTCAAGGACCTCGGCATCATCCAGGACATGGCGCGCAGCGCCCGATTCCCCGTGCCGGTCTCCGCCGCCGCGCTCCAGATGTTCCTGATGACATCGGCCGCCGGCATGGGCCGCGACGACGACGCATCGGTCGCGCGCATGTATGCGCAGGTCACCGGCGTCAAGCTGCCCGGCGACAAGTAACAGAGGACCTCCAATGCCCCGTTTCGCCGCCAATCTCTCGATGATGTTCACCGAGGTACCGTTCCTCGACCGCTTCGATGCCGCCGCGCAAGCGGGCTTCACCGCGGTGGAATTCCTGTTTCCGTACGAGCATCCCGCCGAGGCTGTCGGCGAACGGCTCAAGCGCAACGGCCTGACCCAGGCGCTGTTCAACCTGCCGCCGGGCGACTGGAACGCCGGCGAGAAGGGCTTTGCTGCGCTGCCATCGCGCTTTTCCGATCTCAAGGCGAGCCTGGAGACGGCGCTGCCTTATGCCAAGGCGACGGGCGTCAAGCGCCTGCACCTGATGGCCGGCATCGCCAATCGCGGCGAGCGCGTCGCGATCGAGGCCTTCTACAAATCGGTGGCCTGGGCCGCCGAGTTCTTCGCGCCTCACGGCATCGATGTCGTGATCGAGCCGATCAACGCCCGCAACGTGCCCGGCTACTTCCTCAACGATTTCGGCTTTGCGCGGGATCTGATCCAGGAGCTGAGGCTTGCGAACCTGAAGCTCCAGTTCGACATCTATCACTGCCAGATCATCCATGGCGACGTCACCATGCGGCTGCGCGAGATGATGCCGATCATCGGCCACATCCAGATCGCGAGCATTCCCTCGCGCAACGAGCCAGACGGCGAGGAGCTGAACTATCCGTTCCTGTTCGATGAGCTCGACCGGCTCGGCTATGCCGGCTTCGTCGGCTGCGAATACAATCCGCGCGGCAAGACCACCGATGGCCTCGCCTGGTTCAAGTCCTATGCGGGAGTGAAGCCGTGACCCCAGCGTTGGGCTGCATCGCCGACGACTACACCGGCGCCTCCGATCTCGCTAACACGCTGACGCGCGCGGGCCTGCGCACCGTCCAGACCATCGGCATCCCTGCCGACGATCTGATGCTGCCCGAGGTCGATGCCGTCGTGGTGTCGCTGAAGAGCCGCTCGATCGAGGCCGGCCTTGCCGTGTCGCGCTCGCGCGCGGCGGACAAATGGCTGCGCGGCCGCGGCGTGGGCCACGTGCTGTTCAAGATCTGCTCGACCTTCGATTCCACCGACGCCGGCAATATCGGCCCGGTCATGGATGCGCTGCGCGCCGATTGCGGCGAGGGAGCCGTGCTGGTGACGCCGGCCTTTCCGGAGACCGGGCGCACCGTCTATCAGGGCAATCTGTTCGTCGGCGCCGTGCCGCTCAGCGAGAGCCCGCTGAAGGACCATCCGCTCAACCCGATGCATGATTCCAACTTGGTGCGCGTGCTGGCGCGCCAGAGCAGCACGCAGATCGGCTTCGTCGATCTCGCCACCGTCGCGCGCGGCGCGGAGGCCGTGCGGGCACGGCTGGCTGAGCTCGCCGCCAGAGGCATCGGTGCTGCGATCATCGACGCCGTGTTCGACCGCGACCTCGAGACCATCGGTCTCGTCGCCGCTGAACATCTTCTGTCGGTCGGCGCGTCCGGCATGGGCCTCGGGCTTGCGCGCGCGCTGGTGTCGACGGGCAAGGTGAAGCCGGCACCGAGCAGCGAAACCGGCGCGGCCGTCGGCGGCCTGGCGGCATGCCTTGCCGGCAGCTGCTCGCAGGCGACGCTTCAGCAGATCGCCAGCGCCGAACGCATCATGCCGGTGCTTCATCTCGATCCGGAGCGGATCGTCGCGGGCGCCGCTGAAGCGCAGCGTGCGCTGGACTGGGCGAGGCCGCGGCTTGCGGAAGGTCCGGTGCTGATCGCTTCGAGCGCGACGCCGGACGCCGTTGCGGCCGTGCAGGCACGCCATGGCCGCGATGCCGCAGGCCACGCCATCGAGCAGGCCATGGCCGGCATCGCCGAGGGTCTGGTGCAGGCCGGCGTCCGTCGCTTGATCGTCGCCGGTGGCGAGACATCTGGCGCCGTGGTCGATCGGTTGAAGATTCCAGGATTTCTCGTAGGAGTAGAAATCGCGGCGGGAGTCCCGGTGCTGCGCGCGGTCGGTGCAAGCTCCGGCGAGATGTTGCTCGCTTTGAAATCTGGAAACTTTGGCGGTCCGGACTTCTTCTCCGACGCGCTTAGGCTCATGCGCTGAGCGCAGAGCCTCCTTAGTCCATCGTTCATTTCTTTCGGCTTCGGTACTCGTACGGAGCCGCAGTTAACATTTGCGCAGGTGCTCTGCGCTCAGATGTCGCCGCAGCTCCTCTTTGGTTGATTCTTAGAGCTTCGACGCGCATCCGCGCCAGCACAACGAGATCCGATTATGTTCGCCAACATTTCCATCCGCGCCAAGATCATCAGTGTCGTCGCGTTCCTGCTCGTCGCGATGGCCGGCATGGGCCTGCTCGCCATCATGAAAATGCGGTCGATGAACGCCAACACGGTCGACATCACGATGAATTGGATGCCCAGCGTGCGGGTGCTGGGCGAGCTTCGGGCGAGCGTCATCACCTATCGCAACGTGGTCCGCCAGCACATGCTTTCCGACACGCTGGACGAGAAGCTCGCCAACGAAAAGACGGCCATGACGGTGCTCGAGGCGCTTGCCAAATACCGCAGCCGCTACGAGCCGATGATCACCTCGCCGGAGGAGCGGGCGCTCTACACCCAATGGGCAAAGCTCTGGGACGATTACAAGAGGGGCACCGAAGAGGTGATGGCGCTCTCGCGCAAGGAAGCCGGCAAGATCCCACACGAGGCCCGGGAGCTGAATACGAAGACCGTCAACAAGCTCGGTCTTCAGGCAGACGAGGTCCTGACCAAGGACATCGAGCTCAACACCAAGGGCGGAGAACAGGCCGCTCAGGACGCCGCCGACAGCTACGCCTACGCCTTCATGCTGGTCTCGGCAATTCTCGGCGCCGCCATCGCCATCGGCATCGCCGTCGGCTTCTATCTCGTCCGCGACGTCTCTAGCGGCATCAACTCGATCACCCTGCCGATGCAGGCGCTGGGCCGAGGCGACCTCTCCGCCGAAGTCCCGCATCGCGGCGAGAAGACCGAGATCGGTGCCATGGCCGACGTGCTCCAGATCTTCAAGGAGGCGTTGATCGCCAAGAAGGCCGCCGACGAAGCCGCCGCGGCCGACGCCGAAGCCAAGATCGAGCGCGGCCGCCGCGTCGACGACATCACCCGCGAATTCGAAACGATGATCGGCGAGATCGTCCAGACCGTGTCATCGGCCTCGACCCAGTTAGAGGCCTCTGCATCGACCCTGACTGCGACCGCCGACCGCTCGCAGCGGCTGGCGACCACGGTGGCCGGCGCTTCGGAGGAAGCCTCCACCAACGTGCAATCGGTGGCCTCGGCGACCGAGGAGATGGCCTCGTCGGTCGGCGAGATCAGCCGCCAGGTGCAGGAATCGGCGCGGATGGCGGGCGATGCAGTCGGTCAGGCCCGTGCCACCACCGAGCGCGTCAGCGAATTGTCCAAGGCCGCCGCGCGCATCGGCGACGTCGTCGAGCTGATCAACACCATCGCCGGCCAGACCAACCTGCTGGCGCTGAACGCCACCATCGAGGCGGCGCGCGCCGGCGAAGCCGGCCGCGGTTTTGCCGTCGTCGCCTCCGAGGTGAAGGCGCTCGCCGAGCAGACCGCGAAGGCGACCGGCGAGATCGGCCAGCAGATCTCCGGTATCCAGGCGGCGACCAACGATTCCGTCGGCGCCATCAAGGAGATCTCCTCGACCATCGAGCGCCTGTCGGAGATCTCGTCGGCCATCGCCGCTGCGGTGGAAGAGCAGGGCGCCGCGACGCAGGAGATCGCCCGCAACGTTCAGCAGGCGGCGCATGGCACCCAGCAGGTGTCGTCCAACATCACCGACGTGCAGCGCGGCGCGACCGAGACCGGCACGGCCTCCTCGCAGGTGCTGTCGGCGGCGCAGATGCTGTCGAACGATTCCGGCCGGCTGAAGAACGAGGTCAGCAAGTTCCTGACCAACGTCCGCGCCGCGTAGACAGACGTGGGTTCCACAAGCAAGGGCGGCGCCATCGGCGCCGCTCATAGTTTTTCCTGCGCGCGTTGCGCTGTCGATATGCCCGTAGAATTGCGACGTACTCTTCAGCGAAAGCTCCGTACTACTGCGTAGCGTCGTTAAACCTAACAATCCTGAGCGACGGTAAGATCGTGGCGGAAGTCGTAGCACGATCGGAGCCGGTCCGGACCAGCAACTCCCGACCGTCAGCATTGGGGAGGATTTAATGTCTTGGATCAACAACCTTCGTATTTCCATTAAGGTTTCCGCCGTATTCGCGGCGATCTGTCTCGTCGTCGCCGGCAGCACCGCAGCCATCTACAACTCGCTGAGCGTAATGAATTCCACGGCGAAGATGACAGTGCATACCTATCAGGTGCTGGAGCAGCTTTCCGAGCTTGTCGGTGCGATGGTCAATCAGGAAACCGGCGTTCGCGGCTATCTCGTGTCTGGCGATGCCGGCTTTCTCGCTCCTTACGAAGCCGGGCTGAAACAATTTCAGACTGCGGCGGCCAAAGTCGGCAGCCTGACCTCGGACAACGCCACGCAGCAGAAGCGACTCGAGCAGGTCAAGGCGCTTGCCAACGACTGGGCAACCAACGTCGCGCAGCGCGAAATCGCGCTGATGAAGGATCCGGCAACCCAGGCGAAGGCGCGTGAGCTCGAGGCTTCCGGAGCCGGCAAGAAGTCGATGGATGGCCTCCGCGCCGTCGTCCAGGAAATGGACAGGGAAGAGCGGTCGCTGTTGTCAGTGCGGGCGGCTGCCTCCGACGCCGCCTCGTCCAGCGCCACCATGGCCATGCTGATCGGAGGCCTCGTCACCCTGCTGCTCTCGCTCGTGGGCGCCTTCGGCGTCGCCTTCGCGGTCACCCGCCCGATCCAGCGCATCACGACCGAGATGGGTGTTCTCGCGAATGGGGACACCTCGGTGATCGTATCGGGTATCGAACGCAAGGACGAGATCGGTGAGATGGCTCAGGCGGTCCAGGTGTTCAAGACCAATGCCATCGAGGTCGAGCGGCTGAAGGCGGAACAGGTTGAAACCGAGCGTCGCAATGCCGAGCAGCGCAAACGCGACATGGTCAGGCTCGCCGACGACTTCGAGAGCGCCGTCGGCCAGATCATCGGAACAGTGTCGTCGGCATCGACCCAGCTGGAAGCATCGGCCACCACCCTCACAGGTACGGCCGAGCGGTCCCAGAAGCTCGCGACCACGGTGGCCGGCGCTTCGGAGGAAGCCTCCACCAACGTGCAGTCGGTGGCCTCGGCGACCGAGGAGATGGCCTCGTCGGTCGGCGAGATCAGCCGCCAGGTGCAGGAATCGGCGCGGATGGCGGGCGATGCAGTCGGTCAGGCCCGTGCCACCACCGAGCGCGTCAGCGAATTGTCCAAGGCCGCCGCGCGCATCGGCGACGTCGTCGAGCTGATCAACACCATCGCCGGCCAGACCAACCTGCTGGCGCTGAACGCCACCATCGAGGCGGCGCGCGCCGGCGAAGCCGGCCGCGGTTTTGCCGTCGTCGCCTCCGAGGTGAAGGCGCTCGCCGAGCAGACCGCGAAGGCGACCGGCGAGATCGGCCAGCAGATCTCCGGTATCCAGGCGGCGACCAACGATTCCGTCGGCGCCATCAAGGAGATCTCCTCGACCATCGAGCGCTTGTCGGAGATCTCGTCGGCCATCGCGGCTGCGGTGGAAGAGCAGGGCGCCGCGACGCAGGAGATTGCCCGCAACGTGCAGCAGGCGGCGCATGGCACCCAGCAGGTGTCGTCCAACATCACCGACGTGCAGCGCGGCGCAACCGAGACCGGCACGGCCTCCTCGCAGGTGCTGTCGGCGGCGCAGATGTTGTCGAACGATTCGAGCCGGCTGAAGAGCGAGGTCAGCAAGTTCCTGACCAACGTCCGCGCCGCGTAAGGCGCGGCCGTGGATTGATCAAACCAGGAGCGGTGCCAAAAGCGCCGCTCTTTTTTTCTGCGGTAGCGCGATGTCGTCTGGCGGTAGGATCATGGGGAGCCGACCGTAAACATACGGGGCGCCCATTTCATGGATAGTTAAATTCGCCTTACGAGAATTGAGGGAAGACGCCTCGAACAGCGGCCGTCCTGTCTGGAATGAACGCATATCGCATTGTTTGGGGGCTCTGATGCGCAAGAATCTTCCCGTCACCACCGTTGAATATCCGGTCAGTGATGAGACGTTGATCGTTTCGCGGACCGATCTGAAGGGCAAGCTCACGTACTTCAACGAGGACTTCCTCGCGGCCGCCGGCTTCACGTCCGCGGAACTGATGGGCCAGCCGCACAATATCGTTCGTCACCCGGACATGCCGCCGGAGGCATTCGACAATCTCTGGGACACGCTGAAGGCCGGCAAGCCCTGGCTCGGCGCAGTCAAGAACCGCCGCAAGAACGGCGACTTCTATTGGGTGCTGGCGACGGCTTCTCCGATCCGCGAGAACGGCGAGGTCAAGGGCTATACGTCGATCCGCACCAAGCTGCCGGCCGACCAGCGCAAGCTCGCCGAAGAGGTCTATGCCGCCATCCGCGAGAAGAAGCCGCATGGCTATCGCATCGACGCCGGCATCATCCGCCGCCGCTCCTGGCTCGACCACTTCAGCATCTTTACCGGGACGCTGAAGGCGCGCCTGATCACGATGATGGTGCTGCAGTCGCTGTTCATGCTCGCGCTCGGCATCGGTGGCGCGGTCGCCACCGGCGGTTCGACCAGCCTGATCCTGTCGCTGCTGGCTGTCGCCGGTGCGGCTATCGTCGGCTTCGCAGGCCTTGCGACCATGCGTGCTATTCAGGGACCGATGCGGCAGCTCAACGACACGCTGGTCAACCTCGTGCAGGACAAGCTTGACAATCGCATCGTGATCGAGCGCGACGACGAGATCGGCGAGGCGCTGCGCAACCTTCAGACCGTGCAGACCATCGTCCGTTTCAGCCGCGACGAGGTGCAGGCGGTGCAGCGCCGCGCCGAGGCGCAGCGCAAGGCCGACATGACCAAGCTTGCCGACGGTTTCGAGGCGGCGATCGGGGAAATCGTCGAGACCGTATCGGCCGCCGCGACTGAGCTTGAGGCATCGGCCTCGACCCTGTCCTCGACCGCGGGCCGGGCGCAGGAGCTGGCCACGGTAGTTGCGTCCGGCTCGGAGGCCGCCTCCAGCAATGTCCATTCGGTGGCTTCGGCTGCCGAGGAGATGTCGTCCTCGGTGCGCGAGATCGGGCGGCAGGTGCAGGATTCCTCCCGGATCGCGAGCGAGGCGGTCAGCCAGGCGCATGCCACCACCGAGCGTGTTAGCGAGCTGTCGCGGGCTGCGGCGCGGATCGGCGATGTCGTCGAGCTCATCAATGCGATTGCCGGCCAGACCAACCTCCTGGCACTCAACGCTACCATCGAGGCGGCGCGGGCTGGCGAAGCCGGCCGCGGCTTCGCGGTGGTGGCCTCCGAGGTCAAGGCGCTCGCCGAGCAGACGGCCAAGGCCACCGGCGAGATCGGCCAGCAGGTCGGCGGCATCCAGGCGGCGACGCAGGATTCGGTCAGCGCCATCGGGGAGATCAGCGGCACCATCGCGCGTCTGTCGGAGATCGCTTCGGCCATCGCGACGGCCGTGCAGCAGCAGGGCGCAGCGACCCAGGAGATCGCCCGCAACGTGCAGCAGGCCGCCCTGGGCACCCAGCAGGTCTCGTCCAACGTCGGCGACGTGCAGCGCGGCGCCTCGGAGACGGGATCAGCGTCCACGCAGGTGCTGTCGGCGGCCCAGATGCTGTCCCGCGATTCCAACCGCCTCAAGCTCGAGGTCGGCAAGTTCCTGAACTCGGTTCGCGCCGCCTGACTCTCGACCGCGTCGGAAAAAACAGGCGCCGAAGGGCTGAGATCTCGTAGGGTGGGCAAAGGCGCTCTTGCGCCGTGCCCACCATTCTTTCCGGATCACACGAAGGCCGTGGGCACGCTTCGCTTTGCCCACCCTACGAGATCACGCCACCCGCCACTCGGGCACGTTATCTTCTGCCATAGCGATTTCGCCGAACGAGCCGACCGGGGTGCGATCCATGGCGAGCAGCTGCGCCAGCGTCGCGCCGTCGCTCGCCGGGACCCGCGCCAGCGTGCGGCGATCGTCCTCTGTCCGCAGCATCACGACGCCATGCTCGATATTGCCGCCGCGGCCGTAAAGCACGGTGAAGCTCTCGACCGTGCCCTTGCCAGTGGCCTCCGCGACGAACTCCGGCACCGCGCGCTTGTTGCGGTCCGCATCGGCCTGCACGCTCGTTTCCTGCACCAGCGCCTCGCGCGGCGCCGTCTTCGACACCACCAGCGCGTGGTGCTTGGTGACGAAGCCGCCCTGGCCATAGAGCAGGCCGAGCTTGGCGCCGTCGCGCAGCCGCCGCACCATAGCGCAGGCGGCATGCGTCATGTAGGTGTTGAGCGGCGCGCCGAAGAAGGTGAGGCCGCCCGTCACGGTCGGCTGCACGTCGGCACCTAAGCCCAGTGTCCGCCGCGCCATTTTGGGCACGCAGGGGAAGCAACTGTAGAGCTCGATCGCGTCGAAGGACTTGCCGTCGCCGCCGGCGAGGTCCATCGCCGCTTTCAGCACGGCGTTCTGCGGGTGGCTCTCGTAAAACTGGTCGCGCAGCAGATAGTCACGCGGCTCTTCCGCGGAGGCGCCGCCGAGCGGGTAGACCAGTTTGTCTTCGGCGATCCCGGCTGCGCGTGCCTTGGCGAGACTGGTGAGCAGCAGCGCACCGCCCATGTTGACGCTGGGGTTCGCCACCATCAGCTTGTTGTAGGGCCAGGCGATCAGGCGATTGTCCGCGGTCGGCGTCGTAATCTCCTCCGGCGTGTAGCGCCGCTTCAGCCAGGCGTTCGGGTTCTCCGCGGCGGCTTCCGAATAGCGCGACCACAGCGTGCCTGACTCCGCCATGGCTTCGCGTGGCGTCTGACCCCAATGCGCGGAGGAGGCCGCTTCATAGAATGGATAGACGGTCACAGGTCGAAACACGCCGAGCTTCACCGCCAGCGGCTTCTGGAACGCCGCGCCGCGCTTGGGTTCCTCGACGTCATAGGCGAACGGCGTCCACGGCAGCTTGACGCCGGCGCGCTCCGCCTTGGTAGCGCTCGATTGCGCTTCCGCGCCGCACACCGCCGCCACGCTGCACTCGCCGCGCGCGATGCGCTTGGCCGCCTCGTGGATGTAGCGGATCGGGCTCTCGCCGCCGACTGGGCCGTAATAGCAATGCGCGGGCGAGATGCCGAGGCGCTGAGCCAAAAGCTGCTCCGGATCGCGATAGCGCCAGCTCAGGAAATTGACGACGTCGAGCGATTGCACCTCGCCGAGCAGCTTTGCGCCGGCGTCTTGTTCAGCCCGCCGCAGCGCCTGTTCGAGCAGGTCGAGCGGTTCGAGACCCTCGGCGATCTCCTTGGGGCGATCGACGATCTCGCCGATGCCGACGATGACGGGGATGCGGTCTTCGGGGATATTGGTCATTTCTTCTTGCTTCAGTTCACGATGTCAGTTGTTCGTCATTGCGAGCGCAGCGAAGCAATCCAGGATCTTTCCGCGGAGGCAGTCTGGATTGCTTCGCTGCGCTCGCAATGACAAGTGGGATCGTCACTCCGCCACCAGCGCATTCATGTGCTCGACGGCTTCGGCGAAATCCTGCTTGAACTCCTGTACCACCGCACCCGCCGACTTGACGCTGTCGATCAGGCCGACGCCCTGGCCGACGAAATAGCTGACGAGATCGCGCGCCTTGGCGTTGCCGCTTGCGGCGGCTCGGTCGATCGAATGGAAGGCGTCGCGGCTAATGATGCTTTGCAACGGCATCGGCAGCGCGCCCGGGCTATCCGGCGCGCGGTCCCAGGCGTCGGTCCAGACTGAGCGGAGCTGCCGGGCCGGCTTGCCGGTGCGGCCCTTCGAGCGCACCGCATCGCGCGAGGATGCCGCGATCATCTTCTCGCGAAAGATCTCGCTTGTCTCGGACTCGACCGTGGCCAGCCACACCGAGCCGGTCCAGACGCCGGCCGCGCCCATCGCCATGCAGGCCGCCATCTGCCGTCCCGTCATGATGCCGCCGGCTGCCAGCACCGGCACGTCTCGGATAGTCTTGATCGCCTTGATCACCTCCGGCACCAGCACCATGGTCGAGACCTCGCCGCAATGGCCGCCGGCCTCGGTGCCCTGCACGACGAGAATATCGACGCCGGCCGCGACCTGGCGCAGCGCGTGCTCCTTGGCGCCGACCAGCGCTGCAACCGGCACGCCGTGCTTCTTGCCCATCTCGATCATCGCCTTCGGCGGCACGCCCAGCGCATTGGCGATCAGGCGGATCGGATGATTGAAGGAGACCTCGAGCAGCTGAAGCGCGGTCTTGCCGTCGAACGGCTGCGGCTGGTTGTCCGCGACCTCGGTGGTGGTCAGCTCGATGTCGTACTTCTTCAGGAGATCGCGCGTGTAGTTGCGGTGCTCCTGCGGCACGCGCGCTTCCAGGCTCTTCCAGGTGACGTCCTTCTCGCCGGCCGTCGAGATGTTTTCCGGGATGAGCACGTCGATGCCGTAAGGCTTGCCGTCGACGTGATCATCGATCCACGTCAGCTCACGCTCGAGCGTGTCCGGCGTATGCACGGTCGCGCCCAGCACGCCGAAGCCGCCGGCGCGGCTGACGGCGGCAACGACGTCGCGACAATGGCTGAAGGCGAGCAGCGGGAATTCGATCCCCAGCATGTCGCAGATCGGCGATTTCATGGCTCTCTCCCGGCGGCAGGCTTCGCATTCTCGTTGCTTTCGCTGGCAAAGCAAAGTGACGCTAGCCGATCGATGACATGCCGGATCTGGCGAGGCATCTTGTGTGCAGACGTCGCGCTCTATCCGCGGGCCGCAGGCCCTGCGGGCACCCGGGAATGACGGAGGGGAGGGGCTGCCATGACAAAACGCAGAGTTGTCCCATCCGGCAATGCATTGCGGCGCCCTTGTCATCGGCCGTTTGCGGGCTAATTAATGCAGACGCATCCTTTTTGCCCGGAGCCCCGCATGACCGACGCCCCTTACGTGCCGCCCAGAGTCTGGACCTGGAACAAGGAGAACGGCGGGCAATTCGCCAACATCAACCGCCCGATTGCCGGCCCCACCCACGACAAGGAGCTGCCAGTCGGCAAGCATCCGCTTCAGCTCTACTCGCTGGCGACGCCGAACGGGGTCAAGGTCACCGTGATGCTGGAGGAGCTCCTGGCGCTCGGCCACAAGGGCGCCGAATATGACGCCTGGCTGATCAAGATTGGCAATGGCGATCAGTTCGGCAGCGGCTTCGTCGACATCAATCCGAATTCCAAGATCCCGGCGCTGATGGATCGCTCCGGTCCCGAGCCTGTCCGGGTGTTCGAGTCAGGCTCGATCCTGTTCTACCTCGCGGAGAAGTTCGGCGCCTTCCTGCCGAAGGACGTCAAGGCCCGCACCGAGGCGATGTCCTGGCTGTTCTGGCAAATGGGCAGCGCGCCCTATCTCGGCGGCGGCTTCGGCCATTTCTACGCCTATGCCCCGACCAAGATCGAATACGCCATCGACCGTTTCGCGATGGAGACCAAGCGCCAGCTCGACGTGCTCGACCGGCGTCTCGCCGACAACGAATATCTCGCGGGCAAGGACTACACCATCGCCGACATGGCGGTGTGGCCCTGGTATGGCGCGCTCGCCAAGGGGCTGGTCTATGGCGCCGGCGAATTTCTGTCGGTGCAGGACTACAAGAACGTGCAGCGCTGGACCGACCAGATTGCGCAGCGCCCCGCCGTGAAGCGCGGCCGCATGGTCAACCGGGTCTCCGGCGATCCCGCCAGCCAGCTCCACGAGCGCCACGACGCGAGCGACTTCGAGACCAAGACCCAGGACAAGCTCGTGCCCGCAACGTAGCTGACGGGTTCATCACCTCTCCCCGCAAGCGGGGAGAGGTCGAATTCGATCGCAGATCGAATTCGGGTGAGGGGGTACAGGTCCCTCGACAGTCTCGCGCGTGGAGAAAGCCCCTCACCCCAACCCTCTCAGCGCGAGCCAAGCTCGTCGCGGCCCCGTAAGAATGGGGCGAGGGAGCGCACCGTTGCTGCGGCCTATTTCTTCATGCCCTCCGCCGCCGGAAACACCACGCGGTCATCGGTGCGGCAGTAACGGTCGGCGAACATGCGGCCGATCGGGTGATAGCGGTCCATGTGCACCCGCATCGCCTTGTCGTCCCAGAGTTCGTCGCGGATGTGGAAGTGGAGGCCTTCGCCCATGATCAGCCGGCGATCGTCGTTGACGTCGATCAGCTTCCAGAGCTTGCACTCCATCGCCCAGGGCGTGTCAGCTAGCCGTGGCACCCCGATCTTCGTCGAGGGCGCAAGCTTCAGCCCGAGATAATCGGGCTCGCTGATCTCAGGCGGAAAATCGCCGCTGCTCTCGTGCATCGCCCGCGCCAGCGGCTCGTCCGTGAGGTTGACCACGAATTCACCGGTGCGCTGGATGTTGAGAAACGTGTCCTTGTCCTCGCCGTTCGGCTTGCGGTTGGCCGCGAACATGCAGAGCGGCGGATCCTCGCAGAAGGCGTTGAAGAAGCTGAACGGGGCGGCGTTGACCACGCCGGTCGGCCCGAGCGTGGTCACCCACGCGATCGGCCGCGGCAGAATGAAGGACGTCAGCACCTTGTAGCGCTCGCGTGGCGTCAGCTCGCTGGCGGCGTAGTCCATGGTGGCTCCGTTTCTTTCTGCGCCTCTCCCCGTGGGCGGGGAGAGGCCGACGCGCGCCAAGAGAGCGGCTCACGCCATGCTCAGCTCGTGGCGGCCCACCACCATCCAGTGCACCTCGTCCGGACCGTCGGCGAAGCGCAGGTGCCGCACGTCCTGATACATCTCGGCGAGCGGGGTCCAGTGCGAGATGCCGGTGGCGCCGTGCATCTGGATGGCCTGATCGATGATCTTGCAGGCGCGCTCGGGCACCATGGCCTTGACCATGGAGACCCAGACGCGGGCCTCCTTGTTGCCGAGCACGTCCATTGCCTTCGCCGCTTTCAGCACCATCAGCCGCATCGCCTCGATCTCGCAGCGCGCCTGCGCGATGATCTGCATGTTGCCGCCGAGATGGGCGATCTTCTTGCCAAAGGCCTCACGCGTGAGGCCACGCTGCACCATCAGGTCGAGCGCCTTCTCGGCCTTGCCGATGGTGCGCATGCAGTGATGGATACGGCCGGGGCCGAGGCGGAGCTGCGAGATCTCGAAGCCACGGCCTTCGCCGAGCAGGATGTTCTCCTTCGGCACGCGCACATTGTTGAAGCGCATGTGCATGTGGCCGCGCGGGGCGTGGTCCTGGCCGAACACGTACATGGGACCGAGCACCTCGACGCCGGGCGTGTCGCGCGGCACCAGGATCTGCGACTGCTGCTTGCTCGGCGCCGCGTCCGGGTTGGTCTTCACCATCACGATGAGGATCTTGCAGCGGGGATCGCCGAGGCCCGAGATGTAGTACTTCTCGCCGTTGATCACCCATTCGTCGCCGACGAGCTTTGCGGTGGTCGAGATGTTCTTGGCGTCGGAGGAGGCGACGTTCGGCTCGGTCATGACATAGGCCGAACGGATCTCGCCGTTGAGCAGCGGCTTCAGCCATTTCTCCTTCTGCTCCTTGGTGCCGACCCGTTCCAGCACTTCCATGTTGCCGGTGTCGGGCGCCGAGCAGTTCATGGTCTCCGAGGCCAGCGGACTCTTGCCGAGCTCTGCCGCGATATAGGCGTAGTCGAGATTTTTCAGGCCCTGGCCGGTCTCGTCATCGGGCAGGAAGAAGTTCCAGAGGCCTTCCTGCTTGGCCTTGTTCTTGGCCTTCTCCAGCACCTCGAGCTGCTTCGGCGTAAAACTCCAGCGATCTTCCTTGCCCTCGCCGGCCTTGGCGAACTCGATCGACATCGGCTCGACGGTATCGCGGATGAACTTCTTGACGTGATCGTAAAGCGGCCGGACCTGGTCCGACATCCGCAAGTCGTTGAGCTCGTCGCCGGGATTGAGCGTGTAGTTGGTGGTGCGGGGAATGTAGGTGTGTTTTGTCATTGGTCCTCCCGGGATCGCTAGAACGTGTTGTGCGCAAGAATAGTCGCAGCGCCGGCAAAGTGCGAGGGCGCATTTTCACGCGTGAGGCCATGCCATGCGATGGAATATCGCAAGGCCGTTTGAAATGTTGTTTGAATGGGCGCGGCGCACTGGGCACGCCCGCGCCACGCTCTCCGCCGTCATCGCCCGCCTTGTGCGCACTTGCGCACTGGGGCGGGCGATCCAGTACTCCGAGACGGCAGTGATTGAACAGAGTAGCTGCGGCGTACTGGATTCCCCGCCTGCCGCCTACGCTAAAGCTTCGGCGCCCCTGGACCTCAACCCTGGCGAAGCCTTGGCGTAGCCGGGTCGCGGGGAATGACAGCAGTGGATGTGGCTAGTTCGCCATCCGATGCATCGCGCAGATTTTGTTGCCATCGAGATCGCGCAGGTAGGCCAGATAGAGCTTGCCGCCCGGGCCCTGGCGAATGCCGGGCGGATCCTCGATCGATTTTGCGCCGGCT
Source organism: Bradyrhizobium sp. NBAIM01 (assembly GCF_020194115.1). Lineage (NCBI taxonomy): Bacteria > Pseudomonadati > Pseudomonadota > Alphaproteobacteria > Hyphomicrobiales > Nitrobacteraceae > Bradyrhizobium > Bradyrhizobium sp. NBAIM01. The sequence continues at coordinate 123,886 of NZ_JADYVU010000001.1, read as the reverse complement.
GCAACGCCCGCCGCGTGCCACGCATCGACCTGTTCCGGCGAATTGGCGGCAAAGCCGATCGTGCCGCCGTTGGCGCAGGTCGCCGGCTCGCCGTTGATCGGCTTCGATACCGAGAACACTCCGGTCTTGGTGATGTAGAAGATGCGGTGGCCGTCGACCCTGGCCGGCCGCACCTCGAGCGTGCCGAGCAGTTGGTCGTAGAACGCCTTGGCCTTGTCCAGGTCGTTGGTACCGATCATGACGTGTGAAAACATTTGCCCGTTCCCTCAGTGTTGTGGCCCGGATGGAGCAGAGCGAAATCCGGGTCTTGCTTGCTTTTGGCCGTCCCGGATTCGCTGCGCTCCATCCGGGCTACGAGAATCAAAAAGCGGTATAGCCGCCGTCGATCACGAACGTATCCGCGGTGTGATACGACGACGCCTTGCTCATCAGATACACCGCGATGCCGCCGAAATCGGAGGCTTCGCCGAAGCGCCGCATCGGAATCCGCGGCATCACGTTGGCTACGAACTTGTCGTTCGCCATGAGCCCTGCGGTCATGTCGCTCTTGATCCAGCCCGGCAGGATCGCATTGGCGGTGACGCCGTGACGTGCCAGCTCGACGCCGAGCGCGCGCACCAGCGCGTTGATGGCGGCCTTGGTCGCGGCATAATGCTCGTTGCGCGCCGTGCCGAAGATCGAGGCGAGGCTCGAGGTCGCGACCAGCCGGCCAAAGGGATCGCCGGCATTGGCGCGATCCGTCATGTGCTTGGCGGCGGCCTGGAACGCGTGGAACACGCCGTCGAGATTGGTCGCGAACATCGTGCGCCATTCCTCCTCGGTGCGCTCGATGAAGGCGCGCCGGCCACCGCCGCCGATGCCCGCATTGGCGAAGCAGCCATCGACCCGGCCGAAGGTGTCGAGCGTCGCCTTCATCGCTGAAGCGACCGAGGCCGGATCGGTGACGTCGCAGACGCGGCTGTCGACCTTGCCGGACAGGCCCTCCATGCTCGCGGCAGCGGCCTTGTTCTTGTCAGCATTGCGGCCCCAGATCGAGACGTTGCAGCCCTGGCCCGCGAGCGCCTGCGCGATACCGAGCCCGATGCCGCCATTGCCACCGGTGATCACGGCCACGCGGCCGGAAAGGTCGAAGAGGTTCATGGCGCGTTTCCTGTTTTTTGACTGCGGCGCATCAGCCGCTGCGCACAAGATGCTTGCTATGCTCCGATCACCATGGACAAGACCGCGCCAAAAATCAAATATGCGCCCCGGCAAAACGAATTCCGGCCTGCGAAACTGGTGCGGGCCGCAACTGATGAGGAAACCATGCAGTTCAAACACGTCACGCTCGACTTCGATGGCTCGGTCGCGATCCTCAAGCTCGACCATCAGGAGGTGATGAACGCGGTCTCCGTCGACATGCTGGGCGGTCTTTCCGAGGCGCTCGATGCGATCGAGGAGAAGAAGGACGAGGTGCGCTGCGTGGTGCTGACCGGTGCGGGGCGGGCGTTCTGCACGGGCGCCAATCTGCAAGGCCGCAACAACCAGGCGAAGAAGACCAAGGCCGGCCTTACGCTGGAGACCGGCTTTCATCCCTTCCTGCGCCGCATCCGCAACCTGCACTGCCCGATCGTCACCGCGGTCAATGGCCCGGCCGCCGGCGCCGGCATGAGCTTCGCGCTGCTCGGCGACATGATCCTATGCGCGCGCTCGTCCTATTTCCTGCAGGCCTTCCGCCGCATCGGCCTCGTGCCGGATTGCGGCTCGACCTGGCTGTTGCCGCGCCTCGTCGGCCGCGCGCGCTCGATCGAATTGTCGTTGATGGGCGAGCGCCTGCCGGCCGAGAAGGCGCTGGAATGGGGCCTTGTCAACCGCGTCTATGATGACGGCGTCTTGATGGAGGAAGCGATGAAGCTGGCGCGCGATCTCGCCAGCGGGCCGACCGTGGCGCTGTCGCTGATCCGCAAGCTCTATTGGGACAGCCCGGAAAATTCCTTCGAGGATCAGCTCAATCTGGAATTCCAGTGCCAGCTCCGCGCCGGCGACACCGAGGATTTCCGCGAGGGCGTCGGCGCCTTCCTCGAGAAGCGGCCCGCGCAGTTCAAGGGCAAATGATCGAGGCGGCGCTTTCACGCAGCGTCCAGCGCTGGTGCAAAGGGGCGACCGGCGCGACCTGTGCGGCAAAGCTCTCCGGCGGCGCCAGCCAGGAAACCTGGCGCTTCGACATCTCCCATCCCGACGGGCCGATCGGCGCGATCCTGCGGCGCTCACCAAAGGGCTATGGCGCCGCGCCGACCCGCGCGGCCGGTCTTGCCGCGGAAGCGCAGTTGATGCAGCTCGCCTATGAGGCCGGCGTGCCGTCGCCCCGCGTCCTGCATGTGCTGGTGCCGGAGGACGATCTCGGCACCGGCTTCATCATGCAGCGGGTCGAGGGCGAGACCATTGCGCGCAAGATTCTTCGCGATGAGGAGTTTGCTGCGGCGCGACCCATTCTGGCGCGGCAGATCGGCGGCATTCTCGCCGGCCTGCACAAGCTGCCGCTGGACAGACTGCCCGAGCTGCGCAGCCGCGGCGCAACCCAGGAGATCGCCGAGTTCGAGCGCGACTATCGCAGCCTGAACTGGCCCAAGCCGGTATTCGAGCTGGCGCTGCGCTGGCTGCGCGATCACGATCCCGGTCCCGCGGCCGAGACCACGCTGGTGCACGGCGATTTCCGCAACGGCAATCTCATCATCGGCGCCGAGGGCGTTCGCGCGGTGCTGGACTGGGAGCTCGCCCATCTCGGCGATCCCATGGAGGACCTCGGCTGGGTATGCGTGAACTCCTGGCGCTTCGGCGAGATCGACAAGCCCGTCGGCGGCTTTGGCGCGCGCGAGGAACTGTTCGCGGGCTACGAGGCCGCGGGCCGCAAGGTCGATCCCGCGCGCGTCAAGTTCTGGGAGGTGATGGGCACGCTGCGCTGGGGCATCATGTGCGGCGGCATGATGCAGCGCTTTCGCGAGGGGCCCGACCATTCCATGGAGCGCGCCATGATCGGCCGCCGCGCCAGCGAGACCGAGATCGATCTGTTGCGGCTTCTGGCGCCGCGCGGGAGCTGACACATGCAGGACGAGCCGACCCCGATCGAGCTGACCAAGGCAGTCGCCGATTTCCTCCGCAGCGACATCACGCCGCTGATCTCCGGCCACCAAGCCTTCAAGCTGCGCGTCGCCATCAACATCCTCGACCTCGTCACGCGGCAGCTGACGCGGGAGGAGGGAAGCGATGCGAAGGAGGTGGAGCGCCTGCGCGCGCTGCTCGGCATCGACGGCTCGGTCATGGAGCTCAACCGTGTTCTCGCACATCGCATCGCGAGCGGGGAGATGGATCTCGCGACCCCAGGCCTCGCCGAGCACCTGTGGGCAACCACGATGGACAAGCTGGCGGTCGATCAGCCGAATTATGCCTCGTACAAGCGCGAACTAGGACGAAGCGGGTAAGTCTCTCCCCCTCATTGCGAGGAGCCCTTGCGACGAAGCAATCCAGACTGTCTCTGCTGGGCAGCCTGGATTGCTTCGCTACGCTCGCAATGACAGTGTTGAGAGAGGGGGCGCTCCTCTCTCCGCCGTCCTTCCGGGGCGTCGCGAAGCGACGAACCCGGAATCCATTCATCCGCACGTTCTGTCGCTCAATGGATTCCGGGCTCGCGCCTGTCGGCGCGCTCCGGAATGACGAGTGGGGAGACCCGTTTCCTACTTCCCCACCCATTTCGGCGGCCGCTTCTCGGAAAATGCCTTCGGGCCCTCGATGTAATCCTGCGAGGCGACCATCGCCTGCACGGCCGGATAATCGCGTTGCTCCGCGATCGCCTGCTCCAGCGACACGCCAAGCCCCTTCTGAATCGCCTGCTTCGAGGCCCGGATCGACATCGGCGAATTCTTGGCGATCATCTCGGCCCAGCGCAGCGCGGCCGCGAGCGCCTCGCCCTGCGGCACCACCTCGTTGACGAAACCGAGCTCGAGCCCTTCCTTGGCGCTGACATGGCGCGCGGTGAGGATCATGCCCATGGCGCGCTTCAACCCGATCTGCCGCGGCAGCCGGTGCAGGCCGCCGGCGAGCGCGGCAAGGCCGACGCGCGGCTCGGGCAGGGCGAAGGTCGCGTTCTCCGAAGCGATGATGAGGTCGCAGGCGAGCGCGATCTCGAAGCCGCCGCCCATGGCGACGCCGTTAACGGCGGCGATGATCGGCTTGTCGCAGTCGAAGCGTGAGGTGAGGCCGGCGAAGCCGCCCTTGTCCCAGCCGCGTTTTCCCCCCGCTGCCTGCCACTTCAGATCGTTGCCGGCGCAAAACGCCTTATCGCCGCTGCCCGTGACGATCGCGATCCACTGCTCGGGATCTCCGGAGAAATCGTCAAACACCTTCTGAAGCTCGAAATGCGCATCGGTGTGCAGCGCGTTGTAGACCTCGGGCCGCGACAGCGTCACGATCGTGATTGGCCCCTTGCGTTCCACCTTTGAGAATTTCAGCTCCATCGCGCGCTCCCGGATTTTCTTTCGAAGGAATATTGGCGCCATACTACCGTGCGGGTGCGCCAGAGCACCATCGAATTGCGCGGGCGCGCCTTGCGCTCCTCACATCTCGGCTTGCTTGACTTGCACGCGCTCTTCTCACCTTAATCGCACCAAGCAAGAATGCGCCCAGCGCCTTAACGCAAAACGATAAAATCAATCCGGGAGAGAACCTGTGGATTTCTCATTGCCTGCCGATCTCGTCGCCTATCTCGGAGAGCTCGACCGTTTCATCGAACGCGAGATCAAGCCGCTGGAACAGGCCGACGACAACATCCGCTTCTTCGACCATCGCCGCGAATGGGCGCGCACCGATTTCGACAATGGCGGCCTGCCGCGTCACGAATGGGAGGCGCTGCTGCGCAAGGCCAAGGATCTTGCGGATGCCGCCGGGCATTTGCGCTTTCCTGTGCCGAAGCAATATGGCGGCAAGGACGGCTCCAACCTCTGGATGGCCGTGATCCGCGAGCATTTTGCCGCAAAGGGTCTCGGCCTGCACAACGACCTCCAGAACGAGCATTCGATCGTCGGCAACTTCCCCGTCGTCACCATGCTCGACCGCTACGGCCGCGACGACCAGAAGGCGATGATCGACGGCTCGATCAGGGGCAAGTACCGCATCACCTTTGGCCTGACCGAGCCGCATCACGGATCGGATGCCACCCACATGGAGACGCGCGCGGTGGCAGCCACGCGCGACAACGTCAAGGGCTGGATCATCAACGGCGAGAAGATGTGGACGACAGGCATGCACGTCGCCACGCACTGCGCGCTGTTCGCGCGCACCAGCGGCAACGATGGCGATGCCCGCGGCATCACCTGCTTCTTGGTGCCGGCCAAGAGCCCCGGCGTCAGGGTCGAGGAGTACATGTGGACCTTCAACATGCCGACCGATCATCCGCGCGTCAGCTTCACCGACGTGTTCGTGCCGGAGGATGCGCTGTTTGGCGAGGTCGGCCGCGGCCTGTCGCTGGCGCAATGCTTCGTGCACCAGAACCGCATTCGCCAGGCGGCAAGCTCGCTCGGCGCCGCGGTCTACTGCATCAACGAGAGTGTGAAATACGCGCGTGAGCGCAAACCGTTCGGCAAGGCGCTGGCCGAGAACCAGGCGATCCAGTTCCCGCTGGTCGAGCTTGCGACCCAAGCCGAGATGCTGCGCCTCTTGATCCGCAAGACCGCCTGGGAGATGGACCAGCTCAATGAGGAGCAAATCGAGCGCACCCTGTCCGACCGGGTCTCGATGTGCAATTATTGGGCAAACCGCCTCTGCTGCGAGGCCGCCGACCGCGCTATGCAGGTCCATGGCGGCATGGGCTATTCACGCCACAAGCCGTTCGAGCACATCTATCGCCACCATCGCCGTTATCGGATCACCGAAGGCAGCGAGGAGATCCAGATGCGGAAAGTGGCGGGGTTCTTATTCGGCTATATGGGGCCGGGGAAGCATTAGAGGCTCGCACTGCTATCGTAGGGTGGGTTAGCGCTGCGATTGCGCGAAGCGCGATCGCAGGGCGTAACCCACCAGCGCCATCCGCGTGGATTGCAAAGAGGTGGGTTACGCCTACGGCTAACCCACCCTACGGCACCGCGGATCAATTCACCCGCCGATCCTTCCCCGCCCAATACGGCTCGCGCAGCTGCCGCCGCAGGATCTTGCCTGACGGATTCCTCGGCAGCGCAGGCAGGAATTCCACGCTCTTCGGCGTCTTGTAGCCGGCGATGCGCGTCCGGGTGAAGTTGATGATCTCGGTGGCAGTCGCCTGCTTGCCCGGCTTCATCACCACGATCGCCTTCACGGCTTCGCCCCATTTGTCGTCAGGCACGCCGATCACGGCGGCTTCCGCGACATCGGGGTGGTCGCACAGAGCGCTCTCGACCTCGGCCGGATAGATGTTCTCGCCGCCGGAGATGATCATGTCCTTGATGCGGTCGTGGATGTAGAGATAGCCGTCCTCGTCCATGTAGCCGGCATCGCCGGTGCGCAGCCAGCCGTCGCTGCGCAGCGTGGATGCGGTCGCCTCCGGCAGGTTCCAGTAGCCGGCCATGTTGGAGCCCGAGCGCGTTGCGATTTCGCCGACCTGCCGCGGCGGCAGCGGCTTGCCGTCCGGATCCAGGATCGCGATCTCGACGCCCGGCAGCGCCTTGCCGGCCGAGCGCATCCGCTCCAGCCCCTCGACGTGATCCTCCGGCGGCAGCGCGACGATGGTGCCGGTGGTCTCGGTCATGCCGTAGAGCTGCACGAAGCCGCATTTGAAGACCTCGATGCATTCCTTCAGCAGCGCTGCGGGAATCGGCGAGGCGCCGTACAGCATGTATTTCAGCCGCGAGAAGTCGACCGTCCTGGCGCGTGGCTGCCGCACCACGAACTGCATCGCCGCCGGCACCATGAACAGTTTTGTGATGCCCGACTGCTCGAAGAAATCCAAAACCTTGGTCGGGTCGAACTCGCGCGCGATCACGCCGCGGGCGCCGTGATAGAGCCCCATGACGCCCCACCCCGAACCGCCGATGTGAAAGATCGGCATCGCCACCAGCGAGACATCGTCGGTCGACCACCGGTTCCACTCCGGCTTGTCCTCGGCATTGCCGGATTGCACCAGGTTGAGGAAGTTGGCATGCGACAACATCGCGCCCTTCGGCTTGCCCGTCGTGCCCGACGTGTAGAGCTGGATCGCGATGTCCGTGGTGTCGATCGGCACCTTCGGATCATCGCCGCTCTGCGCATCGCGCCATGCCGTAAAATCCGGCCATTCCGGCGCGCCGCCCTCGGTGGTGATGACGGTGCGCACGCTTGGTATCTGCTCCCGGATCTGGCGCACTTGAGTGATGAACTCCGGCCCGACGAACAGCACCGGCGCCCTGCAATCCGAGACGATGAAGGCGACCTCGGGCCCTGCCAGCCGCCAGTTCACCGGCGCCATCACGACGCCTGTCTTCATCGCCCCCATCAGGAGCTCGAAATAGATGTCGCTGTTCTTGCCGAGATAGGCGATGCGGTCGCCCTTCTTCACGCCCATTGCGAGGAGCGCGTTCGCCACCTTGTTGGTCTTGATGTCGAACTCGGCGAAGATGGTGGTGCGGCCCTCGAATTCATAGGCGATGGCGCTGCCGCGGCTCTTTGCACGCTCGCGCACCATGTCGGCGAGGTTCGCCAGTTTCTGTATGGACATGTTTCTCCCGCAGGCGTTTGTTTTTATGCCCGGGAGTGTGGCGTCATCCGCCGGTGAAGACAAGATGGGCTCCGCTGTCGTCCCGGACAAGCGCGCGCCTCAAGCGCGCGCAGATCCGGACCCATAGCCACAGGAAGTTGTTTGGCGAAGACACGCAGTTACCTGTCTCGCGCCACGACTGCTCCCTGTGGTTATGGGTCCCCGCCCCCGTGCGCTTTGCGCACTAGGCGGGGACGACAACTGGGGGCGTGGTGAAAACGTCAGCCCCTTACATGTCCGCGCATTTGCAATGCGCCGTCATCCCCGCTTCGCGCGGTCCTTCTCGTTCTGCGCCATGATGCTCTCGCGCGCGGTCTTCCAGTCGTCGTCGCTCCAGTCGCGGAGCTGGTAGAAGTTGCCGCCCATGGCGAGCGCCTAGGCGCCGTCCATGGCGATGGTCTCGCCGTTGATCCAGTCGCAGCCGCCGGAGATCAGGAACACGGCCACGTTCTGCAGTTCCTCCATGGTGCCGACCCGGCCCATCGGGTTCATCGCCCTGGTGCGCGCGCCGGCTTCGTCACCGGGCTTGATGCGCTTGCTCATGCCCTCGGTCGGGATTTCGCCCGGGGCGATGGTGTTGAGGCGGATGCCGTGTCGTCCCCATTCGGTGGCAAGCGACATCGTCATGGCGTGGATCGCCGACTTGCTCATCGCCGAGGGCACCACGTAAGGCGAGCCGTTGCGCACCCAGGTCGTGGTGATCGAGACGACGTTGCCGGGCTGCTTCAAGGCGATCCAGCGCTTGCCGACCGCATGTGTCACGTAGAACGTGCCGTGCATGACGATGTTGGCGACCGCATCGAAGCCGCGCGGCGAGAGCTCCTCGGTCCGAGAGATGAAATTGCCCGCGGCATTGTTGATGAGGTCGGTGAGGGGGCCATCGCGGAAGATGCTCTCGATCATCTCCTCGACCGCAAGCGCGTTGCGGATGTCGACGCCGTGGCTGGTGACGCGGCCGCCATACAGATCCATCAGCTCGGTTGCGGTCTCGTCGCACACGATCTTGCGCCGACCGCAAATGTGCACCTCGGCGCCGAGCTGGAGAAAGCGCGCCGCCATCGATTTGCCGAGACCGGTGCCGCCGCCGGTCACGAGAATGCGCCGGCCGGCCAGAAGATTTTCCTTGAACATGGCTGTTTCCCCCGTAGGGATTGTCAGTTAATTGGTCGATTGACTAAATCCGGCCGCCGGCGTCCTGTAAAGCGGCACTGAACAAGAACAGGCAAGAACTAGGGGAGAATTCGTCCATGGAAGATCGCGTCTCGATCTCGATCTCGGAAGGCGTTGCCGACGTGCGCCTGGTGCGCGCCGACAAGATGAACGCGCTGGATCAGCCCATGTTCGAGGCCCTCGTCGCCGCAACCGACCGGCTTTCGAAGGAGAAGGGCGTGCGCGCCGTCGTGCTCTCGGGCGAAGGCCGTGCCTTCTGCGCTGGATTGGACATGGGGCGTTTTGCCGCCATGAAGGAGAAGGGCGGCAACGGAATTCCGGGTGGCGAAAATCGCGATCTCACGGTGCGGACCTATGGCAAGGCCAACTTCGCGCAACAGGCGGTGTGGGGCTGGCGTCAGCTTCCGATGCCCGTGATCGCGGCCGTGCATGGCGTCGCCTTCGGCGGCGGCTTCCAGCTCTCGCTCGGCGCCGACATGCGCTTTCTCAGCTCGGATGCGCGCATGTCGATCATGGAGATCAAATGGGGCCTCGTGCCCGACATGGCTGGCACGCCGATCCTGGCCTCGCTGGTGCGCGATGACATCCTGCGCGATCTCACCTACACCGGGCGGATCTTCTCGGCGCAGGAGGCGCTGGCTTACGGCCTCGCCACGCGCATCTGCGACGATCCGCGCGCTGCAGCGCTTGATGTCGCGCGCGAGATCGCAGGGAAAAGCCCCGATGCGATCCGCGCGGCCAAGCGGATGCTGAACAATCTCTCGGTCGATCCGGGCCCGGCGCTGCTCGCCGAATCCGTCGAGCAGCAGAAGCTGATCGGCAGCCCCAACCAGACCGAGGCCGTGCGCGCCAATCTGGAAAAGCGCGCGCCGAATTTTGCGGATTAGCTTTGGGTCATTCCGGGATGCGCCGTAGGCGCAGGCCCGGAATCCATCGAGCCGCATCGTTCGCTGTGAAATGGATTCCGGGTTCGATGCTGCGCATCGACCCGGAATGACGGCACAAACAACAACAAAGAAAAACAACAATGAGCCAAACGTCCCCCTTCCTCGGCATCGTCTCCGGCGAGCGCCGCCGCTCTCACGGCGAGGTCACTGAGCGCGCCGACCGCATCGCCTCCGGCCTCGCCAAGATCGGCGTCCGCCAAGGCGATTGCGTCTGCATGCTGATGCGCAACGACATCGCCTTCCTGGAAGCCGCCTACGCCGCGATGCGGCTGGGCGCCTATGGCGTGCCGATCAACTGGCACTTCAAACCGGAGGAGATCACCTACATCCTGAAGGATTCCGGCGCCGCCGTGCTGATCGCTCATGCCGACATGCTGCACGGTTTGCGCGATGCGATTCCTGAGGGAGTCACCGTGCTCAGCGTGCCGACGCCGCCGGAAATCCGCTCCAACTACAAGATCGATCCCGATCATCTGAAGACGCCGGACTTCGCGATCGATTTCGAAGCCTGGCTCGCGCAACACCCGCCCTATGACGGCCCGATCGTGCCGCAGCCCATGAACATGATCTACACGTCGGGCACGACAGGCCATCCCAAGGGCGTCCGCCGCAACGCGCCGACGCCGGAGCAGCAGGCTGCCGGTGAGCGCATGCGTGCGATGATCTATGGGCTCAAGCCCGGCGCCCGCGCATTGCTGCCGGGGCCGCTCTATCATTCCGCGCCGAACTCGTTCGGCATCCGCGCCGGCAAGCTCGGCGGGGTGCTGGTGCTGATGCCGCGCTTCGAGGCGGAGGAATTCCTGCAGGCGATCGAGCACTACAAGATCGACACCATCTTCATGGTGCCGACCATGTTCATCCGCCTGATGAAGCTGCCCGAGGAGGTGCGCAGGACGTACGACGTCTCCTCGCTCCGCCACGTCATCCACGCCGCCGCGCCGTGCCCGGCCGACGTCAAGCGCGCCATGATCGAATGGTGGGGGCCGGTGATCTACGAGTTCTACGGCTCGACCGAATCCAGCGCCGTGACCTTCGCGACGTCGGAGGACGCGCTGAAGAAGCCCGGCACCGTCGGCAGGATCTCGCCCGGCGCCGAGCTGCGCTTCATCGGCGAGGATGGAAGCGTGCTCGGGGTCGGCGAGATCGGCGAGATCTATTCGCGCATGGCCGAGATGGCCGATTTCACCTATCACAACAAGCCGGAGAAGCGCGCCGAGATCGACCGCGACGGCTTCATCACCTCCGGCGACGTCGGCTATATCGATGAAGACGGCTACGTCTTCATCTGCGACCGCAAGCGCGACATGGTGATATCAGGCGGCGTCAACATCTACCCGGCCGAGATCGAATCCGTGCTGCATGCGGTGCCCGGCGTGCATGATTGCGCCGTGTTCGGCATCCCCGACGCCGAGTTCGGCGAGGCGCTGATGGCGGTGGTGGAGCCGCAACCCGGGGTCACGCTCGCTGCTTCCGATGTCCGCGCCGCGCTGAAGGCGCATCTGGCCGACTACAAGGTGCCCAAGCACATCGAGATCCGCACCGGCCTGCCGCGCGAAGATTCCGGAAAAATCTTCAAGCGCCGCCTGCGCGATCCCTATTGGGAGCAGGCGGGCCGGAAGATCTAGCTACTTCGTAGCCCGGATGGAGCGAAGCGTAATCCGGGATCTCTCGCCCTGGAAAGATCATCCCGGATTACGCTTCGCTCCATCCGGGCTACGCCCCGCGCGCTGGAAGCGTCCTGGCACGAACAAATTCCGAGCCTATATGAATGGGATCATCCACCTCCGGATCATCCCATGGCCCCCGTTTCCATCCTTCTCAACATCCTCTGGATCCTCATCGGCGGCGCCTGGATGGCGTTCGGCTGGCTGATCGCGGCCGTTGTCATGGCGATCACCATCATCGGCCTGCCCTGGGCGCGGGCGGCGTTCAACATCGCCGTCTACACGCTGCTGCCGTTCGGCTCCCGGGCGGTCAACCGCTACGATGTCACCGGCGTCGAGGATATCGGCACCGGCCCGCTCGGGGTGATCGGCAACATCATCTGGTTCGTGCTCGCTGGCTGGTGGCTGGCGCTCGGTCACCTCCTGACCGCGCTCGTTCTCGCCGTCACCATCATCGGCATCCCCTTCGCCTGGGCCCATCTGAAGCTCGCCGGCATCGCGCTCTGGCCGATCGGCAAGGTGATCGTGCCGGCTTAGGACGTTGCCTCAACATCGGCGCTCGGCGGCAGAGCGGAGCCGTGTGGCGCCGTCGCGGACTCAATCGCGCGCGCTACTTCTTTTTTGGTGTCAACCAGTCCTCGTCTTCCAGGGACGGTGCTTGTTTCTGCTGTTCCAGGATTTTTCTGTACTCCTCCGGGATCACCTGGCTGCGAGATGCTTCATGCAGCGTGTGCGGGAACCAGGTCGCAATGCCGGGGAAGGCAATCATCAGGCCAACGCAGATCACCTGCAGCACCATGAACTGGAACATGCCAGCGTAGATCGTTCCGAGACTCCAGCCCTTGACCACCTGCTTGAGATAGTACGCTGACATGGCGACGGGCGGCGACAGGAAGGCGGTCTGCAGCACCACCGCAACCAACGCTCCGAACCATATGAGGTCGATGCCCATGCCTTTCACGACAGGATAGAAGATCGGCAGAAACACCAGGATGATGGCCGGCCACTCAAACGGCCACCCCAGCAGGAAAATGAGAAGGAGCACGACAATCAGCATGAGGCTCGGCGGCAACTGCAGGCTGAGCATCGTCTCGGTGATCCAGTTCGCTGAGCCAAGGCGGGCGAACACCGCACCGAAAATGTTCGACGTGACCGCCAGCAGGAGGACCATGCTCGACGTCGCCATCGTCGAGATCAGCGCCCGTTGCAGTCCGCTGAGCGAGAACCTGCGATATGCGATGGCCAGGATCAGCGCGCCGACGCTGCCGATGCCGGCGGCCTCCGTCGGCGTCGCAAGCCCCCCGATGATCGAGCCGAGCGTCGCCGTGATGAGCCCGAGCAGCGGCAGCGTTCCGACGGCCACCTCGCGTGCAATGTATCCAGCGGAGTAGATCCGCTCATCCTTTGGCACTGGCGGCCCGAGCTTGGGATTGATGAAGGAGCGGCCCATCAGATAGATGATGTAGACGCCGGCCAGCAGAAAGCCCGGTCCGAAGGCTGCAGCATAGAGATCGGCGACCGAAACCCCGAGCACCGGCCCCATCACGATCAGCATGACCGACGGGGGAATGAGAATACCGAGCGTGCCGCCCGCCGTGATGGTGCCCGCTGAAAGCTTGGCATCATAGCCCGCCTTCGTCATGATCGGCGATGCCATGATGCCAAGAACGGTGACGGCTGCGCCGACGATGCCTGTCGCCATCGCGAACACGGTCGAGGTCAGGATGACGACGAGGAAGAGTGCGCCGCGCACCGGCGCAAGCAGCATGCGGAACGCCGTAAAAAGGCGCTCCATGAGTCCCGCCTGCTCGGTGATGAAGCCCATGAAGATGAACAGCGGTACGGCGGCGAGAAGTTCTTCCTTCATCATGCCGATGGTCTGGAAGTAACCAAGCTCGAAGACCGTCCCGCCCATGCCCCAGTAGCCGAACGAGAAGGCGAGAAACAGCAACGTGAACGAGATCGGCACACCGATGAAGATCGCGCCCAGCAGCACCAGCAGCATGATGAGGCCGATGAGCGCTTCTGCGGTCATATCTCGACTTTCTCCTTATGCTCCAGCTCGACGCCGGTGCGCGCCATGTAGATGCTCTTGATCAACTCGGACACGCCCTGGACCAGCAGCAGGAGGCAGGCGAGCGGCACGACGAATTTGAACGGCCACAGCACGGGCCGCCAGGGAGTCTGGTCCGAAGTCTCGTTGATCAGCCAGGCGTAGTGAAATTCGTTCCAGCTGATCAGGAACAGCATGATCAGGCTCGGGAAGAAGAAGACGACATAGGAGATCGTATCGATCCAGCCCTTCCTACGGATCGAGAACTTCTCCCAGAAGAAGTCGGTACGGATATGAGCACCCTTGTGCAGCGCGTAAGCGGCGCCAAGCATGAAGAGCGAGCCGTAGAGCATGTAGGTTGCGTCGTAGGCCCATATGGTCGGCGCGTTGAACAGGTAACGCGCCCCAACCTCATAGGCGACGGCGAGAACCAGCGGCACCGAGAGCCACGAGATGATCGTGCCGGTCCGGTCGGTGAAGCCGTCGATCATCCTGATGATAGCCAGAAGCGCCGGTGGCTGCCCGCCTGTTATCTCAGCCATGCCTCGCCCCTTTCGCCGATCATTCGTGCGGCGCAAAGCAGGCCGCCTGCGTGCGAATTGAGGGCGGTCAAATCGGCCGCCCTCGGAGGAAGTCCTATTTCTCGGTTGGGAAGTAGTAGTTCGCCATGAAGGAGTATGGCGGGAAGTAAGACCTCTTGTACGGGACCACAGCGCTGGCATACGCCTTCTGCGAGTCGTGCACCTTCTTGAAGAACGGGTTCCTGGCGCCCTCGGCGGTCGCGATCTCGTCCCACTTCTTGATGAAGGCCAGCAGGATCTCCGTCGGCGTGCGGAGAATCTGTACGCCGTGCTTCTGCTGCATCTCAATCAGCGCATCGGCGTTCTGGCGCTGCCACTTGGTCCACCAGACGAGGAATGTCTCGTTGGCCGCCGACTTGATGATCTCCTGATGTTGCGGGCTGAGCTCCTTCCACACATCGCCGTTGATGACGAGCTCGCCGACCGTCACGTTCTCATGCAAGCCGGGTGAATAGTGATACTTCCAGACGTTGTGGAAGCCGAGCTGCATGTCCTCGATGCCGCCGACCCATTCGGCGCAATCGATCACGCCGCGTTGCGCGGAGGGAATGATTTCTCCGCCCGGCATGTTGACCACCGTGAAGCCGAGCGCCTGCCACACTTCGCCGGCCATGCCGGTCTGGCGGCATTTCATGCCCTTCATGTCCTCGACCGTCTGGATCGGCTTCTTGAACCAGCCGAACGCCTGCGGCCCTGCAGGCAGGATTGGAAACACGACGAGGTTGAGCTTGAGCTCCTTCTGATAAAACTCGTTGTAAAGCTCGAGGCCGCCGCCGTGATAGAGCCAACCCATCACGTCCATGAAGTCCATGCCGAAGGTGCCGCCGGGACCGCCGGTGAACAGGATCGCGGTCTTGTTCTTGCCGGTCCAGTAGCCGGCCCACGCATGCGCTCCGTCGAGCACCTTCTTGTTGGTTGCGTCCAGCACCTCGAACGCCGGCACGACCTGGCCGGCGGGCATCGCCTCGATCTTCAGCGCGCCGGCTGACAGCTTGTTCACTCGATCGACGAAATAGGTGAAGTTGTCATAGAGCGTGAGCGACGCCGGCCATGTGGCCTGCATCTTCAACACCTTCGTCTGCGCCATGACTGTTGTGGTGGATACGACAAACGCCGAAGCGATCAGGGCAACGGCGACCAGTCCCAGAAACATGCGTTTCATGAGCCATCTCCTCCCTTGGACAACGTGACCGCGGCGAACTATTCTCTTCGTTGTTCTTGGTCGCCAAGTCTTCAAACCACGTCTGTCATCATTCTGCCACCATCGCCGCAAGTTGTCATCTTGCTTTCTGGCGGTGGCAAGCGCTGGAATTGGACATGGTCGAGACGTCAGCTCTTTGACCCTTCGGCGACGAACCTCCATTCGTTTGTTGCGCTGGCTGTCGGTGGCAAACCAGACGCCGGGGGCGCCTTTGGCTGCGGCGGGACGCGGCCAGGCGATGCGGCGCACACCATGCCTCGCGTTGCCCGACGGGCAAAACACGCCAATGCAGGTCAAGTGGCGGGAGTGCAAATATTCTGATTGACCGAATTCGCTGTTTCGGGTAAACCGCAGCACATCCCGGCTCGTCAAAGGGACGTTTCGCGATCGTCACGATATGTAGGCCAGGATGCGATGGACGCGGCAGCGCCGGCGCGTGACGGGATGGCAGGGCGGGCAAACCCGTGAGCCATCGCGATCCGCGGCACGACACGGTGTGGTCTCAACGTTGCTTTTCGGCATTGGGGGCGAGCACGCGCGAGCTTCCGACAGTCCGGGAGAGACGTCCGCGGACGGCAAAAGCGTGTGGTCCTGACGCCCGGGGTCTGTGCGTCAAGGCTTGCGGTGGTGAAGCGGCCCGACCGGGTGCGCGCATCAGTGATCCGCAAGGCGACTGGGGCAATAGTGCATCGCTCCCCGGGGAGAGCGCGCCATAAGCCGTAAAACCATTGCGCAGGGAAGGCCCGGATGTTCCGGCATCACCTGTGGTCACCCCGCGTGCGTCTTGTCGCGTGCGGACCTTGGGTGCCGGCTGGCGCCCGGCCTTCCCTGCGCCCTTGCTTCTCGATGAGGGCGAAACGGAAAGCAAAACTTCGGGCGCCTGCGCCGCGAGACCGCGAAGGCATGCTTATTATACGACTAGCTATTTTCTCGTGCCCCGGACGCAGCGCAGTGCGCCGCGCCTTCGCGGCGTGGTGCGCTGCAGAGCCGGGGCCCATTGCGGCGATGTGCTCTGAGGCTCCTGGGTCCCCGCTCGGCGCAGCAACGCTCGAAGGCGTTGCTGCTTGTCCGGGACACGAGGACGTCGCACTCCGATCCACGGTGCGTCGCCCCAACTTCATCTTGCACTGCGGTAGAAAAGTATCGCACACTCCGCCGGACCGGGCCGCCAAGGGCGCGAGCAGGGGAGCGAGCCATGTCCCTCCAGACCGTACCATCCGACAGCACTGAGCAGCGCCCCAACCGCCCTGAGGATGTCCAGGCGATGGAGGCCGATGCCCGGCTGCGGGACGATATCCGCCTGCTCGGGCGCATTCTGGGCGACACCGTGCGCGACCAGGAGGGCGCCGACGTGTTCGACCTGGTCGAGCGCATCAGGCAGACCTCGATCAGGTTCCACCGCGACGAGGACCGGCTCGCCCGCCGCGAGCTCGAGCAGATCCTCGACAGCATGTCGACCTCCGAGACGGTGCGGATCGTCCGCGCCTTCAGCTATTTCTCGCACCTTGCCAACATCGCCGAGGACCAGAACAACATCCGTCAGATGCGCGCGCGCGCGGCGGCCAAGAATGGCGGCTCCGGCGTGCTGGCGGAGACACTGGCGCACGCCAAGGCGGCGGGCATTGGTCCCGACCAGCTCCGCAACTTCTTCAAGACCGCGCTGGTCAGCCCGGTGTTGACCGCGCATCCGACCGAGGTCCGCCGCAAGAGCACCATGGACCGCGAGATGGAGATCGCAGCCCTGCTCGATCGCCGCGAGCGGGTTGCACTGACCGCGGAGGAGGCGGCTGCCAGCGACGAGCAGCTCCGCCGCGAGGTGCTGACGCTGTGGCAGACCAACCTCTTGCGCCGGACCAAGCTCACCGTGCTGGATGAGGTCGCCAACGGCCTGTCGTTCTACGACTACACCTTCCTGCGCGAGGTGCCGCGGCTCATCAACGCGCTGGAGGATCGGCTGGAGGAGAGCGGCGAGCAGGCGGCCGGCGACCTTGCCTCGTTCCTGCGCATGGGCAGCTGGATCGGCGGCGACCGCGACGGCAATCCCTTCGTCACCGCCGACGTGATGCGCGGCACGCTGCGGCTGCAGTCGAGCCGGGTGATGCAGTTCTATCTCAACGAGCTGCACGTGCTCGGCGCGGAGCTGTCGATCGCAGCCCATCTCGCCGACGTCTCCGAGGAGCTGCGCACGCTTGCGGAGCGTTCGCCGGACACCTCGCCGCACCGGAGCGGCGAGCCCTATCGCCTGGCAGTCTCAGGCATCTATGCCCGCCTCACCGCGACGGCCGAAAAGCTCGAAGTCGAGATCACGCGCCGGCCTGTCGGCAAAGCGGCGCCTTACGAGAGCGTCAGGGAGCTGCTAGCCGATCTCGACGTGCTGCATCGCTCGCTGATCTCCAACAACGCCCGCGTCATCGCGCGCGGCCGGCTGCGGCTCTTGCGCCGCGCGGTGGATTGCTTCGGCTTTCACCTGGCCCGGCTCGACATTCGCCAGAACTCGGCCGTCCACGAGCGCACCATCGCCGAGTTGATCGACGCCGCCAATCCCGGCATGTCCTATCTCGCGCTTGGCGAGGACGCTCGCATCTCGCTGCTGACCAACGAATTGCGCTCGACGCGCGCGCTGGTCTCGCCCTTCGTCAAATACAGCGACGAGACGATGGGCGAGCTCAACGTGTTCCATGCCGCCGCGGAAGCGCATGCGAAATTCGGCTCGGACGCCATTCCTCAATGCATCATCTCGATGTGCAAGGGCATGTCGGACATGCTCGAGGTCGCCGTGCTCCTGAAGGAGGTCGGCCTCGTCCATCCCTCCGGCCGCAGCGCCATCAACATCGTGCCGCTGTTCGAGACCATCGAGGATTTGCAGGCTTCGAGCAGCATCATGGACCGCATGCTGTCGTTGCACGATTACCGCCGGCTCGTCGACAGCCGCGGCAGCGTGCAGGAGGTCATGCTTGGGTACTCCGACAGCAACAAGGACGGCGGCTTCGTCACCTCGGGCTGGGAGCTCTACAAGGCCGAGATCGGCCTCGTCGAAGTGTTCGAGCGGCACCACGTGCGCTTACGCCTGTTCCACGGCCGCGGCGGCTCGGTGGGGCGCGGCGGCGGGCCGAGCTATGACGCCATCATCGCGCAGCCCGGCGGCGCGGTGAACGGCCAGATCCGCATCACCGAGCAGGGCGAGATCATCTCGTCGAAATATTCCAACACCGAGGTCGGCCGCAACAATCTGGAAATCCTCGCCGCGGCGACGCTGGAGGCAAGTCTGCTGCATCCGCGCCAGAGCGCGCCGCGCCGCGAATATCTGACCGCGATGGACGAACTCTCGAACCTCGCCTTCAAGGCCTATCGCGGCCTCGTCTACGAGACCGAAGGCTTCGTCGAGTACTTCTGGTCGTCCACCGTCATCAACGAGATCGCCACGCTCAACATCGGCAGCCGTCCGGCTTCGCGCAAAAAGACCCGCGCGATCGAGGATCTGCGCGCGATTCCCTGGGTGTTCTCCTGGGCGCAATGTCGCCTGATGCTGCCGGGCTGGTACGGCTTCGGCAGCGCGGTCGAGCAGTGGATCGCGGAGCATCCAGAGCAGGGCATGCCGTTCCTGAAAGAGCTCTACCAGGAATGGCCGTTCTTCCGCATGCTGCTGTCGAACATGGACATGGTGCTGGCCAAGAGCTCGATCGCGATCGCCTCGCGCTATGCCGAACTGGTGCCGGACGAGGCCTTGCGCGAAAAAATCTTTGGCCGCATCCGCCGCGAATGGCATTCCTGCATCGAGACGCTGCTCGACATCATGGGCCAGGACCGGCTGCTCCAGGGCAACCCGCTGCTGGAGCGCTCCGTGCGCCACCGCTTCCCCTATCTCGATCCGCTCAACCACGTGCAGGTCGAGCTCTTGAGAGAGCACCGCGCGCAGAACCCCGACGAGCAGGTGCTGCGCGGGATCCAGCTGACGATCAACGGGATTTCGGCGGGCTTGCGGAATACGGGGTAGGGCAAATTGCGAATGGCGAGTAGCGAATAGAAACCCTATTCGCCATTCGCCACTCCCTATTCGCGCAATCTCACACCGGATCCCAGGTGAAGATGTCGGCCGAACGATCGAGCTTGTAGAACGAGCCCTTCAGCGCCGGCATGCCGTGTTCCGCGATCGACTGCGGAGTCCAGCCTTCGCTCCGCTGCACCGAGCGGATCGGACGGTTCTGGCTGAACAGGAAGATCTCGTTCATGCGCACGCCAAAGATCTGGCCGGTGACGTCCTTGGCGGAATCGCCGAGCAGATAGCCGCAGAGCGGGGCGATCTTCTCCGGGCCCATCTGCTTGATCTTCTCGACACGCGCCTTCTCGGCGTCGGTCTCGGTCGGAATGGTGCCGATCATGCGGGTCCAGGCGAACGGCGAGACGCAGTTGGAGCGGACGTTGAAGCGGCCCATGTCGAGCGCGATCGACTTCGACAGCCCGACGATGCCGAGCTTGGCCGCGGCGTAGTTGGCTTGGCCGAAGTTGCCGATCAGGCCGGAGGTCGAGGTGAAGTGCACGAACGAGCCCGACTCCTGCTCGCGGAAGATGCGCGCTGCGGCGTGGCTGACGTAGAACGAGCCCATCAGATGTACCTTGATGACGGCTTCGAACGCTTCCACGCTCATCTTGTGGAAGATCATGTCGCGCAGGATGCCGGCATTGTTGACGACGCCGTCGAGCCGGCCGAAATGATCGGTCGCGGTCTTCACGATCTTGCTGGCGGGGATCGCTTCCGCGACGCTCTCGAAATTGGCGACCGCCGTGCCGCCGCGCTTCTTGATCTCCTCGACCACCTCCTCGGCGGGCGCCGCGTTCGCGCCCGCGCCGTCGGCGGCTCCGCCGGGATCGTTGACGACGACCTTGGCACCCTCGGCGGCGCACAGAAGCGCAATCTCGCGCCCGATGCCACGGCCTGCGCCGGTGACGATGATGACCTTGTCTTGCAGTGATTTGCTCATGTGGGTTCTCCGCTATGCGTTCCGGCGTTTCTTACCTCGCCCCGCTTGCGGGGAGAGGTCGGATCGCATCGAAGATGCGATCCGGGTGAGGGGGTACAGGTCTCGCGGCCATCTCATCCGTGGAGAGAGGCCCCTCACCCCAACCCTCTCCCCGTAAGAACGGGGAGAGGGAGAGGCGAGCGGCGCATTACCTCTCGTTCGTAAACACGATCGTGCCACTCGCCGCGAACATGCCGCCGACGCCGTGGCACACCGAAATCTTTGCGTTCGGCACCTGCGCCGGCGCGATCCCGCGCATCTGACGCACACTCTCCTGCAGCGCGTACATGCCGTACATGCCCGAATGCATGTAGGACAGGCCGCCGCCATTGGTGTTGAGCGGCAGTTTCCCGCCGGGACGCGTGTTGCCGTCGGCGATGAACTGGCCGGTTTCCTCGTAAGGCATGAAGCCGAGGTCGCCGAGTCCGAACAACGGCAGATGCGCGAAGGCGTCGTAGATCATGAGATGGTCGACATCCCCGTGCGCGATGCCGGCTTCCTTGAACGCCAGCGGCCCGGCGGTTTTGAACGCACGCGAGGAGTTGAACGTCTCCATCTGGCTGACCATCGGCGTCTCGACGCTCTCGCCGGTGCCCATGATGTAGACCGGCTTGCGCGGAAAATCCCTGGCGCGGTCGGCCGAGGTCAGGATCAGCGCGCCGCCGCCGTCGGTGACGAGGCAGCACTGCAGAAGCCGGAACGGATAGGCGATCATGCGCGAGTTGAGGACATCGTTGACCGTGATCGGCTCCTTCATCATCGCGCGCGGATTCTTCGCCGCCCATTCCCGCTGCACCACCGCCACTGAGGCAAGCTGCTCGTGGGTGATGCCGTAGGTCTTCATGAAGCGCAGCACGGGAATCGGGAACATGCTTGGCGGGCCGTAGACGCCGAAAGGCGCCTCGAACTGGCCGTTGAGGCTGTCGGCCGGCGTTGAGCGCGGCAGTTTGCCGATCATCGACTTGCCGCTCTCGGCGTGGGTGATCAGCACCGTCTTGCACAGACCCGCCTCGATCGCCGCCGCGGCGTGGCGGACATGCAGCATGAAGGAGCAGCCGCCGACCGAGGTGCCGTCCACCCAGGTCGGCTTGATGCCGAGATAGTGGCAGACCTGCTGCGGCGTTTCGACCGCGGTGGCAAAGCCGTCGATGTCGGACAGCTTCAGCCCGGCGTCGGCAATGGCGTTGAGCGCGGCATCCGCGTGCAGCTGGAGCTGCGAGGCGTTGGGAATGACACCGAGCTCAGTGGTCTCGGCCGCGCCGACGACGGCAACCTGGTTCTTGCGCATGACCTTACCCCTTCGCCGGGCGGAAGACGGGGAGGGTGATCTTGTCGTCGAGCTCCTGGAACGCGACCTCGAGCTTCATGTCGAGTTCGAGCGCCTCGGGTGTCTGCGGGCAGTCGATGATGTTGCTCATCATCCGCGGGCCCTCGTCGAGCTCGACCACCGCGATGGCGTAAGGCGGCGTGAAGCCCGGCGCGGCCGGACGATGGTTGATCACGTAGCTGTAGAGAAAGCCCTTGCCGCTGGCCTTGAAGATGCTGACCTTGCGCGAGGCGCAGGAGGGGCAGAACGGGCGCGGCGGGAAGTAGACATGGGCACAGGCATCGCAGCGCTGCAGGCGCAATTCGCCGGCCTTGGTGCCGTCCCAAAAGTGCTGGGTCTCCGGCGTCGGTTTCGGTCGCGCGCGCTGCGGTTCGGCCATGTGGGCGGCTCCTCCCAAAAGCAGGCCTCGCGCCCGCCAGTTTCGAACTTGATGCGACAATCGACCATGGCGCGTCAACGGTCCAGCAATGCGCATGCATGCCATCATGCGCACAATGCTTGTGTCGAGCTGAGCCAGCGCTATAGATTGCGCGCGAAATATTCCGTGAGACAGACATGCCCGATTTTCCGACACTGGCGCAGCTCGCCGAAGACCTCGAAAGCGGCCGCACCACCTCCCGCAAATTGGTCGAGGCCTGCCTCGCCAGGATCGCCGACCCCGCGGGCGAGGGCCAGCGCGCCTTCATCCATGTCGACAAGGACGCCGCGCTCGCGGCGGCCGATGCGATGGATGGCTTGCGCAAGGCCAAGGCGGCGCCGTCGCGCTATGCGGGCATCCCGGTCTCGATCAAGGATCTGTTCGACATCAAGGGCCAGGTGACGCGCGCCGGCTCGCGCGCGCTGGATGACTCAGCCCCTGCCGAGCACGATGCCGCGACGGTGGCGCGGCTGCGCAAGGCCGGCTTCGTCGTGATCGGCCGCACCAACATGACCGAGTTCGCCTATTCTGGCATCGGCATCAATCCGCATTATGGCACGCCGAAGGGGGCCTGGAACCGCTCGGAAGGCCACGTGCCCGGTGGCTCGTCCGCCGGCGCGGCGGTGTCCGTGCTCGA
Organism: Bradyrhizobium sp. NBAIM01; assembly: GCF_020194115.1. NCBI lineage: Bacteria > Pseudomonadati > Pseudomonadota > Alphaproteobacteria > Hyphomicrobiales > Nitrobacteraceae > Bradyrhizobium > Bradyrhizobium sp. NBAIM01. The sequence goes on along the minus strand of NZ_JADYVU010000001.1, from coordinate 101,135 downwards.
CGGCATGGCGCATGGCGCGCTCGGCACCGACACCGGCGGCTCCTGCCGAATTCCGGCCGCCTTCAACGGCATCGTCGGCTACAAGCCGACGCAGCGCCGCGTGCCGCTCGACGGCTCGGTGCCGCTGTCGTTCTCGCTCGATAGCATCGGGCCGCTGGCACGATCGGTCAGTTGCTGTGCCATACTCGATGCCGTGCTCGCGGCCGAGCCGATCGTCGCCTTGAGGCCGCGGCCGATCCAGGGCATGCGCCTCGCGGTGCCCACCACGATCGCGCTCGACGATCTCGACGCAGAGGTGGCCAAGACCTTCGAGCGCGCGCTGAAGACGCTGTCCGATCACGGCGCCATCGTCGAGCGTATCGAGATGGCGGAGTTCCATGACGTCGGTCCGATGAACGCGAAGGGCGGTTTCGCGGCGTCCGAGAGCTATGCCTGGCACCGCTATCTGATCACGGCCAAGGGCGACGTCTACGATCCCAGGGTGGCGGTGCGCATCATGCGCGGCGAGGCGCAGAGCGCGGCCGACTACATCGACCTGCTCAACGAACGCCGCTCGCTGATCGCGCGCGTCAATGCGCGCATCGCGCCCTATGACGCCCTGGTGCTGCCGACCACGCCCAACACACCGCCGAAGATCGCCGACCTCGCCGACGATCAGGCGTTCACCCGCGAGAACATCCGCGCCTTGCGCAATTGCAGCCTGATCAACCTGATCGACGGTTGCGCCATCTCGCTGCCCTGTCATCGCGAGGGCGACGTTCCCGTCGGCCTGATGCTGGCGGGCGCAGGCGGCTCGGACCGCCGTATCTTCGAGCTTGCTGCCGGCATGGAGGCCGTCATTCGTGTTTGATCTCACTTTCACCGTCGATGCCCAGGACACCACCACGCCGCTGACGCTGGCGATCGACCAGCTGGTCATCGCCGGCTGGACCGGCCGCGACACGGTCGCGCGCGACAAGCACATCGCCGAGCTGGAGGAGATGGGCATCGCCCGCCCGGCCTCGACGCCGATCTACTACCGCGCCTCGGCGCGGCGGCTGACCCAGGAGGACAGCATCGAATGCACCGGTGGCGATTCCTCCGGCGAGGTCGAATTCGTGCTGATCGGCTGGCAGGGCCGCATCTTCGTCGGCTGCGGCTCCGATCACACCGACCGCAAGGTCGAGGCCTACAACGTCACGGTGTCCAAGCAGATGTGCGACAAGCCGATCGCCTCGACGCTCTGGGAGCTCGAGGACGTCATTGGCCATTGGGACAAGATGATCCTGCGCTCCTACGCCACCATCAAGGGCGAGCGCGTACTCTACCAGGAGGGCACGCTGGATGCGATGCTGCCGGTTACGGACCTCATCGCGCGCGGCTTTGGCGGCGGCAAGTTCCCCGACGGCTGCGCCATGTTCGGCGGCACGTTCGCCGCCAAGGGCGGCATCCGCCCGGCCGACCGCTTCGACTTCGAGCTGGAAGACCCCGTGCTGAAGCGAACGATCAGGCACGGCTACGACGTGACGACGCTACCGGTGCGGGGCTGATTCTCTCCGCGTCATTGCGAGCGAAGCGAAGCAATCCAGGGTCTCTCCGCGGAACCAGTCTGGATTGCTTCGTCGCAAGGGCTCCTCGCGATGACGGGGAGACGATCATCGGAAATCGGGTGGTTGTGGCGCCCGGGATCTGCGACACCCGCTCCCGTCATTCCGGGGCGCGCCCACTTGGGCGCGAGCCCGGAATCCATACTCCCGATCGTGGTTATGGATTCCGGGCTCGCGACTTCGTCGCGCCCCGGAATGACGGATGTGAATGGGATGATTGCTATGGCCATCGCGAAACGCGTTTCCGCACCAGACTCCGTTCCCAACCTCGCCGACCATGTCGACGCCCTCGACTGGCCGCAGATCACCGCCGAGCTCGACACCCAGGGCTGCGCCGTCCTGAAGAACCTGCTGACGCCTGACCAATGCCGCGCCATCGCCGCGCTCTACCCGGACGATGCGCACTTCCGCAGCCGCATCGTGATGGGCCGCCACGGCTTCGGCCGCGGCGAGTACAAGTACTTCGCCTATCCGCTGCCCGATCTGATCGCGCAGCTGCGCCCGGCGCTCTACGCGCATCTTCAAGCCGTCGCCAATCGCTGGAACGAGGCGATGGGGATCGACATCCGCTATCCCGCCGCACACGCGGCGTTCCTGAAGCGCTGCCACGATGCCGGGCAGGCGCGGCCGACGCCCCTGCTGCTGCAATATGAGGCCGGTGATTACAATTGCCTGCACCAGGACCTCTATGGCGAGCACGTGTTCCCGCTCCAGGTCGCGATCCTGCTCTCCGAGCCCGGACGCGACTTCACCGGTGGCGAGTTCGTGCTGACCGAGCAGCGCCCGCGCATGCAGTCCCGCGCCGAGGTGGTGCCGCTGGCACAGGGCGATGCGGTCGCCTTCGCTGTGCATCATCGTCCGGTGCAGGGGACACGCGGCACCTACCGCGTTAATCTCCGCCACGGCGTCAGCCGGATCAGGTCCGGCCAGCGCCACACGCTGGGTGTGATTTTTCACGATGCCAAATGAGCGGAGCCGTTGACGGCTGATTTGTTCGATAGCGTCGCAGAAGCCCAACCGTCGCGCGAAAACATCGCCGATGGGGCCGTGCTGCTGCGCGGCTTCGTCAAGCCGATCGAGAGCGGGCTGATCGACGCCGTGCGCGCCGTCGTCGCGCAATCGCCGTTCCGGCGGATGACGACGCCGGGCGGCCATCTAATGTCGGTGGCGATGACCAATTGCGGCGAGCGCGGCTGGATCACCGATCACACCGGCTATCGCTACGACCCGATCGATCCGCGCACCGGTGCGCCATGGCCGGCGATGCCGCCGCTGTTGGCCGATCTCGCCCGCCGCGCCGCGGAGCAGGGCGGCTTTGAAGGCTTTGCCCCCGATGCCTGCCTCGTCAACCGCTACGAGCCGGGCACGCGGCTGTCGCTGCACCAGGACAAGGACGAGCTGGACTATTCCGCGCCGATCGTCTCGGTCTCGCTCGGCCTGCCCGCGACCTTCCTGTTCGGCGGCCTCGCGCGCAATGACAAGCCGCGCCGCTTCCGCCTCGTCCATGGCGACGTGGTGGTCTGGGGCGGGGCCAGCAGGCTCGCCTATCACGGCGTCGCGCCGCTCGCCGACGGCGAGCATCCGCTGCTCGGCCGGAAGCGGATCAATCTGACCTTCCGCAGGACGCGCTGACGCGTTTCCTCGCCGCCTTCGCTCGTCTAAGCTTCGGGCGGGGAGGCGGCGACATGACCACCACACAGAACTCGACCGGCACGGGCACGGCGAACCGCACGGGGCTTTATCTCGCAGGCCTGCAATTGGTGTTCACGCTGGGCTGGACGACCTACGTTGTCTACCTGCCAAAGCTGGCCGCAGAGGTCGGCATCGCGCCGTCCGCCGTGATCCTCATCCTGATGCTGGATCAGGCGATCTTCACCATTGCGGACACCGCGATGGGAATCGCCGCCGACAAGCTCGCGCCCCATGTCGGCAGGCTCGGCCTGTTCGTCGCCCTCGTGACCGCGATCTCCTGCGGCGCCTTCGTCGCGCTGCCCTTCGTTGCCGGAGCCGGCGCGGCGGCGCAGGGCTGGTTCATCGCGCTGATCGTGATCTGGTCGATCACGTCCTCCGCGCTGCGGGCACCGCCGCTGACCTTGCTCGGCAAATACCGCGCCAAGCCGCAGGTGCCGTTCCTCGCAGCGCTCGCCATGCTCGGCTACGGTGTCGCCGGCGCGGTCTCGCCCTATCTCGGCGTGGTGCTGCGCGAGCACGATGCGCGGTTGCCGTTCGTGATCTCCAGCGTGGTGCTGCTCCTGACCGCGCTCGGGCTGTCCAGGATCGAGCATGACGTGGCGCGCGACACCGTGCCGCCCACACCGGACGAAGCGGCAAAGCCGCTCGGTCTCGTCCCGATCGCCTTCATCGTCGCGATGATCGCGCTCGCCCTCGGCTATCAGCTGCACTTTGCCATGAACAGCGCGCCGTTCTATCTGCGCTTTGCAGCTCCCGGCGACCTGCAATGGCTGATGCCGGTGTTCTGGATCGGCTTCAACATCGCGATGTTTCCGGCAAGCCTCGTCGTCAAGCATCGTGGCGGCCTCGTCGTGATGGGCGCCGCCGGCCTGGTCGGTGCGGTGGCGATTGCGGCGGCCGAATTCGCCGGCAACCTCAACACGCTGATCGCCGCGCAATTTCTCGCCGGAGCTGCCTGGGGCTGCATGCTGATGAGCGCGGTCTCGGCTGCGCTCGCGATCGGCTCGACCGGCGCGGAAGGCAAGGTCACGGGCCTCGTCTTCTCCGCGCTTGCCCTCGGCACCTTCGCGCGGATGGCGGCGGTTGCCGGCGGCCTGCAGAAGATGCCGGAATACGCGCCGCTGCTGCACTGGGCGCCGGTCGCCTGCTGGTCGGTCGCAGGCGCCGGTCTGCTGGTGATTGCAGCCGCGCGGCTGCAGGGAAGGTCCGGCCTCAAGGCTTCGGCGGGTGAATGAAGGCCCACGGGCTGACTTCGGAATCCCTGGGCACCTCGACGGAAATCAGCACCGGCCCGCCGTGGCCAAGCGCCTTCTCCATCGCCGCCTTGAACTGCTCCGGCGCGGTGACGCGCGCAGCAGTCACGCCAAAGGACTCCGCGAGCTTTACGAAATCCGGATTGACGAGGTCGGACGCCACCACGCGGCCATCGAAATGCTGGCGTTGGTCGCGGCGGACATTGCCGTAGGCGTTGTTGTTGAACACCAGCGTCACCACGCCGATGTTGAACTGCACGGCGGTGGCAAGCTCCTGCACGCCGAACATGAAGCCGCCGTCCCCGGTGATGGCCACCACCGGCTTGTCGGGATTGGCGACCTTGGCGCCGAGCGCGGTCGGGAAACCCGAGCCGAGCGTGCCCTGGTAGCCCGAGGTGATGAAGGTGCGCGGCTGGTACACCGGAAAGCCGTACCAGGAGGCGAAGCCGACCTGCGATAGTTCGTCGGTGACGATCGCGTTCGCCGGCAGTACCTCGCGCAGGATGTTGAGATAGGCCATCTGCGGCTGGACCCGCTGGATCTCGGCTTGCGCGGCCGCGGTGGCCTCGCGGATCGTGCCGCGCCGTCCGGAGGTCTTGCTGTAGCCGGCCTTGCCCACGGCGGCAGCGAGATCGCGGGTCGCGGCCCTGGCGTCGGCGACGATCGCAGTGTCGGACGAGAACCGCCGCATCTCGACCGGATCGATGTCGATGCGGATGCACTTCAGGCCAGCGGGCCGATACGGCCAGCGCGACATGGTCGGCAGCTCCAGCCGCGTGCCGATGCCGATCATGAGATCGGTGTTCGGCCACAGCCTGTAGGCCGCGGCCATGGTGAGCCCGAGCTCGTGCGCATTGGAGACGATGCCGCGGCCGCTACGGAAGGCGACCACGGGCGCATCGATCATCTCGGCGAGTTCGAGGATCTCCTCACCCGCTTCGATCGCGCCGCTGCCGACGAAGATCATCGGCGCCTTGCTGGTCCTGATGAGCGCGGCGGCCTGCTTGATCATATCAGGATCGGGCTGCGGCGCCGGCAGCGGCTCCAGCACCTGCGCAGGCACTGTTGCCGCGCGCTGCGTGAAGACGTCCCAGGGCATCTCGACCGAGGCGGGGCCGCGCCGTCCCGACATCATCTCCTGGAACGCGCGCGCGACGACCGTCGGCGCATTGCCGGGATATTCGATGCGCTCGGCCCATTTCACATAGGTGCGCAAGGTTGCGAGCTGGTCCGGCATCTCATGCAGATGGCCGCGTCCTTTGCCGAGAAACTGTGTCGGCACCTGGCCGGTGACGCACAACACCGGCTCGTTGCAGCCGAACGCGGTGAGAAGCGCCGCGCTGGCATTGAGCACGCCCGGGCCGGGTACCACGCTGAACACGCCGGGTCGGCCGCTGGAGCGCGCATAGCCGAATGCCATGTAGCCGCAGGCCTGCTCGTGCCGCGCCCCGATCACCTTGAGCTGGGCCTGATGGAAGGCGTCGAACAGACCGTAGACCTGCGCGCCGGGCAGGCCGAACACGGTGTCGACGCCGTGGGCGACAAGGCCGCTTACGATCGCTTCGCCGCCGGTGAGGCTGGTCATTTGGCTATTCCATTTCGCTTGTTGTTCAGGCTTCGTCGACCACGCCGTTGCGCAAGCGCCCGATCCCCTCGGCCTCGATCTCAACGACGTCGCCGGGCTTTAGATATCGCGGCGGATCGAACCGTGCACCCGCGCCGGTCGGCGTGCCCGTGACGATGATATCGCCGGGGACGAGGGTTGCGAAGGTCGAGATATAGTTCAGGAGATAGCGGAACGGAAACATCAGCCGGCTGGTGCGATCATCCTGTCTGAGCTCGCCGTTGACATGCGTGGTGAGCCTGATGTCCGCGATCTGAGATTCCCGCGTGTAGGGCACCAGCCACGGGCCGAGGCTGCCGCTGGAATCGAAGTTCTTGCCTTGCGTCACGTTGAACTTGGCGTGGCGCAGCCAGTCGCGCACCGAGCCCTCGTTGCACAGTGTCAGCGCCGCGATGTGATCGAGCGCGGTGCTTTCGGGGATATGCCGGCCTGGCTTGCCGATCACCAGCACGATCTCGCCCTCATAGTCGAGCTGCGCGGAGGCGCGCGGGCGCACCAGCGGCGTGTCGTGGCCGACGAAGGAGCGGGGCGAGCGCATGAACATGCTCGGATATTTCGGCGCCTCCTGGCCATCCCTGTATTCGGCGTTGCGGTCCGGATAGTTGACGCCGATGCAGATGATCTTCTCCGGCGCGGGTACCGGCGGCAACCAGGTGATCTCGCTGAGTGCGTGAACCGGCGTGCGACCAGCGGCTTCCTCTGCAAGGCTCACGAGCTTTCCGGACGCGATCACCTCGCGCAGCGTCGGATAGGTCTGGGCATAGCGCGCGGAGAGATCGACGATGCCGCCTTCCAGAACGGCGCCGTACTTGGTTTCACCCTTGACGGAATAGGTGGCGAGACGAGGCAGCTTCATCAATCCGCCACCAGCACATCGGCCACGAATTTCGGCTCGCGCACGGCCTGCCCCGTGAACGGCGAGCCCTGCTCGAACCAGGAACGCGGCGCCGGCGCGCCCCACAGCGTCTGACGGCGCGGATCGCGCAGCGACCAGCGCAGCGGCTCGTGGTCGTGATCGCCCGTAAAATAGTCGCTGGTGTAGAGCTCGAGGCGGTGTCCGTCGGGATCGCGCACATAGAGGAAGAACGCGTTCGAGATGCCATGGCGTCCGGGCCCGCGTTCGATGCTCTTCACGAAGCCCTGCGAAGCCATGACGTCGCAGAGATGGATGATGTTCATCGCCGTTGGCGTCCAATAGGCGAAGTGGTGCAGGCGCGGGCCCTTGCCGTTGGTGATGGCGAAATCGTGGACATTGCCCTTGCGATGCATCCAGGCCGCGGCGATGCGCCCGTTTGGCCCGTCTTCCTCGGCATATTCGGTGAGGCGAAAGCCGAGCCGGGCGTAGAATTCCATCGTGTCCTGCACTTCGGCCGCGAAGACGTTGAAATGGTCGAGCCGCTGCGGATGGCAGCCTCGATAGAGGTCGTAGCGGCGCAGGAGATGCGGCCGCCGCTCCATCGCTGCATAGAGCTCGATTCTAAAGCCGAAAGGATCGGTGAATTGTAGCGTGCGGCCCTGGAACGGCTGATCGACGAAGACGTAGGCGAGGCCGTTCTCGGACAGGAAAGCGGCGGCCTTGTCGAGGTCTTTGTCGTTACCGACCTTGAAGCCGAGCCGGGCGCAAGCCGGCACCGCGGCCTTGCGCAGCACCAGCGAGTGATGCTGGTGCTCCTCGGCGGCGCGCAGGTACACGGCCTCGTCGTCGGCGTCCTCGACATGCAGGCCGACAATGGTCTCATAGAACTCGCGGCTCAGCTTCAAATCGGTGACGTCGAGCACGACGTGGCTCGAGCGAATGATGTTGAACGGCGGCTCGAAGACGTGTTGCGGTACCGGCATGTGCGTTTCCCCTCTCTCGGCTTCGTCATTCCGGGGCGTGCGAAGCACGAACCCGGAATCCATTCATCCACCAACTCTGCTGCTCGATGGATTCCGGGTTCGGCTCTTCGAGCCGCCCCGGAATGACACCGCCGCTAAATTCCCAGCTTCTGAATCTTGTGCGTGCCCCGCGCCAGCGAGACGTGCTTGGTTTCCATGTAGAAGTCGAACGAATAATCGCCGCCGTCGCGCCCGATGCCTGAAGCCTTCATGCCGCCGAACGGCGTCGGCAGGTGGCGGACATTCTCCGAGTTCAGCCAGATCATGCCGGCCTCCAGCGAATCGGCAACGCGCAGCGCGCGTCCCATGTCATTGGTCCAGACATAGCCGGTCAGACCGTAACGGATGTCGTTGGCGATCTCGACCGCGTCCGCCTCGTCGCGGAACGGCAGCACGGTGAGGAACGGCCCGAACACCTCCTCCTGCGCCACCCGCATCTTGCCGTGCGCCCCGGTCACCAGTGTCGGCTCGACATAATGCCCGCCGCCGGGCCCGTCATAGGCCTTGCCGCCGACCGCGATCGTCGCGCCGTCCTGGCGCGCCACGTCGAAATACGAGCAGACCTTTGCCATGTGCCGCTCGTGGATCAGCGGGCCGATCTCGGTGGCGGGATCGAGGGGATGGCCGACCTTGAGCGCCTTCACCCGCGCCGTCAGCTTCTCCACGAATTCTTTCGCGATGCTCTGCTGGATCAGCAGGCGGCTGGAAGAGGTGCAGCGCTCGCCGTTGAGCGAGTAGATCATGAACACGACGGCATCGAGCGCGCGGTCGAGATCGGCATCGTCGAACACGATCACCGGATTCTTGCCGCCGAGTTCGAAATGCACGCGTTTCAGCGTGGGCGCGCCCTGCATCATGATGGCCGAGCCGGTCGCGCTCTCGCCGACGAAGCCGATTGCCTTGATGGCGGGATGCTCGGTCAGCGCCTTGCCCGCTTCCTCGCCGAAACCGTGCACGGTGTTGAGCACGCCGTCGGGGACGCCGGCTTCCTTGACGAGCCTGGCGAGAATGGAGGCCGTCACCGGCGACCATTCGGCCGGCTTGTGCACGACCGTGCAGCCGGCCGCAAGCGCCGGGGCGATTTTCCAGGTCGAGAGCATGAATGGCGTATTCCATGGCGTGATCACGCCGACCGGGCCGATCGGCACCCGCGTGGAGACGTTCCAATGCTCGTCGCTCGGCGTGTTGAGGCCGTCGCGGGCTTCTGCGCATTTGTCGGCGAAGAAGCGGAAATTCTCGGCGGCGCGGATCGCGGCCTTGGCCATGAAGCGATAGGCCTGGCCGGTGTCGATGCATTCGAGCACGGCGATGTCGTCGGCGTTGTCCTCGATGGCGTCGGCCACCCGATGCAGCAGCTTCTTCCGCATGGCCGGACCCATGTCGCGCCAGGACTTGAAGGCGAGCGCAGCCGCAGTCGCCGCCGCGTCGATATCCTCGGCCTTGCCCCGCGCGACACTGGCGAGCACGGCACCATCGACCGGCGACCTGGTCTCGAACGTCTCGCCGGAGATCGAGGCGACGGTCTTTCCGTCGATCATGTGACCGATGCCGTCCGCGCGCAGAGTCTTCAAAAGCGGCGCGAGGCGGTCACGGTTGGCCTGGAACAGATCGGCTTTCGGCGTGGGCTTATCCATGAGCGGCCTCCGCTTTCAGGGCGTCGTGAATGTTGTTGCGCTTCCAGCTGGTGTCCTTGTCGTTGATCTGCATGTCGAACGACAGGGCGAACTTGCTGGCGGCGAAGACGGGATCGAGATGTCTTGAGAGCGCCTGGAAGACGTGCTCGCCGGCCTTCTGGCGGGTAGGCAGGTCGCGGCCCTCGCCGATGCGCAGCACCATGTCGAGAAAGCCGTAATCCTGCTTTGCATCCGCAATCGCATAGTGCTCGCAGCGGATGGCACGAACGCGGATGCCGCCGAGCGGGAAGATACCGGTCTCGCTAGCTGCCTTGCGCACGACCTCGCACACCGCGGCGATGTCGAGGCGGCCGTCGAGATTGGCCGAATATTCGATGGTGAAATGCGGCATCGCGGTTTCACTCCCTGTCTTCAGGCGAAGTAGCAGCTGACCGAGCCATAGGCGCCATAATCGGCCTGGATTGTGTCGCCCTTGCGGGTCTCGATCGGACGGATGAACGAGCCGGCGAGCACGACCTGGCCCGGCTCCAGCGCCAGCCCAAGCGGGGCGATCTTGTTGGCGAGCCAGGCGACGGCAGTCGCGGGATGGTTGAGCACGCCGGCGGCAAGGCCGGTCTCTTCCAGCTGGCCGTTCTTGAAGCACAGCGCTCCGATCCAGCGCAGGTCAGCATCCAGCGGGCGGATCGGCCGCCCCCCGAGCACGATGCCGGCATTCGCCGCATTGTCGGCGATGGTGTCGAAGATCTTTCGCGTCGCCTTGGTCTTGGGATCGACGCGCTCGATCCGTGTATCCAAAATCTCCAGCGCCGGTACCACGAAGTCGGTGGCGTTGAGCACGTCGAATAGCGTGCAGTCGGGCCCAGAAAGGCGCTTGCTCATGACGAAGGCGAGCTCGGCCTCGACGCGCGTCGCGATGAAGCGCTCGGTCGGCACCAATCCGCCATCGGCGAAGAACATGTCGTCGAGCAGCACGCCGGAATCCGGCTCGTCGATGCCAAGCGCGCTCTGCATCGCCTTCGAGGTCAGGCCGATCTTGTGGCCTTTGACCACGCGCCCCTCGGCGATCTTGACGTCGACCCAGGCCTTCTGAATCGCGTAGGCCTCCGCGATGCTGATGTCCGGGAAGTCCTGCGAGAGCTGCCGGATCTGCGTGCGGGTCTTCTCCGCCTGGTGCAGACGCCTCGCACAAGCTTGGATATCGTCGTTGGAAAGCGCCATTTGTGATCTTACAAATCGTGGTGCCGCGAGATACTTAACATGTTAAGTGAATGCGTCAAACACAAATTCGGCTTGCTGCACTGCAAACGTTTTGCGGCTTGAAAGGGCGTCATGACGAAGAAATCCGCCGATCCCGTCAACGGTCACCCGCCTGCTACGCGCCAGGTGCCGATGCGCGATTTCTCGCGTTCGCTGCCGATGTCGCTGCTGCGGGCCCGGGAAGCTGTGATGCGGCAGTTTCGTCCCTCGCTGCGCGAGCACGGCCTGACCGAGCAGCAATGGCGCATCCTGCGCGCACTGGCGGCGATCGAGGTGGTCGAGGTCACGGAACTCGCGCGCACCGCGTTCCTGCTCGGGCCGAGCCTGTCGCGCATCTTGCGAGACCTCGAGGCGCGCAACCTGATCGAGCGCAAGACGGCGAAAGCGGATCAGCGCCGCAGCATGGTCTCCATCTCGAAGGAGGGGCTGAAGCTGATGGCCTCTGTCGCGCCGACGTCAGAGGCGATCTATGCCGAGATCACGCGGCGCTTCGGCGCACGCAAGCTCGCCGAATTGCAGGAGATGCTCGGCGAGCTCGAACGGAGCCTTGCGGGGCTCGGCGGCGCGGACGAGACAATAGCCGGGGAGTGAAACCAGATATGCGTGCGTGCGCGGCGAGAGCCATGGACATTGACGCTTTTTTTCGCTCAAAGTGCGGCCCAACCCGATCCGCGGCGAAGTGAGAGCAACAGGGAAGGAAAGGCAACGTGGCCAATAAAGTCAAAGAGATCTGGAAGTCGGGCAAGGCGGTCGTCAACGCGTGGCTCGCCATCCCCTCCGGCTTCTCGGCCGAGATGATCGCGCAATGCGGCTTCGACAGCGTCACCGTCGACATGCAGCACGGCGTGCAGGACTATCTCTCGATGGTGCAGTGCTTCCAGGCCATGGACAAGCATCCGGTCACCCCGATGGTCCGCGTGCCCTGGAACGAGCCCGGCATCATCGGCAAGGTGCTCGATGGCGGCGCCTATGGCGTGATCTGCCCGATGGTCAACACGCCGCAGGAAGCCAGGAACCTGGTCTCCTATTCGAAATATCCGCCCAAGGGCGTGCGCTCCAACGGCCCGATCCGCGCCGGCATGTACGGCACCGCCGGCTCCTATCAGAAGACGGCCAACGACGAGATCGTGCTGCTGCCGATGATGGAGACGCGGACCGCCGTCGAGAACATGGAAGCGATCCTCGACGTCGAAGGCATCGACGGCGTCTATATCGGCCCGTCCGATCTCGGCTTCTCCTATGGCCTCGAGCCCAAGCTCGACCGCAGCGAGCCCGAGATTCTCGCGATCTACGAGAAGATCATCAAGGAGTGCGGCAAGCGCGGCCTCAACCCGGGCATCCATTGCAGCGGCGCCGAAGGCGCGGCGCGCGCGATCAACATGGGCTTCAAGCTGGTGACGCTGTCCAATGAGGTCGGCCTGATGACCACCTACGCCAAGATGCAGGTGAACGCGACCCGCAAGGATTCGGGCGGCAAGGCCTGATAAACTCGCGAACGGCGAATGGGGAGTAGCGAATAGGGCTACTCCCTTTTCCATTCGCCACTCGCCATTCGCTATTCGCCTCCGAAGGAGACTCCCATGACCATCAGCCCCGTCATCCGCCTGCATCCCGATGATGGCGTGGTGATCGCGCGCGCGAGCTTGCCGCCGGGCACATTGGTGGCCGACGGCGTGACCGCGGTCGATCGCATTCCCTCCGGCCACAAGGTCGCGATCAAGCCGATCGCCGAAGGCGAGCCGATCAGGCGCTACGGTCAGATCATCGGCTTTGCCACGCAAGCGATTGCGCCGGGCCAGCACGTGCACGTGCAGAATTGCGGAATGGGTGATTTCGCCAAGGACTATGCCTATTGCGCCGACGTCAAGCCCACGCCGAACTTCGACCTGCCGGCGACCTTCGAAGGCATCCGCCGTCCGGACGGCCGCGTCGCCACACGCAATTATATCGGCATCCTCACCTCGGTGAATTGCAGCGCGCATGTCGCCAGCCTCGTCGCCGACGTCTTCAAGAAGAATCCCTTCACCGGCGACAATCCGCTCGCCGATTTCCCCAACGTCGACGGCGTGGTCGCGCTGACCCACAAGACCGGCTGCGGCATGACGCAGAACGAGCCGCTTGCATTGCTCCGCCGCACCCTCGGCGGCTATGCCCGGCACGTCAATTTCTCCCACGTCATCGTGCTCGGTCTCGGCTGCGAGGTGAACCAGATCGGCGGCCTGATGGAAGAGCAGAAGCTTGCCGGCCGCCTGCGCGCGATGGACATCCAAGAGGTCGGCGGCACCCGCAAGACGGTCGAAGCCGGCATCGCCTTCGTGCGCGAGGCGCTGACTGACGCCAACAAGGTCCAGCGCGAGACGGTGCCGGCGAGCGAGCTCACCGTGGCGCTGCAATGTGGCGGCTCGGACGGCTATTCCGGCGTATCGGCCAATCCTGCGCTCGGCGCAGCCAGCGACCTCATCGTGCGTCACGGTGGCACCGTGATCCTGTCGGAGACGCCGGAGACCTACGGCGCCGAGCATCTCTTGACGCGCCGCGCCGTCAGCCGCGAGGTCGGCGAGAAGCTGGTCGACCTGATGCGCTGGTGGGATGAGTACACCGCGCGCGAAGGCGCCGAGATGAACGCCAATCCGAGCCCCGGCAACAAGGCCGGCGGCCTTACCACCATTCTGGAGAAGTCGCTCGGCGCGATGGCGAAGGCCGGCACCACCAATCTCGTCGAGGTGCTGCGCTACGCCGAGCCCGTCACCAAGAAGGGGTTCGTGTTCATGGACACGCCCGGCTACGACCCCGTGGCCGCGACCGGGCAGGTCGCAGGAGGTGCCAACCTCGTCTGCTTCACCACGGGCCGCGGCAGTGTGTTCGGCTGCAAGCCGGCGCCGTCGATCAAGCTCGCCACCAACACGCCCATGTACAGGCGCATGGAAGAGGACATGGACGTCAATTGCGGCACCATCCTCGAAGGCGAGGAGAGCGTCGAACAATGCGGCCAGCGCATCTTCGATCTCATCCTCAAGACCGCCTCGGGCCAGCCGACCAAGAGCGAGAGCTTCGATTTCGGCGGCGCCGAGTTCGCGCCCTGGGTGCTCGGCGCGACGATGTAGTCGCGCGTCGCGCGAGCATCGCCGCGCAACCCAATCAAGCGCCGCCGGTATCCGATGATCGCAACCGGAATTGGGACGCGTGTGGCGATCCGAAATGCAACGGCCGTTCGCTAAGTAATGATACGGAGGTGGGCGCCTCCCGTGAGAAGTTCCCGGCTTACATCTGGTTAACACTGTTGCCGTAGACAGGAGGCGATGCGGCTTCACAGCGTGGTGGGGCCGGCGTGATTTGAGGATCGAGCCGATGCAAGCGATACGTCCCACTGGGGTGGAAAATCTCCTCGGTGAGGAGGAGCTGATCGTATCGAAGACCGATCTCAAAGGCCGCATCACCTACGCCAACGACGTCTTCATCCGCATGGCGAAGTACTCGTGGAAGGAGCTGATGGGCGCGCCCCACAGCCTGATCCGCCATCCCGACATGCCGCGCGCCGTCTTCAAGCTGCTCTGGGACACGCTGCAGTCCAAGCAGGAGATCTTCGCCTACGTCGTCAACCTGGCGAAGGACGGCAGTCACTATTGGGTATTCGCCCACGTCACGCCGACATTCGACGAGCGCGGCAACATCGTCGGCTATCACTCCAACCGTCGCAAGCCGGATCCCGCGCAGATCGAGCGCATCAAGCCGATCTACAAGACGCTGTGCACTGAGGAGGCGCGGCATGCCAACGCCAAGGAGGGCATGCAGGCGAGCTTCGAGGCGATGGTCGGCCTGCTCAAGCAACAGGGTGTCGGTTACGATGAATTTGTGCTCTCTCTCTAAGGCGCAGGGAGCAACCGCGCTCGCGTGTGGTCTTGCCGTCCTTGCGTTCGTTCTCTCGCTTCTCGGCATGACCGGGATCGCGAGTGCCGCTTCTCTCGGCGCGACGATCGCGCTCTCCGGCTATGTCGTCTGGTGCCAGCACCGCACCGCGGTTGCCGTCGACGAGGTCGCCGCTGTGTGCCGCAAGGCGGCGGGCGGCGATCTCGAGGCGCGCATCCTCAGTGAGCGGCAGGCCGGGCGCATCGGCGCCATCCAGAGATCAGTCAACGACATGCTCGACATTACCGATGCGTTCCAGCGGGAAGCTTCGGCATCGATGGAGTATGCCAGCCGCGGCAAGTATTTCCGCAAGATCCTGGCGCGCGGATTGCCCGGCTCGTTCCGCCGCTCGGCGACCGTCATCAATGCCGGCACCGACAGTCTCGGCCGCCGCGTCGAGGAGATCGCCGGCCTCGCGCGGCAGTTCGGCACGCATCTCGATCAGGTTGCGGGCACGCTGATGGGCGCCGCGACCGATCTCGAATCAGATGCCGGCCAGATGGCGGCGGCGGCGGAGAAGACCAGCCTGCAAACCTCCGGCGTGCTCTCCGCGTCCGACCAGGCCTCGCGCAACGTCGCCACTGTCGCCAGCGCCGCCGAGCAGCTCGCATCGTCGATCGCCGAGATCAATCGCCAAGTGGCCGGCTCGACCGCGAGCACGGGACGGGCGGTGAACGAAGCCAATCGCGCCGGCAGCGAGATCCGGAGCCTTGCGGACGCCGCGATGCAGATCGGCGACGTCGTCAAGCTGATCAGCGAGATCGCCTCGCAGACCAACCTGCTCGCGCTCAACGCCACCATCGAGGCGGCGCGGGCAGGGGACGCCGGCCGCGGCTTCGCGGTGGTCGCCTCAGAGGTCAAGAGCCTCGCCAACCAGACCGCCAAGGCGACCGAAGAGATCAGCGCCAAGGTTGGCGAGATGCAGCAATCGACCACCAATTCGGTCGCGGCCGTCGAGGCGATCGCGCAGACCATCGCCGAGATCAACGGCATCACTGCCTCGATTGCCGCCTCGATCGAGCAGCAGGGCGCGGCGACGCGCGAGATCGCCCGCAACGTTCACGAAGCCTCCGCCGGCACCTCGCAGGTCTCCTCCAACGTGACGGGCATCAGCGAGGCCGCCGCCGACACCGGCCGCGTCGCTGCACGCGTCAACCACGCCTCCGAACGCGTCCACGGCGAAGTCGAGACGCTCCGCCGCGAAGTGACCCAATTCCTGCAAAGGCTGACCTCGGCGGCGTAGGGCTTTCAAACCCTCTCCCCTTGTGGGAGAGGGTGGCTTCGCTGAAAGCGAAGCCGGGTGAGGGGTCTCTATCCTCACGAGCGGTTTTGCGGGTTGAGAGAGACCCCTCATCCGGCGCTTCGCGCCACCTTCTCCCATAAGGGGAGAAGGGAAGAGCCTCGCCGGCGCGGCCCAATAACAACCACCATCACCCGCTCCGCATCTTACCTAGGCACCCCGTGCCCGTTGTTAGTGCTTGATCGCGCTGACCTCAGGTGTTCTGCTCAAAAAAGCTGCTGGAGCACCGCATCCCGTGTCGATCTACGTCGCGCTACACCACGTCACGCACTACAAATACGACCGCCCGATCGACCTTGGCCCGCAGACGATACGGCTGCGGCCGGCGCCGCATACGCGCACGCCGATCCTGAGCTATTCGCTCAAGGTCACGCCTTCCAATCATTTCGTGAACTGGCAGCAGGACCCGCAGGGCAACTGGCTGGCGCGCTACGTCTTTCCGGAGAAGACCACCGAGCTGAAATTCGAGGTCGACTTCACGGCGCAGATGACGGTGGTCAACCCGTTCGACTTCTTCGTCGAGCCGTATGCCGACAGCTTTCCGTTCGACTATCCCAAGGATCTGAAGACGGAGCTCGCGCCTTATCTCGAGACCATCAAGCCCGATCGCCTGTTCGCCAAGTTCCTCGACACCATCCCGCACGAGGCCCCGAACACCGTCAATCTCCTGGTCGACCTCAATCGCGAGATCCAGAAGAAGGTCCGCTACATCATCCGCATGGAGCCGGGCGTGCAGACGCCGGAGGAGACGCTTGTCTCCGGCGCAGGCTCATGCCGCGACTCCGCCTGGCTCTTGATCCAGACCTTGCGCCATCTCGGGCTCGCCGCCCGCTTCGTCTCGGGCTATCTGGTCCAGATCCGTCCCGACATCGATCCGATCGAGGGGCCACCGGAAGTCGAGAACGATTTTACCGATCTGCACGCCTGGGCCGAGGTCTATCTGCCGGGTGCAGGCTGGATCGGGTTCGACGCGACCTCGGGCATGCTCGCAGGCGAGGGGCACATCCCGGTCGCAGCCACGCCGCACTACCGTTCGGCGGCGCCGATCTCTGGTGGGGCCGGCTTTGCCGAGGTCGAGTTTTCCTTCGACATGAGCGTGAGGCGCATCCGCGAGGCGCCGCGCATCACAAAGCCGTTCTCCGACGAATCCTGGGCGCGCCTCGACGATCTCGGCGAGCAGGTCGATGGCGATCTCGCCAGCGCGGACGTGCGCCTCACCATGGGCGGCGAGCCGACCTTCGTCTCGGTCGACGATCTCGAGGCCGGCGAGTGGAACACGGAGGCCGTCGGTCCGACCAAGCGCACGCTCGGCGACGATCTGATCCGCCGCCTGCGCACGCGCTTCGCGCCGGGCGGGCTGCTGCATTACGGCCAGGGCAAATGGTATCCGGGCGAGAGCCTGCCGCGCTGGGCCTTCGGCCTCTATTGGCGCAAGGACGGCGTGCCGATCTGGAAGAACGCCGACCTCATCGCCAGGATCGAGAATCCCAGGAGACCGGAGGTCAAGGATGCCGAGGCCTTCATGGAAGGCACGGCGGCGCGGCTCGGCGTCGACCTCGGCTACATCATGCCGGCCTATGAGGATCCCGCCTATTGGCTGCAGAAGGAAGCGGAGCTTCCGGTCAATGTCGATCCCACCGATTCCAAGCTGTCCGATCCCGAAGCGCGCGCACGCATGGCGCGGGTGTTCGACCAGGGCCTGAATACGCCGCGCGGCTTCGTGCTGCCGATCCAGCGCTGGAATGCACCTCCGCGCTGGCGCAGCGAACGCTGGCCGCTGCGGCGCAATCATCTGTTCCTGACGCCGGGCGATTCACCGCTCGGCCTGCGCCTGCCGATCGGCTCGCTCGGTCACGTCCCGCCCAACCAATATCCCTACATCGTCGAGCAGGATCCGATGGAGCCGCGGGGCAGGCTGCCGGTGTTCACCCGCATGGCGCGTCCGCCATCGCCGCCGCGTACGGCCCCCGAGCATCTCAACACCGCTATACCCGTGCGCACGGCGATGGCCGTGGAGATCCGCGACGGCCTGATCTGCGCCTTCATGCCGCCGGTCGAGCGCATCGAGGATTATCTCGAGCTGATCTCGGCGCTGGAAGACACCGCCGAGGAGATGCAGCTTCCGGTCCATATCGAGGGTTACCCGCCGCCGTTCGACCCGCGCATCGAGGTGATCAAGGTGACGCCCGACCCCGGTGTCATCGAGATCAACATCCAGCCGGCCAAGAGCTGGCGCGATGCGGTCGAGATCACCACCGGCCTCTACGAGGATGCGGCCAAGGTCCGCCTCGGCGCCAACCGTTTCTTGGTCGACGGCCGTCACACCGGCACCGGGGGCGGCAATCACGTCGTGGTCGGCGGCTCCTCACCGCAGGACTCGCCGTTCCTGCGCCGGCCCGATCTTCTGAAGAGCCTGGTGCTGTATTGGCAGCGCCATCCGGCGCTGTCCTATTTCTTCTCCGGTCTTTTTATCGGCCCGACCAGCCAGGCGCCGCGCATCGACGAGGCGCGCCACGACAGCATCTACGAGCTCGAGATCGCGCTCTCGCACGTGCCGCCGCCCAGCTACCAGACGCCGCTCTGGCTGGTGGACCGGCTGTTCCGGCATCTATTGGTCGACATCACCGGCAACACCCACCGCGCCGAGATCTGCATCGACAAGCTCTATTCGCCGGAAGGACCCACGGGCCGGCTCGGCCTCGTCGAATTCCGCGCGCTCGAAATGCCGCCGGATCCGCGCATGTCGCTGGCGCAGCAGCTCCTGATCCGCGCGCTGATCGCAAAGTTCTGGCGCGAGCCGCTGAGTGGCAAGTTCGTGCGCTGGGGTACCGCGCTGCACGACCGCTTCATGCTGCCGCATTTCATCTGGGAAGATTTTCTCGACGTGCTCGGCGAGCTCAAGCAATCGGGCTATCCGTTCGAGCCGGAATGGTATCTGGCCCAGCTCGAATTCCGCTTCCCCGCTTTCGGCCGCATCCACCATGGCGGCGTGACGCTGGAGCTGCGGCAGGCGCTGGAGCCCTGGCACGTGCTCGGTGAGGAGGGCTCGGCCGGCGGCACCGTGCGCTATGTCGATAGCTCGGTCGAGCGGCTCCAGGTCAAGGCCGAAGGCTTCGTCGAGGGCCGCCACGTCGTCACCTGCAACGGCCGCCGCCTGCCGATGACCCCGACCGGCCGCTCCGGCGAGGCTGTGGCTGCCGTCCGCTTCAAGGCCTGGCAGCCGGCCTCCGGCCTGCACCCGACCATCCCCGTGCACGCGCCGCTGACCTTTGACCTGATCGATACCTGGAACGGCCGCTCGCTCGGCGGCTGCGTCTACCACGTCGCCCATCCTGGCGGGCGCAACTACGACACCAAGCCGGTCAATACCTACGAGGCCGAGGCCCGGCGGCTGGCGCGCTTCCAGGACCACGGCCACACCCCGGGTCCGATGCAGCCGCCGCCTGAGGAACGCACAAATGAATTTCCGCTGACCCTCGACTTGCGGACCCCGCTCCTGCAATGAGTATGATGGTGGGGGAGGGAAAGGCCCATGGGCGAGGGCGCAGCCGAAGACAACGACCAGGCGGGCAGGGCAAATGCCCAGCAGCGGATTGCGCAGTGGGTCCGCGACTATAGCCGCCTGCCCGGCATCCCCGACGAGTTCCTGGGGCCCGACGGTGCGCCGCGCGCGGTCTGGAGCCGCTTCTTCGACGCCTTCGGCGCGCTGGCGCCCGACGAGATCGAGCGCCGCTTCGGCATGGCCGATCGCCATCTCCGCGAGGCCGGCGTCACCTACCGCGCGCCCGGCGATAGCGCCGACCGGCCCTGGTCGATCAGCCATCTGCCGCTTTTGATCGACGAGGCCGACTGGCAGCAGCTTTGCGCCGGCATCACCCAGCGCGCCGAGCTGCTCGAGCGCGTGCTGCGCGACATTTATGGCGAGGGGCGCCTCGTGGCCGAAGGCGCGCTCCCGGCCGCGGCGATCGCCGGCAGTCCCGAATATCTCCGTCCGGTCTGCGGCGTGCCGCCGCCCGGCGGACGTTATCTCTCGATCTATGCCGCCGATGTCGGCCGCGGGCCCGACGGCCGCTGGTGGGTGCTCGGCGACCGCACCCAGGCGCCATCAGGTGCGGGCTACGCGCTGGAGAACCGCCTGGTGCTGTCGCGCGCCTTCTCCGATCTCTACAAGTCGATGAACGTGCCGCGCGTCGCGCCGTTCTTCGAGGCGTTCCGCGACAGCTTGCGCGCGCGCGCCGATCGCGACGAGCCCAGGATCGGCGTGCTCACCCCCGGTAGCTTCAGCGAGACCTATTTCGAGCACGCGACGCTGGCGCGCTATCTCGGCTTCCTGCTGGTCGAGGGCGACGATCTCGCGGTCAGCGACGACCGCGTCCACATCCGCACCGTCGCCGGCCTGAAGCGGCTGGATGTGCTGTTGCGCCGGGTCGATTCCAACTCGCTCGACCCGCTCGAGCTCGATGCCTCCTCCCGGCTCGGTGTGCCCGGCCTGATCGACGTGCTGCGCAAGGACGGCGTCGTCGTCGCCAACATGCCGGGCTCGGGCGTTTTGGAGGCGCGGGCGCTGCTCGGCTTCCTGCCGGCGCTGAGCCGCCGCCTGCTCGGCGAAGACCTGAAGATGCCGCACATCGCGACCTGGTGGTGCGGCCAGCGCGTGGCGCGCGACGAGGTGCTGGCGCGGCTCGACGAGGTCGCGATCGAAGGCGCCTATCGGCGCGGCGTTCCCGGTTTCGACAGCAATGGTCCGGTGCTCGCGAGCGAGCTCGACGCCAGCGGACGGCAGCGCCTGATCGATGCGATCAGCGCGCGCGGCATGGACTATGTCGGCCAGGAGGTGGTGCGGCTCTCGACCATGCCGGTGTGGGAGCACGGGCAGCTCACGCCGCGTCCCTTCGTGCTGCGCGTGTTCGCGGCCGCCACGCCGGACGGCTGGGCCATCATGCCCGGCGGCTTCTGCCGGATCGCCGAGCAGCCGGACGCGCGCGCGGTGTCGATGGGCGACGGCGCGCGCGCCGCCGACGTCTGGGTCGTCTCCGACAAGCAGGTCGCGACCGCGACGCTGCTGCCGGCGACCGACAAGGTGCGCATCCGCCGCATCGCTGGCGTGCTGCCGAGCCGCGCCGCCGACAATCTGTTCTGGCTCGGCCGCTATCTCGAGCGCGCCGAGGCGACGCTGCGGCTGGTGCGCGCTTTGGGCTCGCCGAGCGGGCCGAACAAGGGCACGGCGGCCTCGGTGCAATCGGCCGAACGCATCCAGCGCCTCCTTGTCGCCTGGGGCGCGGTCTCGCAATCCTCGCGCACGGCCGCGGGGCGTATCGTCGCCGAAGCGCTGCAGGGCGCGGAGCGTTTCGGCTCGGCCCTGTCGCTGGTGAGGGCGGCGCAGCGCACGGCGACCTCCTTGCGCGAGCGGCTGTCGCCCGATGCCTGGCAGGTGATCACCGAGATGGCCGAGCGCCTCGCCATCGAGGTGGAGGACGACGACAGCGTGCTGAGCGCCGCCGAGCTGACCCTGCAGGAGCTGGCGAGCTTCGCAGGCCTCGCGCAGGAGAACATGAACCGCGCCGCCGGCTGGCGCTTTCTCGATATCGGCCGCCGCATCGAGCGCGCCATCAACACCACGCGCTTCACCCGCCAGTTCGCCTATGACGAGGCCGGCGACGAGGATCTCGACATCCTGCTGACGCTGGTGGATTGCCAGATCACCTACCGCTCGCGTTATCTGCTGGCGCCCATTCTGGCCCCGGTGCGCGACCTCGCGGTGCTCGACGGCTACAATCCGCGTTCGGTGGCGTTTCAGGTGACGACGCTGAACGAGCACATTGCGGCGCTGCCGAGCCTGAAGGAGCATGGCCTGATCGAGAAACCGCAGCGTCTCGCCGTGGCGATGCAGGCGATGCTCGCGACCGCCGAGGCCGAGAAGCTCGAGGTCAAGACGCTGTTCGCCCTGGAGCAGGATCTGCTCAGCCTCGGCGAGGCGATCGGGCAGCACTACTTCCCGCACGGTCCCAATGCCAGCCGGCCGGAAAAGCTGACGGGGCTGGCGTGATCTACGACATCCGTCACGTCACCACCTACGAGTACGAGAATCCCGTCAGCTTCGCCCGCTGCACGCTGCGGCTGGAGCCCAGAAGCGGCGGCGGCCAGGAACTGATCTCGCACGAGGTCGAGATCCATCCGCGCCCGGCCGAGCGCAATGTGCGGCGCGACTTCTTCGGCACGTTGACCGAGAGCGTGACGATCGAAGCCGCGCATCGCAATCTGCGCATCGACTCGCGCTCGCGTGTCTCGGTGTCGCGCAAACCGCCGGCGCGAGATGCGGTCAGCCCGCCCTGGGAGAGCGTCCGCGACACCGCGTTCGAAGCCACCAGCCTCGGGCCGTCCTCGCCGGTCGGTTATGTCTTTGCCAGCCCCCTGGTGCCGGTGCTGCGCCCGGTCAGCGCCTATGCGGGGATGAGCTTTCCGCCCGGCGCGGGCATCCTCGCCGGCGCCGTCGACCTGATGCGACGCATCCGCGGCGAATTCCGCTACGATCCGAAGGCGACCGTGATCTCGACGCCGCTCGACGAGGTCTTCGACAAGCGTCACGGCGTCTGCCAGGACTTTGCCCATGTCATGATTGCCGGGCTGCGCGGGCTCGGCCTGCCGGCGGCCTATGTCAGCGGCTATCTGCGCACCATTCCGCCGCCGGGCCAGCCGCGGCTGCAAGGTGCCGACGCCACCCATGCCTGGGTGTCGCTCTGGTGCGGGGCCGAGCTTGGCTGGATCGATCTCGATCCGACCAACGATCTCCTCATCGGCAACGATCACATCGTGCTCGCAATGGGACGCGATTTTTCCGACGTCTCGCCGGTCGACGGCATCATCGTCGGCTCGCCCAAGCAGAAGCTCGGCGTCGCCGTCGACGTGCAGCTGGTGGAGTAGGGTGGGTACGTCAGCCTCTTCGATGCAGCACAACCACATGCCCAGGAGTGGCGTATGCCACCCTCTTTACAGCGCTAAGCGGTCAGCACGTCTTCGATCCGGATCGGCAGGGTGCGGACGCGCTTGCCGGTCGCATGAAAGACGGCGTTTGCGATCGCGGGGGCGATACCGACCAGGGCGATTTCGCCGAGACCCTTGACCCCGAGTTCATTGACGTGCGGATCAGCCTCCTCGACGAAGTGCGCTTCGATCTGGGGAATGTCCAGGTTGACGGGCATCAGGTAGTCGGCCATGTGAGCGTTGACCGGCCGGCCGTCGCGCGCGTCGAGAACGGTGCGCTCCATCAGCGCCATACCGATGCCGCCGACCATGCCGCCGGTGCATTGGCTGTGGGCGAGACGCGGGTTGACGACGCGGCCGATGCCATAGGCGCCGACCGCGCGGCGAACGCGGATCGTGCCGACGTCGGGATCGACGGCGACCTCGACGAAGACGGCGCCGAACGAGTGCATCGAGAACCTGGCGGCAGCCTCGGGATCCCGTTGAGACGACGCCGTGGCTTCGATCGGCCGATCGTTCCGGCTCTTCGCGGCCTGTTCTCGCACGGCGATGCAGGCAGCGCGGATCGCGGAGCCCACCGAGGCCATGGTCCAAGAGCCGCCGTGGGATGGGGCAGGCGGATAATCGGAGCGACCAAGGCTGAAGCGCACCTTTTCGACAGGGAGCCCGAGAGTCTCGGCGGCGACCTGCGTCATCGACGTATAGGTGCCCGGACCCATGTCGCTGGCCGCGATCTCGACCTCGGCTGTCCCGTCCCGAAGCAGCCGCGCCCGCGCGGTGGCCGGCGCGTGAAAGGCCGGATAGCTTGCCGAGGCTACTCCCATCCCGATCAGCAGGCGGCCGTCGCGCATCGAGCGCGGTTCGGGCGTACGGCGCGACCAGCCGAACCGTTCGGCCCCGAGATCGTAGCATTTCATCAGCGATCGGCTGGAGAAGGGCTTGTTTTCTCCCTCGTCGATCTCCGGCTCGTTCCGGCGCCGCAGATCGATCGGATCCAGGCGGAGCTTATAAGCCAACTCGTCCATGGCGCATTCGAGCGCGAAAACGCCGCTGGCCTCGCCAGGGCCACGCATGTGGTTTGGCGTTCCGGTATCGAGCGGGACCAGACGGTAGCGCGTCCGCACGTTGGGCGAGGAGTAGAGGAACGTCGTGACCGAGGTCAGAGCTTCCATGAATTCTTCGTAGCGACTGGTCTCGCCCGTGCCTTCGTGCACCACGCTGATGAGCGTTCCGTCCGCCGTGGCGCCGAGAGCGATCCTCTGCACCGTGCGCGGCCGATGTCCGGTGGTGAAGAACATCTGCTTACGCGTCAGGACGAGCTTCACCGGGCGCCCCACGTGCCGGGCGGCCATGGCCGCGAGCGTCACATGGGGCCAGGTTCTGAGCGAGGTCCCGAAGGCCCCGCCGATGAACGGGCAGATGACCGTCACTTTTTCGGGCGACAGACCGAAGATCGCCGCGATCTCGGCCTGCTCGTTGACGACGAACTGGCTCTTGCTCCAAAGCGTCAGGCGGTCGCCGTTCCAGCTGGCGATCGTCGCATGCGGCTCCATCGGATTGTGGTTCTCGCGCGCGATGTCATAGGTCTCATCGACCTTCACCGGCGCGTCGGCCAGGGCCTTATCCGCACTTCCGCGCGCCTTGTCGGCGGGCAGCCGGGCGTCCGGCTGTTTGCCAGCCTCGGGCACGATGGGACGGGCTTCGGGACCTGCGGAATCGATGATTGGCCGCTCGGCCTTGTAGGTGAGGCGCAGCGCCGCGGCGGCGCGCTCCGCCTGCGCAATGGTTGCGGCAACGACGAGCGCCACCGGCTGTCCGTGGAAACGCACATGGTCGTCCTGCAGCACATGCAGCCGCTCGCCCGTCGCCGGATCGATGTAGCTCTTGTGCGGGCGGTACGCCAGGCGTGGCGCGTTGAGATGCGAGAGGACGGCGAGAACGCCCGGCATCTTCTCGACCGCCGCGCTGTCCACGCCGGTCACTCGTCCAAGCCCTATTGTGGCGCTGACGATCACGGCATAGGCCTGGCCGGGCTGATTAAAATCGGCCGCGTACCGCGCGGAGCCCGTGACCTTGGCACGGCCATCCACGCGGGGCAGCGGCTGTCCGATGACGCTGATGGTCATGCAATTCCTCCCGTCATTTCGAAGGCGCGGACGATCGTCCGCGGCAGGAGTTCGAGTTTGTAATGATTGCCGGACAGCGGGCGGGCCCCTTCCAACGCCGATCGGGCGGCCGCCTCAAACACCTGCCGGCCCGGTACCTTGCCGATCAGCGCCGCTTCCACCGCGCGCATGCGCCAAGGTCGGGTGCCAACCCCGCCAACCGCGAGCCGCGCGCCGCGGATCACGCCGTCCACGACGTCGAGCGCCGCTGCCGCGGAGACCAGCGCAAATTCGTAGGACGCGCGGTCGCGCACCTTGAGATAGCGCGCCCGGCGGCTATCAGGCCCCCCGGGGACCCGCACTTCAACGATGAGCTCGCCCGGCAGCAGCGTGTGTTCGAGATGGGGAGTGTCGCCGGGCAAGCGAAACAGCTCCTCGACCGGGAAAGTGCGCTCGCCCTTCGGCCCCCTGACCCGCATAGTGGCATCGAGCGCGACCAGCGCGACCGCAACGTCCGAGGGGTGCGTCGCCACGCAGTGATCGCTGGTGCCGAGAATGGCGTGACCGGCATTCAGGCCGTCGCGTGCGGCGCAACCCGAGCCAGGGCTGCGCTTGTTGCAGGATGCGTCGAGCATCCGAAAGTAGGGGCAGCGCACGCGCTGGAGCAGGTTGCCGCCGATCGAGGCCATGTTGCGCAGTTGCGGCGAGGCGCCCTCGATCAGGCTCTCGGAGATCAGCGGGTAAAGACGCTGAACATCGGAATGGGCGGCGATGTCGGCCATCCGCGCGAGCGCGCCGATGACGAGGTCGGACCGGTCGACGCGAATACCGGACAGCGGAAGCGCGTTGATGTCGACGAGCTGCTGTGGCTGCTCCACCTCGTCGCGCATGAGATCGACCAATGTCGTGCCGCCGGCGATGAGGCGGCCTCCGGAGGATGCGGCGGCGACGGCGGCCTCGATGGAGGTCACCTTCTCGATCGTGAACGGGAGCATGGTCAGATCCTCTTGGCGGCGTCGGCAACGGCGGCGACGATCCCGGGATACGCCCCGCAGCGACAGATATTGCCGCTCATCCAGAACCGAATGTCCTCCGGCGAGCCCGCATGGCCTTCGGCGATGCAGCCGACGGCCGACATGATCTGCCCGGGGGTACAGAAGCCGCACTGCAAGCCGTCGTGCTCGACGAATGCGCTCTGGAGCGGATGAAGCTCACCATTCTTCTCGAGACCCTCGATCGTCTCGACAATGGCCCCGTCATGCATCGCAGCCAGCGTCAGACACGACACGACCCGCCTGCCGTTGAGAAGGATGGTGCAAGCGCCGCAGGCGCCCTGATTGCAGCCCTTCTTCGTACCGGTGAGACCGAGATCTTCGCGCAGAAGGTCGAGCAGGGATTGCCGCGTATCCAAGTCGAGCTCGTGCCGCATCCCGTTCACTGCCAGGCGAACCCGTGACGTTGATGCGGATAGCCTGCTGGCCGATGCCGATTGTACGGCGAGTTCGGGCACCACCGCCATGGAAGCCGCTCCCCCGACGGTCAGCAGGACCGAACGGCGCGATACTCCTTCCCGCGTGGTTTCGGTCTCAGCACCGGCGGCGGCGAACGGTTCTTGGTTTGTCATGGTGGTCGGGATCCCCTCGGACGATCCGGCCTAGTAGGCCATGATCCCGACGGACGCACCGTTCCGATATTGCGGCGACTATCGCAATCTTGCGACGAAGTGGCGCCCGCGCCTGTGGACTCTGCTTCTCGCCCATCGCGGGCAAGGCAGCCCAGCTGTGAGTGGTAGACCGGGCGCAATGAGATCAAGCCCAACCCACGTGCCACTTGCCATCGGAGTTGTCTCGATACCGCGAAGTCAATCATGCGCACTATTTGTGCAAACAGCCAGACATTGCGACATTTCGACCGCAGCTTCCATTCCCGCCATGTCGTGAAACATGGTATGTCGATGAAGCGCCTGTCGCGGGTGCGGCCAAATATGACATAACCAAAGCGATGCCTGATCGAAATCCTTTTCAGACGATGGTCCGGCTGCTATCGGAAGCCCCGCCGCCTTTGGCACCCATCCAGTTAAACTGCGGCACACAACTCACTCATCGTTTTGTTCGCGGCACGCGTTATGGCTATGCCCCAGGCATGCCCGGACACCTTGTCGGCACCTACTATGGAGAGCCTCAGCACAGTGCGTGGACGGTTGAGCGACGGCGGCTCTCTGCCCCGCTGCGGCCGAATTCTATCACTGTGATTCCCGACCGGCATGATGGAGATTGGGAAGTTGAAGGACCGCTCCACGTGTCCCATGTCTATCTCACCAACGAACGACTGGAGCATTGCCGAACACTCATCGGTGGGCGAGGCAAGGTAGAGCTGGCGCCACGCGTCGGCAGCGAAGACGCTGTGACCTCACAGCTTCTTGCAATCCTCAGCGACCCCGACGTCATTGTCGATCCTTCGGCAAAGTTGCTGGTCGATCGCGCGGTTGACCTACTCTGCATCCAGCTATTGCGTTCGCACAGCATAGTGCAGCTGTGGCAGAGCCTCGCTTATACTCGCGGCGGGCTCGCGCGCTGGCAGCTCAGGCGTGTGACCGAATACATGCTGGCGCATCTCGACAAGCCGATCGGCCTTGACGAACTAGCGTCCCTGGTCGGCCGCAGCCGCTATCATTTTTGCTCGGCGTTCCGTCTCTCGACAGGATTGACGCCGCATGTCTGGCTAACTCGGCAACGCATGTTGCTTGCACAACGCCTGCTGAATGATCCAAATCTATCGATCAGTGAAGTTGCGCTCGCAGTCGGATATTCAACGCCGTCGGCCTTCGCCCAGACTTTCCGCAGAATTGTCGGCACGACGCCGCGAAATTTCCGCCGATCCTTGTAGCCTCACATCGGATGTCAGCTTCTGGCCCATCTCCGACCCGGGCGAGGACGCCAGCGCGCTGCTATCGAGGTGGAGCGGACTCTCCAAGGAGTGCAGCGCGGGCTTATGAATACGCGCCCCTGGAAAGGGTCGGCGCTCGCCGTCACCGCACCATGGTCTCGCGATCCCAGGCCTTGTAGTCGGGCGAACCTTGGATGCGGATCGGACCGTCGTAGCCGTATTCCACCATGTGCACGGTCACATAGTCCTCCCCGAAAAATGCGACGCCGTAGGATTGCGGCAGGTCGCAGGCGCTCAGCAGCTTCGTCTCGGAGAACAGCGGAAAGCTCGCATGGTTGGTGCCCCGCAGCGACGAGACGGGGACGCCTGCAATCGAGCCTGCAAGCGGCAAGTGACAATGCCCGAAGAATACGTGGCGGATCTTGGCCCGGTGGCGACTGACGAGATGCCGGAATGGAGCCTCGTCGATCAGGCCGATCTGGTCGAACGGGACGAGATGCACCGGCATGGGATTATGGTGCATGAACAGCAGAAACGGCCCGTCATGCTCGGTAAGCCGGGCCTCGAGCCAGCCGAGACGATCGTCGCAATAGCGGCCGGCGTGCGTTTCCGGATGGGCGGTGTCGAGGAACAGGCAGCGACCGGCAGCCGTATCGTGGATGCCCTGGACGAAGCCGTTGTCGTCGGCGAGGTCGGGGAACACGCTCAGGAAGGCGGCGCGCCGATCATGGTTGCCGATGCACAGGCGCACCGGCAGCGGATATGCGTCGAGGCGCTGCTTGAGCCATTGATAATCGGCGAGATCGCCCCAATCCGAGAGGTCGCCGGTGATCACCATCAATTCGGCGTCGTGATGATCGTGCAGCGCATGCGTCAGCGCCCGCTCGAAATTGACGCGCGGATCGCGGCCGCCGATGGTCGCACCGGGCGCCGTCAGGTGAATGTCGCTCAGATGCAGCAGTTTCATCGCCAGCTCCGGTCATCGAGGCGGCACGGGGCGCCGAGGGCGTCCCGTGCCGGGGGATGTGAGGATGGTCAGCGCGCCGCGCCTGTGGTCTTCGGCAGCAGCTTCTGCACGTCAGCCGTCATGTCGGCGAGGACGGCCTCCGGCTCCTTTGCGCGGGCGCCCGAGATGATCGAATTGAGATGATCCTTGATCACGTCGGTGATCTTCAGGCCGTTGTCGCCGGGGAAGGCGTACCATTTGGTGAGCAGCGCGAGCTGGCTGACCGCGGTGTAGTTGTTGGGGTTCTTGACGTAGAAGTCCTTCAGATAGACCTCGTTGGCGACCTTGTTCGGCGGCATGTAACCGGTGGTCTCCGCCATGATCGCGGCGCCCTTGGGGCCGGTCCAGAATTTCACCGCTTCCCAGGCGGCATCGCGCTTGGCCTTGTCCTTGGCGAGGATCAGCACGACGTTGCCGCCGGCCGGCAGCCTGCCCTTGGTGGAGGCGACGTCCGGGAACGGAATCGTCTTCAGCGCGAACTTGCCGCCGGTCATCTGCGTGACCTTGTTGAGGTCCGAGGTCGAGGTGACGTGGAAGCCGGTCTTGCCGGCCGCGAACGCCGCGCGCATCGACGGCTGGTCGAGATTGGGCATGCCGGCCTCGTTGACGAGCCGCGCGATCGTATTGATGGCGAACTTGCCTTCCGCTCCGTCGAACGCGACCTTGGTCTCGTCGGCATTGAGCATGGTGCCGCCGCGCGCGAACACCGGCGCCTGCCACAGCCAGTTGCCGGTGATGTCCCAGGCATAGGTGACGCCGTTGGTGTCGTTGCCGAGCGCCTTGATCTTCTTGGCCAGCGCGATCAGCTCGTCCCAGCTCTTCGGCAGATTGTTCACGTCGCCGCCGGCCTGCTTGACCAGGTCGAGGTTGACGTAGACGATCGGCAGCGAGATCGCGAAGGGCAGGGCGTAGACCTTGCCGCTGGCGGTGCCGATGTCGAACATCGCCCGGTGGAAGCCCTGCTTGTCGAAATCCTTCTCCGCGGCGATGTAGCCGTCGAGCTCGGCCGGGATGTTCTTGTCGACCAGGACGCGGATGCGGTTCAAGCCCTGGAACGAGACGTCAGGCATCTGATTGGTCACGGCCTCGCGCAGCACCTTCTGGGTGCCGTCCTCGTAGGATTCGTAAGGCGCCCGCATCGTGACCTTGATCTCCGGGCGCACCTTGGCGAATTCCTCGGCGATGCGCTTGTGCGTCTCGGTGAACAGCTCCGGATAGGGATATTGCATCACGATCTCGGTCTTTGTCTCCGCGAGCGCAGATCCGGCCGCAAGCGACAGAGCCGCCGCGGCGATGATGGTCTTCAGCATGATAGACTCCTTGTTTGAGGTGACGTGGCTACTTGATCCCGGTGAGGGTGATGCCCTCGATGAAACGGCGCTGGGCAAAGAGGAAAGCGATGACGAGCGGCGCGATGATCACCATCGCCGCCGCCATCAGCGGGCCGTAGCTGGTGCCGGCCTCGCTGTTGCGGAAATGGGCGACCGCGAGCGGCGGCGTGCGCAAATGCTCGCTGTTGAGCACGATCAGCGGCCAGAAATAGTCGTTCCAATGCGCGACCACGGAGAAGATGCCGAAGGCGGTCACTGCGGGAATCGCGGCCGGCAGCATCACCCGCCAGACGATGCCGAATTCGGAGATGCCGTCCATGCGCGCGGCGTCGACGAGATCGTCGGGCACGGTCTTGAAGAACTGGCGCATCAGGAAGATGCCGAACACCGAGATCGTGAAGGGCAGCACCAGCGCGGCATAGCTGTCGAGCAGGCCGATCTTGTGCAGCAGCAGGAAGACCGGGATCGCGGTCGCCTGCGGCGGGATCAGGATCCCGAACAGCACCAGCGCGAACAGCGTCTCACGGCCGACGAAGCGAAGTTTTGCCAGCGCGTAGGCCGCCGGCAGCGCCACCATCACCTGCAACACGAAGATCGAGACCGTGACGATGATTCCGTTGAGCAGGAAGCGCAGCAGATTGGCCTTGGCGAAGGCCTCGCGCAGGTTCTCCATCAGCGCGAACCGGTAGGGGATCAGGTGCAACTCGCTGGAGAAGATCTCGGTCTGCGGCTTGGATGCGGTCGAGATCATCCAGATGAACGGCGCCAGCATCACCGCGGCGCCCGCGATCAGCAGCACGTGGCGGAGGATCGCCCGGACTGGGATGGGATGCGCGTTGCTCATGTGTAGTGCACGCCGCGATCGGCGAGCCTCGATTTGATCAGCGTGAGCAGGAGGACGAAGACGAGGAAGACGACGGTGATGGCCGCGGCATAGCCCGAGCGGAAGAATTCGAAGCCTTCCGTGTACATGGTATGGATCAGGACCTCCGTGGACTTCGACGGGCCGCCCTTGGTCAACACGTGCACGGTGTCGAACACCTGGAACGAGCGAATGCCGGAGATCACGACGACGAAGGTCGTGACCGGCCCCAGCATCGGCCAGGTCACGAGGCGGAAGCGTGCCCAGCCGCTCGAGGCGCCGTCGATCTCGGCCGCCTCGTAGAGCTGCTTGGGAATGGAGACGAGGCCGGCGAGGAACAGCACCATGTTGAAGCCGACGGCCTGCCAGATGCCGATCGCGCACAGCGCATAGAGGGCGGTGCTGCGGTCCTGGAGCCATGCGAAGGCCGGCAGGCCCGCGCCGCGCAACAGCCCGTTCACCAGGCCGAATTGCGGATGCAGCATGAATTCCCACACCACCGCCATCGCGATCAGGGTCGCCATGACTGGCAGGAAATAGATCGTCCGGTAGAGGCTGCGCAGGCTGGTGCCGCTCTGGATCAAAAGCGCGATCGCAAGGCCGGCGATCACGGCGCCGGGCACCACGATCACGACGTAAGTCAGCGTGTTGCGCAGCGCGGTCCAGAACACCTTGTCGGCGAACAGGTCCTGGTAGTTGGCGAGCCCGATCCAGGAGAAATGCGGCGCGCCGAGCTGATAGTCGGTGAAGGAGAGGGCGATCACGCCGGTGAGCGGACCGAGCAGCATGACCAGCATGAGCGCGGCGGCCGGCGTCACCAGCGCATAGGCGGCATGGCTCCGCCTGCTGCCATGGGCCGGCAGCGTGCGCCTCGTCGTGCCCGCGGGAGCAACAGTCGCCCCGATGGTGATGGAGCCGTCAGACATGGGCGGGCTCACGGATGCGCTCGGCCTGCTCCATTCTGAGCTCGATCCGTTTCCCGGCCGGATCGAACATCCGCACCGCGTCTGGTGCGAAGCCGAAGGCGACGGAGCTTGCCATCGCCGGCAAATGCTTGACGTCCGCGAGCCGCGCGATCAGGCGCGACCCGGTGCCTTCGACCGCCAGATGCACGAAGGCCTCGGCGCCGAGATTCTCCAGATGGACGACCGTTCCGGAGAACGGCCCGGTGCCGAGCTCGATCCGCTCCGGACGGACCCCGATGCGGCAATCGCCGGCCGCCGCATTGCACGTAAGTTTCAAGGCGGTCCCCAGCACATCGACGCCGCCGTCCTTTCGGATCCGGCCGGGGAGGACGTTGATCTTGGGGCTGCCGATGAATTCGGCAACGCGGATGTCGCCGGGCTCGTTGTAGATCTCGGCCGGCGTGCCGGCCTGGATCAGCTCACCGCCCATCATGACGGCGATCCGGCTCGACATCGTCATCGCCTCGGCCTGGTCGTGCGTGACGTAGACGAACGTTGCCTTGAGGCGGCGATGCAGCTCGGCGAGCTCTGCGCGCATGTGGACGCGCAGCTTGGCGTCGAGATTGGAGAGCGGTTCGTCGAACAGGAAGGCCACCGGCTCGCGCACCATGGCGCGTCCGACCGCGACGCGCTGCCGCTGTCCGCCGGACAATTGTCCGGGCTTGCGCCGCAGCAATGGGGTGATGTCGAGCTGTTCGGCGATGCCTTCGATGTCGGTGCGAATGTGCCGTTCCTTGGCGCGCCGGCCCGGCAGCAGCGCACCCAGCAGTGGCAGTCGCTCGATCGCGGAGAGGCGCCGCATCCGCAGCGGCACCGCGATATTGTCGAAGGCGCTCAAATGCGGATAAAGCGCATAGGATTGGAACACCATCGCGAGGTTTCGCGCGCTCGGGCGAATGCCGTCCACGGGGCAGCCGTCGATGTGGACCTCGCCGGAATCTTGCGGCTCGAGCCCGGCAATGATGCGAAGCAGGGTCGACTTGCCGCAGCCGGACGGGCCGACCAGCGAGATGAATTCGCCGTCGGCGATGCGGAAATCGATGCCTTTCAGGACGTCGGTGCCGTCAAAGGACTTGCGGATTGCGGATAGTTCGATTTGCGCCATGCGCGCTGATCCCCTGCTGGTCCGTTTGCGGCGCACGAGGAGTAGGAAGCGCGTCTGACATTCACATAACGGTCAATGGCCTTCCTTATGGTCATCCCAGGTTTTGCTTTCGCCCCGTCCGACGGGGAATATCATCTTGGGGTTGTCGTCGTGGCGTTGACGTCGTCGCGCGTTCGGGCGGTCAATGCGGTGTTCGATACCGGCAGCTTTGCCGCTGCGGCAAGGCGGCTCGGGGTGTCGCAGCCGGCCGTTGCGCAGCTGGTGCGGGATCTGGAGGCCGAGTTCGGGGTGGCGCTGTTCGACCGGCACGGCCAGACCCTGATCGCGACATCGCTGTGCCGGCGGCTCTATGCCGCGACGAGCCGCATGCAGGCGGTCGAAGCCGATGCGCTCGCCATCCTGCAGCAGCGCGACGAGCTCACGGGAGGTGAGCTTCGCATCGGGCTCGGCAACGCCATGCCCGGCATGGCGTTGATCGCGGCGTTCCGCAATCTCTATCCGAAGATCCAGATCAACATCGAGATCGGCAGCTGGTCGGCGATCATGGCCGCGGTGGTCGACCAGCGCGTCGACGTCGCCGTACTGCCGGAGGTGCCGCAGGACAACCGCTTCCGGCGCGAGCCCTGCGTGCAGCAACGCGTCGTTGCGATCTGCCATCCCGTTCACGACCTCAGCCGTCAAGCGCGGATATCCATTGCGGGCCTCGTGCAGTATCCGCTGGTGTTTCGGACCCGGGATTCCGCGACCCAGCGCGCCGTGGACAGGGCGTTTCGCGCCGTCAACCTGCGCGCCAATCCGGCGATCATCGTCAACACGCGCGAGGGGATGCTGGAGGCCGTCGCCAACCGGCTTGGTGTCGGCTTTGTCTGGGAGCACGGCTCGAGCCGCATCGACCGGATCGCGAAGGTGGCGATCGCGGAAATCGAGGCGGAGTCGCCCGAATACATCTTCTCGCTGGCGGGCAAGCGCGGCAAGCTGGTCGAGCTGTTCTATCTCGCCAGAAGCCTTTCGCGCCCGGCCGACGGCGCCGATATCCTGGCCGCGCCCTGAGCGGCGGCCGCCTTCCCGCCGCTTTGGGTTGTGCTGAACTGTGACGGCAACCGTGATGTTGCGCAGCGGGACGGTAAGGTATTTGCGTATTTTCCGTCCCCGAAGTTTGGTTACCCGGCCCAAGATGGGCTATGCTCCCCGCTGCGTCGACGACAAGAATGAGACGTCGGGAGATGGCATGGGATACCAGCGGCGGACGGGGCTGCGTCCATGATAACCTTACCCAGACTGGCAGCTGAATCGCTGGAGCAGTTCCTCGGCAACTTCATGCGCCGCCGGTACGATGAGACTTCCGCAAGCATCGTTGCCAGCGCAACCCGTACCGCGATGGAATGCATCGGCAACAGCGATGCGCTCTACCACAATATCGAGCATACGATGCTGGTGACCCTGGCCGCCCAGGCGATCCTCCGCGGCCGAAGCCTTCATACCCATCTTTCGGCGGAAGATTACGTTCATGTCCTGATCGCCTGCCTCGCCCACGACATCGGCTATGTCCGCGGCCTGTTCGAGGAGGATGACGCCGACGGCTTCGTCATCGACGCCGCCGACAACAAGATCTCGCTGCCGCGCGGTGCATCGGACGCGAGCCTGATGATGTATCACGTCGACCGCTCGAAGCTGTATGTGACGCGGCGGCTGCGCCATATCCCGGGAGTCGATCCGGAGCGCGTTGCCCGCGCCATCGAGGGGACGCGCTTTCCCGCCCGTGAAGGCCAGGAATACGACGACGAAGCCTCGATCCTGCGTGCGGCCGACTTCATCGGCCAGCTCGGCGATCCCAACTATCTGCGCAAGGCCAACGCGCTCTATTACGAGTTCGAGGAGGTCGGCATCAACCGCCAGCTCGGCTACGACTCGCCCGCCGACATCGTGAACCGCTACCCGCAATTCTATTGGAACAGCGTTGCTCCGCACATCCAGACCGAGATCGGCTATCTCAACAAGACCGAGATCGGCCGGCAATGGATCGCCAACCTCTACAGCAACGTGTTCCGCGCCGAACGTGACATCTCGCTGTCCGGTCCGCAGAAATAGGCGCCTTGTAGCCTCGTAGCCCGGACGGAGCGTAAGCGAAATCCGGGATTCGCGGATACAGGCGTCCCCGCATTGCGCTTCGCTCCATGCGGGCTACAAGAGCTCTGCGCAACGAGATCATCCGTGAGCAAATCATGCAACAAAAAACCATCACCGCTGATATCCTCGACATCGGTTATCGCGAATACGGTGCGCCGGACGGCTGGCCCTGCATCATGGGGCATGGCTTTCCCTATGACGCGAACGCCTATGCCGAGACCGCGCCGATCCTCGCCGAGGCCGGCGCACGCGTGCTGGTGCCCTGGCTGCGCGGGTACGGGCCGACGCGGTTTCGCTTCGCTGAGACGCTGCGCTCCGGCGAGCAGGCGGCGTTAGGTGCCGATCTCCTGGCCTTCATGGATGCGCTCGGTATCAGGCGCGCCGTCGTCGGCGGCTACGATTGGGGCGGGCGTGCCGCCTGTGTGGTCTCGGCGCTCTATCCGGAGCGCGTGGTCGGTCTCGTCTCCGGCAATTCCTACAATATCCAGAACATCGCCCTCGCCATGGAGCCGGCTTCGCCGCCGGAGGAGGCGGCGTTCTGGTATCAATATTTATTCCACAACGAGCGCGGCCGCCGCGCGCTGCAGCGCAACCGCCGCGGCTTTGCCCGTCAGCTCTGGACGATGTGGTCGCCGAAATGGGTCTTCGACGACGCAACGTTCGAGACGAGCGCCGTGTCGTTCGACAATCCTGATTTCGTCGACGTCGTGATCCATTCCTACCGCCATCGCTACGCGCTCGTGGCCGGCGATCCCGCCTATGCGGGGATCGAGGCAAAGCTCGCCGCGCAGCCGACGATCCGCGTCCCGACGATCGCGATCGACGGCGACAGCGACGGCGTCAATTCCGGCACCGCCCACCACGCGCGCAAGTTCGAGGGATTTTTCGAGCGGCGCGTCTTCACCGATGCCGGTCACAATTTGCCGCAGGAGCGGCCGGCCGAATGGGCACAGGCCGTGATCGACGTGCGGAAAGCGGCTGCGTCATAGGCGGCCCCGAGGCGCCCTCGGCGCACCTCATCATGAGGGGATTGGCGGGTCGGCACTAGGCCATCCATCCGTTCCCCAAATTTCCCCGACTTTCGGGAACCTTTTCCGATTGCGGCCGTCCAAGCTGTGGGCCCGCTTCCATATGCGGGCTCGTTGCAGGGGAGAAGCTTGATGAAGTCACAAGTGCGCAAGCTGGAACGTGTCGCCGTGGCGCAGACGCCGAGCGATCGGCCTGACAGGG
The DNA here is from genome assembly GCF_020194115.1 of Bradyrhizobium sp. NBAIM01. Taxonomy (NCBI): domain Bacteria; kingdom Pseudomonadati; phylum Pseudomonadota; class Alphaproteobacteria; order Hyphomicrobiales; family Nitrobacteraceae; genus Bradyrhizobium; species Bradyrhizobium sp. NBAIM01. The sequence goes on along the minus strand of NZ_JADYVU010000001.1, from coordinate 64,407 downwards.
CGGAGGTCGAAGAGGCGATCCGGACCATGATCCGCTGGGCCGGCGATGATCCCGCGCGCGACGGTCTGCGCGAGACACCTGATCGCGTCGCACGCGCTTTCGAGGAGTATTTTTCGGGGTACGCGCAGGACCCGACCGAAATTCTGCAGAAGACTTTCGAGGAAATCGAAGGCTATGACGAGATGATCGTGCTGCGCGGCGTTCGCTTCGAGAGCCATTGCGAGCACCACATGGCGCCGATCGTCGGCCGCGCCTGGGTCGCCTATATTCCGCAGGGGCGCGTCGTCGGCATCTCCAAGCTCGCACGCGTGGTGGACGTCTACGCAAAACGGCTCCAGATCCAGGAGAAGATGACCGCACAGATCGCCAACACCATCAACGACGTGCTCAAGCCCGAAGGCGTCGGCGTCATCATCAAGGCGACGCATCACTGCATGACCACGCGCGGCGCGCACAAGCCCGGGACCGATCTCGTCACCAGCCGTATGCTGGGTGTGTTCCGCGACAATGCGCTGACGCGCCAGGAACTGCTGGGGCTCGCCAGTTCGGACGATTGACCTGCGCTCGGCGCTGACCCGCCGCATTCGATCTTGATTTGCGTCAAGGTTGCGGCAGGCGAGGTCTGCTCTGCTGGGTGTTGTCTCGGTCGGGTGCGTGCTATCATGGCGTGTGCCCGGGGGCTTCGCATGCAGGAGTGGCCCATGACAACTGCGTCAGATACGTCTCATCCGTCCGGTCTCGGCTCGGGAATGGCTGCGCTACACGCCAAATGGGGCTGGATCGTCGCGCTCGGCGTCGTCTACCTGATTGCCGGCTTCGTCGCGCTCGGCAGCATGGTGATGGCAACGGTGGCGAGCGTGATCGTGGTCGGCGCAATGATGATCGTCGCCGGCGTCACCGAGGTGATCGGCGCATTCCAGATGAAGAGCTGGGGAAAGTTCCTGATCTGGGCCTTGCTCGGCGTGCTCTACATCGTTGCCGGCTTCCTCACCTTCGCGAACCCGCTCTTCGCCGCGGTTCTGCTCACGCTGTTCCTCGGCGCCTCGCTGCTGGCCTCCGGCGCGGTCAGGCTGTTTCTCGCCTTCAGCATGAAGCGCGAAAGCCCGTGGGGCTGGGTGGCGGTGTCGGCCGTCGTCACGCTGCTGCTCGGGCTGCTGATCCTGGTGCGCTGGCCGGTGAACAGCGTCTACATCCTCGGCCTGTTCCTCGGCATCGACCTGATCATGGCCGGTGCCGGATGGGTCAGCTTGGGCTTCGCCTTGAAGCGGCGCGGCTAAAGCATGATCCGGAAAAGTGCCGAAGCGGTTTTCCGGAAAGCTCATGCGTCAAGAACAACCTGACGCACGATGACGATTCATCAAAATCTCGTCGCGCTTCAGGCGATGCCATCAGCAACTCGACGCAAGACCATCTTGATGAACTCCGCTGATCTGACGCGCTGACAAGAAGCAGCGCGCCGCGCGGTCGTTTCGCCGCGGCGACAATCATTGGGGAGAAACCATGAAAGCCGCTTTGGCCCTGGCCGCAGCGCTGGCTGCCGCCTGCTTGTCCGCTCCTGTCTCCGCGCAAAAATCCTACGGTCCTGGAGTTAGCGACACCGAGATCAAGATCGGCAACACTATGCCCTATAGCGGCCCGGCATCGCCGCTCAGCATCACGGGACGGGTGATCTCCGCCTATTTCGACGAGATCAACGAGAAGGGCGGCGTTGGCGGCCGCAAGCTCAACCTGATCTCGCTCGACGATGCCTTCTCGCCGCCCAAGACCATGGAAGCCGCGCGGCGCCTCGTCGAAGGCGACGGCGTCGCCTTCATCTTCGCCACCATGGGCACGGCGCCGAGCTCGGCGATCGCAAAATATCTCAACAGCAACAAGGTGCCGCAGATCTTCCTGATCAGCTCGGCCTCGAAGTGGAACGATCCCGCCAACATGCCTTGGTCGATCGCGCTGCCCTGGGCGCCGAACTACACCAGCGAGGCTGCGATCGACGTCGCCTATGCCCGCGCCAGGAACCCGAATGCGCGCTTTGCGGTGCTCTACCAGAACGACGACGCCGGCAAGGAATATCTTCGCGGCGTCAAGGAGGCGCTCGGTGCCGACGCCGACAAGGCGATCGCGATGGCCTCGAGCTTCGAGGTCGCCGATCCCACCGTCGATTCCCAGGTCCTGACGCTCGCCAATACCAAGGCCGACGTCTTCATGATCTATTCGGTGACGCCGCGCGCCTGCGCGCAGGCGATCCGCAAGGCGCACGAGGTCGGCTGGCAGCCGACGCGCTTTCTGGCCTCCGGCTGCGCCAACAAGGCTACCGTGATGGCGCCCGCTGGCCTGGAGGCCGGCAAGGGTGTGCTGTCGCTCGGCGCGCTCAAGCCGTTCGTCGAGGCGCCGAAGGACGATCCGGCGATGACGGCCTATATCGACTTCATGAAGAAGCGCCTGCCCAATGCCGACATCAACAACGTCGCCGGCCTCTATGGCTACACCGTCGCCGAGGCGCTGGTGGCGCTGCTGAAGCAGTGCAAGGACAATCTGACGCGCGAGAACATCATGGCGCAGGCCGCGAATCTGAAGAACATGCCGCTGTCGCTCCTGATGCCCGGCATCACCCTCAACACCACGCCGCAGGATTTCCGCCCGATCAAGGACGGCTACATGCTCCAGTTCGACGGCAACGACTGGGTGGTGGCAAGCGAGCTGTTGCGCGGGACGTGAGGCATGAAATAGCGGCCACACGGCGGTGCACCCTCTCCCCTTGTGGGAGAGGGTGGATGCGCGAAGCGCAGCCGGGTGAGGGGTTTCTCTCCGCGTGCGAAGCTGTCTGTTGTGCTTGCGGAGACAACCCCTCATCCGGCGCTTCGCGCCACCTTCTCCCACAAGGGGAGAAGGGAAGAAGCGCCCTCATCGAGCGCAATATACTTGGCGAACAGGAGACCACCATGGACTTTCACCACTCCGCCCGTTCGCTGGAGCTCCAGGACCGCGTTCGCCAGTTCATGCAGGCCCATGTCGAGCCGGTCGAGGAGCTCTACTACGAGCAGGTCAAGCCGGAAGCTTCACGCTACAAGACTCCGCAAATCCTTCAGGATCTGAAGCGGCGGGCGCGCGAGCAGGGGCTCTGGAACCTGTTCCTGTCCGGCGAGCACGGGCCGGGTCTGACCAATCTCGAATACGCGCCGGTGAAGGAGATCATGGGCCGCATCCTCTGGGCGCCCGAGGTCTTCAACTGCTCCGCGCCCGATGTCGGCAACATGGAGGTGCTCGCAAACTACGGCACCAAGGCGCAGCAGGAGCGCTGGCTGAAGCCGCTCCTCGAGGGGCGCATCCGCTCCGGCTTCTCGATGACGGAGCCGCAGGTCGCCTCCAGCGACGCCACCAACATCCAGTGCGAGATCCGGCGTGACGGCGACGACTACGTGATCAACGGCCGCAAATGGTTCACCTCGGGCGCGATGAACGAGGATTGCGAGATCCTGATCGTGATGGGCAAGACCGCGCCCGACCATCCCGACCGCCATCGCCAGCAATCCATGATCCTGGTGCCGAAGAATACGCGTGGGGTGCGCATCGTCCGCGACATGCTCACCTACGGCTATGACGATGCGCCGGTCGGCCATCCCGAGATCGTCTATGACAACGTCCGCGTGCCCGCCGAGAACATTTTGCTCGGCGAGGGCCGCGGCTTCGAGATCGCGCAAGGCCGTCTCGGCCCCGGCCGCATCCACCATTGCATGCGCCTGATCGGCTGCGCCCAGCGTGCGCTCGAACTGATGTGCCAGCGCGCGGTCTCGCGCGTCGCCTTCGGTAAGCCGCTCGCAGAGCAGGGCTCGGTGCGCGAGGACATCGCGCATTCCTTCTGCGAGATCGCGCAAGCCCGCCTGCTTACCTTGCAGGCCGCCGACAAGATGGACCGCGAGGGCAACAAGGCCGCGCGCGACCTGATCGCCGCGGCCAAGATCGTGGTCCCCAGCATGGCCGCCCGCGTCATCGACCGCGCCATCCAGATTCACGGCGCCGCCGGGGTCTCGCAGGACACGTTCCTCGCGCGCGCTTACGTCTACGCCCGCTTCATCCGCATCGGCGACGGGCCGGACCAGGTGCATCTCGCGGCCGTCGGGAAGGAGCTGATCAGGCGCGGCGGGGTGATGGGGTAGCGCCGTGGCCCTTGGCCGGATTGCGCATCGGCGGCGCTTCGAAGCGCCGCGACGGGCAAGTCTTTTGGCCGCGATGCAGTATGGCCTCAGATCAGTGTAGTACGATAGTAACTGCTGACCGAGAGTGACCCTGCACGCCATGGCGGGTTCACCCAGGTGAAAGAGCACAGATCGCTTTTGCGCGAGAAAACGTCCGATGCCGAAGGCGAGCGCGCAAGACTGGACAGCATCATCGATTTCGAGCGGCGGCACTTGCTCGCGGACCTGCGCGCCGGTCGTCCGGATGTGATCCTCGTGGATACCCGGCTGCTCAGCGCGGTCCCGTTCGACTGGCTGGCCTGGGCAAGGTCCGATCCGGAGCTCCAGGCCGAACTAAGTCGTTACCGCGAGCTCGAGGATGCCGGCGGCCGCGTCCGGATCTTGGTCGCTCGATCGGGTTCGGAGCGGTAACCCCGTTCGGTTGCCAGCCGCGGCACAGGCGCCACGCTCGGCATGCTGACATCATGCCCCTGTTTTGCCCGACGAGTCAAAATCGGTCCGTAAAAACAGCAGGGCTTCGCGCCGGGCCGCCAAGCCATTGAAAAAGCTGACCCCCGTCTACTGTGCATGGGGTTGTTTTTCCGTTTTTGCTGGAGCGACCGTTTTCGCGGCGCCAGGCGGGCCGCTACCCCGCCTTGGCGATGCGACCGTCCGCCGACCCCGCGCGCAGATTCTGGAAGAACGTCTCCACCTCCCGCGACAGCGTCTGCGCCGTCTCGGTCAGGCTGCTGGCGGCGGTGAACACCGAAGCCGCCGCGGTATCGGTCTCGCCGATGGCATCGCGCAGCGAGGTGATGTTCGCCACCAGCGTCTCGTTGCCTTGGGCAGCGCTTTGCGCGTTGGAGGAGATCTCGCGCGTGGCCTGGTCCTGCTGACTGACGGCGCCAGCAATCGCGGACGTGACCTCGTTGATCTCGCGCACCGCCCCGCCGATCTCGCGCACGGCGTCGACGGCGTTCCGCGTCGAGGCCTGGATCATCGCGACGTTCTCGCTGATCTCGGCCGTGGCCTTGGCGGTCTGGCCCGCGAGCGCCTTCACCTCGTGGGCGACGACGGCAAAGCCGCGGCCGGCATCGCCGGCGCGCGCCGCCTCGATGGTGGCGTTCAGCGCGAGCAGGTTGGTCTGCTCGGCGATCGCCTGGATCAGGTTGAGCACGCCGTCGATGCGTTGCGTGGCTGCAGCGAGGCTCTCGATCTCGGAGATCGACTTCTCGGTGCGCTGGCCGGTCTGCTCGACCGCGCCGGCGCTCTGTCGCACCTGGCGGCCGATCTCCACCACCGAGGCCGAAAGCTCCTCGGCCGCGCCCGCCACCGCGGTGACGTTGTGCGAGGCCTGCTCGGTGGCGTTCGCCGCGGTGCCGGCGCGGCTGCTCGCATCCGCAGTGACACGCGTGATGGTCTGCGCGGTCTCGCGCATGACGGAGGCGTTGTCGCTGAGGCCGCGCATGATCGCGCCGATCGCCTCGCGAAATTGCTCGACGGACCGCTCGACGTGACGGGCGCGCTCCTCGCGCGCGGCGGCGTCTTGCGACACTTGCGAGGCGAGGTTGCGGTTGCGCCCCATCGAGTCCTGGAACACCTGGATGGCGCGGGCCAGCGCGCCGATCTCGTCGGCGCGGTCGGAGTGCGGCACCACGACATCGTCGGCGCCGTCGGCGACCTGCTTGATGGTGGCGGTGATCGCGGCGAGCGGCCGGGCGATCGAGCGGGCAATGATGACGATGCCAGCGACGACGAGGGCCAGCGCCACGCCGCCGAGGCAGGTGAGGATGAACGACAATGTGCGGGCGGTCTCGGTCTGCTGCGCGATCTGCCTGCCGCGCTCGGCATAGACCTTGGACAGCGCCTCGAGGTCCTTGTTCAGCGCCGAGCGGACGCTGCGGTTGGCGTCGTTGTCGCCCCATTCGCGGCCCGCTGCCGCGTTGATCTCGACGCCGCGCCGCACCAGCTCCTTGCGGAACTCGACGAACTGCTCGATGCGCTTCTTGAAGGTCGCGAACTGCTCGGCATCGTCGGCCTTGACGATGGTCTCCCAGCGCTTCACGACGTCGAGGATCTGGGAGTTGAACTTGAGCAGGCCGTCGCCGTATTTCTTCACCACGGCCGGCTCGGTCGACATGTAGATGCCGCGCGATTCCATCACCACCGCATAGACGAGGGAGTTGACCCGCTCGACGTTCAGCGCGGCGGCATTGGCCGTCTCAATCGCGACTGCGAGGTCCGCGCTGCGGCGGCTGTTGTAGTCGGACAAGATCGCGATCGCTCCCGTGAGCAGCGCGAACAGCGCGAAGATCGCATAGAGCTTGCTGGCAAGCGTGAAGCGGCCTGCCGGCTTGGCGGCATTCCCAGATCGGTCGGATGTCATGATGTTCAAGGAGCCCGGATTGGCCTGACCGGCCGGTGAACGGGGTCAGGCAAATTGTTGCAAAACTATGCAGAACGAAGATGGACGCCTCGTTAACGCGCGGCCTGGCCGCCTCCGTCCTTGGTCGAAGGAAAGGTAAGTCATTTCAGCGTCTTGATCCGAAGGTTTAGTTTCAGGATAGTCTTTTGGGATAGTCTTGGAGTCGGCCGTTGGCCGAGCAACCCCGGAGAGACCCTTGGTCTACCGCCACAGCATCGACGCCACGACCTACAGCTTCCCTGACCTGCGCGACCTGCTCGCCAAGGCGACACCCCCGCGCTCCGGCGACCGGCTGGCCGGCATTGCCGCTGCCAGCTCCGAGCAGATGATCGCCGCGCGGATGGCGCTCGCCGACGTGCCGCTCGGCCAGTTCCTGCAGGAAGCCGTCGTTCCCTACGAGGCCGACGAGGTCACCCGTCTCGTCATCGACAGCCACGACGCCAAGGCGTTCGCGCCGGTGGCATCGCTTACGGTCGGCGCCTTCCGCGACTGGCTGCTGTCGGACGCCGCAACGCCGGAGATCCTGCGCAAGCTGGCGGGCGGCATCACGCCGGAGATGGCGGCCGCGGTGTCGAAGCTGATGCGCAACCAGGATCTGATCCTGGCGGCACGGAAATGCGAAGTCACCACCGCCTTTCGCAACACCATCGGCCTGAAGGGGCGGATGAGCACGCGGCTGCAGCCGAACCATCCCTTCGACGACGCCAGGGGCATCACCGCCTCGATCCTCGACGGCATCCTGCTGGGGGCGGGCGATGCCTGCATCGGCATCAATCCCGCCAGCGATGATCCGGCCGTCATCGCGCAATTGCTGCGGCTGCTCGACGAGATCATCACGCGGCTGCAAATCCCGACGCAAGGCTGCGTCCTGACCCATGTCACGACGACGCTGTCGCTGATCGGGCAGGGCGTGCCGGTCGACCTCGTCTTCCAGTCGGTCGCGGGCACCGAGGCCGCCAACCGCAGCTTCGGCATCGACCTCGCACTGTTGAAGGAGGCGCAAGAGGCCGGGCTGTCGCAGTCGCGCGGCACGGTCGGGCGGAACCTGATGTATTTCGAGACCGGCCAGGGCTCGGCGCTGTCAGCGGGCGCCCATCACGGCGTCGACCAGCAGACCTGCGAGGCGCGCGCCTATGCGGTCGCCCGCGCCTTCGCTCCGCTGCTGGTCAACAGCGTGGTCGGCTTCATCGGCCCGGAATATCTCTATGACGGCAAGGAAATCATCCGCGCCGGGCTGGAGGATCATTTCTGTGGCAAGCTGCTCGGCCTGCCGCTCGGGGTCGACATCTGCTACACCAACCACGCCGAGGCAGATCAGGACGACATGGACAATCTCCTGACGCTGCTCGCGGCTGCCGGCGTCACCTTCATCATGGGTGTTCCCGGTGCCGACGACGTCATGCTGAACTACCAGTCGACGTCTTTTCACGACGCGCTCTATGTCAGGGACGTCTTCGCGCTGCGCCGCGCGCCGGAATTCGACGACTGGCTGGCGCGCTCGGGCATTGCAGGTGCCGATTTCCGGATTGCCGGCGATGCAGGCCTGCTGCCCGATTTTGCCGCGCGGCTGATCGCATGAGGCGGAAGGTCAACTCGGTTGGGAAACCATCGGCGCCTCTCGGAATTATGCTTACGCCACAATATTGAGAAATTCCGCCGACAGCATTACGCTATGTGTCGGGCTGGCAATTTCCGCACCATCGGTTGAGTGTGGCGGGGGAGCTTTGATGCGAGCTGAAAGTAACGGAACGTCCCGGCGGATTCTCTGCGTGTTTCCGCGCTACACCTCGTCCTTCGGCACGTTCGAGCATTCCTATCCCCTGACCGATGGCGTCCGCGCCTTCATGCCGCCGCAAGGGCTGCTGCTGATCTCCGCCTACCTTCCGAAGGAATGGCAGGTCAAATTCGTCGACGAGAACCTGCGCCGCACGACGAGGGAGGAGTTCGAATGGGCGGAAGCCGTCTTCGTCAGCGGCATGCACATCCAGCGCCAGCAGATGAACGACATCTGCCGCCGCGCCCATGAGTTCGATCTGCCGGTCGCGCTCGGCGGGCCTTCTGTCAGCGCCTGTCCCGACTATTACCCGTCCTTCGATTATCTGCATGTCGGCGAGCTCGGCGATGCCACCAACCAGCTGATCGAGATCCTGTCGCGCGGCACCTCGCGGCCCGAACAGCAGGTCGTGCTCACGACCAAGGACCGCGTGCCGATGACGGAGTTTCCGATCCCGGCCTACGAGCTCGCCGACGTGAAGAAGTACTTCCTCGGCAGCATCCAATATTCCAGCGGCTGTCCCTACCAGTGCGAGTTCTGCGACATCCCCGGCCTTTACGGCCGCAATCCGCGCATCAAGACGCCGCAGCAGATCATCGCCGAGCTCGACCGCCTGCGCGAATGCGGCATGACCGACACGGTCTATTTCGTCGACGACAATTTCATCGGCAACCGCAAGGCGGCCATGGACCTGCTGCCGCACCTGATCGAGTGGCAGAAGCGGACCGGCTACGTGGTGCGGCTCGCTTGCGAGGCCACGCTCAACATCGCCAAACGCCCCGAGATCCTCGAGAAGATGCGCGAGGCCTATTTCATCACCATCTTCTGCGGCATCGAGACGCCGGATCCCGACGCGTTGAAGGCGATGCAGAAGGACCACAACATGATGGTCCCGATCCTGGAGGGCGTGCGCACCATTAACTCCTATGGCATGGAGGTGGTCTCGGGCATCATCATGGGGCTCGACACCGACAAGCCGAACACCTCGGAGGCGCTGCTCGCCTTCGTCGAGGAGTCCCGGATTCCGCTGCTCACCATCAATCTGCTGCAGGCGCTGCCGAAGACGCCGCTATGGGACCGGCTTGAGCGCGAGGGGCGGCTGGTCGAGGACGATGGCCGCGATTCCAACGTCGACTTCCTGCTGCCCTATGACGAGGTCGTCGCGTCCTGGAAGCACGCCATGGCAGTCGCTTACGCGCCCGACAAGGTCTACGCGCGCTATCAGCACCAATGCGACCACGTCTATGTGAACCGGCTCAAGGTACCGGTGCCGGACGAGATGAAGACCTGGCGCAGCATCCGGCGCGGCCTCGTCATACTGCGCAACATCTTCTGGAAGGTCGGCGTGCTCGGCGATTATAGGCGCGTGTTCTGGAAGTTCGCGCTGGGCCGCATCAAGCGCGGCGACATCGAAGGCCTGATCGGCTGCACGCTGGTCGCGCACCATCTCATCACCTTTGCGCGCGCGGCCTCCAGCGGCAAGCAGAACGCCTCGAACTATTCGATCCGGCTGCGCGAGGCCGCCGTGCCCGCCGAATGATGCCACATGTCTGACCCGGCCCTGCCGCGCCGTCCGACCCTCGATTTGCGCTCGTTTACGCCTGCGCGCGTCGCGCTGGGGCGCAGCGGCGCGAGCCTGCCGACGAGAGCGTTGCTCGATTTCACGCTGGACCATGCCCGCGCGCGCGATGCTGTGCATGCGGCCTTCGACACGCCGCGTCTCATCGCCGATCTCGACGCACTCGGTGTTGCGGTGACCGAGGTCAGGAGCCGGGCGGTCGATCGTGGCGACTATCTGCGGCGGCCGGATCTGGGACGACAGCTCGACCCCGGCTCGGCTCAGCGTCTGGCACGAAGCATCTCGGCGCCGTGCCAGCTCGCGGTCGTGATCGGAGACGGCCTGTCCGCGGCGGCGGTCCATAGCCATGCGGCGATCGTGGCAAGGCGCCTGTTGCAATCGCTTGCGCAGGGGGATGCTGTCGCGGTTCGCCATGTCGTCGTCGCATCGGGCGCGCGCGTCGCGCTCGGCGACGAGATCGGCGCTATTCTCGGTGCGCGCATGGTCGTGATGCTGATCGGCGAGCGGCCCGGCCTGTCCGCGCCCGACAGCCTCGGCGCCTATCTGACCTTTGCGCCGAGGCCCGGCCGCATCGATGCCGAGCGCAATTGCGTCTCCAACATCCACCACGCCGGGTTGAGCCACGAGGAGGCGGCGTTCAAGATCGCCTGGCTGGTCCGCGAGGGGCTGGCCCGGGAGATCACCGGCGTGGCGCTGAAGGACGAGAGTGCGGACCGCGCGCCGCGCCAGATTGGCACATCCTCGCCGGGATGACGGTCATTCCAGGCTCGGATCGCCGCTTTTCGATCGATTCGGCCGGGCTTGGCCTGCTTGCGAAAAGACCTATTGACCTGCTAAACCGCTGCCGGCGATTTTCCGCGCGTTTTCAAAGGGCAAGCCTCCCATTGGTATGGCGTTTTCAAGCCGTTCGCGCGGCCCGATAAGCTCACAGCCCGAGCCGATTTAGGAACTGGACAAGGCATGCTCGAAAAGCACAGCGAGAGTGAGGTTCATGTCGACAAGGTCGAGCAGGGATCTACGTCCTCCATCGCCTTCGGGCTGGAGCGTCTCGGGCTGATCGCCGTTCGGGCCCCGATCGTCTCCTGCATCGTCCTGCTCGCGCTGATCGTCGGCGCGGTGTTCGGCATCTACCGGATCAAGATCGACGATTCGCTGTCGCAGCTGTTCCGCTCCGACACCCGCGAATTCAAACAATATGAAGAGGTGACCAAGAAGTTCCCGGCCGAAGAGTTCGATGTACTCGTCGTGGTCGAGGGCAAGACCCTCCTGGAACGCAGTAACCTCGAGAAGCTGCGCGACTTCGTCACCGACCTGCAGCTGGTCGAAGGCACGCGCGGGCTGGTCTCGCTGTTCTCGGCGCGCCAGGCGCCGGCCCCCGGCAAGCTGCCGGCGGCCCTGTTCCCGCCCGAGCTACCGGAGGGCGCGGCCTATGACAAGTTCATCGAGACCGTCAAGAACAACGAGATCATCCGCGGCAAGCTGCTGTCGGAGGACGGCACATTGGCGCTGGTCGTGCTGTCGCTCGATCCGGAGGTGGTCGCTTCCAACAAGTTGACCAAGACCGTCGCCGACATCCGTGCGCTGATGAAGGAGACGCTCGGGGACACCGGCCTCAACGTGCAGCTCTCCGGCGTCCCGGTGATGCAGCTCGAGATCCGCAACGCGGTTGAGCGCGACGGACTGACCTACAACATCCTCGGCATCCTCGCCGGCTGCATCATCGCCATCATCTTCTTCCGCAAGATCTCGTTCATGATCGCGGCGGCATTCCCGCCGATGATCGCTATCCTGCTGGCGCTAGGCGCGCTCGGCTGGGCCAATTTCAACCTCAACATGTTCCTGAACGTGATGACGCCGCTCATCATGGTGATCAGCTTCTCCGACTCGATGCAGCTGACCTTCGCCGCGCGCGATAGGCTGATCGCGGGCCAGGACAAGTTCACCGCGTTCAAGAACGCGGTGCTGGTGGTGGGTCCGGCCTGCGTGCTGACGCATGGCACCGCCGGCATCTCCTTCATCGCGCTGCAATTCTCCGATTCCGATCTGATCCGCAAGTTCGGCGAGGCGGGCCTTGCCGCCACCATCATCGCGCTGGTCGCGGTGCTGTCGCTGGTGCCTGTCTTCGGCGTCCTGTTCGTGCGCAACGAGAAGGTCTTTGCAGTCAAGTTCCAGGGCGCTGATGCCGGCGTACAGGCGCTGCGCAATTTCTGCTACTGGATTGCGGTGCGCATGGTCGGCCGGCCCGGCCTGTTCAGCCTGCTGGCGGTGCTGTTCGTCGGCGGCCTCGGCGTCATCTATGCCAATCTGGAGCCGCGCTACCGGCTCGCCGACCAGGTGCCGGACAAGCGCCAGGCGGTTGCCGCCAGCGACCGGTTAGACGCCAAGCTGACCGGCGCCAATCCCGTCAACGTGCTGATCGTGTTCCCGAAGGGTGAATCGCTTTATTCGCCGCAGACGCTCCAGACCATCGCCGAGGTGCACGCGACAGTCGAGAAGTCCGCAGGGGTCGGCAACGTGTGGTCGCTGGAGACGCTGCGCCGCTGGCTGGCGGAAAAGGCCGGCAGTGCCGACGTCGCGACGCTGAAGGAATATGTCAGCGTCATCCCCGAGCACCTGGTGCGCCGCTTCATCGACGCCGAGCAGGACGCTGTCGTGGTGGCCGGCCGCGTGCCGGACAAGGATTCCAGCCAGCTCCTGCCGATCGTCGACAAGCTCGATTCGGAGCTCGACGCCGTCCGCAAGAAGCATCCGGGCTATGAGATCGCCGTGACGGGTCTCGCCGCCATCGCCGCGCGTAACTCGGCCAACATGATCGAGAAGCTGAACCACGGCCTCACGATCGAATTCGCGCTGGTCGCGATCTTCATCGGCCTCGCCTTCCGCTCCTGGGTGGTGACACTCGCCTGCATCCTGCCGGGCATCTTCCCGGTGGTGATGTCGGGCACGGTGCTGTGGGCGATGGGCGAGGGGCTGCAATTCGCCAGCGTCGTTGCGCTCACGGTCTCGTTCGGCCTCGGCCTTTCCGCTACCATCCACTTCCTCAACCGCCTGCGGCTGGAGAACAAGCCGGGTGTCGGCTCGGCGCTCGCGGTGGAGCGGGCCACCGTGCTGGTGGGACCTGCGCTGATCCTGACCACGGTGGTGCTCGCCTGCGGCCTCGTCGTCACCGTGTTCTCCGACCTGCCATCGCTGCGTCTGTTCGGCTGGCTCAGCGCCTTCTCGATGGTGATGGCATTGGTCGCTGATCTCTTCATCCTCCGGCCGACGGCGATGTGGCTGATCAATCTGCACGCCAAGCTGCATGGCGCGGACAAGCCGGCGATCTGAGGGGCTTCATCCACCGGACATGGAATCGGCGCAGTCTGAATGACTGCGCCGGAGTTCCGGTCGGGGACGAATCATGCAGCACGACGGCGCGATCGTGGCGTTTCAGCAGAAGCGAGGCGGCGATTCAGCCGCCTTTTTCGTCCCGTTCCTGACATCGGGTATGACCCTGCTCGACGCCGGCTGCGGGCCCGGCACCATTACGGCAGCGCTGGCGGGGCACGTCGAAAGGGCCGTCGGCCTCGATATCGAGCCGACGGCCATTACCGCCGCCAATCGGCTCGTGTCGGCGGCGGGCTCGACCAATCTGGCCTTTGTCGAAGCCGACATGACGGCGCTGCCGTTCGACGATGGAACGTTCGATGCCGTGTTCTTTCACGCGGTTCTCTACCATCAGAGCCAGGAGATATTGGCGCGAACGCTGGCCGAAGCGCGACGTGTGCTGAAGCCGGGCGGCCTCGTCGCAACGCGCGATGCCGACGTCGGCGGCAACGTTCTTCACCCTGAAATCGACGGCGTGCGGCTCGCGCTCGATCTTTGGCAACGCTGGTACCAGCACGAGGATCCGGAGGCGCTTCGCTTCGGGCGCCGGCAGGGCTCCATCCTCCGAGCCCACGGCTTCGCGCCGGTCTGGGCCGGTGCGAGCTACGTCAACCACAGTGCCGATGCGCAGAGCCGCAGCGAGGCCGTTGCCGATGCGCAGCGGAGCCTGCTGGGGCTCGGACCGCAACTCGTGGCCAGGCGGCTCGCGACAGACGATGAGATCCGGGCCGCGCTTGCCGGCTGGGAGGCCTGGGAACGCGATCCGGACGCGGTCTATTTCCGATGCCGCTGCGAATGCATCGCGCGAAAGGACTGATCCGGCGCGGTTCGGCTCACGCCTCGACGCGGACGATTCCATAGGGATTGAACTTGAAATCGCCCTCGGCGTAGTCCTGCTCCCGCGACAGCGCGAGCTTGCGGTCGCGCAGCGTTGCCTCGATGCCGCGCTCGGCCATTGCGTCCGCGATCTCGTCCATCAGCTTCGCTGCGTTCCGGTCGCTGCCGCGCGATCGCGCGACATAGATTTCCGGCAGTCCGACGAGGTGGAAGCCGACGCTTTCGTTGTAGGTGTCGCCGGCAAGCGGACGCTTGGCGAAGGCGAGGCGGCAGGTCCGGGCCATGGCTGCCGTGACGGCAAGGCCCTGGCTCGGGTTCGCGGCGGCCTTGCACTCCTGGGCCAGTTGCCGCCATCGCGTGAGTCCGTGGGCAACGCCCGCGCTTTCTCCTTTCACGGCCGTGGCGCCGGCCTCGATCATCTCCTCGACAATTCGCAAGGCGGCAGCTGAATAGGCGACCGTCTTGTGCTGCTCCATCGGCGGGCTCAGCACGTAGAGGACCGCTTTGTGATTGAGTACGGCCATTTCGTCCGCCTCGGACCACGCTTTCGGAAAGACGCGGTCCCAGCACACACCGAAAGAGCGCTCCATGTGCGGATCGGGTTTGGCTTGCGAATAGGTGCGGTCGATCTCGAAGCCGAAATCGGCGATCGTCTTCGCCACCGCCTTGGGCGGATGCAGCAGGCTTTCATTCTTGCCGAGGAAGCAGAGCACGTGACGCGGCTTCACGGACGAAGGCTGCATGTTCGCTCCCTGCTGATCGCTGGCGAAGGCGCGGCTGGCCACGAAGAGCCCGGCGGCCTTCAGCAGATGTCTGCGGATCGGGTCCATCTCAGCAAATCCAGCCGGTCAGTTCGTGTCAGCAAAAAGCCCCCGGCTCGCGAGAACCGGGGGCATGTTCCTCATTGCGTGCGAAAGGCCTTCAGCCCTTCGTCATCGTGATGTTGACGCCGCGGATCTCGCCCTTGGACGAGATCTGCACCGTCTGCTTGGTGCCGTTGGTGCGCAGCGACAGGTTGGCGGCAAAGCCGTTGGCCTCGACGAAGACCTCGATCTGGCCGCCGCCGGCGGTGCCCTGGAGATTGCCGAAGATGTTGCGGCTGGACTCGCTCCAGTTGCCGGAGATGCGGTCGCCCTGGCTCGTCACGTCGCTGGTGAGGTTGAACTTGTAGCTGTCGGAGGCGCAGCTCAGCGCCTGCTTCAGGTTGAGGCCGCTGCCGGCGACCTTATAGTCCGCTTTGCAGCGAATGCGCTCGGTGGAGCCGTCGGACAGCGACACCGTGCCGGTTCCGGTCCACGCGCCGTCGAAACCGGCAAACGGTCCGGACGACTGAGCGTGACTTGCCGATACCGAGAAGAGCAGCGCCGCCCCAATGCCGGCCGCCTTGATTGCCAGTCCAGATCGCCAAAAGAATGTCATCTCGAATATCCCGCTTTGGAACGACGTTCGCTTCGATCGAGAACGTCTCGCCACATCGAAAGTTTAGTGCTCCGAGCAAGTCGCAGGTTCAAAGCCCGGCGGCCAGAGACGGCGGTTCACGCGGCCGCGCCGTGCTTCCAGGGGCCGCGATTTGCCGCGCTTCGTCATGTTTCCGGCAGCCGAGGACGGGCGAAGAGATGCAGCGCGGCAACAGGTCTGCATTAAAGCGCAATGCTCCCGAATTGCGATGTAGTATCAAGCCCTTACATCTGTCAATGAAGGCGCGGGGAAGACCTGATTCGGTGGGGCGGCGCCAATTTGGCCGCATTTGCCAGTGCTTGTGCCTTCCCTGAGGCCGCTACAAGCGGCGACTTGCCATCAGAACCAATCCGTTCCGGCCATCCGCCCTGCGCAGTCCGGGATCGGTGCGATTCTGCCGTCAGAATGAAGGAATACAATGCGCAATCTTCTCGTCGCTCTCACCCTGCTGTCGGCCTCCCTTTCGACGGCAGCGTTCGCCCAACAAGGGCGTGGCACGGACGCCGAGCAGAAGGCCTGCACCCGCGATGTGCAGAAGTTCTGCCGCCCGGTCATCGACCAGGGCGATTTCACCATCCTGGCCTGCCTCAAGGAGAACCGGGCCAAGATCTCGCAGGCCTGCGACCAGGTGCTGAAGAACCACAATCAATAAACTCGGCCATTGGCCTAGAAAGGCGGCCCTCGGCCGCTTTTCCGGGCCCAATTCGAAGGGGCAGCCATCGACGGACAGGATTGGTTTTGCGGCCGTATTCCCCTATATGGGGGCCGCGGCGGCGTCGCCGGCGTGAGCCCGCCCGAGCGAAAAAGCCCTTCCTGTCCAAACGATTGTAAACCAGCCCTCGATGACCTCTGCGAGCGAATTGCGATCCGGCAAGGGTGACCGCGACGAGAATTTTCCCGTCGCGTCCTGGATCATTCATCCGCGTCATCGCGCCCTGATCCTGGCCTATTACAATTTCGTCCGCACCGCGGACGACATCGCCGATCACGCCACGCTCCCCCCCGACCAGAAGCTCGCTTATCTCGATCTGCTCGAGGCGGAACTGCTCGGCAAGGGTGACACCCAGCCTGAGGCCGTCAGCTTGCGCCGCGCGCTGGCCGAGCGCGGCATGGCGCCACGTCATGCGCTCGACGTGCTGATCGCCTTCCGCATGGACGTGACCAAGCTCCGCTATGAGACCTGGGACGAGGTCATCCATTATTGCCGCTACTCGGCGATGCCGGTCGGCCGCTTCATGCTCGACGTTCACGGCGAGAGCACCTCGACATGGGCCGCCTCGGACGCGCTCTGCGCGGGCCTTCAGATCAACAATCACCTGCAGGATTGCGGCAAGGATTATCGCGAGCTCAACCGCGTCTATCTGCCGCGCGATGCGCTGGCAGCACACGGCGCCACCGTCGAGCAGCTCGGTCTCGCGCAGTCGCCGCCGGCGATGCTGGCCTGCCTGCAGTCCCTCGCCGCACGCAACGAGGCGCTGCTCGGAGAGGGCAGGTCGCTCGCAGCCGAGATCCGGGATTTCCGTCTCGGCGTCGACGTCTCCGTCATCCAGGCCTATGCCGACCGCATCGTGCGCTTGCTCAAGGTACGCGATCCCTTGCGGGAGCGCGTACATCTGAACAAATTCGAGCTGCTCGCCTTCAGCCTCGCCGGGATCATCGGCGAAGTTGGCCGCCGTGCGATCCGTCGCAAGGCCATTTCCAGACCGGGGACTGCCCATGACGCTTGAGGCGACCACGCCCGGCGCCAATTACGGCTCGACCGCATCCGGCAGCTCGTTCTATGCCGCGATGCGCATCCTGCCGCGTGATCAGCGCGAAGCGATGTTTCAGATCTACAGCTTCTGCCGCCAGGTCGACGACATCGCCGATTCCGACGGCCCGCGCGACGAGCGGCTCGCCGCACTTCAGGAATGGCGCAACGATATTGACGCGCTCTATCAGGGCCATCCGCCGCCGCGGCTGAAGGACTACGTCGCCTCGGTGAAGACCTTCGGGCTCAAGCGCGAGGATTTCCTCGCCATCGTCGACGGCATGGAGATGGACGTGCCGCAGGACATCCGTGCGCCCGACATGGCGACGCTGGATCTGTATTGCGACCGCGTCGCCAGCGCCGTGGGGCGGCTGTCGGTGCGCGTGTTCGGCATGCCCGAGGAAGACGGCATCCTGCTCGCGCACCACCTCGGCCGCGCGCTGCAGCTCACCAACATCCTGCGCGACATCGACGAGGACGCCGGCCTTGGCCGGCTCTATCTGCCGCGCGAGGCGCTGCTGCATGCCGGCATCACCTCTGATGATCCGAACCGCGTGATCGCCGAGCGCGCGCTGCCGAAGGTCTGCATGCCGCTGGCGCAGCGCGCCAAGGTGCACTTCGAGAAGTCGGACGAGATCATGAACCGCAACAGGCGCCGCGCCGTGCGCGCGCCGCGGATCATGTCGAAATACTACCATTCCATTCTGGACCTCCTGATCGCGCGCGGCTTCTCCGCGCCGCGCGAGCCGGTGCGTGTGTCGAAGATCACGCGCATCCTGATCCTGCTCCGTTACGCTTTCATCTGATGCAAAACACAGCTCACATCATCGGCGCTGGAATTTCCGGCCTCTCCGCCGCCGTGCGGCTCGCCAATGCCGGCTTCAAGGTCGCCGTGCACGAGGCGACGCACCAGGCCGGCGGCCGCTGCCGGTCCTATTTCGACGGCGCCACCAATCTCACCATCGACAACGGCAATCATCTGCTGCTGTCGGGCAACAGCCATGCGCGCGCCTATGCGCGCGCGATCGGCACCGAGGCGGGCCTGGTCGGCCCCGAGCGGGCGCAATTTCCGTTCGTCGATGTCAAAACCGGGCAGCGCTGGCAGATCGATCTCGGCGATGGCCGGTGGCCGACCTGGGTGCTCGACGAAAGCCGCCGCGTGCCCGACACCGGCCTTTCCGATTATCTCAAGCTGGCGCCACTGATCTGGGCGTCGGAGGAGACGCTGGTCGGCAAGTCGATTCCGACCGAGGGCATCCTCTATCAGCGCCTGGTGCAGCCGCTGCTGCTGGCAGCTCTCAACGTCGATCCGCCCGAGGGCTCGGCCGGGCTCGCCGGCGCGATCGTGCGGGAGACGCTGCTTGCGGGCGGGCAGGCCTGCCGTCCGCTGATCGCGCGCGACGGTCTCAGCGCGGTTCTGATCGAACCCGCCGTGAAGTTTCTGCAGGAGCGTGGTCACAGCGTTCAGCTCGGCCACGAGCTGCGCTCGTTCGTCAGCACGGACGGCAAAGTGACCGCGCTGAATTTCGGCGGCGAGGATTTGATCCAGCTCGGTGCGGGCGATGTCGTCGTGATGGCGGTGCCGCCGCGCGCGGCCGCTAGCCTGCTGCCGGGGCTGAAGACGCCGACCGAATTCCGCGCCATCGTCAATGCGCATTTCCGCATCACACCGCCGCCGGGCTCGGCGCCCATCCTCGGCGTGATCGGCGGCGTGGTGGAATGGCTGTTCGCGTTCCCGAACCGGCTCTCGGTGACCATCAGCAATGGCGACCGCCTGGTCGACATGCCGCGCGAGGAACTGGCGCAGACGATCTGGAACGAGGTCTGCGAGGCGGGCGGTGTCTCCGGTGAGCTGCCTCCTTGGCAGATCGTGCGCGAGCGCCGCGCCACATTTGCGGCGACGCCGGCCCAGAACGCCCTGCGTCCCGGGCCGGTCACTGCGCTGAAAAACCTGTTCCTCGCCGGCGACTGGACTGCTACGGGATTGCCAGCAACCATCGAGGGATCGGTCCGGTCGGGTGACCGCGCCGCCGATCTGGTTCTGGCCGCCAAAGGATCCTGAAAGGCGGCCCGACGGGCAATTCTCCCGGTCAACTTTCAATCGACTATCGGAGCAATCGAGCGACATGGATTCCGTGACCGCGACCAGCCGCGAAGCTTTGGAATCGAGCATTGCGTCGGCCACCCAGGGCCTCCTCGGCTTCCAGCAAGCCGACGGCCATTGGGTGTTCGAGCTCGAGGCCGACTGCACGATTCCGGCCGAATACGTTCTGCTGCGCCATTATCTCGCCGAGCCCGTCGACACCGTGCTCGAGGCCAAGATCGGCAACTATCTGCGCCGCATCCAGGGTACCCATGGCGGCTGGCCGCTGGTGCATGACGGCGAGTTCGACATGAGCGCCAGCGTGAAGGCGTACTTCGCGCTGAAGATGATCGGCGACTCCATCGACGCGCCGCATATGGTGCGGGCGCGCGAGGCAATCCATGCCCGCGGCGGCGCGATCAACAGCAACGTCTTCACCCGCTTCCTGCTCGCAACCTTCGGCGTCGTGACCTGGCGCGCGGTGCCGGTGCTGCCGATCGAGATCGTATTGCTGCCGTTCTGGTCGCCGTTCCACCTCAACAAGATCTCCTACTGGGCGCGCACCACGATGGTGCCGCTGATGGTGATCGCCGCGCTGAAGCCGCGCGCGAGGAATCCGAAGGGCGTCGGCATCGACGAATTGTTCCTGCAGGATCCGCGCTCGATCGGCATGACCGCCAAGGCGCCGCACCAGAGCATGGCCTGGTTTCTGTTGTTTCGTTCGCTCGATGCGATCCTGCGCGTGATCGAGCCGCTGTTTCCGAAGAGTCTGCGCAAGCGCGCGATCGACGCCGCGCTCGCCTTCACCGAGGAACGGCTCAACGGCGAGGACGGCATGGGCGCGATCTACCCGCCCATGGCCAACATCGTCATGATGTACGACGCCCTCGGCAAGGACGAGAACTTCCCGCCACGCGCGATCACGCGCCGGGGCATCGACAAGTTGCTCGTCATCAAGGACGACGAAGCCTATTGCCAGCCCTGCGTCTCTCCGGTGTGGGACACGACGCTCACCGCGCATGCGTTGCTGGAGGCCGGCGGTGACAAGGCGGTGCCGGCCGCCAAGCAGGGCCTCGACTGGCTGATCCCGAGGCAGGAGCTCGAGGTGAAGGGCGACTGGGCGGTGAAGCGGCCCGACGTGCGCCCGGGCGGCTGGGCCTTCCAATACAACAATGCCCATTACCCCGATCTCGACGACACCGCCGTCGTGGTGATGTCGATGGACCGCATGCGCCGGGAGCACGGTGCGGCCGGCTATGACGACGCGATCGCCCGCGGCCGGGAGTGGATCGAGGGCATGCAGAGCGACGACGGTGGCTGGGCCGCCTTCGACGTCAACAACCTCGAATATTACCTCAACAACATCCCGTTCTCGGACCATGGCGCGCTGCTCGATCCGCCGACTGAGGACGTCACGGCGCGATGCATCTCGATGCTGGCCCAGCTCGGTGAGACCGCCAAGACCAGCAAGCAGGTGGCCGCCGGGGTCGCCTATCTGCGGAAGACCCAGCACCCGGAGGGGTCCTGGTACGGCCGCTGGGGTATGAACTTCATCTATGGAACCTGGTCGGTGCTGTGCGCCCTCAACATGGCCGGCGTCGACCACAAGGACCCCATGATCCGCAAGGCGGCGGCCTGGCTGACCTCGATCCAGAACGACGACGGCGGCTGGGGCGAGGACGCCGTCAGCTACCGGCTCGACTACAAGGGCTGGGAGGCCGCCCCCTCGACCGCCTCGCAAACGGCATGGGCCTTGCTTGCCCTGATGGCGGCAGGCGAGGTTGATCACCCGGCCGTTGCCCGCGGGGTGGAGTACCTGATTGCAACACAAGACAAAAAAGGACTGTGGGACGAGCAGCGGTACACCGCCACAGGCTTCCCCCGCGTGTTCTATCTACGTTATCATGGTTACCCAAAGTTCTTTCCGCTGTGGGCGTTGGCGCGGTATCGGAACTTGCGGAACACCAACAGCAGGGTGGTAGGGGTCGGAATGTGACTTTGGGGACGGGGGACTATGTTACCGCGGGTCAGGCCATCGACCCGCGGCCGATACTGATTGTGACCGGATTGGTTCAGGAGGCCCGCATCGCGGCTGGGCCCGGAATGGCGGTCATCTGTTCATCCAGCAGCCCGACCCAGTTGCGGGCGCTTCTGACGGTGGTGGATCCTGAGACGATTCGCGGTGTGATCTCGTTCGGCGTGGCCGGCGGGCTCGATCCGAGCTTGCGCTCCGGCGACGTCGTGCTGGCGACCGAGGTGCTCTCCGGCGACACCCGCTGGGCCGCCGGCCTGTCGCTCGGCGACGATCTGATCGATCGCCTGACGTCCGGCCGCCGCCGCGTCGTGCGCGGTAGTCTCGCCGGTGCCGAGGAAGTGGTCACGAAGCGCTCCTGCAAGGCGGCCCTGCACTCCGAGACGGGGGCCGCCGCGGTCGACATGGAAAGCCACATCGCCGCGGCCTACGCCGCCGACGCCGGGCTGCCCTTCGCCGCCGTCCGCGTCATCAGCGACCCCGCCCACCGCGCGCTGCCGGCGCTGGCCCGCGCCGCGATCAAGCCGAACGGCCAGATCGACCTCGGAGCCGTGCTGCGCGGCATCGTGCGCAATCCGGCAACGCTGCATGCCCTGGTCTCGACCGGCATCGACTTCAACCGCGCCCTGCGGTCGTTGCGCGGCTGCCGCGATTATCTGATCGGGACGGAGTTCGTCGAGAGCGAGGCCTTGGTGTCGAAGGCGGCGTGAGCGGGGGCTTCGATCTGAGAATAAAGAAAGGGCCCGGTCGCCATTGGCGTCCGGGCCTTTTTGTTTCGACGTTCGTAGCCCGGACGGAGCGAAGCGTAATCCGGGGCCTTGGAGAGACCATCCCGGATTTCGCTTGCGCTCCATCCGGGCTACGGGCTCTGCGCTTTACGCCGCCGTCGACGCCTTCTGCGCTGCTTTCGCCTGCGCAGCCGCAGCTTCGTCCTTGCGGATCTCCGAGAGCTTCTTCTGGACCTGCTCGGAGAAGATGTACTGCGCCGGGCGCTGCTTGGAGAGGTCGATCTCCGGCGCCATCGGGCCGCTCGTCCGCACGCCGCGCAGCGCCACCCACATCGCCTTCAGCGGGTTGTTGAGCGCTGCGGTCGCAGCCGTGGGCTCGTAGCCGCAATGGGCCATGCAGTCGGCACACTTCTCGTACTTGCCGGTGCCGTAGGAATCCCAGTCGGTGGTCTCCATCAGCTCCTTGAAGGTCTTCGCGTAGCCTTCACCGAGCAGGTAGCAGGGCTTCTGCCAGCCGAAGATGTTGCGCGCGGGCATGCCCCACGGGGTGCATTCGTATTCCTGGTTGCCGGCGAGGAAGTCCAGGAACAGTCCGGAATGCATGAAATTCCACTTCTTGCCCTTGCCCATCGCAAAGACGTCGCGGAATAGCTTCTTGGTCTTGGTGCGGTTGAGGAAGTGCTCCTGGTCCGGCGCGCGCTCATAGGCGTAGCCCGGGGACATCGAGACGCCGACGCCGAGCTCGGTGGTGAGGTCGAGGAATTTGGCGATCTCCTCGGCCGGGTGGCCGTCGAAGATGGTGGCGTTGACGTTGACGGTGAAGCCGCGCGCCTTGGCCGCCTTGATCGCCGACACCGCGCGGTCGAACACGCCCTTCTGCGACACGGCCTTGTCGTGGTGGTCGCGCAGGCCGTCGAGATGCACCGAGAAGAACAGATAGGGCGAGGGCTCGAACAGATCGAGCTTCTTCTCCAGCAGCAGCGCGTTGGTGCAGAGCGAGACGAACTTCTTGCGCGCGACGAGGCCGCGCACGATCTCGCCGATCTCCTTGTGGATCAGCGGCTCGCCGCCGGGAATGGCGACCATCGGCGCGCCGCACTCGTCGGCGGCGTCCCAGCACTCCTGCGCCGTCATGCGGCGGTTGAGGATCGCATCGGGATAATCGATCTTGCCGCAGCCGACGCAGGCGAGGTTGCAGCGGAACAGCGGCTCCAGCATCAGCACGAGCGGATAGCGCTTGCGGCCAAGCAGTTTCTGCTTGAGCAAATAGCCGCCGATACGCATTTCCTTGAAGAACGGGATAGCCATTACAGGTTTCTTTCTGGGCTTTTCAATTCGGGTGGGTCAGCTCGCGGCCAGTTGGGCCGGAAGCCGAAATTCGATGTTTTCCTCGCGGCCCGGCAACACCGAGACCTTTACCGGTCCGATCCGCCGCATCGCTTCGATCACGTCATCCACGAGTACCTCGGGCGCCGAAGCGCCGGCCGTGACGCCGACGGTCCTGGCATCCTTCAACCACTCCGGATTGAGCTCGCTGCCGTCGGCAATCAAATAACTCGCGACGCCGGCCTCAGTGCCGATTTCGCGGAGCCGGTTCGAGTTCGAGCTGTTGGCAGCGCCCACCACCAAGATCACGTCGACCAGCTTGCTCAAGTCCCTTACCGCAGATTGGCGGTTCTGTGTCGCATAGCAGATATCCCGGATATCCGGACCTTGAATGTCTGTAAAGCGGGCCTGAAGGGCCGCGATGATGTCCTTGGTGTCGTCGACCGACAGGGTGGTCTGGGTGATGTAGGCCACTGGCGTATCCGCCGGCAGGGTCAGCGCCTTAACCTCTTCAACGCTCTGGACAAGCTGCACCGGCCCCGGGACCTGGCCCATCGTGCCCTCGACCTCGGGATGGCCGGCGTGGCCGATCAGGATCAGGGTGCGGCCCTTGCCGATGTAGCGCTTCCCCTGATTGTGAACTTTCGTGACCAGCGGGCAGGTGGCATTGAGCACCGGAAGGTCGCGCGCGACGGCCTCTTCCTCGACGCTGCGGGCGACGCCATGCGCGCTGAACACCGTCACCGCCTTCGGCGGTACCTCGGAGAGTTCCTCGACGAAGATGGCTCCTTTGGCCTTCAGGCTCTCGACGACGTATTTGTTGTGCACGATCTCATGGCGCACGTAGACGGGCGGGCCGTACTTCTCCAGCGCCCGCTCCACGATTTCGATTGCTCGTACCACCCCCGCGCAGAAGCCGCGCGGTTGCGCCAGATAAACTTCCATTGGACGCCCATCACGCAAGTTGCACCAATCCGCTCTTTGCAGTCCCCAAGCGGCACTCCGATACTGACCAATGAGTTGCAATATCCGCACCATTGGTTCGCGCCTGCGGTAGCCACCCACCCCTGTGGACGGCTCCGGCGCATGGAGGCGCAATACTTTGTGTCAAAAAATCGGCGGTAGGGGAAGGTGGAACCGCTGAGGGAGGCGTCTGTGAGGTATTTTAGTAGGGATTGCGGTGTGCCTGCGTGCGCGACATTCCTGCATAGTCCTTCGTCACGTTCCCGCCTCAACTCCCTGCCTATACCGGCCGCCCCGCATGATTTTGCCACGGTCTCCCGCCGTTTACCTCGAACCTTCTGGCGGCGAGAACCACCCAAAACAGCAATAGGTTTCGGCCGGGAACTCCGATAAACAGCGGGCGTTTCCGGCAAGCTGTTAACCGCAGAAAGAAAAGAAGTGCTGCAAAGCGTCGTCGTTGCCATCGTCAGGGCCTGCACCCGGTTTGCCTCCCTCGTCGTCGTTCTCGGGCTCCTGCTGTCGGTGGGGGCGGGCTATTACGCTGCGCGCCACTTTGCCATCAACACCGATATCAACTCGCTGATTGCCCAGAATCTGGACTGGCGGCAGCGTGACCAGCAATTCGACAAGGCGTTCGATCAGAACGAAATGATCCTCGCTGTGGTCGAGGCCAGGACGCCGGAAATGGCGAGCGCCGCGGCAGACGCGCTCTATGCCAGGCTGAAGGACGACAGGACCAACTTCCACTCGATGCAGCAGCTCGGCAGCGGCGCGTTCTTCGAGCGGAACGGCCTGTTGTTCCTGCCGACCGAGGAGGTCGGCAAGATCACCGGCCAGTTCGAAGCCGCCGCGCCGCTGATCGAGATCATGGCCGGCGATCCCTCGATCCGCGGCCTGACCGGGGCGCTGGAGACCGGCCTTGCCGGCGTCAAGCGGGGCCAGGTCAAGCTCGACAGCACCGAGCGGCCCTTCAACCTGATCGCGCAGACAGTCGAGACCGTGCTCAACAAGGGCAACGCCAGCTTCTCCTGGCGCGAACTCGTCAGCGACGAGCCGCTCAAGGATTCCGACAAGCGCACCTTCATCGAGTTCAAGCCGATTCTCGACTACAACGCGCTGGAGCCCGGCAAGGATGCGACCGACGCGATCCGGAAAGCGGCGGCGGATCTGGATTTTACCGGCAAATACCAGGCGCGGGTGCGGCTGACCGGTCCGGTGCCGATCGCCAATGAGGAATACGCCACCGTTCAGGAGGGCGCGGTCGTCAACGCCGTCGGCACGATTCTCGTCGTGCTGGTCATCCTTTGGCTCGCACTGCATTCGTCGAAGATCATCTTCGCGGTGTTCGTCAATCTGTTCGTCGGCCTGGCGATCACGACAGCGGCCGGCCTGATGATGGTCGGATCGTTCAACCTGCTGTCGATTGCGTTCGCGGTGCTGTTCGTCGGCTTAGGGGTCGACTTCGGCATCCAGTACAGCGTCCGCTACCGCTCGGAGCGCTACAAGCACGATGATCTCGCGGGCGCGCTGGTGCTGGCAGCCAAGCGCTCGGCGGTGCCGCTGTCGCTGGCGGCGATGGCGACGGCCGCGGGCTTCCTTTGCTTCATGCCGACCGACTACAAGGGCATCGCAGAGCTCGGCCAGATCGCCGGCGTCGGCATGCTGGTGGCGTTCATCTCGTCGATCACCGTTCTGCCGGCACTGCTCAAGCTTCTGAACCCGCCCGGCGAGCCGGAGCCTGTCGGGTACGCCTTCCTGGCGCCGCTCGATCACTTCCTGGAAAAGCATCGGGTGCTGATCGTCGGCGGCACGCTGCTGCTCGCGCTCGGCGGCCTGCCGCTGCTCTACTTCATGAAGTTCGACTTCAACCCGATGAACCTGCGCAATCCGCACGCCGAGTCGATCGCCACCTTCCTCGATCTGCGCAAGGACCCCAATACTGGTGCCAATGCCATCAACGTGATGACCACTTCCGAGGAGCAGGCAAGGCAGGTCGAGGCGAAGCTGGAGAAGGTGCCCGAGGTGCTCAGGGTGATGTCGCTCGACAGCTTTGTGCCGCAGGACCAGCCGCCGAAGCTGAAGCTCATCGCGCAGGGCGCCAAGGTGTTGAATCCGGCGCTCAACCCCGATCAGATCGACGCGGCGCCGACGGACCAGGAGAATGTCGAATCGCTGAAATCGTCGGTCGACAATCTGCGCCGGACCGCGGGCGACGCGAAGGGCCCGGGCGCTGTTGCCTCGCGCCGTCTTGCCGACGCGCTCGAGAAGCTCGCCAACGGCGACGAGGCCACGCGCAACAAGGCGCAGGACGTGTTCGTCGCGCCATTGAAGATCGTGTTCGACCAGCTCAGGAACGCGATGCAGGCAGGTCCCGTCACCCTGAGCTCGCTGCCGCCCGATCTCGTCAGCGCCTGGAAGAGCAAGGACGGCATCATCCGCGTCGAGGCGCTGCCCAAGGGCGATCCCAACGACAACGATACGCTGCGCAAATTCGCGGCGGCGGTTCTCCAGGCCGAGCCGACTGCGATCGGCGGTCCGGTCTCGATCCTGAAATCCGGTGACACCGTTGTGAAGGCGTTCATCCACGCCGGCATCTATGCGCTGCTGGTGATCGGGCTGCTGCTGTGGATCACGCTGCGCCGCTTCGTCGACGTGCTGATGACGCTGGTGCCGCTGCTGGTTGCCGGCGCGGTGACGCTCGAGATCTGCGTGTTGATCGGCCTGCCGCTCAACTTCGCCAACATCGTCGCGCTTCCGCTGCTGCTCGGCGTCGGCGTCGCCTTCAAGATCTATTATGTCGTGGCCTGGCGCTCGGGCAGGACGAACCTGCTCCAGACCAGCCTGACGCGCGCGATCTTTTTCAGCGCGCTGACGACCGCGACCGCGTTCGGCAGCCTGTGGCTGTCGAGCCATCCCGGCACGTCCAGCATGGGCAAGCTGCTGGCACTGTCGCTGGTGACGACGCTCGCCGCCGTGCTGCTGTTCCAGCCGGCCCTAATGGGCAAACCCCGCAATCTCAGCGAGTAGGCAGATGTCGCCGACCGGGTCGGCGGCGCCCTTCTGACCGGGCTTGGCTGCGCCGGCGGCCTTGGGAGCTGCGGGCGCAGGCGTGGTGGTGCCGCTCCCGGCTTGGGCTGCTTGGGCCCCTTGCCCCGCTTGCCCCCCTTGGGGCTTCGGCGCAGTGCCGCTGGATTTCGCTGCGCCCTTGGCCATGGCGTTGGCAGGGCTCGAAGGGATCGGCGGGCCGACCCGGGTCCAGGTTTCGCCGCCGCAGAGGAAGCCCATGACGCAGCCCTTGATCTCGAGCTGGTCGGGACCGGCCGGCGTGATGGTCGCGCTGTAGAGCTGGCCGTCCTTGGCGTTGTAGACCTGTCCTTCCCACTGATCGACGCCGGGCTTCTTCTTCATGTCGATCAGGGTTGCCATGCCGAGCGTCGGCCTGTTCTTTTTCGAGGCGTCCGGATTGTTCTCGTCGCGTCCGCCGGGCTGTTTTTCCCAGGAAACCGCGCCCCACATGCTGCCATAGCATTGGGCGACGCGAATGTTGGCAACGCCGTCGGCGACCCGCCAGTCGCCGGTCGGATCCGCGGCGAGCGCGGGCGTCAGGCCGGCGTAACCGCCAGCCAGTATTAGTCCGGTGTAAAGGGCCAAACGCATGTGTGTTCCTTGGCAGTGCAACATGGTCTAAAGCTGTGCTTGCGAAGATGGTCCGAAAAAGGGCAAAAGGCCGCACAGACCGTTTTCAGTAACGGTCCGTTTTCAGTTGACGAGACGGCCCTCAACCGAAGTATGTAGCGGATGCACAGCCCAAATCCAGACATGTCTCAGCTATTCGCGGACCGTCAGGCCCAGCGCAGCACCCTGCATAACCGGTATCTGAACGAGCAGTTCGTCCGGGTTCTCAAGACCATCGGCTACGATGTCGGCTTTCAGAAGGGGCATGGGCAGTATCTCTACGACCGTGAGGGCGCGCGCTATCTCGACCTGTTGTCCGGCTTCGGCGTGTTTGCGATCGGGCGCAATCATCCGGTCATGCGCGAGGCGCTCAAGAGCGTGCTCGATGCCGACCTGCCCAACCTCGTCCAATTCGACGTCTCGACGCTCGCAGGTGTGCTGGCTGAGCGCCTCCTGAAATACGTTCCCTATCTCGACAAGGCGTTCTTCGCCAATTCCGGCGCCGAATGCGTCGAGGCCGCGATCAAGTTCGCGCGCGGCGCGACGGGGCGTCCCGGCATCGTCTATTGCGCGCACGGCTATCACGGACTGACCTACGGCGCGCTGTCGCTGACCGGCGATGCCAATTTCCGCACCGGCTTCGAGCCGCTGCTGCCGGGCTGCACCGCGATCCCGTTCAACGACCTGGCGGCGCTGGAAAAGGCGCTGGCCTCGCGCGAGGTCGCAGCCTTCGTGGTCGAGCCGATCCAGGGCAAGGGCGTCAACATGCCCACTGACGAGTTCCTGCCCGGCGCGGCCGCGCTCTGCAAGAAATACGGCACGCTGTTCGTCGCCGACGAGATCCAGACCGGCATGGGCCGCACCGGCCGCTTCCTCGCGGTCGAGCACTGGAACGTCGAGCCCGACATGGTGCTGCTGTCGAAGTCGCTGTCGGGCGGCCACGTGCCGGTCGGCGCCGTGCTGACGCGCAAGAGCATCTTCGACAAGATCTTCAACCAGATGGACCGCGCGGTGGTGCACGGCTCCACCTTCTCCAAGAACGACCTCGCGATGGCCGCGGGCATAGCCACGCTCGACGTCATGGAATCGGAGAAGCTGATCGATGCGGCCGCCAAGCGCGGCGCCGAGCTGCGCCTCGCGCTGACGCGCATGGTGCCAGGCTACGAGCTGCTCAAGGAAGTCCGCGGCAAGGGCTTGATGATCGGTATCGAATTCGGCCCCCCGAAGTCGCTGCGCCTGCGGGCCTCCTGGAACGTGCTGGAGACCGCCAACAAGGGCTTGTTCTGCCAGCTCATCACCGTGCCGCTGTTCAAGGATCACAAGATCCTCACGCAAGTCGCCGGCCACGGCAGCCACACCATCAAGCTCTTGCCGCCGCTCACGATCACCGAGGAAGACTGCGCCTGGATCGAGCGCGCCTTCGACGACGTCATCGCCGGCAGCCACAAGGTCCCCGGTGCGATCTGGTCGCTCGGCAAGACGCTGGTGGACAACGCGGTGCGCAGGTCGGCTTAGAGACGTTCGCTCAGGCCGCCTCGGTCCGCGGCCGAACCTTATTTGGCAAACTCGCGCACGGCTTCCACCACGTGCTCCGGCACTTCCTGCGCGACGCAGTGGCCGGCATTCTCGAAAATCCGTGTGGTCACACCCGGGATCAGCGACACAGCGCGTCGCGCCATCTCCTTGTAGATTGGACCCGACTTCGCCGCTGTCGTGACGCGCACCGGGCAGTCGATTTCGCTGAGCATCGCGAACGGATTGCCGCGGGCATCCCCAATGTAGACCTGCTCCATCGCCTCGTAGATGGGAAGCAAGATCGCGGCTTCGATTTTGGGCGTGCAGCAGAGCCGGACGCGGCCGTCATCCAGGGGCGCGAAGCCGTGGCGCACATACGTCCGTAGCGAGGTTTCGGTCCAATCCGCAAACGCCGGTGCTGCGCGGTAACGTTCGAACACTGCGTCGGGACTGTCGAACTCGGCGCGTCGGCGTAGCGTGCCCTGCACGCGGGCGAGCGATTCTTCGCTCAATCCTCCGGAGCGCGCCGCGCGCGGGTCCATGACGGTCGGCTCCATCACGAACAGGCGTGCGAAGCGACCGGGCAGGAGTTTCGCCGCGAGAAGGAGATCGGTCGCACCCGCGCTGTGGCCGATCCCGTAGATGTCGCGGAGATCGAGCGTATCGACCACCCGGCAGATGTCGTCGGCGTAATCAAGGAAGTGATAGGCGCCGGGTTTGTGGCTTGCGCCATGACCGCGTCGGTCGAGGGCATAGACGGTGTAGGTCGATGCGAGCTCGCGCGCGACCTCGTGCCAGACGTCGGCGACGAAGCCGGTGCCGTGTACGAGCAGGGCAGGCGGCTTGCCGCTGTCGCCCCATTGCAGCATGGCGATCTCTGCGTCGGCGGGACCGATTGAGAAACGGTGCGGATCGATCATGAGCGATGGGATGCTACTTCGCATCCTCCAGAATCATCGTGGCGCCCTTCTCAGCGATCATCGCGGTCGGCGTGTTGGTGTTGCCCGAGGTGATCGTCGGCATGATCGAGGCATCGACGATGCGCAGGCCGTCGAGGCCGTAGAATCGCAACCGCTCGTCCACCACCGCCATTGGATCGTTCGCCGTGCCCATCTTCGCGGTGCCGACGGGATGGAAGATGGTGGTGCCGATGTCGCCGGCGGCTTTTGCGAGGGAGGCATCGTCGTCGCCGACGGAGGGGCCGGGCAGATATTCGCTGGGGCGATATTTGGCCAGCGCTTTCTGCTGCATCAGGCGCCGCGTGGTGCGAATGGCGTCGGCGGCGACCTGGCGGTCGTCGTCGGTCGACAGGTAATTTGGCGCGATGATCGGCTTC
Source organism: Bradyrhizobium sp. NBAIM01 (assembly GCF_020194115.1). Taxonomy (NCBI): domain Bacteria; kingdom Pseudomonadati; phylum Pseudomonadota; class Alphaproteobacteria; order Hyphomicrobiales; family Nitrobacteraceae; genus Bradyrhizobium; species Bradyrhizobium sp. NBAIM01. The sequence continues at coordinate 33,391 of NZ_JADYVU010000001.1, read as the reverse complement.
TCGTCAGGCGTTGTCGCGCGCAACCGCACAGTGCCGCGCGAGGTCGGTTGCAGATTGCACGCGCTCACCGTGATCGCAGGGAAACGGTGCAGGGGATCGCCGAACTTGTCGAGCGAGAGCGGCTGCACGTGGAATTGGATGTTGGCGCGGGCGCGCGTCGCATCGGAGCGCGTGAAGATGCCGAGCTGCGACGGCGCCATGGTGAGCGGGCCGCGGCGGCGGACAGCGTAGTCGAGCCCCATCAGGCCGCGGCGCAACAGATTGTAATAGGTCTCGTTCAGCGTGCGCACGCCCTCGACCTTGTAGATCGCGCGCTGCTGCAGGTGATCCTGCAGATTGCGCCCGACGCCGGGCTTGTCCATGACGATGTCGATGCCGAGCGGCGACAGCCAGTCGGCCGGTCCAATGCCGGAGCGATGCAGCACCTGCACCGAGCCGATCGAGCCTGCCGAGAGCACCACCTCGCGCTTTGCGCGCGCCTCGATGATCTCGCCGTTCTGGATGAAGCGCACGCCGACGGCGCGGCCCTGCTCGATGATGAGGCGGTCGACCAGCACGTGCTTCTCGAGCCGCAGATTGGGGCGCCTCAAGGCCGGCTTGAGGAAGCCGCGCGCCGAGGACCAGCGCCGGCCGCGCTTCTGGTTGACGTGGAAATAGCTGGTGCCTTCGTTGTCGCCGGTGTTGAAATCCGGGATGCGCTTGATGCCCATCTCCTCGGCGGCGTCACCGACCGCGTCGAGAATGGCCCATGACAGCCGCGGCGCTTCGATACGCCAGCCACCGCCGGCGCCGTGATGCTCGCTGGCGCCGAGGAAGTGGTCCTCGAGGCGCTTGAACAACGGCAGCACGTCGTCATAGCCCCAGCCGGTCAGGCCAAGCTGGCGCCAATGATCGTAGTCGGCAGCCTGTCCGCGCATCGAGATCATGGCGTTGATCGCCGAGCAGCCGCCGATCACCTTGCCGCGCGGATAGGCCAGCGAGCGGCCGTTCAGGCCGGGCTCGGCCTCGGTCTTGAACATCCAGTCCGAACGCGGATTGCCGATGGCGAAGAGATAGCCGACCGGGATATGGAACCAGATCCAGTTGTCGTCGCCACCAGCTTCAAGGATGAGAACGCGGTTGCCTGGGACAGCCGACAGCCGGTTGGCGACGATGCAGCCCGCGGTGCCGGCTCCGACGACAATGTAGTCAAACTCACCTTCAAGTCGCCTCGGCATTCTGCTTCCACCCGGATGGTCTCTTTGCTTTCCGTTAATAGGCAGACGCAGCCGACCGGGACAAGCCCGGCCATGCCGGGTGAACAGGGCTAGACCCCGATTGCCGGCGGTTGGGTGGACCGACGCTTGCATGGTAGACAGACCTGCATTTCCAACAGTTCGAGACCTTCCATGCCCATCGTGAACCGCGTCGCCGACCTTCAACCCGATATCCAGGCCTGGCGGCGGGACATCCATCAGCACCCCGAGCTGTTGTACGATGTCCACCGCACCGCAGCATTCGTTGCTGACCGGTTGCGGGAGTTCGGCTGCGACGAAGTCGTGACCGGTCTCGGCCAGACCGGCGTCGTCGGCGTAATCAAGGGCAACAAGCCAACCGGCGAGGGGCTCAAGGTGATCGGCATGCGTGCCGACATGGACGCGCTGCCGGTCGAGGAGCAGACCAATCTGCCTTACGCCTCCAAGATCCCCGGCAAGATGCACGCCTGCGGCCATGACGGCCACACCGCGATGCTGCTCGGCGCGGCCCGCTATCTCGCCGAGACGCGCAATTTCGCCGGCGATGCCGTGGTGATCTTCCAGCCCGCCGAGGAGGGTGGCGCCGGCGGCGCGGCCATGGTCAAGGACGGCCTGATGGAGCGGTTCGGCATCGAACAGGTCTATGGCATGCACAACGGCCCGGGCATCCCGGTCGGCTCGTTCGCGATCAGGCCAGGCCCCATCATGGCGGCGACCGACGAGGTCGACATCATGATCGAGGGCGTCGGCGGCCACGCCGCGCGTCCACACAAATGCATCGATTCCGTGCTGGTCGGCGCGCAGGTGATCACGGCCCTGCAGTCGATCGTCTCGCGCAGCGTCGATCCCCTGGAATCGGCGGTCGTATCGATTTGCGAATTCCACGCCGGCAACGCCCGCAACGTCATTCCGCAGACCGCGACCCTGAGAGGCACTATCCGCACGCTGTCGCCTGAGGTGCGCAAGCTGGTCGAGAAGCGCGTGCATGAGGTCGTGGCGGGCATGGCGCAGATCACGGGCGCCAAGATCGACCTGCACTACAAGCGCAATTACCCGGTCGTGAACAATCATGCGGCGGAGACCGAAGTGGCACGGCGCGTCGCCACGCAGGTCGCGGGCGAGGCCCATGTCCACGAGATGGCGCCGCTGATGGGCGGCGAGGATTTCGCCTACATGCTGGAAGCGCGGCCCGGCGCCTTCATCTTCTGCGGCAACGGCGACAGCGCCGGCCTGCATCATCCCGCCTACAATTTCAACGACGAGGCGATCGTCTACGGCACGTCCTATTGGGTGAAGCTGGTCGAGGAGCAGCTCGCGGCGTCGTAGGACCGGGTCCGAAGCACAGATGAAGGGCCCGTGCATTCCACGGGTCCTTGTCTATTTGAGAAATCGGATCGTCGACAACGGCGTGAAGCCATTTCCCACTGTATTCACGCAGCCCGTGCGGCCTTCTTCTGCAGGCCGGCGGCGATCTTCAGATCTTCGACGAAGCGCCGATATTCCAGAACCTTGGCTTCGGGATCAGGCAGTCGCAGCAAATAGGACGGGTGCACGGTCACCAGCGCCTTGCGGCCTTCGGGAAGCTCGATCAGCCGGCCGCGGTTCTTGCCGATGGGGGTGATCTTGCCGAACACGCTCTGCGCGGCAGTGGCGCCCATTGCCACGATGAGATCGGGCTGGATTGTCGAAACTTCCCGCTCATACCATTGCCGGCACGCCCGGATCTCAGGTGTGTTCGGCTTCTGGTGCAGGCGGATCTTTCCGCGCGGCACGAATTTGAAGTGCTTCACCGCGTTGGTGACATAGACCTTCTTGCGGTCGACGCCGGCCTCCTCCAGTGCGCGATCGAGCATTTGCCCGGCCGGGCCGACGAAGGGATGGCCGGCGAGGTCTTCCTTGTCGCCGGGCTGCTCGCCGACCAGCATGATGTTGGCATTCTTCGGCCCTTCGCCGAACACGGTCTGTGTCGCGTCCTTGTAGAGATGGCAGGCGCGGCAATGCGCGGCCTCCTCGCGGAGCGTTTCGAGATCGTCGGCAGCTGACTTGCGTTTCATCGGAGCCTCCGGCCGCTTCTGAGGCTTGTGCGGATCGGTTGCGGCATTGGCGATCATGGCGCCGGTCATGCGCTCGGCGTCCTCGATCAAGGGCTTAATGATCGAAGCCTCGGGCAGGTTCCTCCAATATTTCTTCGGCATCTCGGCCTGCATCGCCTTCACCTTGAGCCGGGCCGGATTGAAGATGCTGGCATAGTAGCGCCGCCAGGTTTCCTCCAGCCGGTCTTCGCCCGGCGCGTCGCTCTTGCTGACGCCCGGCGTGAACGAGAGCGCATGGCCGTCCCAATGCGCGCAGAGGTCCGGCGTCAGGATCGACCAGGGCATGTCGGCAAAGCGCTTGGCGAAGAACGGCGCGGCGAGCTCGACGACGTGATGCTCCGGCTCGAACCAGGCGACGTAGTGCGCCTGGCGTTCCCGGCCGATCTCGCGGAAGCGCACGAAGGCATGCATCTTGTGCTCGTCGCGATAGACCGCTTTCGCCATGGCCGTGACAAGCGCGACATCGGGGTCGGTCGCGACCTCGATGAGATCGTGATTTTCCTTCAGCCGGAACAGCAGGCGATAGAGGATCGCAAAGCGCTCGCCGTCGCGATGCAGGATCGCCGCCTTGGCAAGCTCGACGAATTTTGCCGAGACGGTGAACGTGCCGTCGTTCACCTCGAGGATCGGAGACGGCGAGGACGGTGCGAACAGCTCGGCTTCGTGGCCCTGCACGGTCCAGGTGACCGCGCCGGGCGGCACGTGATGGAGCACGAGGCTGCGCGCGGCTTTGCGCCAGCCGTCGAAATCGGTTTCGGTGTCGAGCCTGATGTACTGCATCAGAAGCCAAATCCCAGTTGCGTTGCTTTCGGCTTGAACCGTTCGATCAACCCGGCGGCATCGAGACGATGCGGTGAGGGGCGGTGATCGCTGAGGACGATGAACGGCAGCGCCTTGTTGCGGGGCACATGCAGCCGCGCGAGATCGGCGAGGCGGATCGTGGTGGTGCGCCGCGTCGCGATGATGCGTTCGACCGTCCTGGTGCCGAAGCCCGGAACGCGCAGCAGCTCCTCGCGGCTGGCGCGGTTGACGTCGAGCGGGAAGCGGTCGCGGTGGCGCAGCGCCCAGGCCAGCTTGGGATCGATGTCGAGCGGCAGCATCGCGCTGTCGTCGACGATTTCGCCAACGTCGAAGCCGTAGAACCGCATCAGCCAGTCGGCCTGGTAGAGCCGGTGCTCGCGCAGCAGCGGCGGCGCGCGCAGGGGCAGCGCGCGGCTGGCATCGGGGATCGGGCTGAAGGCGGAGTAATAGACGCGCCGCAGCCGGTAGGCGCCGTAGAGATTGGCGCTGGTGTGGAGAATGGTGTGATCGGAGGCGCTATCTGCGCCGACGATCATCTGCGTGCTTTGTCCGGCGGGCGCGAAGCGCTGCGGTTTGGCCTTCGTCTTGGCGCTGCGGCTCTCCTCGGCCTCGTCCAGCTTCAGCCGCAGCCGGCCCATGGTGCGGCGGATCGCGCGCACGTCCTTCTCCGGCGCGAATTGCTGCAGGCTCGTCTCCTCAGGCATCTCGATGTTGATCGAAAGGCGGTCGGCATATTTGCCGGCCTCGGCGATCAGCGCGTCGTCGGCCTCGGGAATGGTCTTCAGATGGATGTAGCCGCGGAAATGATGCTCCTCGCGCAGCTTTCGCGCGACGCTCACCACTTGCTCCATCGTGTAATCAGGGCTGCGGATGATGCCGGAGGAGAGGAACAGGCCCTCGATGTAATTGCGCCGGTAGAAGTCGAGCGTGAGCTTGACCAATTCGTCGATGGTGAAGCGGGCGCGTGGGACGTTCGAGGAGGCGCGGTTGACGCAATAGAGGCAATCGTAATTGCAGGCGTTGGTCAGCAGCACCTTGAGCAGGGAGATGCAGCGTCCGTCCGGCGCGTAGGAATGGCAGATGCCCATGCCCGGCGCGGTCGAGCCCATGCCCTTGCCGTCGGTGGAATCCCGCTTCTCGGTGCCGCTGGAGGCGCAGGATGCGTCGTATTTGGCGGCGTCCGCCAGAATCTCCAGCTTGCGTTGTACGTCCATGTTTGAATCTCTTTGATTCCACTCATGAATCTTTGGATGCGCCAATTCGATTGACTCTGCCGGCGCCGTTAGCTTTATATTAGAACATATCATGAACAAATGAGCCAGCCGCTGGTTCTCTTTTTGAGAGCCATCGGCAATCACCTCTGAGGAGCGGCGAGCATGAGCGGCGCACGTATGAGCGCGCTTGCGATCCTGCGCGGCCAGATCGAGCGCATCGAGACGGCGGAAGTCGTGCATCCGCGCGATCGCATCGCGCTCGGCCATGGCGCGGCCGACGCCGCGCTGAAGGGCGGGCTCGCGCGCGCGGCGATCCACGAGGTGTTTTGCGAAGGGCGTCAGGGCGCGGCCGCGACGGGGTTTGTCATGGGCCTTGCGGGACGCGTGAGCGCGCGCCGGCCGCTATTGTGGGTGCGGCAAGATTTTTCGGAGCTCGAAACCGGCGCGCTGTCGATGAGCGGGCTATCCGAGCTCGGTCTCGATCCGCGCCGTGTGGTGATGGTGCGCGCCGCCGATGTCGAGAGCGCGTTGCGCACCTCGGCCGATGCGCTCGCCTGCGATGCGCTCGGCGCCGTCGTGCTTGAGCTCTGGGGCGAGACCAGGCAGTTCGATCTGGTGGCGAGCCGCAAGCTGACGCTGGCCGCGCAAGGCTCGGGCGTGACCGGCCTCTTGCTGCGGATGGCCGCGCAGCCGCTGCCCTCGACCGCGGAGACACGATGGATGCTGCGTGCGGCGCCTTCGCCGCCGGGCTCGGTGTGGAGTGCCTGGGGCGCGCCGGTGTTCGATGCCGAGCTCTTGCGCAATCGTCATGGCCCCTGCGGCCGGTGGATCATGGAATGGAATTGTGATGAGTGCCAGTTCAGTGAACCGTCGACGTATCCTCAGCCTGTGGCTGCCGCGCCTGCCCATCGACAGGATCCAGCGGTTCTTCAGCAGCGCCGGGCTGGGTAAAACCAACCATGAGCCGAGCATTGTCGTCATCAAGGACAACAATGCGCTGGTGATCCATGCGCTGGACGAGGCCGCCGAGCGCCTCGGCCTGTATATCGGCCAACCGCTGGCCAATGCGCGGGCGATGTGCCCGGATTTGCGTGTGTTCGACGCCGATACCGTGGCCGATACGAAGACGCTCAGCGACATCGCCGATTGGTGCGACCGCTTCACGCCGCTGGTGGCGCTCGATCCACCGCACGGGCTGTTCCTGGACATCACCGGTTGCGCGCATCTGTTCGGCGGCGAGGCCGCGCTGTTGCGGACATTGGTCCGGGCGCTCGACCGGCAAGGCTTTGCCGTCAGCGCGGCGATCGCGGGCACCTCGGTCTGCGCCCGCACGCTGACGCGGCAGGTATCCGGCACCATTGTGGCCGATGGCGGCGAGGCGGAGGCGATCAGGTCGTTTCCAGTCTCCGCGCTCGGTGCGGGTGAAGCCATCACCACCGGCCTGCGCCGTGCCGGGCTGAAGACCATCGGCGACGTCGCCTCGCGCAGCGCCTCCGAGATCACGGCGCGGTTCGGCGCGCGCTTCTCCACGCTGCTCGCCCATGCGCTGGGGCAGGGTGATGCGCCGATCAGCCCGCGCAAACCGCTGCCCGACTACATCGTGGAAAAACGCTTTGCCGAGCCGATCGCGACCGACACCATGATCGCGATGACGCTGTCGCGGCTCGCCGACACGTTGATCGCGTCCATGGAGAAGCAGGGCAAAGGCGCGCGGCGGCTTGAAGCCGCGTTCTTCCGCACCGACGGCGTGGTGCGCACGATCACGGTCGAGACCGGACGTCCCGTGACCAGAAGCGCCGTGGTCGACCGCTTGTTCCGCGAGCGGCTCGATGCCCTCGCCGATCCCCTCGATCCCGGTTTCGGCTTCGACATGGTGCGATTGTCGGCGAGCCGCACCGAGATCGTGGTGCAGGAGCAGCGCGATCTCGATGCCCATGTCCACGACAATGACGAACTCGCGGCGCTGATCGACCGCATCGCCGCGCGGATCGGCGGCAGGCGTGTCGTCGTGCACCTGCCGCAGGATACCCACATCCCCGAAAGCGCGGTGCTGGCCGCATCGGCGCAGCATCATCTCGCTGCTGCCATGCAGGCCGAATGGCCGGCGCGCGTCGCGAGCGAGCCGCCGCTGCGTCCCTTGCGGCTGTTCGACAAGCCGGAGCCGATCAAGGTGCCGTTCGCGACCGTGCCAGACGGTCCGCCGCATCAATTCACCTGGCGGCGCGCGCTGCATGCGGTGGTGCGGGTAGAGGGGCCCGAGCGCATCGCGATGGAATGGTGGCGGCAGGACGGCAAGCAGCTGACGCGGGATTATTTCCGCATCGAGGATGCCGAAGGCCTGCGCTTCTGGATCTTTCGCGACGGTCTCTATGAAGGCGAGGTGTTCGACGGTGACGGCAAGCCTGCGTCTCCCGGCTGGTATGTGCACGGTCTCTTCGCATGAATACGCTTAGCTATGCCGAGATCGGCATCACCACCAATTTCTCCTTCCTGCGCGGCGGCTCGGATCCGCGCGCCTATGTGCATCAGGCGAGCAAGCTCGGGATTCCCGCGATCGGCATTGCCGACCACAACACGCTTGCCGGCGTGGTGCGCGCCTATCAGGAGCTCGACAATGACGAGGTGCTGCACAAGCCGAAACTGTTGATCGGCGCTCGCATCGTCTTCATCGACGGCACGCCCGACATCCTGGTCTATCCACGCGATCGCGCGGCCTATGGCCGGCTGTGCCAGCTCCTGACAAGGGGCAAGCGTGGCGATGACATCATGCGGATCGAAAAGGGCGAGTGTCATCTCAGGCTTGACGATCTCCTGGAATTCTCGGAAGGCCAGCTCCTGGTGTTGACGCTGCCGCATCGTTTCGAGCTGGCGCGGGCGCTGGATGTCCTCGCAAAGCTGAAGGCGAGCCGTGCCGAGGGCGTGTGGCTGGCGGCGAGCCTGCTCTATCGCGGCGACGACAAGCGTCGCCTCTTGCGGCTCGATGATCTCGCCGCAAAGGCAAAGGTGCCGCTGCTCGCAACCAATGAGGTGCTGTATCACGATCCCCGCCGCCGTCCGCTCCAGGACGTGCTGACCTGCATCCGGGAAAAGACCACGATCGAGGCGATTGGGCGGAAGTTAGAGGCCAATGCCGAGCGCTTCCTGAAGACGCCGCGTGAAATGGCGCGGCTGTTCCGCGATTTTCCCGAGGCGATTGCGCAGACCATGCGCTTTGCGGACGCAATCGAGTTCTCGCTCGATCAGCTGAAGTATCAATATCCCGACGAGCCGGTACCGCCGGGCAAGACCGCGCAGGGGCATCTGGAGGACCTGACCTGGGCGGGCGTCGACAAATATTTCGGCGGCAAGATCGACGACAAGCTGCGCGCGACCCTGAAGAAGGAGCTCGCGCTGATCGCCGAGCTGAAATACGCGCATTACTTTCTCACCGTGCACGATATCGTCCACTACGCGCGCAGCCAGAACATTTTGTGCCAGGGCCGCGGCTCGGCGGCGAACTCGGCCGTGTGCTACGTGCTCGGCATCACCTCGGTCGACCCGACCAAGGTGGACCTCTTGTTCGAGCGCTTCATCTCCAAGGAGCGGCTGGAGCCGCCCGACATCGACGTCGATTTCGAGCATTCGCGCCGCGAGGAGGTGATGCAATATGTCTATCGCCGCTACGGCCGCCACCGCGCCGCGATCATCGCCACCGTCATTCATTATCGCCCGCGCAGCGCCATCCGCGACGTCGGCAAGGCGCTCGGCCTGACCGAGGACGTCACCGCCGCGCTCGCCGACACCGTCTGGGGCAGCTGGGGCAAGGGCCTCAACGACATGCAGGTCCGGCAGGCCGGACTCGATCCCGGCAATCCCATGATCAACCTCGCGGTCGAGCTTGCGACCGAGCTGATCGAATTCCCGCGCCATCTCTCCCAGCATGTCGGCGGCTACGTGCTGACCCAGGACCGGCTCGACACCTATGTGCCGATCGGCAATGCCGCGATGGACGACCGCACCTTCATCGAATGGGACAAGGACGACGTCGATGCGCTTCATATGATGAAGGTCGACGTGCTGGCGCTCGGCATGCTGACCTGCATCAGGAAATGTTTCGATCTGATCGACCAGCACAAGGGCGAGCGTTTTATGCTGGCGAGCGTCCCGCAGGACGACCCCAGGGTTTACGACATGCTGTGCCGCGGGGAATCGCTCGGCGTGTTCCAGGTCGAGAGCCGCGCCCAGATGAACATGCTGCCGCGGCTGAAGCCGCGCACCTTCTACGATCTCGTCATCGAGGTCGCGATCGTGCGCCCCGGGCCGATCCAGGGCGACATGGTGCATCCTTATTTGCGGCGGCGGAACGGGCTGGAAAAGGTGAGCTATCCGTCTCCGTCGCCGGAGCATGGCGACAAGGACGAACTCTACAAGGTGCTGCACAAGACGCTCGGTGTCCCGCTGTTCCAGGAGCAGGCGATGCGCATTGCGATCGAGGCCGCGCATTTCACCTCCGAGGAAGCCAACGGCCTGCGCCGCTCGATGGCGACCTTCCGCAATGTCGGCACCATCGGCCAATATGAGGAGAAGCTGATCGGCAACATGGTGGCGCGCGGCTACGATCCCAACTTCGCCAAAAGCTGCTTTGACCAGATCAAGGGATTTGGCTCCTACGGCTTTCCGGAGAGCCATGCCGCGAGCTTTGCACAGCTGGTCTACATTTCGTCGTGGCTGAAGCACTATCATCCCGACGCCTTCTGCTGCGGTCTGTTGAATTCGCAGCCGATGGGCTTTTATGCGCCGGCGCAGATCGTCAGCGACGCCCGCAAGAACGGCGTCGAGGTGCGCGACATCGACGTGTCCTACAGCTTTGCACAGAACACGCTGGAGGAGGGGAGCGGTCAGTATTGCGCCGTGCGCCTCGGCTTTCGCCAGATCGATGGATTCCACTGGCTGGACGAGGATGAGGAGCGCCTGAAGCGCTCTCAGTCGTCATTCCGGGGCGCGCGTAGCGCGAACCCGGAATCCATCGCGCCGCATACGCCTGGCGGAGGAATGGATTCCGGGCTCGACGCTGACGCGTCGCCCCGGAATGACGGTGTGGAGAGAGTACCCGATTGGGCCGACCGCATCGTCGCCGCGCGTAACCGTCGTCCCTTCACCTCGCTAGAGGATTTCGCCCGCGACACCGGTCTGCCCAAGCGCGCGCTGATCCTCTTGGCGGATGCCGATGCGTTCCGCTCGCTCGGGCTCGACCGCCGCGAAGCGCTGTGGCAGGTGCGGCGGCTGCCCGACGACGTGCCGCTACCGCTGTTCGAGGCGGCGACCGCGCGCGAGCAGCCGGACGAAGGCGCAAAACCGCTGCCGGCGATGCCGCGCGCCGAGCAGGTGGTCGCGGACTACCAGACCATCCGCCTGTCGCTGAAGGGCCATCCGATGGAATTCCTGCGCCAGATGTTTACGCGCGAGCGTATCGTCGCCTGCAAGGAGATCAGCCATGAGAATGAGCGGCGCCGCGTCCGCTGCGCCGGCGTAGTGCTGGTGCGGCAGCGGCCGGGCAGCGCCAGCGGCGTCGTGTTCATGACGCTGGAGGACGAAACCGGCATCGCCAATGTCGTGGTGTGGCCCAAGATCATGGAGCAGTACCGGAAAGAAGTGATGGGCGCGCGCCTCATCCTGGTCGAAGGCTACATCCAGAGCAGCCCGGAGAAGGTGACGCATCTCATCGCCCAGCGCATGGTCGATCGCTCGCACGATCTGGTCGGATTGGCCAACGATGCGCTCGGCCGCAAGCATCCGCTGCCCGCAGGCGCCACCGTGGTCGAACCGCTGAACGAAGACCCTCGCGCGCTTACGGACATGCCCGCGCAAAAAATCCGTCACCCCCGCAACGTCCGTATCCTGCCGCCCTCGCGGGATTTTCATTGAGCGAGCGCGGGCTACTGCCGACGTTTGTTGCGATGATTGCGCCTCATTCTCAGTCGTCATGCCCGGGCTTGACCCGGGCATCCACGTCTTTCGGAGTGCGCAGCAGTGCGTGGATGGCCGGGTCAAGCCTGGCCATGACGGAGGAGAGAGCTCGGCAAGCTGCCCTCAAAAATTCACCCGGTTCGAGATGGCGCCATCCACGACCAGATTCGATCCCGTGGTGAACCCCGACACCGGGCTCGCCAGAAACACCGCCGCGCTCGCGATGTCCTGCGGCGTTGCCATGCGGCCGGTCGGGTTGCGCTTCATCGCGTCCTGGTACCGCTCCGGCATGTTCTTCTCGATCATCTCCCAGACGCCGCCTTTGAAATAGACGGTGCCGGGCGACACGACATTCACGCGGATCTTCTTCTTCGCGTATTGCCGCGCCAGTCCCTTGGCCATGTGGATCAGCGCGGCCTTGATCGGGCCGTAGGAGCTGGCCGTGTCCGCCTGCGCCGCGGAGATCGACGAGATGATCACGAAGGCCGCATCGCCGCTGCCGGCGCCGCTTGTCTCGAGGAATGGCCGGGCGGCGTCGAAGGCATGCACGGCGCCGAGCAGGTCGAGGCGGAAATTCTGCTCCCAGGACGCCGGATCGTGCCCTTGCGCCATTGCGCCGGCATTGGAGAATAGCAGGTCGATGCCGCCGAGCTCTTTTGCTGCAGCCTCGATCCAGCTTTTGAGCGCCGCGCCGTCGGTGACGTCGACCGCGCCGCCGGTGGCATTGATGCCGCTCGCCTTCAGCTCAGTGACGGTTGCCGCAACCTGATCGGCGTTGCGCGCGCACACCGCGACATTGGCGCCTTCGCCGGCCAGCGTCGCCGCAATCGCCCGCCCGATGCCACGCGTGCCGCCGAGCACCACAGCGTTCTTGCCTTTGAGACCGAGATCCATTGTTGGCTCCTTTTTGTTGGTGCTGCGAGTGTAGCTGTTTCGCGAGGCGCCCAGAAGCCTCCACGTCGTCATTGCGAGCCACCGGGTCCGCGCAAAGCGCGGCCCGATGACAGGCTCCGCGAAGCAATCCAGAAATGCATCCGCGGAAGGATCCTGGATTGCTTCGTCGCAAGGGCTCCTCGCAATGACGCGGAGAGACTTCACTCCGGCGCCGCTCCCACCGGCGGGCCGCCGGGCGGGCGGTGCAGGAAGGTCAACGAGGCATAGGCGCCGGCCCAGGAGCCGATTGCGGCAAAGGCAACGTAGAAGACGTTCTCGGTGTAGCTGATCACGGCGTAAGAGGAGAGCAGGTACCAGACCGCGCTCCAGTTCGCCGCCGGGATGCGCTTGCGCGCGATCACGGCCGAGGTGAACATGACATAGACGGCGTCGGTGGCCGCCGTCGCGATGAACACGGCACCTGCGATGAGGGGATCGATGGCGGCCATTGCAATCCTTTCTGCGATCATGACACGGTCGCGAAAAGTACAGCAAATGAGCGGGGAGAGAAGCAGCGATGCAGAGCCCCGCCGACATTCTGGCTGTGGAATCTCGGTCGGCTCGAGGGCGGATTGAATACCCCCGATGTCCCGGGACAGGCCGTACATGCTGCGTTCATAGAGCACATGCAATCTGGCTTCGGCACGTTGAAGGCGGTGCAGCATTCCGCTCGGCTGTCGAAGACGCCGGCGCAATGGAGCCGCCCGGCGATGCCGCTCGGCAGTCATTCGGCACAATGGCCGGGCCGAAGCTGACATGAAGCTGACAAGTCCCAGAATTTTAACGCAAACGGAAAGGGCCGACGCGTTTTTTAGGTTGTTTGAACTCCCAATTCGGCACTATTAGCGCGACCGATGAGGCAATCATTTGCCGAGATCGTCGCAGACACGACCGGGCCCCATGGCAGTTGAGAATACCAAGCGATTGCACGTGATTGCAAAACAACGGGTGATCGCATTCGTAGTCTTACTAGCTGTCGCCGGCGCCGGTGTCGGAGCGTACGGCTTGTTCTCTTCGGGCCCGAAGGCAAAGAAGCACTCCGAGATCTCCAGCCAGTCGCGCAGAAACGCGCAGACCTTCACGCCGACACCGTCCGAATGGGCGACGTTGACGATCGAGCCGGTCGCCGCCAGGAGCTTCCGGGCCGAGTATGTCACCGAGGGTAAGGTCGCGGTCGACGAGGATCGTTCGACGCCGGTGTTCTCGCCCTATGCAGGCCGTGTCACCAAGCTGCTCGCCAAGCCCGGCGAGACGCTGAAGCAAGGTCAACCGCTGTTTACGATCGAGGCCGCCGACACCGTGCAGGCCCAGAACGATTTCATCGCGGCGATGACCTCGCAGAACAAGGCGAAGTCGGCGCTCGAGCTTTCCGACATCCAGTTCAAGCGCGCCAAGGACCTCTACGAGGGCCATGCCATTCCGCTCAAGGATTACCAGCAGGCGGAAGCGGCCCAGGTGCAGGCGCAAAACGACATGCGCTCCTCGGTGGCGGCGCTGGAAGCCGCGCGCAACAAGCTGCGCATCCTCGGCTTCACCGACGAAGCCACCAAGACGTTCCAGGAAAAGGGCGTCATCGATCGGGAGATCACGATCTACTCGCCGATCTCCGGCACGGTCGTGCAGCGCAAGATCGGCCCGGGCCAATACGTCAATTCCGGCGCCAGCGATCCGGTCTTCGTGGTCGGCGACCTCTCCACGGTCTGGCTCACCGCCTTCGTGCGCGAGAGCGATGCGGCCGCGGTGTGCATCGGGCAGGACATCACCGTCAATGTGATGGCGCTGCCGGGCCGTCCGTTCAGCGCCAAGATCAACTACGTTGCTGCCGCGATCGACCCCGCCACCCGCCGCCTGCAGGTCCGCGCCACGATCGACAACAAGGACGGGCTGCTCAAGCCGGAAATGTTCGCGAACGTCACGATCTATTCGGCCGGCGACCGCGCCGCGCCGGCGGTGCCGAAGCATGCGCTGATCTACGAGGCCGACAAGGTCCGCCTCTGGGTCGCGCGCGAGGACAAGTCGGTCGAGCTGCGCCAGATCAAGATCGGTCTCATCAACGGCAACCTCGTCGAGGTCACCAGCAATCTGAAACCCGGCGAGCAGATCGTCACCAAAGGCAGTTTGTTCATCGACCGCGCGGCGTCCGGCAGCTGATCGACGACCCAAGAAAATTGAAGACCTGAATGGATCGTCTCGTTGCCCTTGCCGTCAACCGGCGTTTCCTGATGGTCGGCATGTTCGTCGCCGTGCTGATCGGCGGCTCGATCGCGTTCAACCGGCTCAACATCGAAGCCTATCCCGATCCGACTCCGCCGATGGTCGACATCGTGACGCAGAGCCCGGGCCTGTCGGCGGAAGAGATCGAGCGCTACATCACGATCCCGATCGAGACCCAGGTTGCCGGTCTGAAGAACGTCACGACCATCCGTACCATCTCGCTCTACGGCCTCTCCGACGTCAAGATCCAGTTCTCCTTCGCCTACACCTATGACGAGGCGTTGCAGCAGGTCTTGAACCGCCTGGCTCAGCTTGCGCCGCTGCCCGGCAACGTGCAGCCGCAGATCTCGCCGCTCAGCCCGATCGGCGAGATATTCCGCTACCGTCTCGTCGGGCCGCCGAACTACAGCGTGCTCGACCTCAAGACCATTCAGGACTGGATCCTGCAGCGCCGCTTCCGCGCCGTGCCGGGAGTCATCGACGTCACCGGCTGGGGCGGCAAGAGCAAGACCTACGAGATCCAGGTCGACTTCAACAAGCTGGTCGCTAACGGGTTGACGTTGCCGCAACTGCTGCAGGCGGTCGGCAATTCCAACGTCAATGTCGGCGGTAACACCGTTGATATCGGCCAGCAATCGGCGGTGGTGCGCGGCGTCGGCCTGATCCGCTCGATCGACGACCTCGCCAACACCATGGTGGCGCAGACCGGCGGCAATCCGGTGCTGGTGAAGGACGTCGCCACCGTCACCGTCGGTCAGAAGCCACGTCTCGGCATTGCCGGCCTCGACGATTCCGACGACATCGTGCAGGGCATCGTCCTGATGCGGCGCGGCGAGCAGAGCTCGCCGACCATCAGGCGCGTCCACGAGCTCGTTCAATCCATCAACAACTCCAGCATCCTGCCGCCCGGCGTGCGCATCGAGCGCATCTACGACCGCGGCGACCTGATCGAGCTCACCACCCACACCGTGCTGCACAACATGGTGGTGGGCATCCTGCTGATCGTGCTGTTGCAGTGGATCTTCCTCGGCGATCTCCGGAGCGCGCTGATCGTCGGCGCCACCATCCCGTTCGCGCTTTTTTTTGCGGTCATCATCCTGGTGCTGCGCGGGGAATCGGCCAACCTTCTGTCGGTCGGTGCGATCGATTTCGGTCTCATTGTCGATGCCACCGTGATCATGGTGGAGGCGATCTTCCGCCGCCTGACGCAAACGACACCGATGTCGGAATCCGAGCATATGTCGCCCGAGACGCTGTTCGGCATGAAGAGCCATGCCATCCTCAGCGCGGCGGCCGACGTCTCGCGATCGATCTTCTTCGCCGCGGCGATCATTATCGCGGCGTTCCTGCCGCTGTTCACGCTCTCTGGCGTCGAGGGCAACATCTTCGGACCGATGGCGCGGACCTATGCCTACGCACTGGCCGGCGGCCTGCTTGCCACCTTCACCGTGACTCCCGCGCTGTCCGCGATCATCCTGCCGGCGCATGTCGAGGAGACCGAGACGAAGGTGATGCTGATCCTGCACCGGCTCTACATGCCTGTGCTGAATTGGGCGGTCGCCAACCGCAACATCGTCCTCGGCGCCGCGGTCGGTCTGGTGTTGATGACGGTCGCGCTCGCCCGGCTGCTCGGCCTCGAATTCCTGCCGAAGCTGGAGGAGGGCAACCTCTGGATCCGCGCTACGCTGCCGCCGACCATCTCGCTTCAGGAAGGCAACAGCTACGTCAATGAGATGCGCAAGGTGATCCGCGCCCGGCCCGAGGTCGAATCCGTCGTCTCGCAACACGGCCGTCCCGACGACGGTACCGACGCCGCCGGCTTCTTCAACGCCGAGTTCTTCGCGCCGCTGAAGCCCGTGAGCCAGTGGCCCGGTACCCGCGACAAGGAAGAGCTGACCGCGCAGCTGCTCAAGCAGCTCGACGATCGCTTTCCCGGCGTCGAGTTCAACTTCTCGCAATATCTCCAGGACAACGTCTCCGAAGCCGTCTCCGGCGTGAAGGGCGAGAACTCGATCAAGCTGTTCGGAAGCGATCTCCAGGCTCTCACCGACACCGCCAACAAGATCAAGTCCGTGCTCGCCACCGTGCAGGGCGTCACCGACCTTGCGGTGTTCACCTCGCTGGGCCAGCCGACCGTTCAGATCGACATCGACCGCGCCAAGGCGGCGCGCTACGGCCTTGCACCGGGCGACATCAACGCGACCATCAAGGTCGCGATCGGCGGCGACACCGCCGGCGACCTCTATGAGCCCGGCAGCGACCGCCACTTCCCGATTATCGTGCGCCTCGCGCCGGAATACCGCCGCAGCGCCGAGGCGATCCAGAATTTGCGGATCGGCGCGCCCGGGCCGAACGGCTCCGTCACGCAGATCCCCTTAAGCGAGGTCGCGACCATCAGCCTCGTCTCGGGTGCGGCCTACATCTATCGCGAGCAGCAGGAGCGTTATCTGCCGATCAAGTTCTCGGTGCGCGAACGCGATCTCGGCAGCGCGATCCGCGAGGCGCAGGACAAAATCGCCGCGCAGGTGCAGCTGCCGCCGGGCTCGCACATGGAATGGGTCGGCGAGTTCGGCAACCTCCAGGACGCGATCCGGCGGCTCTCGATCGTGGTGCCGATCTCGCTGGCGCTGATCGGCGTGCTGCTCTGGTTTAATTTCGGCTCGATGACCGACACACTGCTCGCGATGAGCGTGATCCCGATGGCGATCTTCGGCGGCGTGCTCGGCCTCCTGATCTCGGGCACCGCGTTCAGCGTCTCCGCGGCGATCGGCTTCATCGCGCTGTTCGGCATCGCGGTGATGGACGGCATCATCATCCTGTCGCAGTTCAACCAGCTGATCGAAGAGGGCATGGACCGCAGGAGCGCGGTGGTACGCACCGGCGAGCTGCAGCTCCGGCCGGTGCTGATGACCTGTGTCGTCGCAGGCGTCGGCCTCCTGCCGGCAGCGCTGTCCGAAGGCATCGGCTCGCAGGTGCAGAAGCCGCTCGCGGTTGTCGTCGTCACCGGCATGATGCTGGCGCCGGTCGTGATTCTGGTGACCTTGCCGGTGCTGATCTCCTTCTTCTCCCGCCGCGCGCGCTGACCCTCAGAACCCGTAGAGCCGCGCCGGATTGTCGACCAGGATCTTCTTGCGCACCTCGGCATCCGGCGCCCACACCGGAAGCTGGTTGAGCAGGCGGCCGTCGTCGATCTGATAGAGCGGCGCGATGTCGGTGGGCTTGCGGCCCTCGACGCGGCTCGAATCCGGATGCGGCCAGTCGGTGCCCCAGACGATGCGGTCAACATTGGCCGCGATCAGCGCGCGGGCATAGGGCACCATGTCCTGATAGTCGGGCGCCAGCTTCGACGAGCGATAGGCGCCCGAGATCTTCACATAGGCCTTGCCGGACTTCACCAGCGCGACGAGGTCGGAGAAGCCCGGCTGCTCCAGCCCGAGCGAAGCGTGAAGGCCGCCGAAATGGTCGAACACGACCGGCACCGGCGCCGTCTCGACGAGGTCCTTGATCGCGGAGATCATGGCCAGCGTGGTGTAGAGCTGTACGTGCCAGCCGCGCGCCTTCATGCGCTCGACGGCGGCGGTGAAGCGCGGCCGGCCGACATTGGGGTCGTTGACGCCGCCGGTCGCCAGATTGAGGCGGATGCCGCGGAAGCCGTCCTGGTGCATCGTATCGAGCGCGCTCTCCGGCGTCTTGTCGTCGATCACGGCGACGCCGCGCGCGGTCGCGCCGCGCGCCTTCATGCCGAACAGCGTGGAGGAATTGTCGGTGCCGTAGACGCTCGGCGTCACGATCACCACGCGCTCGATATGCAGCGCCTTGTGCAGCGCCGCCATTTCTTCCGGCGAAGCCGGCTCCGGCGTATAGACGCGGCCAGTGAAGAACGGAAATTTTTCGACATCGCCGTGAATGTGGGTGTGGCAGTCACAGGCATGCGCCGGCACATCGAAATTGATCGGCGTCGCAGGCTGCGCCGCGCGGGCATGGGCTTTGCTGGTCATTGCTACTCCGGCCGCAAGGGAGGCAAGCAGGACGCTGCGTCGGCTGAGCACGATTTCTCTCCCGGTCTGTTTTTTTATCGGCGAGTGGGAGGAGAATATCACATCAGCCGGGTAACCGCTCCGCTTCGCTGCATAGCTGCTCGACAAGCTCCGCAAGCGGACGTGAGCCGTCCACGCGTACGACCGGGCAGGGCAGGCCGGCGAGCCAGGCTTCGTGCTTGGCGAGACTGCGGCCTTCGCGATCGCCGGCTTCGTAATGGGAGGCCCATTCGACGAAGTCTTCGGTCTCGCCATGGCGCCAGCCGCCCGGCGCGACGGCATCAGCGCCGAAATGGGCGGCTTCGCGGGCGCGCAATCGCTTCATACGAATCTCGCGCGGCGCGGTCACGAAGACGACCAGGTCGAAGTACGAAACGAGCTCTTCGCCCCAGCCGGTGACGGACCCGCTCAGCACCCAGTCGAGACGCGGCAAGAACATCTCGTGCATCAGGCGCAGGCGGTCGGCGGCCGGGCGGGTCGTCCGATAGGGCGGCACGGTGGGCAGCCAGAAATAGTCGTCGCTGTCGTGATGCGGCAGCGCAAGCTGCCCCGCGAGCGCACGACCGATCGTGGTCACGCCGCAGCCCGAGGCTCCCATCAGATGGATGCGGCGGCTTTTCATCGGCATCCACCAGAGAGATTTGAGGCTACTGCCCCGACGGCGTGCGCAGGCCGTGCCAAGCGTCGCGGACCTGGTGGTAGTGCACCTCGGGCAGATAATCCGGCGTGTTCAGGTTCAGCGTCTTGACGTCGAGATGGCCGATGGCGCTGAGCAGCGTGTAGGAGGCGATCACGCGGTCGCGTTGCGCGCCGATCAGGCGGGCCTTGGCCTGGATCAGGTCGGCCTGCGAGTTCAAGACGTCCACCGTCGTGCGCTGGCCGCCGGCGGCCTCGCGCTGCACGCCCTGCAGCGCGACGGTGGCCGCCTTCACCTCGGACTCCGAGGCCGAGACCGTGATCTTGGCGCCTTCGTTGGCAACCCAGGCGCTGACCGCCGCCGTACGCGCTTGATTGCGCACCTGGTCGAGCACGAGGCGGCTCTGCGCCGTGATCTCCTTGGCCTGCCGGGTCTGCGCCGCGGCCTGGCCGCCGTCGTAGATCGGCGCGGTGACGTTGGCGACGATCGAAGCCTGGTCCTCGGCGAAGGTGCCGAGCGTCGGGTCGTTGTTGCGGCTTTTGCTGGCGCTGCCCTGGATGGTCGCGCTCGGCAGCAGCGTGCCTTCGGCGATGCGGATGTTGGTGGAGGCGACATCGACGTCGAAGCTGGCGGCCATCACCGCCGGATGCTGGCGGATCGCCATCGTCATGGCGTCCTCGCGGCTCTTCGGCAGATAGCGGTCGACGGCCTCGGCAGGCCTGAGCTGCGAGGGCGCATTGCCGATCACTTGCGCATAAGTGGCCTGGCTGACCGCAAGCGCGACCTCGGCCGCGTTGAGATCGGCAAGGCCACGATTGAGGCGGGCCTCGGCCTGCGCGGTGTCGGTCGGCGTGACGTCGCCGGCGTTGAGCCGGCGCTGGGTGACGGAGAGCGTCTCGCGCAGGAAGGCGACATTGGAGCGCTGCGCCTCGACCAGCGACTGGTTGGCGAGAACATTGGTGTAGGCGGTGACCGCATCGAGCAGCACGCCCTGGCCGACGTTGCGGAGCGCTTCGCGGCCCGACTGCACCTGGAGCTCGGCGGCCCGCACGCCGTTGGCGGTGCGGAAGCCGTTGAACAGGCTCTGCGTCACGGTGACGCCGATGATCCAGGGCTTCAGATTGCCGGTCTGGATGGTGTTGTCCGGCAACAGATTGCGCACCGATTGCAGGCCGGCGCTGAGGCTCGCCACGATCTGCGGCCGGTAGCCGGCCAGCGCCTGCGGCACGTTCTCATCGGTGGCGCGCTGGCGCGCACGCTCGGCATTGAGTTGCGGATTGGTCTGATAGGCTTTTGCCAATGCGTCCGGCAGGGCTTCGGCCCATGCCGCGGAGGGAAGGGCGCACGAGAACGCCAGCGTGGTCCATGTCGCAAGCGCATGACCCGCGCTCGATCGACGTCGCGTCACCCCGCGACCAGCTCTGGCGGTACGCCCAATCATGTAATCTCGCTTAACCCCGGCTGTCCGCCCCCGCCGACGATGGCCTCTTAGCTGTTTAGCCAGCCGAGGTCCCGCAGGCAAACTGCCGCGGGCAAAACTCCCATGTATTCCGTGCTTGTTGCAGGCGCGTCACAGGCTGTGCGCGGGAAAGCGCCAGAGCCTTACACCGGCCTGACCGGCTCGTGCGCTACCGGTTCTTGTTCACAGGCTTGCGCTTCTCGATGAACGCCGCCATGCCCTCCGAGCGGTCCTCGAGCGCGAAGGTCGAATGGAACAGGTTGCGTTCGACGCTCATGCCTTCGGAGAGCGTGGTCTCGAAGGCGCGGTTCACCGCTTCCTTGGCCATCGCGGCCGCAGGGCGCGACATCGCGGCGATCTTCTCGGCGGCCGCCATGACCTCGTCCATCAGCTTGTCGGCGGGTACGATACGGCTGACCAGGCCGGAGCGCTCGGCTTCGGCGGCGTCCATCATCCGGCCGGTGAGGCAGAGGTCCATGGCCTTGGACTTGCCGATCGCGCGCGTCAGCCGCTGGGTGCCGCCGATGCCGGGAATGGTGCCGAGCGTGATCTCGGGCTGGCCGAACTTCGCGGTGTCGGCGGCGATGATGAAATCGCACATCATGGCGAGCTCGCAGCCGCCGCCGAGCGCGTAGCCGGCCACCGCGGCGATGGTTGGCTTGCGACAGCGCGCGATGCGGTCGCCCCCGATCGCGGCGAAATCCTCGGAGAACATGTCGATGAAGCCCTTGGGCTGCATCTCCTTGATGTCGGCGCCGGCGGCAAAGGCCTTCTCGTTGCCGGTCACGACGATGCAGCCGATGGCGTCATCGGCCTCGAGATCGTCGACCGCAGCTGCGATCTCGCGGAAGACGCCGAACGAGAGCGCGTTGAGCATCTTCGGCCGGTTCAGCTTGACGATGCCGACCGCGCCGACGCTCTCGACGATGATGTGTTCGAACGTGCTCATGCTCCACCCACGCTTTCGATTGAGCGGGCAATGTGCCCGCTGGCGCGGATGCCTTCAAGGGGGCCGGACGCGGGACGCGCGCGGGGTCGCGTCCCGGCGGAACCGGCCATCAGGCCATGAACATGCGCGCGGCGGAGGCCAGGGTCAGCAATGTGCCGACGCCGATGAAGATCTTGCCGATCAGGGAGCTCTGGTCCCAGGCCGAGCTCTGCTGGCTGCTGGCCATCACCGGCGCCGGCCGCGGCTGCGCCTCGGTTGCGGCGATCACCGCCTTCTGCGGCGGCGGGGTCTCCTGCAAGGCCCGATCGATGTCGTTGAGTTGATCGGGCGCGACGACCTGGCTTTCGGGGCTCTCGGCGCTGGTATTATCGGCGGCTGCCTGGACGTTGTCGTTGGCGCGGTTCGTCATCGCGGAGGCTGCCGCGGCAGTCGGCGTGTCGGCGGCGAGCTGCGCATTGGCGTTGGCGACCTCCGGAGCCAGCTGGCTCGAGGCCGGGACCTGACTGTCGGCCTTGTCGTTCTTGGCTTCGTCGGGCTTGGCCGCCGTGTCCTTCTTGTCGGCCTTGTCCTCGGATTTCTGCCCCGTCTTCCTGCTGTCGGTGCGGCGCGAGTCTTGGCGCCGGTGCTTGGCCGTATCGGCCCCTTTGTCGGCGCTCTCCGATTTGTTGCCTGCGGCCGAGTTCGGCGCCGCCTGTGCGAGGCCCCCGGATAGCAAGACAAGCCCGGCCAAAACGATCAGGGCCGCGCGCGCGCTGGTTTTCATCATGTCGACGATCTCCCCAATTCCGCCCGTCCCGGCAGCGAACAGAGACCCCGGGGCGTGACGACAGCGGGGCAGAAAATGGGAATCTTCGGGCTACACCGGGCAAAAACGCGGCAGACCCCTCCCGCAGCCGCCCGCCCGATGCAGGACGCACCGATCGGTGTTAAGAGCCGTCGCAGATGTTTGCGGCCGCATCGGTCGCGCGGCCCGGATCTTGATCACGACTTCGTGATATGTTTGGCGCCCGCGTAACAAATTGAAAGAGCGGCCGAATTGCATGGTGAGGGGCGCGCGTGCGCGGACGTGAGGACGAATGGACCGGCCTGATGCGGTCGGCCATGGCTGGCGATGATGCGGCGTATCATCGTCTGTTGAAGGCAGTCACGCCGGTGCTGCGGGCCGCCGCGAGGCGTGGCTTGGCGCGGGCGGGTCAGCCGCCCGACCAGGCCGAGGATATCGTGCAGGAGATTCTTTTGGCGGTACATCTGAAGCGGCATACCTGGGACAGCGAAGCCCCCTTCGCGCCCTGGCTGTTTGCGATCGGCCGCAACAAGCTGATCGATGCGCTCCGGCGGCGCGGCAGGCGCGTGTTCGTCAACATCGACGATTTCGCCGAGACGCTGCCGGGCGAGGCGCCGCAGGACACCGCTTCGGCCGGCGAGGTCGCCGCCCAGCTCGGAACCCTGCCGCAACGTCAGCGCGACGTGCTGCAATCGATCGCGGTCGAGGCCGCCTCGATCAAGGATACGGCGGCAAGGTTGTCGATGAGCGAGGGTGCGGTCCGGGTCGCGCTGCATCGCGGACTTGCGGCGCTGACCGCCAAATTGCGGGACCATTGATCATGGACACCGATCAACTCATTCGCTCGCTCGCCGCCGACAATCCGCACCGCGCGCCCCGCGTCGGCGCGGTGCTGAGCATGGCGCTGCTGGTGGCTGCGCCGCTGTCGATCCTGATCTTTGCGACGTTCTTCGGCGTGCGCGCCGACGTCATGAGCGCCATGCGCAACCCGTTCTTCGACATGAAGTTCGCGGTGACGTTGTCGCTCGCAATCCCCGCCATCATCGTCAGCCTTCATATGTCGCGTCCCGAAGCCCTGCTGCGCGGCTGGGGCTGGCTGCTGCTGCTTCCCGTCGCCCTGCTCGCCGTGGCGATTGGCAGCGAGGCGATGATGGCGCCGGCGATGCCGATGACGATGCGCCTGGTGGGTAAGAACTCCAGGGTCTGCATGGTCGCGATCCCCGCAATGGCGCTGCCGCTGCTTGCGGGGGCGCTGTTCGGCCTGCGCCACGGCGCGCCGTCTCGTCCCGCGCTCGCCGGAGCGCTCGCAGGGCTGGTGTCGGCGGGACTTGCGGCGACCCTCTATGCCTCGCACTGCACCGACGATTCCCCGCTGTTCGTCGCGACCTGGTACACGCTCGCAACCGCGCTGGTGACGGCGATCGGCGCGGCGGTCGGATCGAGGGTCTTGCGGTATTAAAGCATGATCCGGAAAAGTGCGAAGCGGTTTTCCGGAAAGATCATGCGCAACCAACAACCTAAAGCGCGATGACGATCCATCGAAATCTCATCGCGCTTTAGTCGCGCCGGCTTCATGCCGCCGGCGTCGCGTGCAACTGCATGCGGTGGAAGCGCAGCGCCTGTTGCGCGGTGGATGGGCGCAGCGCCTCATAGGTGTCGCGCAGCTTCAGCATGTCGGTCTGCGACCCGCCGGAGAGCTTCTCGCGCAAGGCGATGATGGCGCGCACGCTCGACCATTGCATGCCCGCGGCCTTGGCGAGGATCATCACGCCTTCGGTGCGGCTCTCGATCATCATGGTCTCGGCGGTCTCGACCGCGATCCCTGCGAGTGCGGCCAGCGCCGCGTTCGTCTCGTCGAACTTGCCCTGCTCGGCGAAGGTGGCGACCTGGAGCTCGTTGAGGCGGCCGTCCTCGTGCAGCGACTTCACCAGCGCGCGAGCCATCTCCGTCTGTTTCGTCCTGGCGACGGCGCGAACCCGTTGGGCCGCTTCCTCGACGGCCCTCGACACCTCGTCCGCGAGCTTGGGATGCGCAGCCGCGAGCTTCGTGCGCACGCTCGAGGATGCCTTGGCGACCAGCCTCAGATAGTGATGGCGCGGCAGGTCGGGCCGCAGGCCGATGCAGCCGGCGAGGTCGTCGTCGCGCTCGGCGCGGACGACGAGGTCGGCGAGACACTCCTCCGAGAACCGCGCGCCCGGATTGCCGGCCGTCGACTGCACCACGTCCTCATTGCCCCGCGCCACCAGCACGTCGGTCAGCGCTTCCGACAGCGTCCGCCGCAGCGAGATCGCCTTGAGATGCGCCTGGCTCCTGGTGCGCGCAATCTCGACCAATGTTGCCTCATCCAGCCGCTCCGACTTCGACAGCACGGGGCCGGAGACCTCGATCACCTCGTCGAGCGCGAGCGTGCGGATGATCTGCGGCGGCGCAGCTGCGATCGGCGCGAGCCGCTCGGCGAGCAGCGCCTTGGCCGACGTCTCGATCTGCTCGATCAGGCACTGGAACACGTCGTCGAACACGCGGATATGGTCGTCGGAATAGTCGACCGCGTTGCCCACGAAGAGATCGGTGACGCGGCGGAGCGTCTCCAACCGGCGCGCGACGGTGCCGTGCGAGAGGGCGGCTTGCAATTCCTCGAGCAGGCTTTCGGATGGTCTTGCGGAATTAAATCTCATTGCTCTGTCCTGGAGCGGTCGGCCCGGCAGCGGCTTCCGTCGCACCGGAGGAAAATGGATCGGTCAGCTCGTTGCAATGCAGTTGCGCCCTCGCGCCTTGGCGGAATAGAGCGCGCTGTCGGCGCGCGCGAGAAACGTGTCGGCAGTATCGACGTCGCGCAGCGTCACGACGCCCGCGGAAATGGTCACCCGCATGCTGGGGGAGAACGCGCCCCAGTCGAGATCGGCGACGATGCCGCGCAGGCGCTCGAGCGTGCGGAGCGCGACGTCGCCCGACGTATCCGGCAGCAGCAGCAGGAATTCCTCGCCGCCGTAGCGGCCGAAACTGTCGGCCGGGCGGATGTTGGCGAAAATGGTGATCGCGAAGGTGCGCAGCACCTCATCGCCAATGGGATGGCCGTAAGCGTCGTTGATGCGCTTGAACCAGTCGAGATCGATCAGCGCGATCGCGAAGGGCGTGGATGCCCGCCGCGACTTTTCGATCTCGGTGTCGAGAAGCCGCATGATGCAGCGGCGGTTGTAGGAGCCGGTGAGCTCGTCGAGCTCGGCCAGTTCCTCGATGCGTCGATAGGCGGCCTTCAATTCGATGCTGCGCTTGTACAGGATCTTGCGTAACGTGGCGCCGAACAGGCCGAGGAAGGCGCACTGCCCGATCACCAGCACGAAGCAGAGCATCGAGGCGGTCCGCTGCAGCCGGGTCGCGACCGGCAGTCCGATCGGCAGGTCCGATCCCAGGAAAACCACGGTGAGCCCGCAGGTGGCGAGGCCCCAGGTGAGCATGGCCTGGCTCGACGTCATCCGCAGCGTGCCGAACGCGAAGATCAGAAACAATACGGCAAGGAACGCGACCCCGATGGTGGGCACCGCGAGCAGGAACACCAGTTGCAGCGCCATATGCAGCGAGATCTGATAGACGGTGAGGTAATGATCGTCCAAACGGTCGCCGAAACCTGCCTCCGACAGCACCGTGAAAGTCCCGATGATCAGAAGGCCGCCGAGCCAGAACAGCGTCGGAACGGCCATGGAGACCGCGCCGTCATAGGCGTAGAGCAGCAGGACCGCGCCGCCCAGCGAGTAGCTCGCGACCTGGCCGATATACATCTGGCGACGCTGCCAGACGCGGCGCGCCCTGACCTCGGGCGCCGTCGTCTCGGGCGCAAGGACGAGATCCGCGACCTCTGCGGCATTCCTCTCTGGAAAGGACGTCGCGGCCGTACCCATGGTCCCGCCAATGGTGGATGTCAGCGTAAAAACCTACGTGGCAAGCCTTTAGGTTTGGTATCCTTTGAAATCGAATCCGAACCGTGCAGCAGGGAACAAGGCGATCATCTAGCGTGAGAATTTTACCGATGATCACGCATCGTGTGCGCTGCGGTCGAGCCGAAGCGAGGCTTGGCGCGACAAAGGTGGTGCGGGGCTGCTATGGAACCGGATGAGGCCGGGCTGCCTACGTCCGGGCAGGCATTCCGCAGGGAATATCGCAGTATTATGGTACCGATTCGGATGAGCGACGCTGACCACCACGGGTTGGACAAGAAAAATGCCCGGATGTGGGGTAGCTCACACAAGCCCCCGTATGACTGCGGTAGGTTCAACAATTTTGCCCCCCACATCGAACCGGCCACCGCATCGACCCGACCAACCTTGCGAGACGGCCATTGAGCGCGACACAGGCGGCTTCAGACGAGATCCTGATCGCCAGGATCGCTCAAGGTGACCGGCTCGCCATGCAGGTGCTGTACGGGCGGCACCATGTCAGGGTTTACCGGTTCGGGCTGAGGCTCGTGCGGGACGAGCAGGCGGCGGAAGACCTCATCAGCGAGGTGTTTCTCGACGTCTGGCGTCAAGCGGGCAAATTCGAGGGCCGATCGGCCGTTTCCACCTGGCTGCTGGCAATCACCCGATTCAAGGCCCTGTCTGCGCTCCGGCGCAGGAAGGATTTCGAGCTGGACGAAGACGCCGCCAACGCGATCGAGGATACGTCCGACGATCCGGAAACGGTGGTGCAGAAGAAGGATACCAGTGAGGCGTTGCGGGAGTGTCTGACGGGCCTCTCGCCGGATCATCGGGAAATCGTCGATCTTGTCTACTACCACGAGAAGTCCGTGGAAGAGGTGGCCGAAATCGTCGGGATACCGGAGAACACTGTGAAGACGCGCTTGTTCTATGCGCGCAAGAAACTGGCCGAACTGCTGAAGGCAGCCGGCGTCGAGCGAGGCTGGCCATGATGGCTTTGAGCAAGAAGATGCTGGAGCAAGAGCCCAGTGAAATTGAACTGCTGCTGCCCTGGCACGCTGCCGGCACGCTGAACGCGCGCGATGCGCGCCGTGTCGAGGAAGCGCTGGCGCGCGATCCGGACCTGGCGAAGCAATATGCGGCGATCCGCGGCGAGTACGAAGAGACCATTCATCTGAACGAGAGCCTGGGCGCTCCGTCGGCGCGCGCGATGCAGAAGCTGTTCGCCGCGATCGATGCCGAGCCGGCGAAGGCGAGCGGCTCGCTGCCGCTGTCGGCGCGTATCTCGACCTTCTTCGCGAGCTTGTCGCCGCGCACGCTGGCGTGGTCGGCGAGCCTCGGTGCCGTCGCGCTCGTGCTGCAGGCCGGCATCATCGGCGCCGTGCTGATGAAGAACCAGCCGGCGACCTTCCAAACCGCTTCGCTCTCGACCAGCGCACCGATCACGCGCGAGCTTGGTAGCGCCGCCGCGCCGGCGCGCGCGCTGGTGCGCTTCGCCCCTGAGGCGCGCGTCGCCGACATCACCGCGCTGCTCGACAGCTACCAGGCTTCGATCATCGGCGATGCCAAGGGCGGCATGTTCCGCCTCCAGTTCGACAAGGCGATGGGCCAGGACGAACTCGCTTCGCTGCTCGGCAGGATGCAGCGCGAGAAGTTCGTCAACCTCGCCGTCGCGGCGCCCTAGGCGCGCCGCCGAGCCAATGACGG
This sequence comes from Bradyrhizobium sp. NBAIM01, assembly GCF_020194115.1. Classification (NCBI taxonomy): domain Bacteria; kingdom Pseudomonadati; phylum Pseudomonadota; class Alphaproteobacteria; order Hyphomicrobiales; family Nitrobacteraceae; genus Bradyrhizobium; species Bradyrhizobium sp. NBAIM01. The sequence goes on along the minus strand of NZ_JADYVU010000001.1, from coordinate 5,471 downwards.
GCAAATCCGAGAGCAGGGTGCGCACTGGGGCCCGCGCTTCATCCGTCGGCGTTGCGCTTCTGGTCGCCTTCTGTTTCGGCGTGGAGCTTGCGCAGGCGCAGGCGATCATGCGCACGCCGACGATCAGCGTTCCCTCGCGCACGCCGACCGTCTCTCCAAACATCACCCCGCGGGTCAGCCCGAACATCGCTGCGCGCGCGGTGAGCGTTGGCCGCGGCCCGCGGACGATGGCGAGCATTCCCACGACGTCGCGCATCCGGCCGACGACGCCGGTGCTGCCCCATGCGCGTTACTCGCCGAATCTCTATCCGGCCTGCACCGCAGCCTATCGCAGTGCCGACGGCGAATGTCTGGCGCAGCCGAACGCGGGCGGCGAGGGCACCGGAAAATCCGGCAAGAAGAGCGCCGGCAAAGGGCGTGGGAACAACACGCCGGTGGTGCTGACCTCGCGCAGCTTCGCAGGCGAATTCGTCGCCGAGATCGACGGCGCGCTGTCGACGGCCGAGGCCGACGAGCTGGCGCGTCGCCACGGCCTGACCCGCCTCGCTTCCGAGAATTTCCCGCTGATCGGAGCCACGTTCGGCCTGTTCCGCATCGCCGACGGCCGGCCCTATGAGACCGTGCGGCGCGAATTCGCGGCCGACGGCAGCGTGCGCTCGCTGCAGCCGAACTTCCGCTACGTGCTCCAGGACCAGAAATCGTCGGCCGCCACCGAGGGCGATCCTGCGCAATACGCGCTGGCAAAGCTGCGCCTGCCGCAGGCGCATACGTTGGCGCATGGGGCCAACGTCACGATCGCGGTAATCGATTCCGGCATCGACGCCCGGCATCCCGAGCTCGCCAATTCCATCGCCGACAATTTCGACGCGCTCGGCAGTGCCGAAGGGCCGCACGTCCATGGCACCGGCATCGCCGGGGCGATCGCGGCCCATGCCCGTCTGATGGGCAGCGCACCCGAGGCCCGCATCATCGCCATCCGCGCCTTCGGCGGTGCCAATGGCGGTGCAGAGAGCTCGTCCTATATCATCCTGCGTTCCCTGAATTACGCCGCCGAGCACGGCGCGCAGATCGTCAACATGAGCTTTGCCGGTCCGAAGGACGCGGTGATCGAGCGCGCGATCGCGGCGACGGCCGCGCGTGGTCTCATTCTGATCGCCGCCGCCGGCAATGCCGGGGCGAAATCGCCGCCGCTGTATCCGGCGGCCAACCCCAACGTGATTGCGGTCAGTGCGACGGATCGGCAGGACAGGCTGTTCTCCGCCTCCAACCGCGGCAACTACATCGCCGTCGCGGCCCCCGGCGTCGACATCTTCCTGCCGGCACCCGACGGCAAATACCAGGTGACGTCGGGAACCTCGTTCTCGGCCGCCTATGTCTCAGGCGTCGCGGCGCTGCTGCTCGAGCGCAACCACACACTCAAGCCGGAAGCGCTGCGCATGACGCTGGTCAAGACCGCACGCGACCTCGGCTCTCCCGGGCGCGACGACCTCTTCGGCGACGGCCAGGCCGACGCGTTTGCCGCCGTCATGGCTGTTCCTGCCGACAGCGCGACGCCGGTCGCTGCTGCCCCCGGTACAACAAAACGTGAAGATGCTCCGAAGCGTCGCGAGGAGCCCGGCGCACGCGCGATCGAGCAAACCTCGCTGTCGAGCGCGGAGGATAAATCCGCGGTTTCTCAGGCGGATAGGCCGCCGGCGCGATAGTCGCTGCGACAACTTTACGCTCACGCCAAAGGGTAAAAAATCAAACCGCGCATTTGAACGTTCAGCCCGCTGCCCCGACCAACTGATGTGGGAGCGGTCATCCCTCCCCATCAGTCATATCAGGCGCGAGCGCCCATCCACCCCAAGCGCCCATATGGCTCGACCCGTCCGGTTGTCCCCCCGGACGGGTCTCTTCTTTTCAGAGCGTTTTCGAGCGAAGCGGGTGTCGGTTCGCGTGAAGAAAACGCGTCAAGACAAGATTCTGGCGTCCGATTTTTCGAAGCTTCGCATCCGTTCAGCTTGCAGTTGAAGGTCGCCGTGGCCTCGGTCGCCGTCGCGAGCGAGTCCCGCCGCAACTCCGTCATGCTTGTGCGAAGCTTGACTCGAAAACACGGAAAATCACCGCACGACTACGGTGTTTGACGACGAATGCCGCGTCGTTGCTGGACAAGTCAAAACTTTTCCACAAAATATTCATGTCGCGTCTAAATTGATTCGTGTGCGTTGCGTCCCCCGCGTCCGTGTTTTCTCCTGACGGGCTGGTTCATGACACATCGCCAAGAATTTGCTCGCGAAGAGTTCGTTCGCGACGCGGCCGGCAGCCGCCAAATCGCGGCACGCTGGTGCGCTCTCGCCGAGCAGCGCCTGCAACATCTCTCCGAGATGTTTGAGACCGGCCGCTGGCGCCGCTATCATTCCGAGATCGCCTTCCTCGAAAACATCCAGGAAGCCAAGCGCGCCGTCCAGACTTGGCGCGCCCTTGCGACGGGGGCGGACGTCGCCGAGGCGGCTGCGAGCGTGACGCCGGCATTCGGTTGGTCGCCGGCGACGATGCCTCGCATGGCGCCGCGCGAGCAGCAGGCGCAAACGATGCAGCCCAAGGCCGTTCACATCGCTCCCGAGACCGTCATGCCGGTGAGGCTCGATCCGAAGCCCGACGTGCTCGCGGAGATCACCGAAGCCCCGATCGCGCCGCTTGCTATGCCCGTAGCTTGGCCGTCGTTCACCGCGCCTGCCGAGATGCCGCCGCTGAGGGCACCCGCTGCGAAGGCACCGTTCACTGCGCCTGCCGTGAGATCGCCGCTCGCGGAGCCGGCCGCAACACGGCCATTCGCCGCGCCGGAAGTGAGGCCGCCGGTGCCTGCCGCGAAGCCGCCGAAGACCGCGCCCGCAGCGATGGCGGCGCTCCTGCCGCAGTTCGCCCCGCCCGCCGGGGAAATCGTCGCCGCCCCCGAGCGCGTCGTCGAATTCACTTTCAGCCTCGACGGCCTGGAAGCGAAGTACCCGCTGCTGCGGAACGCCTTCTAGCGCCGCACCGCATTGCCGCCGACCACCAGCTGCGCAAAACGTTGTGCGCCGTCGGCGGATAGATCCGACGTCACCGCGCGGGCGTGATCGAGGCCGACCACGGCGCCGCGCGGCGTCTCGGAGATCATGTTGTTGTTGACGAGCGCGGTGCCGGCGCCCGGCAGCACGGAGACGCCGACGCCGGCCAGCGCCTTGCGGATCACGTTGCCCGTGATCGCGACGTCGCGCAGATATCTGCCCCAGCCGGCGACGATGCCGTAGGACGGCGCGTTCTCGATCACGTTGCCGGTCACCGAAGAATCCGCCTCGATGTAGATGCCGACGCCGGCATCATCGTCGGGCGCGGTGCCGATCGGCCGCTTCGGGATCAGGTTGCGGATGATGTTGCCCTGGACCACCGCGATGCGGCCGCCCTCGTTGAAATTGCAGACCGAGACGCCGACGGCCGCGCCGTCCACGATGTTGTTGGCGATCACCGCGGCCTCGAATGCGAACTCGGAATAGAGCGCGACCTCGCGCACGTCGCTGACGCTGTTGCCACTGATGTGGATGTTCGAAGCCGAGTTGCCGCGCACCGCCGAATAGTCGCAATTCCTGATACGGTTGCCGCGCACGATCACGTTGCTGGCGCGAAAGGCGTTGATGGCATTGCCGAACTGGCCCGAGCCGCCGGGGCCGGCCTTGATGTTCTCGATGCGGTTGTCGGCGACCAGCGTGCCGTCATCGCCGATCGCGGTGCGCAGGATCTCGATCCCGTTGTCGTTGGTGCCGAGAATCGTGTTGCGGCAGACGCTGAGGCCCCTGGCGTCGAACGACACGACCGCTGTCACCGCGATGTCGGTGAAGATATTGCCGGAGATGTCGCCCGCGACCTGCTCGAGCCAGATGCCGCTGCCGCCCGAGCTCGTGATAGCGCATTCGCTGATGCGCACGTCGCGCCCGCCGAGGGCGTGGATCAGGCCGCGCCGTGTCGGCAGCGGGATGCCGCCGCCGTCGAAGGTGATGCCGGTGAGGCCGATCGCATCGGAGCCGTCGCTCTGGATCGCCGAGGCGCCGCCGGTGAAGACGAGCTTGGTCGCGCCGCGCACGCCGATCAGCTGCGCGCCGTTCGGCAGCCGCAACAGACCGGTCCGGTACACGCCGGGTGGCAAGGCGAGCGGCAGTTGCGCCCGAGCGGCCTCGTCGATGGCACGCTGCAGCGCGCGGGTCTGGTCCTCGCTGCTGCCGGGCCGCACACCATATTGCGTGGCATCGCGGCCGAGCAGCGACGTCAGCGGCGCGGCGCGCGCGGCATCGGCCGGTATGGCCAGCGCACCGGCAATGCCCGCGGTCGAAGCCCCGATGAGATGACGGCGATTGAGGTTCATGACGCGTCCTCCGGCGGACGCGGGAGGTGTCCGCAGCGGTTTCGTAGCGTAGCAGGGCGAGGACCGTGAGGATTGTTCGCGGTAGGGTTAAATGTTTACGCAAAAGACGGTGCCGTAGGACCTCCTAGCCTTGGTCAAGAGGTTTCGTGCCTTAATGCAACAGGGTAGCGCGGTGCTCACCGCTGTCCAGGACGCTTCGCGCCGGCTACGCCGGTGCCGATGGCATCCTGGACAGCGGCTGCGCGCCGCGCTGTTGGGCTCGGCAGGTCGGGACGAAGGAATGGTCACAAGCGGCCGAACAAAGGAATAAGGCTTACTGGCTGCTGACAGCCTGAGCACTCCTGTGATTGGCGTCGTACAGCGTTCGGTTCTTGAGGGCCGCGCAGAGGGCCGAGAGCAGGCGATCGCCCACGCCTCGCAACGCGCGTGCACGGCCATGGCCGCGCCGCCGCAAGGCATCATAGCGGTGCCGAGCGGCCGGGTCGTGCTGGACCGGCAACGCGTGACCAGTGATGGACAGCGGTCTGCAGCCGCTTGTTGCAGGCAAAGCGCCGGATCACGAAGCGTTGCTTGCCGCTTTGCCGTGTGATCGGGGCAGCCCCTGCCAGAGCACGCAAAGCGTGGTAATCTCGGGCGCGCAGCGGTTGTGCTGCCTCGGTGAGCAGTGTGGCGAGAACAATCCTGCCGATTCCCGGCCAGGAGCGAAGGATTGCCACGTCACGCTGCTCATAGCTCTGCCCCGATGAGTTCTCCTCGCCCTGTGCCGCCAGACTATCGCAAAGGCCGTCCAGGGCAGCGTCGGCTTGCTTGATCTGCTGATTGACCAGGCGCACGCGCGCGACAAGGCTGCGGATATGGACGCACGCTGCCTCCGTGGTACCTGGTGCGACGAACAAGGCCGTCTTGCGCAGGGTCTGCAGCACGGTGGCGGCGTCGACACGGCGGATACGATGCTCCTTGAGGATACGCGCAATCGTCTTCTCCGATGCCTTGGCGGCCGCAGCGGGTGTCGGCACCTTCTGCCACAAGCTCAGGAACCAGTCGTCTGCGACATCATCGGTCAGCTCGGCCGCTTGCGGGTAATAACGCCACA